>JAVEWV010000017.1:0-31351 GCA_034004365.1 Phycisphaerales bacterium
GAGCGTCAGTCGCCCCATCGAGCTTGTGGTGTTGAACTGCTGCGTGACCGAGACGAACGAGATGCCCTTGCGGTCGAACGTCTCCATGATCCGGGCGAAGTCCATCAGCGAGCGGCTGAGGCGGTCCACCTTGTAGACCACGACGCAGTCGACCTTCCCGGCCTCGATGTCCTTCAGGAGTTGCTCCAGCGCCGGCCGCTCCATGCTGCCGCCGGAGAACCCGCCGTCGTCGTAGCGGTCCGGAAGGCAGATCCACCCTTCGTTCCGCTGGCTGGCGATGTACGCCTCCGCAGCCTCCCGCTGGGCGTCGAGGGAGTTGAACTCGAGTTCGAGTCCCTCCTCACTGCTCTTGCGGGTGTAGATCGCGCACCGGATGGGCCCGGGTGCTCCCGCGCCCCGATCTCGCGATGGCGGCACACCGGGTGTTCGGCCTCGCTTGGTCATCGGCCACCCCGCAGTCCGAAGAAGCGGTAGCCGTTGATGTGCTGGCCTGTCACCTTCTTGGCGATTACCGACAGCGTTCCGTACCGCTCGCCGTCGAACTCGAAGCCTTCACCGTCCCCAAGCACAATGACCCGGATCGTCCGCCCTTTGTACTGGCGGACGATCGCGGAGCCGGGCGGGGGCAACCGGGGATCGCGGCGGTCGCGCGTATCGAGCGATCGCACCCTGGTGCGGATTTCACCGGGCTGCGGAGGGGAGGTGTACGAGCGAGGTGCCATCGTGCGGATCTCGGCGTCATCGGCCAGTTCGGCCGCGCGCCGCTTGGCCCGCTCGCTCAGGTCGCCCTCCGCGTTGGCCTGGATACGCCACGCGATCTTGCGGATCAGGTAGGCGCGGTGGCGTGTGCGGCAGGCGTGGCCGTGGAGTTCCTCGTAGCGGTCCACCAAGTCGCTGGTGGTCATCCGCTGAAGCTCGCCGAGTTGTCGTTCGATCGCATCAGACATTGGAATTCCTCTTCGCATCGGTCCGGAGCCCTAACCCCGGGGCCGTGCGGAGACACTGAGGTCTGCATGCTGCGGAAGTTCAAGTCGATCGGCGTCAGATTTCGCCAGGTCGCTTGGCTCCCGGGTGGAACGCGAACGTTCCGCATGGATGGCCCGTGCGAGGCCGAGCGCGAGGATGCTCACGACTTCGGCGTCGCGCTCCGCGGGCGTCATGGTCTCTGGGTTCTGGGTTCGCATTGGGGGCTCCAGCCAACCGGCGCAGCACGCGCTCCGGTAGTGGTTCCCTATGCAGCCGTCGCGCTATCTGCCCGCTTGTGAACCGGCGGGTCGATGTCGATGGACCGACCCGCCCGCGTCGCGGTATAGATGTGACTTCATCTGTCGCGCTATCGCGAGCACGAACCCTTCTTAACCCGGGCACCCGGCGACGAGAGACGCGGAGAGACTTTGGGCCAAAATCGCGCCCGTGAAGTCCGAGTGGGAAGGAGCCGGTTATGGACATGCCGAGCCGCAGAGAACCGGCCCGCGGCCAGTCGCGTTGCCGATCCCTTCGGAACGCGGGCCAAAACGCGAAAACGCCGCCGAGGTCTCTCGGCGGCGTTCCCTGAAAACCAAAGGGCCGGCTGCTTTCGCAACCGGCCCGGCAATAGCGGGGACAGGATTCGAACCTGTGACCTTCGGGTTATGAGCCCGACGAGCTACCGGACTGCTCCACCCCGCAATCTGCTCTAACAATAGGCCGCGCCTCCCGATCCGGCAACCACGACCCACACTTCGCGCCTCTGCACCGACCACGCAACGCCCCGCAAGCACCCCACGCCCGCCCCTACCATCGCCCATGCCCGACCCTGTCAACGTTCTCCTCATCGGCGGCGGCGGTCGCGAGCACGCCATCGCCTGGAAGCTCGCGCAGTCCCCCCGCCTCGGCACGCTCTACACCACCCACCCCGAGAACCCCGGCATCACCGCCTGCGGCGCACGCCCCGTCGACGTGCCCGTCTCCACGCGCGAGATCTACCGCCTCCAGCAGTTCTGCGATCGCAACCGCATCGGGCTCGTCGTCATCGGCCCCGAAGACCCCCTCGCCGACGGTTGGGCCGACAAGCTCGCCGCGCCGGGACGCCTTATCTTCGGCCCGTCACAATCCGCCGCGCGCCTCGAGTCCGACAAGGCCTGGTGCAAGCAGATGCTCCGCACCGGCGCCATCCCCACCGGCGGCGCCTCGATCTTCACCGACCCCGAGTCCGCGCGCAACTACGTCGAGACCCGCGCCGCCGCGGGCCTCTCGCCCGAGGAACTCCGCGACCTCGACATCCGCGACCGCGTGCAGCGCATCAACCACATCATCGAGCGCATCCCCGCGATCGTCACCCGCGCGCCCGAGCACGAGCGCGTCGCGCTCACGATCTCCTGCGTCCACGCCGCCGCGGCCAACGAGCGCGATCCCGAGCTCCGCCGCAAGATGATCGCCGAGCTCCGCCGCACCAATCGCCTCATCGCCCGTGCGTACGACGCGCCGATCTCCGACCTGCCCGTCATCAAGGCGTCGGGCCTCGCCAAGGGCAAGGGCGTCATCCTCCCGCGCACGCTCGCCGAAGCCATCGACGCGATCGACCAGATCATGGTCCGGCGCGTCTTCAGCGACGCCGGCGCAACCGTCATCATCGAAGAAAAGCTCGAAGGGCGAGAGGTCTCCGTCCTCGCCCTCGTCGACGGACGCACCATCTGCGTCCTCCCGCCCTGCCAGGACCACAAACGCCTCCTCGACGACGACGAGGGCCCGAACACCGGCGGCATGGGCGCGTACTGCCCCAGCAACTCCATCGACGAGCCCACCATGGCCCGCATCGAGCGCGAGATCCTCGTCCCCATCGTCGACACGCTCCGGCGCGAGGGCATCGAGTTCCGCGGCGTCCTCTACGCAGGCCTCATGCTCACCCACGCCGGCCCCAAGGTGCTCGAGTTCAACACCCGCTTCGGCGATCCCGAGTGCCAGCCGCTCATGATGCGCCTGGACAGCGACCTGCTCGAACTCATGCTCGCGACCGCGTCGGGCACGCTCGATCAGGCCGACGTGCGCTGGAAGAACGACGCCGCGTGCTGCGTCGTCATCGCCAGCCCCGGCTATCCCGACAAGCCCGAGAACGGCATCCCGATCCACGGCGTGAACGAACTCGCCGCGGGTCCGCTCTCGCAGTCGGGCGAACTCGTCGTGTTCCAGGCGGGCACGAAACGCGATGCAGACGCCGCGCTCGCCACCGCGGGCGGGCGTGTGCTGGGCGTCACCGCGCTCGGGCACGACCTCGCGCAGGCCCGCGAGCGCGCCTACGCCGCGTGCGAGAAGATCAGCTTCAAGGGCATGCACTACCGGCGCGACATCGGGCTGACGGAATCCATGACGCTGAACTCCGAAACATCGCGGGGCTCAACGCCCGCGTGAGGTTCGCGACATGGCTTCCGAGCAGGATGAAGTCAGGGAATACCCCAAAGACGTCACGGCCCTGTCTACGGATAGTGGAGTCGTACCTCTTCACCGTTGCGATGGTACATATGTGGTCGCCCTCGCAGTGGTAATGATGCTCCAGTCTCCCTGCATCTATTACGCGTTCAACACCGACTTCACGCTGCGCCCGGGCAGGTGGCTTGGTGCGTCCGCATTCGCCACGGCGGTGTTCGCCCTCCTCGATCTCCTTGCGATTGGATACCTTGCCTTAACCCCACGCCGCAAACGCATCTCGGCATTCGCTTTCTTCCCCATTCTCGTGGCTGTGACCTTTCTCACCGCCGTGTCGGCACCTGCTGTGTTCGTAGAGCTGTACGCACTCTTTGGCGGCGAGTGATCGGAAGAGCGAGAGGCCGGGGAGCATTCCGTTGCCGCTGCCACGCCCCATCTCACCAATGCTCGCCGACGCACGACGCCGCATCCGCCTTCCCGCACCGATCTTCTATCCGCTCGCACTCACCGCGCTCATCGGCAAATTCTTCGCGCCCTGCGTGCTCTCGCTCCCGGCGTTCTGGTTCTGGCAAGCGCACGCGCACGACGCGTGGATCTTCACATCGCTCGTCGCCAGCCTTGCCATCGTCGTCTGGCTGTGCGTCCGCTGGTTCCGCATGGAGACGCATCGCTACCGCGCCGAACACACGATCAGCCTCGACACACTGCTCGTAGCGTTCGGCGCTCTGTTCTGGTTCATACTCATCACCATCGTCGCGATCTTCTTCGATCCAGTCGCACCGTGATCGATCGCACGACACGCATGGATGCGTGTGTGGCAATCCTCCCTCCCCCGCGCCCCGCGGGGGAGGGCCGGGGTGGGGGCGGCGACTCGCACGCTCGATAGGACCCCGCGAGAGGGGGTGCGGGGGACACTTCCCCCGCATCAGATTCGAGACCCAAAGACCACTCGTACCGCATCAGCGGGTCAATGTCTCATCAAATGCGCTTATCCGACAATCACACCCCCACTACGTTGCAAACAGATACCGCCGCGTACCACGGAGCATCTCGCGCTCCACACGAGCGGCTTCCTCCCGCGTCGCGCACGCGAACGTGCGATACTCGATCTCCGCGAGATGCCGCCACACGTACTTCCGCTTCCCCGCGTTGTTCCTTGTCCCGCTCCCCCACGGCGGCGGCAGGAGCGAGCACATCCGATGCACGCACCGCGAGCTGATGCCGACGAGCACGAGTTGATCGCCGCGCCGTAGCTCATACACCCCGGGACCTATCGGCGCGACCAGCACTCCGCCCGCGCGCGGATCGGGGAACGCCCGCCACTGCGACCATCGCGCGCTCACGCCTCACCCTGCGCAATGCCCTCCAGCAACCCGCACAACCGCTCCAGCGTCGGGCTCTCCGCGTCGCGCACGTACACCCCGCTCGTCGCGCACGCGCACGCCAGGCACGCGCTCAGCCCAAGCCCCGCCGCCTGACCGATCGCGAACCCACCCGTGAAGTGGTCCCCCGCGCCCGTCGAGAGCTTCGGCTTCGCGGTGAACGGCCCATCAAACCAGTCGCTCTCCCCCGCGCGGTTCGCGCCCGCCGCGCCCTCGCGCGGATGCACCACAACGCAATCAATCTCGATGCCCGCGCGGATCGACTCCGCCGCCTCGCGCACCTCGTCCGCCAGCCTCCGCGTTCCCGGGCGTTCATACACGGACAAGCCCAGCACGTGCGCCACCCGCTCGCTCTCGGCGAGGTTCAGCCCGAGCGTCACGGGCACGATCGCGTCCATCTCGCGCAGCGTCGCGAGCGCACGCCGCAGGTCCTCGTCCGATCGCTTCGCCGGGTCCGACAGGTCGATCACGATCCGTCGCGGGCCCTGCCCCTCGCGCTTCACGACGGGCAGCACCTCGCGGATGAGCCCCTCCCAGAGGCCCTGCACGCCCGTGCACAGCGTCCAGTTGCACATGCCCACGATCCGCGCCCGCGCAAAGTGCCCGCGCAGCGCCTCAAGCCCCACGCGCTCGACGATCTTCTCCCAGCACACGTCCAGCGTGTGGTGCGTCTTGCCGAACATCAGCTTGCCGTCGTCGAACTCCAGCGCATCGGTGTGCGCGGGCGGCGCGATCGGCACCACCTCCCGGCACCGCGCCGCGAACGACTCGAACGTCGGATGCAGCTTCGTCCAGTCGTCCTCACGACCCACGCCGCCGATGTACGTGACCGCCGCACCAAGCCGCGCCATCGCCCCCGCCATCAGCGGCCCATTGCCCCCGAAGCGGTCCTCCTTCACGACCAGCTCGATGTTCGCGCTCTTACCCGCGAACGCGGCGCACCGACCGGCGAACTGCTCGATCGTCGCGAGGCGTCGATACTCGTGCATCGCCGCGCCCGTGCGCACGTCCACGACGTCGATGATCGAGTCGATGAATCCATCGAAGCCGACCAGCGCGTGCGTGCGCGCGAGCTCGTCCTTCCGTTCCTTCAGCGAATGTGCCGCCTCCCGCGCCACCGCCGCCCGCCTCGCGTTCCCGTCGCCCATCTCGCCCCTTTCGCCGCCGAAGCCGATCGATCTTCCCGCACGAGGGTACACGCTCTACCATCGCGCGATGGCCGAGCCCGCCGAGACCACCCCGAACACCGCACCCGCCGAGCCCATCGTGCTCGCGACCGGCAACCCGCACAAGGTCGCCGAGATGCGGGCCATCCTCGCGCCCCTCGGGCTCGCGATCGCCACCCTTGCCGACCTTTCCCGCTCGGTCCCCGAGCCCGCGGAGACGGGTGACACCTTCGAGGCCAACGCGACGATCAAGGCCCTGGCCTACGCCCGCGCGACCGGGCGGGTCTGCCTCGCCGACGACTCGGGCCTCGAGGTCGACGCGCTGGACGGCGCGCCGGGCGTGATCTCGAGCCACTTCGCGACCGGGGGCGTCGAGCTCGGGCACTCGCGCGAGACGCGCGACGCCGACAACAACCGCGCGCTCTTGCGCGCGCTCGATCGCGTGCCCTTCGAATCGCGCGGCGCGCGCTTCGTGTGCGTGATGTGCCTCGCCGCGGCATCGCCCGACGCGGCCCGGCGCGCGGGCCTGTCGCTGAGCGTTCCGGCGCACGAGGATGAGCCGGTCGTGCTGGTGCGGGTGCGCGGGACGTTCGAGGGGCGGATCGGGCTGCCCGGTCCGGCGAACGCGGGGCACCCGGGCGGGGGTGTTCCACGTGGAACATCGGGCTTCGGGTATGACCCCCTGTTCCTGGTCGCGCCCGCGTTTGTGCGCACGAGTGCGGAGTTCTCGCCGGACGAGAAGAACGGCGTCTCGCACCGCGGTCGCGCCGCGGCGCTGCTGGCCGATCGGCTCGCCCGGCTCCGTACCATTCGCTGATATGAGCGATCCAACACCCACGCCCCGGTGCCAGATCTGCCACCGGACCTTCCCCGAGGCGGCGATGCTCGCGGGCGGGACGGTCCGGCACGCGATCGCCGAGCGGATCCGGCGCGACGTGCCCGGCTTCGATCCGCAGGGATTCATCTGCCCGCAGTGCAACGCGCGGTACCGGGCCGACTACGTGCGATCGCTGCTCGAAGAAGAGCGCGGCGAGCTCACGGCGCTCGACGAGCAGGTCGTCGGTGCGCTGCGCGATCAGGAGTTCGTTGCCGCGGATATCAACAAGGAGTTCCGCCGCGGGCTGACGCTGGGCGATCGGGTCGCCGATCGTGTCGCGACGTTCGGCGGGAGCTGGCGGTTCATCGGCGCGTTCACGCTCGTGATCGTCGTGTGGATGCTGCTCAACGTGGGCATGCTGCTCACGAGGCCGTTCGATCCGTACCCGTTCATCCTGCTCAATCTCGTGCTGTCGACGCTCGCGGCGGTGCAGGCGCCGGTCATCATGATGAGCCAGAACCGCCAGGCTGCGAAGGACCGCCTGCAGGCGGAGCACGATTACCGCGTGAACCTCAAGGCGGAGCTGGAGATCCGCCTGCTGCACACCAAGCTCGACCAGCTCCTGACGCACCAGTGGCGGCGTCTGATCGAGATCCAGCAGCTCCAGATGGACTTGATGGAGGAGATCGGTCGGAACGATCCCGGGCACGGCCGCGCGTGACGGCGCCCGGACGAGGGCTCCGGTGCGTCGTGCGCCGATAGCAATGGGCCCGGCTGGATTCGAACCAGCGACCGCGTCCATTATGAGTGGAGAGCTCTAACCGCTGAGCTACGGGCCCGTGGGCGAACGATAGCCGCGTGGCGTCCGTGGGCATCGAACCTATGACCGGCCCTTGATGCGGTGCACGAGCGTCGCGGCCTTGACCTCGACGCCCTTGATCATGCTGTCGAGCGCGTCGCGGTTGGGCGCGAAGCCGCGGGCGGTCTGGAGATCGATCGCCTCGGTCTCGACGAGTTCCGCGAGGGATGTGGTGAACGAGCGCATGCCATCGGCGCGGGACTGCGCGATGATGGCGGGCAGGTCGTTGTCCTCGCCCTCGCGGATCTTCTCGCGCACGACGGGGTTGTTGAGCAGCACCTCGCACGCGGGGACGATCTTCGAGCCGAAGTCGGGCAGGGCGGGGATGAGCTTCTGCGCGCAGATGGCTCGCAGCGTGTTCGCCAGCGACGTGCGCACGAAATCACGCTCCGAGGGCGGGAAGAACTCCAGCATGCGCGCGAGGCTCTGCATCGTGTCGGCCGTGTGCAGCGTCGCGAAGACGAGGTGCCCGGTCTCCGCCGCCTGGATCGCGGCGAGCACGGTCTCGGCGTCGCGCATCTCGCCGATGAAGATGACGTCGGGGTCCTGACGCACCACGAACCGCAGCGCGGTCTTGAACGAGTCGACGTCGATTCCGACCTCACGCTGCGAGATGATCGCCATCTTGGGCGAGAAGCGGTACTCGATAGGGTCCTCGATCGTGATGATGTTCACGTCCTCGGTCTGATTGATCTGCTCGACCATCGCGGCGATCGTCGAGCTTTTGCCCGAGCCCGTCACGCCGCACACGAGCACCAGCCCGTCGGGCGAGGTCTCGACGATCTTCGAATAGATCTCGGGGAGGTGCAGGTCGGCGTAGGACGGGATCTCCGCCTTGACGCGCCGCACCGCGGCGTGCATGTGGTTGCCCGACTTGAAGATGTCGATGCGGAAGCGGTCGCCGTCGGGCAGGTGCCAGGCGAAGTCGAGGTTGCCGACCTGCTCGAACCGCTCTTTCTGCGTGTCGGAGAGGATGGGGTCGAGCAGGTGGTCGCACTCGTCGGCGGAGAGGGCGGGTGCGTCGATGCGTCGCAGGTGCCCGCCGATGCGGTAGATGGGCGCGAGCCCGACCTTGATGTGCAGGTCGGACGCGTCGAGGGACTTCATCGACGCGAGCAGGCGCTGGATCGTCAGTCCGCCGGAGATCATGGGGCCTCCCTTCCGGTCGTGCGACGCTCTTCAATTCCTCACGAATGTACCGCGCGTCGCCCGCCCGAGCACGCGCAGGACACGGGGACACGCCCGCATCGCGGGCTCCGCGGCGGACGGACGATGTGCTGATGTACTCGGAAAAGTGCCGAGGGGGGGACTCGAACCCCCGACCTCCGGGTTATGAATCCAGCGCTCTATACCAGCTGAGCTACCTCGGCGGAACGGGGCATTCTAGGGCCGCTCTCGGCCCGTCGTGGCGACCTCACGCGCCCTAGGACGCGTGTGCCCGCCGCGGAGAGGCGGCTCGCTCAGACGCCGTCCTGACGCTGCGCCTCGCTTGCCGCGGCCTGGGCCCGCATGGGCGTCTGCGCGACGCGGGCATCCTCCCCACCGCTGGACAGCGGGGGACGCGAGGCGGAGTTGGAGACGACCCGCCCGCTCGACTCGGCGGCCCGGTTCGACTCCTGCTCGATCTCGTCGGTCATGCCCTTGAGGCCCTTCTTGAACTCGACAATGGAGCGACCCACGTTCCGCCCGACCTCGGGCAGGCGACGCCCGAAGAGGAGCAGGCCGATCACGATGATGACCAGCCACTCCCAGTTGCCGGGCATGCTGATGAACGCGAGCGTCTGGGACCCGGGAAGGAACGCCACCGGCATGTGGACCATTGGACCTGTCCTTTCGGGCGCCAGCGAGGCGTGCCCCGCTGCGCCCCGTTCCCCCGCGCTGCGTGCCTGATTCAAGGGGAAGCCCGCACCCGTGTCAACGCACCACGGGGCACGGGGTTGCACGAATCCTCCCCCGCGTGCGACTCGGCCCCCGCCCATCCGACCCACTCGTCCGGGGCGTGAGGCGGGATTCCTCAGCCCGAGGCAGGCCCGCCGGGAGTCCCGTTCGACGGGTCCGAGCCCGCCCCGTGCGGGTGCAGCGGGGCCCGGGCCGCGGCGTCGACCACGTTCTGGAGGAGCATGGCGACCGTCACCGGACCCACGCCGCCCGGGACGGGGCTGATCCGCCCCGCGATGCGGGAGACGGAGGCGAAGTCCACGTCGCCCACGGTGTGGACGCGCCCGTCGGCGCCCTCGACGCGATTGACGCCCACGTCGATCACGATCGCGCCGGGCTTGACCATCTCGGCCCGCACCAGCCCGGGCACGCCCGCCGCGGCGACCAGCACGTCCGCCGATCGGCACAGGTCCTCGATGCCCCAGGTGAACTTGTTGCACGACACAACCGTCGCCTCGTGGCGCATCAGCAGCACCGCGATCGGCTTGCCCACCACGTCGCCCGCCCCCACCACCACGCAGCGCTTGCCGCGCAGGTCGATGCCCGTGCCGCGGATCATCGAGACCACGGCGAGCGCGGTGCAGGGCGCGAGCGACGAGCGTCCGTAGACGATGTTGCCGATGTTCGCGGGATTGACGCCCTCGACGTCCTTCTCCGGCGCGATCAGGCGCTGCACGCGGTACGGATCGACGCCCGCGGGCAGGGGCATGTGCACCATGATCGCGCTGCACGCGTCGTCGTTGTTCAGGACCAGCACGCGACCGGCGATGTCGTCGTACCCCGAGCCCTCGGGCAGGACGTGCAGGCGGTACGCGATGCCCAGGCCCTCGCAGGTGCGCTTCTGGTTGTCGGCGTAGACCCGGGCGGCGTTGTCGCCCGCGTCGCAGAGCACCGCGTCGAGGCGGACCCGGCGCCCGCTCGACTCGATCTCACGCACCCGAGCGGCGATCCGCTCGCGGGCCGCCGCGGCGATGGCCCGCCCGTCGATGATCTCGGCCTGTCGCGCGCCTGTGTGCTCGGGCATCGCGATCACTGTACCCGGTACGATGCTCGCGCATGGCGCGGACCACCAAGGGCGGGTCGGACGGACGCGGGAAGGCCCCGGAACGCGAGCGGATCGCGGAGCTTCGGGCGCTGCTCGAGCGTGCGAACCGGGCGTACTACGTCGATCACACGCCGCTCATGCCCGACGCGGAGTTCGACCGCCTGCTCGCGGAGCTGGGCGAGCTCGAAGCGAAGCACCCGGACCTGTTCGACCCCGCGTCCCCCACGCAGCGCGTCGGGGGCGAGGCGATCGACAAGTTCCGCAGCGTGGCGCACGCGCGCCCCATGCTCTCGATCGACAACACATACTCCGAGGACGAGGTCCGCGCGTGGTGCGATCGCGTCGCGCGCGGGCTGGGCGGGGACGACTCGCTCTTCGGGGGCGGCGCGGATGGGAAGATCACTTACTACGCCGACCCGAAGATCGACGGCGTGGCGATCAGTCTGCGGTATGAGGAGGGACGGCTGGCGTATGCGCTCACGCGAGGAGACGGCGTGCGTGGGGACGACGTGACGCACGCGGTGCGGACCATCCGCGCGGTCCCGCTCGTGCTGTCGGGCGACGCGCCGGCGGTGCTGGAGGTGCGCGGGGAGGCGTTCATCCCGTCGTCGCAGTTCGCACGCATCAACGCCGAGCGGGAGGAACGGGGCGAGGAGCCTTTCATGAACCCGCGGAACGCCTGCGCGGGGACGATCAAGCAGCTCGACCCAAAGGCAACCGCCGAGCGGAAGCTCGGGTTCGTCGCGCACGGGCGCGGCGAGGTCTCGGACGATGCGTTCGCCGGCGGGCACGCGGCGATGCTGGAGCGGTTCCGTGCGCTGGGCATCCCCACGAGCCCGCACGGCGCGATTTGCACGAGCGTTGACAAGGTCCTCAAGGCGATCTCGGCGTTCGATCGCGCGCGCCACGGGCTCGACTACGCAACGGACGGCATGGTCGTCCGCGTCAACGACTTCGCGCAGCAGGAGCGGCTCGGGTACACGAGCAAGAGCCCGCGATGGGCGATCGCGTACAAGTATCCCGCCGAGCGGGGCGTGACGCGACTCGTCGATGTGGAGCACCAGGTCGGGAAGACGGGCAAGATCACGCCGCGGGCGATCATGGAGCCCGTGCTGCTCGCGGGCACCGTCGTGCGTCACGCGACGCTGCACAACTACGGCTGGATGAAGAACGTACGGACGCGGCTGGATATCGACGCCGCGGAGGATCCGCGGACGGACGTGCGGATCGGTGACTTCGTCGAGATCGAGAAGGCCGGGGAGATCATCCCGTACGTGCTGCGGGTGGTGCTGGAGAAGCGCGGGAAGGACGCGAAGCGTGTGCGTGCGCCCGAGGCGTGCCCGGTGTGCGCCGGGCCCATCGAGATCGAGCCTCCCGAGGCGCGGGACGACCCGAAGAAGGAGACGATCCGCCGCTGCGACAATCCGGAGTGTCCCGCGCAGGTGCGTGAGAAGCTGGTGTGGTTCGCCGGGCGGAAGCAGATGGACATCGACGGGCTGGGCGAGCAGACGATCGACCAGATCCGCGCGAGCGGTACGATCCCGCTGGAATCGTTCGCGGACGTGTTCCGGTTGCATGAGCACCGCGACGCGCTGCTCGGGCTCGAGCGCATGGGCGAGAAGAAGGTCGACAACCTGCTCGCGGGGATCGAGAACGCCAAGTCGCGCGGGATGGCGCGCGTGCTCGCGGGCATGGGCATCCGACACCTGGGGGACACGACCGCGAAGATGCTCGCGCGGAGCTTTCGGGGCATCGACGAGCTGCTCGGCGCGGAGCTCTGGCGACTCATGCCGCTCGCGGTCAATCGCATGAGCGCGGCCGAGCGCGAGCGTCTGACGGGTTCGAGCGACAAGGTCGATGAGTACGAGACCGGGCTGGGCGAGGACACCGCGCCCGCGGTGCACGCGTACCTGCACTCCGACGCCGCGGCGCGGACGTTCCGCGAGCTGCGCGAGGCGGGCGTTGACCTGTCGAGCAAGGACTTCCGCGAGCGGGCGGCGAAGGCGCACGCCGGGCCGTTCGCGGGCAAGACGATCGTCATCACGGGCACGCTCGAGGACTGGGAGCGTGAGGACCTCAAGGAGGTGCTTGAGGGCCTGGGCGCGAAGGTGACGGGCTCGGTGTCGGCGAAGACGGACCTCCTGATCGTGGGCGAGAAGGCGGGCTCGAAGCTCGACAAGGCTCGTGAACTGGGCGTCGCGGTGATGGAGGAGCCCGCGCTGCGGGAGGCGCTCGCGTCGGCGGGCGTCAAGAAGGGCGGATAACGTGCCGATGGCAGCAGTGGGAATGGACATGCGCCGCGCGGGCGCTCGGGCACCCTCGGCACGCAGGCGGCGGGCCCGATAATCAAGGCTTGGAGCGAGACGAGCGTTGCACAACGTCGAGTTCAAGGCGGAGCTTCGGGACCTCGCGCTCGCGCGCGGGCTGCTGCGCCGTCTCGGCGCGACGTTCATCATGGCGCTGAGCCAGACGGACACGTACTTCCGCATCCCCGACGGGCGGCTCAAGAAGCGCGAGTGCGCGGGCGAGCCGACGGAGTGGATCTTCTACGACCGGGCGAACCGCCTGCAACCCAAGCTGAGCCACTTCGTGATCTACTCGGAGAACGAGGCCCGCGTGCGGTTCGGCGCGACGCCGCTGCCCGTGTGGTGCGTGGTGCGGAAGGTGCGCGAGCTGTTCATGCTGGGCAATGTTCGTATCCATCTCGACCAGGTCGAGGGGCTGGGCGCGTTCGCGGAGTTCGAGGCGTTGGTCTCACGGAGCACGAACGTCGCGAAGTGCCACGAGCGCGTGCAGCACCTGCGCGGGATGCTCGGGCCCGCGCTGGGCGAGGCGATCTCGTGCGGCTATGCGGACCTGCTCACCGGCGAGGTGCTGACGAACGTGCGCGACGATTGAGCGCGGATCACTCCCGGGCCCCTTCCGCGCCGGACTCTTTCGCGCCCAGCACCAGCCCGTCGTGCGCGAGACGCATGCCGTCGGGCAGCGATTCGTTCGTCGCCCGGTGCGGCAGGTCGTGGCTCATGTGCACGAAGAACGTCTGCTGTGCGCCCACGCGCTCCGCGACGCCGACCGCCTGATCAAGCGTGTAGTGCGTGGGGTGGTGGCGGTGGCGGAGCGCGTCGAGCACCAGCGTGCGCACGCCCGACAGCGCGGGCCATGTCTCGGGAGGGATGCCTGAGACGTCCGTCAGATACGCCAGCGGCCACCAGGGCTCGGACGCTCCTGATTGGCTAGTCCGCGCGGCGATCGCGTCGGACAGCCTGCGCGAGGGATCGAAGCGAAAGCCGAGGATCGGCAGGCGTCCGTGCAGCAGCGCGAGGGGCGTCACGATCATGCCGAACAGGTCGATCGCTTCCATCGGGCGCAGCTCGCGCGGGAGGAGCGACGCGACGAAGCTCGCCTGGATGTTGCGGTGCGGCTCGAAGATGTGCTGGTACACGCGGCGTGCGAAGTCGAGCGTGTGCCGATCCGCCCAGAGATCGATCGGCGCGCCGCCCGCGAGCACGTTGAACCGGCGCACCTCGTCGAGCCCCCACGTGTGATCGACGTGGTTGTGCGTGAGCAGGATCGCGTCGAGACGCTCCAGCCCGGCGCGCAGGCTCTGCTGGCGCAGGTCGGGACCGGCGTCGATGAGGATCGCGCGTTCCTGCCCGCCCGCGTCTTCGAAGCGGATCAAGCCGCTGGTCCGCAGGCGTGCGTCGTGCGGGTCGCTCGACGTGCACACGGCGCAGTGGCACCCGATGGTCGGTATGCCCGCGCTCGTGCCCGTGCCGAGGAACTCGAACCGCATCAGCGATCAGCCCTTCCTGATGATGTCCGCCGCGTCGCCGAGGATCTGCTCCGAATCTTCGCTCGACGTTGATTCGGCGATCAGACGCATGATCGGCTCGGTGTTGCTCGCGCGCACGTGCAGCCACGCCTTGCGATCGGGCCAGTCCACGCGCACGCCGTCCTGCAGGTCGACGCGCGCCTTCGTGTCCTTCTCGTACGCTCGCTTGACCGCGTCAACCGCGGGCTTCGCGGCGTCCTTGCTCGGGATGTCGACCTTGCGCTTGAGGATCGCGTAGCCCGAGCCCCCGGCGAGGGCGTTGACCTCGTTCACCAGCGCCGACACACGCTTGCCCGTGCGCTGCATGAGTGCGAGCACGAGCGCCATGCCCGAGAGCGAATCGCGCACGTACGTGGCCTCGGGCCAGATCACGCCGCCGTTGCCCTCGCCGCCGAGCAGGACGAACTCGCCCTTGTCGCGGAGCGACTTCATGCGCTCGACGACGTTCGCCTCCCCCACCGGCGTGCGCTCGACGCGCGCGCCCAACTTCGCGGCGACGTCGTCGATCATGCGGCTCGTCGAAAGATTCGCGACGAGCACGGGCGTGCGGGCGTCATGCTCTTTGGATGTCCCTTTTCGCGCATCGTGAGATAGCAGCAGCGCGTACGCCGCGAGGGCGAGCGTGTACTCCTCACCGATGTATTCGCCGCGCTCGTCGATGATCGCGAGACGATCGGCGTCGGGGTCCTGCGCGAAGCCGACCGCGGCATGCTGCTCTCGCACCACGTCGCAGATGCCGCCCGGCGCGGAGAGGTTCTCCCGTGTCGGCTCGGCGGGGTGCGGGAACACGCCGTTCGTGTCGCTTCCCAGGTGCACGAGATCGGCGTGCAACATGCCCTCAGCCAAAGCACGCGCACCGATGCGCCCCGATGCGTTGAGCGAATCGACGACGACGCGCACGCCGCGGGCGAGCCCCGCCGACGCGAGGCCGAACCGCACGCACGCACGCTCGATCCGCGCGACGTGCTCCGGCACGCCCCCCGCGCCCGCGAACGATCGCACGGAATGCGACGCCCGCTCCGTCTCCACGGCGACCGTGCTCGGGGCCGATTCACGCTCGAACCGCGCGATGATCTCCGCCGCGAGGCTCGCGGGCGGCGCGGCGGCGCTCGCGGCCCCAGCGCCCGCATCGGTCCGCAGCAGGCACTTGAGCCCGTTCCACTCCTGCGGGTTGTGGCTCGCGGTGATCACGATCCCTGCGGCGTCCTCCGCGTCGCACGCGATCGCCACGCTCGGCGTCATCGCGACGCCGATGGGGATCGCCCGCGCGCCCGCCGACTCGATCCCTGCGATCGCTGGCACGAGCACATCGCGATATCCCGCGCGACCGTCTGCGCCGATCACGATCTTCGGGCGCGGCGCGTGCGCGCCATCCTTCGCATCAGCGCCCGAGCGATCGACCAGCCAGCCCGCGAACGCCCGCGCGAAGCGGTACGCGACCTCGGGCGTCAGCGATTCGCCCACGATCCCGCGCAGTCCGCTTACGCCCACGATCAGCGGCGATGCCGTGCCCGATCCGCCCGCCATGACGCCCCTCCCGCACACACACCGCGCACGAACTCCGCCGCGCCCACTCATCCCCGCGCTGGCTCCTCCGCCGCGAACATCGCCTCAACGAAGGCCTCCGGATCGAACGCCTGCACGTCCTGCGGCGTCTCGCCCACGCCCACGAACTTCACCGGGATGCTCGATTCCTCGCGGATTGCGACGACGATCCCGCCCTTGGCGGTGCCGTCGAGCTTGGTGAGGAAGATGCCCGTGACGCCCGCGGCCTTGGCGAATTCCTCGGCCTGACGCAGCGCGTTCTGCCCGCTGGTTGCGTCGAGCACGAGGAGCACCTCGTGCGGCGCGCCCTCGATCTGCTTCGTCGCGACGCCCTTGATCTTGCTGAGCTGGCGCATCAGCGGGTCCTGTGTCTGCAGGCGCCCCGCGGTGTCGAGGATCAGGACGTCCACGCCGCGCGCCTTTGCGGCAGCGCACGCGTCAAACGCGACCGCCGCCGGATCGCCGCCCTGCTGTCCCTTGACGACCTCGACGCCCACGCGCTCGGCCCAGATCTCGATCTGTCGCACGGCGCCGGCGCGGAAGGTGTCGCACGCGCCGAGCAGCACGCTCTTGCCCTGACCGCGCAGCATCGACGCGAGCTTGGCGATGCTCGTCGTCTTGCCCACGCCGTTCACGCCCGTGACCATGATGACCGTCGGGCCCGCCTGGGCGAAGTGGAGCGAGCGATCGGCGGGCGGCCACATCGCCTTGAGCTGGCTCTTGAGGTGCTCGAGCGCGTCCTCACCGCGCTCGAGCTTGCCCGCGCGAAAATCAGTGCGGATGTTGTCGACAAGACGGCGCGACGCCTTCACGCCCACGTCCGCCTGGATCAGTCGCGCCTCGACCTCGTTGAGCACTTCCTCTGAGAGGCGACGCCCCGTCAGGATCGAGCGGAGCTGCCCGACGAAGGCCTCGCGCGTGCGGGTCAGGCCGTCCTTCAGCCTGCCGAAGAGGCCCTTGAGCAGCGCCATGCTCAGGCCCCCTCCGCCGCGGCGGGCGCGTCGTGCGCCGCCTCGCTCGTGCCGCTGGCGGCGGCGCGCTCCGCGAGCACACGCTTGAGCACCTTGTCGAGCAGCGCGTTCACGAAGGCGGGCGATTTGTCCGTGCTGTAGTGCTTCGCGAACTCGATCGCGTCGTTGACGATCGCCTTGGGCTCGCTGTCGGCGCGCTGCATCTCGTGGATCGCGAGGCGCAGGATCGCGCGGTCGATCGCCGGGCGGCGGTGCGAGGGCCACTCGGGCGCGAGCGCGTCAGCGTTCGCGTCGCACTCCGCCCGCGCCGCGTACGCATCCGCTGCCATCGCGATCGAGCGTACGACTTCCTTCTCGCCCAATGCGGAGAGATCGCTCGCCGTGCTGCCCTCTTCCTGCAACGTGTCGGCGAGGTCCTGCGCATCCTCGGCGGACGGGACCGCGCCGCCCTCCGCGTCGATGCGGTACAGGAGCACCATGGCGAGTTCACGTACGCGGCGCGGCTGGTTCATCGCCCTCCCTCGCTCGCCTTGTCGCGCGAGCCCGGCGTGATCGCCGCAAGCCTGCGATGCACGCCGCGGAAGTACGCGTCGGCATCCTCCAGTTCGTGCCCGTCCGAGCTATCGACGCAGGGGCGCAGTGCCTCGCTGGCTCGGAACGTGTCGAGCGCGGCGAGCATGGCCTCCTCGCCCTTGTTCCCGAGGCGCCCGCCGGAGCGGGCCCGGGCCTGCTCGATGGTGTCCACGGTCAGCACGCCCAGCCCGACCGCGACGCCCGATCCCGACGCCAGGTCCGCGAGGGCACCCGTGACGGCGCTCGCGAGGTGCTGGTCGTGGGACGTCTCGCCCTTGACGATGCACCCGATCGCGACGACCACCGCAAAGCCCTCGCGGGCCGCCGCGGCGCACAGCCCGGGCACCTCGAACGCGCCGGCCGCGGGCATGACGACGAGGCGTGCGGCGTCACCGCCCCGGGCCAGATAGGCGGTTCGAGCGCCCTCGACGAGGGCGTCGGTGATCGTCGCGTTGTACCGGCTCGCCACGATCACCGCGGGCGGGACGGGGTTCGTCGTGCTCATCGCGGCGATGGTAGAAGGCTCGGGCGGGCGGGTCGCCGCGCGGCGTGTGCGCCCGATGGCATTCGCGCCCCGATACCATCCGCCCATGGACACCGCCCTCGCCCGGCTTGCGCCCGTGCTGCCTCCCGTGCGGGTGGCGTCGGTGTTCGCCGCGGTCTCCAATGTCTGGTTCGTGATCCTCTGGACCCGCTTCGTCGGGACGTCGGACGCGCCCATCGACACGCCGTCCTGGACCTCGCCCGCGCTCTGGCTCTCGCTGGGCGCGGGCGCGCTGGCCGCCTCGGGCCTGTACGCCTTCGGCGCGGGGCTCAACGACGTCGTCGACGCGCGGCGCGACCGGTACCTCTCGGGCGAGCGGGCCCCGCGCACCCCCGGCGGCACGACCAGCGTCCTCGCGTGCAGCCTCGCGCTAATCGTGAGCGTGCTCGGCGCGAGCGCGTTCGGCGTGTGGGGCGTGCGCCTGACGCTCGTGCTCGCGCTGCTCGTGATCGGGTTCAACCTCGTCGGGAAGTATCTTCCCGGGCTCGGGCTGGTCCTGGTCGCGCTCATCTACGCGGGGCACATGCTGGTGCCCAACCCGCACCTCGCGTTCCTCTGGCCCGTGTGGCTCGTGATGACGCACGCGCTGGGCGTGTCCATCGCGGCGCATGTCATTGAGGGGCGCCTGCCGAGGCTCTCGCGCCGGGCCCGCATCGCGGCAGGCGCGGGGTGGGTGTTCTGGAGCATCATGATCGTTCTGCTCGGGGAGCATCGCAACACGGGCGCGATCATCGGCTGGCCCAACGAGCTGCCGCTGACGCTCGCGCTCTGGCCCCTGGGCGCGGTCGCGCTGTTCCTGCTGTTCATCCGCACGCGCCTGCACACGCAGCAGCCGCGGCGCAAGGTCGCCGACCGCGTCCGGCGCTACGGCTCGCTCTGGCTCACGCTGTACGCGACGGCGTGGGCGCTGGGACACGCGGCGTCGGGCGGATCGTGGACGCCCGTGTGGGTGCTGGGCGGATGGTCGCTCGCGGCGTTCGTGGGAATGTCGATGGCGCGCGAGGCGTTCGGCCTGCTCGACACGCCCGCGGGCTACCGGCGCTGAGCACGCCGCCCGATCAGAACAGCTTGAACGCGTAGAACACCGCAGTAAACACGAGGTCCGCGATGACGATCGCGACGACGCACTGTACCACTGTTTGGGTGGTGGCACGGCCCACGCCCATCGCGCCGCCCGTGACCTTCAGCCCGTTGTAGCACGAGATCAGCCCGATGAGCCCGCCGAAGACGGTCGCCTTGACGACGCCGGTGAGGAAGTCGATGGGCTTGACCTGGTCGAGCGTGTTCTGCACGTAGGTCGCGTAGGGCACGTCGAGCACCAGCACGCTCATGAGCGCGGACGCGACGATCGCGACGAGGTCCGCCAGCACGCCCAGCGCCGCCATGCTGACGGTCGCCGCGATGACGCGGGGCAGCACGAGGAACCGGACGGGGTTGAGCGCGTGGGCCTCGAGGGCCTCGATCTCCTCGCTCACGACCATCGTGCCGATCTCGGCGGCGATCGCCGCGCCCGCGAAGCCCGTCAGGACCACGGCGCCGATCAGTGGCCCGAGCTCGCGCAGGACCGCGACCGCGACGATGTTCGCCACGAGGTCGCGCTGCCCGAAGTTGTCGAGCGGTGGCGACAACTGCAGCGCCAGGATCAGCCCGATGCAGCCCGAGACCAGCGAGACGATGAAGATCGACCTCACGCCCACGCGCACGATCTGCGTCATGAGCGCGGCGCGCCCCAGACGCACCCTCCGGCGCGTCATCCAGCGCCAGATCCAACCGGTCGCGTCCAGCCCGAGATTGAGCACCCCGCCCACGTGGGCGATGAGCCCGAGGACGCGCTCTCCCATTCTCTCGATCGCACCCAGCACGCCAGGCCTCCATGCCCGCCCTCGGCTCAGGCGCTCTTGGCGCTGTCCACCGCGTCGACGATCTTGAAGAACGTGTCGAGGCGTGCGATCTCGAAGATCGCGCGCACCTGCGGATTCATCCTGCACAGGACCAGCGTCGCGCCGGAGCCCTTGGCGAGCTTCATCGCCTCGACCAGCGTCGCGAGGCCCGAGCTGTCCATGTAGCCCACCGCGCCCAGGTCGACGACGAGCCGCTTCGCCCCCCGCTCCGACTCGCCCCGCAGCGCGGCGCGAAGCCCGGGCGAGGTGCTCATGTCGATGTCGCCCTGCGGCGTGACCACGCTGGTCTCGCCTTCACGCGTCGTGCCGATCTCGATCGCCCGATCCTCAGGCATTCCCGTCCTCCTGTGCCTTCCCCCCACCGCGCGACGCGTCGATGTACTTGATCAACGTCAGCCGCATCCCCCGACCATCCCGCTTCTCGTACCGCGCCTCGTCCATGACCTCGCGGATGATGTGCACGCCGAGCCCGCCGGGACGTACATCGTCCAGATCGCGGCTCTTGATGTGCTCGACGTCCACGTGCTTCGCCTCGTCCTCGATCACGACCTTCAGGCCCGTCGGCTCGCCCGCGTCGTCGCGCAGCGGCCAGATGCTGATCCAGATCGGGCGGTCCGTCTGGCTCTGGTAGCCGTGGCGGATCACGTTCGCGAGCGCCTCGTCCACCGCGAGCGCGAGTCGCGCGCACCCGAGGTCGTCGAAGCCCACGCGGCGCGCCACCTGCGAGACCAGCTCGCGCGCGCCGCACAGGTACCGCGGATCGCTCCGCATCTCGACCTGGATGTGCGCCGCTTCCTGGCTCACGATCCGCTCCCGGCGTCCGCCGACCCCGCGCCGCCGTCCCCAGAAGCCTGCCCGGAGGCTCCGGCGGCGTCCGCGCGGCGCCAGTCTACCCAGCGCACCACCGCGGCGTCCCGCTCGCTCGCGCGGGCCGAGGGGTTGTATCCGAGCGTCTCGCCCGTGATGGATTCGAGCGCGTCGATCGCCGCGAATCGCTCCGCCGGGTCGTCGCTGTCGAGCATCCGGATCAGGTCGTCGATCGCGGACGCGTCCCGGGCGTCGCCCGCGCGGACCGCCGCGACCGCACGCTCGCGGGGCGAGAGGCTCTCGAAGCCCGTGCCCTCAGAATGTGAGCATCCCGCGGACGCCGCGATCGCCGCACCCCACGCCACGATCGCACTCGCTCCGCCCGTCCGCATCCCCAACAGTATCGACCCCCACGCCGTGGTGGCTGAACGCCCATCCGGCGTGATCCCGCCTCGACCCGCCCTTGGCGGCCCTCTACCCTCACCCCTTTCCTGCACCAAGCGCCCGCGAGCACCGCTCCGGGACCACACCCGCCCACTGGAACCCGCCATGGACCGACTCCACGACGAGGTCGTCCCCGTTCTCGATTTCGGGAGCCAGACCGCGCAGCTCATCGCGCGCCGCGTCCGCGAGCTGGGCGTCTTCGCGACCCTCGTCCGCCCCGACATCCCCGCGCACGAGCTGCGCGCCATGAACCCGCGAGGCGTCATCCTCTCCGGCGGGCCCTCGAGCGTCTACGACCCCGGAGCCCCCACCATGGACCCCGCCGTCCTCGACCTCGGCGTGCCCGTGCTGGGGATCTGCTACGGCATGCAGCTCGCGTGCCGGTTCCTCGGGGCGGACGTCGCCCGCGCGTCGCACCGCGAGTTCGGGCGCGCCACGCTCGACCTCCGCGACCAGTCCGACCTCCTCGCCAGCCTCCCCGCCCGCACCGTCGTGTGGATGTCCCACGGCGATCAGGTCAGCAACCTCGGCGCGGCGCAGCTCACACCTATCGCCGCGACGGACACCTGCTCCTACGCCGCGGTTCGATCGAGCGATCCGAAGCGGACGTTCTTCGGCGTGCAGTTCCACCCCGAGGTGACGCACACGCCGCACGGCGTGGACATGCTGCGCAACTTCCTGTACGAATCGTGCAAGTGCACGGGCGCGTGGAAGATGACGGACTTCGCCCACGTCGAGGCCGCGCGGATCCGCGAGCGCGTCGGCGCACGGCGCGTGATCTGCGGGCTCTCGGGCGGGGTGGACTCGTCCGTCGCCGCGGCGTTGATCCATCGTGCGATCGGCGACCAGCTCACGTGCGTGTTCGTGGACAACGGGCTGCTCCGCAAGAACGAGCGCGCCCTCGTCGAGAACACCTTCCGCGATCACTTCCGCATCGACCTCCGCGTCGTCGACGCGAGCGAGCGGTTCCTCACCGACCTCGCGGGCATCGACGATCCGCAGGAGAAGCGGCGCCGCATCGGGCATCGCTTCATCGACGTGTTCAAGGACGCCGCGAAGGACATCACGGACGCCCACTTCCTCGCGCAGGGCACGCTCTATCCCGACGTCATCGAGAGCGGCCAGGGGCACGCCGGGCACGCGGCGAACATCAAGCTGCACCACAACGTGGGCGGTCTGCCCAAGGACCTGGGCTTCGAGTTGATCGAGCCGCTGCGCGAGCTGTTCAAGGACGAGGTCCGGCGTCTGGGCGAGGTGCTGGGCCTGCCCGAGCAGATCATCCACCGCCACCCGTTCCCGGGCCCGGGGCTCGCGGTGCGCTGCCTGGGGGAGGTGACGCGGGAGAAGCTCGACGTGCTCCGCGAGTGCGACGAGATCTTCCTCGAGGAGATCGTCGCGTCGAACCTCTACCGCAAGATGTCGCAGGCGTTCGCGGTGCTGCTGCCCGTGCGCTCGGTGGGCGTGATGGGCGACGGGCGGACGTACGAGAACGTCGTCGCGCTCCGCGCCGTCGAGACGCAGGACTTCATGACCGCCGACTGGTCGCGCATCCCCTTCGAGGTCCTCGGACGCGCCTCGACCCGCATCATCAACGAGGTCCGCGGCGTGAACCGCGTGGTCTACGACATCTCGAGCAAGCCGCCCGCGACGATCGAGTGGGAGTGAATCGCCACTCGCCCGGCGCGCCTCGCGCCGCCCTCACTCCTCGCGCGGCCCTCACTCCTCGCGCGGCCCTCACTCCTCGCGCGGCCCTCACTCCTCGCGCGGCCCTCACTCCTCGCGCGGCAGGATCGCGTCGAACGCCTCGATGCGTGCCGCGGCCCCTTCGGTGTACGTGCGCGTGAACGCGCCATCACCCAGTTCCAGCGCCTTCGCCGTGCCCGATGGAGCGCCGAGTTCGAGCGACACCCGCTCGCCCCCGAGCAGGTCGAGGTCGATCCGCGCACGCGAATTCGTGACGGGACCGGCCTTCACCTCGCTCGCGTCCGCGTCCGCGTCCGCGATCATCGCGAGGCACGCGTCGATCGCCCGCGCGACGCCAGCGTCCACCGGCTCTTCCTCCCCCGCGCGGCTCCAGCCCCGCGACCAGCGCTCGTAGGCGAGGCTCGCATCGCCCCGCGTCACCGTCACACGCACCACGTCCCCCGCCGGACGCTGCAGCGATCTCTTCGACGCGAGCGGCCCGGGATCGAACCGCAGGCCCGTGAGCGCCGCGCCCTCGAGCAGCACGTGCACCGGCCCGGCGACGATCCGCGTCTCGCCCGATCGCGTGTTGGTCTCCGTGATCTGCGCGATCGCGCGGACCGTCTCGCCCGACACGCCGCCCGTCCCGAGGATCGCGACCTCCTGCGCCAGCACGAGTCGCGCCACCTCGCCATTGATCTCCTCGCGTCGATCGCTCTCCACGCGGATCACCGCGTGAGCCCCCTGCTCGCTCGCGATCGCGCCCAGGTCGGCCTGCCCCGGCACGAACTCTCGCACGCGCACGCTCGCAAGCGTGCGCACGAGCGCATCAACCGCCGGCGTATCGGCCGACGCGGACACGGGCTCGCGGATCGTCCAGCGATCCCCGAGGCGTGCGAGCGACAGGCGTGAGTCCGCACGCGCCATCTCGATGCGCGCCGGGCGGGCGAGCGAGAGCAGCGCGAACGCCTGGCCCGTGCGCCACGCCTCGAAGCCCGTGCCGACGAGCGCCCGCTGCAGGTCGTCCGGAATGCGGAGCCAGCGATCGCCCGACGCGGAGGCGTCAGCACCCGACGAGCCCGAGCCGCCCGTCCGGACGCGAACGAGCGCCGTGCCCGCGAGCGCGTCGCGCGGGAGCGTGATCTCGATCTCGGCGCCCTCGCCCCGGAGGCGGAGCGTCGCGCCCGCGAGCGCCTCGCCCGCGGACGACACCTCCCCACGCGTGTCGGCGAGCAGGCGCAGGAGCGCCCGCACGCGGTCCGCATCGACGGGCCACGACGCGCCCGTCGATCCGCCGTCCTCGATCGTGAGCATCCAGCCCTGCGGCGTCTCCCGCAGCGTCTCGTGCCGCCCGCTCCGCTCGAGCTCGACCTCGCGCACGCTCGAGCCGACGAGTCGCACCATCGCCTCGGTCCGCGGGCCCTCCGTGCGCGCGGGCACGCCGGCGTCCTCGCCCGCGACCCGCCCGGCGAGCCCGCGCAGGACGGGCGAGCCCATGAGCCACGCCGCGCCCGAAAGGGCGAGCAGCGCCACGACCGATACGATCAGCAGTCCGCGCATCGGCGCGAGTGTACCGCGCCGGCGCACTTCTCTCCCCGCGGCGCCGGAGGCCTCGCTTGTCCACGTCCCGAACGCTCAGCGGCGCGTCGTGGAGGTCCTCGCCCGATCGCCCGATCGTCGGCGTCACGCCCGACGTGTTCGACCGCTCCGAGCGGCGCACGCAGAGCGTGTCGTCCGCGTATCTCGATCGCATCGTCCGCGCCGGGGGCGTGCCGATCGTGCTCACGGCGCACGCCGATCTCGTCCCCGAGCACGCCCGCCTGTGCGACGCGTTCGTGCTCACCGGGGGGGACGACCCGCGCACCGAGCCCTTCGGCGAGCCCAGCGACCCGCGGATCACCCCCATCTTCCCCGAGCGTCAGGAGTACGAGACCGCGCTCCTGCGCGTCCTCATGGGCGACGGGGCTCGGGGCGGCGCACCGCCCGTGCTCGGGATCTGCCTGGGCATGCAGATGATGGCGCTCGTCGCGGGCGGCACGCTCGATCAGCACATGCCCGCAAGCGTCCCGACCCACGCCGACCACATGGGGCGCGATCATGACCTGATCGCCGAGGCGAACGCGCCGTTCCTGCCCGCCCGCGGCACGGTGCACAGCCACCACAAGCAGGCGGTGCGCGATCCCGGTGGGCTCCGCGTGCTCGCCCGCGCGCACGACGGCGTCATCGAGGCGATCGGGGATCTCGATCGCCCCTTCCTGCTCGGCGTGCAGTGGCACCCGGAGCGGACCGAGTCGCCCGCGCTCGGGCAGGTCCTGTTCGATCGGCTCGTTGAGGCCGCGCGATCGTCGTGACCGCCATGCGTTGCGCTCAGATGCTCGCGCTCATGCCTCGCCGTTCTCCAGCAACCCGCGCGAGTCCTTGACGCCCAAGGTGCGATAGATATCGCGCGTCGCGGTCGAGCGGTTGAGCGTGTAGAAGTGCAGCCCGTCGACGTTGTGGTCGAGCAGGTCGCGGCACTGCTCGGTCGCCCAGTGCACGCCGACGCGCGCCACCGCCGCGTCGTCCCCACCCGTGCGGTTCACGGCCCGGATGAGCGACGCGGGGAAGCGTGTGCCGAGGGCGAGCTCGGCCATCCGCTTCATGCCCGACGCGGACGTGATCGGCATGATCCCCGCGAGGATGGGCACGCGGATGCCCGCGAGGCGGCAGCGATCTCGGAAGTCGTAGAAATCGCGATTGTCGAAGAAGAGCTGCGTCGCGATGAAGTCGGCGCCCGCGTCGACCTTCGCCTTGAGCAGGTCCATCTCGACGAGGCGGTTGGGCGTGTCGGGGTGCCCCTCGGGATAGCCCGCGACGCCGATCCCGAAGCCGCGCCGGTCCTTGTGCCCCCCGCGCTCGCCGAAGCGCTTGATGAATCCGACGAGGTCGGCTGCGTGCGCGAAATCGCTGGGGGGGACGTCGCCCCGCTCGCGGAGGTCGCGCGGGACATCGCCGCGGAGGGCCATGATGTTGGAGATGCCGTGCTGGGCGTAGCGCGTCAGGATGGAGTTGATGTCCCGCTCGGAATGGCAGACGCAGGTGAGGTGCGGGATGGGGTCGAGGCGGGTGTTGTCGTTGAGGCGCGTGACGAGGTCGTGCGTCTTCTCACGGGTCGAGCCCCCCGCCCCGTAGGTGACGCTCACGAACGTCGGACGCAGCGACTCGAACTCCGCGATCGAGTCGTACAGCGATTCCATCGCGCCGTCGGTCTTCGGCGGGAAGAACTCGAAGCTGAAGGTCGTGGGCTGGCGTTTGAAGATGTCGGCGATGTGCATGTTGCGGTGGGGAAACGTTCTCTGCGGTGCGGCAATATCCACTATATGCATGTGGCTCCGAACGATCCGGGCGCGAGCCGCTTGACCGGGTTGATGCCCGCCTACCGCGCCGCGGCGACGACCCGCTGCCACTGCTCGTCCAGCCGCTTCTCCGAGACCGGCGCGGGCGTGCGCAGCTCCTGTGCGAAGGTCGCGACGCGGAACTCCTCGACCATCCAGCGATACGCGTCGAGCTCGTCGCGAGCCGCGGGGGGCAGCGGGCCCACGCCCTCGGCCCGCGTCACACGCTCCCACGCGCGCCCGACCTGCTCCGCCCCGCGCGCGTCCCGATCGAGCCCGCCGCCCCGCAGACGCTCGAGCCGCATCCGCGCAGCCCGCAGGTATCGCGGGATGTGCCGGCGCGCCTCCGCGGGCGCCGACGTCAGGAAGTCGGGCGGGACGAGGCGCGACGCCTGCGCGCGCACGTCCTCGATCGCGGCGCGCCACGCCGGTGGCGCGGGCTGCTCGAGTATCAGCAGCAGCGCGTGGCGCTCGACGAGCACGCGGTCGAGCAGGGTCATGATCTCGTCGATCGCGCGCCCGCACGAACGCCAGCCCGCGTCGATCATCGCGTCGAACTGCTCGCGCGTCCGCGGGAGCGTGCGCGATTCCATGCACGCCCGCTCCGTGATCGCGAGCAGGAGCTGGTCCTTGAGCGTCGTCGGATCGGCGAGCGTCGCGAACCGCGTCGCGAGCGCCGCGAAGCCCGGGAGCTGCTCGGGCCTGAGGCCCATCCGCCCGCGGAACTGCAGCGCGAGCAGGCGGCGCACGCCCGCGCGGGTCTCACGCTCCGCGTCCAATCGCTCGCTCCGCAGCTCGAGCGACACGCTCTGGACCTTGTCCACGATCGCCGGGAACGCGCGCACGACCGGCGCGCCCGTGCCCAACTCGACGTGCGTCTCAAGCTCGCCGAACTCCCATGCCTTGATGCCATGCTTCGGATATCCCGGCACCTCCAGCGCCTTGACCGTCTCCGCGACCACGCCGCCCAGGGCCTGCCGCAGCGCGGCGAGATCTCGCCCCTCGCCCAGCAGTTGTCCGTGCTCATCGACGACGCGGTAGTTCATGCGCAGGTGCTGGGGAAGGTCCTTGAGCGACCACGCCTCGCGCGGCACGCGCACCTGCGACGCCTCCAGCACGAACCGCGACATCGCGTCGAGCAGGTCACCCTGCGCGAAGGGCAGCTTCTCGCTTGCGTCCTGCGCGAGACGCGCAACGTCGAGCCGGCGCCGATAGTCCTTCGCGAGCCCGCGGAGCAGCGTCTCGATCTTCTCGCGCAGGAGCCCGGGCACGAGCCACTCCTGAGCCGCGGCGTCGACCGACGCGAGCGTGCGCAGGGGGACGGTGAGCGTCACGCCGTCACCCGCCTCGCCCGGCACGTGGGCGTACTCGATCTTGAGCCGCTCGCCGAACACCTCGAGCTGGTCGGGGAATCGCTGCTCCTCGGCGGTGGCGCTCTCGGCGCGGACGAGGTCATGGCGCTTCATGCGCAGGATGCCCGGCTCGCGCAGCTCGGCGTCCTTGCGCCACCTCTCGAATCGTGCACCGCTGAAGGCGTCGCGCGGCAGGCGCGCGTCGTAGAACGCTTCCTCCGCGCCCTCCTGGATCACCGCGCCGCGCCTGCGCAGCTTCGCCTCTTCGCGCTCGAGCGACTCGCGCAGCAGGCGATTGTGCTCGAGGAAGTGCCCCTTCGTGCGCAGGTCGCCCTCGATCAGCGCGTGCCGGATGAACATGCTGCGGCACATCGCGGGCTCGATGGGCCCGTAGTGCACGCTCCGACCCTTGACCAGCTCCAGCCCGCGCAGGAGCACCCGTTCGCTCGCGAGGACGCGCCCCGTGCGCGGGTCCCATCGCGGGTCGTCGTACGTGCGCTTGACGAGGTGCGCCGCGGCCCGCTCGACCCACTCGGGCTCGACGCGCGCGACGGTGCGCGCAAAGAGCTTGGTCGTGCGAACGAGTTCCGCCGCCATGACCCACTTGGGGCGTTCCTTGAAGAGCCCCGACCCCGGATGGATCGAGAACTTCACGCCGCTGACGCCCGCGTACTCGCCCTGATCGCCCTTGCGTCCGACGCTCGTGAGCATGCCCGCAAGGAGCGCGCGATGCACCGGGTCGTACTCAGCCTTCTTCTCGCTCGCGTGGTAGCCCATGCCCGCGAGCAGCAGGCGGAGCTGGCGGTGCACGTCGCGCCACTCGCGCCAGCGCACGTAGCTGATGTAGTTCTCCTCGCACGCGCGCTTGAACCTGGAGCTGCTCAGCTTCTCGTGCAGCCCTTCGAGGAAGTCCCACATCTTCACGATCGTGATGAAATCGCTCTGCGGGTCGGCGAAACGCGCGTGCGCCGCATCCGCATCCTCACGCTTATCAAGCGGGCGCAGGCGCGGGTCCTGCGTCGAGAGCATGCTCACAATGATGAGCACCTCGCGGACCGCGTCCTCCTCCTGCGCCGCGAGCAGCATCCGCCCGAACCGCGGATCGAGCGGCAGGCGTGAGAGGTCCCGCCCGATCTTCGTGAGCGCGCCGTTCGGATCGATCGCGCCGATCTCTTCGAGCGCCTCCACGCCGTCGCGGATGCGGCGCGGGTCGGGCGGATCGATGAACGGGAATCGCTCGATCGCGCCGAGGCGCATCGCACGCATCTGCAGCACGACGCTCGCGAGGTTGGTCCGCTGGATCTCGGGATCGGTGTGCTCCGGGCGGCCTCGCAGGTCCTCCTCGCTGTACAAACGCACGCACACGCCCGGGCCCACGCGCCCGCACCGCCCCGCACGCTGCTTCGCCGACGCCTGTGAGATCGCCTCGATCTCCAGCCGCTGCACGCGCGTGCGCGGCGAGTACCGATTGATCCGCGCCGTGCCCGGATCGATCACGCCGCGGATGCCTGGCACGGTGAGCGACGTCTCGGCGACGTTGGTCGCAATGACGACCCGCCGCCCGGAGTGCTGCTTGAACACGCGGTCCTGCTCGTGCGACGCGAGGCGCGCGTAGAGCGGGAGCACCTCGACGCCACGCTCGCCGATGTGCTCCATGTGGCGTGCGACGAGGTCGGCGGTGTCGCGGATCTCCCGCTCGCCCGGCATGAAGATAAGGATGTCGCCCGGGCCCTCCATCACGATCTCGTCGATCGCGTGGCGCAGCGCCCGCTCTGCAAGGTCGGGATCGCTCTCGATGATCTCCGCACGATCACCGCTTCGACCGAACCCCGTCCGCTCACGCTCCGTCGCCTGAGGCGGCTTGTAGCGGATGTCCACGGGGTATGTCCGCCCCGAAACCTCGATGATCGGCGCGGGCTTCCCGCGCTGCGCGAAGTGGTGCGCGAAACGCTCGGGATCGATCGTCGCGCTCGTAACAATCAACTTGAGGTCCGGGCGGTGCGGCAGCAGCCTGCGGAGGTACCCGAGCAGGAAGTCGATGTTGAGCGAACGCTCGTGCGCCTCGTCGATGATCAGCGCGTCGTACCGATCGAGATGCGGGTCGGACTGGATCTCGGCGAGCAGGATGCCATCGGTCATGAGCTTGACGAGCGTCTGGTCGCCCGTCTGGTCGCCAAAGCGGACCTTGCATCCCACCTGCGTCCCGACGCCGACACCGAGTTCCTGCGCGATGCGGGCCGCGACCGAGCGTGCCGCGAGTCGGCGCGGCTGCGTGTGCCCGATCATGCCCGCGATCCCGCGTCCGATCGAGAGCGCGATCTTCGGGAGCTGCGTCGTCTTGCCCGAGCCCGTCTCGCCGCACAGCACGATGACCTGGTGCTCGTCGATCGCCCGCGCGATCTCCTCCGCCCGCGCGCACACCGGCAGGTCCATGTCGAACGACGGCGTCGGACGCGAGGCGGCCCGCGCTTCCCGCAGCGCGAGGCTCCGCGCGAGGCGTGCCTCGATCTCCGCGAGATCGCCCGGCGCGCCGCCCGACTCGGCCCAGCGCGCGATCCGGCGGCGGAGCGGCCTCGCGTCGGCGATCATCACCCGATCGAGACGATCGAACAGCTCGCGGGCCCGCGCCTCGCCGCCGCGCGCAAGGGGCGACCCGCGCGGCCCATCGCCCGCCCGACCGCGTGTCGTGCTGTCATCCTCCCGTGCCACGCCGCAACGATATTCGCCGGACCGCCCCGTCCGTCGCGTCGCTCCCCGGCGCGCCCCCCCTACCGCCGCGCCGCCTCGACCGCGGACGCCATCCGCTCGCACCGCTCCGGATCGACGCCGTTCGACCAGAGCCCGTCGCGCTTGATCCACGATCCGACGATCACCGCGTCGGCGTGCTCGAGCATCGCGCCGGCGTTCTCGGGCGTCACGCCCGAGCCGACGAGGACGGGCAGCGAGCTCGCCCCCTTCACCTCCCGCAGGTCCTCCACCCGCGCGGGGCGCCCCGTGAAGCCGCCGGTCACGATCAGACCGTCCGCGCCGAAGAACTCCGCCGCGTGCGCGAGGTCCGCCAGTGACAGGTCCGCGGTGAGCGCGTGGCTTGCGTGCTTCTTCTGGATGTCGCAGAACACGCGCACGTCCTCCGCGCCGATCGCGCGCCGGTATCGCAGCAGCGGGCCCGCCTCGGCCCGGTCGAGCAGGCCCTCGTCCGCGACGTGCGCGTACACGAAGTTCTCGCATCGCACGAAACCCGCGCCCGCCGCCTGCGCGATCGCGAGCGCCTCGCGGTTCCCGCCCGAGAGCACCTGCACGCCCAGCGGGAGGTCGGTCGTCTCCCGCACGCGCGACACGACCACCGCCATCGCCGCGACCACCGCCGGGTCCTGCACGCCGTGCACGTACGGACGATCGTGCATGTTCTCGATGATGATGCCATCGAAGCCGGACGCGGAGAGGATCTTCGCCTCCTCCGCGGCGACATCGGCGAGCTGCGCGACGGGCAGCTCCGCCCGCGGCGTGCCGGGCATGGCCCCGACGTGGATCATGCCGATGAGGCTCTTGCGGAGTTCCACGTGCGATCCTCCCGCGGCGTGCGAGTGCCGAGTGCCGAGTGCCGAGTGCCGAGTGCCGAGTGCCGAGTGCCGAGTGCCGAGTGCCGAGTGCCGAGTGCCGAGTGCCGAGTGCCGAGTGCCGAGTGCCGAGTGCCGAGTGCCGAGTGCCGAGTGCCG
>JAVEWV010000017.1:31361-72705 GCA_034004365.1 Phycisphaerales bacterium
GAGTGCCGAGTGCCGAGTGCCGAGTGCCGAGTGCCGAGTGCCGAGTGCCGAGTGCCGAGTGCCGAGTGCCGAGTGCCGAGTGCCGAGTGCCGAGTGCCGAGTGCCGAGTGCCGAGTGCCGAGTGCCGCCGGGAAGGGTATCGTCCGCACACCCGATCGCGCACGGCACGAAGGAAACCGCCCATGCCCACGCCCATTCACCCGTCTCGCGCCGCACGCGCCCTGCCCGCGGGCGTGGTCGCCTCGCTGCTCACCGCCCCGGCGTTCTCGGCCCCGCCGCGCGTGGAGTATCTCGTTGACCTGACCAACGCCCGCACGCAGAGCGTGGGCGTCACCCTCGTGCTCCGCGACGTCGAGGCCGACGAGGTCCGCCTCGAGCTGCCCGTCTGGCGACCCGGGCGGTATGTCGTGCTTGATCCCGTCGGCACGCTGCGCACCGTCCACGCGACCAACGCCCAGGGCGAGCCGCTCGACATCGAGAAGGTCCGCAAGAGCTCGTGGGTCGTGCGGACCGGCGGCGCGCGCGAGGTGCGCGTCACGTACGACCTCTACGCGAACTCCCTCGCCGATCGCACGCGACACGCCGACGACACGCACGCGTTCCTCTCGGGCTCGAGCGTGTTCATGTTCTGGCCCGAGCGGCGAGGCGAGCCCTGCGAGGTGACGCTCGACATGCCCGAGGGCTGGCGGATCGCCTGCGGGCTCGACGCGGCGCCGGGGCGCCCGGACACGCTCCGTGCGCGCAACTACGACGTGCTCGTTGATTCTCCCATCGAGGCTGGGCTGCACGATCGCATCGATTTCGACGTCGACGGCATGCCCTTCGAGATCGCGATCTGGGGACGCGACGACTACGACCGCGAACGCCTCGCCCGTGATTTCCAGACGCTCTGCCGCGAGCAGATCGAGTTCTTCGGCGCGATCCCGTGCGATCGCTACGTCTTCCTTGTCCACGCCGCGCCGGGCGCGGGCGGCGGCACGGAGCACCTGAACTCGACCATCCTGCAGACCCGCCCGGGCTTCATGTCGAGCAAGGATCGGTACCAGGGCTTCCTCACGCTCGCGTCGCACGAGTTCTTCCACACGTGGAACGTCAAGAGCTTCCGCCCCGCCGGCATCCATCCCTACGACTACACGCAGGAGAACTACACCGACCTGCTGTGGGTCGCGGAGGGATCGACGAGCTATTACGAGGACGTCCTGCTCGCCCGCGCGGACCTCATCGACGACAAGGAGTTCCTCAAGCGGCTCGAGTCCGGCATCAACGGCGACCTCGCCCGCCCCGGACGCTTCGTCCAGAGCCTCGCAGACTCATCGTTCGACGCGTGGACCAAGTTCAACAAGTCGCACGCCGACACCAACAACACCACCGTCAACTTCTACTCGCGCGGCTCACTCGTCGGCACCATGCTCGACCTTGAGATACGCCGCCAGAGCGAGAACGAACACTCCTACGACGACGTCGTGCGTGCGCTCTACCAGCGCTTCCCGCTCGACGGCCCGGGCTACACCACGGACGACCTCATCGCCCTGTGCAAAGAGTTTTCCGGCGCGCCGGGCGTGATCGACGATTTCTTCGCCCGCTTCGTCCGCGGCACGGGCGACCTGCCCATCGGCGATTACCTCTCCGTCGCGGGGCTCGAGCTGCATGATCCCAACGCGGACGAGCCCAAGGCCAACGCCGAGCCCTGGGACCACGCCGGCCCGCGCGCGTGGCTCGGCGCTTCGCTCGCCGACGCGGGCGGCCTGTCGCGTGTCACCCGCGTCGACGCCGACGGGCCCGCGTACGCTGCGGGGTTGATCGAGAACGACGAGATCGTTGCGATCAACAGCGATCGCCTCCACGCGAGCGACGTGAATTCCCTGCTCGATCGCTACGCGCCGGGCGACACGATCGCGATCACCTACCTCCGGCGCGACGAGCTCCGCACGATCGAGCTCACGCTCGCCGCCCGCCCGCGTGAGGGCCTGAAGATCCGGCGCGTCAAGGAGCCGAGCGAGCTCCAGAAGGCCGTGTACGAATCGTGGCTCGGCGTCGCGTGGCTCGGCGTCGCGTGGAACGGCGGATCGCCCGCGAAGGACACGCCCGCGGACGCCCCGCATCCATGATCCTGACCGGCCAGCTCGTGCTCGAGTCCGCCGGCGAGACGGTCCACCTCGCGCCCGGATGGCTGCGCATCGAGGACGATCGCATCGCCCACGTCGAGATCGGCGAGACGCGCGACGACGCCGACCTCGGCTCGCCCGACCACGCCATCAGCCCCGCGTTCTGCGATGCGCATCTCCACCTGCCGCAGTTCGGCGTGATCGGCGCCTACGGGCTCACGCTGCTCGACTGGCTCGAGCGTTTCGTGTTTCCCGCCGAGGCCTGGTGGGAAGATGTCGCCTTCGCACACGCCATGTCCGCGAACGTTGCGCGATCGCTGCTCGCCCACGGGACCGCGGGCGTCGCCGCGTACGCAACGGTGCATGCCACATCCGCGCAGGCCGCGCGGGAAGAACTCGCGGCGCACGGGCTGTACGGGATGGTCGGGCACGTGCTGATGGATCGCGGCGCGCCGCCCGAACTCGTTCGCCCCGCGGCCCAGCTCCTCGACCAGACGAGCGCCCAGCGCGCCGCGGGACGCCTTTCGCCAGCCGTTACGCCTCGCTTCGCGGTCTCGTGCTCGCGCGAGCTGCTCGACGGCGCGGGACGCCTCGCGCGCGAGTCCGGGCTTCCCGTGCAGACCCACCTTGCCGAGACGCACGAGGAGTGCGACCTCGTGCACCGGCTCTTCGGCGAGACGAGCTACACGAGCGTGTACGAATCCGCCGGGCTGCTCACGCCGCGCACGCTGCTCGCGCACGCGATCCACATCAACGACGCGGAGCGTGCGGCGATCGCCCGCGCCGGAGCCGTCGCCGCACACTGCCCCACCGCGAACACGTTCCTCCGATCGGGCGACATGCCCCTCGCGTCCCACCTCACCGCCGGGGTTCGCGTCGCGTTGGGCAGCGACGTCGCGGGCGGTCCCACGCCGAGCATGCCGCTCGTCGCACGGGCGATGATCGAGGCCGCGTGGCGATCGTCGGACGCCGTGCTCACCCCCGCCCGCGCGTGGTGGCAGATCACGCGCGGCAACGCCCTCGCGATCGGCGCCACCGAGAGCGGCGTCCTCCGCGCCGGCGCGCACGCCGACCTCGTCGTCATCCATCCCTTTGCGGGCGTGTGGCCCGAGCCGCAGCGTTCGTGGATGCAGCATCCCGACCCGCTCGGGGCCGCGCTCTTCGCGTGGGACCCACGCTGGGTGCGTGCCACGATCGCCGCGGGCGTCGTGCGATACCAGTCGCGCTGATCGCTCGGCACGGGTACCTGTTCAGTCAACAGACTCGATGCGCGGGCTCAGTGCGCGGGCGGCACGTACTCCAGCGCCCCGCCCGGACCCAGCGGCGTCCCCGTCCACATCCAGATCAGCAGCATCAGCGTCCACACGATCCCGAACACGATCGTGTACGGCATCATCATCGCGATCAGCGTGCCCATGCCCGCCCGCGGCGCATATTTCTGCATCACCACGAGGATGATGATGAGGTACGAATTCAGCGGCGTGATGACGTTGCTCACCGAGTCGCCGATGCGGTAGGCCGCCTGGGTCAGCGCCGGGCTGATCCCCACGAGCATGAACATGGGCACAAAGATCGGCGCGAACATCGCGTACTTCGCGCTCATCGACCCGACGAACAGGTTGAACACCGCCGTCACGAGGATGAACGCGACCATCAGCGGCATCGCGCCCAGCCCGCTCGCCGCGAGCTGCTGCCCGCCCCAGTGCGCGAGCATCTTGTCGAGGTTCGAGTACTTGAAGTACTCGATGAACTGGGCCGCGAAGAACGCCAGCACGATGATCGGCGCCATGTACGCCATCGTGTCGACCATCAGCGCCGCGAGGTCCTTCCCGCTCCTGAGCTTCCCGACGATGACCCCGTGCACCACGCCCGGCAGGATGAACAGGATGAACAGCATCGGCACGATGCTCTCGATCCAGCGATCGAAGTGGTCCGCCCCGCGCACCAACCCCGGCGTTGCCCCCATCTTGCCGAGCGAATCATCGAACGGCCCGCCCGGGACCAGCGTGAACAGCACGAACACCAGCGTCGCCAGCACGATCGTGATCGTGCCCGCGACAAGCCCTTTCTGCTCGACCGCATCCATCCGCTGCGCCGCCAGCTCCTCGCTCGACACGGGCGACGGCCCGCCATCGTCGGGCGCACGCAGACGCAGCCGCTTCTCCACGAACAGGTCCGACACCAGCCAGCCGGTGAGCGAGATCACGACCGTGCTGACGATCATGAAGAACCAGTTCGCCGTGGGCTCAAGCCGATAGTTCACATCGATCGTCTGCCCGGCTTGGCTCGTCAGCCCCGCCAGCAGCGGATCGAGGCTCGTGATCAGGAGGTTCGCGTTGAACCCCGCCGCGACGCCCGCGAACACCGCCGCGATCCCCGCCAGCGGGCTCCGCCCCACGCTCTTGTACAGCGCCGCCGCGACCGGCGGCAGCACCACGTACCCCGCGTCCGTTCCCAGCGAGCTCATGATCCCGAGGAACACCATCGCGGGCGTGAGCAATCGCTTCGGCACCACCAGCATCACCGCCTTGAGCGCCGCGCCGATGAACCCCGTCCGCTCCGCGATCCCGATCCCCAAGACGCCCACCAGCACGATCCCCAGCGGCGGGAAGTTCACGAAGTTGTCCACCATGCTCGAGATCGCGTAGTACAGCCCGTCGGCGCTCAGCAGGTTCCGCGGCGTGATCGCGTCGCCATTGGCCACGAGGTCCAGCACCGGCTCGCCGCTCGCATCGAAGACCTCGCGCACCTGCGGCTGGCCCGACTCGGGGTCGATCACCGGCGTGCCCGCCGCGTCGACGATCGCCTCCGTGCGCACGACGAGCTTCTTGGGCTGGACGCTCATGCCGCCCCACGCCGCGATCGCGGAGCAGAGCATGACCAGCGCCGCGCCCATCATGAACAGGATCGCGGGATCGGGCAGCCTGTTGCCGATCCGCTCGACCATGTTGAGCACGCCGCGCGGTCCAGAGCCGCTCGATCCGTTCGCCGGGCTGTGTCCTGCCATTGCGGGCTCCAATCTCGAAAGACCGATGGTCGGTCCCCGCCGATGCACGGGCCGCGACCATACGGCGGGGGGCTCGGTTTGACAACCGCCGCCAAATGCCCCGAGTTGCGGCTGGCGCGTTCCCAGTCGGCCGGTCGATCCGATATGCTCCCGAATCCCCGCCCGCGAGCACACGGAGCCCCCGATGTCCAGCCAGGCCTATCGCACGACCCCCGACCACACCCTTACCCGGATGCCCAGCAGCGTTCCCTTCATCATCGGGAACGAGCTCGCCGAGCGGTTCAGCTTCTATGGCATGCGGACGATCCTGACGGTCTTCATGACCAAGTACCTGATGGATTCTGCGGGCAACCCCGCGTTCATGGGCGAGGAGCAGGCCAAGGGGGTGTACCACCTGTTTACCGCGGGGGCCTACTTCTTCCCGATCCTGGGCGCCATCCTCGCTGACGTTTACTGGGGCAAGTACAAGACCATCCTTCTCATCAGCCTGATGTACTGCGTCGGTCACGGCATGCTCGCCCTCATGGACCTCGGGCCGCACCTGGGCATGTGGGACATGAAGCCGTTCCTCTTCATCGGGCTCGCGCTCATCGCGATCGGCGCCGGCGGCATCAAGCCCTGCGTGAGCGCCAACGTCGGAGACCAGTTCGGGCGGGGAAACAAGCACCTGCTCACCCAGATCTTCAACTGGTTCTACTTCTCCATCAATCTCGGCGCCGCGATGAGCAGCCTCCTCACGCCGGTCCTGCTCGCGAAGGTCGGGCCGTGGGCCGCGTTCGGACTGCCCGGTGTGCTGATGGGCATCGCGACTTTTCTGTTCTGGCTCGGGAGGCGCAAGTTCGTGCACGTGCCGCCGGCGGGCTGGGAGGCTTTCAAGCGGGAGTCGTTCGGGCCGGACGGACGTCGCGCGCTGCTGAACCTCGCGCCACTCTTCCTGATCTTTGTCCCCGTGTTCTGGGCCATCTTCGATCAGACCGGTTCTGCATGGGTCCTTCAGGCCGAAAGCATGGATCTCAAGTTCATGGGCGTCACCTGGCTCGAGAGCCAGGTCCAAGCCGTCAACCCCATCCTCATCCTCACGCTTATTCCATTCTTCACGTACCTGGGATACCCGTTGATCAGCAAGGTCTTCCCGCTGACGCCGCTGCGCAAGATCGGCATCGGCTTCGTCCTGACCGCCCTCGCGTTTGCCATCAGCGCCTGGATCGATATGCGCATCGCCTCCAGCGCCCCGGGCGCCGCCACCGCGCTCTGGGCAGCGCTCAATGACGCTGGAGTCTCCGGTTCGGGAACGCTGCGCGAAGCCCTCGAAGCCGCCAACGCCGCGGGCTGGAAGATCGACCAGATCCAGCCCCACCTCGCGGACATGCCCAACATTGGCTGGCAGTTCCTCGCCTACATCGTGCTGACGAGCGCGGAGATCATGGTCTCGATCGTCTGCCTCGAGTTCGCCTACACGCAGAGCCCGCCCAAGATGAAGAGCCTCATCATGGGCGTGTACTTCCTCGGCGTCTCGCTCGGCAACTTCTTCGTCTCGGGCCTGAACTTCGTGCTCGACGGACTGAAAGACAAGGAGACCGGACGGACCCCGCTCGACGGCGCGAACTATTACTGGTTCTTCGCCGCCCTCATGATGGTGACCACGCTCATTTACGTCGCATGGACCAAGACGTACAAGGGCCGCACGTACATCCAGGGTGAATCGCCCGCCGCGGACGCCGTGCATGCCCAGGCCGAGGCGGAGGCACCCGAGGCTCGATAGCGAAGGCTCGTCAGCCCGCGCCGAACGTCAGCCCGAGCCCACCGACGCGCTCAGCACCTGCCCCAGCCACACGATGAGCCACAGCCCGCCGTGCGCGCCCGCCAGGATGCCCAGCACCCGCGGCTCCGTCCGAAACGTCGCCAGCAGCACCCCCGCGTACGCTAAAAGCCCCAGCACGCTCTCCTCGATCTTGGCCTCGAGCAGCATGTTCGTGCTGTAGACCGCCGCGAGCGCACTGACCGCAACGAACATCCGCGCCGCCGCAACGCCCATGTTCCCGACGTGCCGCGGCGCGAAGTGCGCCGCGATCACCACCGCCACCGTGCCCAGCCCGGTGTGCACCGCGATGCCGTACGCCATCAGCACCGCCCGTGTGAACTGCTTGCTCTCCGCATCGCGGAACACCAGCACGATCGCGACGATCGCCAGCAGCGCCCCCACCACCGACAGCGTTTTGACCCCGGGCCACCCCTCATCGCACAGCGGCGGATACTCGTCCTTCTCCCCGCGCGTCCCGTCGTGCTCATCATGCTCGATCCGCGGCCCCTTCACGACCGCCTCGACCACGGGGTCCTTCTCGAAATCCGCGTCCTCGTCAAAGCCCGAGAGCAGCGACTCCGCGTCGATCTTCGCCTTCCCGCCCGATTCTGACGCACCCCCGGCAGCCTCCCCGCGCGCGGCGAGATCCTCGGGCGAGAGCTCGTACCCGTCGTCCCTCGCCTCGTGCGATCCCGCATCAGGCCGCTCGTTCGTCATCGCGTGCCTCCGTCGCGCAACAGGCCTCGCCGCACATCATCCTACGGGCCCCGCGCTCGGCGACGCCGCATCCGTCCCCAGCCCGCCGCTACCCTCTCTCCATGACGTTCGACCCCAACGCTCCCGCGCAGCCCGGCCTGCTCTTCGGCGTGCCCACCGACCCCGAGACCGCCCTCATCCACGTGCTGCCCGTGCCCTTCGACGCGACGACCTCCTACGCCGCCGGCACCGCGCGCGGGCCCGAGTCGGTGCTCTACGCCTCGGCGCAGGTCGACCTGCTCGATCGCCGCTTCGGCTCCCCCTGGCGCGCCGGCATCCACATGCGCCGCATCGATCCCGAGCTCTCGGAGCTCTCTTCCCGCGCCCGGGCCCTCGCCGAGCCCATCATCGAAGACGGCAGCCCGGACGGGCACGACGGCGCGCTCGCCGAGATCGAGCGCGCGGGCCAGCACGTCCGCCAGCTCACCCATACCTTCGCCCGCGAGTGCATCGCGCGCCAGCGCATCCCCGCGATCCTGGGCGGCGACCACTCCACCCCCCTCGGCGCGATCCTCGCCTGCGCCGAGGCGCACCCCGGCATGGGCGTTTTGCAGCTCGATGCGCACATGGACCTCCGCCACGCCTTCGAGGGCTTCCGATACTCGCACGCCTCGATCATGCACAACGTGCTGACCGAAGCGCCGAACATCGCCCGCCTCACGCAGGTCGCCATCCGCGACTATTGCGAGGAGGAGCGCGACGTCGCGTCGCAGCACGAGTCCGTCGTCCGCACCTTCTTCTGGGACGACCTCTCCGACCGCCTCGCCCGCGACGGCGCCTGGCACGACTGCTGCGCGCAGATCATCGAGACCCTCCCGCGCGACGTCTACGTCTCGGTCGACATCGACGGGCTCGACCCCGCCCTCTGCCCCCACACCGGCACGCCCGTGCCCGGCGGGCTCAGCTTCCAGCAGTTCTCGATGCTCATCGAGACGCTCGCCCGATCCGGACGGCGCATCGTCGGGTTCGACCTCGTCGAGGTCGCTCCCGGCCCAAACCCCGACGAGCCCGAGTGGGACGCGAACGTCGGCGCACGCGCCCTCTACCGCCTCTGCGGCATGGCCGCGCTCTCCCGCGGCGTGCGCCTCGACTGAAGAGCCCCCTAGCGACTCAACTCATGAGGGCGTCCGCGTACCGCAGCACCGCCTCGGTCGAGACGAGATCCAGCGCCCAGACCGCCGCGTGGTCCGCGGCCCGGAACGCCATGCCGAAGATCGGGTCCGCCGCTAACAGGAACACGCCCACGAACAGCACCATCGCGATGCCCGCCGCGTGCTCCCCGCGGAACAGGTTGTCGTACCACCGCGAGAAGCTCGCCAGCACCCGCGACCCGTCCAGCGGCGGCACCGGGATCATGTTGAACGCCGCGAGCGCGACATTCAGCATGATCCCGAGCCGGAGGAACCACACCACGTTCGCGAACGCCTGATCTTCTACTCGCACACCGCTCCACACCAGCCCGCCCGCGATCGGCACCCACGCCGTAAGCAGCGCGAGCGCGATGAGCGCGAGCGTGATGTTCGTCGCCGGGCCCGCGCCCGCGACCATCGCGTCCGCGTGCCTCCCGCGCAGGCGGGTCGGGTCCACCGGCATCGCGCCCCACGCGATCCCGATCATCGCGAACATGACCAGGCTCCACGCGCCCATGTGCACCAGCGGGTTCCACGTCATATGCCCCGAATCGATCGGCGTGCGATCGCCCAGGCGAATCGCCGTCCACCCGTGCGCCAGCTCGTGCAGACAGATCGAGAAGATGATCCAGAACACCCACGAGATGACCAGCACCGGGTTCTCATTCCACAGCGTCGCGACCCACCAGCCGGTGCCCATGCCCATCCTCCCGGTGCAAACTCGCGCCGTGCGCCCCGCACGATACCGCGCCATCCTTCGCCGCAAAGAGCCCTTCGCCGCAAAAAACAAGCGGGCCCCCGCACATCGCGAGGGCCCGCCGAGATTCGTCGTTACCCGCGGGAAGCCTTCAGGCCTTCGCCGGGATCGCCTTGGTGGACTTGAGCGCCGTCTCGACCAGCGTGTCGAACAGCTTCGGGTCCTCGATCGCGAGCTGGCTGAGCATCTTGCGGTTCAGCGTGATGCCGGACAGCTTCAGCCCGTTGATGAACGCGCTGTACCGCGTCCCGCGCATCCGGCACGCCGCCGTGATACGCGTGATCCACAGCGAGCGCATGTCCCGCTTGAGCTGGCGCCGGTCGCGGTACGCGTACACACCCGCGCGGATCACCGCGTTGCGGGCGCGGTAAAAGTGCCGGCTGTTCGCGCCGTAGTACCCACGGGCCTGCTTCAGGATCCGGTTGCGGCGCTTGTTGCGGGCCGCTCCGCTCGTCGCGCGAGGCATGCTCGCTGCTCCCTTCTTCGCCCGTCGGGGCGGCCCGGGCTCAAGCGCCCGAAGACCGGCTTTCCATCCCGACGCGCTGGTGCGTCAACCACCCGCCCGAAACGTCCGGGCGGGACTCAGAACAATCTCAATCCGCCTCGCCACGCATCGCGCGCTTCTGCGCGGGCGACGGGCTGCGACGCAGCGCCGTCCGCGGCTGCTCACGACCGCGCAGGCGACGGAACAGCAGCTTCTCCAGACGCTTCGCGTCCGGGCTCGCCATGTACCGGTCGGCCCGGAGCTGGCGCAGCCGCTTGCCCGACTTGTGCGACGACAAGTGCTTGTGGTTCGCGGAGCGGTGACGGACCTTGCCCGTCTTCGAGAACCGGATCCGCTTCAGCAGGCCCTTGTGGGGCTTGGTCTTCGCCATGGCACAACCCTTCCGACCCGCCCCGTGGGCCTCGTGCGAGGCCCCGCCCGGGCGGGCCGCAACTCTAGGCCGCTCCCACGCGACCCGCAACACGTCCTGAGGTCGGCACGCGCCCCGGACGCCCGGCCCCCATTAGGGCCCCAGGAACGAGTCGTCCGCCGTCTCGGGCGTCTCCGTGCCCTTGATGATCCGGATGCCCACCTGCGCCAGCGCCGCGTCGAGCTGACGCTCCACCTGACGCGGCAGCCAGATGTTGTCCCCGTCCTCCATCAGCGGCGTGGTCTGCCAGCGGCTCGACCCGTCGGCGAACAGGACGTACTGCCCCGTGCCCCCGTGATTCGGGGAGTTCGCCAGGGGCTCGATCGCCTCGCCCCGCACCGCCTTGAGCACCACGGGCGAGTGGTCCGCGAGGATCACGGCCCGGCTCGGGTCCTTCCACACGGGCTTCACCGGGCCGAACATGATCTGGTAGCTGTACGACACATCGTCGATCGAGCCCCAGTCGGTCTGCCCCTCGCGAGCCTCGCCGGTCGGTGCCATCTCGTTGCCGGGGCAGGCGAGGGCCCCCATCGGGGCGTAGCGCTCGCGGGCGAGGGTGAAGAGGTTCGCCGAGTTTGACCGCTCGGGCGAGGAGCCCACGTCCCACCACGTCCCGCCGAAGCCCGCGGTCGCGATCGGGAGCGCGTCGCGGTAGTCGCCCGCGTACACGCCCATCGCGGACGCGGTCTGCATCATCGCGTTCTCGCACCCGCTCAGGCGTGCCCGCTGGCGCCACGTCGACGCGACGGGCCAGACGATCGCGCTCAGCAGCAGCACCGCCGCCGCGGCGGAGATGAGGTCCGACAGGCGGAACGACCCGCGCCCCTGCCCGCGCCCCGCGTAGGCCTCGATCGGGATCGCGTCCCGCTCGGCCGATTCGATGCGCACCATGAGGCGCTCGATCCGCTCCTCGCGGAGCGCCGGATCGAACGCGTCGCCCGAGGTCAGGAGCCCGCCGAGCGCCTGGGCCCGCGTGGCGCGATCGCGCAGCGCGTGGGGCACGCGCCCCGCCTCGCACCCCGCCATCGCGAGCGCGTCGATCGCCTCGATGTCGATCGGCGAGAGCTCGTACTCCTCCGCCGCGCTCGTCCGCGCGACTCGCACCATCGTCACGTCGACCAGCGCCGCGTCGATCGACACGCCGGGATCGAGCAGCGCGAGCAAGGACGCGAGGCGCGCGTCGCGCTCGTGATCCGCGAAATCCCCGCCGGATTCGCCGAAGAAACGATCGACGGCCCGCGCGTCCGCCCCAGCGAGCGAGAACTCGCTCGATGGAGCCTGGGCGTGCGTGCCGTCGGGAGTCTGCTGATCGTCATGCTCGGGGTTGTTGGTCACGAATCACCACTCCGTGGGCTCGACTCGCCCGAGACTCGCTTCCACGCCCGGGCAAAGGCCGCGACCGCCGCGTGCAAGCGAGACTTCACCGTGCCGAGGGGGATGTCCAAGTCCTCGGCGATCTGTGCATAACTCAGCCGCTGGAAGTACGCCAGCAGCAGGATCTCCCGGAGCGGGTCGCTGAGAGAGTCGAGCGCTTCCTGGACCATCCGGTCCCGCTCGCTCGCCTCGATGCGCTCGCCCGGCTGGGGAACCTCCACCTCCATCAGGTCGACGAATGTCCGCCCGCCCTCTCCTCCGCCGGACCCCGGGAGGGGGGCCGAGAGCGCGAGGGGCTGACGCTTGCGATTCCTACGCAGCCAGTCCCGCCCCTTGTTCGCCGCGATCGTGAAGAGCCACGGCTTAAACCGACGCTCGACGTCGAACGTGTGCGCCGAGTTGTGAATCTGGAGGAACGTTTCCTGAAAAACGTCGTCCGCCCCGGCCCGATCACCCACCAGGCGGGTCAAAAACCGCAGCAGCGGGTCGTGGTACCGCTCGATCAGCGCCCGCAGGGCCGCGGCCTCGCCCGACCGGTAACGCTCAAACAGTTGTTCATCCGAGACTTCCGGCACACGTCCCCCACGACTCTCGCCCGGACAAGCCCGTCCCACACCCGCTCAGACGACGCTCCCGATCCGGCGTTCCATCCTTACGCCCCGTCCGGGGCCGAACTTCCTGAGCCCGTCCTCCCGGAGTGCCGGGGCGGTGTGGGCGACGTACCGATCGAAATCCGCCCGGCTGCGGAACGCGTACCGCGTCTCGACCTGCACCGGTTCGGCGGGTTCGGTCAGTCGGACGATCATCGCCGAGTGGGCCCCGCCCTCGATCACGGCGTCCACGTGCCCGTCCTCGAGCCACGCGACATACTCATCGGCCAGCGCGGCGTCCGGGAACGTGGCGATGACGGTGTAGGAGATCGCGGACATCGTCCGACAGGATACCGGACCGCGTGCCCCGCCCGCTCCCACCCCCCGCGCGGGGGATTGCGGGGCACGACGCAATGCCGAGCGTGCTCGCTCGTTCGGCACGAGGATGGGCGGGACCGCTCAGGAACGGTGGGGACCCATGCCGGGTTTCAAGCCAGGCGAACCCATCGAGCGCGTCGTCGCGCTGGCGGCCTCGGGGGACGAGCGCGCGTGGCGCGAGATCGTTGACCGCTACGCCCGCAGGGTGTTCGCGATGGCACGCAGCAGGCTCCAGAATGATGATTTGGCCGAGGACCTCACGCAGGGGGTCTTCGCCACGCTCGCGGAGAAGCTGCCCGGGGGCGCGTACACGGAGGGCGGGGCGTTCGAGTCGTGGCTGTTCCGGATCACGATGAACCGCGTCCGCGATCAGGCCCGTCGCGCCAAGGCCCGCCCGACAATGCTCGACGCGAGCGAGACGCCGCTCGCCGACCCGCAGGGATCGGGCGCCCGTCGCCCGGACGCCGACCCCGACAGCCTCGCCCGCCTCCGGGCCGCGATGGAGGGCCTGGGCGACGCGGACCGCGAGGTGATCGAGCTTCGCCACCACGGGCAGATGAGTTTTCAGCAGATCGCCGAGCTCACGGGCGAGCCCGTGGGCACCTTGCTCGCCCGGCACCACCGGGCGCTGCGAAAGATCAGGGACGCGATGGAGCGGGCCGCCTCGCTCGCCTCGCCGCGCCCGCACCTGAGCGGGGGACAGCCATGACGAACCACACCTCGCACGATCCCGAGAACGCCCGCACGCCCGCCGACCTCGCGCCCGTCGAGCAGATGCTCGATCGCCTCGCGCAGCGGGACCGCGACGCGGCGGCCGCCTCGATGGAGAGCCGCATCGTGCTGCGCACCGGCGCGACGCTGCGCGCGACCGCCGTGAGTAGCGGGCTTGTCCCGCTCGCCCCGCGCCGGACCGCGCATCGCGTCACGCTCGCGCTCGCCGCGGTATTGGCGCTCGCGCTCTCGCTCGGCGTCGCGCTCACGGCGTTGCGTGCGCCGAGCACGACGACGCCCATGCTCGCGGATGCGGACACCGCGCCGCTCGCCGACGAGGAGGGCCAGTGGGCCCTCGTGCTGGCGGTGCTTGAGTCGCCGCTCGATGGCGACCTCGACGATCTCCGCGCCCGCAGCGATCTGCTGAATGGCGACGTGAGCGCTCGCGAGGACGCCTCCGACTGGCTCGCGATGCTGGAGGGCACGCTGTGACGACGCGTTCCCCGATGCTGTTCCTCGCCGCGGCGGCGCTGCTGGCGTGCCCGCCCGGCGCACGCGCGCAGGACGACGCGCAGCCCCGCGATCCGTCCGCGGAGCGTCCGCGCAATGCACTCCCGCCCGAGGGCGAGCCACGCCGCCCCGTGCGCGACGGGCTCCGCGAGCGATTCCGCGATGGCGAGCAGCCCCAGAACAGGCCGGGCGACAGGCCCAGCGATCGACCCGGCGACCGCGACCGCGGCTGGCTCGGGCGGATCGAGGCCCAGCCCGCGGTGCTCCGCGAGCGTTTGTCACGCCGGCTGGAAGACATCCGTCGCCAGGAAACGCTCCTGGGCGGCGCGATCGCCCGCCTCGACGAGGGCGCCAGCCCGCGCGAGGTCGTTCGCGATCTGCTCCGCGGCGGCGTGGGCGCCGAGGGCTTGGGCGAGCCCGCCCCGCCCGGTGCGCCCGAGCTGAGCGAGGAAGAGCTCCGCGCGTTCGTGAAGCGCGAGATGCCCATGCTCGACGAACGCCTCGAGCAGCTCGCGCAATCGCCCGAGGCCGAGCGCGGCCCGATCGCGCGGCGCATCCTGAGCCAGCTCCGCCCACGCCTCGAGGAGCTCTACCAGCTCGAGAAGACGGACCGCGATCTGTACGAACTGAAGAAGCGCGAGATGCTCGCGGGCGTGCTCACCATCGACGCGACCCGGCGCATCGCGCAGTCGTTCCAGCAATGGGACGAGGCGACCCGCCAGAGCGCTAAGCGGCGTCTCCGCGCTTCGATCGAGGCGAGCTTCGACGCGCGCCACGAGGTGCTCGCGCGCGAGATCCGCGACCTCGAGTCCCGCCTCGCTGGCATGAAGGCCGATCTCGACGCCCAGAACCAGCGCCGCGACCAGCTCATCGACGAACGCACCGACTTCTTGTTCGATCAGGCCCGCAAGGGAGTGGGCGAGCACCCCGGCGAGCAACGCCCTCCCGCACGCGAGGGCCCGCGCTAGGTCCGTGGAGCGGCGTGCGGCGCGACAACGACCTTCCGGTAGTCCGCGGCGCGAAGCCCGAGCTTTCGCATCCTCGATCGCAGCGTGTTGGGATTCACCCCGAGCGCTTCGGCCGCGCCACCCGGGCCGTGCACCTTGCCCCTCGACTCGGTGAGCGCTCGCTCCAGCACGTCCCGGACGATCGAATCGAGTGAAGATCCACGCGAGCTACGCGCCCCGGGCTTCGCCTCCACCACACGCTCACCCCCCGCCCCCGCGGGCGCGTCGTCGATCCCGAGAGCGGCGTGCACGCTCAGGCGATGGTCCGAGCCCAGCAGCGCGGCGCGATCGATGACCGCGGCGAGCTCGCGGATGTTGCCGGGCCAGCGGTACGAACGCAGCATGGCGAGATCCGGCGGATCGATCACGAAGTCGGGCAGCCCGAATCGAACCGACGCGCGATGCGCGAAGTGCCGCACAAGCTCGGGAAGGTCTTCGAGCCGTTCCCGGAGCGGCGGGATCAGGATGGGGAACACCGCGAGGCGATACCACAGGTCCTCACGGAACGAGCCGGCACGCACCATCGCCGACAGGTCGCGATGCGTTGCCGCGATGATGCGGCAGTCCACGCGTACGGGCCGCTGCCCGCCGACGCGTTCGAGCACGCCCTCCTGCACCACCCGGAGCAGCCTCACCTGCGCCGGAGGAGAGAGCTCGCCGATCTCGTCGAGGAAGAGCGTGCCCTCGTTGGCGCGCTCGAACCAGCCGAGCCGCTGATCGGTCGCGCCCGTGAACGAGCCGCGCTCGTGCCCGAACAGGTGCGAGTCGACGAGGTCGGGCGGGATGGCCCCGCAGTTCACGCGGAGGAACGGGCCCGCACGCCGCGGCGATCGCTCGTGGATCGCGCGAGCGACGACCTCCTTCCCCGATCCGGTCTCGCCCAGGAGCAGCACGGGAACGTCCTGCTCCGCAACGAGCCCGACCCGCTCGAGCACGCGGGAGAGCCCGCCCGACGCGCCGATGATCGGATCCGTCGCAGACTCGCGCCCCAGCCGCCGGAGCGCCGACTGCTGGCCCGCCTCCGCGGAACGGCGGAGCTGCTGAAGCTCCACGACCTGCGCGGCGTGGGCCGCGAGCAGCCCGAGCGGACCACTCGCCAACCCGAGCGGCGCCGACGCCGCATCACCCTTCCATCGCTCGTCCATCCGCCAGAGAGCCAGTCCGATCTTTCCGCTGGCGTCCCCAAGCGGCGTGCATGCTAGGGGCGCTTCGCGCCACCAGCTCCCGAATGACGACGCGGGGAATCGCCACGTTCCATCGACCACGCGAGGATCCGTGGACAACACGTCGAGCACTTCCGCAGGAAGCGCGGAGGGTGTCGCCGCGGAAGGACCGCCCTCGCCCGGCGCCACCGCAACGCGTTGGAGCCTCGTGCCGATCCGCACATAGACAACGAGCCCCGCGACCGGGGATGCGTCGCGAAACGAGCGCACGACCTCGCCCAACCCGTCGTCCGTCCCGTGGGCGTGGCGGATGGCCCTCCAGAGGTCCAGCTCGATCTGGTCATGCGGCCGCATCTCGCTTTATAGAACGACGAATCGCTACATTCAACAATTTGTTTCGTTGCGAAACGACGGCACACCCAGCCCACGGCGATTCCTGCCCGTGTGAATGGCGTGGGGCGGCTGGCACCACGGTTGCATGACCGCCCGCCATGCAGACACCCACGTCGAGCGTGCCGATCCTGCGCGCGATCCACGATCTCTGTCTCCGGATGCTTCCCGCCGACCACGGGGGCGACCCCGGCGGCGCGATGCGCGAGCTGTGCTCACGCCTTCGGCTCCTCGACCTCACCGAGATCGTCGAGCACACCCGGAAGCAGGGCGCGAACTCCGTTGCCGCCCAACGGAAGAGCACGGACTACGCACGCTTCGAGATCCGATCCGACGCGCGGGCGAGCCTCGTCCTGATCTGCTGGCTGCCGGGCCATTTCAGCCTGCCGCACGATCATGGCGGCTCCACGTGCATCGTCGGCGTGATCGAGGGTGTCGCGAGCGAGCATCGCTACGAGATCGATGGGCGCGAGCACGCCCATCTCGTGGAGTCCGACCGGTTCAGCCCGGGATCGATCACGCGCTGCGATGGCTCGGACGTGCACGCCCTCGGCAATGACGCGCGGAACCACGATCCGCTGCTCACGCTGCACCTCTACGAGCCCTCACCGACGATGCGTACGTATCACGTCGCGCCCGCGCGGAGCCAAGACGACGCGATCCGGTCGGTGCTGCGTGAGAATCCCCACGCGTTCTTCATATGAAGGATGGTGCGAAGATCAGGACACGATCGCGCCCGGCGCGATGTCGCTCATGGGCGCGAGCACGACGACGCTGCGGTCCGCCTCGCCCTTCGCCGCGTCGCTCGCCGCGAGCAGCATGCCGCGCGACTCCTCGCCGCGGATCGTCCGCGGCGCGAGGTTCGCCACGATCACGATCAGCTTCCCGACCAGGCCCTCGGGCGTGTAGTGCCCCTTGATGCCCGCGCAGATCTGCCGTGGCGTGCCCGAGCCGTCGTCGAGCTGGAGCTTCAGCAGGCGATCGGCGGATGGATGGTTCTCCGCGTGGGTGATCCGCGCGACGCGCAGGTCCACCTTCGCGAACTCCTCGAACGAGATCATGGGCTTGGTCGTCGTCGCGGGCGCGGTGCTCGAAGCGTTGGCGTCTGACATGCTGGCTTCCTCTCCGGGCGATCCGCCCGAGCGAGAGGTTAGGCCCGCACGAACGCCGTCACTTCGGTTGTGCGTCCGGATCGCCCGCGGCGTCCGCCGGATCGGGAGCGTCCGCGGGCTCGGGGGACGCCTCCGCATCGGGCTCCGGCTCTCCGCCCTCCGGCGCGACCCACGCTCCATCGCGCCACAACGTCCGCGTCGGATCAACGCCCAGCGACGCCGCCAGATCCTCGGCCCGCGGGTCGCGGAGCGGCGCGCCGCGATCGAGCGCGTACTGCGCGCTCCACGCGCGCTGCTCGCCGCCGAGCAGGATGGACTCCACGCGCAGGTGCTCCACGAGCATGATCGTGCTGACGTCCGGGCCGGGCGTCCCGCCGCAGGTGTAGCACAGGACGATCCGCGGCTCGCCCGCGATCATGCGCGTCGTGCTGCGCGTGTTGCCGCACTCGGGACAGGGCCACTGTCGCGCGTCGAGCTCGAGCTTCGACAGGCCGCCCACGCTGCGGAACAGGGGCTCGTAGCGCGCCATCACGGTGCGCACGTCCGGACGCTCCAGCAGGCGCCGCGCGTCAACACCGCGCCCGGATCGCGTGAGCGGGAGCACCTGCGCCGCCGCGGCGAGCGGGAGATCGCGCCCTCCCGCGGCGCTCGTCGCGTCCCACGCAGGGACGGCGTATCGCGGATCGATCGACGCGGCCATCGCGCCGAGCCAACGCGCATCGCTGGTGAGGCGTGCCTGGTCCGCGAGCGCCATGCACGCGCTCGCCGCAACGCCGTGGCGGTAACCCGCCTCGCGATCGAGCTCGAACGCGAGCACGAGCAGCGTGCGTGCGAGGCGCTGTGTCTCGGGCGAGTCGACAATGTCGACGACCTCTTCGCCCAGCTCGAAGTACGCCCGGGGATCGTCCGGCGAGAGGGCCGCCAGACGCGGCTTGATCTCAGCGGGAATCGGATCGCTCGCGTCCTGCGCCCGCGCAGCGTTCGCGATGCAGAGCGCCATCACGCACAGCATCGCCCACGCACCGCGCACGCCATTCCGAGTACTTGTCATCGCTCGTCGCGTCATGGCTCGTCCTCCCGGAATCGCACGAGCCACAGGCGGGCCGTGCCCTTCTCGTAGTGCGCGATCTGCTCGAACACGCTCTCGGAGGTGCGTGCCGCGCGGGCCGCGTCGCCAATGATCTCCCACACCCGCGACGCGCGCTCGGGCTGCTCGCTCGCGACCACGACGCCCATGAACTCCATGCACGCGCGCTGGCGCGCCGCCACGATCTGCACGGGCCCGCTCGCCGAACGCAGCAGCGCGTCCAGGCGACGTTGCACCACCTCGCTCGTCTCTCCCGACGCGCTCGTCGCGAGCGGCAGCGACGCCTGGCGACGCCAGCGTGCCAAGAGCGCGCTCGACGCCTGCTCGGGTGAGACCCCCGGCGGCTCCGCGGCGTCCGCATCGTCGTCATCATCCTCACGCCCCGTCGGCATCGCAGTCGCGCCGCTCCCCCGCACCAGCCCCGCGCGGCTCGACATCGATTCCGCGAAGAGCGCCGCGAGGTCGTCGACCGTCGCGAACTCGCCGCGCCCCGCGAGCTTCTCCAGCAGCAGGGCGCCCAGCGCCCGCTGCGCGTGCGTGCGCCACGCCGCGTCCGACAGCGGGAGCGACTCGTGCGCGACGTACGACACGAGGTCCGCGTTCGTCTGCGTCTGCGGCATGATCGGCGTCTCGTCCAGCATCGCCGCGATGATCGCCGCCTCGCCCGAGAGGCGTTCCACCGCGCTCGCCGCCGCGGCGCGCACCTGCGCCGGCGTGCCGCGCGTCGCCTCATACACGATGAACCCCGCCTCGACGCGCCCGATGCGCCCCGTCCCGCGCGTGATCTCCTGCAACAGCTCGACGCGCACCGGGATGTTCCGCTGCGCCCGCGCGTAGCGGAGCGCCCAGTCGCCGCCGCCCGTCTCGGGCAGCACTTCCGCCCGCTCGAACGCGCTCGAGCTCGACACCGCATCGATGCCATCGTCCCATCGCGCGAGGATGCCCGCCGCGACGTCCGACTCCCCGCGCCACCTCGCCTCCGCGGCCTCGGAGAATCTCGACCACGCGACGCCGCGAGCCAGCGCTCCCGCCGCGGGTGAAGCGAACCGCGCCCGCGCGTCGCGATCGATCTCGTCGAACGAGCGCGCCATCGATTCGCGCATCTGGTCGCTCGCCTGACGCGTCAGGCCCCACGCCCGCGCGTATCGCTCCGCGAGGTCACGCCGCTCAAGCTCGCTCGCGCCGGGCGCGAGCACCATCGTCGGGTCAACGCCCTGCGCACCGACGTCCGCCACGAGCGGGCGCGTCACGGCGTACAGATCCGCCTCGCTCACCGCGGGCGCGCGGAACCACTGCACGAGCCACACCCGCGATCCCTCGGCATCGGTCCATCGCAGCGAGCGCGTCAGCTCGCCCATCGCGTCGAGCGCCGCCCGCTCCGCGTTCGGCTCGGGCCCCTCGATCAGCAGCGCCTGCAGCGCCCCCACCACCGCCCGCCCTCGCCCGCGTGCGTCCTCGCCGTACCGCGCGTTCACGCACGAGATCCACGCACGCCACGCCTCGATGCTCGCCGCCGGATGCGACGACGCGAGCGTCTCGCCCGCACGCTCGATCGCTCGCGCCGCGCCGAGATCGAAGCTCGGCGGACGCAGCGCCCCCGGCCCGGGCAGCGCCGCGAGCAGCGCCGACTCGATCCGTCGGCGATCCCGCGCGGGCAGATCGCCCTCGCCCGTGAGCCGCACCAGCAGCCCCGCCGCCGCGATCGCGGGCCCGACCCGGTCCGCCGCGAGCGATGCGCCGCCCTCAAGGGCATCGAGCGAAGCCAGCATCGGCGCGAGCGCGTCAACGTCCCGCGCCGACGTCGCCGCGAACACGAACGTCACGGCCTCGAACATCGCGGCGCGTCGTTCGTCCGCCGGCATGCCCGCCCACGACGCGCCGAGCTCCGCCCACAGCTCGCCGAACCGCGCGACCGCGCCCGACGGATCCGTGCTCAGCCCTCCCGCCGCATCGGCGATCCGGCGCGCGAGCGGCGCCACCGCCACGGGCGCGGCGTCGTTCGTCGGCACCTCCGCAATTCTGGGTGCGGGCGGCGCGGGCGCTGCGTTCTCCGTCGGCTTGGGCGACACGACCGCTTGCGTCGCGCTCGAACGCACGAGGCGTCCCACGATCGGCGCCAGCGCGAACAGCGCCACCAGCACGGCGAGCGTCACGACGAGCGGCGTGCGCGACGAACGCCTCGGCTCGTCCAGCCACGCTTCTTCCATTGCGCGACCCGGTGCGTCGCCCGCTTCTCGCGCGGCTTCCGGCTCGGGCACGCGCGATGCCGCACCATTCGCCGCGGCCGATCGCGCGATCGCGGTCGGTCCGGTCGCAACCCCCGTGCCCGCAGCCTGCGCGCGATCGACAGCGGGACGCGCGATCGGGCGTGCCGCCGCGTTCGTTCCAACAGCGCGCACGCCCATCGGCGCCTGTCGTGAGCGGGCCACGAGCGCGATCGCCTCGCCCACACGGTCCGACGGAACGCCCCGCGCGTGCGCGAGCGACGCAAGGCGACGCAGGCTCCGCCGGTTCCATCCACCGTACATCGCCAGCATCAGCACCGCGTCGGCCTGAAGTGCGGGCGAGAGCGCAAGCTCGGGCCGCGGTGCTGCAGCGATCCGATCTCCGAAAGAGTGCGTCGTTGCGGATGGGATCGCAATCGGTGCGGTGACGCCCGCCACGCCGCGTTCCGCCATCGCACGCTGCACCACCAGCGCACGCACGCGCGGGTCGAGCATCTGCGCCGCCGCGGCGTGCAACGCGAGGCGAAGGTCATCGGCCTCGGGCGTCTCGGCGTGCGGATGTCGTGCGACCCGCTCCAGTCGGTCCTGCAGCGCTTCGATCACGCGCGTGGGTCCGCAATCCTCCGGCGCCACGCCCAGCAGTGACAGCGGATCGACCCGTTCCACGCGCACCGCGAGGAACTTCTCCACCAGCTCGCGCATCGATCCCGCCACGCTCAAGGCGTTCCCCCCTGCGCCGGGCCCGCGAGCGGTCCCACCAGCATCTGGTACATCTCACGGATCCTCGACCCCCACGGGTCCGGGCCAAACTCCGGGTTCAGCACGCCGTGCTGACGCACCGCCTCCGCCGCCCGCGCCTGATCGCTGAGCGCGAGCAGGCGGAAGAGGTTGTACTTCGCCTCGTACCACTCGTCCTCGTCGGGCGTGAGCGCGTTGCCCAGCGTGCGCCAGGCCGACAGCGCCTCGGCGTTGTCGCCCGCCGCCTCGGATAGTTCGGCATACCTGCGCATCGCGCCGCGCGATGCGAGCGTCCGCTCGATCAACAGGCGATCGAGCGAGCGGGATCGGTCCCGCATCACCTCGTCGTTCTTCTCGATCCACAGGAACGCCGCGGCGTCCGACACCGTGTCCATCACGCCCGCCATCGCCGCGTCGGGTGGCCCGTCGAACTGGGCGAGCACGAGCGAGCCGAACCGCACGAGCCGCGTCGCGTTCTCCTCACGCCGATCGCGCTGCCAAGCGTCGCGCACCGCCTGATAGAGGCGCCGTTCTGCGGAGTTCGCGAGCGTGCTCTTCGACGCGCGCAGTCCTGCGGCCAGCTCCGCCGCCCGCTCGACACCCTCGCGCGCCAGCGCGATCTGGAACCTGCGGTACGCCAGTTCGTCCGCGAACCCGCGTGTGTCCACGCCGCCCGCGGCCGCGAGTCGATCGAGCTGATCGAGCAACCGCTGCGCACGATCGACATCGGGCGACGACAGCCCGAGGCACGCGTCGACCGCCTGGCGCGCGAGCACGACGCTCGCCTCCGCGTCGCGGGGATCGCTCGCACTTGTCCCGCCCGCGCTCATCGCCGCACGCTGCGATTCGAGCAATTCCTCCGCCACCTGCACGAACCGCATCGCCGCAAAGTCGCGCTCCGCGCCGGGCGAGCCGCGATACATGCGATACAGCAACTGCGCCGCGAGCCGGCGCGCCGACATCGCCAGCGGCGAATCCGCTGGCACACCCAGCAGCAGCTCGACCGCTTCGCGATCATCGACGAGCCCGCGACCCGCGCGGGCGAGCAGCAGACGCGCGGATCGCTCGCTCGCGGGGAACGTCTCGATGAACAGCTTCGAAAGGCGGTCCCGCCGCTCCTCCTGCGACGCCTGCCCTTCGCCGATCGCGAGGTCGAGCGCACGGATCGCGAGGTAGAGCGATTCCTCGCGCACGTCCGTCAGCCGCGCCGAGCCGAACGCCCGCTCGAAATCATCCGCCGCGGCGACGAGCCTGCCCGAATAGAACCTGCACAGCGCGAGCGTCAGTGCGCAGCGGTCCCGCTCGTCGCGCAGCGCCTCGTCCACCTTCGCCGCGAGCGCCTTCTCCAGCAGCCCGCCCGCCTGCTCGTAGAGCGCCGCGAGCGTCTCGTCCGTCACCGGACCGTCCACATCATTTGATCCCGCGGCGTGCGCCTCGCGCGCGCGTCGGAAACCCTGCAGCCCGCGCACGTACAGCACAACGAACCCTTCATCACCGATCGGCGCCGTTCCGAACCGCTCGACGAGATCGAGCACGTTCGACACCTCGCCCCGCTCGATCAGGTCCGCCATCCCGCGCTGCGCGAGCGACTCCGCCAGCTCGTTCCTCCCCGTCCGCGGCTCGGGGCGTTCCAGCGCTTCGAGCGACACGATCACCAGCAGCCGTGCGTCGTACGCATCGAGCGGTGCGCCGTTGCTCTCGCGCCTCCTGCGTTCGACGAGCCAGGACAGGTCGTTCCACCTGCGCGATCGTCCCAGCACGTCGATGCTCCGCGCCGTGAGCTGCGCCTTCACGCCGGGGGGCGTCTCGCTCGCGTCCTCGAGCGCGCGGAGCCATGCCACGCCGCTCGCATCATCCCCGCGCATCGAGCAGCACAGCGCGCACCCGATCGCCGCACGCGCGAGGTGCTCGAACCGCAACAGGCCCGGGCGCAGCTTGTCGAGCGTCGCGGGCTGTCCCGATCCGACGCCCAGCAGCCAGCCGAAGTCGGCCAGCCCCGCCGTCGCGTGCGCCGGGCTGCCCGTGAGCGAGGCGAGGTACGTGTTGCTCCAGCCCGCGTAGTAGAACGCGAGCGAGCGGACGCGCCGCGCCTCGCCGAGCGCCTCGCGCAGGAGATCACTCTCGCTCTCGCGCCCGCGTTCTTCCTGCTTTTCGAGGCGTTGCACGCGCTGGTGCGCATCCATTCCGAGCGCGCGGAACACGCCCTCGACCTCGCGCAGCACACGCTCGGCCTCCTGCCTTTCCTCGGGCGTCGTCAAACGCACGCGTGCCCGCTCCGCGATCGCCTCCGCACCGAGGTACCGCGCCTTCGCGAGGCTCAGACGCAGCCCCGCCGACGCCGCATCGGGGATTGCAGAGAGGAGCTGAGCGCTGCGCACCTCGACCTCGCGCCGCTCTTCGGGCGTTGCGACACGCTCGAGCTGGCGGGCGTACGCCTCGCCGAGACGCGTCGCGATCGCCAGCCGTTCGTCGCCCGTCGCGCTCTCCAGCCGCCGACGGAGCTCCGCCGAGAGCACGCCGTCGAGCCCGCGCGATTGCAGGTATGCGTCGAGTTTCGCGTCGCGATCGTCCGACGCGCGTGCCCCGCCCGCCATCGCCACTATCGCGAATGCGCACGACAGACCACACACGATCCGCGTACGCTCACTTCGCCGGAACATAGCTCACCCTGCGGAAACCCGCGTCCTTGCACGCCTGCAGCGCTTCCGCCGCCGCCGACACCGGCGCCGCCCCCGACACCCGCACGAACACCCCGCCCTCCTTCGGCAGCTCGCGCAGCACCACCGCGAGCGATGGCTTGCTCTTGAGCTCTCGCGTCCCGATCTTGAACCGCGGGCCCGCCTCCGTCATCACAACGTTTACGATCTGCGGCTGCAAATCCGCCGCCGCGCCCGAGCCCCGACGCTCCGCCTGCAGCGCGCTCGCCAGCACCGATTCCTGCGGCATGATCGATGCCGTCAGCAGGAAGAAGATCAGCAGCAGGAACACGACGTCGATCATGCTCGTCAGCGGCAGCGTCTCGTCGTCGCGCTCCCTCACGTTGTTCGAGCGGCGCAGGTTCATCGCACGCCCCCCTGCGGCACGACCGTCGCGATCCGCCAATCGCGCACACCGAGCGAGGCGAGCTCGCCCGCGATCGCGTTGATGTGCGACGACGGCGCGTCCCGATCCGGACGCAGCACGATCTCCAGGTGCGATCCCTCACCGCCGCGGATCAGCTCGCCCCCCACGATCTTGCGCAGTTCTTCGAGCGTCAGCACCACGCCCTGCACGAGGATCGTCCCGTCCGTACGCACGTCGACCACCAGCGCGTCGGTATTGAACTTCTCGATCTCCTCGCCGGGCTCCTCGGGGAGGTCCACCGGCGTGCGCACCATCTCCGAGAACGTCGACGTGTACATGAAGAAGATGATGAGCTGCAGCACGACGTCGATCATCGGCGTCATATCAAAGCGCATCGTCCTCCGACGCGGGGGCGTGAACGAGATCATGCCGGACGCACCCCCGGAACCGCCCCGGAAACACCACCCGGCACGCCAGCCGGTCCGGTCGCGAGCGGCACCGCCGGCGGCACGCGCGGGGCCTGCGGCGCGCCCGGCGCCTTCGCACCGCCCGCCGACGCCGTCTCAAGATGCCCGGCGAGATCCTCGATCTGCTGCGCCACCTCGCCCGCGAAGTGATCGATGCGGTTGCGCAGATAGACCAGCGCCGCGGTCGTCGGGATCGCCACGATCAGCCCGAGCACCGTCGTGATGAGCGCGAGCGAGATGTTCCCCGCGAGCTGGTCCGGGCGCGCCACACCCTCCGCCTGGCTCAGCGTGTCGAACGCGCCCACCATGCCCACGACCGTGCCGAGCAGGCCCAGCATCGGCGCCACGCCCGCGATCACGCCGATCCAGTCCGTCGAGCGGTACAGGCGCGAGACCTCGTTCTGGCCCGACTCTTCCAGCGCCGAGCGCAGCTCGAGGAACCCGAATGGCGAACGCATGCAACGCCTGAGCGCCGAGCCCACGACCCGCGTGAGGAAGCAGTCGTTCTCTTCCTTCTCGCAGAACGCCAAAGCCTCGTCCGTGCGTCGATCGCGGAGCAGGAACTCCATCCGCGCCACGACCTCGGGCGGCGCGAGCCGCTTCGGGCGGATCCGCACCACGCCCGCGACGATCAGCCCCACCGCCACCAGCGAGAGCATGATGATGATGAACCCGATCGAGCCGCCATCGCGGATGTAGTCCAGCACCGTCTTGCCCGCAGCCGGTGGCGGCGTCGCGACCGCGCCACTCGGAGCGCCACCTGGCGCGCCGCCCGCCGGCGTGCCCTGCGCCCACGCGCCCGCCGAAACGAGCATCATCATCGCACCCGCGACGATCCGCGCACGCCACACAACACACCCGCTCGACATCGTGCACCTTCCCGTCATGTCCCCGCCTTCCCGCTCGCATCACCCGCGCGACCCTCCGGCTCCGACGCCGGGATCGACCGCAGCCCGCCCATCCCGATCGCGGGATGGCCCGGATATCCATCGACCAGCTCGCGCTTGAGCGCCCGCGCGCCCGCCGCCTCGCCCTCGCGCGACAGCACCACGCCCGCCTCCGCCAGCGCCACGCCGCTCAGCGACGGGCTGACGCCCGCCAGCGTCGACGGCACGCGCAGATACTCCGCCACCGCGCGCATCGCCGACTCGTGATCGCCCTCCATCGCGAGCGAGCGTGCGATCGCGATCCGCGCCCACGCCTCGACCCACGTGCCCGGACGCTCCGCCGCACGGGCCGCAAGCGACGCCCGCGCCGTCACCCGCACGCCCGCGTCGGCGTCGCGCGCGCGAACCATCGCCAGCACGAGCGTCACGCCGGGCTGCGTCGTCTCGATCGTGGGCAGCGCCGGCACATTCCCGGGCTCGATCGCCCGCGACAGCTCGTGCCGGTACAGGATCGCCAGCGCACGCGCGACGCTCGATCCGTCCGCGCGATCCGCGATCGCGTCGAGCCCCGCGCCCGACGAACGCATCGACGGCACGTCAACAAAGATCGGCGGCAGGTCCGGGCACAGCAGCGTCTCGGGATCGATCGAGGCGGGCAGGTCCTCCGCGCGAGGTCGCACCGCAACGATCGCGAGCCACGCCGACGCGCCGGAGACCATCGCTCCCGCGCGCAGCCTGCACCGCAAGAGCCCGTCCGCGATCGCCAGCGACGTAGGCCCCTCGCCCACCGCGCCCGATGCGCCGCCCTTCGATCTCGCCTCGAACAGCGCCTCGAAGATCGGTTCGGCGCTCACCGCATCGCCTCGGTCCAGTCGCGACGTCGCCCGCCAAAGGTCGTCCGCAACGCTCCGGCGCGCCTCGAACGCGTCCGACAGCGGCCCCTCAACGGCGCGCACGAAGTGCAGCGGCACCACCCGCTCGCCCCGCCCGGGATCGACGACCACCACGCCCTCGTCCGTCACGCGCTCCACCCGCCCCGTCGGTGCTTCGCGTCCCGATCGCATGACCAGTCGCGACGCCGAATCGTCCGCGGGCTGCGATTCCTTCTGTGCGGGCTCACCCGCCCTCGCGGGCGCCCCGCTCACGGGCTGCGCCGCGCGCGCCAGAGCCGCGACGCCCATCCACGAGCACGCCGCGCACACCGCCCACCTCGCGCCGCGCATCATCACGGCCCCCCCGGACTGCGCCAGGGCGACTGCCCCGCGCCCGGCACGTGCGTGTACGTCCCGCCCGATGCCTTGGCAATCTCTCGCATCGACGTCGCCGCGCCCGCGTTCACGAACGAGATGCAGTGCACCGGGATCTTGTCGAACGACACCATGTTGATGATCTCGGCCGTCGCCTGGTCGGCGTACTCGCCGTCGGTCATGAAGTAGATCGCGTCGGGCCTCGGACGCATCCGCGTCACCTGCTCGAACGCCGGCACCGGGTCCGTCGCGTCCATCGTCTGCATGTTCTCGATCGCGCGCCGCGCCCAGCGTTTGCCGCGATCGCTCGCGTCCGTCCACGCCGCCTGCCCGCCCAGCGGGTACGAGCCCGAGCTGAACGCCACGACGACGAACTCCGCCGTGTCGAACAGCCCCTCGACCGATTCGATCAGCGCCCGTCGCAGCGCCTCGATCTTGCCCTCGAGCGCCATCGAGCCCGACACGTCCACGATGAACGCGAACCGGTTGCCCTGCGCCTCGACGCCGAAGAACTTCGCCCCGCCACCCGCGCCCGCGCCGCTCGAGCCCGCATCGCCCACGCCCACGTCGCCGCCGCCCAGACGCTCGGCGATCTCGCCCATGTCCGTCGAGGGCGACAGCAGCGCATCGCTCAGCGTCGCGTCGTCAACATCCGCGACCTCCAGCTCGTCCGCCTGGACCTCGGGCACCTCGGGCGATTCCACCGACAGCGACTCGGGCATCAGCTCCGCGAGCTCCGCCTCCGTCACCACCGCGAACTCCACCTCGCCCCCGCCCCCGATCCGCGCGTCCGCCGAGCGCGGCACCTGGATCAGCCCCGCGACCAGCCACAGCACCAGGTGCACCAAGATCGAGATCGCCACTCCCACCACGCTCGCCCGGCGCACCCAGCGCCACACCCGCTCGCCCAGCGGCTCGGGCCCATTGCGGTCCAGGATGGATCGAACTGGCGCCTGGCTCATCGTCCCTGATCCTGTCGCGGCCCGTTCCTGAAGGGGCCCGATCTCGTCGGACATTCTGGAGCGTCGCCGAGCGTCCTTGCCCTCGCGCGAGCACGGGGGCTTCGCGCGTCAACACCGCGCTCGCCCCATCGGTTCGACGCCCGGCCCGCCGACCAGTTCACCGACTGGCTCACGGACCAGTCACCGCGCGGCTGCCCCAGACGTTACCTCATCGGCCCTCGCGCCCGCTCCGCTGGACGCCCGCGCGGGGCTTCGCCCCTCCGGGACTATTGGCCCGCGCGCCGCCGGTTGCGGCCCCCACCCCACGCCCGCCCCGCACACCCATTCCGATTCGCCCGCCATCCCCGCCGGTTCGCTCCCCCGCCGCTACCCTCGTTCCCAAGCTCTCCCGCACGCCCCTCGGAGCACCCCATGCCCAAGCCCCGCTACCAGCGCGTCCTGCTCAAGCTCTCCGGCGAGTCCTTCTGCGAGCCCGGCGGCTTCGGCATCGACGCCCACGAGCTGGGCCTGATCGCGACCGAGGTCGCCGACGCGCGAGCCACCGGGGCCGACGTCGCCGTCGTCGTCGGGGGAGGCAACATCATCCGCGGCGCCCAGCTCGCCTCGGAGGGGCACATCGCCCGCGCCACCGCCGACTACATGGGCATGCTCGGCACCGTCATCAACGGGCTCGCGCTCAAAGAGAAGCTCCTGACCCACGGCGTGGACAGCCGCGTGATGACCGCGCTCGAGATCCGCGCCGTCGCGGAGCCCTTCATCCGCGGGCGCGCCCTGCGCCACCTTGAGAACGGGCGCGTGGTCATCCTCGTCGCGGGCACGGGCAATCCCTTCTTCACGACCGACTCCTGCGCCGCCCTCCGCGCGACCGAGCTCGATTGCGACGCGCTCCTGAAAGCAACCAAGGTCGACGGCGTGTACTCCGCCGATCCGCGCAAGGACCCCACCGCGAAGAAGTATGAGCATCTCACGTTCGACGAGGCCCTCAACAAGCGCCTCGGCGTGATGGACGCCACGGCGCTCGCCATGTGCCGCGAGCACGAGATCCCCGTCGTCGTCTTCGACTACGCCACGACCGGCAACATCCGGCGCGTGATCGAGGGCGAGAACCTGGGCACCAAGGTCACGGCCTGACTTTCATTCTCGTACGCCCAGTTCCGTCAACAAAACGGCCCGCGCTCGCACTCGAGCACGGGCCGCCTTGCTTGCACTCACCACTCCGCGCCTTACTTCACCCGGATCATCGCCGGCACGATCGTCAGCACGCCCTCCTTCTCCAGCATGCTCCGGAACATCGCTGCGTGCTGCACGGCGTCCCATCCGCTGTCGCCCAGCGCCGCGCGTCCGAACCGCTCCAGCATCGCGTTCGCATCGCCGCCCGTCGCGCCCGCGATCGATGCCTGTGCCGACGCGAAGTCCCCGAACGCCTTCTCGAAGAACTCCTCCAGCCCCATCGGCTGCGGATAGTCCATCACGTCGTACGTGCCCAGGCTCAGACGCTCCGCCATGTCGCCGATCGCGTCGTGCAGCGTGCCCACCTCGTCGGCCATCTTCAGCTTCACGGCCTTGTCGCCCGTGAACAGGCGTCCCTCCGCGGTCTTCGAGAGGTCGATCCCCCGCCGCCCCTTCTGCACCCGCGACGCGAACAGGTCGTACGTCGTCTTCATCCGATCGCGGATCATCGCGAGCTGCTGCTCCGTCCACGGCGCGCTCCCGAACATGTCCGCCATCGGCCCGCGCGCGCGTCCCACCACGTGCACCTTCAGCGTGTCGTACACGCCCTCCATCGCGATCTTCCCGCCCACCACGCCGATCGAGCCCACGATGCTCGAATCATTCACATAGATCCGATCCGAACCGACGGCGATGTAGTACCCGCCGCTCGCCGCCATCGAGCCGACGCTCACCCACACGGGCTTCTCCTCCGCGACGCGCCGGAGCCCCTGCCAGATCACCTCGCTCGCGATCGCCGAGCCGCCGGGCGAATCGATCCGCACGATCACGCCCTTGATGAGGTCCTCGCCCCGCACCTTCTCGAGCGCGTTGCGCAGCGTGCGGCTGCCCGCCGAAGCCCCCCCGCCGAACAGTCCGCCGTACGTCGAGTCGCCATCAACGATCGTTCCGTTGACGTGGACGATCGCGATCGTGTCGCGTGTGGGCTTGCGCTCGGGGCTCGCGCCGAACATGCTGAACATCGCGAAGGGGTTCGCGAAGTCCATGCTGGGCTTGTCGCTCGCCTCGATCTTGTCCCACTTCACGCCGTCGCCATACGCCTCGCCGAGATGGTCGCGCAGGTCGGGCAGGTCCACGAGCGCGTCGATGAGCCCGAGCTCCATCGCCTCTTCGCCCGTCGCCATCCACGCCGATCGCATCACGTCGTCCAGGGCCTTGTCGTTGTACTTGCGCGACTTCTTGATCCGCTCGCGCATGCCCGCGTACATCGAGTCCAGGAGCTGGTCGATGTTCTGGCTCCACGCCTCGCTCGGCGCGCTCCGCGTCATCATCTCGTTGGCGCCCTTGTAGTCGCCGATCTGCACGAGCTGCGCCTTCGCCCCCGCCCACGCGAGCGTGTCCGCCAGGAACATCTCCTCCATGTACAGCCCGGGCAGCGACACCGCACCGCCCGACTGCAGGATCAATTCGTCCGCGTGCGAGCCCAGCAGGAACTCGCCCGTCCCATACCCCTCGGCGTACACGTGCACCTTCTTGCCCGACTCACGCACGCGGTCCAGCGCCTGCCCGACCTCATCGATGGTCGCGCGGTCCAGCGTCGCGTCCTTGAGGCGGATGAGCACGCCCTCGATGTCCGAGCGATCCGCCAGCGCGTCGATTCGATCCACCCACGCGCGAAGCGTCTTCACGCCCGGGTCCTCGCCCATCAGCGAGAACGGCTTGGGCGCTCCCGCGATCTCGCCCTCGATCTCTACCCACGCGACCTTCGTGTCCGCCAGCGCGGGGAGCGTGAGCCCACCCATCGAGAGCATGACGCACGCCGAACCCGCCGCACGAACCATCCACGCGTTCCTCGACATCGCTCGCCCTCCATTGCGCGGCCGCGCCGCGTGTGCCTCGATTCGTGACTCGTTGACTTGCTGACTCTCTGACTTCCTGACTCGATGACTTTGTGACTCTTTGACTCGCTGACTGCTGACTTCCTGACTGCCGACTCCCCGACTCCGTGCCTTTTCTCTCCCCCTCCCCCGCGCCCCGCGGGGGAGGGCCGGGGTGGGGGCAGAATCACCTCTCCCCTACTCATACCCGAGGTCGGCCAGGTCGTCCTCGTCCAATCCGTACTGATGCCCGATCTCGTGCAGCAGCGTGATTCGGATCTCCTCCCGAACCCTTTCCTCCCCAAACCCCATCTCCGCCTCGGCCTCCCGCTCCTCCTCCGTCAGCAGCTCGCCGTCCCACCCGCCCGCCTGCGAGAGAATGCCCACCCGAAACAGGTGGATCGTCGACGGCCCGGCGGGCGCCTCGAGGTGCTCATCCACATCCGCAACGCCCGTGTGCAGCCCGCACAATTCGTCCGCAACCTCGTCGTAGGGCTCGCCGGGCGCGACGTCCGCGACCATCGCCCGCGTCGGGCGATCCAGCACCACCACCGCCACACGATCCATCACCCGGCGCGCGATCTCGGGCAGTGACGCGACCACGTCGTCCACCAGCGCGTCGAACCGTGCGCGATCCGCGTCGCCCAGCCTCACGCCCCGTCCCCCTTCGCCGGGCGGGCGCCGTGACTATCCGGGAAGCTGCCGAACAACTGCTTCATCGAGATCGCGCTCCGCACGATCGCCGGCCCGAGGCGCCACGAGTCGATCGCCACGCCGCCCAGCCCGAGCGTCACGAGCATCGCGCCCACCGCGATGCAGAACACGCCGGTGATCTCCGCGCCGTCGCGCAGCACGCCCGGGAGCACCTCGGTCGAGAGCAGGAGCACGTCCCCGATCGCGCCCACGCCCACCGCCGACGCCACCGCGAGCATGGTCTGCCGATCCACACGCCCCGTGCGCATCACAAGCGAACGCGACACGAACCGGCGCGCGCTGGGCCTCAGACACGCGATGACCATCACGATCAGCACCGCGCTCAGCAGGCGAAGCTCGTGACGAGCCGCGTCGACACCACCCGCATCGAGCGACAGGAACAGTTGCGGCGTGCCCCGCACGTCCAGGCCCAGCCAGATCGCGTGCAGCGTCCACACCAGCGGCACGTACAGAGCCACCCCCAGCGCCGCACGCACGACCTGCCCCGCGCGCAGCCCGGGATGCGGCCGCACCAGCACCAGCGCACCGAGGCCCGACAGCACCACCAGCCACACCCCCGCCCGCGAGAGCGCCAACGGCGCCCGCCCCGTCCAGCCCTGCGTCGACATCGCATCGAGGAGCCGCACCGACCACGCCGCGATCGCCGCGCCAAGGGCCGCCCACGACCACATCAGCAGCCCCAGCCACGTCAGCCTCGGAAACGGGATGGGCTGGAGTTCTTCCGCGTGCGGATCAACGACCCAGAGGATCGTCGCGCCCACCGCGAGCCCGCACTCCGGGCACGCGTCGCGAACGCTCAGCCCCCGGAGGTTGTACCGACACCGCACGCAGGGCAGGTCCCCCGTCAGCTCCCGCGCCAGCAGCGCCGACTCGGGCGGAGGCACGACCGACCCCGCCGACGGCACGGCCAACGATCCGGCCTCGTCCGGCGATCCGCCCCCCGCCGCTTTGTGCTCGTCCCCACTTGCGTGCATCAGCGCCGCCCAGCATAACGAACACCAACCCTATACTCGCCGCCCAGCCCGGAACCCCCCATGCACGATCCCATCCAACGCCTGCGCGACAACATCGCCTCGGTCTACATCGGGGCCCCCACCGCGATCGACCGCCTGATCGCCTGCCTGCTCGCGCGGGGGCACGCCCTGATCGAGGACGTCCCGGGCGTGGGCAAGACGGTCCTCGCGACCGCCCTGGCACGCTCCATCGACGCTTCCTTCTCGCGCATCCAGCTCACGCCCGACATGCTCCCCTCCGACGTTTTGGGCGTCAGCGTCTATGACCGCACCACCGGGGAGTTCGTCTTCAAGCGCGGGCCCATCTTCGCGAACATCATCCTCGCCGACGAGATCAACCGCACCACCCCGCGCACCCAGACCGCCCTGCTCGAGGCCATGAACGAGGGCAGCGTCTCCGCGGACGGGCGTGTCCTGCCCCTCGACCAGCCCTTCATGGTCGTCGCGACGCAGAACCCTGCCGACTTCGAGGGCACCTACCTCCTCCCCGAGAACCAGCTCGACCGGTTCCTCATGCGCCTCTCCCTGGGCTATCCCTCGCCGGACGACGAGGCCCGCGTGCTCGACCTCCGCCCCGCCCGGGCGCCGCTCGCCGACCTCCGCCCCGCGATCACGCGTCAGGAGGTCATCGCCCTCCAGGCCCGGGTCGACCAGGTCCGCATGTCCCGCCCGCTGCTCGACTACATCGTCGCCCTCGCCTCGCGCACCCGCGCCCACGAGGAGGTCCGCGTCGGGCTCTCCCCGCGCGGCTCGCTCGCCCTCGCCCAGGCCGCTCGCGCCAGCGCGTTCATGAGCCAGCGCGACTACGCCACCCCCGACGACGTCCTGAACATGGTCGAGCCCGTCTGCGCCCACCGCATCATCACCCGCTCCTACAGCGACGGCACCCACGTCGAATCCGCCCGCCGCCAGCTCGAGGAGATCGTGCGCACCGTCCCCAGCCCGGCCTGATCCGCACATCGCCCCATAACTCCCGCCGCGCACGCGCCCTCGCCCCATAACCGCGCGAATCCCGAGGGTTTTTGCGGTTTATGCCGATCGCGCGGCCTCTTTGCTTGCCGCCCCCGGTTCCCGGTCCATGTTGACCATGACACTCGTTCGCGCCGGGGGGCGTGGGAGAGCGCGAGCACCGGCGGGGATGCCGGGCTTGGCGCGGACGAGCACAGGTCGCGGCGATCGCCGTGAGGGGTTCTCAACATGATCCGTTGCAGCGCGTGCGTTGCGTTTGTTTCCGCGCTTGCCGGGGTTGCCGCCCCGTCGCTGGCCGACATCGTCGTCGCCCGCCACATCGCCAACGGCCGCGGCCTGAGCATCCAGGCCTTCCTCGATGGGCAGCTCCACCAGGTCTTCGCCGGGCAGCTCATCCACGAGCTCCAGTCCGGCACCGGCGTCGCTGCGCAGCTCGAGGGCGTCCGCAACCTCTACTGCATGGAGGTCGATCAGTTCGTCTCCGACATCAACCGCGTGTTCAACGTCGATCCGCTCGACGAGCTCCCGCTCCCCGAGTCCGGGCCGCTCTTCGACGCCCGCGCCGGCGCCGTCGCTTCGCTCTTCAAGTCCGCGGCGGGCCTCGAGGAGGCCGACGACGCCGCCAACGAGTTCGCCGCCGCGTTCGCCATCGCCATCTGGGAGATGGTCTACGACTACGACCCGAACGTGATCGACGGCAACATCGACCTGTCCTCGGGCCGCTTCCGTGTGCTCCGCAACGGCTCGCCCATCAGCGGGTCCACGCTCATCAACTTCAACTCGCTCATTACCGAAGCGGGCGAGAACATCTCGAAGAACGGCGTCTACACCCTCAGCAACGACGCCGCGCAGGACCTCATCGTCCGCATCCCGACGCCCGGCTCTACCTCGCTCCTGGCCTTCGGCGGGCTCGTCCTGACCCGGCGCAAGCGCTGAGCGCGCACCGTCGTGCAAACACGCTTCGCCGAACGCTTCGCGCCGCGGTCTATGCCGCGGCGCGTTCGCTTTCGCCCCGGTGCAAACGGATCGCCAGCGCCGTCACGTCGTCCGCCTGGTGCAGCGAGCCCGCCTGCTGATCGATCCGCGCCTCGAGCCGCGCCATCGATTCACGCAGCTCGCCCGCGCTCCGCGCAACCCGTGTGAACTCGTCGATGTACGCCCGCGTCGGGAGGCGCAGCGCGTCGCCCTCCGCGCCCTCGGGCGGGAAAGCAACCTCGAACCCGTCGCTATACAGCACGAGCGTCTCGCCCTCGCGCAGCGTGATCGTCATCCGCTCGTACGTCGCGTCCTCGAACACGCCCAGCAGCGGGCCCTCCGCCAGCACGGGCGTCACCCCGCGCGACGAGATCACCAGCGGATGCGGGTGCCCCGCGCCGCACAGGTGCGCCTCGCCCGTCACCACGTCGATGATTCCGTAGATCGCCGTCGCGAAGCGGAACGACTGCGCCTGACGCCGGCACAGCTCGAGATTCAGGCGTGACATCGCCTCCTCGGGCTCCAGCACCGCGCCCGCGACGCCCCCGCCCTTCGGAAGGCTCCGGCTGATGACCATCGTCAGGAGCGCCGCCGGCACGCCGTGCCCCACCGCGTCCGCGATCAGGAATCCGACGCGTCGCTCATCGAGCCGCACGACGTCGTAGATATCACCGCTCACGTAATTCGCCGGACGGAACAGGACGCCCACGTCGAGCCCGGGCGTCGCGTCGAGCGTCTTGGGCAGGAACTCCTGCTGCACGCTCGCCGCGAGGTGCAGCTCCTCGTGCATCCGATCGACCTCGCCCTTCATCCCGCCCGAGGTCGTCTCCGCGATCACGAGGTCCCGCGCGACTTCCACGACCGAACGCTGCCGCTCACGCAGCGCGAGCAGCATCCCCGCGAGCATCCCCGGATCGCTCGAGTCTCGCTCGACGATCACGCCGTCCCGCTCAAGCCGCAGGAACCGTGCCGCGCCCTCCAGCGCGAGCACCAGAACCGGCGCGAGCTTCTGCGCGAGCACATCGAGCATCTGGCTCACCGCGACCTGCGGCGTGTCCTCGTCGAGCACCAGCACCACGGGCCCGCCGCCCCCGGGCAGCGTGACGCCGACCTCGACGTCCTCCGTCAGGAGGTCCACGCTCGCCACGTGCCGGAAGATCGGTTTGTCTCGCCGGGGCCAGCGTGCCTCGATCGCACGGGCCAGAATCTCCGCCCGCTCCCGCCGATCGGGGGACGAAGCAACGATCACCTCGCGGAGTGCCTCTCCCGAACCGCCCATAAAACACCCCGCAGGGCACGCCGAGAGGCCCGACCGGGCCACCCAGCGCACCGATACACATCCATGCAGGGCATCGGCCTACTTCGCCATCGCCTTGAGGGCGGCCACATCAAGATCGACCTGATCGCCGTCCTTGAGCCCCAGCGAAGGGAGCGTCCCCCCGGCCAGCTCGATCGCGAACTGGGCCGCGAACCGGCTCGGATAACGCTTGAGCCGCTCCTCGTAGTCGCCATCGCTCTCGCCCTCGCGGCGCGGCTCCTCGGGCACCATCGCGTGCATCGCCGTGATCCGCCCGCTCCCGTCGAGGAAGATGATGTCGATCGGGATCGGGCAGTCGCGCATCACGAACTGCTGGGTGCTCGGGCGCGGGAATGCGAAGAGCATCCCGCCATCGGGCTCGATGAACTCTCGCCCGCTCAGGCCCTTGACCCGCGTCGCGTTGTCCGCAGAGATCTCGAGGTGGAACCACTTCCCGCCGAGCTTCACGCTGCCCACCGAGCGCGACGCCTGCTGATCGCACCCCGGCGCGACGACGCACACGCCCGCGAGCGCCACAACGCCCGCCGCGAGGATCGCCCGCGCGCGCACGGGCGCGAGGCCCATTCGGAATCGAACCGTCAGCGCACGAATCGTCGTCATCACATCATCCATTGCAACGACCTTCATTCCAGCAGCCATCGATCGTCCTCCGGCGTCAGCACGATATCGCCGCTCGGCACGCTGGGCGGATCACCACCCGATTCCGGCTCCCCGCCGGCCCGATCCGGGTTCGCCGCCCCGAACCGGGCCAGGAACTCCGGCGCATCCATCTCCGCCGACCGGGACGGGCACAGGCCGCACCACCCGGCGAGCAGGCCCAGCACCCGCTCCGCGCGCACGCCGCGCTCGCGATAGTGCGCTAAACGCGTGTCCCCGTGGCGCTTGGCGAGGCGGCGACCGTCCGGCCCGCGGACCAGCGGAAGGTGCCACTGGGCCGGCTCGGAAGCGAGCCCAAGCATCTGCCGCAGAAGGATCTGCCTCGCCGCGGAGTCGAGGAGGTCGCGCCCGCGGACGATCGCGTCGATGCCCTGTCGCGCGTCGTCGACGACCACCGCGAGCTGGTACGCCGGCACGCCGCGCGCGGTCCAGACGATGAAATCGCCGACGGTGTGCGCGGGGTTGATCGATTGCGGACCACAACAACGATCGTTGAAACAGATGTCCTGCCCGCGAATGAGCAGGCGCCAGGTCTGCACCGCTTCGGGGCCGAGCGGGTCGAACTCGCGCGGCTCGCCCGCGCCGGGCGGGCGGAGCTCGGGCGGATAGCGCGCCTCGTGCGAGCCCTCGTTGGGCGCGCTCGCGGGAGAATCGCCCTCGTGCGCATCGGCGTCCGACGCCGACCGACCCACATGCTCAGAGTTGTCGGCACGGAGTGCCGACCTACTCAGGATCTCGCGGCGCGACATCGGCGCGGGGTACGCGAGCCCGTGGGCGGCTAATGCGCGCATCGCCTCGGCGTACGGCGCGGGATCGTCGCTCTGGATCACGGGCCCGTCGTCCCAGTCCATTCCGAGCCATGTGAGGTCGTCGATCGCCTGCTGGATCGCGCCGGGCTTGACGCGGGGCGAATCGAGGTCCTCGACGCGGAGGATGATCGACCAGTGGCGCGAGCGCGCCAGGGCCCAGTTGAGGATGAACGTCCGGGCGTTGCCGAGGTGCAGCGCGCCGGTGGGCGAGGGGGCGAGTCTCGTGCGCGTGGGCGTTCTCATGCGGCTCCCGCGGCGTCGGTCGCGTGACGATACACTCGCGCGGAGCGGTCCGGAGGCCGCGGGCGGGCGGATTTTCCGGGGGCGTGGAGCGTGCGATGGAGAAGCTGACGGCGTCGGAGATCGAGTCCTCGCTCGCGGCGGCCCCGGAGTGGTCGGAGGTGGGCGGGCAGATCCAGCGGACGTACCAGTTCGATGACTTCCTGGAATCGATCGCGTTCGTGAACGCGGTGGCGAAGGCCGCGGAGGCGGCGCAGCACCACCCGGACATCCTGATCCGGTACAACAAGGTGACGCTGTCGCTGGTGACGCACGACGCGGGCGGGATCACGGCGCAGGACTTTGGCCTCGCGAAGGAAGCGGACGGGCTGGCGGAGAAGGTGTGACCGCGCCCCGCAGGGAAGGCTTCATCACAGCGTGAGAAGAAGTCTCACCGCAGCGTGAGAAGAAGTCTCACCGCAGCGTGAGAAGAAGTCTCACCACAGAGACGCCGAAACGCAGAGGGATGGCGCGGGGTGGTGGCTAGCGGCGAGATTGCAAATAAAGCCGCCGCCGGCCCCCGTGTGTCCCAACAGATGTAAACACCGGGTGTTACAAGGGCGACCTTCCCTGCTTCATAATTGTCTGTGAACCACTCCGGATGCGATTGCCTACTCGCATGGTTCTTTATGTTATAGATTTTTTTATCGGTCGCTGGCACTCCGCAACGGAGGGAGTATGTTCAAACATCCCCCTTTGGCTGCGAGCGGCAGATCGCTCCTGCCATCATGTCTTTGATGGGGCGCGAGAGCCCCATCCTGCCGGGGCACGCCCACGAGCACTCACTCGGAGAGCACGGATGAGATCACCTTCATGCTTGTCCTTGGTGGCAGTGTCGTTCACGACGGTCATTGCTGCATTTGCGCCTGCTGCGGCAGCGGAGAACATCGTCGTCAATGGCAGCTTCGAGATGTACGGCGGGCCGGGCAACAGCAACCTCGGCCTGGGCCTTGACGGCTGGACGATCGATGGACCGGGTGGGATCGACATCGTCATCCCGGAGTCCGGCCCGGGCTTCTACTTCGCTCCTGCGGACGGCCAGGTGTCTCTTTCGCTCAATTGGGCCGCGCCGTCATCGGTCACCCAGTTGCTGACAACCGAACCGGGGCGTCTGTACGAAGTGCGATTCTCAATGGCGGCCGAGATCTTTGGTGGGCCGCAGTGGCGAACGATGGACGTGACGTGGAACGGGGGAATCATCGGCTCGCCCGCATTCGAGTACACCGGCCAGGGCCCGGAAGACATGGGATGGACCGAGTTCGTGTTCTTCGCGACCGCGACAGGCAATGACACGCTCGCATTCGTGAGCACGACGCCCGACAATTACGGTCCCGCGCTCGACCTGGTGTCCGTCACCCTGGTTCCATCGCCAGCGACTCTGCCACTCATGGCTGCCCTCGGGACCAGGCTTGTTCGACGCAAGCGGGCTTGAGCCGGTTGCCGGGCGATTGTGCAACTCGCTCGTGTGGCGGATACATCCGAGCATCGCGGGCTCGCATCTTGTTCGATGCGTGCGTTCAGGGCGCGACGATTCGCAAGGCTCATCGTCGGCGTAGAAGTAGACATAGGAGCACGCACGAAGCGTGCGAGGTAAATTGAACCGCGGGCTTGCGCCCGCGGCTTGTCGGCGTGTGCAAATCGGCGGTGCGAGGTCCGCGCACGGGGACTTCTGCGCTGAGGCACCCCCACCCCGCCCTCCCCCATCGGGGATGGGGGAGGGAGAAAGACAACAAAGGCGTGTCGGGGGCATTGCGCGACGGCGTGATGTGTGCACGGAGTGTCGAACCACCCCGGGCGGGTGAACACGTCCGCGGGCTTGCGCCCGCGGCTTGTCATTGAGCAAAGCATGTCGGCGCGAAGTGTCGAACTACACGATCAGTTGAGAGATCTGTTCCAGCGCGTGCTCGGCTGATGTCACGCTCGGGAGCAGGCGCATGGTCTCGTCCATGACCAGCCCCTCGGCGTGGGCTCGCTCGAGCCAGGCGACGAGCGGGTCGTAGAAGCCGCGGATGTTGAGGAGCACGCAGGGCTTCTTCGGGCGGTTCGCGTGGAGTGAGAGCTGGGTCCAGGTGACGACCTCGAAGACCTCGTCGAGCGTGCCGACGCCGCCAGGGAGGGCGATGAACGCGTCGGACAGTTGCATGATGAGCTTCTTGCGCTCGAGCATATCGGGCACGACGTGTAGCTCGGCGAGGCGCGTGTGCGCGAGCTCGACCCGGACCATGCTCTCGGGGATGACGCCGACAACACGAACGTTGCGCTCGAGCGCGCTATCGGCGAGGACGCCCATGAGCCCGACGTTGCCACCGCCGTAGACGATGGTGTGGTTGCGCTGCGCGAGCGCGTGTGCGAGTTCGCGCGTGGCGCTGGCCCACGCGGGGTCACGCCCGGTGCGGGCGCCGCAGAAGACGCCGATGGAGGAGGCGGGAGTTGGGGCCGGTCTTGAACTTGCGGGCGTGGTCAATCGAACTTGCCTTTGATGGTGAGCTCGTAGTCGTGGATGGTCTGGATGTCCTGCGCGGACTTCTTCTCGAGGTTGCTGTAGCGGTCGATGATGGGCTGGGGGTTGTCGAAGGCGAGCGCGCCCAGGAGCTGAAACTTGTGCGCGAGGACGGCCTTGAGATTGACGGGGTGCGGGGCGCTGGCGTTGCGCGCGTGACCGCCGGGGTACATGACGAGGCCCGAGTCGTGCTCGGTCCCGCCGCGGGCGGTGATGATGACGGAGGTGGGGATGCCGTCGGGATACTTGGCGTCGTACTCGGGGCCGCCGTGCTGGAAGGTGATCTTGTCCATGAGCTCGCGCGTGAAGGCGTTCTTGATCGCGGCGGGGCCGTAGTCATCGGGCTCGAGCATGAGGGCTTCCCAACCGACGGCCTTCTTCTCGATCGCCTTGCGGAGGAGCGTGGCGACGATGTAGAGCATGGAGTGATCGGCGGACTGGCGCGTGGTGGGATTGCGCTTGGCGGGATCGCCGATGATGCCGAAGGCGGGCTCGTAGGCGACGATGACGATCTTGTCGATGTTCTTGCCGTTGGGGTCGGCGATGAGCTCGGGGTGCGCGGTGAGGAGGGTGAGCATGGCCTGGAGCGCGCCAGCGGACTGGTGCTCGTAGAGGCCGAGCTTGAAGTGCATGCCCATGACGGCGAAATCATCGCCCGAGTTGGAGAGGAAGAGGTCGAAGG
>JAVEWV010000018.1:0-61300 GCA_034004365.1 Phycisphaerales bacterium
GCTGGACGTTTCGAAGTTCGGGCTGATCTACGCGGGCGCGCAGAAGAACATCGGCATCGCGGGCACAACGCTCGTGATGATCCGCGAGGACCTGCTGACGCCCGCGCGGAAGCTGCCCAAGATGCTTCGGTACGAGGTGCAGGCGAAGGACGGGAGCCGGCACAACACGCCGCCGGCGTTCCCGATCTACATGAGCGGGCTGGTGTTCAAGTGGATCCTTGAGCAGGGCGGGCCCGAGAAGCTGCACGGGAAGAACGTGGAGAAGGCGAAGCTGATCTACGACGTGCTGGACTCGTCGAAGTTCTACACGGGGCACGCGCGGGGCGACAGCCGCTCGCTCATGAACATCACGTTCCGGACGCCCAGCGAGCAGCTCGACGACCTGTTCGTGAAGGAGGCGGGCAAGAACGGGATGGACCAGCTCAAGGGGCACCGCTCGACGGGCGGCATGCGGGCGAGCACGTACAACGCGTTCCCGCGCGAGGGGTGCGTTGCGCTGGCGCAGTTCATGAAGGAGTTCGAGCGCACACACGGGTAAGGCCCGGGCGGCGCGTTCGACGCGAGTTTCTGACGCGGATGCGGCTTGCCGTGCGCGGCCTGCTGGGCGCGGCTAGAGGGAGAGCGCCGCGCGGGCGCGGGCGATCACCTCGTCGCTGGTGATGCGTCGCATCATGGCGAGGCCGTGCGGCTCGTCCTTGTGGTCGTAGTGATCGCCTGGCGCGAGGTGCTGCAGGACCTCGTGCTCGCGCTGGTAGGGCCCGACGCGCGAGACGTCGGTCGGGCCGAAGAGCGCGATCGTGGGCACGCCAAAGCCGACGGCCATGTGCAGCGGCGCGCTGTCGCACGCGATGACGAGTGACGATCGTTCGATCTCGCCCATGAGGCGCCCGACGCTGGTTGCGCCCACGAGGTTGTGCACGCGGGGCTCCTCGCGCGCGAGGTCGAGCAGCGGGGCGCACTGATCACGCTCGGAGGGCCCGCCCACGATGAGGATGTCGCGGGACGAGTCGGCGAGCAGCGCGCGTGCAAGCTCGACGAACCGCTCGATGGGCCAGCGCTTGCCGGGCCAGCGGCTGGTCGGGGCGAGGACGATGGGGTCGGGGCGGTCGGGCGTGGGCGCGTCGGTACCCCGAGCTTCGGCGACGGCCCGGCGATCGGGGAGCGGCGTAAAGAGCTGCATGTCGCGGTGGGGCGTCAGGTCGAGCGCCTCGACGAGCATGAGCATGCGATCGACCGCGTGGCGTTCGCGCGGGGCGTCGACCTTCTTCGTATAGAAGAGTGCGGCGTGCTCCTGCGCGTTGGCGTATCCGACGCGCGTCTTCGCGCGCGTGCCCCAGGCGATGAGCCCGCTGCGGAGCAGGCCCTGCGCGTCGAGGACGACGTCGTACCTGCGGTGGCGCAGGGCGCCCAGCCATGCGAGCACGGCGGGGATGTTCCCGCGGCGCATCGCGCGTCCGAGCTGCTTGCGCGGGAAGGGGATCGCCTCGTTGAGGGCGGGGTGGGCCGAGATCGCGTCGATGAACGAGTCCTGCACGAGCCAGTCGATGGTCGCGTGCGGGTATGCGCGGCGGAGGCTCGCGAGCACGGGCACGCTGCGGCAGACGTCGCCGAGCGCGCTGGGGCGGATGATCAGGATGCGTGGTTCGTCGCTCAACGTGCGGGTGTGCGTGGAATCGCGCGGCGGGGATTCCCAAGGCCTTCGTGTGTCGGGGCGATCGCCCCGGGGTGTTCACGCGGCGGGTCTGGGAAGGGCCCGCGCGCCGGATGGTAACATGGCGTTCGAGGTCTGGGCGGGAGTCTCGGGGTGCGAGCCTCGCGTCGGGCGAGCGAGCCAGGGGAGGAAAGCGATGCGCACGATGTCGAACATTCGCCGGGGCCTTGCGGGCGTGGTTCTCGCGCCGGCGGTTGCAACGCCGCTGGTGCTCTTCTCGAGCGCGGGGCTGGCGCAGGAATCGCGGACGCTCTTTGTGATCGAGCACACCGGGCTCGCGAACGTGCTGAGCGATCCGCGCGACGCGGGGCTCGCGCGGGCGTTCTCGATGCTCCCGGCGCGTCTCGGCGAGCTTCCGGGCGAGATCGACGACATGGAGCCCGAGGTGGTCCCGATGCTGGACCTCGCGCTGCGGACGGTCGCGCAGCCCATGCGGATGGCGATCACGTACAACGCGGGCGACCAGTCGGGCGGCGGGTTCGGGTATGGGATGCTCGTGAGCGTGCGCACGCAGGACGAGGCCCATGCGAACCGCCTCGACGGGCTGGTGCGCGGGGCGATCCTGGAGGGTGGTCGGTTGCAGCCGCGGGCGAGCACGCGATCGCCCGGGATGATGGACCTTCCGATCCCGCCGGTGGGGATCGTGACGATCGGCCCGCGGATGGCGGACGACGGGCCGCGGTTCGAGGCGTGGCTCGGGAGCGTGCCCGGGGCGGACGCGGGGGTTGCGGACCTGCCCGCTCCGGCGAAGGGTGTGAAGGTGTTCGCACGCGGCGCGATGGACTTCCGCGCGCTGAATCCGGCGGTGGACCTCGCACGCGGGTTCATGGGTTCGAATTTCGCGATGGCCGAGCCCGGGCTCGAGGCGCTGCGGGCGCAGGGGCTCGTGGGCGAGGACGCGATCCGTGTCGCGTTCCAGATGGGGACGACCGAGCGCGAGGCCGTGACCATGACGGAGGTGCTCGGCGCGAAGAAGTTCGCGGCGGGCATGGGCCTGCCATCGGGGGCGCTGGCGCGCGAGTCGCTGCGCGCGATCCCGGTGGATGCGACGTTCGCGGCGATCAAACGCGTGGGCGTGGGGGACGTGCTGTCGGGGATGCTGGACTCGATGGGGCAGTACTCGCAGGGGCGGTTCGATCCCGAGGTGATCGTGACGCGCTTCCGCGATGAGACGGGCGTGGACCTGCGCACGGACGTGTTCGACGCGCTGGGCGACGTGCAGGCGTTTTACATGTCCGACACGACGGGCGGGGGCTCGCTCATGAGCGCGACGCTGCTCCTGAGCGTGGACGATCGGGCGAAGATCGAGAACGCGCTGGTGCGCCTGTCGGCGCTCGCGACGCAGGTTTTTCGCAACGAAGAGCCCGAGGCGGGGCGGTATATCAAGCTGCACGCGTGGGAGCACGAGGGGCACCGCCTGATCTCGCTGCGGGCGGACGGGCTGCCGCTCCCGATCGAGCTGACGGTGGGGATCTCGAACGGCTGGCTGGTGATCTCGCCCTCGGCGCAGGGCGCGATCGCGGCGCTGCGGCAGGCGCAGACCGGGGGCAAGGACATCACGGCTATCGGCGCGGTGAAGGAGTCGATCGACGCGCACGGCGGCGCGGCGTCGCTGACGTACATGGATACGGCGCGGCTCGCGCGCGGCGGGTACGCGTTCACGCAAGCGCTCGGCACGGCGCTGGGGAGCGCGGTGCGTTCGCCCTCGGGCGGGCGTGATCCGGGGCTGGTCGTGCCGGGGTATCACGAATTGCTCGACGGCGCGCGCCCGAGCGTGCAGGTGTCGTACTGGCGCGGGGACGACTACGTGAGCGAGGGGCGCGGGGACCGCTCGATGCTGGTCAACGTGTCGGCGATGGGCGGGCTGGTCAAGGAGTTCCTGCCGCTGGTGGCGATCCCGGCGATGGCCGCGGCGGGCAAGGGGCGCGGGTTCTCCGACGCGGGCGGTGCGATCGGCCCGGTGCTCGCGGACGTGCGGGAGTGGCTCATGCCCGCGACGCCCGCGGAGCGGTTCGCGCTCGCGATGGCCGTGTCGGGCGGGCTCGTCCCGACGTGGGACGTCGAGGGCGACTTGCACGACGCGTGGAGCGCGGTCATGCTGGCGGAGTGAGCACCAAATCGCGGCACGGCGTGCGACGAGGCAAGGCATGGTCATTGTGCGTGGTGGTCGCGACGGGCGCGATGGCGTGCGGGGTTGCGCACGCGCAGGATGGCGGTGGGGAGGAGCAGGCGTCAGCGCCAACGACGGTCGCACGCGTGCGTGCGGGTCAGGCGTGGGCGCTGGACGAGCTGCACGCGATGGGCGGCGTGCTCCGCGCGGTCGCGTCGTGGCTCGGGTTGCACATCGAGGGCGATGTATTGCGGGAGGCCGAGGACGCCGAGGGGGAGGGGAGGTCGCCGGTACGGCTGAATCTGGTCTTCGACGATGTCCGGCTTGATGCGGAGCACGCGACGATCGACGCGTCGGCGGAGCTGGTCGCTCTCGCGCCCACCTACCACGACATTCTCGATCAGATGTCCACCTCGGCCTGCTGCGGCTTTGAGTACGTGGGCGTTGCGGTCGACCTGAACGCGGTGCGCCGGGCGCTGGACGGGCCGTTCAGCGCGACACGGTTCGGTCGTGCGCTCGACTCTCTCGGGCTCGCGAACGCGCGTGCGGTCGGGCTGGGCCTCTGGCTGTTCAGCGGGATGTCGCCCGAGGTGATCGCGTCGTGGTCGGCGCGCTCGTCCCCGCCGGACGGATACGAATCGCACCACCTCACACGCCAAATGCCGACCGCAAAGTGTGGGCTCGGCTGGCGAGCCGATGTGGGCTGGCTCGCGGTGCGGCGGGTGGTCCGGCGGGCGCTGGTCGAATCGCGCACCGGCGAGGAGCGGCGGGAATTCGAGACGCGCGTCCGGCGCTTCGAGGCACGGGCGGGCGTTGCGATCGACGTGCTCATCCGTTCGTTTCGGCCCGAGGTTCAACTGGTGCTGACGGGTGAGGCGGCAAATGAAACTCGATTGCTGATTGTCGTACCGCTGCGGGAGAATGCGCGGGAGGACGTTGTCCAGCGTTCGCTGGATCGGATCTTCGAGAACGTTCCGACGGCGGCGCGTGGCGATGGACCGGATGGGATCGGGGTCGTGTGGCGCGTGGGACTGCAAGAGGGCGATGACTCCGCGGCAGTGCGGATCGCGCTAGTGCCGTTCGCGGGTGATGGAATGGCGGTCGTGGTCACGCTCACGGACGAGGCGATGGCGCTCGCGCCGGAGGCTCCTGCCCCGAAGCCCGCGAAGTTGGACAACAAGCCGTAGCGAGCAACGCGCGAACGGCTCAGCCCGCGAGCGCGCCCAGGACTTCCTCGAGCGTGGTGACGCCCTTGGCGGCCTTGGCGAGCCCGTCGTCGATGAGGCGTGAGAGGGCACCCTCTTCCTTCGCGGCGCGGGTGACTTCCTGCGCGTTGGCGCGATGCATGACGAGATCACGCACGGCGCCGGAGCATTCCAGCAGTTCGTACACGCCGACGCGCCCGCGGAAGCCCGTGTTGCGGCACTCGCGGCAGCCGCGCCCGCGCTGGTAGGTCGCGCCCGCGGGCGGCGTGTATCCCTCGGGGAAGTCGTGGGGCTCGTGCGTGATGGGCTCGGCGCAGTGCGAGCACACACGCCGGACGAGTCGCTGCGCGAGCACGCCCTCGAGCGAGGACGAGACGAGGAAGGGCTCGACGCCCATGTCGAGCAGGCGGGTCGTTGCGCCGGGAGCGTCGTTGGTGTGCAGCGTGGAGAACACGAGGTGTCCCGTGAGCGAGGCCTGCACGGCGGTCTCGGCGGTCTCCTTGTCGCGGATCTCGCCGATCATGACGACGTCGGGATCGTGGCGGAGGATCGAGCGCAGGCCCGAGGAAAAATCGAGCCCGACGCGATGGTTCACCTGGATCTGGTTCACGCCCGAAACGTGGTATTCGACGGGGTCTTCGACGGTGATGACCTTCACTTCGTCGGACACGATGCGGTTGAGCGACGCGTAGAGCGTGGTGCTCTTGCCCGAGCCGGTGGGCCCGGTGACGAGCAAAATGCCGTGCGGGCGTTCGATGAGGCGCGCCCAGCGGGGGAGCACGCCCTCGGGCATGCCGAGCTGCTCGAGCGGGAGGAGCGCGGCGGTCTTGCTGAGCACGCGGAGCACGACGCCCTCGCCGTAGAGCATCGGGATGATGCTCACGCGGAGGTCGAACTCCTGCACGGGCCCGCGCTGCGGACGGTGGCGGAAGGTGATGCGTCCGTCCTGCGGGCGGCGCTTCTCGGCGATGTTCAGGTTCGCCATGATCTTCAGTCGGCTGATGATCGCGGCGGCGAAGCGGTTGATCGTGGGCGGGACGCTCGCACGCTGGAGCACGCCGTCGATGCGGTAGCGCACGACCAGCTCGCGCTCGTAGGGCTCGACGTGGACGTCGGTGGCGCGTTCCTGGATCGCCTCGATGAGCAGGTCGTTGACGAGGCGGACGACGGATGCTTCCTGCGCCTGCTCGAGCTCCGCGGCGTCGACGCCCTCGATCACTTCCGCGGGGAGGCGCGCGCCCTCGGCGAGCGCGTCGAGCGTGTCGCCACCCACGCCGTAGTTCGCGCGGATGAACGTGCGGACCTCTTCATCATCGGCGAGGACGAGCTCGACGGCCTTTCCCGTGACCATGCGGAGCTCGTCGGCGAGCGCGAGGTCGTAGGGATCGCAGGTGGCGATGGTGATGACGCCCTCGCGGAGCGCGACGGGCACGCAGGAATGGCGGAAGACGAATCGCGGCGGGACGGAGGCGAGCGTGTCGCGCTCGACGACGAGCGTCGCGAGGTCGACGACGGGCATGTGGAACTGCTCGCCGAGCGCTTCGAGCACCTGGTCGCGCCGGACGATGCCGAGGCGGACGAGGGTGCGATCGAGGCGTTCACCGGCGGCGTGCTGGGCGTCGATCGCCTGCTGGAGCTGGTCTGCGGTGAGGACGCCGCGATCGAGGAGGAGCGTGCCGAGTCCCATTTCGTCTCCCGCGCGCGGGTGGGCCGCGCGTCGTGATTTTAGCCGAAACGGGGCGGCATCCCAATGGTTGGCATGCGGAGTTTGTTAGCCCGGATAAGTGGCGCTGGTCCGGTCGGTCTCCCACACGGTCATGGCACGCAGGCGTGGGCGGTGATCGGACGGGAGCGACGCGGCGTGGGCCTCAACGGCCTTGCGCATGTGCTCGAAGAACACGCGGGCGATGTTCTCTACAGAAGGATTGATGCCGGCATCGTCCGAGAAGTCGGGCGTGTCGAGGTTCAGGTGGGTGTGGTCGAAGCGATCGACGATCGCGGCCTGCGCGAGCGATTCGAGCTGCGCGAGCGTGAGCGCGGGGGCGCCGCCCGTGAGCGGGATCTCCACGAGCGGCTCGAACTGGTAGTTGTGCCCGTGACCGCTGGGGTTGTTGCACTTGCCGAAGAGGCGGCGGTTCTCGTCGTCGCTGAGCGTGGGGACGTGCAGGCGGTGCGCGGCGGCGATGTCGAAGCGTTGGCGCAGGAGCGCGGTGTGCATGCTTTGGTCCTCGATCTCGATGGAGAGCGTCGGGCTGAGGCACAGACGCAGCGAGCGGAGCGAAGCGCGCGACGCGAGGGTTTCGAGCGAAGCACGCGCGGCGTCGAACAATTCCGGGAGCAGCGGCGCGGGATCGGCCTCGGGACGCTCGGCGCAGGCGCGTTGCAGCAAGGGGAGCACCGCGTCACGCACGGCCCGGTCGGGCAGGCGGATGTCGGCGAGGTATCCCGAGGGCTGGTCGGGCTCGCCCCGGAGCGAGAGCTCGATCTCGTAGTGGCGTGCGAGCCCGCGGGGCGCGGGGCTGGCGGCGAAGGTGTTCGGTCCCGGTTTGCCCGCGTCGGGGCCGATCGCGAAGCGCACGCGGCGGGTGAGCAGGTGCATCGGTTCAGGATAGGATGCGAAGCGGGTGTGGCGTGGCGGGGCGGGGCATCGTGCGAAGGAGGGCGAGAGATGAGGGCGTCGATGGGCGTGATTGCGGGATCGTGCGTTGCGGCGGCGCTGCTCGCGCCGGGGTGCGACTCGAACGGGACGAAGGGTGGGGACGACAAGAAGGAGGCCGCGGCGATGCTCGAAGCCCAGCCGGAGACCCAGCCGTACGTGCTCGATCACGCGATGAAGCGGATCGACGGCACGGAGGAATCGCTGGAGACGTACCGCGGCAAGGTCGTGATGGTGGTGAACGTCGCGAGCAAGTGCGGCCTGACGCCGCAGTACGCCCAACTGGAAGAGTTGTACGAGGCGCGGAAGGGCAGGGGCTTCGTGATCCTGGGCTTCCCGGCGAACGATTTCAACGAGCAGGAGCCGGGCACGAACGGCGAGATCGCGGCGTTCTGCACGGCGAACTTCGGCGTGACGTTCCCGATGTTCGAGAAGATCACGGTCAAGGGCGAGGAAAAGCACCCGCTCTACGAGCAGCTTTCGAAGCAGGGGGGCGAGCCCACATGGAACTTCACGAAGTATCTTGTCGATCGGCGCGGGCACGTCGTGGCGCGGTTCGATCCGCGGACGACGCCCGACGATCCGGCGCTGCTCGCCCGCCTCGACGAGCTCCTGGCACAGTCCGCGGCGGATTGAGCGCCCGGGGCGTCGCGGTGCGCGGCGCGGGCGAATGATGTGACGATGCTCACGTATCGCTACACGGCGATGGACGCGGCGGGCCGGCGGGTGCGCGGGTCGCTGTCGGCGCCGAACGAGCAGGCCGCGGTGGCGCAGCTTGAGGGGCAGCGTCTGACGCCGATCCTGGTGCAGGCGGGGGCCGCGGCTCGGAGCGAGGGCGCGGCTCGCGGGCGGCGCGTCGGCCCGCGGGCGCTCGGCACGGCGTACCAGCAGCTTGGCGACATGCTCCGCGCGGGCGTGCCGCTGCTGCGGGCACTGCGCGTGATGGGCGGGCTGCAGAGCCAGAAGCGTCTGGCGGGCGTGTTCACCTCGCTGGGCGAGCGCGTGGCGGACGGCACGTCGCTCGCGGATGCGATGGCGCAGGAAGGACGCATCTTCCCGGCGGTGCACGTCGCGATGGTGCGGGCCGGCGAGCGGGGCGGATTCCTCGACGAGGTGATGCAGCGCCTCGGCACGGTCGTGTTGGGCGAGGCGGAGCTGCGCGGGAAGGTCGTCGGGAGCCTCGTCTATCCGATCGTGCTGCTGAGCGTGGGCACGATCGTGCTGGGCGTGATCTTCGGCGTGTTCGTGCCGATGGTCGAGCCGCTGCTGGATCGTTTGCGCGAGGCGGGGAAGCTGCCCGGGATCAGCAAGGCGGTGTTCGCGGTGAGCCACGCGGTGAGCCGGCACGGGCCGATCACATTGGGCGTGATCGCGGTGGTTTCGGCGATCCTGTGGCGCGCGTCGAAGCGTCCCGACGTGCGCCGCACGATGGCGATGGTGCAGATGCGGGCGCCCGTGATCGGGCCGCTGACGCGATCGCTCGCCGCGGCGCGGTTCTGCCGCATGCTGGGCACTATGGAGGGCAATGGCGTTCCGCTGCTGACGGCGATCGACGTCGCGAAGGACGCAGCGGGCAACCCGATCCTGGCGGAGGTGATCGGGGAGGCGGGGGAGCGGGTCCGTGCGGGCGAGCGGCTGAGCCCGGCGCTCGCCGAGGGCGGGCTGATGTCGTCCGACGTGGTGGAGATGATCGCGGTGGGCGAGGAGGCGGGGCGGCTCTCGGAGGTGCTCACGCGCGTGGCGGACACGCTGGAGGGGCGCGTGGAGCGCCAGCTCGGCGTGGCGGTGCGTCTGATCGAGCCGCTGATGCTCGCGATGCTCGCGGGTGTGATCGCGATTGTGGCCGCGGGGCTCGTGCTGCCGATCGTGAATCTGAGCGCGGTGACCTGATCCGCGCCGATCGGTGTATGGACGGGTTCTTGTGCGGACGGGCCGCGCATGCTAGTGTGTGCTAAGTACGCGACCGGCACACGGCCCGATGGTGTGTGCGATCGGGCTCCGGTCGCGGCTGGACATGCAATGGACTGCCCGGGGAAAGGGGTGGACGACATGGACACGGAAGGTACGAAGGGGGCGGGGATCGTGGGTCTGGGCGGGCGGGGCCTCATGCGATCGGCCCGGCGGGCGTTCTCGCTGCTCGAGGTCATGATCGTGATCGGCATCATCCTCGTGCTGAGCGGGCTGATCGGCGTGACGCTGTTCGCCCGGCGCGACGAGGCGAAGCAGCAGATCGTGCAGACGAAGATGAACAACATCCGCCAGGCGCTCAAGCTGTTCCGCCTCGACTTCGAGCGGTACCCGACCGAGGAGGAGGGGCTCGCGGTGCTGTGGAACAAGGAGCTCCTCGACCCCGAGGCCGACACGACGAAGTGGAAGGGCTACATGGAGAGCCCCGTCGCGAAGGACGACTGGGGCAGCGAGTGGGGCTACGAGGTCGAGCAGGAGCCCGGCGAGGAGCCGATCGTCCGCCTGTGGTCCTTCGGGCCCGACAAGCAGGACGGCACCGAGGACGACCTGAAGGCCACCGCGCTCGGCAGCACGGGCGAGGAAGATGAAGAAGGCCTGGGCGACAGCCTGCTGCCGCCCGAGCCGTCGGGCAGCGGCGGGTGATCGAGCGCGGGCGCCGCGTTCGTCGGCGTCGCATCCAACTCTGACGTATGTGCGAGGGATCGATGGTGGAACCGTCGAGCGTCGCGAGCCTCGGTCGTGGTCGTCGCGCCGGTGCGCGTCGCGGCTTCAGCATGCTCGAACTGCTGATCGTGCTGGCGTTGCTCGCCGCTCTGGCGGGGCTCGCGATCCCCGCGATCGCGCCGCGCCTGCCCGGCGCGCGCCTGGAGGCGGGGGCTCGGGCGCTCGGGCAGGTCGTGGCGCAGGCGCGGCGCGAGGCGATCGCGCGCGGTGCGCTCGCGCTGGTTGTTATGGAGCGCGGCGTGCGGGGCGAGGAGCGGCTTGGCGTGCGCATCTGGCGTGAGGAGGGCTCGGACGTGCGCGGCGCGGCATTCCCCGACGATGGGCCCGCGTTCGCGCTCGAAGAGAGCCTCGCAGCGCCACTCGACGCCGGGCTGGACGACCACTGGCTCGTGCTGGAAGACGCGTGGTCGAGCCTGCCCGACGGCGTGCGGATCGGCCCCGCGCCCGAGGGCGATTCGGGCGAAATGGGCTCAACGTTTGATGAAGGGCCCGATGTGGGAAACGACGCGGAAGACGCCGCGATCATCGCGATCGTGCTGCCGGATGGCGGCGTCGTGATGCCCGGCGCGTCGCTCCGCGTGCGTGCGCGCGGGTCGAGCGATGAGCTCGAGGTCACGATCGGGTCCGCGACGGGCTCGGTTGGATGGACGCGCATTCGCCCGACGGAAGATGGCAAGTTCGACACGCTCGACGAAGGGGTAGAGGGCCTCGGCGAAGTGCTGCGCTCCGAGCGTCGGGCGAGCGACGCGCGGGAGGAGGCGCGATGAAGCGGCGCGGGGCGATCCTGCTCGAACTGCTCATCGCGCTCGCGATGCTCGCGGCGGCGGGGCTCGCGATCGCGGGGGCGATCGAGCGCGGGGTCGCGACGTCGGAACGCGGCGCGGAGCGGGCCCGCGCGCTGGACCTCGCGCGATCGGCAATGGCCGTCATCGACGCGGGCGTGGCGTCGGCGGAGGTCGTCACGGGCGACGTTGAGGGCGGATCGATCCTCGCGATGCCGGTGTGGGGCGAGGAAGAAGGCCTGGGCATCAACGACGCGTTCGATCGCGCGGGCACGACGCCGGTGCGCTGGCGGCTCGACGTCGAGACGTCCGACGCGGGACGCGGGCTCACGCTCGTCACGATCGGCGCGATCGACCTGCGCCGGGGCGAGGACGCGGCGCCCGAGGCGACGTTGACGCAGGTCGTCGCGGCGGAACAGGCCGCGGCTCGGGGCGCGGACGGCGCGGCGGGGGTGACGCCGTGACGCGGGCCTTTACGCTGCTGGAGACGCTGCTCGCGATCGCGCTGTCGTCGCTGCTTCTGGGCGGCCTCATGGGCCTGACGGTCGAGGTCGGACGCAACGCGGAACGCCTGAGCGAGCGTGCGGACCGCGAGCGGAGCGTCGATGCGCTGTTCGATCGGCTCGAGCAGGACCTCATGTTCGCGATCGTCGCGGACGAGGGCGGGCACGCGGGCGTGCGCGGCGATGCGACCTCAATCGAGATCATCGGCGATCAGGCGATGCTTGCGATGCCGGGGGCAACGTCGCGCGAGGGGGGCGCGTGGGCGTCGTCGGGCGTGCGGTTCGATGCTGCGTCGGGCGGGCTCACGATCACGCGGAGTGGTGGTGCGAGCGAGGTCGTGCCCGCTCGGATTGGCGCGGTGCGCCTGCGCTATCACGACGGGCGCGGCTGGACGGACGCGTGGGACTCGGCGAAGGAGCGGGCGCTGCCTCGGCTGGTTGAGGTCGCGGTGTGGTACGACGCGGAGGAGGTCGATTCGATCGGCGCGGAGCCACTTCCCGGAGGAATGGCGCGCGAGGATCGAGCGGGCGAAGGAGACCTTGGCGGCGAGCGTCCCGAGTTTGAGGATGTCGACGCGCCAGCGGCGGCGCCGAGCAGTGCGCCGCGACGTGAGCCTCGCATGGGGAGCGAGGCGGATCGACGCAGGATCATCGCGATCCCCGATGCGGGCGGGGGTGCGGCGTGACGCAAACTCATGCGCCATCTTCGCAGGCGTTCGCAACGATCGCGACGCTGCTGGCGATCGCGATCGGCGTGGTCGTCGCGGCGGGCGTGCTGTCGATGGCGAGCGCGAGCATCGATCAGCGCGCGTCGAGCGATGCGCGGACGCGGACGCGGGCCATCGCGGCGTCGGCGCTGCACCTGTGGATCGACGAGGCGACGCCGCAGTTCGAGGCGATCCTGGGCGGTGGCGATCTGGAACTCGAGCATGAGCAGCGGATCGCGCTCCCGGGCGGCGAGGGCGTCGCTCGCCTGATGGAGTGGGACGCGTCGGGCATGCTCGTGCGCCCCGAGGCGGGGGCGATCAACGTCAATCGTGCGGACCGCGAGATGCTTCTCGCGGCGGGGATGGACGCGAAGGATGCCGACGCGCTGCTCGCCGCGCGAGAGAACGGGCCGATCGTGCGGATCGAAGCCACTGGCGCATCGAACGATGGGACGGAGGATGCGGACCGCATCGGCTCGGGCGCGCGTGACGGGTCGGATGATGGCGTGTGGTTCACGACGCTCTCGTCGGACGTCGGGCTGTGCTCGGGCGTGGAGGGATGGACGAGCGTGGGCGATCCCCGGGATCGCCTCACGGGCAAGCCCGATCCCGAACTCGCGGCGAAGGTGATGGAGTGGGATGACGGCGAGTCGCTCGCGTGGTTTGCGGAGGTGGTGAAGAAGGGCCTTGGCTTCCCGCCCTCGAGGAGTCAGTTTCTCGTTGGTCTCGCCGGGAATTTCGTGCCGGTTGAGGAGTGGGGCGGGTTGCTCGACGCCACAGAGTCCGTTGACGCCAGAGAGCGGGAGGGCTTGGTCAGCCTGAATCACGCGCCGGCGGGTGTGCTCGCGGCACTGCCCGGCATGGACGCGGATCTCGCGCGGGAGATCGTCGCGCGGCGCGAGTCGCTCGATCTGGCATCGCGTCGGGATATCGCCTGGCCAGCGCGTGAAGGCGTGATGGATGAAGTGCAGTTCGTGCGGCTTGGCTGGCTCGTCACGACGCGTTCGATGCAGTGGAGCATCCGGTTCGAGGTGGGGCGCGTTGCTATAGATGACGGTGCTTCGGGTGGCGGCGAGGACCAGCCGCTGCGGGATCGGATGGTGCTGGAAGCGGTGCTGGACTTCACGGAGCATGGCGTGCGGCTGGCGCGTCTGCGCGATGTGACGCTCGATCATCCCGAGGTGCGGCGGGCGCTCGCGTCGGCGCTGCCGGTGGAGGATGCCCGGCGCGCGAGCGATGTCGAAGAAGAGGATGAAGCAGCGGCGGCTGAGAGCGAAGCGCTCGGCGATGGTGTTGATGACGGCGTGGGATCAACGGCTGGGAGTGGAGGTTCCGAATCTACCCCTGCGCGTGCGGGGCGGCGCTCGGCGGATGCGGATCGCTCCATGACGCCCGACCTGCGTCGCCCGCGCGACACGGGAGCGCGTCGCCCGAATCGGCGAGGTAACCCCGTGTTCGGTGCGGATTCGTACGTGGAAGACGAACCATCGGAGCAGGACGACGCGCCGGGAAGGCTCACGCGGTACGCGGAGGATCGGACGTGATGCGAGGCACGCTCATCGTGCTGGAGTTTGACGGCGAGGCCGTGTCGATCGCGCGGATTTCGACGCGCGCGGGCTCGGCCCGGGTGCTCTCGCTCGTGAGCGGCACCAAGCCGCGTGAGGTCGATCCGAGCGACGCACGCGCGGTGGGCGAGTGGCTCGGTGGGCTTGCGCGCGAGGCGGGCGCGGGGCGCGGCGCGTCGCTGGTCGTCGCGGCATCGCGCCGGGAGATCGCGCTGCGCCGCCTGTCGGTCGATCTGCCGGCGGGCGCGGGCGAGGACGCGAAGGCGTTCACGAAGGACGAGCTGCCCGGGCTGGTGCGTGTGAACCTGCTGAAGCAGCTCACGATGCCGATCGAGCAGTCGGTGGTGGACTTCGTCGTCGTGCGTTCGGAGGAGGGCGTGCCGCGCGAGGCGCTCGCGGCGGTCGCGAGCGCGGCCCGGATCGAGCATTGGAACGACATCGCTCGTGCGGCGGGGCTCAGGCTGCGCGGGGTTGTGCCGCGGGGCGTGGGCGTGGCTCGGCTCGCGCGCGGGGAAGGGGACGAGTCGTCGTGCCTGCTCGTCGCTCCCGGCGCGCGATCGACGGAGATCGTGGTGGTTGAGTCGGGGCGCCTCTCGGCAACGCGCGAGGCGGAGGTCGGGCTCGATGAGGATGCCCTCGCGCAGGACGCGGCGGCGGACCGGATCGCGGTCGAGGTGAAGCGGACGTGGATGGGGCACCGCGTGTCGGCGTCCGGCGCGCCCGTTTCCGGTGAGGCGGGCCTTGGTGCGTCGGCGGTGCGCGTGCTCGGACGCGGGGCGCTGGGCTCGCGGCTTGCGCACGCGTGCCGCGCGCTGATCGAGATTCCTGCGGAGGTGATGGACGGCGAGGGCGTGGTGTCGTTCGAGGCGGAGCCGCCCCAGCACGCGGCGGGCGTGGCGCTCGCGCTCGCGGGGGTGGCGCTCGCGCACCGCGAGGGCACGATCGATCTCGCGAACCCGACCCGAGCGCCGGACCCGGCGCAGAAGGTGCGGACCCGCGCGCTCGCGGCGGCGCTGGTCGGGCTCATGCTGTTCGGCGTGCTGTACGTCGTGTCGGGGCTGCGGGTCGCGGCGCTCGACGGGCAGTTGGCTCGCCTGAAGGAGCAACAGGGCGAGCTCGAGAAGCAGGTCGTGCGGATGTCGGCGGAAGAGCTGCGCGTCGGGCACGCGGAGGCGTGGCTCGGCGCCCGCGCGGACTGGCTGGAGCGGTTGTCGGCGATTCAAGGGAGCCTGCCGGAGCGCGGGCGGATCGTGCTGTCGCAACTCGGCGCGGCGTCGGACGCGGAGGTGGGCTTCACGAAATCGAGTTCGGTCGGCGGCGCGTTCGCGTCGAGCGGGCGGGTGCGGGTGTCGATCACCGGCGCGGCGGAGCAGCGTGAGGAGATCGTGGCGCTGCGCGAGCGGCTCATTCAGGAGGGCGGTTACGCGGTCGAGCCGCGCGGGCCGGACAACGACCGGGACGTCGCGATCGACCTGATCGCGCCGCTCAAGCCCGCGCGCGGGGGGGGCGGCAAGTGATGCGCACGATCAAGGAGATGCCGAAGGGGAGGCTCGCGGCGTGGCTTGGCGGCGCGGGGGTGCTGCTCGTCGCGCTGCTGGTGTGCTTCCGCGCGTGGTATCTGGCGCCGGTCGCGGAACGCCTCGAGAAGATCAAGACCGCGCGGGCGTCGATCACGGCGCTCTCCGATCGCGTGGATCAATGGTCCCGCGTCCGCACGCGCGAGAAGGCGGTCGCGTCGCACTCGCTGGGCTCGCGCTCGGACGAGGTCGAGCACTGGGCCCGCGCGCTGCTGTCCGAGCTGGCGACCGGGGCGGGGCTCGCGGACGTCGTCGTCGGCACGGGAGAGCTGCGCGTCGAGCGCAACCCCGCGGCCCGGGAGCGCGGGCTGCACAAGTCCGTGCGCGACGCGCTCCAGCGCGAGGCGGGCTTTGCGGTCATGACCGCGGACGTCCGGGGCGTGGGGAGCTACGCGGCGGCGTACGACCTGCTCGCGGCGCTCGAGGCCCAGCCCTGGATCGCCCGGGTCGAGAGCTTCGAGGTGCGACCCGCGAATAAGGACCGGAGCGCCTTCAACGCGGTGGCGCGGGTGTGGTGCATGTCGTACCCCGGGGCGGGCGAGACGGCGCACGCGGTCGTGCCGGCGGGCGAGGCGTCGCGGGAACTGGCCCGGTCGATCGCGTCGCGCGAGCTGTTCCTCGCGGCGGCTCCCGCGCCGAAGCCCGAGCCGCCCGCGGTGCGCAATCCACCGCCCAAGCCGCGCGATCCGCCGGCCCCGCCGTACGCGGAGTGGCGTCTGACGGGGATCACGGAGTCCTCTCGCGGGGTGGAGGCGATGTTCTGGAACGGGCGTGAGAACCGCGGGGCGGTGCTCAAGCCGGGGGACAACCTGCTCGGGCTGGTGCTGATCGAGGCCTCGGGCGAGCGGGCGGTGCTGGAGGAGGAGGGCGGACGGAGCGAGCTGTCCAGCGGTCAGACGCTGGCGGAGCGCCGCCGCATGACGTAGGGGTCGGGAGGGATCGCCGCCCAGGGCCCGCCTGCGGGGCGTTGGCGGTATAGTGCCCGCACAGGACGTGGAGGGGGCGGCTGCGGTCGCTCCCGACGTGCGGGCGGAAGGAGTCTGCCATGGGTTCGACGCGATCGTCGAGTGCGCGGGGTCTGGGTCGGCGTGCGTCGGCGCATGTGGGGGGATTCCGTCGCGGGGGCATGCTCCTTCGCTTCGGGGCGGCGGGGCTGATCGCCGTCAGCGGGAACTGCGCATCGGTTTATGCGTGGCAGCCTGCGGAGGGCGCGGAGGTGGCGAGCGCGCCGCAGCCCGTGCCCGACGCGCGGATCCGCTTCAACTTCAACGAGGCGCCGTTCGCGCAGGTGCTCGATTTCTTCGCGCGTGAGACGGGCCTGCCCGTCATCCGCGAGGCGAACGTGCCCGGCGCGTCGATGACGTTCATCGGCGCCGAGGCGTACACCCTTGACGACGCGATCACCATCCTCAATCTGAATCTCCAGATGCACGGGGTGCAGCTCCGGCGTGAGGCGAACTTCCTGTACCTGAGCACGCTGCAGGACGCCGCGCGGCGTGCGACGCGCGTGGGGCAGGAGGTCCCGAGCGACGCGCGACCTGAGGAGATCCTGTCCTACACGCTCCCGCTGAACAACGCGGTCGCGAAGGGCGTGGGGGAGCAGATCAAGCCGCTGCTCAGCCCGTTCGGGAGCGTGACGGCGGTCGATGCGCAGAACCTTCTGGTGATCGTGGACACCGCGGCGCAGTGTTCGCGGATCGGCGACATCGTGCGCGAGATCGACCAGATCCGCCCGGTCGATTCGTCGTACCGCCTGTTCCCGCTGCGCTACGCGCAGGCGAAGACGGTCGTCGAGGCGCTCAAGGGCCTCGTGGGCGAGCGGCAGAAGACCGTCGTCATCGATAAGGACGGACAGCAGCGCGTCGTGGAAGAGGTCAGCGTTGCGGGGCTGAACATCCAGGCCGACCAGCGGACGAACTCGGTCATCGTGGTCGGTGCGGCGTCGCGCATCGAGACGGTCGAGGAGCTCATCGCGCTGCTCGATCGCCCCGAGGACGCGGCGCTGGGCGGCGAGCCGGAGATGGCGACGTTCGTCCTCTCGAGCATCACGCCGCAGCGTGCTGCGGAGGGGATCAACGCGCTGTTCCAGGGCGTGCCGAAGAACCGCCAGCCCGTGATGATCCCGCTTCCCGAGCAGGGCAAGCTCGCGATCGTCGCGGCGCCGATGCAGCTCGCGCAGGCGCGGGCGCTGCTGGGAGAGCTCGATCCCGACGCCGGGCGGGGCGAGGGCGGCGTGAAGATCGACCGCGTCGCACGCTCGATCTCGCTCGAGCACGCGCGGTTCGACGCGATCCAGGGCACGCTCCAGCGTCTGATGAGCGAGCGTCAGAGCGCGAGCGTGCGCTTCGCGGGCAACCCCGACGGGCGCGGGCTCGTGCTGGTCGGCCCCGCGGCGGACGTCGAGCAGGTTTCGTCGCTCATTACGAGCCTCGACAGTCCGGCGGGCGCGTCGCGCGATGCGCGGGTCGTCCGCCTGCCCGCGAGCGATCCCGACGCCGCGCTTGCTCGTGCGCGAGAGCTCCTTACGCAATCCCTGGGCAGCGATCCGGACGTGAGCATCACGCACGATCCGGGCTCGGGCGTTGCGACGATCGTGGGCCCGCGCGACACGCTGGACCGGTTCGACGCGATCCTGCGGACCGCCGAGGCGGGGATGGTCGTTGAGCTGACGTCGAAGGAGTACACGCTCACGCAGGCGCGTCCGAGCGCGATCGCGTCGACGCTTGCGCGTCTTGCGGACTCGATGCTCCGCCCGGGTGATGGGCGATCGTTCACGCCGCCGGGCGTGCAGGCGGTGGACGAGCTGGGCGTGCTGATCGTTCGCGCGAGCCCGGAGCAGTTGGTGGTGGTGGACGAGCTGGTCTCCCGCCTGGATCGCACCGCGCCCGAGGGGCGGGACTTCCGCGTGCTGGACCTGCGCGCGAGCGATCCTGAAGCGTTGCTCGCGCGGGCGCGCTCGGTGTTCGCGTCGGAGACCAAGGGCCTGCCCGAGGCTATGGCGCGTGCGCCCGAAGCGACGTTCGACGCGGCGTCGGGCAAGCTCGTGCTCGCGGGCCCGGCGGAGGGCGTGCGCCGGTTCGCGGATGTGGTCGAGCGGGTGCGTCAGCTCGATCCGCCCGCGCGGACGACGCGGATCATCGACGTGCAGTACGCACGGGCCGAGGACATCGAGAAGCCCCTGCGCGAGCTGCTCGACGCGGCGGACCCGATCGACGCGCACCGCCAGGTGCCCGAGGCGACGATCGCGGTGGTGGAGCGGACGAACTCGCTGGTTGTGACCGCCGAGCCGGCGCAGCACGAGATGATCCGCGACCTCGTCTCGCGGCTCGATCAGGTCGATCCGTCGGCGCTCCCGCCGCTGCGGCTGCTGCAGCTTCGTGCGGCCGATGCACCCGCGATCGCGCAGATGCTGACCGATCAGTACGCGCGACGCCCGCAGGCGGACCGGCTCGCGCGCCCGGTGCAGGTGCGGGCCGACGCGGGCACGAACACGCTGATCGTGAGCGCGCACGCGGAGCTGTTCGATGACATCCGCGCTTTTGTTGAGGACATCAACAAGGAGCGTGGCGACGGGCCGGAGCGTGTGACGGTGCTGCTGCCGCTCAAGCTCGCGAAGGCGGTGGACGTCGCCGCGGCGATGGACCGGCTGTACCCCGAGCCGCCCATGCCGCTCGATCGGCGCGGGCAGCCGCTGCCGCACCTTCGGCGTGAGAAGGAAGTGCGCGTGAGCGCCGAGGCGAGCAGCAACTCGCTCATCATCGATGCGCCGGCGGACCGGCTGGATTCGCTGCAGGAGCTCGCGAGCAAGCTGGACCGCGTGGAATTGCCGCCCGTTGCGGAGCTGCGGACGTACCGGATCGTCGGGGCGGACCTTGGCGCGGTGGCGCGGACGCTCTCGGCGTTGTCGCGTCAGGGCACGCTGAGCGCGCCAGCGCAGCCGGGCAAGCCCGCGGTGAACGTGCTGATCGAGACGGAGCCGCGGAGCGGGACGCTGATCGTCGCGGGCGATCAGACGACGTTCGAGCGGGTCGAGTCGATCCTGAAGGATCTTGAAGCGGTGCCGATCGAGCGGCCGCTGCGGATCGTGCCCGTGGCGAACGTCGACGCGGAAACGCTCAAGACGCGTGCGGAGGAGATCTACGCCGCCCAGATCGCGAGCATCCCGGACGCGGGGCAGGTCGACGTCAGCGTCGACGGCGAGACGAACTCGCTGATGATCGTCGCGGACGAGGAAGCGAGCACGCGGTTCCTCAAGATCGTCGATGAATTGCAGCGTCAGGCGGGCCCCGCGCGGGAGATCCGCCTGATCGAGCTGCGTCTCGCGGACGTCTCAACCGTCATCGGCTTCCTGCGCGATCTCGCGGGCTCGAGCGCGTCGCTGCGCATGCAGGCCGGGCCCGAGCCCATGTTTGAGGCGATCGAGCAGACCAACACGCTGATGGTCGCGGCGACGCCCGCACAGATGCCGATCATCGAGCAGCTCGTCCGCAGCCTCGACAACCGCCAGGGCGGCGAGCAGCCCCCGCTGCGCATCCTGCGTCTGCGTTCGACCGACGCGGCGAGCCTCGCGAGCGTCCTGCAGCAGGCGTATGCACGCCGTGCGCCCGACGAGCGCACGCGCAAGCCCGTGGACGTGCAGGCCGATGCGGCGACGAACACGCTGGTGGTCTCGGCGCACCCGGACGTGCTGCCCGAGATCGAGCGCGTGGTGCGAGAGCTCAACGATGCACAGTCGCTCGATGAGGAAGGGCGCGAGATCCGCATCTTCCCGCTGAAGATCGCGCGTGCGGAGGAGCTCGCCCGCACGATCGACCAGATGTATCCCGAGCCCCCGATGCCGCTGGATCCGCGGACGCGCCAGCCCCGCCCGGACCTGCAGCGTCCGCGGGAGGTCGTGGTGCGTGCGGATCGCGTGACGAACGCGCTGATCGTCGACGCGCCCGCGCGCCGGATGTCCGGCTTCGCGCAGCTCGTCGAGAGCCTCGACCAGCAGAACGTGCCCGAGGGCGTCGAGGTGCGCACGTACACGCTCGTGCGCACGACGCCTTCGAGCGTGATGAACGCGGTGATGGGCGTCGGGCGGAGCGATGCGCTGCCCGGGCTCGCGCGCACGCCGCTGAACGCGTTCGGGGACGATCGCACGGGCTCGCTGATCGTTTCGGGTCCTGCGGAGGCGTTCCCGCTGGTTGAGGATCTGCTGGCGAAGCTCGACGCGCCGCCCGAGGCGCCGCCGGTGGTGATGCGGGTGTACGCGCTGCAGCACGCGCGTGCGGAGCGGATCCAGCCCACGGTGGATCGCCTGCTCCGTGCGCAGGCCGAGCAGCGTCGCCAGCGCGAGGGCACCGCGTTCTCGTCGGGCGATCTGGTCGTCGAGGTCGCGGCGGATCGCGCGTCGAACGTGCTCCTGATCAGCGTGCCCGAGCCGCTGCAGGTGACGGCGAAGGAAGTGGTCGGTGCGCTCGACGTCGCATCGGCATCGGACGCGGGGACGATGACGCGGGTCGTGCCGCTGACGTACGCAAAGGCGGACGAGGTCGCTCGCACCGCGCGCGACGCGGCACGCACGTCGTCGCTCATCGATGAAGCCTCGCTCCAGACGCTCGCGGTGGCTGGCTCGAACGCCGTCGTGATCGTCGGGGCACAGGCGGACGTGACGCGGGTCGCGGCGATCATCGAGTCGATGGACGTGCGTCCGAACGACGCGCAGAGCGTGGGCGTGCGCACGATCGCGCTCACGCACGCGCGGGCCGAGACGCTTGCGCCGCTGGTCGAGCGTCTCCTGCAGCAGGACAGCGTGCTGGACCTGGTCCCCGAGTGGACCCGCTGGCAGCTCGTGACGCGGGGCGAGGGCGTGGGGCCCAAGACGCGGGTCGTCGCCGATGCGCGCACGAACGCCCTGATCGTGAGCGGGCCGACGGGATCGCTCGAGCTCGCCGAGCAGATCGTGCGCACGCTCGATGCATCCGCCGAGGACGGGGCGGCGTCGCGCAGCGTGCGCGTCATCAGCGTGAACAACGGCGATGCCAACGCGATCGCCGAGAGCGTGCGCGGCGTGATCGCGGACCTTCCGGCGAGCGGCGCGCCCGCCGTGCTGCGGGTCGATGCGGGGAGCAACGCGATCCTCGCGGCGGCGTCGCCCGCGCAGATGGCCGAGATCGAGCGGCTCGTGCGCGAGCTCGATGCGGCGGCGGTGATGTCGACGCGACAGCTCCGCACCATCCCGATCGACCGCTCGCGGGCGGAGGCGGAATTGATGGCCCGCACGCTCAAGCGGCTGCTCGAGTCGCGTGAGGGCGTGCGTGTGAACGTCGTGGGGCTGGAGGATCTCGTCGATCATCCGACGAGCGATTCCGGCACGAGCGAGGCGCCCGCACGGGGTTCGCCCGGCTCCAGCGTTGTTCCCGTCGGAGTCGGTGGTCTCCAGGGGCTCATCGGCGCGGCGATTGCCAACGCCGCGACAGCGCAGGCGGTGCCCATGGTCGGCGTGATCGCGCTCGTGGAGCAGCCGGCCGATAGCGCGGCATCGGGTGCGCACGACGCGCCACCGGCGGCGATGTCTGAAGAAGCTTCCGGCGATGCGGGCACGGAGGTCACGATCGCGGTCGATCCCGCGACGAACTCACTGGTAGTGCTCGGTTCGGATCGCATCCTCGATCGCATCGCGACGCTGGCGCGCGATCTCGCGTCGAGCCTCCCCGCGGAGCCGACGGAGGTGCACATCGTGCCGCTGCCCGCGGGCGTGGACGCGGCCGGGCTGCGCGCGGTGATCGATCAGACGGTGCGTCAGGTCGGGCGCGTGGGCGCGTCGAATCCGGGCGGGTTCACCGCGAACGTCTCGGTCGGCATTGATCCAACGGAGTCGGCGCTCATTGTGTGGGCGAACGAGTCAGACTTTCGCGCGATCGGTCCGCTGATCGCATCGCTCGCGACGCTTGAGCCGAGCGTGTCGTCGAGCGTGCGGCTGTTCCCGCTCGTGCACGTGCGTTCGCAGGACGCGCGTTCCGCGATCGAGGACCTGCTGAGCGATGCGCCCCGCGGGCGTCAGGCGCGGCGGCTGCGTGCGGTCGATCTCACCATCGAATCCAGGGCTGGTGGGCCCGAATCGGGTGAGGGCGGAACGCTCCGCGCGTCGGTTCGCCCCGGCGAGGTGCGCATCGTCGAAACGCCCGGCGGGACGGGGCTGATCGTCGCCGCGCCGGAAGAGGCGATGGGGCTGGTCGATCGCTTCGTTGCGATGATCGATCAGAACCCCGCGACGGATCGCCTGACCATCAAGCGGTATGAGCTTGCGCACGCCGATGCGGCGGAGATCGCGCGGGCCCTTGAGACCGTGCTCGAAGCGCAGCGCCAGGGCGGAAGGGCGCAGTCGTCGCCGCGGGCGCGCCTCGTGCCCGACGCACGCACGAACAGCGTGCTCGTGACGGCGACGCCCGATCAGCACGAGCAGATTGATGCGCTGCTGGCCTCGGCGGACGTCGAGTCGGGCGATGCCGACCTCACGCTCGCGATCATTCCCATGCAGCGTTCGCAGCCCACGACCGCGGCGCGGATCGTCGAGCAGGCGATGGTGGGGAGCGATCCCGCGCGGAAGCAGCGCGTGCGGGTCACGCCGGACGATGATTCGGGCGTGCTCGTCGTGCGTGCGAGCGAGGAGGATCTGGCGGAGGTCCGCGAGATACTGGCGGAGGTGGACCGTGCGGGTGCGGGCGTGCTGCCGGTGCGCACGATCGCGCTCGAGCGGGCCGATGCGGGGCGCGTCGCGCAGGCGATCAACCAGCTCTATCAGCAGCGGGCGCAGGCGTCGCGCTCGCGCCGCGGGTCGGGCATCGCGGTGGTCGGCGACAAGCGGACCGGGACGCTCGTGGTCGCGGCGAGCGACGCGGACTTCGAGGACATCTCGTCGCTCGCGCAGTCCTTTGATGCGAAGCAGGCCGCGGGCAATCTGCAGTACGTCGTCGTTCCGCTCGAGAACGCGAGCGTGACGGACGTCGCTCCGATGCTGCAGAGCCTCATGTGGGATCTGCAGTACGACCGCAACAGCCGGGCACGCGGCGGGCTGGAGACGGATGAGGATCGCTTCTTCATCCAGCCGGATGCGAGGACCAACTCGCTGATCGTGCTTGGTGAGGGCGAGGCGCTGCAGACGCTGCGGCAGATCGTGACCGATCTCGATCGTCCGAAGGCCGAGGCCCAGGCCCTCGCGGTGCGCGTGGTGCGTGCGCCGGGGGCGGATCTCGACGCGATCGCGCAGGTCGTGACCGAGATGACCACCCGCGCCGAGTGGGAGTGGTGGCGCGGGCGCGATCCCGAAGCGGTGCAGGCCCGCCCGGATCGGCGTCGCCAGGCGATCGTGCTGATCGGGCGCAAGGACCGCATCGACGAGGCGTCGAGCTACGTCGAGCAGCTCGCGGGAACGGGCGAGGACGGGGATCGCGAGATCGCGTCGATCCGTCTCGAGCACGCCGCGGCGGATCGTGCGGCCCAGTCGCTGTCGCGCTTCTTCCAGGAGCGGGCGCAGGCGGAGGGATTGCCTCGGGACAACGTGTCGATCGTCGGCTCGCGCGAGGGCAACGTGCTGATCGTCGCGGCGGATACCGACGCGATGAAGCTGCTCCGCCAGCTCGTCGAGGAGATCGATCAGCCCGAGCTGAGCAACGACCGTCGGCGTGAGCTGTTCGCGCTCAGGAACGCGTCCGCGCAGGACGTTTCTCGCACGATCTCGCTGGTATTCCCGCGTGCGCAGCGTCCCGAGGAGCGGGTCATCGTCGTGCCGATCGCGGGCTCGACATCGCTCCTGGTCTCGGCGCCGAGCGACACGTTCGCGGAGATCGAGGGGCTGATCGCGAAGCTCGACGCCCCGCCCACGGCGGAGCAGGCGAACATCGTGACCGCTCGTCTTGAGAACGCGCGGGCCGGTGAGATTGCGCAGGCGCTCCGCGGCGCGCTCCCCGCGGGCGTGAAGGTGGACATCACGCCCGTAGAGCGGACGAACTCGCTCCTGCTGACGGGCTCGAACGAGGCGATCGCGCTGGTGATGGAGCAGGTCAAGGCGCTCGACGCCGAGCCCACGCGGGGCATCAGCGTGGTGCGGCGCGTGCGGCTGGAGCATGCCGCGGCGTCGGACATCACGCTCACGGTGCAGCGGCTCCTGCGTGCGCGACCGCAGCGCCCGGGCGAACCGCGGCCCGAGGTCGACGACCTCATCAACGAGAACACGATCGTGATCTCGGCGGCGGCGGACCAGGTGGACGAGCTCGAGCGCATGATCAAGGAGCTCGACGTCAAGCCCGAGGAGGCGCGCAAGACCGAGTTCGTCCGGCTGGAGTTCGCCGACGCGGAGCAGACGGCCAAGGCGCTCCAGGTGTTCTATGGGCGGTACGCGTTCGAGGCGGCGACGCCCGAGGCGCGGTTCGTGACGATCGTGCCCGACCCCGCGTCGAACTCGCTGGTGATCTCGGCGAGCGAGGGCGAGTGGGAGGGCATCGTCGCGCTGCTCCGCAAGCTTGATACGCAGGAGTATGACACGTCGCGCCAGCTCGTGGTGATCCCGCTCGTGCACGCGGACGCGCCGTCGATCGCGCGTTCGCTCAGCGAGGGCTTCCGCGCTCCGCTCGAGCAGCAGCTCCAGCAGGAGCGGGTGCGTCTGGAGGCGGAGCGGCGCAACCGCGGCAATCAGGGCACGTCGCTCGAACCGACGGTGCTGCTGGAGGCGGGCGAGACGCCCGTCGTGTCGGCCGAGAGCGTGACCAATGCGCTGATCGTGTTCGCGCAGCCGCGCGACCTGGAGCGCATCCGCGCGATCGTGGAGCAGCTCGACGTTCCGGAGTTCGCACGCCTCCCGCGCCCGAGCCTGATCCCGCTGCGCTCGGGGCGGGCCTCGGCGGTCGCCGCGACGGTCCGCGAGATGTTCGCGGGGCGCGCGCGATCGGGCGCACGCTCGCTGCTGGTGTACGGCGACGACGCGAGCAACACCGTGATCGTGCGCGCGCCGGAGGAGGATTTCGCCCAGATCGCCGCGCTGGTGGAGTCGATGCAGCAGGAGGGCGACCGCACCCGCGCCGCCCCGTCGGTGGTTCGCCTGAAGAATGTGCCCGCGATGCGTCTGCGGACGACGCTGCTCGCGGCGTTGCAGCCGCTGGCGCAGCAGCGCGGGCAGGCGCTTGCGATCGAGGTCGATCGCGGCTCGAACGCGCTGGTGGTCTCCGCGAGCGAGGAGATGCTCGGTGAGGTCAAGGGCCTCGTCGCGGAGCTGGATCGTGCGCCGGACGCGCCGCTGGATGGCGCGGGCGATGAGCCCGTGGTCGGGCTGGGACAATCGCTGCGGATCGTGGACCTCGCGCACGCCTCGCCCGAGGAGATGCGTCAGACGCTCGAGCAGCTCGGCGTGACGCGCCCGCAGCCGGCGGATCGTCCCGGGCTGGTGAGCGAGCCGCTCGGCATCGTGACGCTCAAGAGCCGGCGTGCGCTGGCGCTCAGCGGAACGGCGCCGGACGTTGACGCGGTCGCGTCGCTCGTGCGCACGCTCGACGCCGAGCCGGGGATTCCCGCCGAGTCGATGCGCGTGGTGCAACTGCGACTCGCGACGGCCGAACCGCTCGCGGCGACGCTCCGTCGCATGCTCGATCCCGCGCAGCAGGACGCGCAGACGGGCCCGGCCCGCGCGATCGCGGAGCAGGTGCGCCGCCTGTCATTGGTGCAGTCGGGGCTCGATGCGCCCGATCTTGCGCTCGACCTGTCGAGGCCCATCCGCATCCTCGCGGACCAGCAGACGAACAGCATCATCCTCGCGTCGAGCGAGGCGAATCTCGCCGCGCTCGAGGAGGTCACTAGGCTGCTCGACACGCTCCCGGTGGGCGATGCGGTGCTGGTCAGGATCTTCCCGCTGACGAACGCCGCGGCGCCGCGGGTGCGCGGCGTGATCGAGCAGCTCTTCACGCAGGGCGAGGCGATCCGGCGTCTGCCGGGCACGCAGCGTCGCGGGCTCCCGAGCACCGCGACGGGCCAGGCGCTCGCGGGGGAGATCGCGATCAGCGTCGATGAGCGCACGAACGCGCTGGTCGTCGCGGGTCGCGAGGAAGCGATCGCGCTGGTGGAGGTGCTGATCAAGGACCTCGATGCGGAGGGCGCGAGCAACTGGGTGGAGCCCACGATCATCCCGCTTGCCCATGCCGACGCGCGCACGCTCGCGACGACGCTGACGGACGTGCTCGTCCGCGGGCTGGGCGAGACGCCCGAGGCGACGGCGCTGCAGCGTCAGGTCGGACGCCTCCGCGTCGCGAACGCGGGCGGGGGCGACAACAAGGGAACCATCACGGCGGACATCTTCGCGCCGCTCTCGGGGCTCATCATCCGCGGCGAGGACACGCTCAACGCGCTGATCGTGGTGGGCTCGCGGTCGAACATCGAGGTCGTGCGCGCGCTCACGCAGCAGCTCGACGTCGAGCGGGCGAGCGCGAGCAACACGGTGCGCGTGTTCCCGCTCGAGCACGCCGCGGCGGACCGCGTGGCGTCGATCGTGGGCAGCCTGCTCCGCGAGCGGGGCGAGGCGGAGGGCTGGCGGCCCGAGGATCGCCTGGTCGTGAGCGTGGATTCGCGCACGAACGCGATCATCGCGTCGACGAGCGAGCGCACGTTCGGCATCCTCGATTCGCTGCTCAAGACGCTCGATCGCGAGGACGCGAACGTGACGGTGGGCCTGCACGTGGTGCCCGTGGTCGGGGGCGACGTGCGGCAGCTCGCGCCGCGGATCGAGCGGCTGATGCGCGAGCGCATCAGCGCGGCGCGCCGGGCCGGTGCGGCGGACTCGCCCATGGACGCGTTCAGTATCGAGCCCGAGGCGGGCACGAACGCGCTGATCGTCGCGGCGAGCGACGAGAATCTGAAGGTGATCCAGGACCTCGTGCGGACGCTTACGGACGGGGCCGAGGCACTGGGGGCCGCGGAGCAGGTGGCGCTGGTGACGCTCGAGTCGATGCCCGCGGCGCAGGCGGCGCAGACGGTGCGCGAGGTTTACGCGGACAAGGAGAACGAGCGTCGCGGGGCGCGGGCGGTGGGCGTCGTCCCGGACGATCGCCTCAACGCGCTGATCGTGAGCGGGACGTCGTCGGACGTCGACGCGATCCGCGGCATCGTGCAACGGCTTGAGCACGCCGAGAGCGCGGCGGTGCAGGACGTGCGCCGGATCGAGCTCTCGATCGCGAACGCGCTGGAGGTGTCGCGACTGATCGAGGGCGTGCTGGCGGGGCGGACCCTCGCGGGCACAAACGACTCGATCTCCGCGCGCCAACGCACGCTGGTGCGCTACATGGAGCGTGAGGCGACGATCGACGCGCAGGTACGAGAGAGGATCCGCCTGACGCCCGACCTGCGGACAAACTCGGTGATGGTCGCGGCGCCGCCCGAGGCGATGGACCTCGTGGAGATGATGATCCGCGACCTCGATTCGAGCTCGGCGGGCGCGCGCCAGATCGAGCGGTTCAAGCTGGTCAATGCGGATGCGCGACAGGCCGCGGAGGTGCTGCGCGATCTCTTTAACCTTCAGCAGGCGGGCGGGCGGCTGGTGCTGATGCCCGTGGCGAACGCGGAGCAGACGCCGGCCCCGGCGGAGCGTCTGCTCGAGCCCGTGCGCGACGAGCGGCAGGAACTCTCGATCACGATCGACATCCGCACGAACGCGCTCTGGGTGTCGGGCACGCCCGAGTATCTCGCGCTGGTGCGCGATGTGGTGAGCGATCTCGATAAGGATCCCGGGGCCGCGCGCGAGCGGATGGTCTATCGCCTGAAGAACGCGCGGGCGAAGGAGGTCGAGACCACGCTGCAGGCCTACTTCAGCGGCGAGGCGGACACGCTCCGCGCGACGCTGGGCCCCGCGTCGGCGGGATCGCTCGTGAGCCAGCTCGAGCAGGAGGTCACGGTCGTCGGCGATGAGAAGAGCAACACGCTCGTGATCAGCGCCTCGCCGCGATACATCGAGACGGTCGCGCAGATCGTCGAGGAGCTCGACGCTGCGCCGCCGCAGGTGATGATCCAGGTGCTGCTCGCCGAGGTGACCATCGACGACGAGGACACGTGGGGCGCGGACGTCGAGGTGGGCCCGATCGGCGGGAACGGCTGGCGCTTCAGCTCGGCGCCCGCGGGCGGCAGCGTCGCGACGGCGCTGGGCGTGGGCAACCTGTCGGTGTCCACGAACGACTTCAGCCTGATCGTTCGCTCGCTCGAGGTGCAGGGGCGGCTGGAGGTGCTGTCGCGCCCGCAGGTCACGGTCAAGAACAACGAGGAAGCGTCGATCCAGGTCGGTGAGGACATCGCGATCGTCGAGAGCGTCGACACGTTCGACAACGGGCGCACGCAGGCGAACGTGGTGCGACAGGACCTTGGCATCATCCTCGAAGTCACGCCCACCATCAGCTCCGACGGGTATGTGAGCATGAAGATCAAGCCCGAGATCTCATCGCTTTCGAACCGCACGACGCAGATCTCGGAGGATTTCCAGGCGCCCATCATCACGCGACGCACCGTGGACACGACCGTCACCGTGCGCGACGGGCAGACCGTGGTCATCGGCGGACTGATCCAGACCAGCCAGCAGGAACGCACGACGAAGATGCCCATCATCGGCGACATCCCGATCCTCGGGCTGCCCTTCCGCACGTCGTTGCGACGGGACGTCAAGACCGAGCTGCTCGTGATCCTCACGCCCCATGTCATCCCGGGCGATGCGCCGGCGGGCCCCATGATCCACGGGCTCCTGACGGACAACGAGATCGACCGCATGACCAGCGGCGTCCTGCTCCGCAACTCGATCAACTCTCCCGGTGGCGTGCCGCTGGAGGAGGACCAGGAAGAGAAGAAGGAAGTCATCGAGGAGTCGCATGACGAGTGAGCGCCCCCATGCGTTGCGGGTCGTGTACGTCGCGATGATCGCGTGCGCAGTCGCCCTGTGCGGCGGGTGCGCGAGCGATCCGGCGGACGCGCCGCCGCCGCGTCTGGAGCCGCTGGCCCCGGGCGCGGAGCCGACGGAGATGCTGCTCTCGGTGGAGCAGCCGGTGGACACGAACGCGAACGGGTGCGTGGACGCGTTCCGGATCGTGCTGTACCTGTTCGAGCCCGACGCGTCGGTGTTGTCGCTGTGGAGCGAGGGGCGTCTGGTCGTGTACCTGATCCTCGACGACTCGAAGAAGGTCGCGCGCTGGGAGTTCGACGAGACGGCGTTGCGCGCCGGCCGCCAGAAGCTGCCCCCGGGGCCGGGGTATGTCCTGACGATGTCGCTCCTGGACACCGAATCCGGGGATACGTTCCCCAGCCAGCCGGCGGACGTCCTCGCGGAATTCACCACGCCGAAGGGCACCGTGGTCCGCCGTTCGGTGGGCGGGATCCGCATCGGGGGTCGGAAGCCCGGCGGTTGATCGGATGACGATCTTCGCGCCGTCTTAACAATGATCGCCCGTCCAGGCCGCGACAATCCATCCGTCGCAATCGCTGCGGCGAGGAGGCCTCGATGAAGCTCATGAAGCGGGCGTGGTCGGTCTTGGCGTTGGCCCTTGTCTCGGTCGGGGCGAACGCCCAGACGGGGCTGGATCCGTCGCTCCCGACGTACCAGGCGGTCTCGGGTGTGTCGGGCTCGGTCAAGAGCATGGGCTCGGACACGATGAACAACCTGATGACGCTCTGGGCCGAGGACTTCAAGAAGATCTATCCGAACGTCAAGATCGAGATCGAGGGCAAGGGCTCGAGCACGGCGCCGCCCGCGCTGACCGAGGGCATCGCGCAGTTCGGGCCGATGAGCCGGGCCATGAAGTCGTCAGAGATCGACGCGTTCAAGGCGCGCCACGGCTACGAGCCCACGAAGCTGCCCGCGGCGATCGACTGCCTCGCGGTGTTCGTGCATCGCGACTGCCCGATCGATGAAATCTCGATCGAGCAGTTGCAGAAGGTCTTCAGCGTGGCGGGTCCGGACATGCGCTGGGGCGATCTTGGCGTGGACGACCCCGCGTGGAAGAGCCAGCCCATCAGCCTCTACGGGCGCAACAGCGCCTCGGGAACGTACGGGTTCTTCAAGGAGTTCGCGCTCGGCGGGAACGACTACAAGGCGACGGTCAAGGAGCAGCCCGGGAGCTCGACCGTCGTGCAGGGGATCTCGACCGACCGCTTCGGGATGGGCTACTCGGGCATCGGGTACACCGCCGCGGGCGTCAAGGCGCTCCGCGTCTCGTCGCAGGGGGGCGAGGCGATGGCGCCCGACGTCGAGCACGCCTACTCGGGCGACTATCCGCTGGCCCGGTTCCTGTACGTGTACGTCAACAACGATCCGCGGAAGGCGCTCGACCCGCTCCGGGCCGAGTTCGTGCGGTTCATGTTCTCGCGTGAGGGCCAGGAATCGGTCCTCAAGGACGGCTACTACCCCGTGACCGCGGACATCGCCCGGGAGGCGCTCGCGGACGCGGGGCTCTGAGCACGCATCGACGGAGGCGTCGGGCGCGCCGCGTCCGGGCAGGGCGAGAGCGCTGAGGGACCGACGACGCCGCATGCGGAACAGCAGCAACGATCCCCGTTCGACCGCGGTCGCGTCGGTCCGGCGCACCAGCCGGCTCGTGCATGCGCACGACCGCGTCGCGACCTCCGTCATCACGGCGGGCGGGCTGAGCGTGCTCGCGGCGGTGCTCGGGATCTGCGTGTACCTGCTCGCGAGCGTGTGGCCCCTGTTCGAGGGCGGGCGCGCGTCGATCGCCTCGACCGCGCCGTTCGCGTCGGACGAGGGGGTCGTGGATCTCGCGATCGACGACGGCGCGCTCGCAGCGATGGAGGTTCTGCGCGACGGCTCGGTCCGCTGGCGATCGATCGCGTCGGGGCGCGTGCTCGGCGTGGATCGCCTGGTGGATGACGACGCGGACGCCGCGGCGGTCGTGCGCGAGCCGAGGCTGGGGCTCGTTGCAGTAGGGCTGGGCGACGGGCGCGTGGTGCTGGGGGAGGTCCGCTTCTCGGAGCGCATCCTGACGGAAGAGCAGGGCGCGGGCGTGCTCGGCGGCGAACGCTCGCTCGCGCCCGGGGAATCGTTCGAGATCGCCGAGGGCGAGGCGGGGTACGCCGCGGCGAGAGCGTTCACGTTGCGACCGCTCGTGCTCGCGCGGACCGATGGCGGGGCGCTCCGCCTCGTGGGCGCGGAGATCGAGGCGGGCGAGCCGCTCGAGATCGGTGTGGGCACGGGAGCGGCGGCGCGAGTGGACGTGCAGGTGGGGCCCGGCGGGCGGCGGGTGCTCGCGGTGCTGCGCGAGGACGGCTCGGGCGCGCTCAACCTGGTGCGTACGACGCGGCCGCTCGGGGGCGGAGCACCGCGCACGCGCCTGACGAGCAGGCCGCTGAGCGTCGACGTCGGTCGTGACGGGCGTGGATTGCCCGCCTGGTTCCTCGCGGGCGGCGACGGCGACGCGGCGTTCGCGCTGTGGGCGGACGGGACGCTGGAGCGGTACGCCGTGGCTGGCGATGCGATGGAGCTGGCAGAGCGGCTGGATGTCTCTCCGGACTCGACGCTGCGCGTCGCGCGGATGGCGCTCGGTGCGCGCACGCTGATTGCCGGGACGGCGAGCGGGCGGATCGTCGGCGGGTTCGTCGCGGGCGATCCGCTCAGCAACAGCGTCGATGGTGCGCGGTTCGTGCTCGAGCACGACTTCGGCGTGTCGAGATCACCCATCGCCTCGATCGGCATCGGCACGCGCGATCGCACGCTGGTGGTGGGCGATGACGCGGGCGCCGCGAGCGTGGTGCACCTGACGAGCCACAAGCGCGTCGCGCGCGTGACGGGCGCACATGCTCCGGCGCGGGTCGCGATGGGCGGGCGGAACGACGCGCTGCTGGTCGTCGCGGGTGATGAGGCGGGCCTGTGGTCGGTCGAGCCGGGGCATCCGGAGGCGAGCTGGCGGATGCTCGCGATGCCGATCCGGTACGAGGGGCAGCTCGAGCCCGAGTTCGTGTACCAGTCGTCCTCGGGCGACGACGCCGCGGAGCCCAAGCTCAGCCTGACGCCGCTGGTGTTCGGGACGCTCAAGGCGACGCTCGTGGCGATGCTGTTCGCGGTGCCGGTGGGGGTGCTGGCGGCGATCTACTCGAGCGAGTTCCTCGACCGGCGTGCGCACGCCATCGTGAAGCCCACGGTGGAGATGATGGCCTCGCTGCCATCGGTGGTGCTGGGGTTCGTCGCGGCGATGGTGGTGGCGCCGCTGATGTCGAAGATCCTGCCGGGCGTGCTGCTCGGGCTGATCGTGGTGCCGCTGGGCGTGCTGCTGGCGGCGCACCTGTGGGAGCTGTTGCCCGCGCGGGTCGCGCGCCGGATGCCCGGGCTCTGGCACGTCGCGGCGGTGGGCGCGGTGATGGTGGTGTCCTCGCTCGCGGCGGTGGGCCTGGGCTCGTGGGGCGAGCGGGTGCTGTTCAGGCCCAGCAATGCGGACGTGCTCGTGCTGTCGGGGAGCGTGGAGCCCGTCGCGGCGAAGGATGCGCCAGCCTGGGTCGGACGGCGCGACGTGCTGCCCGGCGAATTGCAGCGCCGGTTGCGCCGCGCGGGCATGGACTTCCGCGATGGAAGCGTCGTGCGTCCGATCGCGGCGTCGGACGAGCAGGTCCGCGAGATGCGCGCGGCGCTCGAGGCGTCGGGCGTGCGTGCGTGGCTCGACGGCAAGTTCGGCGCGGCGTGGCCCGGATGGTTCGTGGCGATGCTCGTGCCCGGGCTCGTCGTCGCGTGGATCCTGCGCGCGTGGTGGGTCGGGCAGGGCGGGGCGCGTGGCGGATCGAGCACGGCCCGGGACGCGGCGCTCTCGGCGCTCGCGTCGTTCGTGCTGACGGCGGTGGGCTCGATCGCGCTCGCGGCGGGCGTCGCGTGGGCGCTCTCCGCGGCGGGGCTCGACCCGCGGGATTCGATCTTCGGCCCGTTCAGCGTGCGCAACACGCTGGTGGTCGGGCTCATCATGGGCTTCGCGGTGGTGCCGATCATCTACACGATCAGCGAGGACGCGCTCAGTGCCGTGCCGCACGCGCTGCGTTCGGCGTCGCTGGGCGCGGGGGCGACGCCCTGGCAGACGGCGATCCGCGTGGTGCTGCCCGTGGCGGGCTCGGGCATCTTCTCCGCGTGCATGATCGGGCTGGGACGCGCGGTTGGCGAGACGATGATCGTGCTCATGGCGACGGGCAACACGCCCACGCTCGACGTCAACGTGTTCGAGGGCATGCGCACGCTGTCGGCGAACATCGCGGTCGAATTGCCCGAGGCGGCGAAGGGCAGCACGCACTACCGTGTGCTCTTCCTGTGCGGGATGGTGCTGTTCGTCATGACGTTCGTGATCAACACCACGGCGGAGGTCGTCCGCCAGCGGTTCAGGCGTCGCAACGCGGCGCTGTGAGCAGAGAGACACGGGAGCCGCGAACTGGCCGAGACGCCATCCAAGCCCGCGCAGGCGACGAGCTCCCCGGGGCCCGGGACGCGCCGCGCGACGTCCGTGTGGGCGCACGGCACGCCCATGCTGTGGCTGACCGCGGCGGCGATCGTGGTGTGCCTCGTCGCGATCGTGTCGCTCACGGGCCTGGTGATCGTGCAGGGCGCGAAGACGTTCTGGCCCGGGCGGATCGAGCGCGTCGAACTCGCCAGCGGCGGCGTGCTCATGGGCATCGCGGTCGATGAGGAAGCGACGCCCGACTCGTCCGGGCGGGCGGGGGACGCGCGGCGTCGCCTGTACCGCGTGGGCAATCGCGACGTCGGGGCGCAGGCGTTCGAGTGGATCGACGTGGACGCGATTGCGGGCACCACGCGACCCAGCGACGCGGGGCTGTTCGAGCGACGCACCTGGGGCGTGTGGATCGGCACGCCGCGGTCGGTGTTCATCGAGCGCGTGACGCCCGTGCTGGAGGGCGAGCTGCTGCCCGAGGTGCTCGACGAATCGACCGCGTACGGCCCGGCGAGGGGCGAGCGCGTCGAGATCGAGCCGGGCGAGGACGGCGGGCGGCGCGCGAGGGAGCGCCTGTTTCTTGTGCAGGACGATCCCGAGGCCGCGTGGACCACGCTCGGGCGCATGCTGCCCGACGCGCAGCGAAGGTGGGATCGGATCGAGCGGCTCAAGGAGCACGACATCGGGCGCGTGAGCGCGCGGATGGAGCGGCTGCGGCTCCGCGTGCGCGAGGCCGAACTGGCTTCTCAGCGCGGCGCGCGGACCGGGCTCGGCTGGGGCGCGTGGAGCGTGGTCGCGGCGTGCGGGATCGGATCGATCCTCGCGGGCGTTGCGCTCTCGCGCCGCCTCCGGAGCCGCCCCGACGATCGACGCCTGCGGGCGGCCCGGGGCGTGTGCGTGCTGCTCGCGCTGCCGCTCGTGCTCGCGTCGGTGCTCGAGAGGCCCTGGTCGTCGAGCGTGATGAGCGGCGACGAGCTGGCGGCGTTCTCTCGCGAGATGGGCGAGAAGATCGACGCGATCCGTGCGGGAGAGTTCGCGGAGCTGGAGCGCACGATCGCCGCGCTCGAGGCCGAGGACGCGCAGTATCGGATCGAGATTATCGAGGCCTCGGGGGGGCGGATCGCGCCGCGCCGCCAGAGCGAGCCCGACGAAGCGCTGCAGGTGTCGCAGATCGTGCGCTCGGTTCGCGCGAACGACCTCACGTTCTCGGGGCGTCTGGGCGTGTACTTCTCGCGCTGGTGGGAGTTCCTTTCCGAGGATCCGCGGAGCGCCAACACCGAGGGCGGCGTGTTCCCGGTGATCTTCGGCACGGTGCTGCTGACGCTGCTCCTGAGCGTGATCGTCGTGCCGCTCGGTGTCGTGGCGGCGCTGTACCTGCGCGAGTACGCGCGTCAGGGCCCGCTCACGAGCGTCATCCGCATCGCGGTGAACAATCTCGCGGGCGTGCCGAGCATCGTGTACGGCGTGTTCGGGCTGGGCTTCTTCTGCACGAGCGTGGGGCAGTTCATCGACGCGGGTTCGAGCGATCCCCTGCCGCCGGTGGGCTCGGGCGGCGTGCTGGGCGTGCTGATGGGATGGTGGCCGCTCGCGATCGTGTGCACGCTGATCGCGATGTCGGGCGTGGCGCTACGGGCGCTGGCGCTCCCGGGGCCCGGGTTGGTGCGCAGCACGCGCGGCGTGTGGCTTGCTCGGTTCGGCGCTCTTGCTTGGTTCGTGTGCGTCGTGATCGCGATCGTGCTGATCGTGCGCCTGCCGTACTTCGGCGGGTTCTTCAGCGCCCGCCTCCCGACGCCCACGTTCGGGACAACGGGGCTGCTGTGGGCGTCATTGACGCTCGCGCTGCTCACACTGCCCGTGGTGATCGTGGCGACCGAGGAGGCGATCGCCGCGGTGCCGCGCTCGATGCGCGAGGGCAGCTACGGATGCGGCGCGAGCAAGTGGCAGACGATCCGGCGGATCGTGCTGCCCGGGGCGACGCCGGGCATCCTGACGGGCGCGATCCTGGCGATGGCGCGCGGCGCGGGCGAGGTTGCGCCGCTGATGGTGGTGGGGGCGGTCAAGCTGGCGCCCGAGCTTCCGATCGACGCCGAGGCGCCGTTCATGCACCTGCAGCGGAGCTTCATGCACCTGGGCTTCCACATCTACGATCTGGGGTTCCAGAGCCCGGATTCGGAAGCGGCCCGCCCGCTGGTCTGGACCACCACGCTGCTGCTCGTCTCGATCGTGGTGCTGATGAACCTCGCGGCGATCCTTGTGCGGAGCCGCGTGCGTGCGCGTCTGCGCGGGAGTCAGGGCTGATTGGTGGTCGAGGGAGGGCTCTGGTATGGACGCAACGATGTCGGGCACGGGCAGACGCCGCCAGGCGGGCATCCTCGACGACATCCGCGAGGGTCGCCCCGTCTCGCCCGAGATCCATGAGCGGGCGCGCTCGGGCGACTACGTGCTCGAGGTCCGCGACTTCAGCCTGTGGTACGGCTCGTCCCGCGCGCTCCACAGCGTCTCCATCCCCGTGCAGCGGGGCAAGGTCACGGCGCTCATCGGGCCCTCGGGCTGCGGGAAGAGCACGCTGCTCCGCTCGGTCAATCGCCTCAACGACCTGATCGACGGCGTGCGCATCGAGGGCGACATGCTGCTCAATGGCGGCTCGGTGTACGGGCGCGGCGTGGACGTCATCGACCTCCGCAAACGCCTCGGCATGGTCTTCCAGAAGCCCAATCCGTTCCCTATGTCGATCTTCGAGAATGTCGTCTATCCCCTCCGCGTCGACGGTGAGAATCGCAAGGGCGTGCTCCGTGAGGCGTGCGAGCGGAGCCTGCGGGCCGCGGCGTTGTGGGACGAGGTCAAGGACCGCCTGCAGCAGTCGGCGCTCGGGCTGTCGGGCGGGCAGCAGCAGCGTTTGTGCATCGCGCGGGCGGTGGTCGCGGACCCGGAGGTACTGCTGCTCGACGAGCCGTGCTCGGCGCTCGATCCGATCGCGACGCTGCGCGTTGAGGAACTGATCCACGAGATCTCGTCGCGGTACTCCGTCCTGATCGTGACGCACAACATGCAGCAGGCCGCCCGGGTGAGCGACCTGACCGCGTTCATGTACCTCGGGCGGCTGGTGGAGTACGGGGCGACCGAGGACCTCTTCCAGAACCCGCACCTGCCCGAGACGGAGCAGTACATCACGGGCCGGTTCGGGTGATCGCCCGCCGCACGGATGGTGCGGGGCGATGCTCGGAACGGGGGAGTTGGGCCGCTTATCCGGAGCCTGGCGTCCCCGGGCCCGCCCGGGATGTCGGGGGCGGCTTGGAAGTCCGCGGCATTCTCCCGCACGGAGCGTCGAATCCAGCCGATAGGACCGCCTACCATCGCCTCGGGACTGGAGGCATGCCCGGCGTATCCGCCCGGTTCGCGGCGGTCGGCGGGCTTCGGAACCCCGAGCGAGGGCCGTTGAGGTCGCCATGAGCGCTGAGCCGAAGGCAGTTGCCCCCGCCGTCAATAGCTGGAACGCGGCCTATCTCGACGAGATGTACGCGGCCTATCGCGCGGATCGCGCGAGTGTGCCCGCGGACGTGCGCGCGTTCTTTGACGGCTTCGAACTGGGTCTGACGCGTTCCGAGGGCGGGGGTGGCGAGCCGATCGCGGCCCGCGTGGGCGGCGGCACGGGCTCGCTGCAGGCGCGCGTCGACGGGCTCGTCGCGGCCTACCGCGACCTGGGACACATCGCGGCGAAGATCGACCCGTTCGGGCGCGAGCGCGAACGCTCGCCCGACCTGGCGCTGTCGTTCCACGGGCTGGGCGAGGGGGACCTCGCGACGCCCGTCGATGGCACGAGCCTCGGGCTCGGCGCGAGCGTGCCGCTGGGCGAGGTCGTGTCGTTCCTTGAAGACACGTACTGCGGCCCGATCGGGGCCGAGTTCATGCACATCCAGTCGAGCGAGGAGCGCCAGTGGTGGACCTCGACGATCGAGGCCGGGCGCGGGCGCATCGAGCTGACGCGCGGCGATCGCGTGCACGTGCTCGACCGACTGATCCACGCGGAGCACTTCGAGAAGTTCCTTCAGAAACGCTACCCGGGCGATAAACGCTTCTCGCTCGAGGGCGGCGAGTCGCTGATCCCGCTGACGGACCACCTGCTGGAGCGCGCGTCCGAGCTGGGCATCGAGCAGGTCGTGCTGGGGATGGCGCACCGCGGGCGCCTGAACGTGCTGAGCAACATCCTCGGGAAGACGCACGAGCAGATCTTCACCGAGTTCGAGGACAACTGGGACGAGGACTTCGTCGACGGCGGGGGTGACGTCAAGTACCACCGCGGCTTCTCGGGCACCCGGCGCTTCAAGAACGGGCGGATGGTCCACCTCGCGATGGCGAGCAACCCGAGCCATCTTGAGGCGGTCGGCCCCGTGGTGCTCGGGCGCAGCCGGGCGAAGCAGGACCTGCAGCGCGACACCGAGCGTCGGCGGATCATGCCGATCGTGATGCACGGCGACGCGGCGGTGATCGGGCAGGGCGTGGTCGCCGAATGCCTGAACCTGATGTCGCTCGAGGGCTATCGCGTCGGTGGCACGGTGCACATCGTGGTGAACAACCAGATCGGGTTCACGACGATCCCCGCCGATGGTCGCTCGAGCCGCTACTGCACCGACCTCGCGAAGATGATCGAGGCTCCGGTGCTGCACGTGAACGGGGACGACCCGGAGGCGTGCGTCGCGGCGGCGCACTGGGCGATCGAGTATCGCCAGAAGTTCGCCAAGGACGTGTTCATCGACATGTACTGCTACCGCAAGTACGGTCACAACGAGCAGGACGAGCCGTCGTTCACGCAGCCCGTGCTTGCCGCGCTGATCCGCCGGAAGCAGGGCGCGATGAAGATCTACGCCGAGCGTCTGCTCGCCGAGGGCGTGATCAACGAGGCGGACATGGACGCGATCGGGAAGCGGCTTGAGACGCTGCTGGACCGCGCGCAGGCCGAGGCGAAGCAGAAGCCCAACGACCCGACGATCGATCCCGGGAGCGCACGCTGGACGGGCGTGAGCAACAAGTTCTCGTTCAAGCCGAGCGAGACCGCGGTCAGCGAGGCCCTGCTGCGCGAGGTGTGCACGGCGCTGGGCCACGTGCCCGAGGGATTCAACCTGAACCCCAAGCTGCGTGCGCTGCTCGAGGGGCGCGCGGGGCTGCTCGAGACGCGTCAGATCAGCTACGCCGACGCGGAGAGCCTCGCCTACGGCACGCTCGTGTGCGAGGGCTATCCGGTGCGTCTGTCGGGGCAGGACTGCCGACGCGGGACGTTCAGCCATCGCCACGCGGTGCTGCGCGACGCCGAGACGGGCGAGCCGTACACGCCGCTGGCGTCGATCCGCCCGGTCGATCCGTCGCTCCCGCGTGCGGAATCGGCGAGCGAGGGCCCGGTGCAGGCGCGGTTCGAGGTGTACGACAGCCCGCTGTCCGAGGCGGCGGTGCTCGGGTTCGAGTATGGCTACTCGCTCGCGGAGCCCAACCAGGTCGTGCTGTGGGAGGCTCAGTTCGGCGACTTCGTCAACGGTGCGCAGGTCATCATCGATCAGTTCATCGCCGCGGCGGAGCTCAAGTGGCAGCGGTGGAGCGGGCTGACGCTGCTGCTCCCGCACGGGTACGAGGGCGCGGGCCCGGAGCACTCGTCGTGCCGGTTCGAGCGGTTCCTCAAGCTCTGCGCCGAGGACAACCTGCAGGTGGTCTATCCCTCGACCGCGGCGCAGGCGTTCCACATGCTGCGCCGCCAGGTGAAGCGCTCGTTCCGCAAGCCGCTGATCGTCGTCACGCCCAAGAGCATGCTCCGCACGCCGACGAGCGACATCGGCGAGCTCATGTCGGGCGGATTCCAGGAGATCATCGACGACCCGACCATGGTCACGGGCGGCAAGGCGGCCCGCGAGGGCGTCCGGCGCGTGGTCCTGTGCACGGGCAAGATCTACCACGAGCTCGAGGAACGCCGGCGTGAGACGGGCGTGAAGGACGTCGCGCTCGTGCGCATCGAGCAGCTCTACCCGCTGCACATCGATCGCGTGAAGGAAGTGCTCGCGCTCTACCCGCGCTCCGAGCGGACCATCTGGGTCCAGGAGGAGCCGCGGAACATGGGCGCGTTCGGCTTCATCACCGAGCAACTCCGCGACCGCCTGGGCATCAAGGGCGTCGAGTACATCGGTCGCCCCGCCAGCTCGACCCCCGCGCCGGGCTCGAAGCGCATCGATCGCCAGCAGCAGAACTCGATCCTCACGCAGGCGATCGCGCCCAAGCCCGGGCAGCCCGCCGGCAAGGACGATAAGAAGCCCGCGATGGCCGGAACCGCCGTCAAGTAAACGACGCAAGCGAGGACACGCATGCCCGTGGACATCGTCATCCCGAACGTCGGCGAAAGCGTGACCAGCGGCGTCATCGCCGCGTGGCTCAAGAAAGACGGCGACTGGATCGAGCGGGACGAGACCGTCCTGAGCCTCGAGACCGACAAGGTCACGATGGACGTGCCCGCGCCCAGTTCGGGCGTGGTCAAGACCTCCGCGAAGGAGGGCGACACCGTGGACGTCGGCGCGGTGGTGGGCACGATCGACGAGTCGGCGTCCAAGCCCGCCGGTGCGAGCCAGGCGAAGGCCGAATCGAAGGCGAGCGCCGCACCCGCGAAGGCCGAGGCCCCGAAGCAGGAGGCGCCGCGCACCGAACCCGCGCGTGAGCCCGTCGCCGCGGGCGCCGCGCACGAGAACGGCGCACGCGCCACCCCGCTCGCCGAGAAGATGGCGCGCGAGTTCGGCGTCGACATCTCACGCATCAAGGGCACCGGCGCGGGGCACCGCGTCCGCGAGCAGGACGTGCTCGCGTTCGTGCAGAACGGCTCGGGCTCGCACGCAGCGCCCGTCGCCCCCGCGGCGTCGTCGCGGTCGTCGAGCGTCGAACGCATGACGCCCCTGCGCCAGCGCATCGCCCAGCGGCTCGTCGAGGCGCAGCACACCGCCGCGATGCTCACGACCTTCAACGAGGTCGACATGGGCCCGGTGATGGAACTCCGCAAGAAGTACAAGGAGTCCTTCGAGAAGAAGCACGGCATCGGGCTCGGCTTCATGAGCTTCTTCGTGTCCGCCGCGGCGAGCGCGCTCCGCGCGTTCCCGATGGTCAACGCGTACATCGTCGAGGGCGAGGACGGCAAGCCCGCGGTCGAGAAGCACGACTACTGCGACGTCGCGATCGCGGTGAGCAGCCCGAAGGGCCTCGTCGTGCCCGTGCTGCGCAGCGCCGAGTCACGCTCGTTCGCCGAGATCGAGAACGCCGTCAAGGACTTCGCGGTCCGCGCGAAGGACGGCAAGCTCGCGCTCGAGGAGATGCAGGGCGGCACCTTCACCATCACCAACGGCGGCATCTTCGGCTCGCTCATGAGCACGCCCATCCTCAACCCGCCGCAGTCGGCGATCCTCGGCATGCACTCGATCAAGAACCGCGCCGTCGAGCATCCGCAGAAGCCGGGCGAGGTCGCGATCCGTCCGATGATGTACCTCGCGCTCTCGTACGATCACCGCATCGTCGATGGCGCCGAGGCCGTGCGATTCCTCGTGCACATCAAGGACGCGATCGAGGATCCGACCCGCCTGCTCATCGGGCTTTAGGCGAGCGGCCCCCGGAGCAGTTGGTCCAGCAGCCCGAGGCACGCCGCGTCGAGCATCGCGAACACCTTGTCGAAGCCGTCCGCTCCGCCGTGGTAGGGATCGGGCACGTCGAGGCGGTGCCGCTCCGCGCCCGCGAGGCTCGGGTCGAACTCGCGCATAAGGCGGACGTTGCCGCGCGGCGCGCCCCACTCCAGCAGCGTCGCTTCGTTTGACTGGTCCATCGCGAGGATCGTCGCGAAACGCTCGAAGTCGGTGTCGGGATCGACCTGCCGCGCGATGCTCGTGACGGCGATCCCGTTCTTCGCGCCCACCGCGATCGACCGCGGGTCCGCGGGCCCGCCGACGTGCCAATGGCCCGTGCCCGCGGAATCGACGTCGAACCGATCGAGCGCACGCCGCTCGCGGGCGCGATGGATGAAGATCGCTTCCGCCAGCGGCGAGCGGCAGATGTTGCCCAGGCACACGAACAGCACGCCGTGCGGGTCCGCCATCGTCATCCTCCGCGGCGTGGCTCGCCCGCCGATCGCCCGACAAGGAAGCCCCCCAGGAAGCCCCGGTTGTGCTCACGCAACCGCTCAGCGTTCCACGCGTTGGCGCACTGCTCGCCGATGGTTCGACGCAGGCCCGCGTCGGCGCACAGCGCGTGGAGGGGCTCGATCACGCGCGAAGCCCCGCGCGACGCGAGCACGCATCGCCCTTGCACGCTCTCGGGCACGACGTGCTCGACGCCTAAATGCCCGTGCATCGCGGTCGGAACGCCCGCGGCCAGTGCGCCCGCGATCATCGCGGCGGACGCTCCCGAATATGCCGCCGGCGCGCCGAGCATGATGCCCGTGGGATCGACGATCGCGAGGTCGCACGCGCCCACGAACCGCGCGATGGGGGTGCCGGTCACGATGAGCGGGTCGGACGTGCGTGCGACGCGGTGGAGGAGGTGTGAGCGGCGCAGGTCCCACGCGCCATGCGAGACAACGCCGCGCACGGAGCCGTGTGCGAGTCGCAGCACGCCCACGACGAATCCGAACCATCGCGCGTCGAGCGAGCCATCGGGCCCGGGCAGGAGGGCGATGAGCGTCTCGTCGCGCGAGGCCCCGATCTCGCTGCGGATCTCGTCGCGTTCATCGCTCGCCGATGCGGGCGTGATGGGCGCGAGAGCATCGCCCGACATCGGAACCATGAGTTCGGCGTGCGCATCCCGAGCATCGCGCACCGCCGCGACCGCTTCTTCCAAGAGCGTGCGTGAAGCGCCGATGCCGGGCGTGGCGTCGTTCGATTCGCGGGCGGCGTCGAGCAGCGCGGCCGCCTGCGCGATCGCCATCTGCCCAAGGCCCGCGGTGCTTCGCAGGCCACGCGGCACACGCCGGGCGCGCAGGGCGATCGCCGTGCTCTCAGCGGCGTGCATGCTCATCACTTCGATACGGCCTGCTGCTTCTCGTACGAGTAGAACATCTGCGCGAGCGCGTGCCCCGTCGCCTTCGCGAGGTCCGCCTCCGCTTTCGCGACGTCCGAAAGGCTCTGCGGCACCGTGCCCGTCTTGGGCGGGAGCTGCACGTTGAGCGGCTTGCCCTCGCGCTCGTCGGGCCACAGGCGGGTGCGGTTCGTGATGTCGATCACCTTCACGCTCAGCGACGCGGAGGGTGAGAACGTCGAGCCGTCCGGCGAGAGCGCGAACGACTCCACGCTCGCGTACACGACGACCTCCGCCTCGACCGCGATCCCGATCGATTCGATGCTGACGGGATCGTCGCGCCGGTCCTTGCCCGCGGCGAGGATCGCGCTGCGGGCATCGATCATGTTCTTGATGCCGGCCTTCTCGATGAGCTTCTCCTGCGCGCCCGCCGCGATGTCATACCGCAGGGCCCGGCGTGGCAGGCGGTTGCCGCGATCGTCGATGAACACGATGGTGCGGCGGGCTTTGTCGAGCTCGTACTGCGCCGGGATCCTCGCCGGACCATGCACGAAGTAGCCCACCGGGCCGAGGATGTTGCATCCCGCCGCGGCGCACACGAACAGCGCGGCGCACGCGAACAGCGTCGCGGTGCGCGCGGCCCCAGCCCCAGCGGATCGTCGCGTGCGTCGGCGCATCAATACTCCATCACGTTCTTTTCTTCGTGCTCGTAGAACAGCCAGCTCGCGCGATCAACGAAGCGCGAGACGATCACGCTCGCGACCTGCGCGCCGCCCATGTCGTCCGGCCCGAACCCCTGCCCGTCCGGGAAACGCACCATGATCTCGTGCTCGAACACGAACGCGTCGCCGAACTCGGCCTCCGCTTCCAGCACCGAGACGCGTCCCGCCGCAACGCCCGCCCAGAGGTAGGCGTTGCCCGGATCGCGCAGGCGGAACTCGCCGAGATCGATATAGATGAGCCGCTCGACGCCGAGCTGGCGTGCAAGCGTGCCGGGCGAGCGTGCCGCCCAGCCCGGGTTGTTGAACAGCCATCGCACGAGCTGCTGCGGATCGCTCGAGCCCGCGGCCCCCGCGTTCTCGCGGAGACGCGTCGTGATGCGATTGATCAGCTCGGGGACCAGCGCGGGATAGTCCGCCTGCACGCTGCGGTCGGCGCTCACGATGACCGCGAACGATTTGTCACGCAGCCCGGCGTACTCCGCCGCGACCTTGTGCGAGCCGGAGCGGTGCGCCGAGTCCGCCATGCCGCCCACGATCTCCGCGACGCCGCATCCCGACGCGGCGAGCAGCCCGGCCGCGCCCAGCGCGAGCAGCGTCCCCCGCGGGAATACGTTCGTACGGCTCCAGAATCCCATGGCGTGTCCCTTCACGCGGGCAGTCTAGTCTCCCGCCGGCGTCCCGCTCGCTCCCGCCTCAGCCCGTCCAGGTCAGGAGCTTGTACACCCACGCCGCCACGACCAGCCCGCCGATCAGCCACCACGCGCGGGCCCCGGTGAGCGGGCGAGTGATCGGGGCCAGCCGCACGCCGAACAGCCCCGCGTGCAGCCCCGCCCAGAACGCGACCGCGGCTCCTGCGCCGATCAGCATGCCCATCGGCTGCGTCGCGAGCGAGCCGAGCGGATCGAGGTGCGCCAGTTGCGACACCGCCGTCGTCATGCCGCACGTCGGGCAGGGACGGTCGAACGCGATCGCCCATCCGCACGCGGGCATGCCCAGTTGCGTGTGCGTGCCGTGTCCGGCGTGGTCGGGGGTGAGCGACGCGCCCGTGGCGAGCATCGCGATCGAACCCACCGCAACCAGCCCGCCCAGCAGGCGGTCGCGCAGCACGTCCCGGTTGTATCTCGCCGGACTCGCTCGCATGCGGGGCTTCCCTCGCGCCGCACCCTGTCCCGCATCGGACACCAACGCGGGGTCAGTCGAAGCGGAACACGCCCTTGCGATAGCCGTAGACGTACGCCACGACCGTCGTGAGCAGGAAGAAGAGGATGCGGACGAGCCACGTGAGCGCCTCGCCGCCGCCGACTTCGAGGTTCCGGAACGTCGCGGCCCAGGGGTAGAGGAACACGACCTCCACGTCGAACACGAGGAACACCATCGCGATGAGGTAGAACCGCACGTTGAACCGTTTGCGCGCGGTGCCCACGGCGGTCATGCCCGATTCGTACGTCGCGGCCTTGGTCGCGCCGGTGCGGCGCGGACCGATGACGAGCGATGCGCCGACGTTCACCAGGGCGAAGACGATCGCCATGATGATGATCAGCATCACGGGCAGATACGAGTGCAGGTCCACCTGCGCGAGCATGGTGCGTCTCCGGTCTGTTCCTGGGCCCGGGCGAGTCCTTCCGCCCGACGGGCACGAGTCTAGGAAGGCCGAGCCGGATCCGCGCGCGGGCGGCGGGTCGTCTCTCCGTCCCGCGCCACCCATCGCGGGCTGGCATGTCTGCCAACCTGGCAGGCCGCAGGAGGTGTCCGCACCGCAGTGTCAGCAGCCGGGCCCGCTCCAGATGCGATCTTGATCTCTAAACAATTGAATATCAGCATGTTGCGCACAGAGAGCCCGCTGGCACCCGCCTTGCCCTTCCTCTCGCACGCGGCGGTGCCTCCCGGCCCGACGCCCGGAACCGAAGTTCAGAACCGAATCGCGAACCAGACACCGACGCCCCCACGGGCCCGCACGAACCAACCTCCACGGAGCAGAACATCCATGGCGACCAAAGAGCTCATGTTCGACGTTGAAGCACGCCAGGCCCTCCTCGCGGGCGTCGAGAAACTCGCCCGGGCCGTCAAGAGCACCCTCGGGCCCCGCGGACGCAATGCCGTCATCGACAAGAGCTGGGGCGGGCCCACGGTCACCAAGGACGGCGTGACGGTCGCCGAGGAGATCGAGCTCCGCAATAAGGCGGAGAACATGGGCGCGCTGCTCGTCAAGGAGGCCGCGACCAAGACCTCCGACGACGCGGGCGACGGCACGACCACCGCGACCGTCCTCGCCGAGGCGCTGTTCCGCGAGGGCCTGCGCTACATCGCCGCGGGCGTTGACGCGAACGCGCTCGTCCGCGGGATGAAGAAGGGCGTGGAGGTCGCGTCGAAGGAGATCACCTCGCTCGCCGTCCCGATCAAGGGCAAGGGCGACATCAAGAACGTCGCCTCGATCAGCGCGAACAACGACGCCGAGATCGGCGCCATCATGGCCGACGCGTTCGAGAAGGTCGGCAAGGACGGCGTCATCACCGTCGAGGAGGGCCGCGGGCTCGAGACCGAGGTCAAGGTCGTCGAGGGCATGCAGTTCGACCGCGGCTACCTCTCGCCCAACTTCGTCACCAACCCCGACGAGATGAAGGTCGAGCTCGACAAGTGCCTCATCCTCGTCCACGAGGACAAGATCGAGAGCGCGACCAAGATGGTCCCGATCCTCGAGAAGGTCATGGCCGCCAAGAAGCCCCTGCTCATCATCGCCGAGGACATCACGGGCGAGGCCCTGAGCACCCTCGTCATCAACAAGCTCCGCGGCACGCTCCAGGTCGCCGCGGTGAAGGCTCCCGGCTATGGCGATCGCCGCAAGGCGATGCTCGAGGACATCGCGGTCCTCACCGGCGCCGACCCGATCATGAAGGACCTGGGCGTCGACCTCGAGGACGTCGAGCTCAAGCAGCTCGGGCTCGCGAAGAAGATCGAGATCGACGCCGACAACACCACCATCATCGAGGGCGCGGGCCAGACCAAGGGCATCCAGTCGCGCATCGAGCAGATCCGGCGTGAGATCGACGCCGCGACCAGCGACTACGACCGCGAGAAGCTCCAGGAGCGCCTCGCGAAGCTCGCGGGCGGCGTGGCGCAGGTGAACGTCGGCGCCGCGTCCGAGGCCGAGCTGAAGGAGAAGAAGGCCCGCGTCGAGGACGCGCTCCACGCGACCCGCGCCGCGGTTGCCGAGGGCATCGTGCCGGGCGGCGGCGTGTCGTTCGTCCGCGCCCGCAAGGCGATCGAGGCCCAGAAGGACTGGAAGGCCGTCTTCGCGAAGGGCAAGGAGATCACCAGCGACGACATCGGGCAGGTGAAGTACGACCTCGCCGCGGGCATGGACGTGGTGTACAAGGCCCTCGCGGTGCCGCTGCAGACCATCGCCGAGAACGCGGGGGCCAAGGGCACCGTGGTGGTGTCGAAGGTCGCCGAGAGCACGAGCGCGACGTTCGGCTACAACGCGCTGACCGACACGTACGAGGACCTCGTCAAGGCGGGCGTCATCACCCCCGCGAAGGTGGACCGCAGCGCGCTGCAGAACGCCGCGAGCGTCGCGACCGTGCTGCTCGCCGCGGACTGCATCATCACCGAGAAGAAGGAAGACAAGCCCGAGCACGACCATGACCACGGCGGTGGCATGGGCGGTATGGGCGGCGGGATGGGTGGAATGGGCATGCCCGGCATGGGCGGGATGGGGTTCTAATGGATGGCAAGTCGTCGATTCTGCCCCCGAGTCGATCGGATCTGGCTGCGGCCCTTGCCTGGCATCGTCAGGCCTTTGCGATCCGGGCAGTATTGGCGGCAGGGCTTCTTGGAAGTTCCTCGCTGTGGGTCGACAGTCCAGTACGGTTCGACGATTATGTCACGTTTTTTAGTTCACTGTTCGTTGGAGTCATTTACATCCTCGTCGGATTTGTCCTGACAAGTCATGCTGAAATCGTTCTCGCGGCAGATGCGAGGTGTGTAGAAGAATATCGTGAATCGAAGGTGAACCTTCGTAAATGGCAAGGGCTTCAGGCCTTCGGGTACCTTCAGATAGCGTGCCTGTTCGTCGCCATTGCGTCGGCCATCTCGTCCTTTGGCAGTAAGCTCTCTGGATAAGGAATACAACATGGCAGTCAAACCCCTTGAAGATCGTGTGCTCGTCAAGCCCATCGAGGCCGAGAGCAAGACCGCCTCGGGCATCTTCCTCCCCGACAGCGCGAAGGAGAAGCCCGTCCGCGGCACCATCGTCGCTTCCGGGCCCGGCAAGCGCCTCGACAACGGCAAGCGCGCCGAGATGAGCGTCCGCAAGGGCGACACGGTGGTCTACGGCAAGTGGGCCGGCACCGAGGTCGAGATCAAGGGCGACAAGCACCTGATCCTCCGCGAGACGGAGTTGCTGGGCGTGATTGAAGGCTGATAAGGAGAGGGATCAGCCATCAGCCACCAGCGATCAGGGGAAGCGGCGAGGCCCATCGAGTCGTACAAAGACCTCGATGCATGGCGTCTCGCGATCCGGCTCACGAAGGCGGTCTATCGGGCGAGCGAGGGCTTCCCGGCGGACGAACGCTTCGGCCTGACGAGCCAGATCCGCAGGGCGTCGGTCTCGGTCGCGTCCAACATCGCCGAGGGCTGGGGGCGTGGCTCGACCGCCGACTACGTGAGGTTCCTCCGCGTGGCACGGGGCTCGATCTACGAGGTGGAGACGCACATGGTCATCGCTCGCGAGCTTGGGTTCTTGGAAGATTCCCGTGCTCGCGAGGTTGAGGAGTTGCTGGGAGATGCCGGTCGGGTCCTGGCGGGCCTGATCCGGAGTGTTGAGAGCAGGTTGTAATCAGCGCAGCGCCCCGCCGACTTTGGCTGATGGCAAGTGGCTGATCCCTGATGGCTAATCCGCTGATCGCCGTTCCAGACTGGAGCTTCACATGGCAAGCAAGCAGATCATGTTCGACGACGCCGCGCTTCTCGAGATGAAGAAGGGCGTCGACCGCCTCGCCGAGGCCGTCAAATGCACCATGGGCCCCGCCGGGCGACACGTGGTGATCGAGAAGTCCTACGGCGGCCCGCACGTCACCAAGGACGGCGTGAGCGTCGCCAAGGAGATCGAGCTGCCCGAGCCCTTCGAGAGCATGGGCGCGAAGATGGTGCACCAGGTCGCGAAGAAGACCGCCGACAAGGCCGGCGACGGCACCACCGCCGCCACCGTGCTCGCGCAGGCGATCTTCACGCAGGGCCTGCGCCACGTCGCGGCGGGCGCGAACCCCGTGCACGTGCAGCGTGGCGTGAACGCCGCGGCGAACGTCGCGGGCGAGGCGATCGACGCGATGGCGATCAAGTGCAAGGGCAAGGACGACTATCGCAAGATCGCGACGGTCTCCGCGAACCACGACGCGTCGGTGGGGGAGCTCATCGCCGAGGCGATCGCGAAGGTTGGCGCCGAGGGCGTCGTCGAGGTCGAGGACGGCAAGAGCGCCGACACCACGCTCGATTACGTCGAGGGCATGCAGTTCGACAAGGGCTACCTCTCGCCCTACTTCATGACCGATCCCAAGACCACCGAGTGCGTGCTCGAGGACGCGCTGGTCCTGATCCACGAGAAGAAGATCTCGAACCTCGCCGACTTTCTGCCCATGCTCAACAAGGTCGCGAGCTCGGGCAAGCCGCTGCTCATCATCGCGGAAGAGGTCGAGAACGAGGCCCTCGCGGCGCTCGTGGTCAACAAGCTCCGCGGCGTGCTGCGCATCTGCGCCGTCAAGGCCCCGGGCTTCGGCGACCGGCGCAAGGCGATGCTGGGCGACATCGGCGTGCTGACCGGCGGCACGTTCTTCTCGGAGGATCTCGGACGCTCGCTCGAGAGCATCGAGCTCTCCGAGCTGGGCCGCGCCAAGAAGATCGTGGTGGACAAGGACAACACCACCATCATCGAGGGCGCGGGCAAGAAGGGCGACATCAAGTCCCGGGCCGACCAGATCATGGCCCAGCACGAGAAGTCCACCAGCGACTACGACCGCGAGAAGCTCATGGAGCGCCACGCCAAGCTCACCGGCGGCGTCGCGATCATCAACGTCGGCGGCTCCAGCGAGACGGCCCAGAAGGCCCTCAAGGACCTCGTCGACGACGCGCTCCACGCCACCCGGGCCGCGGCCAAGGAGGGCTACGTGCCCGGCGGCGGCGTCGCGCTCCTGCGCACCGTCGACGCGCTCACCACCGCCCGCGCCAAGGCCAAGGGCGACGAGAAGCTCGGCTTCGACATCGTGCTCAAGGCCGTCGAGTCCTGCGCCTTCCAGATCGCCGAGAACGCCGGCTTCGACGGCGACGTGGTGGTCGAGAAGGTGAAGTCGGGCAAGGGTGGGTTCGGGTTCAACGCCGCGACGGGCGAGTACGAGGACCTCGTCAAGGCAGGGATCATCGACCCGGCGCTGGTCGCGAAGACGGCGCTCATCAACGCGGCGAGCGTCGCGGGGCTGATGCTGACGACCGAGTGCCTCGTGACGGAGCTCAAGGACAAGAAGCCCATCGAGACCGGCGCGGTGGCGTAAGAGAAATCACGTGCCCATGCGTGAGAGCGCGTGGGCTCGATTGTGAAGATCTCACCACAGAGACACAGTGGCACAGAGAGCGATCCTGCGGATCGTCTTGGCGGCCACATTCGCGCGGCGGATCGCGATCCGCTCACGGCGGAGATCATCGGTGCGGCGATCGAGGTGCATCGTGCGCTCGGGCCGGGCCTGCTGGAATCGGCGTACGAAAAGTGCCTGAGTGTCGAGCTCGGCCTCCGGAGCATTCCGTTCCGGTCCCAGGTCGAGGTTCCCGTCGAGTACAAGGGCGTAAGGATCGAGGCGGGATATCGTCTCGATCTGCTCGTCGACGATGCGGTCGTGGTCGAGATCAAGTCCGTCGAGAAGGTATTGCCCGTGCACGAGGCCCAGTTGCTCTCCTACTTGCGGCTCGCCGGCAACCGCACCGGGCTCCTCATCAACTTCAACGTGCCCGTGCTCAAGAATGGAATCATCCGGCGTGTCCTGTAGGCTCTCCGTGTCTCTGTGCCTCTGTGGTTGAAACGGAATCGCCATGCCCACCACGCGTGACTATTACGAGATCCTCGGCGTCGAGAAGTCCGCCGATGCGGAGGAGATCAAGCGCGCGTACCGGCGCCTCGCGATGAAGTACCACCCGGACCGCAATCCGGGCGACGCCGACGCCGAGGCCAAGTTCAAGGAGGCCGCGGAGGCCTACGAGGTCCTCTCCGACGCCGACAAGCGCAAACGCTACGACCAGTTCGGGCACGAGGGCCTCCGCGCCAGCGGCTCGGCCGCCCACGACTTCAGCCGCATGGACCCCACCGACATCTTCTCGATGTTCGAGGAGATCTTCGGCGGCATGGGCGGCTTCGGCGGCGCACGCGGTCAGGCCCGGGCGCAGCGCGTCGCGCGGGGCTACGACCTCGAGACCGAGGTGCACATCGATCTCAACGACGTCCTCAAGGGCGTCGAGACCGACGTCGAGTTCACCCGCCTCGACATCTGTGATACCTGCTCGGGCTCGGGCGCCAAGCCCGGCACCACGCCCAAGCAATGCCCGACGTGCCGCGGGCAGGGCAAGGTGACGCAGGCCGGGCTGGGCGGCATGTTCCGCATGGTGACGACCTGCCCCAACTGCCGCGGGCGCGGGCAGATCATCGAGGACAAGTGCGAGACCTGCCGCGGGAAGGGACGCGTGCCCCGCAAGCGGACGCTGAGCGTGCGCATCCCGCCGGGCATCCGCGATGGTCAGGCCGTGCGCATCGCGGGCGAGGGCGAGCCCCCCGCGCCCGAGGCCTCGCCCAACGGCGCGGGCGAGCGGGGCGACCTGCACGTCGTCATCCGCGTCAAGTCGCACAAGGTCTTCCATCGCAACGGCGACAACCTCGAGATGGAGCTGCCCATCACCTTCACGCAGGCGGCGCTCGGCGCGGAGGTGGAGGTGCCCACGCTCGAGTCCAAGGGCACGCTGAAGATCCCGCGCGCGACGCAGCACGGGAGCGTCTTCCGCCTCGCCGGGCAGGGGCTGCCCAACCTGCGCACCGGGCATCGCGGCGACCTGCTCGTGGGCGTGCGCGTCGAGGTGCCCAGGAAGCTCTCCGCGAAGCAGGAGGAACTGCTCCGCGAGTACGCGAAGACGGAGAACATCGAGGTCAGCGGCGAGAACCAGGGCTTCGGCAAGAAGCTCAAGGACCTGTTCGGGGCGTGATCGTCCGTTGATGGATCGCAGTTGGCGGGATCGAGCCGGAGGTACGCATCGTGCGCAAGCGCAACACGGGCAACATCGAGGACCATCCCGAGAACGGCGCCGGGCCTGACGGCGCGGACGCATCGGCCCCGAGCGCCGTGGAAGAACCGGAACGTGCGCTCGAGGAGGCGCGTCGCGAGGCCGAGGAGCTGCGCGACAAGAACCTCCGCCTGCTCGCGGACTACCAGAACTCGCAGCGCCGCGCGATCTCGAACGAGCAGGAGGCCCGCCGCCAGGGCGTCGCCGCCGTTGCGCAGTCGATGATCGGCGCGATCGACCACTTCGACCTCGCGCTCGCGCAGGACCTCTCGAAGGCCACGCCCGAGCAGATCGTCGCGGGCATGCGCGTCATCCGCGACGAGCTCCTGCGTGCGATGTCGCAGCACGGGCTCGCGATCGTCCACCCGCAACCCGGTGAGGCGTTCGATCCCTCGATGCACGAGGCGCTCATGCGCCAGCCCTCGCACGAGATCGTGCCCGGCGCGGTGATCCAGACGCTCCAGGCGGGATATCGCATGGGCGAGCGGCTCGTGCGCCCCGCGAAGGTGATCGTTTCGATGGAGCCCGACGCGTCCGCGGGCGGAGCCTGACCATGCCGACGTACGACTACGCCTGCCGTGCGTGCGGGCACGAGTTCGAGTTGTTCCAGTCCATGAAGGACGCGTCGAAGCGCAAGTGCCCCAAGTGCGGAAAGAACGCGCTCGAGCGCCTCATCGGCACCGGCGCCGCGGTCATCTTCAAGGGCGGCGGGTTCTACGAGACCGACTACCGATCCGAGACTTACAAGAAGGCGGCCAAGGCCGAGAGTGAGAGCAAGCCCGCGGCCTCCGACGGCGCATCGAGCGGCTCCGCTCAATCATCCGAAGCAAAGCCCGCGGGAAGCAAGGGCGCTGAGAAGAAGCCGCCCGCCGCGTCGAGCTCCGCCAAGCCATCGGAAGCCAAGCCCGCCACGGGCGTGAAGCGATCGAACTCGAAGGCATCGCAGGCGTGAAGCGCCCCGCGATCACGCCCGCGCCATCCCTCTAAGATTGCCCATGCCCCTCGCGCACGGCGTGGACATCGTTGAGGTTTCACGGATCGCGTCGATGCTCGACGCGCACGCCGAGCGTTTCCGCGAACGCTGCTTTACCGCGGGCGAGATCACGTACTGCGAGTCGCACCCCGCACGCCGCGCCGAGCACTACGCCGCGCGATTCGCCGCGAAGGAAGCGGCACTGAAAGCGCTCGGGACCGGCTGGTCCGACGGCATCGCGTGGACGGACGTCGAGGTCGCTCGGAGCGACACGGGCGCGCCGTCGCTGGTGCTCCACGCGCTCGCCAAGAGCCGCGCGCACGAGCTGGGGCTCCTCACGTGGTCGCTCTCGCTCTCGCACACGGAAACGCATGCGATCGCGTCCGTCGTCGCGATGGGATAGGAAGCCTCAGCCGTTCCCGCGTTCGCTCGCCTCGCGCTCGAGCATGGGCTTGAACTCACCGGCGTACCACTCGCGCCACGCCTTGGTGTCCCAGCCGAGCGATTCCGTCGAGCGTCCCCAGCGGTCGCTGGTCATGCGGACCAGCGCGTTGTGCACATCGACGCGGTAGGTGATGACCGTCGCGTCGAACACGCGGAGCAGCACGCCCTCGGTGACCACCGAAATCTCGGGATCGAACGCGACCGCCGAATCGCCCACGACAGGCTGCAGATCGCTCACGAACGCCTGCTGCTGCGCGACCATGATCCACGCGAGCGGGCCGCTGCTGGTCCGCGCACTCCCGCGGGTGTCGCCGCCGACCTGGGCCGTGATGAGCATCGGGATCGCCTCGTAGAGCTTGAGCTGCTCCGCGAGCACCGCCGACGCCGCGACCTCGTCGTTCTGCTCGCTCTGCAGCCCGCCCGCGATGACGATCTGCACTCGGTTGGAAACCTCGCCCTCTTCCTCCGCGCGTGAGAGCAGCCGGTCGCTCGCCGCGGCGCGCAGGTTCTCCTTCTCGTCAAAGACGGCCGTCCACGCGAGCACGGTGTCCGCCTCGTCGCTGCGCTGCTCCGCGAGATGATCGAGGATCGTTGCGATCACGTCGTCGCCATCGCGCCGGAACACCTCGAGCATGACCGGAAACGCCGCGGGATCGGTGAACTGGCGGATCTTGTGCAGCCCGATCTGGCGGATCTCGGTGTTGCGCACGCCGCGGATGTACTGCGCGCGGATCTTGCGGAGCTCACGCTCGATCTCGACGCGCGACTTCGCCCGCTGGCGTTCCTGCTCCGCCTCCGGGCTCGCGGGGTCGGGCAGGTACGCGACGGCCCACTTGGGCATGCCATCGCCCCGCGGCGCCGAGAGCGAGGTCGAGGCCTGCCCCTGCTGCGCCATCGCCAGCCCGGCCGACATCGACACCAGCCCCGCCACCCACGCGCGTGCCGCGATCTTCATGATCCGCTCCTTGCCCCGGGCCCGAACGGCGCCGCTCGCGGCGTGTTCCTGATCGGTGCTACGCACGGGTCGAGCGGAAGATCCCCGCCCACGCACACGTTCGACCCGTCCAGAACCCTCCCGCAGGCCCTCCGCCCGGTACACTCCGAGCCTTGCGTGCTGGCACATCGCCCTTTCGCACCGTTGGAGCCCCGCCCTGAGCGTCCACCTTCCCATCCTCCGCGAGCTGTTCCTGCACCCGCGTCGCCTCGCCGCGATCGACGACCGCGGGTCCCACCGAGCGATCAAGCTCCTGGTCGGGGCGATGCACCTGGCCGACCTCATCGAGCGTCGCTCGTCGTCCCGCACCGTGGGGGTGATGCTGCCCACGGGCGCCGCGTTCCCAATGGCCGCGCTCGCCGGCTGGATGCTGGGTCGCGTCGTCGTGCCGCTCAACTACCTGCTCAAGGAGGACGAGCTCAACGACGTCATCGAGGACTGCGAGACGGACGTGGTCCTCACGGCGAGCCCCCTGCTCCAGTTCCTGGGCTATACGCCTCGCGTGCGTCGCCTGATCGCGATCGACGAGCTGGGCCCCGACGCGTTCCGCGGAGTTCCCGAGCCGCGCCTGCCGCGCGCCGCCGCGCCGGACGACCTCGCCGTTCTGCTCTACACCTCGGGCACGACGGGGCGTCCCAAGGGCGCGATGCTCACGCACGCGAACCTCACCGCGAACATCCGCCAGTGCCGCGAGTGGATCCACTTCGACCACCACGATCGCATCCTCGGCGTGCTCCCGCAGTTCCACAGCTTCGGGCTGACGGTGCTCACGCTCCTCCCGCTCACCGCCGGGCTGACGGTGGTCTACACCGCCCGCTTCGTGCCCGCGAAGATCCTCCATCTGCTGCGCGAGCATCGCCCGACCATGTTCATCGCGATCCCGTCCATGTACGGCGCCCTGCTGCACGCCAAGAGCGCACGCCGTGAGGACTTCGCCTCGCTCCGCATCGTCGTCTCGGGCGGCGAGCCCCTGCCCACGTCCATCGCCGAGGGCTTCTACGAGCGGTTCGGCGTTCGCATCAACGAGGGCTTCGGCATGACCGAGACCGCGCCCGTCACGCACTGGTGCCGCCCCGGCGAGTATCGCCCGCGCTCCGTCGGCATGCCGCTGCCATGCGTCGAGCAGCGCATCGTCGACATCAACACCTCGCGCGACCTCCCCCCGGGCGAGGAGGGCGAACTCCGCCTCCGCGGGCCCAACGTCATGCGCGGCTACTTCAAACGCCCCGAAGAGACCGCACGCATGTTCGACGAGCGCGGCTGGCTCCGCACGGGCGACATGGCCCGCATCGACCGCGACGGCTTCCTCTCCATCACGGGGCGTCTGAAGGAGATGCTCATCGTGGGGGGCGAGAACGTCTTCCCACGCGAGATCGAGGAGGCGCTTGAGTCGCACCCCAGCGTCGCCGCCGCGGGAGTGGTGGGGGCGCACGACGACATCCGGGGCGAGATCCCCGTCGCTTTCGTTGAGCTGCGCGAGGGCGCGGCGTTCGACGAGCGTGCGTTGCAGGCGTGGTGCCGCGAGCGTCTCGCGGGCTACAAGGTGCCGCGCGAGGTGCGTGCCCTGGACGCGCTGCCCCGTAACCCGACGGGCAAACTGCTCCGTCGCGAGTTGCAGAAGATGCTCGCCGCATCGCCCGCCTGATCGCGGCGCCGTTGCGCGAGCGAAGGAAATTCGCTCGTGCGGATCAGCCGAACGCCTTGCGATAGTCCGCGAGGAACTTCTCCAGCCCGATGTCCGTCAGCGGGTGCTTGAGGAGTTGGGCGATCACCGGGAACGGCACCGTCGCGACGTCGGCTCCCGCCAGCGCGCACTCGAGCATGTGCTTCGGATGGCGGATCGACGCGGCGAGCAGCTTCGTCTCGAACCCGTAGTTGTCGTAGATCTGGCGGATCTTGTGGATGAGGTCCATCCCGTCCTCGGAAACATCGTCGAGGCGCCCGATGAACGGGCTCACGAGGAACGCGCCCGCCTTCGCCACCAGCATCGCCTGCATCGCCTGGAAGCACAGCGTCATGTTCGTCCGGATGCCCGCCTCGCTCATCGCGCGGCACGCCTTGAGCCCCGCGGGCGTCGTGGGCAGCTTCACGACGATGTTCGGCGCGATCTTCGCACGCTCGCGCCCCTCGCGCATCATGCCGTCGAAGTCCGTCGCGATCACCTCCGCCGACACGGGCCCCTCCACGATCGCGCAGATGTCGGCGAGCCGCTTGCCATAGTCCACGCCCTCCTTCGCGATCAGCGAGGGATTCGTGGTGACGCCGTCGAGCACGCCCATGTCGTGCGCCTGGCGGATCTCGTCGAGGTTCGCGGTGTCGATGTACAGCTCCATGCCTGCTCCATTTCAGCCGCGCCACGCCCGATGATCGTCGGCGTGCGCGCGGGATCGATCATTGCTCCCGACGCCGATCATTCCACCTCGAACACGCCCTCGACCTCGACCGGCGCGCCCAGTGGCAGGTCGATGCTGCCCACCGCGGCCCGCGCGTGCCGCCCCGCCTCGCCGAACACCGAGAGCATCAGCTCGCTCGCCCCGTTCGCGATCTTGGGCTGGTCGTGGAAGCCCGGCTCGCAGCACACGAACACCCCGAGCCGCACCACCCGCCGCACGCGTGCCAGCGAGCCCACCTCGGCCTTCACCGCCGCCAGCAGGTTCAGCGCGCACTGCTGCGCACACTCCCGCGCCACCTCCGGCGGGACATCCCGCGGCACCCGCCCCGACGCGATCAGCGTCCCCTCACGCATCGGGATCTGCCCGGACACGAACACGAGGTTCCCCGTCCGGACCGTGGGCACGTACGCCGCCACGGGCTTCGCCGGGGTCGGGAGGGTGAGGCCCAGCTCGGCCAGACGCGCCTCGGGGTCGACTGTGTTTGGATTGTGTACGGACATCCGACCCTCCATGATCCCCATCCGGGGAAACCCCTGCCTGCTTGCCCCGTCCGCGGAACCTTCCCGGTTTGACCCACGTACAGAATCGCGTACTCTATCGAAGGACGTACGTCCTTGGTGGGTCCGCGGCGTGCCGAGCGCATGTCAAAGAATCCGCCCTCATCGGCAGCCTTTGCTGCCACGCATCGTGCTCGGGACCGGCAGCATGGTCCCCGCACGGCGAGCCGAGGGATCCGCCGACAATCCGACGTCCCGACCGAGGCGGTCAGCGTCTGACCGGTCGTGGGCGGCGGCGAAAGCCGCGATTCGCCGCTGATGGGGCAGGTTTCCTGCCTTATCGCTCCCCGTGTAGAGGGTTCTCGCACGGGATCTGTCGGTGCCGTGCGGGATGTTCCCGCACGCGAGTGAATCGATCGGAGAATGCAATGAAGACTCGGAATCGTTCGGCCTTTACGCTGATCGAGCTGCTGGTGGTGATCGCGATCATCGCCCTGCTCATCGGCATCCTGCTGCCCGCGCTCGGCAAGGCCCGCGCGTCGGCCCGGCAGCTCAAGGACTCCACGCAGGTCCGTGGTATCCACCAGGCGATGGTCCTCTTCGCCCAGAACAACCAGGACCAGTACCCCCTGCCCAGCAAGCTGGACAAGGCCAACAACACCATCAACATCACCAACGCCGCGAATGCCTTCCAGAAGGACTCGACCGGCAACATCTTCTCGAAGCTGATCTTCGACGGCTCGATCCCCACCGAGCTCTGCATCAGCCCCGCCGAGTCCAACGGCGACATCATCGAGGACGATAACTACCAGTTCGAGGAGCCCGACGAATCCACGGGCACCGACCCCAAGTTCGCGCTCTGGGATCCCGCCTTCCGCGGCACCCCCGAGGACGCCAATTTCGGCGGCGCCGACGGCAACCCCGGCAACTTCTCCTACGGCCACGTCATCCCCTTCGGCAAGCGCCGTCCCCTCTGGACCAACAGCTTCAACGCTACCGAGGCCGCCCTCGGCAACCGCGGTCCCTCCTATGACCTCCAGGGCACCGAGTGGAAGCTCACCACCACCGCCTACAACGCCAACTACGACGCCATGGTCGGCACCGAGTCCAACACCCTCCTGATCCACGGCTCGCGCACGAGCTGGTCCGGCAACATCGCCTACAACGACAACCACGTCAACTTCGAGTCCAAGCCCGATCCGGACACCGTCACCTTCTCCTTCAGCAACATCTCCGACCCGGCCCAGCGCACCAAGCCCGACAACCTGTTCGTGAACGAGTACGACCTCGACCGCACGGACAAGGACCAGGCGCAGCTCTCGATCAGCGGCCAGAACGACAACCGCAACATCCTCCTCCGTTCCTACTCCAACACGATCACGGGCAGCGCCGCCGCCCCGTCTCTGAACCTCTTCCTCGACTGATGTGACGGCCTCACGGCCGGATCAATGAGTCATCCGCACGGGCCCGCCCTCACCGGCGGGCCTGTTGCTTTTCCAGATCACGCCCTCCCGAACGTATGCAGCCGAAGCGTGCCGCTCCCGTACCATCACGGGGAGAGGGAGTGATCCGTTCCACGCCCGCGGCGTACAGACGCCACGACGCACGAAGGGGAATCTTCCATGCCCGATCGAGCCCATCCACGCCGACCTGCGCTGCGGGCCTTCACGCTGATCGAGCTCTTGGTCGTCATCGCGATCATCGCGCTGCTCATCGGCATCCTGCTGCCCGCGCTCGGCAAGGCCCGCCAGTCGGCACGCGCGCTCAAGGACTCCACGCAGGTCCGCAGCATCGTGCAGGGCATGGTCATCTTCGCGCAGACCAATCGCGACCGCTTCCCCACGCCCAGCCTGCTCGATCGCGCCGACAACACCGTCACCGCCACCGCACCTTTCCAGAAGGACAACACGGGCAACATCTTCTCGATCCTCGTCTGGGACGGCACGCTCCCCACCGAGATCCTCATGTCGCCCGCCGAGCGCTCCGACCGCTTCGAGGCCGACACCGCCTACCAGTCCGCCCTACCGCAGGCCGCGGAGACACCCGAGCAGGCACTCTGGGACCCGGGCTTCGCGGGACGCCCCAACGACACCGGCTCCGCCATCGGCTCCGGGCGACGCTCCATCAAGAGCAACTTCGGCTACGCGCACGTCGTCCCCTTTGGCGAGAAGTCCGAGTACTGGAAGGCCTCGCTCGAGGGCAAGGTCGCCCTCGTTTCCACGCGCGGGCCCGACTACTACGGCGAGCCTCGCAACTGGCGCCTCATCCCGGGCAGCCCCGAGGGCGACAACTCGATCACGCTCACCTTCTTCGGCGCGAGCAACCAGTGGAAGGGCAACGTCGCGTACGGCGACGGGCGCGTCGAGTTCGAGCAGAGGCCCGATCCCAGTTCCACCCGCGTCCGCACACGCTCCGAGGTCGCGGGCGAGAAGGGACACCCCGACAACCTCTTCGTGAACGAGGACCCGACCACCGGCGTCGACAAGCCGCAGGGCATGCCCGGCCCGGGGCGCAATCTGCTGCTGCGCCCCTATGGAAACGTCGGCGGGACCGAGTCCGCGCCGACGATCACCGTGTTCCGGGATTGAAGTTGTCGGGCCTGATGAAGGGATGCCGGGACTGACGCGGGCGAGCATGCCCGCGCCGCCCCTGCACTTGAGCCTCACTCCACGTTCAGGCCCGCGACGTAGCGATCGAACTCGTTCCGCTTCTGGTCGAGCTCCGCCTTGGCCTTTTCCACTTCACGCTCGATCTCTTCGAGGCGATTCTCCTGCCCCGAGAGCTTCTCGACGTACCGCCGATAGAGGTCGCTCGTGCGATCGATCCCGCCCATGTTCTGGCGGATGCGCCCCTGATCGTTCATGATGGTCGAGCGCTCGCCCTGCAGCGCATCCACGCGGCGTTGCACCTCGTCGACCGCGCGCTTCATGTCGTACGCCTTGCGGACCGCGTCGAGCACCGTCTGCGAGAGCTTGCCGTCGCGCTGGAACTGCACGAGCGTGCTCCAGTCGTACGAGTCCATGATGCCGATGCGCTGCCGGTCGACCCGCTCCTGCCGCACGCCGAACTGGCCCTTGCCCTTCGCGGGCAGCTCGACCTCGAAGCGGTACAGCCCGCTCGCGGTCTCCGCGGGCTTCGCCCCGCCGACGAGCTCCCACCCCTCGAGCTTCGGATGCTCGACGATGATCGTCCGCCCGCGCTTCGCGTCGGCGTTCTCGAACGCGTACGACACGCTGTTCACGCTCTTGTTGGTCAGCTCGAACATGCCGCGCACGATCCGGATCGTCTGGATCGTGCTCGTGCTGTCGTCCTTCGTTGTGGATGCGACGTCAAGATCGACCGCGTACGCGATCAGTCGCTTCTCGCCCGTCGAGACGTTGCCCACCTGCGCATCGCCCGCATAGGCCGCGCCGTCGAATACGCTGACCGGCCCCGCCATGAGCTTGAGGTCGCTCGAGTTCGTCACCTCGACGCCCCGCATCGGGTGCTCCGCGAGGTCGCTCCGGTTGTAGATGCTCACCCGCCGCCCGTCGATCGGCGTCGACAGGATCGGAAGCATCGCCGACTGCTGCCGCCCCACCGAGACCGGCTGCGACAGCGTGTACTGGAACACCTCGCCCGTCTCGCCCGCCGCCGCCTGCGCACGCGCGGCGTACCGCGTCATGTCGTCCGCGGTGGGAGAAGGCCAGTCTGATGGGTAGTCAAGAACCGCTCTCCCCGCTTGCATCTTGTTCGCTTCACGCTCGCGACTTGCATCTGGCCCGAGCGAACGGAACCGTAACTCATATCGAGCGTCGGCCGCTTCGCCCTGATCCGTGAACGGCGACTGGCCCCCGCCCCCCTCATACACCTTGGGCCTCACCCCCGCCATGAACGGCACGGGCATCTCGGGCCGCGCCGCGAACAGCGGCTCGTACAGGTCCATCGTGAATCCCACGGGCCGCCCCGCGACCAGCGACAGGCGCACGTCCTCCCCCGCCTCGTCCGGCGTGTTCTCCACGATCGCCCAGCCCT
>JAVEWV010000019.1:0-60641 GCA_034004365.1 Phycisphaerales bacterium
AACCGATCGCCGAGACGATGCCCTCGCCGACGCGGGCGATGATCGTCTCCTCGGTCGCGCCACCGACGAGGCGGGCGAGGTTCGTGCGCACCGTCACGCGGGCGCGGGCCTTGAGCTGGATGCCGTCCTTCGCGACCGCGTCGATGGTCGTGCGACCCATCGCGACGTTGGGGCAGTCGATGACCTTGGGGTTCACGCTGGTATTGACCGCGTCGAGGATGTCGCGCCCGGCGAGGTCGATCGACGCCGCGGTGTCCCAGTCCAGCTCGATCCGCGCACGCTTCGCAGCGATGAGCGCGGTCACCACGTCGGGCACGCGGCGTGAGCCCGCGAGGAAGTGCGTCTCGAGCTGCGCGGTGGAGATATTCAGCCCAGCCTTCACCGCGCGGATCCGGCTATACACAATCATGCGAATATCGACCTGACGCAGCTGCATCCCGACGAGCTCGAGCAGCCCGACGCGCGCGTTCGAGAGCAGCGCCTGGATGTACAGCTTGAAGAATCGTCCGACGACGAACGCCAGAATCACGATCACGAGCAGGACGACGGCGAGGATGACGAGAAGGACGACGTTGCCGCTCGGCATGACCAACCCTCCGAGAGCCGATCCGGGCCCATCGTGGCCCCGGGCGTGGGTGTTTCTTCGATCCGTGCCAGTGTAGTGGGGCTGGCGCGACGCCGCGCGTCACGTCAGCTCGCGCACCTTTACTTCGCCGTTGTCCCCGATCGAGACGACGCGCACGCGCGTGCCCGCGCCGATGATCGCGCCGTCGGCGACCGCGTCCATGCGCCGTCCGTCGATCCGTGCCGTGCCGACGGGGCGGAGGTCGGTGACCGCCTCGCCCTCGAGCCCGACGAGGCGTGCGAGCTCTTCCCGCTGCCCGCGGAGGCGTTCCTCGGTCCGGGCCTGCAGGTCCTCACCGCCCTCGCCGTGGAGCATGCGCCGTCCGATCGGCGTGTTGGGCCAGATCTTGAGCCCGAACGCCGCGATCGTCGGCCCTCCCACGACGAGGAAGAGCCCGCCGATGAGCCCCCAGGTCGTGTCATAGCGGAACAGGCACACGACGCCCGCGATCGCAGTCACCGCGGACACAATCGCGAGGATCCCCGCCGAGGGGACGAAGAGCTCGACCACCACGAGCAGCACGCCCGCGGCGAGAAGTCCCAGCCCCCAGAGCAGCAGTGGATCCATCGAACCTCCGGGGCTCGTTACGCCGTCGTGTTCCCGCCCGCCCGCTCGACCAGCGGCACGCCGAGATCACCATACCCGACCACGACGATCGGCGTGCCCACGTCGAGGAAGCCCTCCACGCTCTGCACCTCCGCCCGGCGCTCGCCGAACATCGCGTCGCCCAGCGGCTTGAGCGGCGTCGTGACAACGCCCGTGCTGCCCTTCGCGACGCTCGTGCGTCCCTCGGTCCGCATGGCGCGGAGCAGGTCGTCACGCGACGGATCGTCCTCCGCACGCGCGTCCTTGAGCACCAGCGCGCCAAGCACGGGCACGCTGCCCAGGTGCTTCCCGATGAAGTACGTCCCCACGCCCGCCGTCGCGACCGCGAGCCCGATCGAGACCACGCCGTAGAGCAGGTCGCGCTGCGTCCGCGCGGCGTCGGGGAAGATGTCGCTCCCGCCGGCGAAGGTGCCGATCAGCCCGCCGAAGAGCAGGAGCAGCCCGAGGATGCCCGCGACGCCGAAGCCGGGGATGACGAAGATCTCGACCGCGAGGAGCAGGATTCCCGCCGCGATCGCGGCGATCTCCCACCAGCTCGCGAGCCCGACGAGCAGCGGGGGCGCGAGCAGCGCGACGAGCGCAACGGCCGCGATCGCGCCCGCCAGCCCGATGCCGGGCGTGGTCATCTCGAGGAACATCGCGAGCAGGAAGATCGCCGCGAGGATGCCCCGCACCCACCAGACGGTCATGGCATTGACGAGCCGCTCGGACCACGACACATCGAGGCGCGTGACGTTCTTGGCGCCGAAGAACGCCTGCAGTTCCGCGTCGCTCGCGATCGTCGCGGAGCTGAAGCGGTAGCGTTCGAACTGGTCGCCCTTGAGCACGAGCGGCCCGTTGCCCGTCGAGGCGTATGACAGCACACGCCACTTCCCGCGCTGCGACGCGTCGATCGTCGGGCGCTTGCTCGCGTGCCCGAGCCCCATATCGACCTGGTCCGCGATCGCGCGCAGCTCCGGGCTCGCGGGGCGGAACGCCATGTCCGCGTCCACCGGCCCGCCGAGCGAGCCCGAGGGACGTGCACCGTTCTCGCTCTCGCTGCCCAGCGACGGGCGCTCGCCCGCCTGCGGCGCGCTCGGGATGTCGGAGATGCCGCGGGGAGGATCGCCGTCGAACAGCATCCGGTACTCGCGCTCGTCGATGCAGATCCGCTCGCCGGTCTCGGCGTTCTCGACGAGCCAGAGCTCAACGCCCAGCGCGACGAATCCCTGCACGAAGTACTCGTCGTACCCGTTGAGGCGGGCGCTGTCGACCACGTCCGCCATCAAGACCGAGAGCTGCTTCTGCCGCTCGTTCTCGGGCAGCTTGTCGATCGGCATCACCCCGCCCATCACCACCTGGATGATCAGCGCGTCGCCCATCGACGCGTTCGGGCTCACCACGATCTCGCGGCACGCCAGCGCGACGATCGCCCCGCCCGAGTACGCGGTGGGATGGATCCACGCGACGATGTTCTTGAGCGGCGCGTTCTTGATCGCCTGGCTGATCTCGAGCACCGCGCCCAGCTCGCCGCCCGGCGTGTCGAGGTCGACGACCACCGCGTTGGCGCCGCCCGCGATCGCCGCGTCGAGCCGCCGACGGAAGCTCCACGCCGTCCAGCTATTGATCGGTCCGTGGATCGTGATGACCGCGACGTTGTCCGCCTGGCGCGCCGCGGGCACGCTGACGGCGACCGTTCCCGGCGCGGGCGCGGCCCCGGCGCCGTCCTGCCCGAGCCCGCGCGACGCGAACCCGAGCACGACCCACGCCGCGAAGCACGCCAGCATCGTCCCGCGTCGGAACCACGCCGGAGTTGTGGCGTGAAGCCACGCCATCGTCCCGCCCGTTGATCGGAAGCCCGCGATGTTCTTCACGCCCGGCGCCTCCCGTTCCGCCGCGCCGCCCCGCAAGGCGCGCAGCATCGCTCGCGATCCGCCCCGAAGTATATGGGATCGCTCACGCCCGATTTCGCCTCGGATTCGCCCCGGGGCTGCTCGCGTGTCTGGGTGCATGCCGCGCTATCGCGCGGGCATCCGCCCCTCGACGCTCCAGCGCACGTCCCCGTGCGAGCAGTCGATGTGCAGCGTGAAGAACCCCGGCGCGGTGCTGGCGCCGCGGGCCTCGTGCTCGCGGATCATGGGCCAGATGATCTTCCGGTCCGTCTCGGGGAGGGGGAGCGCGTCGATCGCCGAGGGCTCGTGCCACTCCAGCCAGCCCTCGTTCATCTCGTGCGGCTCGACGTGCACCGACCCCAGCACGCGGTAGTAGAACAGCAGCCAGTGCCCGCGCCCCTCGAACGCCTTCTCGCTGATGAGCCCGCCGAGGTGGAGTCGCTCGATCGGGATGTCGAGCCCGACCTCCTCCTTGATCTCCCGCACCGCGCACTGGGCCGGGCTCTCGCCCGTCGCCATGTCCAGCTTGCCCCCGATCGGCGAGCACAGCCCCTGGTTCGGGGCACGCTTGCGACGCAGCAGCAGCACCCGCCCATGCTCGTCACGCAGGTCGCACAGGCACGCGAGTTTGTACGGCAGCGTCCCGTCGGGAGCATGGGTCGGATGTGGAGCGCCCTGCGTCATGGACCGCGAGCATAGGTTCCCGCGAACTTCGCCGGCCCGGGTTGCGACTGCAATCCGCCCCTCACGCCCCGAGGGCCCGCAGCCCCCGCGCCGCGTCGAGCAGCAGCCACGCGCTCACCACGTCCGCCCGCCCGCGCTCCATCTGGCACGCGTGCAGCATCGTCTCCGCGTGCAGGAGCGCCTCGGGCGATCCCTCCCGCACGAACGCCCCGATGCCCCACGTGCGGTTCGTGCCGTTGTCGGGCTGGAGGTATTCGAGGTGCCAGCGGACCGCATCGAGCGATCGCGCGAGCAGCCCCGCGTCTTTCGATGCGATCGCGACGCGCTCGAGCGCGTGCAGGCACGCGAGCTCCTGCTCCGTCCACGCCTCGATGCCCTCCTCGCGGTGCTCCGGCGCCAGCGGGCCCGACGCGGCGAGGGATGGCAGCGCCTCGCGCATCGCATCACCCGCGAGGTGCGCCGGCCCGCCCGCGGCGCGCCACGCCCGCTCCGCCGCCCGCCCGGCGTTCGTTCCCTCACCGAGAGGCGGTTCAATCCCCAGCACCGCCGACACGACCAGGACGTCGAGCGCTCGGCGTGTCCCGAGATCGTCACGGAATCCCGCGACGTACGCCGCCCGCTCGGGCGATCCCTCCGCGCCGTCCGGCGCGTCGGGACCGCTCGCCCAGCCCGGGAGCGACCTCCGCGCCGCCGCGAGCAGCATCCCGGCCCATCGCTCCCGTCGTTCATCCATGTCGTGGCGTCCTTGCGCGAAGATTCCTCATGGCTCGTCGCCCGCCCGCACGCCGGGCGGCCCTGGGCACGCGATCCGCGCGAACGCCGCTTGGGCCCGCCCGCGGGATCGGGTAGATTCTCACCCGATGTTTCGCCTGCGAGCGATCATGGGCAGCCCGACGCCGGCCCGATCCGGGCGCGGCTCGCGGAGCACCCCCGCCCGATCCTCGTGGTCCAACCGCAGGCTGTGCCTCTCGTGCGGGCACGACGGCCCGAGCCTCCAGAAGCCCGAGCGGTTCGTGCTCGTCTGCCCCGGGTGCGGGCAGGACCTCTACGCCCGTCCGCCCATGTCCTACGCCCAGATGGAGGGCCTGTCGGAGGGTTTGGCGGAGGGTTTGGTGGAGGGCCTGCGCTTGGGTGCGCCGCGATATCCCGCGTCGCGGGTCGTCCGCACCCGCATCGGTCCCGGCACGCTCGCCCGACTCCTCGCCTTGCTTTGGGGCCCGCTCCATCGCCTCATGTCCCGCCCGGCACATGCCGAACGCTCACGGGCGCCTGCTCGACCGGCGACATCCACCCGCGCTCGCAACGCGCGGGGCGCCCGTGCTGGCTGAAGATCGCGTAGCCCGGCGCATCGGTCGGACGCGTCGGCGCCCGCGTCGGGTGCCACAGGTGCACCGCCCGCATCCGCTCCACCACGATCCCGCAGCGCGCGCCCGCCTCATGCAGGCGGCGCGACAGGTCGTCGTCGTCGTAGCCATACCCCTCGTACGCCTCGTCGTACCCGTTCACGTCCCGCAGCGCCCGCACGCGCACGGCGTGGTGCCCACCAATCACTTTGGGCTTGTGCGCCTTGAGCAGCCCGAAGCGATGCAGCCCGAGGCGTCGCGCGACGAGCTGGCGTTCATAGCGATGCTGGCGGCGTGTCAGGTCCGCGCGTGCATCGGCGTCGATCAGCGATCCGATCCCCACCCACGCCGGGTCGAGCAGCGCTTCGGGCGTGACGCCACGCGTCGCCTCCTCGCTCAGGTTCACGCGGTACGGGATCGCGACCTCGGCGTACGCGAGCCCGTGCAGGATCTCGATCGCGTCCTCCTGCATGACGCTGTCGCCGTCGAGCGTGACGATCCAGTCGGCGTCGTGCGGGCGGAACTCGGTGTCGATCGCGCGCAGCCCGTTGTTGCGCACCTGGTTCAGGCGAGCGACGCCGGCGTGCGCGCGCGACGCGTGCAGCAGCGGTGGGGGAGCATCTCCTCGCGCGTGCATCGCGCGGACCACGCGGGACCATGCTTCGTCGATGCACGCCGCGAGTTCGGGCGCGTCGCCATCGCAGGTGACGCACACGCCGTCGGGGAGAAAGCGCTGGCGTGCGAGCCCGCACAGGCAGGCCTCGAGGTGGCGGGTGGTGTGAGTCGGGATGCAGACGAACACCCGCGGCGTGTTCGCGCCGGAGGCCGTCTCGCCCGCCCCGTTTGAGCCGTTCTCCGACATCTCGGACCCATTGAAGGCGAGGCGTCCGCCTGGGACGCCTGAGCGGGATGCGCTGCGGCCCGCCCCGCCGCCCGCGCAGTTCCCGCGCGGGTGGGAGGAACATGCGCCGAAATCAACCGATGCTGATCCCGCCGCCCTTCCGGCGCACCACCGCATGGCCACCCGCCCGTCCAGCCCGGGGTTCTCGAGCATCCCGCCCCCGCCGGCGGGGTTCGAGGCGGCGTCACGCGCGACGCCCTTCGAGGCGCGTTCGGACTCGACCGAGGCCTCGCGTCCCGGCGCGCCGCGTGCCAAGGGGCACCCGTTCAGCGCCGAATTGGACGTGAGCGAGCTGGACGATCGCGACCGCCCCGCGTCGACGTGGAGCGCCCGGGCCCGCCTGCTGAGCCGATCGAGCCTCGTGTTCCTGTCGCGCCGCATGTGCTACACCGGGCGCTACGTCGCGGTGAAGGTGCACCTGGTCGATGCGAGCCCCGTGCCGCTGTTCGGTCGCGTCGCGTCGTGCGACTACGAGGCGGAGGGTCGATACCGCGTCGAGCTGGAATTGCTGCCGCTGCCGCCCAGCGAGATGCTGCGCGAGTGGTACGCGAATCAGTAACCCGCGGCGCCCGTCACCGCGTCACTTCTTCGCCTTGTAGAACGGCATCGCGCACACCGTCGCGGGCACGCTCGCGCTGCCCAGATTGACCGTGAGCGCCGTGCCCTCCGCGCCGTGCTCCTTCGCGACGTATCCCATCGCGATGGGGCGGCCCAGCGTGGGGCTCATGGTGCCGCTGGTCACGATGCCCACGACGGCGCCGTCCTTCTCGATCGCCATGCCCTGGCGCGGGGTGCGCTTGCCCTCGATGCTGAGGCCGACGAGCTTGCGTGCGGGCCCGCCCTGGGCGAGGGTGGCGCGGAGCGCCTCCTGCCCGACGAACGCCTCGCCGCGCTCTTCCTTGTCCTTGTCGATCGCGATCGCGAAGTCGAGCCCCGCCTCGAGCGCGCTGATGTCCTCTCCCAGCTCGTGCCCGTAGAGCGGCATGCCCGCCTCAAGGCGCAGCGTGTCGCGCGCGCCCAGCCCGATGGGCTTGACCGCCCCGTCGGGCGAGGCCATGTCCACGTCCTTGAGCAGCAGCTTCATCGCCATGCCCACCATCCCCGCGGGCAGGATGACCTCGACGCCGTCCTCGCCCGTGTACCCCGTGCGCGAGACGATGAGCTTCGCGATCAGGAGGTTCTTGACCGTGAAGCGGTAGCGCTTCAGCGTGGGCACCTCGCTCGAGACCTTCGAGATCAGCTCCATCACCTTCGGGCCCTGGATCGCGACCATCGCGGTCGACTCGGTCTGGTCGTCGATCTTGACCTTCAGCTCGCCCGACGCGACGAGGCCGTTGAGATGGTCCACGATCTTCGCGCGGTTCGAGGCGTTGACGACCACGAGGTAATCGTCGTCGTCGAAGCGGTAGACGATGACGTCGTCGCGCACGCCGCCCTGCTCGTTCAGCACGAGCGAGTACCGGCACTGCCCGTTCTGCATGTCGCCGATGCGCCGGGTGCAGGCCCGCTCGAGCAGGCGGCGCGCGTGCCGCCCGGTGATCTTGAGGCGCGCCATGTGCGAGACGTCGAACAGCCCGCCGCTGTTGCGCGTCTGGTTGTGCTCCTCGATGATGCTCGTGTAGCGGATGGGCATCTCCCACCCGGCGAACTCGACCATGTGGGCGCCGTGCTCGGCGTGGAACGAGTGAAGTGGCGTGCGCAGCACGAGGAACTCCTGTTCGGGTGAGCGCCGGGCATCGTTCCGCGGCGAGGAGGCAAGGCTAGGCGCACCGACACGCGATCCGGCCGACTTCCGCGTGCTCGCCCCGCAATCGTCCCGCGGGCGTGCCCGATCACGCGGGCCACGCGTCGTTGTCGAGCAGTCGCACGCTCCCCGCGCGGGCCGTGATCAGCGCCCGCCCCGACCGCCCGGAGCCCGGATCGAGCCGCTCCAGCGTCTCGGCGTCCCGCACCACGGCGTAGTCGATCTCCAGGCCCGCGTCGCGAAGCACGCCCGCCATCCGCGCCTCAGCGGCGTGGGGATCTCGCTCCGCTCGCGCCGCGTCCAACGCCGCACGGATCGCCCGCCCCGCCGCGCGTTCGGCGTCGCTGAGGAACCGGTTGCGGCTCGACATCGCGAGCCCGTCCGCCTCGCGGATCGTCGCGCCGGGCACGATCTCGATCTCCGCCTTGAGGTCGTGCGTCATCGCTCGCACGACCTGCAATTGCTGCCAGTCCTTCTCGCCGAACACCGCCGCGGCACATGGGAACATCTCGAACAGGCGGCTGACCACCTGGCACACGCCCGCGAAGTGCCCCGGGCGGTGCGCGTCCTCAAGCCCCGGAGCCGTCGCGACCCGCGGCAGCGCGGGCGTGGGCACGACGCGCCCCGGCGGGTACACGTGCCCGGGCGCGGGCGCGACGACCATGCTCGCGCCCGCCTCGGCGCATAGCGCGGCGTCCGCGTCGAGCGTGCGCGGGTATCGCTCGAAGTCGCTCTTCTCGTTGAACTGCGTCGGGTTCACGAACACCGTCGCGACGCACCCCGCCGCCAGCCCGCGCTCCCGCGCGAGTTGAGCCCCGAGGCGTACCAGCGCCGCGTGCCCGGCGTGCAGGGCGCCCATCGTGGGCACCAGCACGCACGCCCCGCGTTCCAGCCACGCGTTCCACTCTTCGGGCGACGTCGCGACGATCACGCCGAGGGGCCTCCGCGTCCCCGCACTGGCACGCGCCTCAGCACGCCCGCCCGTCCGGGCCCTGGCTGACCCAGCCGCCCTCGGTGTGGCGCACGATCATCCCCGACGCGACGTACACCACCTGCTCGGCGGTGTTCGTGCAGTGGTCCGCGATCATCGCGGCCCGCCCGGACATCTCGTGCAGGCGCAGGGCGCGCTGGATGCCGAGGGGGCGTCCCGCCTCCTCGCCCTCCATCCGGCGCTGGATGTGCGTCGCGACCTCGGCGCGGAACCGATCGACCGCGTGGTGCGAGCGGAGCACGAGCATCGCCAGCCCCGCGTCGCCGCGCTCGACCGCGGACACCGCGTCCCGCACGATGCCGATCACGCTGTTCGTCAGCACGCGGAGCGAGCTCGCGAGCGCCGAGGTCCCGCCCGAGTCGGCCGGCGGGTGCCCCTGCGATGCTTCTTCGCGGGCCGCCCGGTCCGCGTCGATCGCCGCCTCCGCGATCGCGACGCCCAGGTCCGCGATCCGCTCCATCTCGTTGTTCACCTTCACGATCGTCAGGAGCCAGCGCAGGTCCTTCTCGTCGACCTCGACCGACTCCCGCGCCAGGTCCGACAGCAGCGTGACCGCCGTGCGCTCGATCGCGACGTCGACCCGGTCGATCTCGTCGTCCTGCGCGATGACGCGGGCCGCGGCCTCGCCGTCCCGCGCGAACGACGCGTCGAACGCGCCCTCGACGAGCGCCTGCACGCGCCGCCCCTGTGCGCCCAGCTCGCCGCGCAGGCGTGAGAGGCGTTCCGAGATGTCCGTCCGCGTCGGCATGGACCGCTCCGGGGCGCTCCCGCGCCGCAATGAGCGTACACCCCCGAGACGCTCCGGAAGCGGGCCCCGCCCCCGGGCGTCGCGCTACCCTCCGCGCGGGGCAACGTCCCCGAGCCCATCCACCCGCACCCGGAGCACACCCATGGCCTTCGAGATCGCCGTCGTCCACGCCCGCCAGATCCTCGACTCCCGCGGCAATCCCACCGTCGAGGTCGAGGTCGGGCTCGATTCCGGCGCCATCGGGCGCGCCGCCGTCCCCTCGGGCGCCTCCACGGGCGAGCACGAGGCGGTCGAGCTCCGCGACGGCGACAAGAAGGTGTACCTGGGCAAGGGCGTGCTCGCCGCGGTCGAGGCCGTCAACACCTCGATCGCCGACGCGCTCGAGGGCCTGGACGCGCGCGACCAGGAGTCCATCGACCACCTCATGATCGAGATGGACGCCACGAACAACAAGGCCAAGCTCGGCGCGAACGCGATCCTCGGCGTGTCGATGGCCGTCGCCAAGGCCGCGGCCGAGGCCTCGGGCCTTCCGCTCTATCGCTACCTGGGCGGGTCCGCCGCGCGCACGCTGCCCGTGCCCATGATGAACATCCTGAACGGCGGCAAGCACGCCGACAACACCGTGGACTTCCAGGAGTTCATGATCCAGCCGTGGGGCTTCGACACCTTCGGCGAGGGCCTCCGCGCGGGCGTCGAGATCTATCACACGCTCAAGAAGGTGCTCCACGAGCGCAAGCTCTCGACCGCCGTGGGCGACGAGGGCGGCTTCGCGCCCGACCTCAAGAACAACGAGGACGCGCTCAAGATCATCGAGGAGGCCGTGGGCAAGAGCGGGTACAAGTGGGGCGAGCAGATCTTCGTCGCGCTCGACCCCGCGACGAGCGAGCTGTGGAACGAGGCCGAGAAGGCCGGTAAGAAGGGCTACAAGTTCTTCAGCTCCTCGCAGGAAATCATCTCGAGTGACGACCTGATCTCGATCTGGGCCGACTGGTGCAACAAGTACCCCATCCGCTCCATCGAGGACGGGCTCGCCGAGAACGACTGGGAGGGCTGGGCGAAGCTGACGGCGAAGCTGGGCGACAAGGTCCAGCTCGTGGGCGACGACCTGTTCGTGACGAACAAGAAGTTCGTCGAGAAGGGCATCGCGCAGAAGTGCGCGAACGCGGTGCTCGTGAAGGTGAACCAGATCGGCTCGCTCAGCGAGACGTTCGACACCGTGAACCACGCGACGCGGAACCGCTACGCGTGCATCCTCTCGCACCGCTCGGGCGAGACGGAGGACTCGACCATCGCCGACATCGCCGTCGCGACCAACTGCGGACAGATCAAGACCGGCGCCCCGTGCCGGAGCGATCGCAACGCGAAGTACAACCAGCTCATCCGCATCGCGGAGGAACTGGGCGACAACGCGCAGTACGGGAGCGTGACGTGGTGGCGGGGGTGAGCGTGGAGTAGCGTCAAGATTCCGAATCGCTGGGGGCATGAGCATGACCGACGAGCTCGATTTCGAGAGAGCGCCTAAGAAGCGATCGCCTTGGAAATGGATCAGTGTATTGGTTGTCTGTCTGTTCCTGATGTTCGTCGGGACAGTTGGAAGCGCGCTGTTCGTCTGGCTTCGGATACAGGGATCGCAGATCGAAATTCCGACGAGCTCCCAACGCGTCGTCCCGAGGACGGAGCTTCCGGACACCTGCGTTCTTTTTGTACGGAGTGACGCATCACCCACGACGGACGAGCTCATCCAGGGCGTGCACGTCACCGATGGAACTGGGAAGCCGTTGGAATGGAAGTCCGGTTCGAACGGGGGAGCTAAGATCGGATCAGGTCGCAATTCGTTCGAGTCGATCGCGCGCATCGACCTGAAGGCAGCGCAGACCAGCGGAGATATCGTTTTCGACGCAACCCTCTTGCAGGGTCGCGTTGGGGACGACTCGATCAAGGTTGTGCCGGACCTGATACCAGAAGTGTTCGTTGCAATATTCGGCGGATGTGGGCTCTGCGTCATCTCCGCCGTGGTGGGGATCGTTGCGACCATCAAGATCGTGATAGGGTTCACGAGAAAATGATCCGGCAAGGTTCGCACGGACTGATTCGGTCAATCCTCGCCCTCGCCTCGCCCGTGCGCGCGCTCGAAGCGCACTGGCGTGAGGACGCCCCGCGTGCCGGTGTTCACGCACACAGCGATTCGCCCGCCGATGCTCCGGTCGCTCTCCTCTCGATCGGCAAGGCCTCCGTCGACATGGCCGCGTGGGCGATCGCACGCCTCGGCGATCGCCTCTCCCGCGCGCTCGTCGTGGGCGTGCCCGAGCATGTCGGGCGCCTCATCCCCGATCCGCGCGTCGTCGTGCTGCCCGCGGACCATCCCATTCCCACCCAGCGCAACGTCGCCGCCGCGGAGCGCGTCGAGCGTTTCGCACGGGAAATCCGGGCGAACGAGCGGTGCATCGTCCTGCTCTCGGGCGGCGGCTCGGCGCACCTCTGCCTGCCCGATACCGGGCTGACGCTCGCCGACGTGCAGGGCGTCTCGCGCGACCTCATCCGCGCCGGCGCGCGCATCGAGGAGTTCAACGCCGTCCGCAAGCACTGCGAGCGGCTCAAGGGCGGGCGCCTCGGCGCGATGGTCCGCGCGCCGCTTGACGTGTACGTCCTCTCCGACGTCATCGGCGATCGCCTCGACGTCATCTCCTCGGGCCCCTTCGCGCCCGATCCCACGACCTTCGCGATCGCGCTCGCCGTCATCGACCGGTACCAGTTCCGTGAGCGGCATACGCGCATTGCCCAGCATCTCGAGCGCGGCATCCGCGGTGAGATCCCCGAGACGCCCAAGCCAATGAGCGCCACGGTTCGGGTAGGTCGACACTCCGTGCCGACGGGCTCGACAAGCCGCGGGCGCGAGCCCGCGGGTGCTTCCAATGCAGCCGACGCGCTCGCGCACGTTTCGACCACGATCATCGCGAGCAACGCGATCATCGTCCGCTCGCTCGCGGACCAACTCCACGCCGATGGCGTCACGATCGCCGATGTGCGCACGCAGGTGCAGGGCGACGCGAGCGACGTCGCGCGCCAGCTCGTCCGCGCGGCGCTCGCCGCCGCGCAAGGCGTCCCGCCCGGCGCGCGTGCAGCCCTCGTCTGGGGTGGTGAGACCACGGTCGACGCCTCTCGCGCGACCGGCATTGGCGGGCGAAACCAGGAACTCGCCCTCGCCGCGGCGATCGAGCTCGATCGAATCGCGTGCAATCCAAGCACGTCCGACGAAGCATCCGCCGCGCGGCGCATCACTGTCCTCGCCCTCGCCACCGACGGCGTCGACGGTCCGACCGACGCCGCGGGCGCGTTTGCCGATGCGCGCACGTGCGACGCCTCCCGCGCCGCGGGGCTCGACCCCGCCGCATCGCTCGCGAACCACGACAGCCACACGTTCTTCGCCCACCTCGACGCCGCACGCCCCGAATTGATGCCGAGCCTGATCCGTACGGGCCCGTCGGGCACGAACGTGAACGACGTGCTCGTGGCGCTCATCGAGCCCGCGACGACCGATGCGGCTCCGCGCGAGTAACCCGATCGGAATCCTGACGAAACCGCTCGCGAGTGCACACGCCATCGCCGCGCACGATTTCCCGCACTCGTGCATCATCGCCGCCCAACGCCTGTAGGCTCCGGACATGAGCATCTCCCACTGGCGACGCACCCAATCCCGCGGCGTTCTCGACGCCGACCTCCTCATCATCGGCGCGGGCGTGTGCGGGCTGTCCGCGGCGATCCACGCGAAGGCCGCGGGCCTGCGTGTGGTCATCGTGGAGCGTCATTTTCTCGGTTCCGGCGCGAGCAGCCGCAACGCGGGCTTCCTGATGCGCGGCGCTGCGGAGAACTACGCCGTCGCGTGCCGCGTGCATGGAGCGCGCCTCGCGTACCAGCTCTGGCGCTGGACGGAGGAGAACCTCGCGTTGCTCCGCGAGCTGGGCGTCGAGTCGCTGCCCGGGTATCGGCGCATCCCCAGCGTGCTCGCGGCGCTCGAGCCGGGCGAGAAGGCGCAGCTCATCGAGAGCAAGCTGCTCATGGAGCGTGCGGGCTTCAATGTCGCGTGGATCGATTGCGGCGACGACGCCTTCTGGCGTCACGCAAAGCCCCTCGGCGGACTGGTGAATCCCGAGGACGCCTCGTGCAATCCCGTCGAGGTGCTCGCGATGCTGCGCGGGCACGCCGCGTGCGACGTGCTCGAGGGCCAGGAAGCCACGGCGTTCGGCGTGCGTGACGACCTCGTCGAGATCGTGACGACCGACGCGATCGTGCGCGCGCCGCGCGTGCTGCTCTCGACCAACGCGTACGCCGGCCTGCTCGCGCCGGGCCTTGGCGAGCTGGTCGTGCCGCGCCGCGGGCAGATGATCGCCTTCGCGCCGAGCGGCGCACGCCTCGATGCGTCGTACTACGCCAACGAGGGCTACGAGTACTTCCGCCAGGCCGCCGACGGCACGATCGTGGTGGGGGGCTGTCGCAAGGCGCACGCCGAGCGCGAGTCGGGCTACGGCGACGGGCCCACGCCTTGGGTGCAGCGTGATATCGAACGCTTCGCGCGCGAGAAACTCGCGCTCACGGGCGAGGTCCTGGCGCGGTGGGCGGGCACGATGGGCTTCAGCCCCGACGGTGTGCCCATGATCGGCCCCGTTCCGCCCGCGATGCTCCGTGTGACCGAGAGCGACGGCCTCGCCGCGCTCGCCGGGCGGGTCTGGTTCTGCGGCGGGTTCACGGGGCACGGCATGTCGCTGGCGTGCCGGTGCGCGAAGGAGGCGGTCGAGGCGATGCTCGCCTCCCGAACGCCCGCCTTCCCCCTCGCTCGGTTCTCGGACGCTCCGGCACGCTCGCCCGCGGCTTTGGGCGTCTGAACGCCGGTTTTCTTGGCCTTCTCCACCCCGCGTCGGATACAGTTTCTTCGCGGTTTCCGGACCCGTCTCCGAGCAAGCCGCGAAGGTGGTGGGCGGGGGTGCGGCGGTGGGTGTGTCCCGTCGTGCGGGCCGCCGGTGTTCGGATCGGGAGTGCGAGCGTGAATAGCCAGTACAAGCGTGGGATGTCCCCCCGTGGGATTCGGGCGATGGGTGCGTCCGCGTGCGTCGGGGCGGTGGCGCTGTCGATGAGCGCGGGCGAAGCGAGCGCGCAGTTCCGCGTCGCCTCCTGGAACCTCAACAACTACACGGGCGGGCTCGCGAGCTCGATCCAGACCGCGGTGTACGGCGTTTCGCCGGGCGGGCAGAGCATGTCGCCCACGCTGATCGTCGCGCAGGGCGTCGCGGGCGATGCTGCCGCTGAAGCGTTCCGCGTCGCGCTCAACGGCGCCGCGGGCGGCCCGATCGACTGGGCCCGCGCTCCGTACGTCGACGGCCCGGGCACCGACGTCACGCTGTTCTATCGCACCACGCGCGTCGTCCTGCTCAACACGCAGGTCGTCAGCACGGGCGGAGCGCTCCCGCTGCCCCCGCGCAACGCCATGCGGTTCGACGTCATCCCCGTCGCGTACGACTCGCCCGAATCGAAGATCGCGATCTACGGCGTGCACGCGCAGGCCGGCGTGACGGGCAACGACATCCAGGCCCGATTCACCGAGGCCGATCGGATCCGCAGCAACGCCGAGCTCCTCCCCGCCGGGTGGAACTTCATGGTCGTGGGAACGCTCAACTCGCCCACCAATGGCGACGCCGCGTATGTGGAGCTCACCGGCTCGCAGCCCAACAACTCGGGGCGCTCGACCGACTGCGTCCGCTCGCCCGGCAACTGGCAGGACACGTCGTTCAAGTTCCTGTTCAACACCAACACCATCGGCACCGGCATGGTCGCCCGCGTCAGCCAGCTCCTCCTCTCCACGCCGATCCTCGACACCGATGGCATGCAGTACATCGGCTCGCTCTCGCTGCCCTTCAGCACCACCACCTTCAACGATCCCAACCATTCCTTCCGCACCTGGGGCAACGACGGCTCGCAGGTCGGTGCGCCCCTCCGCATCGTGGGCAACACCATGGTGGGCCAGGCGGTCGCGCAGGCGATCGTCGACCTCGCCGCGGGCAGCGGGCACACGCCCATCTTCGCCGATCTCAAGCTCCCCGCGCGCGTCGATTCCGAGGACGTCCTGTTCTTCGGCCCCGTCGCGCAGGGCGCGCCCGCCAGCATCAACATCCATGTCTCGAACGTGGGCAGCACCGCCCTCTGGACCGCGTCGGGCATCGACACGCTCAAGTACACCATGGTCGGTGATGGCAACTTCACCCCGCCCGTCGGCAACTTCACCGATAGCGCCGGGGGAGCCAGCAACACCCACGCGATCTCGATCAACACGAGCGTCGCCGGCCCGCTCTCGGGCTCGATCACGATCAACAGCAACGCGCCCGACGAGCCCGCCCGCGTCGTCCTCTTCGTGGGCAGCGTGCAGGGCTCGGGCTGCCTGGGCGACTGGGACCACTCGGGCGGGCAGCCCAACAGCTCCGACTTCCTCGCGTACCTGAACGACTATTCCGCGCAGAACCCCGCCGCGGACCTCGCGCCGCCCGGCGGCAACGGCGTGTTCGACTCGTCCGACTTCCTCGCGTTCCTGAACCTGTACAGCCAGGGGTGCTGATCTCGCCAAGGGGCGGAGCACGCTGCTCGCTTCAGTGCAAGAGCGACGTTGAGCGTGCTCGCCCCGCGCGGTAGCCTGACCCTCAGCCGAGGGGAGGCCCGCATGAGGGCGCTCGACAAGCGATACCGGCGCATCCTCGCCACGCTCTTCCTCGGGGGCCTCGCGCTCCCGCTGGGCGTCTACGCGTGGGGCGCGTTCGTCATCGTGCGTGTGCCGTCGCTGGTCGAGTTCAACCCCGACTGCACCGTGCACAAGGTGTACTACGAGCTGGTCCCCTGGACCTTGGTGTGGAACGCGCACACGCTGCCGAAGGACGTTCGCGCGGAGACCGTTCTCCCGGACGGCACGCGAATTCCCGTAGCGGCGACGTACAACTCGGGCACGAAGCCAATCTATGGCCGCCCGTACTTTGTCAAGCTCCATCGGGTGTGGGGATCTCGCTTTGCGATGAGCGAGGTAATGTACGTATCCGACCACGAGATACCTATACATCCATCGCGGTGGGGGTCTCGACAGGATCGTGTTCCCGTTCAGTACGTGTCAAAACGCGATCGAAAGAGGGTCGGATCCAGCCAGTAGCGGGCGTGACAATGAAAAAGGCCCGCAAACGCGGGCCCTGTGAATGGCCGATGGGATTCCTCTCCGTCTTACGGGAAGATCCCGCGCAGCTCGTACACCTTCGCCAGGTGCTCGAGCGACGCGCAGTACGCCGCGGAACGCATGTCCACGCGGTACTTCTCCTTGCAGACGAGCGTGCGCCGGGCCGCCATGCACATGGTGCGGTTCAGCTCGGCGTCGACCGTCTCCTCGGTCCAGTAGTGGCAGCTCTTGTTCTGCACCCACTCGAAGTACGACACCGTCACGCCGCCCGCGTTCGCGAGCACCGCGGGGATGACCGTGATCCCGCGCTCGCCCAGGATCGCGTCGCCCTCGGGCGTGCTCGGGGCGTTGGCGCCCTCGATCATGACCTTCGCGTTGAGCCAGCGGGCCTGACGCTCCTTGATCATCTGCTCGAGCGCCGCGGGGATGAACACGTCCACCGGCGTCTTGTAGAACTCCTCCTCGCTCACCAGCGTGCCGCCGATGCCGGGGGTGTTGCCCTTGGCCTTCTCGAAGCCCGCGATGCCGCCGTTCTGGCGGACGTGCTCGGCGAGGGCCTCGGTGTCGAACCCGTTCTCGTTGACGATGTAGCCCGTGTGGTCCTGCACCGCGACGACCTTGGAGCCGTGCTTCTTCTCGAGGATGCGTCCCGCCCAGGAGCCCACGTTGCCGAAGCCCTGGATCGAGATGCGCAGGCCCTGGAAGCCCGAGGTGTCCTTGACGATCCCGAGCCCGGGGAGCATCTCGAGCAGGCAGTCGACGACGCCCTGCCCGGTCGCCTTCTCGCGCCCGAGGCTGCCGCCCATGTCGATGGGCTTGCCCGTCACGACGCGGAGCCCGTCGTTGGCGGACTGCGCGTTGACCGACGACATGTACGTGTCCGCGATCCAGGCCATGATCTGCGCGTTGGTGTTCACGTCGGGCGCGGGCACGTCGTAGTCGGGCCCGATCTCGTTCATGATCGCGGCGGTGAAGCGGCGCGTCACGCGCTCGATCTCACCCGCGGACATGCTCTTGGGATCGCACTTCACGCCGCCCTTGCCGCCGCCCAGCGGGAGGCGCATGAGCGCGCACTTGACGGTCATGAGCAGCGCGAGGCTCTTGACGTCGTCGAGGTGCACGTCGTGGTGGTAGCGGATGCCGCCCTTGTAGGGCCCGCACGCGTTGTTGTGCTGCACGCGGTAGCCCTTGAAGAGGCGGTGGTGCCCGTCGTCCATGCGGACGGGGAAGTGCACCATGACCTCGTTCTTGGGCTGCGCCAGGATGATCTTCACGCGGTGGCGCATGTTGATCGTGTTCGCCGCGTTGATCATCGTGCCGACCGTCTGCGTGTACAGGTTGTCCGGATCGGTCGGAAACCCGAGCTCGTCGAAGATCGGATCGCGCGCGGAGGAACGAACGGACGGCGACGGTGCAGCGATGGTCATGAGCGCCAGGTCCTGTGCAGATGGTGCGGCGGCCTGCGAACCGGTCCGCCGAACGCGGGCGAACCGACCCCTTCCGGCATATCGGAGGGGTGAAGGGAATGCTTGACTCCCCGACCCGTGGGGGCAAGCGTCCATCCACGGGTGCGGGATGATCCCGATCCAATTCCCGTGACCAACTTCCCATGGGCGGTTGCGGCGATCAAGCCGGGCGATCGGGCCCCGCCGCCGAACACACGTCCCGGAGATCCTGCCCGATGATCCTCTACTGCGCGTCCGACCTGCTCTGGGCCAGCAAGATCAAGGGCACGGGCGATGCGCTGGGCATCCCGTGCCGACCCGTACGCAATGCGGACATGCTCGCCGCCCGCCTCGCCGACTCCGACGTTCGGGCCCTGATCGTGGATCTCGAGGCGGGCGATGCCGCCCTCGCGCTGATCGTCCAAATCCGCGCGCACGGTCCCGAGAGCCCGGCGTCGGACCGCCCGCCCGCCCGCGTCATCGCCTTTGGGCCGCACGTCGACAAGGACCGCCTGCAGGCCGCCCGTGACGCCGGGGCCGACGCGGTGTACACCCGGGGCGCGTTCGCCGATCGCCTCCCCGACCTGCTCACGGCGTTGGAGTCTGGCGCCCGGGTCTGACGCCGATTTCGCGCGGTCTGAAGCATTTTCACGCGGCCCGCACACGGACCGGCCCTAGACTTGCAGTCCTACGGGCCGGGCCGATCGATGTGCGCATGGTGCGCACGCGGCCCCGTGACACCCCTTGCCGCCCTCAGGGCGCCCGCGCCGATCTGCTGGCGCGAGGCCGCGAAAGAGCTGATGCCGATCCACGCCGGCCCGGGATCGACCCCCGCTCCTCCGCCACACGGGAACACATTTTCATGATCGATGAATCGCTGATCGCATCGCTCGGCGTCTCCGACGCCGACGCGGAGTCGCTCCTGCGCCAGGCATTCGGCGCGCAGGACGGCGTTGAGTCCATGGACGACCTCATGGGCGCCGGCGGGCAGGAGATGGCCCCGGGCAAGCTCATCAAGGGCCGCGTCGTGGGCATGGCCGGCGACGACGTCGTCGTCGAGGTCGGGCTCAAGAGCGAGGGGCTCATCCCCAAGGAAGAGTTCGACAACCCCGAGCAGATCCGCATCGGGGACACCATCGACGTGCTGCTCGAGTCGGTCGAGGGCGAGAGCGGGCTCATCCAGCTCTCCAAGCGCCGCGCCGACCGCCTCATCAACTGGCAGCGCATCATGGACACCACCCGCGAGGGTGACATCGTCGAGGGCACCGTCACCCGCAAGATCAAGGGCGGCCTGCTCGTCGACATCGGCGTCCCCGTCTTCCTCCCCGCCTCGCAGGTCGACATCCGTCGCCCGGGCGAGGTCGGCGACTTCATCGGACGCAAGGTCCGCGCCGAGATCCTCAAGATCGACCTCGACCGGCGCAACATCGTCATCTCACGCCGCAAGCTCATCGAGCGCGAGCGCGACGAGGCGAAGAAGCGCCTGCTGGGCACCCTCAAGGAGGGCATGATCGTCACCGGCACGGTCAAGAACATCGCCGACTTCGGCGCGTTCGTCGACCTGGGTGGCATCGACGGGCTCCTGCACATCACCGACATGTCCTGGGGCCGCGTCAACCACCCCTCCGAGATCGTCAAGATCGATCAGCGCGTCGAGGTCAAGGTCCTCAACATCGACCTCGATCGCGAGAAGATCGCTCTCGGCCTCAAGCAGAAGGAGGCCAGCCCCTGGGAGGAGATCGAGAAGAAGTATCCCGTCGGCTCCCGCGTCAAGGGCGCCGTCGTCAACCTCATGTCCTACGGCGCCTTCGTGCGCCTTGAGGACGGCATCGAAGGCCTCGTCCACATCTCCGAGATGTCCTGGACGCGTCGCGTCAACCACCCGTCCGAGGTGGTCCAGCCCGACCAGGAAGTCGAGGTCGTTGTCCTCGACATCAACAAGGACAAGCAGGAAATCTCCCTCGGCATGAAGCAGACCGAGGTCAACCCCTGGGAGCTCGTCTCCGAGAAGTATCCCCCCGGCACCGTCATCAAGGGCGCCGTGCGCAACCTCGCCAACTACGGCGCCTTCGTCGAGATCGAGCCCGGCATCGACGGCCTCCTCCACATCTCCGACATGTCCTGGACCAAGAAGGTCACCCACCCCAACGAGCTCTACAAGAAGGGCGACGAGATCGAGTGCGTCGTCCTCGAGGTCGATCGCGAGAAGCAGCGCATCTCCCTCGGCGTCAAGCAGCTCTCCGAGGATCCCTGGCTCCACGCCATCCCCGACGCCTACAAGCCCGGCATGGTCGTGCGGGGCAAGGTCACGAAGATCACCAACTTCGGCGTCTTCGTCGAGCTCGAGGACGACCTCGAGGGCCTGCTCCACATCTCCGAGCTCGCCGACCACAAGGTCGAGAACCCGCTCGACGTCGTCAAGGCGAACGAGGAGATCGACGTCAAGATCCTCCGCGTCGACATCACCGATCGCAAGATCGGCCTGTCGCTCAAGCGCGCCCAGTGGGGCGATTCCTCGGGCGTCGAGGACTACGCGCCCACCCGCGCCGAGTCCCCCCGCCGCGGAGGCATGGACGATCACGGCGCCCTGGGCACCGACAAGATCCGCTTCTGATCGCACTCCGATCAGGGGTTCCAAAAACACCACCGGCCCGGCTTCGCTCCTGCGAGGCCGGGCTGTTTGTTTATGGAGTTCGCGTGTGCGTGCCCACTTTCTTCAGGGGCCGCGGGGGTCGTGGACCTCAGCAGAGGGCCAGGAAGCTCAGCAGGGCGAGGAGGGCGATGCGCTGGCCGCTCGGCGAGATCGTCAGGATGGTCTTCATTTCTGTGCCTCCGTCCGGTCTTGGGTTGTGCCGGGAGAGGTTCAATCCGCGTGCCACGCCGCCGGGGCCGGTCCCGCGTCCCAGAATAGACTGCCCCACGAACGCCCCGCGGGCAACCCCCGTCGCCCGGGGCCGGGCAGGGATCCGATCATGACGCCAACGTCGCTTCCGGACAACACGCTCCCCGCGACATGCTGCCCCCGGGCAACACCCGGCGCACGTGGCCCCGCCCGCTGCCCCGCTCGCCGGTCGGCCCCACGACCTGCCCTTTGGCGTGGGGTGGCCCTTGCCCTCGCCTTCGCCCTGCCCGCCCTGGTCGCGGGGCGGGCGAGCGCCCAGGAGTCCCGGGCCGACCAGGCGATCGTCGCCTGGAAGCGTGTCCGGGCGATGGTGGACGCGTGGGAGGCCCCGCTGCGTGCGGAGTCCTCGACGCCCGGGGCGGACGCCGTCGCGGTCGTGCTCCGCTATGAAGGGCGGGTGGTCGGGCGGGGCGTCGCGGTGTCCGCGGGCGGGCGGGACGACGCACTCTCCCGCGCGACGTCGCAGGCCCTCGATCGCGTCGAGTCCTCGCTCCGCATCGTGCCCGACGCGACCTGGCCCGAGCGCTCCTGCGAGCTGTCGGCCCGCCTGATGGTGTCGCTTGAGCTCGCCGGGAACGCCGCGCCCTGCCCGCCGGAGAAGCTCGAATCGCCCTGGCTCGGTGCGCCGCCCGCGACCCGGGCCGTGATCGTCCGCGCCCGCGGTCAGTCCGAGGCGATGTTCCCCGAGGCGATGATCAACTCGGGGCTCGACGCGTCGTCCGCGGCTCGCGGGCTCGCGTCGCGCGTCGTCGGCGCCAGCGGCGCGCTCCGCCCGCTCCCCGAGATCACGCGGACGTACGCGCTCGACGTCCTGCTCGCCCCGGTGACGCACGTCGCCCAGCTCGAGCCCGCGGGCCCGCCCGTGTTCCTGCATCGCGCCGCGCGCCCCATCGCGCCCGGCTCGACCGATGCCCGCGCCATCGCCGAGCTTCGCACGACGTGCGCCGACGCGCTCGCGCGCATGCTCGCGGCCCCGCGCGACACGCCCGGCTCCGCGATCGGCGCCTCGACCTGGTTCGAGCGCGGGCTCGCCTCGCTCGCGATCGCGTGGCACGCCGTGAATCTGCCCGAGGGGAACCAGCGTGACGCCGCGATCGCCCTCATCGCGGCGCAGGTCGAGGCCGCCTCGCAGCAGCCCGATGCCGTTGCGAAAGAAGCACCGGCGACCGCCGCGGTGTGGTCGGCGCTCTTGCGCATGCCGCTCGGGATCGAGGCTGTCGCGTTGCGTTCCGCGTGCGACGGCGCGCTCGACGACGCTCGCCGCCCGGGCGTGACCATCCCCGACATCCAGCTCGGGTACGTCGCGTGGGCGTTGTGCGTCCGCGCCGGCGCGGGGGACCTCACGCCCGAGGACGCGGAGCCCGTGCTCCGTTCGGTGTACGAGTCCACGCCGCCCGGCCTGCTCGTCACGCACTGGCCCTGGCTCGTCTGGGGCGAGAACGAGCTCGCCCACGCGCGGGGCGATGGTGCGATCCCCGCGCTGCCCGCGATCCGCGCCGCCCGCGATGCGGTCTGGAAGTCCCAGCTCTCGCCGGGCGAGGCGACGCTCGACGAGCGTGACCTCCTGGGCGCGTTCGTCTTCACCGCGGGCGGGGAGCGGCTTCCCGACTGGCAGACGCTCCGCCCGCTGGCCGCGATGGTCGACATGCTCGCGGATGATCGCTTCACGCCGTCCGCGGACCGCCCGATGGAGCTGGTCCGCATCCTCGACGCGCTGCGATTCGTCCGCCAGTTGCAGATCACGCCGGACGCGATGTGGGCCTCGGGCGACGCGGGCGCCTTCCCCGGCGCGCTCCGGGGCAGCCCCTGGACCTCGGCGCCGCGCGTCCCGCCGACGGCCTACGCGCTGATCACGGCGGTCGAACTCGAGCGTTCGCTCGCGGAGATGTCCGCCCGTTCCAAGCCGTAGAGAGGCGCCCCGGACGGGCAGGGGGTGCGCGGGGGCTTCGCCGCGTGTCGAACGCCCGATCCGCCTAGGATTTACCGAACTTTTGCGCCCGCGCGACGCGGCCCGCCCGCCCGCGCACAAGGACCCCCGCGTGAGCGACGAACACACCACGCCACTCGATCCGACGCCCGAGCCCGCCGCGGGCGGCATCGTCGACATGCAGATCGAGACGGAACTCCGCGACAGCTACCTGACCTACGCCATGAGCACGATCATGGACCGGGCCCTGCCCGACGTCCGTGACGGGCTCAAGCCCAGCCAGCGACGCATCCTCGTCGCCATGAACGACCTCAACCTCCGCCCCAATCGCAAGCACCTCAAGTGCGCCAAGATCGCGGGCAACACCTCGGGCGACTACCACCCGCACGGCGAATCGGTCATCTATCCCACGCTCGTCGGCATGGCGCAGAAGTGGAAGATGCGCGTCCCGCTCATCCAGCCGCAGGGCAACTTCGGATCCATCGAGGGCGATCCGCCCGCGGCGATGCGATACACCGAGGCCCGGATGACCTGGGCCGCGGTCGACATGCTCGCCGACATCAAGCTCGACACCGTCGACTTCCAGCCCAACTACGACGACCGGCTCCTCGAGCCCACCGTCCTCCCGGGCAAGTTCCCGAACCTGCTCATCAATGGTGGCATGGGCATCGCCGTGGGCATGGCGACGAGCCTCCCGCCGCACAACCCGACGGAGATCCTCGACGCGATCGTCCGCGTGCTGGAGAACCCCGAGATCTCGCTGCACGAGCTGATGCGCGACGAGAAGGACGACGCGGGCAACGTCGTCCGGCGCGGCGTGCAGGGCCCGGACTTTCCGACGGGCGGCGTCATCCACGGGCGCACCGGCATCTATGAGGCGTACACGTCCGGGCGCGGGCGCGTGGTCGTGCGCGGCGAGTGCCACGTCGAGGAGGGCTCGTCCGGGCGCGAGGTGCTGGTGATCGATTCGATCCCGTACGCCCTCATGCAGAACACGCTGGTGGAGCGGATCGTCGACGCGGTCAAGGACGAGCGGATCAAGGACATCTCCGACGTCCGCAACGAGTCCGGTCGCGCGGCCCAGACGCGGATCGTCATCGAGGTGAAGAAGGGCGCGGACCCGCGCGTCGTCGAGAACCAGCTCTACCAGTTCACGCCGCTGCAGCAGACGTTCAGCATCATCAACATCGCGCTGGTGAACCGCCAGCCGCGCACGCTGACATTGCGCGAGATGCTCGACCTGTACATCGAGCACCGCACCGAGGTCATCCGCCGTCGGACGGAGCACCTGCTCCGCGAGGCCCGCAAGCGCGCTCACGTGCTCGAGGGGATGATCTACGCGGTCTGCGACATCGACGAGGTCATCCGCCTCATCCGCGCCAGCAGCACGCGCGAGGACGCGATCCAGGCCCTCATGCAGCGAAAGTTCCGCATCCCGGCGGACCACCCCTTCGCGCCCAAGATCCCCGCGCGCCTGATGGACTACGTCCGGCGGATGGACCCCGCGGGCGGCGTCGCGCTCTCACGCATCCAGGCCGAGACCATCGGCAACATGCGCCTCATCCAGCTCACCGGGCTCGAGATCGAGAAGCTCGTCGGGGAGTACGCGGGCGTCGCCGCGGAGATCGAGGACTTCGAGGACATCCTCGCCCGTCCCGAGCGCGTCCGCGCGATCATCCGGACCGACTGCGAGGAGATGAAGGCCCGCTTCGGCTCCGATCGCATCACGCGCATCGAGGACTCCGCGGACGACATCGACCTCGCCGCCCTGATCCAGGAGGAGGACGTCGCGGTCACGATCAGCCACCACGGCTACGTGAAGCGCGTCCCGCTCGCGACGTACCAGTCGCAGGGTCGCGGGGGCAAGGGCATCCGCGCGAGCGACGCGAAGGACGACGATTTCATCGAGCACGTCTTCGTCGCCTCGACGCACGACGACCTGCTCTGCTTCACGGACACCGGGCGCGTGTTCCGCATGAAGGTCTATGAGCTGCCCGAGATGTCCCGCACGAGCAAGGGACGCGCGATCGTCAACCTGATCGGGCTGCGTGAGGGCGAGCGCACCTGCGCCTACCTCAACATCACCGACTTCGAGGCGGGCAGCAACTACCTCACCTTCATTTCGCGCGGCGGCATCGTCAAGCGCACGCCGCTCAAGGCCTACGCCAACGTGAACCGCGCCGGCATCATCGCCGTCGGGCTCAAGGACGGCGACGCCCTCCTCAACGTCCTCCAGACCGAGGGCACCGACGACGTCATCCTCGTGACCGACGACGGCATGGCGATCCGCTTCAACGAGACCGACGCGCGCGACATGGGACGCGCCGCCGCGGGCGTGAAGGGCATCGAGCTTTCGGACGACGCGTCGGTGATCGGCGCGGTCCGCGTGCCGATGGTGGTGCGCAATCCCGAGGCCGAGGAGGCCGACCGCCTCACCGACACCGCGCAGGCCGCGCTCGACGCCAACCTCTGCCTCCTCACCATCACCGAGAACGGCTACGGCAAGCGCACCAGCGTCGACGAGTACCGCGTCCAGCCTGAGTCGGGCCCGATGCGGTCCCAGTCCCGCGGCGGGAAGGGGCGTGCCGACATCAAGACCACCGCTCGCAACGGTCCCTCCATCGCGGCCCTGGGCGTCGAGGAGTCCGACGACGTCGTCGTCATCACCAAGCGTGGGCAGCTCGTCCGCATCCCCGCCGCAACGATCAGCATGATCGGGCGCGGCACGCAGGGCGTCCGCGTCGTGTCCCTCAACGAGGGCGATTCCGTCGTCGCCTCCGCCCGCGTCCCCGCGGTCGAGGAATCCACCGAAGCCAACGCCGAAGCCGATTCCGGGGGCGAATCCGGGGGCGAGCCCGAGTAGGCGGTCCGGGACGTCCCCGGCCCTCGTCGCGCTCTCCGAACCCGTCCGCCACACCCCCGGTACACTGGGTGAGTTATGCCCCTGCAATGGTCAGAGAACATCCTGATGGCCGACCTGACCGACGAGCCCGCCCTCTCGGACGAGCTCAACGAGGTGATCCAGCAGGTCCGCGACCACGCCGGCCCTCCCGGCGAGGAGCACGATGCGCCGGCCCGCGCCTCGGGCTCGCACGCGGGCGCGCCGCATGTGGTGCTCAATTTCTCCGACGTGTCGTACATCAACTCCTCGAACATCGCCCAGCTCCTCCGCCTGAAGAAGCTGCTCGCAGAGGCCCGCCGCTCGCTCAAGCTCTGCGCCCTGAGCGACGACGTCTGGTCCGTCATGCTCGTCACGGGGCTCGATAAGGTGTTCCGCTTCGCGCCCGATCCCATGACCGCCCTCGCGGGGCTCCAGCTCGAAGAGGCCGGGGGCGACCTGCCCGGGGCCTGATTTCTCATTGGAGCCCGAATTCACCTGGGTCTGAACTCACAGGGGCCGATTTCCTTGTGGCCTGATCTTCTGCACGCGCGGGGGCTCCGAACGCCATGGGCGCACTGATCACCCTCCTCGCGATCACCTTCATCTCGCTGCTGATCGTCCGCGTCGGCGCCGCCGCACTCGTCATGACGGGCCTCTCGCGCGACGTCGCGGAGTTCCAGGCCATCAGCGCCTTCTTCGGCGTGGGCTTCACCACGCAGGAGGCCGAGCTCGTCGTCAAGCATCCGGTGCGGCGTCGCATCATCCGCGACCTCATCATCCTCGGGAACATCGGGCTCACCAGCGTGCTGGCGACCGTCCTGATCACGTTCATGGGCGAGGTCGAGGCCGGCGGGCCGACGCGCCTCCAGAAGCTCGCGGTCGTCTTCGTGGGGCTGCTCCTGCTGTTCGGCACGTTCCGCCTCCGCATCGTCCGCGATCTGGCCGACGCGCTGATCCGGCGCTCGCTCCGCTCCGTGGGCGTCCTGCGCACGTTCGATTACGACATGCTCCTCCGCGTCCACGAGGGCTACGCCGTCGCGCGGTACGAGGTGCCCGACGGGCACCCGCTGATCGGGCATTCGCTCGCCGAATCCCGCCTGGGCTCGCGCGGCGTGGTGGTGCTCGCCATCGAGCGTGCGTCGGGGGCGTACCTCGGCGCGCCCGACGCCCCGACCCGCATCGAGGCGGGGGACACGCTGACGATCTACGCCCACGACGTCGCCGCGCGTGAGGCGCTCCACGAGCCCGCGTCCCTTCTCTCTTCTGCTCCGGTTCCTGCCACCCCGGGCCGCGACGGGCGTACAACTGACGCATGACCACCGGCTCGACAGGACAGGCCGCGACCCTCACGACGCTCGACCCCGCGAGCGATCCCCGGGCCGGCGCGCCCATCGTCGCGGAGCTGCGCAAGGTCCGCAAGGTCTACTACAAGCCCGACGGGTCCATCATGGTCGAGGCCCTCCGCGGCGTCGACGCCGTGATCCGCAAGGGCGAGTACGTCGCGATCATGGGCTCCTCGGGCTCGGGCAAGAGCACGCTCATGAACATCCTGGGCTGCCTCGATCGTCCCACCGATGGTCAGTACCTGGTCGACGGGCAGGACATCGGGCAGATGGCCGATGAGGAGCTCTCGGCCTTCCGCGGGCGGACGATCGGCTTCGTGTTCCAGTCGTTCAACCTGATCGCGGAGCTGACGATCGAGGAGAACGTCGAGGTCCCGCTGTTCTACCAGCGGATGCACCGGCGTGAGCGTCGCGAGCGGGCGATCGAGTCGCTCGCCCGCGTCGGGCTCGACACGCGCCTGGGGCACCGCCCCAGCGAGCTCTCGGGCGGTCAGCAGCAGCGCGTCGCGATCGCGCGCGCGCTCGTGACGTATCCCTCGGTCCTCATGGCCGACGAGCCCACGGGCAACCTCGACTCCGCGACCGGTCAGGCGATCCTCAAGCTCTTCGAGGACCTGCACGACGCGGGCATGACCATCCTCATGGTCACGCACGACGACAAGATCGCGGCACGCTGCGAGCGGATCATCCGCCTCGCCGACGGGCTGGTCGAGAGTGATCGCGTGCTCCGCCGGCGTTCGCCCGCGGCGGTGTGAGCGTTTTCGCGTGAGAGTGCTTGTCTATCGCTTGCGCGTGCGGGAACGCGGCGCGTCGACCTCGGGCGGCGCCTCTTCGTAGGTCACGCCCGAGCCGAGCACGCGTTTAAAACGCTCGATCGCGCGCGTGCGTGACGACTTCAGGTCCACGATCGGGTCGGGATAGTCGATCACGCCGCGCGCGAGCCCCGCCTCCCAAGGCTCGTGGATCGAATCGTTGTCGAGCGTCTTGAGCTCGGGGATGAATCGGCGGATGTACGCGCCGTCGGGATCGAACTTCCGGCTCTGGCTCGCGGGGTTGAAGATGCGGAAGTACGGCGCCGCGTCGGTGCCCGTCGAGGCGGACCACTGCCATCCGCCGTTGTTGCTCGCGAAGTCCGCGTCGATGAGGCGATTCATGAAGCACCGCTCGCCCTCGCGCCAGTCGATGAGCAGGTTCTTGGTGAGGAACATCGCGACGATCATGCGCACGCGGTTGTGCATCCAGCCGGTCTCAAGGAGCTGGCGGATGCCCGCGTCCACGATGGGGATGCCCGTGCGCCCTTGCTTCCACGCGTCGAGGTTCGCGCTCGCGTCCTCCCAATCCATTCGGTCCGTCTCGACGCGGAACGCCCGGTTGCGGCACACGCGCGGATAGCCCACCAGCACGTGCCGGTAGAACTCGCGCCACACCAGTTCGCTTTCCCAGTGCGTCGGGCCCGGGCCCTTCTGCGTGCGCGCCGCCGCGAGGCACTGACGTGGTGAGACCGCGCCCACCGCGAGGTACGGCGAGATCACGCTCGTGCCGTCGATCGCGGGGAAGTCGCGATCATTCTTGTAGTCCTTGAGGCGATCGCCGCGGAAGGACTTCAGTCGCGCGATCGCGGCGTCCTGCCCGGGCTTCCACAACTTCGCCCGCGGGCCGTCGAGCTCCGGCGCGAGGTCGTACCCGTCGAGTGAGGTGGGCACGTCGTCGCTCGCGATGCCCGCGTCGCTGCACGGGCGCGGCTCCTTGTCGATCTCGGCGAGCTCGCGATTCTCGTCCAGGTGCTTCTCCCACGCACGCCGGTAGGGCGAGAACACGGTGTAGTACGACCCCTGGCCCGTGCGCACCGCGTCGGGCGGCACGACCACCTGATCGTGGAACGCGTGCACATGGATGCCCGAGCCCTCGAAGAGATCTGTCACCGCTTCATCGCGCGACAGCTCGTTCACTTCGTACTCGCGGTTGAGGTAGAGCGCATCGGCCATCACCCGCTTTGCAAGCGAGAGCAGCGCGTCGGGCACGCCCTCGAACCGCGGCGTCGTGACGATCTTGAGCGGGATGTTCAGCGATGCGAGTTTGTCCCGCAGCGAGGCGAGGTTGCGCAGGGTCCAACCGGCCCGCGGCACGCCCCAGTCGTGCGCACGCCACTGCTCGGGGCAGATCGTGAACACGCCCACCACGCTCCCCGACGCGCCCGCATCCCGTGCGGCCTGGGCGAGGGCGCGATTGTCCACCGTGCGCAGGTCCGCGCGGAACCAAACGAGCGCCCTCATCGCGAATCCCCTCTCTGTGCGCGACCCCGCCAACTGGTTACCCTCACGCCATGACTATCGCCTCGCGCCACGGCGTCAGCGGGAAGCTCCGCCCCTTCGGCACCACGATCTTCGCCGAGATGACCAGGCTGGCGGTCGAGCATCGCGCGGTGAACCTCTCTCAGGGATTCCCTGATTTCGACGGTCCGGAGTTCGTCCGGGACGCCGCGGCGGATGCCCTCCTGCGACGCGGCGAGAACCAGTACGCGCGCATGCCGGGCGTGCCCGCCCTGGGCGAGGCGATCTCGGCGTGGTTCGTGCGGGGCGGGGGCTGGCCCGCGAGCCCGGATGCCGAGATCACGGTCACTTCGGGCTGCACCGAGGCGATCGCCGCGACGATGCTCGGGCTGCTCAATCCGGGCGACGAGGTGGTGCTGTTCGAGCCGTTCTACGACTCGTACCGCGCCTGCGTCGCGCTCGCGGGCGCGACGCCCCGGTTCGTGACGCTCCGCCCGGGGCCCGACGGTCGCTTCGGCTTCGACGAGCAGGAGCTGGAGCACGCGATCACGGAGCGCACGCGGATGGTGCTGCTCAACACCCCGCACAACCCGACCGGCAAGGTCTTCACGCGGGCGGAATTGGACGTGATCGCGCGGGCCTGCGTCGGGCACGACCTCGTCTGCGTGTCGGACGAGGTGTACGAGCGGCTCGTCTACGACGGGCACACGCACGTGCCCATCGCCTCGCTGCCCGGCATGCGCGAGCGGACCGTCACGCTCTCGAGCATCGGCAAGACCTTCAGCGTCACGGGCTGGAAGATCGGGTGGGCGATCGCGCCCGCGCACCTCACCGCGGGTGTGCGGGCGGCGCACCAGTTCCTCACCTTCGCCGTCGCGACGCCGCTCCAGCACGGCGCGGCGGTGGCGCTCGCGGAGGGCGAGGGCTATGTCCGCGACCTCGTCGCGCAGTACGCCCGCAAGCGGGACCGCTTGGCGGCGGCGCTGTCGGAGATCGGCTTCGACGTCCGCACGCCCGAGGGCACGTACTTCATCATGGCCGGGCACGAGCGTGTGAGCGCACGCCTCGGCGTGCGGGGCGACGTCGAGCTTTGCCGCGCGATGACGCGGGACTTCGGCGTCGCGGCGATCCCGCCCAGCGTGTTCTACGACGAGCCCGCGGAGGGCGCGGGCCTCGTGCGCTTCGCGTTCTGCAAGCGCGACGAGACGCTGGAAGAGGCGATCACGCGACTGCGGAGGATGCGTGTATAAGGATGCTGCGTGCGGTAGGGACACTTTGTAAAGCGAGTCTTCAGTTGCATCCTTGGGCGTAGATGTTCAGGAATGCAAGGAAATCGCTGGAATCGAAGGCTCCGTCACCTCCCGGCGGTGCGAGGTCGGCCACGCTGTTCTGGGCAGCGTAGTCGTTGAGATAGGCGAGGAAATCGCTCGAATCGGGAGGCCCGCCCGAGCCGTTCCAGTCGGCGTTACACAGCGTGTCCAGCGGGCGTGACCATAACAAGGCCTCGTCACGATTCGTGTCGAGGTTGTATCCCCATCCGGCAACGTAGATCGTTCCAGCATCGATCCATATTGATCGGGCTTGCGTTGCGCCCCATGAGCCGGAGAGGGCCAGCGAAAGATCGTGCCAGGACTCGGCGGTTCCATTCCAGATGCTCGCGTGCTCTACGCCATCAAAGATCGCATACCCCACTTGCCAGCCGTCGTGCAGGGCGAACGCCCGCGACTGCGTTGCGGTATCGGGGTGAAGATCGATCCACGACGCGATCGATCCAGCCCATAGGCTCGCATGATTCGCGCCTGCTACCGTGACGTATCCGGCTTGCGAGCCATCGTGAACGGCGTAGATCTCCGCGTGCGCCATCCCTTGAGGAGTGAGATCCGTCCACGATGGAGCGCTGGAATTCCACAAACTCGCGCGGCGCAGCCCTCCGAGAATGGCGTACCCGCCTTGCCATCCGTCATGAACGCCGTACGCGTAGGACTGGGTTGAGCCGACAGGGTGCAGATCAATCCACGATGCGGCGGATCCCGTCCACAGACAGGCGTGGTACACGTTGCTGATTCGAGACGAGCCAACCTGTTGTTGCCCATCGAGCGCCGTCACGTAGGACTCCGATGCTTGGGCGGGGTTCAGATCAATGCGCGACGCGGCGCTGCCCTGCCATATGCACGCATGATCCAGGCCGATCGTGGTCCATCCGCCCTGTGTTTCTCCGTCTACCGCGTTGACGTACGAGCGTGTCGCCACGCCCGGCGAGAGATCTATCCATGAACCGGCCGTGTCCGACCAGACGCTCGCACGCACGACACCGCCCGTTGTCGCGTTTCCTACCTGCTGTCCATCACGAACGCCAAAGGCTCGTGACTGGGTAGCGCCTGCAGGATGAAGATTCGTCACGCTCCATTGGGCGTGTGCGATCGGGGTCATTACGAATGCCAGCAATGCGACGAGTCGATGTGGATGCATCATCACTCTGCTCTGCTGAACGCAAGACGACAAGGCCGCACCCATAGCACAGGCTCCCTCTACTCATCCGCCGGGCGGACCGGCCGGACAGCGGGCAGTACATACCCAGCACATTCAGGTGCGCGAGACTAATCGTCGTCGCCCGATTGGTCAAGGGCGCGTCGCCCATGCCGGCAGGGGTGTCGAGGGTTCAGAGCCCCACGCGCAGGCCCTCGGCCTTGAGCTTCTCGATCAGCAGCTCGAACTCCGCGAGCGCGGTGTCAAAGCGCCGGGCCGCATCGACCGCGGCGTTGTACAGGTCGGGGTTCGTCGCGAGCTGGCCCAGCGTGCCGCGCCCCTCGTTCACACCCGCGAGCGTCTGGCGCAACTGGTCCGACGCCTGCGCGACGCGGTCCAGCGCGAGCGAGGCATCGGACGCGAGCGTGTCGATCTTCTCCCCCGCGCGGGCCGACTGGTTCGAGACTCCCTCCGCGGCGGACTTCCACGCCGCGAGCGTCTGGTTCGCGGTGTCGATCGTCTTGGAGGCGCGTTCCGCCGCGTCGCGCGCGGTGCGGATCGCCTCCGACGCGTCGGCCCGCAGCCCGTCGTCCGCCGTCCAGCGCTGAAGGTCGGTCATCACGCGGTCCGCCCGCGCGAGCGTCGAGCGCAGGTTGGGCGCCGCGCCCTGGGCGACGTCCTCGGGCGAGCGGGGCTCGAGCAGGTCGTTGATCCGATTGCCCACGCTGTCGTACGTCGCGACGAGGCGTTTGATGTCGTCGCTCGTCTCGCCCAGCGCCGCCATCGGGCCCGCGAGCTGGTCCTGGATCTGCTTGATCGTGCTGGTCGCCTCGCGGTCGAAGCGGTCCCCGTTCGCGATCAACCCCGCGTCCCAGTCCACGGGCTCGGTCACGAGGTCGAGCACCGTCGCTCCGACGAGACCGCGATCGATGAACGCGACGAAGTCCCGCGGGATCTCGTGCTTCGTCTCGGACTGCACCACGACGTCCACCCCCGGCTCGGGCGAGCGGGTGTGCACGATGGACTCGATGCGCCCGACGCGCACGCCGTTGTGCGTCACAGGCCCGTCGACCGAGAGCCCGCGGGCGGTCTGCATGTGCAGCGTGAAGCGGTAGTACGACTTCCCGACGTCGGAGAGCTCCCCGAACACGACGAGCGTGACGACGAGCCCCGCGACGCCGAGGATGGCGGTGAGCCCGATCATGAAGTCTCGCGTGGTGGGTCGCATGGTGGGAATCAGTCCTGGTCGCCCGCCGCGCCGCCGAGCGCCTCGGGGAGGTCGTCCTCGCGATGGTACCTCCCCGCGAGGAAGTGGGCGACGCGCGGGTCGGTGCTGCGCTTGAGCTGCGCGAGCGAGCCCCGCGCGGCGGCCTTGCCATCGAGGAGCATGACGATCTCGTCCCCGACCTTCTCCGCGCTGGAAAGGTCGTGCGTGACGACGATGCTCGTGACGCCCAGCGTGCGCTGGAGCTTGCGGACGAGCTGGTCGATCCCGTCGGCCCGCACCGGGTCGAGCCCCGTGGTGGGCTCGTCGTAGAGCATGAGCCTCGGCTTGAGCACGATGGCCCGCGCGAGGGCGACGCGCTTCCGCTGACCGCCCGAGAGCTCGCTGGGCAGCTTCTCGCGCACGCCCTCGAGGTCCACGACGCTGAGCGCCTCGTCGATCCGCTCGTTCCGCTGGGCCCGGGGCATGCGCGTGTGCTCGATCATCGGGAACGCGAGGTTGTCCGCGACGCTCATCGAGTCGAACAGCGCGCTCATCTGGAACACGAAGCCGATCTGGAGGCGCACCTCGCGCCACTGGCGCTCGCTGTAGCGATCGACCCGCACCCCGTCGAACCACACCTCGCCCGCGTCGGGCGCGAGCAGCCCGCTGATGTGCTTGAGCGTCACGCTCTTGCCGCAGCCCGAGGGCCCGAGGATGACGGTGCAGCGCCCCTCGGGCACGTCCAGATCCAGCCCGGCGAGCACCCGCTGCCTCCCGAACCGCTTGTGCACGTCGCGGAGCGACACCAGCGTGCTCGGCGCCGCGGGATGGGCGGCGGCGCGCTCGGATCGGGGTTCCGGGATGGTCGTGGGGTCGGGCATGGTCGGGCGTGCGCGGGTTACGATGCCCGCGTGACGGATTCGGGAACGAAACCCGGCGATTTCGGCGATCGCCCCGGGCAGCGTAGGGTGCTGCACCGGGGCGCGAAGTTCGACTTCGTCGAGGTCACGCTCCCGGGCCTGGGCGGGCGGACCCTCGTTCGCCAGATGGTCGAGCATCCCGGCGCCGTCATCATCCTTCCGATCCTTCTTCCCATGCGTGAGGGCACGGGGCGCGACGGGGCGGCTGGCGGGGCGGAGATCGTCCTGATCGAGAACGAGCGCTTCAGCGTGGGGAAGGCGCTGGTGGAGCTGCCCGCGGGCACGCTCGAGGCGGGCGAGGACCCCGCCGCGTGCGCCGCGCGCGAGCTGGAAGAGGAAACGGGCTTCGCCGCTGCAACGATTGAGCCGCTCGGGCGGTTCTACACCTCGCCGGGCCTGAGCAACGAGGTGATGCACGCGTTCGTGGCGCGGGGGCTGACGCGGGTCGGGCAGCGGCTCGAGCCCGACGAGCGGATCCGCGTCCGGATCGAGCGGGTGGAGGACGCGATCGAGATGGTGCGGACGGGCGCGATCGAGGACGCCAAGACCATGCTCACGCTGCTCCTTGCACGCGATCGCGGGCTGCTGGGCCCCGGGAGCGCCGGGTCGTGAGCGCGCCGCGCGGCGAGCGTGCGCCCTCGATGGGCTGGTCGCGTCTCCTGGCGCGGGCGCTGGGCGAGGGCGAGAACCCGGTGCGCTGGGGCCCGACGCTGGGGCGGGTCGCGGGCGTGCGGGTGCGCGTGCACGTCGTGCTGATCGCGTGGATCGCGCTGGTGTTGATCGCGAGCCTGCCGCACGACGCGCTGGGCATTGTGCCGACGCTGCTCGGCGTGCTGGCGCTGCTCATGGTGCTGGTGGTGCGCGAGTTCGCGCGGATCGGCGCGACGCGGGCGCTCGGGGGCGAGGCGGACGAATCGCTGCTCTGGCCCCTCGGGAGCGTCGCGGGCGGGCGCGAGTTCCCGTCGTGGCGGCACGAGGCGATGGCGGCGGGCGCGCCGACGCTCGCGGGCGTGCTCGTGGCGCTCCTGGCGCTCGCCGGGCTGCTGGTGGCGGGCGCGCCGCGCGACGCGGTCTTGTTGAATCCGCTGCACCCGGCGCGTGCGCTCGCGGCGTTGCGCACGCCGGGCGGCACGCAGCCCGTGTGGCTGCTCGGGGTGTGGTGGACGTACGCGGGCGGGATGATCGTGACGCTGCTGAACCTCGCGCCGATGATGCCGCTCGACGCCGCCCGGATTGCGCGGGCGTACCTCTCGCGCGTGCCCGGGGGCATGGGGCGGCATGGCGCGACGCGCGTGACCGCGATCGCGGGGATCGTCTCGGGCCTGGGGATGGTCGCGCTGGGCTCGCTCGTCGAGCAGGCGACGCTTGTGGGTGTTGGCGTGCTGGGCGCGCTCGCGTGCGTGCAGGAACTCCGCCAACTCCGCTTCGTCGAGGACCCGGTGTCGCCCGACGCGGGCGAGTTCGCGGCGTCTCTGCATGGTTCGGGTCCCGACGCGCGGGCGGAGCGGGAGGCGGACAGGCGGGCCGAGAAGGCCGAAGCCCGCGAGCAGTCCGAACGGGCGGAGGTGGACCGCGTGCTCGCGAAGATCTCGGCGAGCGGGATGGACTCGCTCACCCGCTCCGAGCGGCGGACGCTCGAGCGCGAGACTGCCCGCAAGCGCAGCGGCCCCGCCTGAGCATCTTCTGGCCCGGTGCGGCGGGGCTCGTGTGGGGCGGATAGGGTTTGCTGGCCCGATGGGGGGTAGGGACGCCCCCGCCCGTTTTCCCAAAGACTCGGGGGCGGGGCGGACGATCTGTGGCAGGTGCCCGCCGGCGTGTGGGCCGCCGCAATGTCGAACCGGCCTCACGAGCCGCACGATCCTGCACGACGCCTGTGGATGAGGAGCACGGATGGGCCTCTACGACCGCGACTATTCGGGGGCGGGCAGCGCCGGGATGGGCGGGCGGGGTGGTCCGCTGGGGCGGCAGGCCCGCCTGGGCGGTCTGGACGGGCTGAGCGCGAACACGTGGATCATCGTGATCAACATCATCGTGTTTGTGCTGATGGAATTTTCGCCGTTCCTGAAGCATTGGATCGGCGCGCTGGGGCACTTCTCGACCGCGAAGGCGTTCTTCTATCAGAAGCACTTTCCCGATGGCTCGCAGCAGATCTTTTTGAACCTTGAGGTCTGGCGTTTCATCACCTTCCAGTTCCTGCACGCGAATCTCATCCACATCGCGTTCAACATGCTCGGGCTGTACATGTTCGGCTCGATGGTCGAGCAGCAGCTCGGACGAAAGAAGTACGTCGCGTTCTACCTGCTCTGCGGCATCTGCGGCGGGCTGATGTACCTCGCGCTCAACCTGCTCGGAACGGCGTTCCACGCCAGCATTCCCGGGGTGCTGACGCAGGATCCGACCACGTGGCTCGTCGGCGCATCGGCGGGCGTGTTCGGCGTGATCATGGCCTGTGCGCGGATCGCGCCGAACACGATCGTGCAGCTCCTGTTCCCGCCGATCCCACTGAAGCTCCGGACGGTCGCGTACGTCTACGTCGGCATCGCGGCCCTGAACCTGCTCATGGGCGGGAACAACGCCGGTGGCGACGCGGCGCACATCGGCGGCGCGATCGCGGGCTTCTTCTTCATCAAGAACAGCCATCTGCTCGCCGACTTCTTCGACGTGCTCGACGATTCCCGCCCCCGGAAGCAGAAGAAGCCGAGGCGGGAGAAGCCCGCGCGATCGACGCCCGACGACGACCGCAAGCTCGACGCGATCCTCGAGAAGATCCGCGTGGGCGGGACCGAGTCGCTCACCGATGCCGAGAAGAAGTGGCTCCAGCGTGAGACCGAGCAGCGCCGCAAGGGCGCGTGAGCGAGTTCGCACGCCGGTGCTCCCACTTCCGGCGCACGCGCCAATCATCCACCCATGCCCGCGCCCGTCCGGTACGAACGCCTCGCCACCGACCCGCACTCGCGCGCCCGCCTCGGGCGCGTCGCGACGCCGCACGGCGTGTTCGATACGCCCGCGTTCATGCCGGTGGGCACGCGGGCGTCGGTCAAGGGCATCCTGCCCGGGCTGGTGCGTGCGAGCGGCGCGCAGATCCTGCTGAACAACACGTACCACCTCATGCTCCGCCCGGGGGAGAGGCTCATCGAAAAGATGGGCGGCGTGCACCGCTTCATGGGCTGGGATGGGCCGATCCTGACGGACTCGGGCGGGTTCCAGGCGTTCTCGATGGCCGACCTCAACGCGATCGATGAGGACGGCGTGACGTTCAAGAGCATCGTCGATGGCAGCCCGGTGCGCCTGACGCCCGAGCGTGCGATCGAGGTGCAGAACGCGCTCGGACCCGACATCATCATGGCCTTCGACGACTGCCCGCCCGCGCGCGACGAGGCGCACGATGACGCCAGCGGCGCGGAGGCAAATGTCGCGGGGGTTGCCTCGGCGGGAGTGGAAGGCGATGTGCCCCGCGCGGTGCTGGCGAGCCGGCGCGCGCGCGATCGCGACCGCGTGGACTACGAGCGCAGGCTTGACGAGTCGAACGCCCGCACCGTCCGCTGGCTCGAGCGATGCGTGCAAGCGCACGCGCGTCCCAACGACCAGGCGCTCTTCGGCATCGTGCAGGGCGGGACCGACCTCGCGCGGCGTGAGCGATCCGCGCGCGACGTCACCGCGATCGACCTGCCCGGCTACGCGATCGGCGGGGTCGCGGTGGGGGAGGACTTCGCGGACATCGCGAGGGTGGTTCGCTCCACAGCCCCGCTCCTGCCCGAGGACCGCCCGAGGTACCTCATGGGCGTGGGCTACCCGCGGGACATCGTCGCCGCGGTGCGCGCGGGCGTGGACATGTTCGACTGCGTGCTCCCGACCCGCAACGGGCGCAACGCGGCCGCGTTCGTCCCCGAGGGGGTGCTCAAGCTCCGCAACGCGCGGCACGCCGAGGACCCGGGCCCGATCGAGGAGGGGTGCGACTGCCCGGCGTGCGGGCGGGGCGGCGCGGGGGACGCCCCGGCGGGCTGGGTCCCCGGTTATGTCCCCGGGGGGGCGCTGTGCGGGGGGCACTTCTCGCGGGCGTACCTGCGGCACCTCTTCATGGCGGGGGAGATGCTCGGGCCCATCCTCGTCAGCCTGCATAACCTTCGGTTCTATCAGCGTTTGATGGGGGACCTGCGGCGGGTGATCCGCTCGGGCGAGTGGGAGGCGTTCGCGTCCCGCTGGCCTTGTACGCGGGCCGCGTTCGAGGTCGAGCAATAGCCACCAGTTCGGGTTGGCTTGGCGTCCGGCAGGGCGCGGGAAGGAATCGTGATGGAGACGGCGTGGGGCGGATGGGCGATGGGGGCGCTCGGGGGCGCGGAGTTCGGGACGCTGACGCTCGGGCAGGACGCGGGGGCGTCGTCGGGCGGCCCGGTGGTCGTTCCGAGCTTTACAGAGGGCGACGCCGCGGGCGGCGGGGCGAGCACGGGCGCGGCGGATGCCGGACAGGGCGCGACCGCCCCGCGCGGGCCGGACCCGTTCATGTTCCTGCTGCCGCTGATGGTGGTGTTCCTGGTGTTCATGATGTTCCGGGGCGCCTCGGCGGAGAAGAAGCGTCAGAAGGCCCGGAACGACATGCTGAGCGCCCTGGGCAAGCACGACAAGGTCGCGACCCTGGGCGGGATCGTCGGGACCATCGTCGAGATGGGCGAGGAAGAGGTCGTGCTCAAGTCCGACGAGACCAGCGGGACGCGCATCCGCGTGCTGCGGAGCTCGATCGACCGGGTCCTCCGCCCGCACAAGTCGGGCGGGGCCTCGGGCGCGCTGGAGCCCAAGGGCGAGGACGCCCGGGTGGGTTCGGCCTCCTGAGGCGGTTCCCCATGGGGCGGTGCGTGTGGGGCGTTTCCGGGTGTTGTGACGACTAACCTTGTCTCCCGCCGGCGCGAGCCGGGCTTTGGGGAGGTTGGGCCCGGACGACCGGGCGGCGTGGTGTCGCGTCGCAAGAGCGGTCGGATGCGTGTGGATCAGCGATTCGGGCCAGCGTGGGAGCCGGTGCACGATGCAGCATCTCGTCCGCAACACGGTGATCATCCTGATTGTGATGGTGGCGATGGTGCTCGCGGCGTACCCGCCCGAGAAGAAGCTTCGCCTCGGCAAGGACCTGCAGGGCGGCACCAGCCTCGTCTACAGCGTCCAGATCGACCCCGGCGAGGACCCGACGAGCGTGATGGGCCGCACCATCGCGGTGCTCAAGCGCCGCGTGGACCCGGACGGGCTGTTCGAGATCACGATGACGGCCCAGGGTCGGGACCGGCTCGAGATCACGATGCCGCTGCCCACGGATCGCGTGAAGCAGCTCCGGGCGGAGCTGGACGCGCGGATCGATGGGCTGGGGAAGGACGCCGTCACGTCCGACGCGCTCGAGCGGATCGTCCGCTTGCACGGGGACGAGCGAGAGAAGGCGATCGTGGAGGCGTCGCGCGGGAACGCGGCGCGCGCCGACGTGCTGCGTGCGGCGTGCGCGGCGGCGGACAAGGCTGCCGAATCGCGCACGGAGTATGAGCGTGCCGCGGCGGCGGGGGCGCCGCAGGAAGCGCAGGACCTCATGCTCTCGCTCGCGGGCGAGGCCGAGGCGGCGTACGAAACGGCCCGAGAGGCGGTGCTCTCGGGCGTGCTGCGCGGGGAGGACGTGCGCCGGGCGCTCGAGCTGCGCGACGTCCGCCGCCGCATCGTGGACCGTGCGACGGGCCAGGTCGAGGAGCTTCCCAGCCCGCGTGCGCGCGCGCTCGATCGCCTGCGCGAGGAGTATCCCGGCCAGGCCGCGGAGATCGATGAGATCGTCGCGATGCACGCGGCGTACACCGCCGAACGCCGCACGCTCGATGACCCCGAGGACCTCGTCCGCCTGCTGCAGGGCGCGGGCGTGCTGACGTTCCGGATCGCTGTCGATCCGGGGCAGCATCCCGAGGAGGAGCGTCTGCGTCGTGAGCTGCGCGAGGTGGGCCCGCGGAACGTGCGGGTGAGCGACGCGGGCTGGTACAAGATCAACCAGATCGAGACGTGGTACGACGACGTGCAGGGCCTGCGGGCGCTGCTCGCGGACGCCGCGGGGTATTTCCGCAATCGCGGGTACGTCGTCGAGGAGCACGACGGCGAGTACTACATGCTCAACTGGGACACGCCCACGACGCGCCTGACGCCCGCCGAGGGGTCGGACTGGGCCTGCATCGGCGCCTCGCAGACGCAGGACGACATCGGGCGTCCGGCGATCCTGTTCCGCATGAACCCGCGCGGCGGCGTGCTGCTGGGCAACCTCACGAGCCAGCACGTCAGCGATCAGATGTCCGTGCTCCTCGACGACGAGGTCTACACCTCGCCCAATCTGCTCAACGCGATCTCGAACCAGGGCACGATCACGGGCGAGTTCTCGCAGGCCGAGATCGATTACATCGTGCAGGTGCTCTCGGCGGGCTCGCTGCAGGCGAAGCTCTCGCCCCGGCCCATCAGCGTGTCGACGATCGGTCCGGACCTCGGACGCGACAACCTCGACCAGGGCCTCCGCGCGGGCTACCTCTCGCTGATCGTCATCAGCGTGTTCATGATCGTGTACTACTACGTCTACGGCTTCGTCGCGGTCATCGCCCTGCTCTGCACGGGCCTCATCATCCTCGGCGCGATGGCGCTCAACCGGGCCGCGTTCAGCCTGCCCGGCATCGCGGGCGTGGTGCTCACGTTCGGCATGGCGGTCGATGCGAACGTGCTGATCTATGAGCGCATCCGCGAGGAGCTGCGCAAGGGCATGGACCTGCGCAGCTCGATCCGCGCGGGCTACAAGAAGGCGATGTCGTCGATCGTCGACGGCAACCTCACCAACCTGATCGTCTGCATCGTGCTCGCCAACGTGGGCACGCAGGAGATCCGCGGGTTCGCGATCACGCTGGGCATCGGCGTAGTGGCGACAATGTTCGCGGGCATCTTCGTCACCCGCGTGGTCTTCACGTACCTCACGGAGATCTTCGGGCTGCGCAAGCTCTCGATGCTGCCCTACCAGTTCAACATCGTCGAGCGGGTCCTCACCCCCAACATCCGCTGGATGAGGCTCCGCTGGGTGTTCGTGATCGTCTCGAGCGTCTACGTCGGGCTCGGCGTCTTCATGATCATCTCGCGCGGGTCCGACATCCTCGACAACCAGTTCCGCGGCGGTACGCAGGTCGTGCTGCGATTCAAGGAGGACGCCGCGGGCGTGCCCGTCACGCTCACGCGCCAGGAGGTGCAGGACCGCGTCCGCGCCATCGCGGAGCAGGACACGCTCGGGAACCTTCGAGATCTCCGCTCGACCAGCGTGCTGCCCATCAATCCTCGCTCCGACGGCGTGACGAGCGACACCTTCCGCATCCAGACGCTCGCGACGGACGGCGAGTCCGTGAGCGACGCGCTGCAGAAGAAGTTTGACGACGTGCTCGACGTCCGCCCGCCCGTGCGCTTCGCGGGCGACGATGCTCCCACCGCACGCGAGGGCCCGGTGTTCCCCGTGCTCTCGGGGCGACTCGGCGAGGACATCAACGAGCCGGAGTATCGCAACGACGTGAGCGATTTCATCGGCGGCGTGGCGATCGTGCTCGCCGACATGGACCCGCGTCCGTCCGTCGAGGGCATCGAGGCCCGCCTGCACGCCCTGCGCGCCCAGCCCGACTTCAGCGATACCGTTTCGCGCGAGCAGCGGATCATCGTGCTCGAGGGCACGGAGCGGGAAGTCTCCAAGGCCGTGGTGCTCGTGAACGACCCCGCCGCGGGCTTCTTCGCGAGCGAGGGCGCTTGGGCGACGTCGGTCCGCGATCGTGAGTGGGACGTGGTGCGCACCGCGATGTCGCGGACCACCGCGCTCGCCGAGCTGCAGAGCTTCTCGCCGCAGATCGCCGAGACGTTCAAGGCCCGCGCCTTCGCGGCGGTGGTGATCAGCCTGCTGCTGATCCTGATCTATATCTGGGTGCGGTTCGGCTCGCTGCGGTACTCGCTCGGCGCGGTGGTGTGCCTGGGGCACGACGTGCTGACCGCGATCGGGTTCATCGCGCTCGCGGAGATCCTGTACGACCACTCGACGACCGAGGGCATCGCTCGCTCGCTCGGCATCCTGCCGTTCAAGATCGACCTCAACATCGTCGCCGCGCTGCTGACGATCATCGGCTACTCGCTCAACGACTCCATCATCGTCATGGACCGCATCCGCGAGAACCGCGGCAAGCAGACGCACACGACCGGCGCGATGATCGACGAGGCGATCAACATGACGATCAGCCGAACCGTCATCACCAGCGGCACGACGCTGCTCGCGGCCCTGATCCTCTACCTGTACGGCGGCGAGGGCGTGCGTGCGTTCGCGTACACGCTGCTGATCGGCATCGGCGTGGGTACATACTCGTCGATCGCTGTCGCCGCGCCGCTCGTCTGGTCGAAGAAGTCCAGCGAGAAGGAGCGGGCCGCGGTGCAGAACCGCCTGTCGGGCTATGTCTCGGGCTCCGAGCATGACTCCTCATCCGCGCACTGACGGAGGGACGCGATGGACGGAGCGTCGCGGTCGAGGCTGGTGAGCGCGTTCGCGGCCCTGGTCGTCCTCTGGATCGTCGTGTTCTGGGCGTGGCAGCCCCGCTCCGCGGGCGTGACGTTCGCGAGCGGCGCGGGTCCGAATGCGATTGAGGAATTGCCGTTCGAGGAAGGCCCCGCCCCGCTCGACGCGCTCGATACTGGCGCCGCGCAGGACGCGCCGCCGTCGGATGAGGCTTCGCCCGTTCAAGGTGCGCCGATCGAGGAGCCCGCGCGTCCTGAGCCCCGCCCGACCAGCGGCGTGATTCCTCCCGAGTTCCGCGACTACGTCGTGAAGGACGGGGACACGTTCGCGATCATCGCGCGCAAGATGTATGGCGATGCATCGCGCGCCGGGGCGATCGCGCGTGCGAATCCGTACAAGGACCCGCGCCGCCTCAAGGCGGGGCAGGTGATCCGCGTCCCGCTCGATCCGGACAACGTGCAGGGCGTTCCGGTTGGAGACGGGAAGAATGCCCGCGCTGATGCGGGCCCGCGCGAGTACGTGGTGCAGAAGGGCGACACGCTGGGCAGCATCGCGCGTGCGCAGTACGGGTCGATCCGCTACGCGGACTCCATCTTCGAGGCGAACCGCGCCACGCTCAAGAGCCGCAACAGCATCCGCGTCGGGCAGAAGCTGGTGCTCCCGCCGCACCCGGAGCGGGGCTCGTGAACGTTTCGTGCGATGTTGTGGTCGTTGGCGCGGGCGTGTGCGGCCTGTGGGCGCGGCACGAGCTGTCGCGGGCGGGGCTTCGTGTCGTCACGATCGAACGAAGCGCAATGGGCGACGGGCAGACCGTCGCGTCGCAGGGCATCCTGCATCGCGGCGTGAAGTACGCCGTCTCGCACAGCGCACGCGAGGCGAGCGAGGTGCTGCAGCGCGTGCACGCACGATGGATGGATGCGATGGCGGGGCGGGGCGGGCCCGATCTCGGGTGTGTGCGGATCCTCGCGCAGCGCACGCACATGTGGTCGACGCCGTCGATGCTCGGGGGCGTCGTCGCGGAAGCGGCGTCGCGCGTCATGGTCTCGGGCGTGCGCAGGCTCGAGGAGGGCGAACTCCCGCCCGCGTTCCGCGGCGCACCGCGCGGGGTCCGCGTGTGGGAGATCGACGAGTCCGTGGTCGATCCGCGCTCGTTGCTCGCCGAACTCGCACGCGCCGGCGAGGGCCCGATCGTGCGCGCGCCGTCGATCGTGATGAAGTCTGACGCCGATCGTGTTCACGTGGAGATGGGGGGCGGAGCCGTGCTCATCGCGCGGCGTGTCGTCCTGTGCGCCGGCGCGGGCAATGAGGAACTGCTCGGCTCCCTCGGCATGGACGGCCCGTCGATCATGCAACGACGCCCGTTGCACATGGCCGTTGCGTGCGGCGCGCCGTCGCCCGTGTATGGGCATTGTTTGCAGGCGTCGCTCTCCGACAAGCCCCGCCTGACCGTGACGAGCACGCCGGAAGCGGGCGGCACGTGGACGTGGTATCTCGGCGGAAACCTCGCCGAAAAGGGCGTCGAGCGAGACGAAGCGTCGCAGATCGCGACAGCCCGCGAGGAGGTGCGCGCGTGCCTCGCGTGGATCGATACCAGCGGCCTGCATTTCGAGACGCTCCGCATCGATCGGGCCGAGGGGCGCACGCCCGCCGGCACGCGCCCCGACACGCCGGTCGTGCGCGCGTTCGGGCCCGTGATCGTCGCGTGGCCCACCAAGCTCGCGCTCACGCCCGTCGCGGCGGACGAGATCGTGCGATGCGTGCGTGAGGCTCTTGGCGCGCGCGATCCGATCGACAACGCTGCGTGGAGTGATGCCTGCGCGGCCTTGCAGGATCGCGCCCCCGGCGTCGCGCCGCTGCCGTGGGAGACGCACGCATGATCGAGCGCCGCCCGCTCGGCAGGTCGGGCATCCACGTCTCCGCGCTCGGGCTGGGCACCGTCAAGCTCGGGCGCAGCGCGGGCGTCAAGTACCCGACCGCCGTGCGCATCCCGAGCGATGACGAGGTGCGTGAGTTACTGCTCGAGGCGCGAAGCCTCGGCGTCAACCTCATCGACACCGCGCCCGCGTACGGCAGTTCCGAAGAGCGCCTCGGCATGCTCCTGCCCACGCCGCGCGACGACTGGGCGATCGTTACGAAGGTGGGGGAGTCCTTCGATGGTGAGCGTTCGACGTTCGATTTCTCGCCCGAGGCGATCCGCGCGAGTGTTGAGCGCAGCCTGCTCTGTCTGCGGACCGATCGCGTTGAGTGCGTGCTCGTCCACTCCGACGGCGCAATCGAGGCTCGGCTCGTGGAAAGCGGCGTGCTCGACGCGCTCGTTGAGCTGCGATCGCGCGGGCTCGCACGCTCCATCGGCGTCTCGACCAAGACGCCCGAGGGCGCCGCGCTCGCGATCGCGCACACGGACGTCGTGATGCTCACGCTCAGCCCCGCGCGGCGCGAGGAGCTTCCGATGATCGCGCGGGCCCATGCCGCGGGGGTGGGGGTGCTGGTCAAGAAGGCTCTGGACAGTGGGCACGCGAGCGATCCGCGTGAGGGCGTGCGATTCGCCGCGTCGACGCGGGGCGTGTCGAGCGTCGTGGTCGGCACGACGAGCATTGCGCACCTTCGGGAGCTTGCCGAAGCCGCGGGCCATGCGGCGGATGGCACATGAGTGTGCGCCGTTCTTCTCGACGTGCGGGCGTCTACCATCGCCATCACCGCGCGTTCGTTGCACCAATGGAGCGATGAAGTGAGCCTGAAGCGAATCCTTGTGACCGGCGGCGCGGGCTTCCTCGGGAGCCATCTGTGCGAGCGGCTCGTCGCGCAGGGGCACGACGTCATCTGCGTCGACAATTTCTTCACCAGCCAGAAGTCCAACATCGCCCATTTGCTGGGCAGGAACAACTTCGAGCTGATCCGCCACGACGTCACGCAGCCGCTGCTCCTCGAGGTGGACGAGATCTACAACCTCGCCTGCCCCGCGGCGCCCGGGCACTACCAGTACAACCCGATCAAGACGATGAAGACCAGCGTGATGGGCGCGGTCAACATGCTGGGCCTGGCGAAGCGATGCCGCGCCAAGATATTGCAGGCCTCCACGAGCGAGGTGTACGGCGATCCCGACATCCATCCGCAGCCCGAGACGTACCGCGGGAATGTGAACCCCATCGGGCCCCGCGCGTGCTACGACGAGGGCAAGCGCGCCGCGGAGACGCTGTTCTTCGACTATCACCGCTCGAACAACGTGAACATCCGCGTCGTGCGCATCTTCAACACCTACGGCCCGCGCATGCATCCGTTCGATGGTCGCGTCGTGAGCAACTTCATCTGCCAGGCGATGCGCAACGAGGACATCACCATCTTCGGCGATGGGCAGCAGTCGCGCAGCTTCTGCTACGTGGACGATCTCATTGAGGGGATGGTCCGCATGATGAACGCGCCCGACGATTTCCACGGGCCGGTCAACATCGGCAATCCGAACGAGTTCACGATCGAGGAGCTCGCCCGCCTCGTCATCGAGCTCACCGGCTCGCGGAGCCAGCTCGTCGCGAGGCCGCTCCCGCAGGACGACCCGATGCAGCGTCAGCCCGAGATCACGCTCGCCCGTGCGCGCCTCGGTTGGGAGCCGCGGGTCGAGCTGCGCGAGGGGCTGGAGAAGACCATCGCGTACTTCCGCTCGATCCGCCTGAGCGACTACCGCGCGCCCACGCCCAACACGTGGACGGGCGTGAACCCCGCGGACGACTGAGCGCGAGAATCAACCTTCCTGCTTCGCCTTCGCTTGGTCCTTCTGCTCCGCGCCCTGCTCGTGCTCTTCGAGCTGGCGGCGGAGATCATCGAGCTCCTGCTCCGTCGTTGCGAGTTCCGCGCACTCCGGGTCGCTCTTGCGCAGCTCGCCGACGCGGGCCTCCATCGTCCCGATGTCGGTCCTGAGCTTCTCGACGTCCTCTGCCTCCTGCGCCTTGTCGAACGCGACGTCCTCGATCGCGGGCGACTCGCTCGCCACCGCAGCGACGTGCACGGGAATAACCCGCTGGTCGGCGTCGACGCGCCGCTGGAACACGAAGCCGGGCGAGACGATCTCGATATCGTGCCCGTGCAGCGCATCGAGCATCGCGGCGCGGAGGGCCGAGCGCGACGACACGAGCGTGCGCGGGTCCTCAAGGAATCCGCACACGCGGTAGACCACCGCGTGGTCGAGGAGGTTCACGACGAGCACGTACGCGTCGCTGAGCCCGCTCGTGAGGGCCGCTTCCTGCAGTGCCTTCTCGACGTTGGCGTGCGGGACGTCGTACCCGAGCGAGACCTCCGCGGTGATCAGCGTGCCCGACGAGCGGACCACGCGCACCGGGTTCGTCGCGATGAACAGGTTCGGGAGCGTCACGAGGTCGCGCTCCTCGGTCTGGATCTCGACGTGGAAGAGCCCGCGCTCCGTGACGCGCCCGAAGTGCTCCCCCGCCCGGATGAAGTCGCCGCTGCGGAACGAGCCCACCGCCCGGAGCATCCACCCCGCGAGCACGTTCGCCGCGAGCGTGGTCGAGCTGAGCGTGAGCGTCGCGACGAGCGCGACGCCGATGAGTGAGAGCAGTTGCGACTTGGCCGATTCGGTGAGCGGGCCCTCGCTGTGCGTGGGGAGGAGCACCGCGAGCGCGATGATGGCGACAAGCGCACCAGCCGCGCCGCTCATCTGGATGGGCAAGCGACGCTCCATCCCGTACTTCCGGCGTGCGAACCGCCCGACGCGCAGGTACAGCCCCAGCGACGCGCTCGAGATCGCGAGCACCACCAGGAACGGCAGCCAGTCTTCCAGCGCGCCCAGATTCGGCATACAGCGGGATCATCGCCGGGGAGGGCCCACGCCGCAAGGCCCCGCCCGCGGTACACTCGCGTCATGCGTCCCGAATCGAGCCACGACACGCCCGTGCGCACGCTCGCGCTCCTCGACGGCGACCTGCCCTCGCTGGTGCTGGCGGGCATCCTCGCGGAGCGTGCGGGCGCGGGCGGGCCCAGGCCGCTCGCCCTCCCGATCGGGAACGGGGCGCAGCGGGACGCCGCGGCGACCATCGCGGGCGTGCTCGGGCTCGGGTCGTGCGCCGCCGAGGCTCCGGCCTTTGACGATGGCCCGACCGGGCTGGCCCGCGGCATGCTCGCCCTCGCGGAGGTTGCGCTCGCGGCCCGCTGCCAGCGCGTCGCGCTCCCGTGGGTCGCGAGCGTGCACGGGGCGGACGCGCCCGGCGTTCCCGGTGGTGACGACGAGGCGGGCACGATGGCGCGCCTCGCCCTCTGGCATGACACGTCGCTGCTCGTCTCGCGCCTGCTGCTCGTGCACGGGATCGAGCTTGAGGTCGAGCTCCCGCTCGTGGACCTCGACCCCGCCCAGGTCGTCGACCTCGCGCTCGACATGGGCCTCGCCCCCGAACTCTGCTGGTGGGGGCGTGCCGGGGGGGCGTCCGGGGGCGGTTCCGGGGGGAGCGCCGGGAACGAGGACGCCGCGGCGTGCCGGACGATGTGGGAGCCGCTGCTCGCGAGCATGCGCTCGGAGGCCTGAGCGTTCCGGACGCCTCGGGCGTTGGAACCGCGCGCGATTCTTCCGTCCGCGTGCAACCCGCCCCGATCGCTCCGGCTAGACCCTCGCGGAGGCCCCGCCATGATGAACCCGTCCGTCCGCGCGTCCCGATTCCGTTCCCTTCCGCCCGTCGCGCTGGTCGCACTCTCGCTCATGTGTGCACGCCCGATCGCCAGCGCGGGCGAACGCGGCGTTCCTGGCGCGAGCGTCCCGACGCAGCCCTCGCGCAGCACAGGCGTCGTGCTGAAGTGGACGTGGGCCGAGGGCGACGCACGCCGCTACGAGGTCGAAGAGTCCATGACCGAGCGGGCGGACGATACGACCAAGCGATCCGGACGCACGATCACGTACGCCCAGCGCGTCACGAGCGTCGACGCCTCGGGCGTCGCGACGGTCGAGCAGACCTTCGAGCGCGTGCGGGCATGGCTCGAAGAGGACGGCACGCGCGTGGACTACCCGCGCGATCCCAAGGCCCGCGAGCATCCGGGCATCGCGCCCTACGCCGCGCTCGAGGGCGGGCGGTTCACCTTCCAGGTCGATGTGGAGGGAAAGGTGCTGCGTGTGGACGGGCTCGACGAACTCCTCCGTCGTGCGTTTGCCGAGCTGGGGAACGATCCGAACGGGGGCGCCGGCAATGCGCCGGGCATGCCCGATCTGCAGAGCATGGTGCTCGGCGAGTCGGGCGTGCTGACGCCCGAGGCGATGCGCGAGTGGGTCGAGCAGGGGCTCCGCGTCGTGCCCGGGCGCGAGGTGCGTCGCGGCGAGTCGTGGCGCGTCGAGGCCTCGCAGGACCTGCCCTTCGTGGGCTCGATCGACACCGGGCGGACGTTCACGCTCTCCCGCCTCCAGCGCGGAAAGGATGGACAGATCGCGACGATCGAGATGGAATCCGGCGAGTCCGCCTCACGCCGCAATGCTCCGGCGAAGCGCTCCACGCCCCGCCGCTCGCCCGGCACGGGACGTCAGCCCGCGCCCGATCCCAACGACCCCGCCGCGATGCTGGACGAGATGGGCATGTCGTTCACGCTCGTCGAGCGCAGCATGACCGGCACGTTCCGCTTCGACACCGGCGCGGGCCAGGTCGAGTCGGGCAGCACGCGTCAGGTGATGGAGTGGGAGGTCCGCATGCCGGACCTCGAAGCGCTCCTGAACCCCGACGCGCGAAACAACCGCGGTGGGGGCGGCGGGGGCGACAGCGTGATGCGATACCGCATCGAGCAGGACAGCCGCCTGCGCATGCTGGGCCCGGGGGCCTGAGCGCGATCGCCCGGGCTCGTCTCAGCCTCGAAGGTCGATGTGCGGGCGGGCCTCGCTCGTGCCTGGCGTGACGCGCGGGTCGCTCTCGCGATCCTCGCGTGCCTCTTCCTGATCGCTGCCCTCGGCTCCCCGCACCGCCTCGGGGCCCTCGACCGCCTGGGTCAGTTCCAGCACGTCCTCGGGATCGCCCAATCGCGAGGTCCCCGGGCCGCGGCGTTCCGCACGCTCCTGCTTCCGCCGGGCATCGAGACGCTGGGCCTGCGAGAGGCCCTGCGTGGCGTTGGCGGCGGCGGCTCCGAAGACGCTCATGCATCAAAGGTCGGAAACGCCGGGCCCGCGGGTCCAATCTTGGCGTGCGGGAACGCGAATCGGCGTGCCCCGAACCACAACCTGTTGTGCCCGGGCCGCTTGGCGGCACGACCAATGGTCCGAGAAGACGGGAGGGGGCGTTTCCCCTCCCGGCGCGCTCCGGAACCATGCCGCGGGTCACACGCCGATCGTGTTCACGCCGCAGTCCACGTAGATGTTCTCGCCGGTGACGCCCGCGCTCATGCCGCTGATGAGCCACGCCGCGGTCTGCCCGACGTCGCTGCCCTCGACGTTGCGGCGGAGGGGGGCGCGCTCCATGTTGTGCTTCTCGATGTCGTCGACGCCGCCGACGGCGCTCGACGCGAGCGTGCGGAGGTATCCGCCCGAGATGGTGTTCACGCGGATGTTGTGCTCGCCCAATTCCGCGGCGAGGTATCGCATGGTGCACTCGAGCGCGCTCTTCGCGACGCCCATGACGTTGTACCCCGGCACGACCTTCTCCGCGCCGTAGTACGACATCGCGAGGATCGAGCCGCCGCCCGAGCGCTGCATGAGCGGCTTGGCGCATCGCGCCATGCCCAGCAGCGTGTACGCGGAGATGTCGATCGCGCCGAGGTATGCCGCGCGCGGGGTCTCGACGAACTTGCCCCGCGCGAGCCATTCACGATCGGCGAACGCGATCGAGTGCACTAGGAAGTGCATGTGCTCGAACTTCTCGGCGTAGGCGGTGAAGGCCCGCTCGATGTCCGCGTCGTTGCCCGCGTCCAGCGGGAACAGCCAAGGGTCGGTCTCGCCCAAAGCCTCGACCGCGCGGCGTGTGCGCCGCTCGTTCTTCTCGCCCGGAAGGTGCGTGTACGCGCAGCGCCCGCCGTGGGCGCGGATCGCCTCGGCGATGTGCCACGCGTACGACCGCTCGTTGGCGATCCCGACGATCAGCCCCACCTTGCCCGCAAGCAGCGTCGACGACATGCAGTCTCCCTTCGGCCGCGGCGCTGGCCCGCGGCGTGCAGTTCGGGGGATGCTATGTCGCGCCTCGCTCGCTCGCGATCGGGAGCGTTCCCGGGTGCGTTGAGGGCTATTTTTTGAGATTCCGGGGGCAATTCCGGGGGATGTTCCGGGGGAGATTCCGGGGATGTCCTGGGAGTGATTCCGGGGCGGGCGCGTTGCCCCGGGCGCGTGGGGATCCGACACTTGGGGCGTGACGCACTCGCCCGCAGCGCAAGCCAACGACCTCGACGCCCTGTTCGCCGAGATGGTGCCGCCCGAGGTGCTCGAACGCCTGGCCCGCACCGCATGGGCGGAGGACCTGGGCCCGCGCGGGCTCGACCTCACCAGTGCCGCGCTCGCGCGGGCGACGGGCGGAGCCGAGGCGTCGGCACGCGTCGCGCACGCACGACTCGTTGCGCGCGAGGCGTGCATCGTCGCGGGGCTGCCCGCGATCTCGACGCTCGCACGCGTGTTCGCGCCGGGCGTGAAGATCATGACGCACGCGCGCGATGCGCAGGATGCCGATCGTGGCGACGTGCTTGCGGAGCTCACGGGGCCCGAGACGCAGCTCCTCGCGCTCGAGCGCACGATGCTGAACCTGCTCTCGCGCCTCTCGGGCGTCGCGACCCGCACCCGGGCCTTCGCCGACGCGATCCCGCCCGACGCGCGGGCGCGAGTCTACGACACCCGCAAGACCACGCCCGGCCTGCGCGAGCTTGAGAAGTACGCCGTGCGCTGTGGCGGCGGCGGGTCGCACCGCATGGGCTTGTTTGATGCGGTGCTGGTGAAGGACAACCACCTCGCGGGCGTGCCCGATGACGCGCTCCCCGCGATCATCGAGCGGATCGCGCGCGAGGCCCGGGCGCTGGCGGCTCCCGATCGCGTGCTCTTTGTTGAGGTCGAGGTCGATCGCGCCGAGCAGTTCGAGCGTCTGGTCGGGCTGCCCGAGGGCGTCATCGACATCGTGCTGCTCGACAACATGTCCCTCGCCGACATGCGACGGTGCGCCGAGACGCGCGATCGGTACGCCCCGCGCCTCCAGCTCGAGGCCTCGGGCGGCGTCACGCTCGAGACCATCGCGGACATTGCGCGCACGGGCGTTGATCGCATCAGCGTCGGCTCGCTCACGCACGGCGCGCGGAGCGTGGACCTCGCGCTCGATTTCGACGCGCCCGAGCCGCATGGCGCGAGCACGCAAGGGGCGCGCTCGTGACACGCCCTTCAGCCGGCGACCTCGCGCACGCCGCGGACCGGCTTGAGGCCGCGTTGCGCGATGCGGACGCGCGCTGGGCGAAGGCTGTCGAGATCGTGCCCGAGGCGGAATCCACGCAGGACGAGGCGTTCGCCCGCGCGTCGGGTTCCTCGGGGCTGGTGCTGATCGCGGAGCGTCAGACGGGCGGTCGCGGGCGGCTCGGGCGCGTGTGGGCCGACGATCGCGGGCTCGGGCTCGCGGTGACGATCGTGCTGCGCAACGTGCGTCCGGAGCACCTCGCGATCGCGTCGGGCGTCGCCGCGTGCCGCGCGATCGAGTCGCTGACCGGGAATGATGTCGACGCGTATGCGCACGTCGGCCTGCGCTGGCCCAACGACGCCGTGGTGCGATCGGGCCCGCTCGAGCCGCGCAAGCTCGCGGGCGTCCTCATCGAGAAGCGCGACAACCTCACGCTCCTCGGCATCGGCGTCAACGTGTTGCAGGGCGAGGGCGACTGGCCCGACGAGCTCCGCGCGCGTGCGGCGTCGGTGCGTCAGCTCGCCGATGCGTTCGATGTCGCGCGCCCGATCACGCGGGCCGATGTCGCGGAGGCCCTGCTCCGCGAGCTTGCCGCGATGATCCGATCCGATGACGACACGCTCGCATGGCACGCGCAGCGGGCCGACGTGCTCCGCGGCTCGACGCGCACGTTCACCAGCGCCGGGCGCACGTTCACCGGGCACGTCGAACGCATCCTTCCCACCCGCGGCATCGTCCTCCGCCTCGATGACGGCTCGGAGGTCGAACTGCCCGCGGCGACCACCTCGCTGGTGCACGACGTCGGGGCGTAGGCGCGCGAGAATTCATCCGCGCTCGATCAGTCCCACTCGCGCCCGCCGCGCCGGCTGTTCTGGTCGCCCAGCACCGCGCCGCCGAGCCCGCCCAGGATCGCGCCCGCCGCGGCGCCCTTGCCCGCATCGCCCGAGAGCGATCCGAGCCCGAAGCCGGCCAGCGCGCCCAGCGTCGCGCCGGAGACCGCGCCCTCGCCCGCGTTGTTGCACCCGCTCGCGCCGAGCGCCAGCACCGCCGCGAGCGTGATGCCCAGGACCGCCCTCGAACCGTTCCGATCCACACGACGCTCCATCGCACACCTCCTGCGCCATGCCCGCGTCCGTGCCGTTGGGGGCGGCCGCGGGTGAGTGTTCGCTAACTTCGTATACACCCGATGTGCGTGATTCGTTCCCGTCTCGGACACGCGGGCGGGGCGGAAGCGGGTCAGATTTTATAACTGCTTACTGTGCAGGTGGTTCCGGCTGTGTGCCCGCGACGCCCTCGTCGCGGTTTCCGGACGCTCCGGGTTCCACCCGCGGCGTGGGCGTCCCGCCCTTCCGCCACGCGAAGGCCATCAGCAGAACGATCCCCACGATGAGCCACAGGTCGGCGATGTTCGACACGTAGGGCCAGACCTCGCGCGAGCCGCTCAGCGGATTGCGCCATCCGAACGGGAACACCATGCCCGGCAGCGGGTGCAGGAAGTCGCGCACGCACGCGTACATCAGGCGGTCGTAGAGGTTGCCCAGCGCCCCGGCGAGCATGAGCGCGATGCCCAGGTGCGCCGAGCGGTCGCGTGCGCTGGTCCAGCAGCAGAACGCCCACAGCCCCGCGCCCAGCGCGATGAGCGTGAAGCCGACGAAGAGCCACCGCTGCCCCGACGCGATCCCGAACACCGCGCCGGGGTTCAGCACGAGCGTCAGCTCCAGCAGGCCCGGCACGACCCGCACCGGCGCGTGCGAGGGAACCAGCAATCGCGTGAGCGATTCGCCCATGCCCAGCACCGCGAGCACCTCGTCGCGCCGCACCTCGACCGGTGCGCCCGCGATGGAGCGGAACGCGGCCCACTTGCTGACGAGATCGCCCGCGAGCCCGAGGAGCGTGCCCCCGATCAGCACGAACCACGCAATCGGCGAGGACCGCGCGGGAGGCGCCGGGGCGCGCTCCTGCGACGGGGCCGGTTCAGACTGTGGACGAGCGGGGCTCTCCATACGAGTACCGCGCGATCACACGCGAGCGTGCTGGCGCTCCAGCATCCGCGCGGCCTCGATCGAGTACCGCGTCCAGGGCAGCTCCTCGAGACGCTCGACGTTGATCGGCTTGCCCGTCAGTTCGCACACGCCGTACGTGCCCGCGTCGATCCGCGCCAGCGCGTCGTCGATCTCCTTGATGAGCTTGCGGTCCGACGCGGCGATGTCGAGCGAGATGTTCTGGTCGGACGCGTCCGTGCCCTGGTCGGCCATGTGCTGCGGGTTGTTCGAGAGCGATCCGCTGTTGCTCTGCAGTGCCTCACGCTCCATGTTCGAGACGTCGCCGTACAGCACCGCGCGGCGGGCCAGCAGGATCTCGCGATACCGCATGAGATCCTTCTTTCCGAACGGGCTCTTGCGCTTCGCGCCCTCGTCGGCCATGTCCAGCTCGTCCGACGCCAGCACCGCCTTCGGGCCCGACGCGATCAGCGGCTTGCGACGCACGCCCGCGCCGAGCAGCGGCACGCCCGGCGGCACGAAGCCCGAGGGCGCCGTCCGTGTCGCGGGCTTCTTCGTCACCTTCTTGTTGACGATCGTGATGCCCTTGCGCGCGCCCTTCGCGTCATCACTCTCGGCGGGCTCGGGGGCCTTGGGCGTCGGGGCGGTGGGCTTCTCGGGGGCGGGCTTGCCCTTCGGCGCACCCTTCGCGTCCTTGGCCGCTTCCTTGGCCACTTCCTTAGCTGGCGCCTTCGCCTCGGGCTTCTTCTCCGGCGCGGGCTTGGACTTCGACTTCGCGTCGCTCGTCGCAGCGCCCTTCGCGGGCTTGTCCTTCGCGGACTTCTCGGAGGCCTTCGCGCCCGCGGCCTTGCCCTTGGCGTCGGGCTTCTTCTCCGGCTTCTTTTCTGGCTTCTTCTCGGGGGCGGGCTTGCTCGACGCCTTCGCCGCGGAGCTCGACGCCTTCGAGGCCGGCTTCCCGCCCGCGGGCTTGTCCTTCGCGGGCTTCTTGGATTCGGCCTTGGCGTCGGCGTGCTTGCGCGCGGGCTTCTTGCCCGACTTGTCCTCGGACGTCGCGCTGCCCTTCTCGGGACTGCTGGACGACTTCTTTACAGACTTCTTTGTCAAGCAGGCCCGCTCTGGGGCGCTCGCCCCGTTTTGGATGCCGCTCAACCGAGCCGAACCCGGCCCGGGTCCCGGCGAGAAATGGGCACAAGGGTAGGGAGACGCCGCAAGATCGTCAACGAAGGGCAAAGAACGCCCGATTCAGGGGAGAAATCTCGCGATGCGACGCGTCAGGCTCCCGCCGTCGCGGCGGCCTCGCGGTACGAGCCCAGGCGCCGGAATCGCTGGTAGCGCGCCTCGAGTAGCGCGTCGGTGCTGCGCCCGCGCAGCTCGTCGAGCTGCTGCACGATCCAGCCCTGGAGCAGGCGAGCGGCGCCCTCGGGATCGCGGTGCGCCCCGCCGGGCGGCTCGGGGACCGCGGCGTCGACGATGCCGAGGTCGAGGTTGTTCCGTGCGGTGAGCTTGAGCGCATCGGCGGCGGCGGTGTTGGTCTGCTCGTTCGCCTGCTTCCAGAGGATCGCGGCGCAGCCCTCGGGCGAGATCACCGAGTACCACGCGTGCTGGAGCATGCCGACGCGATCGGCAACCGCGATGCCCAGCGCCCCGCCCGAGCCGCCCTCGCCGATCACCACGCTCACGATGGGCGTGGGGAGGCGCGACATCTCGAGCAGGTTCACCGCGATCGCCTCGGCCTGCCCGCGCTGCTCCGCGCCCAGGCCGGGGTACGCGCCGGGCGTGTCCACCAGCGTCACCACCGGCACGCCGAACTTCGCGGCGAGCTCCATCTTCGCCATCGCCTTGCGATAGCCCTCGGGGTGGGCGCACCCGAAGTGGCACGCGAGCTTCTCCTGCGTGTCCTTGCCCTTCTGATGCCCGATGATCATGACCTTGTGCGTGCCGAGGCGTGCGAAGCCCGTCACGATCGCGGGGTCGTCGCCGAAGCGACGATCGCCGCTCAGCTCGGCAAAGTCGCGGCACATGAGGCGGATGTAGTCCCGCGTCTGCGGGCGTCCCGGGTGGCGCGCGACGCGCACCGTGTTCCACGGCGAGAGCTGCTGGTAGAGCCCCTCGATCATGGTCGCACGCTCGCGACGGAGCGTCTCGATCTCCGACGCGAGCTGGTCCGGATCGCCCGCCTCGGGCGAAGGCGTGCCGGGGGGCGCGCCGGGCACCTGCCCCTTCCGCGCGGCTTCGAGCGCCTCGATCCGCCGATCGAGCTCGACGACGGGCTTCTCGAAGTCGAGTTGGTAGAAGCTGGACATGGCGACCTTCTCCGCGGGACCGCCGCGATATCGTGACACCAGTTTAGGTGCCGCGGAGGGCGTCGGGCGCGGGCCCGGCATTCCCGGCGTGCGATCGGTCTGGAGGGCGTGATGGACGTGCCGCTGGCCTGCATCGGTGGGGGCAACATGGCCCGCGCGCTGCTCGCGGGGTACGCGGGGAAGTTCGTGGTCGCCGAGCCCGACCCCGCCCGGCGCGGGGCGTTTCCGAACGCCGTCGCCAGCGCGGGCGAGGCGATGGACTGGCTGGAGCGCGTCGAGGCGGAGGCGGGCGCGGGGCAGGTGATGCTCGCGATCAAGCCGCAGATGTTGGGGGACGTTGCGCGCGAGCTGGGCGAGCGCGTCTCGGGCGGGACGGGGCGCGTGGTCATCACGATGCTCGCGGGCACGCCGAGCGAGCGCGTGGCGCGAGCGCTGGGCGGCGAGGGTGCGGAGCGTGTGCGCGTCGTCCGCATCATGCCCAACACGCCGGCCCAGATCGGCAAGGGCATCACCGCGATCGCGGTGGGGGCGCACGCGAAGGGCGGAGACGACGCGCTCGCGCGCACGATCCTCGCGCGGGCGGGGCAGGTGATCGACGTGGACGAGTCGATGATGGACGCGTTCACGGCCCTCGCGGGCAGCGGGCCCGCCTACGTGTTCGCGCTTTGCGAGGCGATGCAGCGTGCGGGCGAATCGCTCGGCTTTTCGCCGGACGATGCGGCGCGGATCGCCCGCGCGACGCTCGTCGGTGCGGCGGCTTTGCTCGAACGCTCCGAAGACTCGGCGTCGGTGCTCCGGGAGCGTGTCACGAGCAAGGGCGGCACGACCGAGGCCGCGCTGCGTGTGCTCCGCGAGCGTGGGCTCGACGAACTCATGCGCGCCGCGATCACCGTGGCCCGGGATCGGGGCGCAGAGCTCGCTCGCGAAACGCACTGAATCGGCAGTTCAAATTACGGCGTTCTGTCAGAAGTCCCGCCGCGCGAACAACCAGCAGCACAGCACGAGCAGCGCCGCCTCGAAGGCGACCGACGTGCCCAGCACCCAGCCCACCGTGCGATTTCGCTTTGCGGCCTCGATCCGCTCGCCGAGCTTGGGATGCTGCCCGAACTCGAAATCCTCGGCCTCTTCGCCGGCATCTTCGCGATCGTTGACGCGAACGTTCGAGCCTCCCCCGGGCTGGAACATCGCCATATCTTCCTTGGAGACCATCCAGCGCGAGAGGAGGGCGACGGTCTCCTGGGTCTTGGGGAACACCGTCTTCACGCCCGAGATGATCCCCGCCCAACGCACGCGGCTCTCGCGCGTCTTCTCCAGTTCGGCGACGTCCTTCCGTCCCGTCCTGATCATCGGATTGATCGCTTCGAGCGTGTCGGTGGACATCACGCCATCGGGAACGGGCAACTCCTCGCCGTTGGCCTTCATCTCGTCGAGCCGCTTCTGGGCCCACTCCTCGCGTCTGCGGACGACGTCGCGCTTGTCCTCAAGCTTGAGGATCGTGTTCTCACGCATCGTGACGAAGACGCCGTCGGTCGTGTTCAGCCCGAACAGGCAGAGCCACACCACGATCGTGAGCATGAGCGACGCGATCGTCGAGCGTGTCAGCAGCCCGAACAGCGCGCAGAAGCAGTACAGATAGCTGAAGAACACCAGCACGATCGGCACCGCCAGGAAGATCTCGGGCTCCCAGCTCTTCCCGCGGATCCCGATCAGCAGGAACCACCCCACGCTGAACGCGAGCACCTGCAGCCCGACGAACAACAGCCCCGTGCAGTACTTCGTGAGGAACAGGCGCACCCGCGAGATCGGCTTGCTCAGCGTCAGCTCCACCGCACCGCCCGACAGGAAGTCCGGGATGATGCTCGCGGTCGACACCAGCGCCAGGATCGTCGCGGCCCACGTCAGCCAGATCGGGATCGCAAAGTTCGTAAACAGGAACTTGTAGAAGAGCTCGGGCGGGAAAAGCGACGAGTTGATCCGGTTCTCGAAGTCCCAGATCCAGTACGACATGCCCGTGGGCGTGAGCGCGAAGCCGGAGAACGCGACGACCACGAACACCGACAGCACCATCGTGATCCAGAACAGCTTCTTCGCGTGCAGCTCGCGGTACGCGTCGGTCAGGAGTGCGAGGGTCTGCGTCAGCATGGCTCAGCGCCCTCCCTTGCCGCGCGTGTTCTCGCGGGCCGCGCCGGGCGCGAGCGTGCGCCCCGTTTCGGGGTCGGTCACGGCGCGCATGAACAGGTCCTCCAGCGACGGGCGGTGCGACCGCACGCTCTTCACCACCGCGCCCTTGCGCATCAGGATCGCGATCAGCGGCTGGATGGAGTCCGGGTCGGTTGTGCCCGCCGTGATCATCGCGCCCGAGAGCTCGACCGGGTGCGCGTCGGGCGCGGCGTCGCGCAGCTCGCCCAGCGCCGCCTCGGGTAGTGGGGCGGTCAGTTCGATCTCGTACCGCTTCTCCGGCTCGGTCAGGTCCGCCATCGTGCCCTGACGCACCACCTTGCCCTGCACCATGATCGCGACGCGGTCGCACACGACCTCGAGCTCGCTGAGCAGGTGCGAGTTCAGGAGCACCGTCCGTCCCTCGCCCGCGAGGCGGCGCACGATGTCGCGGATGTCACGCCGCCCGACCGGGTCGACGCCGTCGGTCGGCTCGTCGAGCAGCACGAGCGCGGGGTCGTTGACGAGGGCCTGGGCGATGCCGAGCCTCTGGCGCATGCCCTTGGAATAGGTCTTGACGCGCTTGCCCGCCCAGTCGCTCATGCCGACGAGTTCGAGCAGCTTCGGGATTCGCTCGCGCCGCACGCGACGCGGGACGGCGCTGAGCCCGCCGAAGAAGTCGATCGTCTGCTCGCCCGTAAGGTAGTCGGGGAAGCGGTGGTGCTCGGGCAGGTATCCGACCTTCGCGAGGGCGGGCTTGGAGCCGATGGGCTCGCCCAGCAGCGTGCCGCGCCCCTTGCTGGGGCGGACCACGGTCATGAGGATCTTGACGAGGGTGCTCTTTCCCGCGCCGTTGGGGCCCAGGAGCCCGAATACCTCGCCGCGGTGCACGTCCATCGATACCCCCCGCAGCGCGTGCACGCGCCCGCGGTAGGTCTTGTCCAGATCGTTCAGCGAGATCGCCAGGTTGCTCATGCTCGCTCCGTGCTTGGGAACTGGAGCGGCATTGTTGCAGAGCGCGGGCGCCCGAGTGGGGCGGGACCGCGTTGGGCGGGTCGGTTTGTTGCGGCTCAGCCGGTTACTGGATCAGGGAACGTCGACGAGGCTGATCGGCTTGCTGTTGATCACCAGGCGCGCCCGTCCCCGCCCCGAGCGCAGGCTGATCGCGTTCTCGCCCCCGTTCAGCACGCCCGTGACGCGCGAGCGCTGCGAGCGCACGTCGTTGACGTGCTCCGATGCCGCGTAGAGGCCCGCCTGCCCGTCGTCGCTCTGCAGGTCCAGCACGCCCTTGGAGCCCTTGGGCGCCACGGCGAGGATGCCCCCGCGCGGGGTCGTCGCGCGGACCTCGTTCGTGAGCGGCTCGGCGAAGCGCAGCTCGATCTCACCACCCCGCCCGTTCGAGAAACCGTTGTCCACGTCCACCCGTCCGGTCGCGCCCGTGATGCTGACGCTCCCGCCCCCGTTGCGCACGCTCACGCCGCCGATGCGGGGCACCACGATGCGGATGTCGGTCAGCAGGCCCGCGGGCGCGCCCTCGGGGAGATTGGTGACGCGGAGCGTGGGGCTGTCGCCCTGCGTCAGCGTCGCCGACACACTGTGCTGCTCGGGCACGTCGAACCGCGAGCCGACCTCGCTCCGCAGGCGGGCGGTGATCTCCGGCGCCTTCACGCGCTTCGACGCGACGATCGTCACCGAGCCCGCGTCGTTCTGCACGTCGATCGTGAGCACCGTGCTCGCGGCGACCGGCTCGCCCTCGACCGCGACGCTCGGGTCGTACTGCTCGGCCTTGTTCGCGCACCCCGCGAGCACCATCGCCAAGGCGACCAGTGCCGCGGCCGGGACGAGGACGAGCGAGCGGAGCGATCGGGGGTCGGTCATGGCGAGGTCCCTTGTGTTCAGTCTGTGTACGGGTTGGACCGGCGTGCCGGCCGCCGACTGTATCGGGCCGCTCCGGGGCCCGACTTGGGCGATGCGCCGGGCATGGCCTCGGTATGGACCTCTCGGTACGGGGGTGGGGGCGGCCGGGATCGCCCCTGTCCCCCGGAGCCGATCCCCGGTCTGGGCTCCGGTCTGGGCTCTGGAGCCGATCCCCTATCTGGGCGGGGAGCAAACATGAAGGTCCTGTTTGCGCGCCGCTTGACGCAAGCCGCGCCGCTTCCAGACAATGCACCCACTCGCCGGGTCGGTGCCCGGCGGCAGAAGAAGTTTGCGTTCGGTGCGCGGCCGGAGCCTTGCTCGATCCAAGCCGGGGGC
>JAVEWV010000020.1:0-59305 GCA_034004365.1 Phycisphaerales bacterium
TGCCAGACACGCCGCCGTACCATGCATCAGGGCTTTCTCAATGGATCGGGCCCGTTCGAAGCCGCAGCCCTCTTGAGCCCAGGGCCCCCTTGAAGGTGAAAGCCCTCCAGAAGGCGAAAACATAGAGGCCGCCCCGCCGCGTGAGCACCCGATCCCCACAGCACGCCCGCCTCCGCGCCCTCGCCGCGGGCCCGCTCGCGATGCCCGCGCTCGTCGCGCTCTGCCTCCTCGCCTTCCTGCCCGGCTTCTTCTCCCTCCCGCCCATCGACCGCGACGAGTCCCGCTTCGCGCAGGCCAGCCGCCAGATGTACGAGTCCGTCGCCTGGCAGGGCACCGACCACTACAACCCCGCCTTCCACGACGGGGGCCTCGCCGTGCCCAAGGTCATGGACGCGCCCCGCCTCAACAAGCCCCCGCTCATCTACTGGGCCCAGGCCGCGTCCGCCGCGATCCTCACCCGCGGCGACCCGCTCCGCGACGCGATCTGGATGTACCGCGTGCCCTCGCTCTTCGCCGCGATCGCGAGCGTGCTGCTCACCTGGCGCATCGGGCGCAGCATGTTCGACCCGCGCACGGCGTGGCTCGCGGGGGCGCTGCTTGCCGTCGCGCCGGTGTTCGCGTGGGAGGCGCGCCAGGCCCGCGCGGACCAGTTGCTCGTCGCGTGCACCACGCTCGCGATGTACGCGCTGTGGCACGTGTTCCGCCGAACTCCCTCCCACGCGCCCTGGGTAGGTCGCCACTCCGTGCCGAAGCCTGCATCCTCTCCCTCCCCCGCGCCTTCCGGGGGTGGGGGAGGGCCGGGGTGGGGGTCATCCGCTTCCTTGTTGTTTTACAGCCTCCTCTTTTCCTTCGCGCTCGCGCTCGGCATCATGACCAAGGGTCCGGTCACGCCCATGATCGCGCTGCTGACCATCCTCGCGCTCTGCGTCGCGACGCGCTCGTGGCGATGGACGCTCCGACTTCGCCCGATCCTCGGCGTCGTCATCATCGCCGCGTGCGTGGCGCCGTGGGTCGCGCTGGTCGCGCGGGACGTCGGCCTCGCGCACTACATCAGCCTCGTGCGCGACGAGACCATCGGGCGCTCCGCGAGCGCCAAGGAAGGCCACTGGGGCCCGCCCGGGTACCACCTCGTCGCGCTCGTCGTCCTGTTCTGGCCCGGCTCGCTGCTCACGGGCGTCGCGCTCAAGCACGCCTTCCACCGCGCGCTCAAACGCCGCGGCGATGCGCACGCCTTATCCCCCTCCCCCGCGCCCCGCGGGGGAGGGCCGGGGAGGGGGCCAACAGAACACACATCACGCATCCGCCGCTGGCTCAGTGGCTTCGCCGCCCTGCGTGCGAACCGTCCCGCCGAGCTATTCCTGCTGTGCTGGATCGTGCCGTCGTGGATCGTGTTCGAACTCGTCTCGACCAAGCTCCCGCACTACACCATGCCGCTGTACCCCGCGATCGCGCTCCTGACCGCACGGGCCGCGATCGCGTTCCCGGGCCTGCGCCCCGCGCCGAACAGGCTCGACCGCATCGGGTGGTGGGTGTGGTGGTGCATCGGCCTCGCATTGGTCGTTGCGCTCCCGCTCGGCCTGCTCACCGCGAACGAGATGGGGCGGAGTTCCGCCGGAGAAAGCACTCGAACACTTATCGTTGCTCTTGCCGGGGTCGTCGCCCTTGCGGGCATGTTGCTCGCCGCGCGTCGTATCGTGACGCGCACGCCAGACCTTGCGTTGCGTGCGGGCCTGATCGCGCAGTGCGCCATCCTCACCGCGTTCACGGCCGCGATCGCGCCGCGCCTCTTCGCGTTGACGAAGGATGCTCACGAAGAGATGCTTGAACAGGTGCAACGATTCGGGCGAGACAGCGACACTACTCACAGCAGATCGGCGCTGCCGGACATCGCCTGGGCCGGATTCTGGGAGGACAGCGTGGTCTTCCTGACGCGCGGGACGGCGGAACACATCGAGATCGATGAAGCCCCGCACTGGTTCCACGTCCACCCGCACGGGGTCATCGTGTGTCCGAACGGATCGAGCCCGCCGTGGGGCCCGCTGGACGTCACGTACTCGAGCCTTGAGATTCCCGGCCTGCATTACACCAAGGGACGTCGCGAAACCCTGCGCGTCATTTCGTATGGCGGCCCGGTGTACGAGCCCCACCAGATCCGTCAGCCATGACCAATCCCCCCTCCCCCAACACGCTCCTCGCCGGCATCATCCCGATCGACAAGCCGATCGGCCCGACGTCGATGGGCGTGTGCAGGCGCGTCCGCTGGCTCCTCCGCCGCGGGCTCGAGGGCACGGGCGTCCCCGCGCGATCGCTCAAGGTCGGGCACGCCGGCACGCTCGACCCGATGGCGACCGGGCTCGTGCTCGTGCTGGTGGGGAGCGCGACCCGCCTGTGCGAGCGCCTGATGCACGCGCCGAAGCGCTACCTCGCCGAGGTCGATCTCGCGCACACCTCCGAGTCGGACGACCTCGAGAAGACGCCCCAGCCCGCCGAGGTCGCCGCCATCCCCTCACTCGCCGAACTCCGCGCCGCCTGCGACCGCTTCACCGGCACGATCATGCAGTCGCCGCCCGCGCACTCGGCGGTCAAGGTGGGCGGCGAGCGTGCGTACGCGATCGCGCGCACGGGCGCGGAGATCGAGATGCCCGCCCGCCCGGTCCGGATCGACGCGTGCGAGATCGTGTCGTACGACTGGCCGATCGCGGTGCTCGACGTCCGCTGCGGGCGCGGGACGTACATCCGCTCGCTCGCGCGCGATCTCGGGCGCTCGCTGGGCGTGGGCGGCATGCTGCGCGGCCTGCGTCGCACGGAGGTGGGGATGTTCAACGTGGAGCACGCGTTGCGCTTCGACACGCTCCCCGAGCCGATGGTGCGGGCGCACGTGCAGGAACCCCCCGCGTGGGTGATGGAACTGCCGAGCTCGCCGAGAACGCCCGAGCCGCCGCGCGACTAGACGCGCGTTGAGATCAGGTGATCGTCGAAGAACTTCGCGCGGGCGGGGTCGCGTGCGGACCACACGAGCGACGTCGGGGCGATCGAGATCGTGACGCCGAGGTTGGGCACGCGCAGGAGTGGAGTTGATTGCCCCCACCCCGGCCCTCCACCGGCCCCGGAAGGCGCGGGGGAGGGAGAGGGAGAATCGGCCTCTACGGGGGATTCGTCACTCTCTTCCGCGAGAGTGAGCAGCAGCGCGGGCAGGTTGGCGGCGCGGGCGCGCAGGTCGCGGATCATGCCGGATGGCTCGTGCAATTCGAGGCGCGTCACGCCCAGCTCGGCGATGGTCGCGGCGAGGCGGGTCGCCTGCTCGTGGAGCGATTCGCCCGGGATGCGGGCGTGGAACTCAGCCATCTTGCTGGGTCTCGTCGTTGCGGGCTCCATCCTCACGGGCTCCATCGTCGTCGGCAGAGCGTGCGAGCGACTCGTCTTCCTGCGCGAGGGTGGACTCCATCGCGGGCGTCCAGAGCTCGTGGCGGTCCTGCCCGTCGGCGGCCTCGCGGATGAGGAGGTAGCACGTGGTGAGGTAGGCGGTGGTCGCCGCGCAACCCACAATCAAGAGCAGTGCGCGAGTGATCCATGCGACGGGCTCGGGAAGCCAGGGTGCTTCCGCGAGAATGCCGACGATGAGCACCCAGACCAGCAGGCCGCACATGAGCCCCAGCAGGATCAGGAACATGCGGATCGGCGCGGCGACGAGGTAGGCGCACGCGCGTTGGGCGGCGTCGATGGCGTCGGAGCCCTCGCACGTCAGGGCCGGCATCGTGAGGACGCAGGCCAATGACAGCATGAGGAGCACGAACTGGATCCCCAGCGAGATCGCGCCGCGGAAGAACGGAAGGCCGCCGTCGGGTTCGGTCGCTCCCTGGGCGTGCTCGTGTTCGGAGAGGGCGATACCCACCGACGCAAGGAGATGGGCGCACAACGTGACCGCAATCGCGAGCAGCAGGAGCTGCGCCATCAGTCGACGCATGTCGGCCCATGACTCGCGCAGGCCCTGGCGGATGCCCAGCGAGAACTCCACCGCGATCGAGCGGGACAGGAGGCCGCCGAGGAGCGCGATCGGGAGTGCGGGCAGCACGCTGCTCAGCAGCGAGGCGCGAGTGGTGAGCGCATTGATCAGCATGAGCGAGAGCGCGAGGGCGAGCGCGAGCATGATCCGCCCCGGCGTCATGAACGCGATGCGGATCGCTCGCCCGAGGTCGGGCAGGATCGGCGCGGCGGCGACGATGCGCTCGTGGTGCGGGTCGCGCGAGATGCGGGGGGAAGTGGGCATGGGCGAAGAACGAGTCGGCATTCGGGATTCGTCTGCCGGCATTCGGTGAACGGCAAGGGGCAGAGGGATGATGACACGAGCGAGGCCGCCCGGGCGGGACTCGGGCGTTCGGAATCCGGCGGGGCGGGTTCCGAACGATGCGGTTAGCATAGTGGTCGGCGTGACGCCGCCGCGGAATGGGCGTCGGGTTGGGCGAAGGGAAGGTGCTCGATGGGCGGTGCGGTTCTCCTGGTTGTCGGTGCGGCGGTGGGGCTGCTCGTGCTGGTGGCGATCATCGTGGTCGTTCTCTACAACGGGCTGGTCTCGAAGCGGGTCGACACGGACAACGCGTGGTCGCAGATCGGCGTGCAGCTCGAGCGCCGCCACGACCTGATCCCGAACGTCGTCGAGACGGTCAAGGGCTACGCGGCGCACGAGAAGGGCACGTTCGACGCGGTGATCCAGGCGCGTGCGAAGGCGATGAGCGTGCCGAGCAACGCCGGGAACGCGGGCGAGCTGTCGCGGGCGGAGGGCGAGCTGACGCAGGCGATGGGTCGGCTGTTCGCGCTGGCGGAGGCCTACCCCGAGCTGAAGGCGAACACGAACTTCCTGTCGCTGCAGGAAGAACTGTCGGGCACGGAGAACAAGATCGGCTTCGCCCGCCAGCACTTCAACGACACCGTGGGGCGGTACGAGGAGGCGCGCCAGAGCTTCCCGGGCAACATCGTCGCGGGGATGTTCGGCTTCAAGAAGCGCGAGTTCTACGAGGTCGAGGGCAAGAACGTGCGCGAGGCGCCGAAGGTCAGCTTTGGTTGAGAAGGCATCGAGGCAACAAGGCATCAGGCATCAAGGCGGCGGGTGATGGAGCGCGCGGTTGGGGGATGACGTTGTCGAGCGGACGATGCGGGACGAGGCGATGCGGGAACGCGTCGCGGCGTACGGCACGCGCGTCAACTACATCGATCTCCAGAAGAAGAACCGACGCAACAGCGCCATCCTGATCGTCTTCATGATCCTGCTGGCCGGCGTGCTCGGCGCGGCGATCGGCGGGCTGATCGGGGCGAACAACTCTGGAGACGGGGGCGGACGCGGGGCTGGCGCGACGCTCGCCGTCAGCGCCGTGGTCGGCTTTGTCGCGGCGCTCGCGGTGGGGGGGCTGGGCGCGACGTGGTCGTACTTCAGCGGCGCGAACGCGATCCTCTCGATGAGTGGCGCGCGTCAGATCGAGAAGCGCGACGATCCCGAGCTGTTCAACGTCGTGGAAGAGGTCGCGATCGCGGCGGGGTTGCCCATGCCGCGGGTGTACCTGATCCAGGAGACGGCGCTCAACGCGTTCGCGACGGGGCGCGATCCGGCCCACGCGGCGGTCGCGATCACGACCGGGCTGCGCGAACGCCTGACGCGCGACGAGCTGCAGGGCGTGATGGCGCACGAGATGGCGCACGTCAGGCACCTCGACATCCGCTTCGCGCTGCTCATGGCGACGATGGTGGGGCTGATCGTGTTCGCGTGCGACGCGCTGCTGCGATCGATGCGCTGGGGCACGTTCTCGGGGGGCGGGCGGCGCTCGGGCGGCAAGGACGGTGGCGGCGCGGCGGTCGCGATCATGCTGGTCGTGGTCGTGCTGCTCTCGATCCTCGCGCCGATCCTGGCGCGGATGATCCAGATGGCGTACAGCCGCCAGCGGGAGTATCTGGCGGACGCGGGCGCGGTGGAGCTGACGCGGAACCCGCTGGGGCTGGCGTCGGCGCTGCAGAAACTGGCGGAGGATCGCGAGCCGCTGATCGAGCGGGCGAACCGCGGGACGGCGCACCTGTTCATCGTGAACCCGCTGGAGAAGGTGCGGAAGCGGGCGCGGGGGCATGCGGGGAGCGTGTGGAGCAGCCACCCGCCGGTCGAGGAGCGGATCGCGCGGCTGGTGGCGATGTCGCGGTAAAGGGGGCGGCGCCGCCCGGGCATTCCCGGTTTGCTTGGGGGGCGCGTCGAGCCGATGATGGGGGCATGACCAACGCGGGCGAGGCGGCGCAAACGACGGGCGGAGCGGCGGAGGACGGATCGATGGTGATCAGCCTGCGCACGCTGGCCGCCTGGGTGCTGCCTGGGGCGTCGGCGCTCCTGATCGGGCCCGCGGCGGCGTGGCTCGCGGGGATGCTGCGCGACTCGGCGGGGGGCGGCGAGGTGACGGCGCTGCTGTCTCAGTCGCCCGCGCTGGGCGTGGCGTCGCTGCTGCTCGCGGGCGCGATCGCGGCGCTGGTCGCGATGGTCGGCTCCAGGCTGGTGGACATGAAGCTCGCGATGCTCTGCGCGGGGTTCGTGCTCGCGTGGGTCTCGATCCGCATGGGCACGATGGAGGGGATCGTCCGCCGCGCGGGGGGCGATCTGCCCGCGGCGGCGCTCGCGGCCGAGGGCGTGCTCGCGTGCGTGCTTGCGGCGGTGATTGCGGCGCTGGCGGAGGGCGTGCGCGGGACGGAATCGAAGTCGCTGCTCGCGGGCACGCTGGCGCGCATGAAGCAGGGCGTGACGGGCACGTGCGCGCTCGCGGCGATGGGGGCGGCGGCGGTCGCGGCGCTCCTCGCGGCGTGGCTCATCGCGCGCGAGCCCACGAAGGGGCAGGCGCTGTTCGCCGCAGGGGTCGCGGGCATCGCGGCGGGTGCGGCGGGGCGGCTGGCGTGGAGCGGCGCGGGGGGCGACGCCAAGGGCGAGCCGCCCATGCTGACGATGGTGCTGGGCGTGAGCATCGCCGCGGCGGTGGCGCCGTTCCTGGGCGCGATGATCGGGCCGGGCGAGGCGATCGAGCGGGTGTACGCGAACGGGCTGTTCCGCGCCGCGAACCTCATCCCGACCGACTGGGCCGCGGGCGCGCTGCTGGGCGTGTGCACGGGCGAGGTTTGGGCCCGGAGCTCGATGAAGCGGCATTCCTGACGCGCGAGCGTGTTCTGCACGCGAATTTAGCGTGAATCCAGCGAGCCGCGGCATCGAAGGCCTTGCGGGTGAGTGATGCCGAGCGGATGCGCTCGATCCCGGAGCCACGGGCACGGTTTGGCGCGTAACCGCGGCGACTCCGTGTGCATCCTACCCTTCTATCAAGGTGCCGAGGCAAGGTGGTGAGGGCCCGCATGAACGGAAACCGAGGCGTGATGGTCGATCCGAAGAAGATGCCCGACGTGCAGAGCTCGCGCGATCAGCGTCAGGTGGCGATCGACAAGGTGGGCGTGAAGGACGTGGTGTACCCGATGCGTCTGCGCACGCCCGACGGGGGCGAGCAGACGACGGTCGCGACGATCAACATGTACGTGGGCCTGCCGCACTACCAGAAGGGCACGCACATGAGCCGGTTTCTGGAGGTGCTCAACGAGCAGGCCCAGGAGCCGATCACGCCCGACCGGATCCCCGAGATCACGCGGGCGATCCGCGAGCGTCTCAACGCGGCGGAGGCGCACTTCGAGGCGAAGTTCACGTACTTCGTCAACAAGGCGGCGCCGGTGACGGGCGAGCGCGGGCTCATGAACTACGAGGTCACGTTCGAGGCGACGAGCGCGGCGGACGACAGCCCGCTGGCGAGCGATTTCGTGATGGGCGTCGCGGCGCCCGCGACGAGCCTGTGCCCGTGCTCGAAGGAGATCAGCGAGTACGGCGCGCACAACCAGCGCTGCCGCATCGAGGCGAGGGTGCGCACCAATGGGCTCATGTGGATCGAGCAGCTCGTCACGCTGCTCGAGGACGCGGCGAGCCACCCGGTGTACGCGGTGCTCAAGCGCCCCGACGAGAAGTACGTGACCGAGCGGGCGTACGAGAACCCGAAGTTCGTCGAGGACATCGTGCGCGACCTGGCGATCACGCTGGAGCACGACGACCGCATCGAGTGGTACTCGATCAACAGCGAGAACTTCGAGTCGATCCACAGCCACAACGCCTACGCCCAGATCACCCGCGACAAGCGTCACGCCTGATTCACGACCGACGGGCGATGATCGGGTGACGGAATCCGATGGCGGGCCTCGCAGGAGCGGGGCCCGTATTCGTTCGGGGGTGGTGGGCGGGCACGCCCGCGGGGCGATCGAGTCGGATCGGGCCGGATCGTGCGGGCGGGAAGTTTGCCCGCGCGACGCCACGGACCGATGATGGGGACGGGACCACGGAGGGGCCCGGCGGTGTCGATCCTCAGCGCGCTCATCCCGAGCATGTTCCACCGGCGTCTGGCGCTGCTGGCGGTGGTGTCGCTCCTCGGGGCGGTGCCGCTGGTGGCGCAGCTCGGGCGTCTGACGCTCGCGGAGGGCCCGGCGCATCGGGAAGAGGCGGAGTCGAAGCTGGTCCGCCTGAAGTGGCTGCCGACGACGCGGGGACGGATCCTCGATCGCAAGGGACGGGTGCTCGCGCAGGACCGGGCGAGCTACGCGGTGGTGGTGGACTACCGCGTGCTGACCGGGGCGTGGGCCCGCGAACAGGGGAGGAAGCTGGCCCGGGCCCGCGAGCGGGACTCCTGGGGGCTGATGGGCGAGCCCGAGCGGGCGGCGCTCGAGGCCCGGTATACCGAGCTGGCGGCGCGGCGTGTGGAGTCGATGTGGGAGGAGCTCGGCGCACAACTGGGGCGCGATCCGGACGAGCTGCGCGCGGCGCGGGACGAGGTCGTGGCGCGGGTGGAGCGGATGGGCAGCAGCATCCGCGGGGCGCGGCGCGAGCAGATGCTCAGCGAGGCCCGGGCCCGCGGGCGCGAGCCGGAGGGGCGCATGCTCGCGGACATCGAGCGGCGGATCGCGCTCCCGCTGCGTGAGGAGGAGTCGGCGCACGTGGTGGCGCGGGACGTGCCCGACGAGGCGGCGTTCCGCCTGCTCGCGATGTCGGAGCAGTCGGCCCCGATCGACGCGTGGCGCGGCGGGGGCGATGACGCGGACGACGACGTGGTGATGCTCGATCGCATGCCGGGCATGCGGGTGTCGGGGTCGACGGCGCGCGAGTATCCGTTCGAGCGCGTGGTGGTGGACGTGGACGCGTCGCGATTCCCCGGGCCCGTCCGGCGTGATCAGACGCTGAGCGTGACGATCGACGGGCCCTGCACGCACCTGCTGGGCGTGATGCGGGACGAGGTGTTCGCGGAGGACGCGGCGGCGCGGCGCGCGGCGCTCGAGCACTACCCCGCGCTCCGCGAGCGTGCGACGGCGGGCATGGACGGAGGCGATCGCGGGCGCTACTTCGAGGGCGGCGACGCGGTGGGGCATACGGGGCTGGAATCGTCGCTCGAGGCGTGGCTCCGCGGGCTGCGCGGCGTGCTGGTGCGACAGCTCGACACGGGCGCGACGCGAGCGATCCCGCCCTCGCCGGGCATGGACGTGCGGCTGTCGATCGACGTGATGCTGCAGGCGCGGGTGCACGCGATCATGAGCCCGGAGCAGGGGCTCGCGCGGGTGCAGGAGTGGCACGGGAAGGACAACTCGTCGATGGCCGCGGGCACGCCGCTGAACGGCGCGGCGGTGGTGCTGGATGTCGATACGGGCGACGTGCTGGCGATGGTGTCGACGCCGACGTACACGCGGGAGCAGTTGCGTGACGACCCCGCGAGCGTGTTCTCCGATCCGCTGCGCCGACCGGACGTGAACAAGGCGATCGCGAAGCCCTATCCGCCCGGCTCAATCGCCAAGGCGATCATCGCGGCGGAGGCGTCGAAGCGCGGCGTGCTGCTGCCGGGGGAAACGATCTCGTGCACGGGGCACCTGTTCCCGAACCAGCCCAACATGTATCGCTGCTGGATCTACAAGCGGTTCGGCGTGACGCACGACGCGCAGTTGGGCGGACCATTGAGCGTGGCGCAGGCGCTCGAGGTGTCGTGCAACATCTTCTTCTACACGCTCGGGCGGAGGCTCGGGCCCGAGGGCGTCGTCGCGGCGTACGCGGACTTCGCGGGCGTGGGCACGCCGTGGAACCTCGGCGTGGGCGCGGAGTTTCCGGGCTCGACGCGACCGTTCGGCGGCGCGAAGCTGGAGATCCAGGACGCGATCTTCATGGGCATGGGCCAGGGACCGGTCGCGTGGACGCCACTGCACGCGGCGCAGGCGCTCGCGACGGTGGCGCGGTACGGCGTGCGGGTGCCGCCGCGGATCATCATGTCGGGCGCGATCGGGCGCGAGTCGGCAGAACCGACGGAGACGGGCGTGGACTCAAGCGTTGCGGCGGAGATCCTGCACGGGCTGGACCTCGCGCTGAACGATCCGATGGGAAGCGGAAACCACATCAGCTATGCCGGCGGGCAAGAGAAGATCATCAACGTGCCGGGCGTGCGCGCGTGGGGCAAGACGGGCACGGCCGAGGCGCCGGACCTCGTGCATGACCCCGACGGCGACGGGCCCGCGGGGCGCGAGGTGCTGCTCGAGGGCGATCACTCGTGGTTCGTCGTGCTCGCGGGCGATGAGGGCGGACGCCCGCGGTACGCCGTCAGTGTGGTGATGGAGTACGCGGGCAGCGGCGGCAAGGTGTCGGGCCCGATCGCGAACCAGATCGTGTGGGCGCTGGTGGATGAGGGGTATTTGAAGGGCGTCGCGCAGGCCGGGCTTGGCGATGGTGCGGGGCGCGGCGGGACCGTGGTGGCGCAGCACGACGCGCGGGGCGGGCGCTGATGCTCTCGGTGCTCGTTCGCGGCGGGTACTCGGGCGAGAAGGCGGTGAGCTCGCTGCGCGCCGCGAACTGGGCGTGGCTCACGATCGGTGCGGCGTTGGCGCTCTCGGTGCTGGGCGTGTACGCGATCGACGTCGCCCGCGCGTCGGAGCCGCACGCGGAGTTCGACCTCGCCGCGACGGCGTGGAAGCAGGTGGTGTTCCTGATCATCGGGATGCTCGCGGCGGTGGTGGTGTCGCTTCCGCACATTCGCCTTGTGGGCCCGCTGTCGTACCTCGGGATGGCGCTGAGCGTGGGGCTGCTGGTGTTCCTGCTGCTGCCCGGGGTGCCGACGTGGCTGGTGACGCCTCGGAACGGCGCGCGCGGGTGGATCAACCTGGGTGTGGTGGACCTGCAACCGGCGGAATTGGCGAAGATCGCGAGCGTGCTGTCCGCGGCGTGGTACATGCGCTTCCGCGATTCGCACCGCGAGCTGAAGGGCCTGATCGTGCCCGCGCTGTTCGCGGGCGCGCCGATGGCGCTGATCATCCTTCAGCCGGATCTCGGCAGCGCGATGCTCTTCGCGCCTGCGATCCTCGCGATGCTCGTCGCGGCGGGGGCGCGTCTGCGGCACATCGCGCTGGTGCTGGGCGTGGGGGCGGTGCTGGTGCCCGCGTCGTACCCGCTCATGAAGGAGCACCAGCGGGCGCGGATCGTGGCGCTGATCGAGCAGGTGCGGGGCGATCGCTCGCGGGCCGACACGATCAACTTCCAGAGCTTTACGGCGCAGACCATCGCGGGCGCGGGCGAGTGGGGGGGCGTGAGCGACGCCAAGAGCCGGGCGCTCGTGCGGTACAACGGGCTGCCCGAGCGCCACAACGACATGGTGTTCAGCGTCATCGTGAACCGGTTCGGGTTCGCGGGGGGCGTCGTGACGCTCGGGCTCTACCTCGTCTGGACGGCGGGCGCGCTGCTCACCGCGGCGACGTGCCGCGACCCGTTCGGGCGGCTCGTGTGCGTCGGGCTGACGGCGTTCATCCTCGCGCAGGTTTTCGTGAACGTGGGGATGAACATCGGGATCCTGCCGATCATCGGGATCACGCTGCCCTACGTTTCCTATGGCGGATCGAGCATGCTGGCGACGTGGCTGATGGCGGGCCTGGTGATGAACGTGGCCCTGCACAAGCCGGTCCGGCACCGACGCCGGTCGTTTGAATACGATGGCGACGATGCGTAAGCCCATGCGCGGCGGGAAGCCCACACCACGAACCCCCATGCCGAAGTCGAAGCCGGCGCGCGAAATCGCGCCCGACGACATCGAGGTCGACGCGGGCCTCGCCGCGGCTCTTGAGACGCTGCTGCCCGAGACCGAGCCCGTGCCGGGCCCGCCCGAGGCGTTCAGCAGTGCGCTCTCCGAGCTGCACGTCGAGCTCGATCCGGGCGACGCCGAGCGCCTCGCGCGGTACATCGGCATGCTGCGCCGCGGCAACGCGCTCATGAACCTCACCGCGCCGTGCGACGATGAGGCGATGTGGACGCGCCACGTCCTCGACGCGCTCACGCTCCTCCCGCTCCTCGGCGAGCTGCCCGAGGGCGCGAAGATCATCGATGTCGGTTCGGGCGGCGGGCTGCCCGGGCTGCCGCTCGCGATCGCGATGCCCGGCGCGGCGTTCACGCTGCTCGAAGCGACGGGGAAGAAGGCGGCGTTCCTGCGCGAGGCGGCCCGCGTGCTCGGGCTCTCGAACGTGCGCGTGGTGCAGGGGCGGGCGGAGTCGGCGGGGCAGGACCATCGCGAGCATCGCGAGGCGTACGACGGGGTCGTGTCGCGCGCCGTGGGACGCGTCGCGATGCTCGCGGAATTGACGGTGCCCTTCATGAGGCCCGGCGGGCTGACGCTGCTGATCAAGGGCCAGAAGGCGGACGAGGAGATCGCCGAGGCAGCGCGTGCGTTCGAGATGCTGCTGTGCACGCACGCGGGGACGGTGGACACGCCGACGGGGCGGGTGGTGGTGCTGACCAAGCACTCGCGGACGCCGCGCGACTATCCGCGCCGGGATGGCGAGCCGAAGCGGATGCCGCTGGGGACGAGGCCCGCGAGTTCTCGTCCCGTCCGTGAGGCATCGGGCGACTCGGACGGAGCCTGAGCGGACGGGTTGCGGGCCCCTGCGCATCTCCTTCGCGTTGGCATCACCAAGGGAGGTTCGCGATGGTTCTCGCATCGAGGCTTGTCGGCATCCTTGTTCCAATGAACATCATGACGCTCGCCGCGCTGGCGTGGGTCGTGCTCTCGGGCGCGGCGCCCGTCCAGCCCGGGAAGGAGATCAGCGTCGAGCGGATCAACATCGTCTCCCCGGAGGGGAAGACGGTCCTGGCGATCTCGAACAAGCAGCGCATCGCGCCCCCGAGCCTGGACGGCAAGGAATACAGCGTCGGCGTGTCCCCCGGGCGCGAGAGCATGGCCGGGATGATCTTCTTCAACGACCGGGGCGACGAGATGGGCGGGCTGGTGTTCAACAGCTTCCCGCGCCCGGACGGCAAGTACGCGGGGATCGGGCATCTCTCGTTCGATCGGTTCAACGACAACCAGGTGCTCGCCCTGCAGTACAAGGAGAACGCGCAGACCGTGCAGGCGGGCCTCACGCTCTACGAGCGGACTTCGACGGGCGCGTTTCGCACGAGCCTCGACCTCGTCGACGAGTATCTCGACGCCGAACCGGCACGAAGGAAGGAGATCGAAGAGCGGCTCGCGGCGATGCGATCCACGGGCGAGCTGGGCGTCGAGCGCGCATTCCTCGGCACCCGCGACCACGAGTCCCTGGTCCTGCTGCGGGATTCCAAGGGGCGTGAGCGGGTGAAGCTCGGCGTCGATGCCGATGACAACGCGTCGCTCGAGTTCTTCGATGAGGCCGGCGCTCGTACCGCGCGATTCCCGACGAATGACTGAGCGGGCTACTTGCTCGCCCAGCGCTCGCGGACGGTCTTGACCATGTCGACCATCGCGGGCGCGTGCACGGTGTGCCCCATGCCCGGGATGATCTGGATGTCCGCGGGCACGTCGTGCGCCTCTGCCCATTCCTTGAGGCTCTCGACCGGGCCCTCGAGATAGAAGTTGTCGACCTCGCCGGCGATCACGTGCAGCTTGCCCGCGAGGTGCGATTCGAGCTCGGGCCACTTCGTGCGGAGCGTGTTCGAGATGTCGTACGGACGCCACGTCTCGGCGACCCCGTGATCGATCTCGCCCGTCTCGGGATCGAACATCCGCGCGGGCGTGCCTTCGGGTGCGAGCGGGCTGAAGACCGCCTCGAAGGAGCGGATCTGCCCGCCCGGGCCCAGGACGTTCTCTCGCGCGACGAAGTCTCTGTAGTGCAGCACGACCTGATCGCCCCGGCGCGCGACGGGGCGGTCATCGCCGCCCGCATCGACGAACATGCTCGATGCCCCCTCGTAGAGATCGATCTGTTGGAAGTCGTGGAAATCGATGGGGTCGGGGCAGTGGCTCCACACGCCCGCGAACGCGTCCGGATACGTGACCTGGAGCCAGAGCGACGCCCAACCGCCGGAGGAGATGCCCGAGACATAGCGATGCTGCGGCGACTGCGCGCCGCGGAAGGACGACTCGATCGCGGGGATCATCTCTTCGATCAATGCGCGTCCGCGCGGGCCGTTGGTGGTGCTGTCGGCGAACACTGAGTGCCCCCAGTAGCAGGTCGCGTCGGGCACAACCCAGAGGATTTCGCTCGCGCCCTCGATCTGGGAGATCATGGGGAGCGTCCAGAGCGCGTCGCGGTGCGAGCCGCCGAACCCGCCGATCCAGTAGACGACGGGCCAGGTGCGCTCGGGCTGCTCGGCGTAGCGCTCGGGGAGGATGACCGCGGCGCGGTTGAAGACGTCGCGCCCGTGGAAGGCGCTCAGCAATTCGCTCCGCTGCTCGAAGAGCCTGACGCGATCGGTCTCCTTGAACTCCTGGGGCGGGATCGCGTGCTCGACGAGCAGCTCGACCCGATGCTCCTCGCCCTCCACGACCTCGAACGTGACGACGCCCGAAACAAGATCGCCCGCGCCCTGTCCGGGCTTGGGTGAGTCGGGGTCGATGCGGAGGATGGCCTGCGCGGTGTACGCGCCGGGCGGGAGCTGGTCCATCGGCGTGGGGTGCGAGAGGATCCCCGGGCCCACGATGACGCTCGCGCCGGGGTGGAGCCGGTCGACGTCCATCGCGAACACCGGCGGTGGGTTGAACCACTCGTGCATCGCGTCGCGCGGCTTGGCCCCGCCGGGCGTCGAGAGCGCGACGTAGATGCGCCCCGTGTACGGATGGTCGAGGGCGTCCTCGCCCAGCGTGACGTTGAAGCTCAGGGGCTGAGCGAGCGAGGCCGGCACGAGGGCGAGGCTGGCGACGCAGGCGACGAACCGAGGGATGCGCATGGAGTGCTCCGGCGGGGGATGTGAGCCGCAAAGTGTACAATCGCGTGCGGGAGGCGTTGCGATGGAGTGCACGGGCGGGTTCGATCGTTCCGGGGTGGCCTGTCCATCATGACGCCCGGCGCGCTGGACATCCTGGGCCCGGCCGGTCCGCTCGCTCGGGCGATGGGCGGGGCGTTCGAGCCGCGCCGGCAGCAGCTCGAACTCGCGGGGGCGGTCGAGCGGGCGATGAGCGCGCGCGGGCGAATGATCGTCGAGGCGGGCACGGGCGTGGGCAAGAGCTTCGCGTACCTCGTGCCAGCGATGCTGCGCTGCGTGCTGCACGACGAGGTCGTTGTCATTGCAACGCACACGATCGCGCTGCAGGAACAGCTCATCGCGAAGGACGTGCCCGCGGTGATCGACGCGCTCACGGAGCTCGATCCGAGCCTGGGCGACAAGGTCCGGCCCTGCCTCGTGAAGGGGCGCGGGAACTACATGAGCATCCGTCGGCTCGAGCTCGCGTCGCGCCGGTCGGATCGCCTGCTGCCCGACGAGGCCTCGCGGCGCTCGCTCAAAGTCATCCAAGAGTGGGCATATGACACGATCGACGGCTCGCTCGCGACGCTCCCGCCGCTGGAGCGTCCCGCGGTTTGGGATCGCGTGCAGTCCGACGCGGGCAACTGCATGGGGCGGCGGTGCCCGCACTACCAGTCGTGCTTCTACCAGGGCGCGCGGCGTGAGATGGAGCGATCAAACCTTCTCATCACGAATCACGCGCTGTTCTTCAGCGATCTCGCGCTGCGCTCGCGCGAGACGGGCTTCCTGCCGGAGTATGCGCACGTGGTGCTTGACGAGGCGCACAACGTGGAGGACGTTGCGGGCGAGCATTTCGGGCTGTCGCTCGCGGAGGGGCGTGTGACGCACCTCCTGAACCTGCTGTTCCATCCGCGGACGGGCAAGGGATTCCTCGAGCCGCTGAAGTTCGCGGGCGCGGACCCGGCGGGGGTGGACCGAGCGATGGCGCTGGTCGAGGAGGCGGAGCACGCGTCGCGGGCGCTGTTCGATGATCTCGCGCGGGTCGCGAAGCGGCTCGGGTCGAGCGGGCGTCTCCGCGGGCCGGCGGAGGTGGACGATCACCTCTCGGGCGTGATGGCGCGCCTCGCGCTGCGCCTCAAGGACCTGCGCGAGGGCGTGAGCGCGGAGGAGGACAAGTACGAGCTGGCGGGGTACGCGATCCGCGCGCAGGAGGTCGCGCAGGCGGTGCAGTCGCTGCTCAAGCAGGACATGCCCGGATGCGTGTACTGGATCGAGGGCGGCGACGACGGCGCGGCGCGGGCGGGGCGGCCCGCGCGGGTCCGCCTCGCGTGCGCGCCGGTCGAGGTCGGCCCGCTCTTGCGCGAGCACCTGTGGTCGATGGACGGCTCGATCACGCTCACGAGCGCGACGCTCGCGACCGTAACGCGCCCCGAGGGAAAGTCGCGTGCAGAGGGCGCGTCGGCCCGCGCGAAGGGTGGGCCGAAGGACGCGTTCGCGCACACGCTCGAACGCCTTGGCTGCGACGACGCCGAGACGATGGTGCTGGGCAGCCCGTTCGACTACGCGTCGCAGGTCGAGCTCTACGTCGATCGCACGATGCCCACGCCGGGCGCGGGTGCGGCGGCGCAGGCGTACGCGCGAGAGCTCGCCCGCCGCATCGAGCGACACGTCCGCGAGACGCGCGGCGGCGCGTTCGTCCTGTTCACGAGCTTCGCGACGCTCCACGCGTGCTCCAAGCTGCTGCGCCCCACGCTCGAACGCGAGGGCTACGACGTGCTCGCGCAGAACGAGGACGGCCCGCGCGGCGAGATCCTCCGACGCTTCCGCGCGAGCGAGCGAGGCGTGCTGCTCGGGGCCGCGAGCTTCTGGCAGGGCGTCGACGTGCGCGGCGAGACGCTCCGCAACGTCATCATCACGCGCCTGCCCTTCGAGCCGCCCGACCGTCCGCTCACCGAGGCGCGGGGCGAGCTGATCCGCGCCCGCGGCGGCGATCCCTTCCGCGACGACGCGCTCCCGCGCGCCATCCTGCGCTTCAAGCAGGGGTTCGGGCGCCTGGTCCGCTCGGCGACCGATCGCGGGCGGGTGGTGGTGCTCGACCCGCGGATCGTCACGACGGGGTACGGGCGGGCTTTCCTCGGGGCGCTTCCGGAGGGCGTTGTGCCGCGCGAGCCCGAGCCGGACGCCTGGGACGCGGTGGACGAGGCGTTCCCCGAGGCGACGGACGTGCCGTTCTGAGGCGAGAGGGCCGGAGCGGGTCGAATCCGGTTCGCTGTCGCTCGGCCCGATCAAAATCCGATCGTAGATGAAACGAGCGGGCGTTTTGCCTAAGGTCTGAGTCCACGGGCGGGGGGAAGCCTCACCGGTGTTTCGCATGAAGGGACGATCATGCTGGGACGGGTCTTCAAGGCGTATGACATTCGCGGAACCTACCCCGACCCCCTGAACGAGGCGATGGCCTGGCAGATCGGCTACGGCACGGCGAAGGTGCTGCTCGCCGAGGCCGCCGCCGCGGGCGACTCCACGCCCATGATGCGCACGCTCGTCGTGGGTCAGGACATGCGCAAGAGCAGCCCGTCGCTCACGAAGGAGCTGATCGCGGGCATGAACGCCGCGGGCGCCGCGGTGATCGACGTAGGTCGCTGCGATACACCGATGGTCTACTTCGCGATCAACCACCTCGACTGCGCGGGCGGCGTGCAGGTGACGGCGAGCCACAATCCGCCGCAGTACAACGGCTTCAAGATCTCCCGGCGCAAGGGCAAGCCGGTGGGCGAGGCGAACGGGCTCGCGGAGATCCGCAAGCACGCGGCGATCGTGGACCGTGCGGTGGTGGGGGCGGGCGCCGGCGGGCACACCGAGAAGCGCGACCTGTGGGACGCGTACGCGCAGCACGTGCGGCGTTTCCTCGACCTGGGCGGCAAGCCGCTCAAGGTCGTGATCGACGCGAGCAACGGCATGGCGGGCACGATGGTGCCCAAGATCTTCGGCAAGAAGGGCTCGCTCGTTCCCGGGCTCGAGATCGTCGAGATCAACTTCGACAACAGCAAGGGCGAGTTCGTGCACGAGCCGAACCCGCTCGTCGCGGCGAACCTCGCGCAGACGCAGGACGGCGTGCGGCGCGAGTCGGCGCATCTGGGCATCTGCTTCGATGGCGACGCGGATCGCTGCGTCGTCGTGGACGAGGCGGGCGAGATCGTCGGGTGCGACCACCTGACGGCGCTCCTCGCGAAGCACTTCCTGGCGAAGAAGCCCGGGAGCGCGGTGATCTACGACCTGCGCTCGACCCGCGCCGTCGCGGAGGACGTGCAGGCCGCGGGCGGGAAGCCCGTGCGCGGGCGCGTGGGGCACGTGTTCATGAAGTCGGCGCTCGCGGAGCATGGCGGCTCGTTCGGCGGCGAGCTCTCGGGGCACTTCTACTTCGCGGACAACTTCAATGCCGACTCGGGCGCGATCGCGATGGCGACGGTCCTCACCTTCCTCGCGAAGGCGGGCAAGCCCATGAGCACGCTGCTCGAGCCGGTGCGGCGATACAAGCAGTCGGGCGAGATCAACTTCGAGATCGAGGACAAGGACGCGGCGCTCGACACGCTTCGCGAGCACTTCGCCGAGCGGGGCGATCAGGACGAGCTCGACGGCGTGACGATCGACTGCTGGAACAGCGAGGGCTGGTGGTGCAACGTGCGCAAGAGCAACACCGAGCCGCTGCTGCGGCTGAACGTCGAGGCGAAGACCGCTCCGAAGCTGGCCGCGGCGCTCGACGAGATTTCTCCGATGCTGGGCACGCGCGTCGACCACTGAGATCCGGGCTCGCCGGGGCCAGGGGGTGCGGATGAACCTCGGGCAATTCTTCGAGCACTGGGCGATCGTGGAGAATCCGTTCCGCGGCGAAGAAGCCCGGCACGACGCGGTCTTTGCGCGCATGACGGACCTCGCGGGCGAGGTGCGCCGCCGGGCCGACGCGGGCATCGCGACGCACTCCGACTTCGAGAAGATCCTGGGCGATCTCGCACGCCCTGCGACCTCGATCGTCTTCGGCGAGAAGGGCAGCGGGAAGACCGCGATCCGCATGCAGATCGCCGATCGCGTCGCACGCCACAACCTTGCGCGTCCCGACGAGCGTGTGCTGCTGATCCCCTACGACGATCTCAATTCTTTCCTTGATCGCCTGCACGCGCGCTCGGGCGGGAAGGACCCGCTCGAGTCGTTCCGGAGCGTCCGCGCCGCCGACCACCTCGACGCGATCCTCGCGATCGCCGCGACGAGGTTCACGGACTCCGCGCTGGGCGGCTCGCACGATCCGGGCGTCACGCAGATCACGGGCGGACGCACGCTCCGCCGGCTCGACAAGCGTGTCCGGCGCGATATGCTGCTCCTGCAGGCGTTCTACGACACGGGCGACGGAGCGCACGATCGCACGCTCGCGCTGCGCAGGCGGCTCTCTCTGCCCGCGCCGACGTCGCGTCGCCTCTGGGGCGCGCTGTGCGTGCTGGGGTGGCTGCCGCCGCTGGCGATGCTGGCGTGGGCGATGCTCGGCGCCAGCGAGGGCCTCGTGCGCGACGGGCTGCTCTACGCGGCCGCGGCGCTCGCGATCGTGCAGCTCGGCGTCGTGTTCAAGACGCTCGTCGTCGATCGCTGGCGGGTCGGGCGCGTGGCGCGTCGCGTGCGCCGGGCGCTGCGCGTCGTGGGGCGCAACGAGGCGTCGTGGTCGAAGAGCCTCATGCACATCGACCGGATGGACCTCGACGCGTCCACGCCCGCGCGAAGCGACTCGGAGGACGCGCGGTACGCGATGATGCAGCGGCTCCGTCGCGTCGCGCACGCGCTCGGATGCTCGGGCATCCTCGTGATCGTCGATCGTGTCGACGAGCCCACGCTCATCAATGGCGATACCGAGCGCATGCGGGCGCTGATCTGGCCCATGTTCAACAACAAGTTCCTCCAGCAGGAGGGCATGGGCTTCAAGCTGCTGCTGCCGATCGAGCTGCGCTACGCGCTGTTCAAGGAGTCGAGCGCGTTCTTTCAGGAGGCACGCCTCGACAAGCAGAACCTCATCGAACGCCTGTCGTGGACGGGCGCGATGCTCTACGACCTGTGCGACGCGCGTCTGCAGGCCTGCCGCAGCGAGGGCGCCGAGCCGATGGCGCTGCTCGACCTGTTCGCGGAGGACGTGTCTCGTCAGGACCTCGTCGACGCACTCGACCAGATGCACCAGCCGCGGGACGCGTTCAAGTTCCTGTACCGCTGCCTCAGCGAGCACTGCTCGAACGTGACGAAGGACCAGAACGCGTGGCGGATCCCGCGGCTCGTCCTTGAGAGCGTGCGCAAGAGCGAGAGCGACCGCGTGCAGCAGCTCTACCGCGGCATCCGCCCGGCCTGACCTTCCCGGCAGGCATTTTCTCTCCATCCCGGGAACCGGCGCGGGGTGTGCGGGAATGGATCAGCGTGACGATCGCGCGGACGCAACATTCCTGCTCCCTGCTTGAGGCCGCCCATGCCGAACACCACGGCGGGACGGACGCCATCCGGACCGACGACGAGCGGGTGGGGGCGGACCTGTCCGCGACGTTTGACGACGATTTTCGGACAGTCGCAACGTACCTTCAGCGACGGACGGGGGATCCTGAACTCGCGCGAGAGCTCGCGTCGGAGGTCTTCGCGCACGCGATCATCGCGCGGCATCGCTGGCGTGATCGCGGCTTGCCCGTGCGGTGCTGGTTGTTGGGGATCGCAACGCGCCGCCTCATGCAGCATCAACGCCGCGAGCGGAGGCGATCGCTCCTCCACATGCGATTCTGGAGCCTCGCCGATCGGGCGGGCACGGCAGTGCAGGCGCATGAGGCGCGGCCGGGATTGAGCGACAGCGCCGAGTCGGTCCGAAGGTCGCTCCAACGCGTGCCTGATCGGTTCGCGGACGTGCTCGTCCTGCACCATGTCGAGGGGCTCACGATCGAGCAGATCGCCGCGGCGCTCGCGGTGCCGCCGGGCACGGTCAAGTCGAGGTTGTCGCGCGGTCGGGCGATGCTCGCGCGGGAGATGGAAGCCGAGTCGCACCATTCGGGAGCCACACCATGAGGAGCACGAGAATCGACGATTCCACGGTGGGCGCGCGCCTTGAGCGTCTCCGCGAGGAGCATTGGGTGGGCGAACCGCCCGCGTTCGAGGGCGTTGCGCCGCGTTCGCTTGTCCGAGGAAAGCAGCGTGCCTCGCGTCTTGCGATCGTGCTGTGCGCGGGCGCCCTCGTGGGCAGCGCCGCCTACGCGGGCTATCGCGTGGTCGCGTCGTCCTGGTCGGCGAAGATCCGCGTCGAGGGAGAGCGGGTAGAGGTGCGGGTCAACGGCGTGGTGGTTCCGCCGAGCGATGTCCAATGGCTCCCCGACGGCACCTGCATGGTCACGATCAATGGTGCGCGGGTGCTGCTCGACCCGCGCCAGCCCGGCGGCGCGTCCGCGGAGATACGCGTCGAAACAAGCGAGGAATGACCGCGGGGTCAACCCACCCGCGTCAATCGTGCGTACTCGATCACCAGCGTCTTCTCGCCCACGTCGCGGAAGCTCACACGCACGCGCGGGCTCGGGCCCGGCATCACCTGCGTGACGGTGCCCATGCCGAACTGCGGGTGGCGCACGCGGCATCCCACCGGGTACATCACCCGGGCACGCGCCGAGGCCGTCTCGCCGCGGGCGCGGGCGATCGAGGCGAGCGCCTCGTCTGCGTCGTGCGGCGGGTCGATCGCGTCGAACTCGTCCGCATCGTGCGCCGAGCCCGACGCGGACCAGCGATCGGGCAATTCGCCGAACGGGTCGGACTGGTCCGAGACCTGCACGCCCGCGGGCTGGATCTCCTCGATGAACCGGCTCGGCACGCTCCGCTCGCTGCGACCTCGGATGGTGCGGTACTTCGCGCTGGTCATCATCAGGTGACGCATCGCGCGGGTGATGCCCACGAACGCGAGGCGGCGTTCTTCCTCGAGCTCCGCCTCGCTCTCGTTGCCGCGGGAGTGGGGGAGCACGCCCTCCTCGAGCCCGATGATCGCGACCGCGGGGAATTCGAGCCCCTTCGCGGCGTGCAGCGTCATGAGCGTCACCGCGCCCTGCGCGGGATCGACCGCGTCCGCGTCGGCGACGAGCGACACGCTCTCCAGATACGCGCGCAGCATCGCGAGCAGCGGGGGCACGCCCGCCGCGGCGCCCGCGCGGGCCTCTTCCACGCCGGGGAACTGGGCCGGATCGTCGTCGGGCGCGTACTCCTGCTCGAACTGGCGGGCCGACGACACCAGCTCGGCGAGGTTGTCGAGGCGTTCGGCGTCGCTCTCATTCTTGCCCGCGTTCGCCTGCGCCTGGTACATCTTCTCGAGCCCGCTGTCGCGGATGACGCGCTCCACGAGCTCGGCCAGCCCACCCGCGACCTGGGCGCCCATGAACGTCCCGCCGCCGGTCAGGTCGCGGACCATCTCCAGGAACTTCAGGATCGCGCCCTTCGCACGCGCAGACAGCTCGCCCAGCCCGCCCGCGGCGTGGAGCGCGCTGAACAGCGGCACGCCCTCCACGTCGGCGAGCGCCTGCACGCGGGCGAGGCTCGTGTCGCCGATCCCGCGTGAGGGCGTGTTGATGATGCGCGAGAGCGAGACGTCGTCCGCCGGGTTGGCGATGACGCGCAGGTACGCGAGCGCGTTCTTGATCTCCTCGCGGTCGTAGAACGCCGTGCCGCGGGCGATGACGTACGGGATCGCCTGGGCGCGGAGCTGCTCCTCGATGACGCGTGAGAGCGCGTTGGTGCGGTAGAACACCGCCATCTCGCGCCACGCGACGGGCTCGCCCTCCGGACCATCTCCCGCGCCGTCGTGCTGCACACGGAGCCAGTCGCCCACGAGGCGCGCCTCGTGCTGCTCGTCGCGGCAGATCACGGCGCGGACCGGCGTGCCGCCCGGACGCTTCGTGAACAGGTCCTTGTGCTTGCGCCGGATGTTGTGGCGGATCAGCGTGTCCGCGGCGCCCAGGATCGGCGTGGTCGAGCGGAAGTTCTCGCCCAGCGTGATGACCCGCGCGCCGGGGTAGTGACGCTCGAAGTCGAGGATGTTCGAGATGTCCGCGCCGCGCCAGCCGTAGATCGCCTGGTCCGGATCGCCCACGACGCAGATGTTCGGATTGTCCGCCGCGTCGCCCGCGAGGAGCTGCGCGATCTCGAACTGCGCCGCGTTGGTGTCCTGATACTCGTCGATCAGCAGGTGCTCCCAGCGCTGGCGGAGCTCGCTGCGCACGCCCTCGTTCGCCTTGAGCATGCGTGCGGTGAGCAGGAGCAGGTCGTCGAAATCGACCGCGTTCGCCTTGCGCAGCCCGTCCTGATACGCGGTGTAGAAGCGAGCGATGTTCCGCGAGTAGAAGTCCATCGCCTGGGCCGCGAACTCCTCGGGCCCCTGCATGGCGTTCTTGGCGTTGCTGATCTGGCCCAGCACGGTCCGCGGGGGCCAGTTGCTGGTGCTGACGTCCGCCGCCTGGATGACGCGCTTCATGAGCGCCTGCTGGTCGGACGAGTCGTAGATCGTGTAGTCGCCCTTGAGCCCGGGCACCGCGTCGGCGTACCGGCGCAGCAGGCGGGCGCACAGCGCGTGGAACGTCGTGACCGTCAGCCCGCGCGTCTGGCGCGCGTCGTGTCCCAGAAGGCCCTCGACGCGTGAGCGCATCTCTCCCGCGGCCTTGTTCGTGAACGTCAGCGCCAGGATTGACCACGGCGCGAAGCCCAGCCCGATCAGGTGCGCGATCCGGCGCGTGATGACCCGCGTCTTGCCCGATCCCGCCGCCGCGAGCACCAGCAGCGGGCCCCGCTCGTGCAGCACGGCGTCCCGCTGCGGCCCGGTGAGGTCCGCGAAGGGATCATCGGGCGTCCGGACCGCCTCGTGCCTCGGGTGCGTGGGATCATCGATCACGCCGGCCTCCCTGCCGGATGCGGCTCGCTCCATCATCCGCACAGCGTAGCCGATCCATGCCGGGTTCTGGGACCCGCGCGGGCGGAACCTTCGCGGTCGCGGGTGCGCATGGCGTGGTGTTCGTTGACAGGGATGCGTGCGGGACTTAGCGTGACGCGGGCGGCGTGCGCTCGCGGGCACGCCGTCCGGGGGAACGTCCCCGCGAGCGGTCCGGCCTGAGCGATTCCTCACATGAGCGAACCCCGCCCCAACGCGCACTCGACCGGCTCTCCCGGTGGCTCGTCGATCGGGCTGAGCGCCGACGGTGACCCGAGCAAGACCACCCCGCTCACGCCCCCTCCCGCGCCCGAGCCCCCGCCGGCGGTCGCCGAGACGGAGGAGGCCCTGATCGAGGCGACCAAGGGCGGGACGAACGTCGACACGCTCATCGGCCGCCTCGTCGTGGACCAGGGCCTCGCGACGGAGGCGGAGGTCCAGCACGTTCTTGAATATGCGAAGAACGCCAGCGGCACGGGCGACGTCAGCATGCGTTCGCTCGCGCAGCTCCTGGTGGACCACGAGTACGTCACCCGCCGCCAGATCGCGCGCCTGCGTCAGATCATCGAGGCGGAAAAGAGCGGGCAGCAGATCCCGGGGTACAAGATCCTGGGCAAGCTCGGCGCGGGCGCGATGGCGACGGTCTACAAGGCCCGCCAGCTCAGCCTCGACCGGATGGTCGCGATCAAGGTACTCCCGCAGCGGTACTCGTCGAACCCGCAGTTCATCGAGCGGTTCTACGCCGAGGGTCGGGCCGCGGCGCAGCTGAACCATCCGAACATCGTGCAGGCGTACGACGTGGGCAAGTCGGGCGAGTTCCACTACTTCGTGATGGAGTACGTGGACGGGCGGACGGTGTACGACGACATCGTCAAGCACCGGCGTTACGCGGAGAAGGAGGCGATCGACGTCATCATCCAGATCGCCGAGGCGCTCCAGCACGCGCACGACCGCGGGCTGATCCACCGCGACGTGAAGCCCAAGAACATCATGCTGACGCACGAGGGCGTCGCGAAGCTCGCCGACATGGGCCTGGCGCGGGCGGTCTCGGACAAGGAGGCCGCGGAGGCCGAGGCCGGCAAGGCCTTCGGCACGCCGTACTACATCTCGCCCGAGCAGATCCGCGGGCAGCGCGACGTGGGCCCCGCGGCGGACATCTACTCGCTCGGCGCGACGCTGTACCACATGGTGACCGGGAGCGTCCCATTCGAGGGGAAGAACCCCTCCGCGGTGATGCACAAGCACCTGAAGGCCGAGCTGGTCCCGCCCGACCACGTGAACCCGAAGCTCTCGCCCGGCATCTCCGAGGTCGTGGAGATGATGATGGCGAAGGACCCCGGGCAGCGGTACCGCTCGAGCAAGGACCTGCTGCAGGACCTCCGCGCGGTGCGTCGGGGGGAATTGCCCGTGCTGGCGCACCGGGAGATCCTGCCCCAGGACGCGCTCGCCGCCGCCGCCGCCGCGGAGGCCGCCGCTCCGACCGCGATCGCGGAGCAGCGCCCGCTCCGCTCGTCATCGTCGGTGCGGATCGAGTTTTTCATCGGGCTGCTGGCGGCCCTGGCGATCAGCCTGGTCTTCAACATCGTGCTCGCGGTGAACCGATAGCCCATAGCGAGCCCCGGACGGGGTTTGTTTGCCCTTTCGCCTTGCCCCCGCGCGGGGCGGGGCGTTAGATTGCGCGGATTGGAGCCTGATCTCCGGGGCAGCGTGCTCCCGGGGCGCAGGCAGCCGTTCGCCCCAAGGAGCCCGACCCATCGCCCGCAGATTCCTTTCGAGAGAAGCCCCCCCGGTCAATCGCATCCGTGTGAATCACATGATCCGCATCAGCCCGATCCGCCTGATCGGGGCGGAGAACGAGCAGATCGGCGTCGTCGACACCGCCGAGGCGATGCGCATGGCGCAGGACCAGGGGCTCGATCTTGTCGAGATCGTGTCCGACACCCGTCCGCCCGTGTGCAAGATCATGGACTACGGGAAGTACAAGTACGAGCTCTCGCAGAAGGAGCGTCGTCAGCGGGCGCACAGCAAGCAGACCGAGCTCAAGGAGATCCGCCTCGGGCGATCGGTCAAGATCGACCCGCACGACGTGCAGATCCGTGTCGAGCAGTCGCGTCGCTTCCTGATGGCCGGGCACAAGGTGCAGATCACGCAGCGCTTCAAGGGGCGTGAGATGATGCACCGCGAGCTGGGGCTCGAGCGCCTCCGCAAGATCGTCGAGGACCTCTCGGACATCTCGAAGGTCGACATGTCCCCGCGCTGGATGGGCCGGGCGGCGAGCATCGTCCTCAGCCCCGACAAGCCCAAGATCGACGCGCTCAAGCGCAAGCTCGAGAAGGACGGCCAGCTCAAGAAGTACGAGCTGACCGAGGCCGACCTTGCCGAGGAGCCGGAAGATATCGACGACGACATCGACGATGAGGGTGACGACGCCGAGGACACCGGGCGCAAGAAGGGCCCGAAGGACGATCGCGCCGTCAACCCCGTCGACGACGAACTCCGCGAGCTGCTCGGCGGCTGAGCACGAGCGGCGTCAGCGCACGTCGCACGATGTGTTTCTCCACGGCCCGTCCTCGCGGGCCGTTTTTCTTTTGCGCACACTCGCGCGTGCCTACTCGTGACGCAGCGCGACGATCGGGTCCTGGGCCGCCGCCTTGAGCGCCGGGTAGATGCCGAAGACGAGCCCGGTGAGCGTCGCGACGCCGAACGCGACGAGGATCGACCAGAGCGTGAGCTGGGTCGGGAGCGCGACGTCCTCGGGCACGAGCTTCCCGAGCATGGGCAGCTTGGGCAGCATGGGCACGAGCGCTTCGAGCCCCACGCTCAGCCCGACGCCGAGCCCGACCCCGAGCACCCCGCCCAGCGCGGTGAGCACGCTGGTCTCGACAAGGAACTGCCACGAGATGTCCCGCCGGCGCGCGCCCACGGCCCGCCGGATGCCGATCTCGCGGGTCCGCTCGGTGACCGTCGCGAGCATGATGTTCATGATGCCCAGCCCGCCCACGAGCAGCGAGATGCCCGCGATCGTCGCGCTGATCATCATGCCCATCAGCGCGCTCCGGCGCGCGTTCTCCAGCAGCTCGTACGGCACCACGATCTGCACGTCGGGCTTGTCGGCGTGCCGCACGTTGATGATGCGCCGCGCCCGTTCGCCGTCGGCCAGCACCCGCTCGCGGTCGGGGCTCGCGAGGTAGATCTCGGAGATCTGCACCTCGTTGCCCTCGAACGAGCCGGAGGAACGCCGCATGTAGGTGTCGCCGAAGACGGCCCGGGCGGTGGTGATGGGCAGATGGATGTCGAGGTTGAGGTCGCGCCCGATCAGGGCCGTCCCCCGCCCGCCCGCGAGCCCGACGGGCGTGAGGACGCCGATGACGGTGAGCGTCTTGTCGTCGATGCGGAGATCGGCCCCGAGCGGGTCGACGTCGGGGAACATGGACCGGGCGACCTCGCTCCCGATCACCGCGACCAGCGCCTGGTCGTCGAGATCGCCCTGCGTGAGGTACCGTCCTCGCGAGACCTCGAGGCGTGCGACGTCCTTGAGCGCGGGCGTGGTGCCGAAGGCCTGGCTGGTCTGGGCGAGGTCCATCCGGAGGATCTGCCCGCCCACCGCCTTGACGGGCACGATGCTCTCGGCGTCCGGGAAGTTGGACTCGATGACCTCGAGGTCCTCCCGCGTCAGCCCATAGACGTTCACGAAGCTCCGCTGCTGCCCGCCCTGCTGCTGGTTGGTCTCGGGCGGCTTCTGCGAGCGGAGGATGATGTTCCGGGCGCCGAGGCGCTCGATCTGGCGCAGGGCCTCCTGCGTGGAGCCCTCGCCGATGGACACCATCGTGATGACCGCGGCCACGCCGAAGATGATCCCCAGCGCCGTCAGGAACGAGCGGAGGAGGCGGAGTCGGAGGCTGGTGAGCCCCAGGCGGATGGTCTCGAGCAGGAACGTCATGCAATCCCTCGCGCAGGCGGAACCGATGCTACCGCGTTAGCATCCCCCGGGTGGCACGCGTGAGCATCCAACGCGAGATCGAGACCCCGCGCGGGTGGGCGTACGACGTCCACATCGTCCGCGGGAGCGGTCCGCCCACGGACCACCGCGTGACGATGTCCTGGGCCGACCATGACCACTGGTCGGGCGGGGCGCTCCCGCCCTCGTCGGTGGTCCAGAGCCTGATGGAGGTGCTCGCCGAGCGTCTCCGGGCCCACGAGCTTCCCCACAACTTCGACGCCTCGACCGCCCGGCGCTGGGTCGAGGGGCTCGACGACCTGATGCTGCAGCGTGCCCCGCAGTGAGGGCCCCGCGCCCCGACACTACCCTCCGCCGTGCCCCCGCCCACGAGCCCATCCCTGAGCCCTTCCTCGAGCAACGACCCGCTCGCCCCCGACGCGAAGCTCACGCCCGCGATGCGGCAGTACGCCCGCTTCAAGCAGAAGCACCCGGACTGCGTGCTGATCTTCCGGATGGGCGACTTCTACGAGATGTTCTACGACGACGCGGTCCGCGCGAGCAAGGCCCTCGGGCTGACGCTCACGCAGCGGACCGAGGGCGTGCCGATGGCGGGCGTGCCGTACCACCAGAAGGAGACGTACCTGCGCAGGATGCTCGCCGCGGGCTTCCGCGTCGCGGTGTGCGAGCAGATCCAGGACCCGGCGGAGGCGAAGGGCGTCGTCGCGCGGGCGGTCACGCAGGTCCTGACCCCGGGCACGCTGGTCGACGACGACCTCGTCACGCCCGACGCCGTCCGCACGCTCGCGGCGGGCTTCCTCGATCGCGATCGCGCGGCGCTCGCGATCGTCGACGCGGGCTCGGGAGCGTTCCATCTTGCTGAGTCTGACGCGCGGGGCGTGGGCGACCTGCTCGCGCGTTTCGGCGTGGGCGAGCTGCTGCTCCCCGACGCCGATGATCCCGCGATCGCGTCGGTTGAGAGCGCGGCGCAGGCTTCGGGCGTGTCGCTGACGCGTCGCCCGGCGTGGCAGTTCCGCGCTGCCGAGGCGTGCGAGGCGCTGCGGGAGCAGTTCGGGGTCGCGTCGCTCGGGGCGTTCGGGCTGCGCGAGGACGAGCCCGCCGCGCGGGCCGCGGGCGCGGTGGTGCGCTACCTGCGCGAGACGCAGACGCCCATGAGCGAGGACGACCGCAGGCAGTGGGGGGCGCTCCCCGCGACGCTGGCGCACCTGCGCCCGCCGCGGCGCGATGATCCCGCCGGACGCTGCGTGCTCGACGCGGTCAGCCTGCGATCCCTCGAGATCGAACGGACCATGCGCGATGGGCAGTCGGATGGCTCGCTGGTGGGCCTCTTCGCTGGCGCGTGCCGCAGCGCGATGGGGCGGCGTGCGCTGCGCGACTGGCTGTGCATGCCGCTCGCGGACGCGGACGCGATCGGTGCGCGCCACGCCGCGGTTACGGGCCTGGTGGACGATCGTCGCCTCGCGGGCGAGCTCGGCCCCGTGCTCGAAGATTCGGCGGACCTGCCCCGGATCGCGGGGCGGCTCGCGCTCGGGCGGGCCACGCCGCGTGATGTTGTTGCGCTGGGTCGGACGCTCGAGCGTGTGCCGGCGCTGCTCGACCTGATCGAGCCGGTCGCGGGGCTGCGGGCCGTGCACGACGCGCTCGCGCCGCTCCGCGCCGGGCTGGGCGCGCTGGGCGGGAGCATCACGACCCGCTGCGTCGATGCGCCGCCCGCGCACCTGCGCGAGGGCGGGCTGTTCCGCGATGGTGTGGACGACGAGCTCGACGAGTGCCGCACGCTGCAGCGCGACGCGGGCGCGTGGCTCAGCGCCTACCAGGCCCGCCTCGCGAGCGAACTGGACCTTCCGTCGCTGAAGGTCGGGTACAACCGCGTGTTCGGCTACTACATCGAGCTGCCCGCGGCCCAGGCCCGGCGCGCGCCCGAGCAGCTCATCCGCAAGCAGACGCTCAAGAACGCCGAGCGCTACATCACGCCCGAGCTGGGCGAGTTCGAGCGCAAGGTCACGACCGCCGAGGCCCGCTCGCTCGCGCGTGAGCAGCAGATGTTCGCGGCGCTCTGCGCCCAGTGCGCCGCGCAGCTCGACGAGGTGCAGCGGGCGGGGGACGCGCTCGCGACGCTCGACGCGCTGCTCGCCTTCGCCGATCGCGCGCACGCCCGGGGCTGGGTCCGTCCCGAGATCGTCGCGGATGCGGAGCGCTGCGTGCTGGAGATCACGCAGGGGCGTCACCCCGTGCTTGAGGCGTCGCTCGCCGATCGCTTCGTGCCCAACGACCTCTCGCTGGGGAGCGTGGGCGATTCCGCGGGCACGCTCGCGCTCATCACGGGCCCGAACATGGCGGGCAAGAGCACGTTCATCCGCCAGGTCGCGCTCGTCACGCTGCTCGCGCAGGCGGGCAGCTTCGTGCCCGCGGAGCGTGCGCGTCTGAGCGTTGCGGATCGCATCTGCACGCGCGTCGGCGCCGACGACGCCCTGCACCGCGGGCAATCGACCTTTATGGTCGAGATGACCGAGACCGCATCGATCCTGCACCACGCGACCGACCGCTCGCTCGTCATCCTCGACGAGATCGGGCGCGGCACCAGCACCCTCGACGGGCTCAGCCTCGCGTGGGCGATCGCGGAGCACGTCGCGACGATCGGTGCGCGGTCGCTGTTCGCGACGCACTACCACGAGCTGACCGAGCTCGCCGAGCGTCTGCCCGGGCGCGTGACGAACCTGCACGTCGCCGTGCGTGAATGGACGGGGCGCTCGGGCGAGAGCGAGGTCGTGTTCCTGCACCGCATCCTGCCCGGACGCACCGACAAGAGCTACGGCATCCACGTCGCGCGCCTCGCCGGCCTGCCCGATGGTGTTGTCAGGCGTGCACGCGAGGTCCTCGAAGCGCTCGAGCGTGAGCACGCGGGGGCCGCTCGCGCAGCGTCCGCCGCGCCACCGGCTTTACGAAGTAACGCGGGCGCGAGCCAGCGCGACCAGCTCTCGCTCTTTACGGAGTACGTGCCGCACCCGGCGCTCGCCCGCTTGCGCGAGGTGAAGCTTGAAGCGCTCTCGCCGCTGCAGGCGTTCGACCTGCTGCGCGAGCTCCGGGCCGAGGCCGAGCCGGGCGTCTGAGGCCGCGTGCGTGGAGCACGCCGCGCTCATCGCTTTACGCACACGCAAAGGGCTTGTTCACTGACCTTCATCGGCCGGGGCTTCATCGACGGGCTCGTCGTCATTCTTCGCAGGTGCAGTGGCACCGTCGGCGATGTTCTTCGCCGCCAGCGTCCGCATCTCAAGGATCCACTCCGCGAGCGCGATCGCCTTTTCTTCGCTCAGCCCGCGGCGAAAGCCGAGCATCTCCGTTTCCGGAATGCCATCAAGAATGATCCGCGACATCGCGTGCGCTTCGGACTCACCCTCCTGCGGCGCAACATAGAGCCAGGGCCCGACGACCAGCACGCGCCGGTGCGAGATGCCGACCGTGACTCGTCCGTCGACCACGTCGAGCGGTCCGTGACACTGGGCACACTGGAGCATGTACAACTGCTCGGGACGTGCCGTGCGAATCCAGTCCGGGGGTGGCCCGAGCGTGACCTCGGGCTGCTTTTCCTTGCAGCCGGTCAGGGTGGCGAGGGCGAGCACGCCCAGCGATGCGACGACGCAACGCCAGACTGCATGATCTACGAATGTTCCAGGCATGGGTCCGATCGTAGCAATTGTTCGCGAGCCTGCACACGCGCGATACGATCCGTCCGCCGTGCCCGGGCGAACTCCAGATCGCGTCCCGCGGGACTCCGCCGCCACGATCCGCCCGTGGTTCCTCTCGCGCGGCTGGTCGCCCTTGCCCTTCCAGATCGAGGCGTGGGAGGCGTACCTCGCGGGGTGCGGCGGGCTGATCCATGCGCCCACGGGCGTCGGCAAGACGCTCGCCGCGTGGATGGGCCCCGTCGCCGAGGAGCTCGATCTCCGTGCGCGAGGACAGGCGACGACGCGCGGGCTCCGCGTGCTCTGGATCACGCCGCTGCGAGCGCTCGCGTCCGACACGGCCTTCTCCCTGCGTGAGCCGCTCGAAGGGCTGGGGCTGGACTGGCGCGTCGAGCTGCGCACGGGCGATACGAGTTCCACGCTCAAGGCGAAGCAGCGGCGCGACATGCCGCAGTGCCTCGTCACCACGCCCGAGAGCGCCACGCTCCTGCTCACCTACCCCGAGTCGCGCGACATGTTCGCGAGCCTCCGCGCCGTCGTCGTCGATGAGTGGCACGAACTCCTCGGCACCAAGCGCGGCGTGCAGACCGAGCTGCTCCTCGCGCGTCTGCGCACGCTTGCGCCGGGCGTGCGCACGTGGGGGCTCTCCGCGACGCTCGGCAACCTCGATGAAGCCCGCGATGCGCTGCTGGGCGTGTCATCTCCCGCGCGCGAAGGCGTCCTGATCCGCGGCGTCATGCCCAAGGCCGTCCGCGTGGATGTGCTCTTGCCCGACTCTGTCGACACGTATCCCTGGGCCGGGCACATCGGCACGCGCCTCGCCGACAAGGTCGCCGCCCGTCTCGATGATACCCGCTCAACGCTCCTGTTCACCAACACGCGCTCGCAGGCCGAGATCTGGTTCCGCGCGCTGATGCGCGCCCGCCCCGATCTTGTGGGTGAGATCGGGCTGCACCACGGCTCGCTCGATCGGGACGTGCGCGACGAGGTCGAGTCACGCCTCAAGGGCACGGCTGAAACGCCCATGCGATGCGTGGTGTGCACGTCGAGCCTCGACCTGGGCGTTGATTTTTCGCCCGTCGAGCAGGTCGTGCAGGTGGGCAGCCCAAAGGGTGTGTCACGCCTCATCCAGCGCGCCGGGCGCAGCGGGCACCAGCCGGGCAATCTGAGCCGCATCCTGTGCGTCCCCGCGCACGCGTTCGAGCTCGTTGAGTTCGCCGCGCTGCGCGACGCCATCGCTTTGGGCGTGCGCGAGGGGCACGCACCACTCCGCGGCCCGCTCGACGTGCTCGCGCAGCACGTCGTTACCATCGCGACGGGCACGGGCTTCGAAGCGCGCGAGCTCCTTGCCGAGGTCCGCTCGACGCACGCGTACCGAGACCTCACCGACCAGGAATGGTCCTGGGTCCTCGACTTCGCGCAGCGCGGCGGGCAGGCGCTCACCGCCTATCCGCAGTACGCCCGCGTGCTCGAACAAGACGGTGCGATGCGCATCGCCTCACCCACCATCGCGCGCTGGCATCGCATGGGCGTCGGCACGATCACCGCCGACCCCGCGCTCCGCGTGCAGTACGTCTCGGGCAAGGTGCTCGGGCACATCGAGGAGGACTTCATCACCCGACTGCGCGAGCGTGACCGCTTCATCTTCGCGGGGAAAGTGCTCGAGCTCGTCCGCGTTCGAGAGATGACCGCGTACGTCCGCCCCGCGACGCGCACCAGCGGCGCCGTGCCGCGATGGAACGGCGGGCGCTTCCCGCTCTCGACGCTGCTCGCCGACGCGGTGCTCGCACGCTTCGAGCGTGCGACCCTCGGCGAGTTCGAGGGCGAGGACATGCTCGCCGCGCGCCCGCTGCTCGAGCGCCAGATGCGTGAGTCCGCGCTGCCCACGCCGGGCGTGCTGCTCATCGAGCAGATCTCCCTGCGGGGCACGCACCACGCGTTCGTGTTCCTGTTCGCCGGTCGCCTCGCGCACGAGGGCCTGGGTGCGCTGCTCTCGCTCCGCCTGGGGCGCATGGGCCCGCGCACCACGCAGGCCGTCGCGACGGACTATGGCATCGAGCTCGCGAGCGATGATGAATTGGAACTCACCGAAGACCAATGGCGCACGCTGCTCTCGCCCGAGCGTCTCACCGAGGACCTGCTCGAAGCGCTCGATGCGGCGCAGCTCGCGCGTCGCACGTTTCGCGATATCGCCCGCGTCGCGGGGCTGATCCGCCAGGGATACCCGGGCGAGCGGGTCCGCGCGTCGCACCTGCAGGCCTCGAGCGACATGTTCTACGACGTGCTCGCGCAGTTCGACCCCGAATGCATGCTCCTCGAACAGGCGCGGCGCGAGGTGCTCAGCGCCCAGCTCGAAGTCCAGCGGATACGCTCGGCCCTGGAGCGTGCCGCGGCGTGCCGCATCGACATCCGCCGCCCGCGCCACCTCACGCCGCTGGCGTTCCCGCTCTGGGCCGAGAGCCTGCGGGCGACGACAGTGAGCACGGAGAAGTGGGAGGACCGCGTGCGCAGGATGGCGATGGAGATCGAGGCGTCGATCGAGCGCGACGCGCGCGGCGCGGATGACGGTGCACCCCGACGCCGACCGAGGAAACTGCACTCGTGACCGCTACACCGACGCAACAGCATGAAAATGCTCACGCAGCACAGGCCGCGCGAGATCACATCGTGCATGGCCTTGCGTTGCTCCCGGACTGCGCCGCGTTCTGGATCGCACGTGGCGCGATCGTCGTCGCGGACGTGCACCTTGGCAAGGCCGCGAGCTTCCGCGCCGCGGGCGTGCCCGTGCCCGAGACCGTCGCGCATGACCTGTCCCGCCTCACGACGCTCCTCGAAGCGCACCACGCCCGCGAACTGATCGTGCTGGGCGACCTGATCCACGATCGCCACGCCGCTAAGGTCGAAGACGCGTTCCGATCGTGGCGCGAGCATCACGCGAGCGTGTACGTCCGCGTCGTCGTCGGCAACCACGACAAGCGCGCGACGGGCTTGCTGGGCGCGCTCGGCGTCGAACTCGTCTCCGAAGGCACGGTGCTGGACGACATCTGCCTGCTCCACAATCCGGATGCGCGCGCGACGCGCACGTCACCCGCTTCAAGCGAATCGCCCGCGCTCGCCGGGCACCTGCACCCCGCGATCCGCCTGCACCGCGGCCCGGGCGGATGCCTGGGCTCCGAGCGTGCGCCGTGCTTCTGGCTCCGCGCCGGGACGCTCGTCTTCCCCGCCTTCGGCAGCTTCACGGGCGGGCACGCGATCCGCCCCGCTCCGGGCGATCGCGTGTGGGCGGTGGGGGAGGGACGGATCGTCGAGGTCACGCCGAAGCCCGGCGCGTGATGTTCCACGATCGCCCGCTGCGCGGTAGTCTGGGGTCGCCATGAAGGAGCACGCCATGAGCGAATCGCGCGAGCACCCTGCTTCCACGCCCCACACCAACGCCGACGAGTCTCGCGACTTCGCGCCGACGATTTCGCGACGCGCCATGCTCGCCCTCGGGGCCGCGGGCCTGACGGGCTTGTCGGGCCTTCCGGGCATGGGGCTCGGATCCTCCGCGTTCGCCGCTCCCGCGATCCGCACGCGCCGCCGCGCCGACGAGATCCGCATCGGCGTCATCGGTTGCGGCGGGCGCGGCACCGGCGCGGCGTTCAACGCGCTCGAGGCCGACCCCGACACGCGCATCGTCGCGCTCGCCGACCTCTTCCGCGATCGCCTCGATTCCTGCCGCGGCTACCTCGCGTCGTCCGAGGATTTCGCCGAGCGTGCGACCGTGCCCGATGCCGCGTGCTTCACGGGCTTCGACGCCTATCGCCAGCTCCTCGCGGGCGTCGAGTGCGACTACGTCATCCTCGCGACGCCGCCCGGCTTCAGGCCCACGCACTTCGACGCGGCCGTGCGCGCCGGGCGCAACGTGTTCATGGAGAAGCCCGTCGCGGTCGATCCGGCGGGCATCCGCACGGTGCTCGCCGCGAGCGACGAGGCCGACCGGCGCGACCTCTGCGTCGTCACCGGCACGCAGCGCCGCCATGAGGTGAGTTACCTCGAAGCAATAGGCCGCGCCATGGACGGCGAGATCGGCGAGTTTCTCGACGCGCGCTGCTACTGGAACCAGGGCGGGCTCTGGGTCGTCGAGAAGAAGCCCGAGTTCAGCGACGTCGAGTGGCAGTGCCGCAACTGGCTCTACTTCACCTGGCTCTCGGGCGACCACATCGTCGAGCAGCACGTCCACAATCTCGACGTTATCAACTGGGCCTTTGGCGGCCCGCCCCGGCGCGCCTCGGGCATGGGCGGGCGTCAGGTCCGCACCGCGCCCGAGTATGGGCACGTCTTCGACCACTTCGCGATCGAGTACGAATACCCCGATGGTCAACGTTTGCTCAGCATGTGCCGCCAGATTGACGGCTGCGACGGGCGTGTCGAGGAGGTCATCCGCGGCACGCACGGCACGCTCACCACCCGCCCCGGTTACGCCTCGATCGAGCCCGCCGCCGGCGGCGCGGCGACCGAGTGGCGCTTCACCGGCGCCAATCCCAACCCGTACGCCCGCGAGCACGCCGATCTCATCCGCGCCATGCGCAGCGGCCCGCGCATCAACGAGGCCCGGGTCACCGCCGAGAGCACGCTCACCGCGATCATGGGCCGCATGGCCGCGTACACCGGCAAGGCGGTCACGTGGGACCAGGCGATGAACTCCGCGCTCGACATCGTGCCGCACGAGCTCGCGTTCGGGCCGATGTCCGTGCCGCCCGTCGCTGTGCCAGGGCGCACGCCGCTGGTATGAGCGGGCCGCGTCAGGCGGGCGCTCTCGTGCGAGCGGTCTTCGACAGATTGGTGACTTAGATCAATCGCGTCGATCCGGGGCGTGCGACCGTCGGCAGCGCCCGCGTTCCCCACGCCCACGCCTGCGGATTGAGATCCTCGGACGACGACATCGCCTGCTCCCACGTCACGACCTGCCCCGTGTACGCGGCCATGCGTCCCATGATCGCCTGCAGCGTGGAGTTCGACATCCGCTCGCCGTCATTGATGGGCGCGCCCGCGCGGATCGATGCGAACAGCTCGTCGTGCTCCTGCTGGTACATATCGTTCCCGCGCGCCGTCCCCTTCCACGGACGCGCGCCCTCGATGACGTGCGTGCCCGTCCAGCCGTTCACGATCGCGTACCCCTCGCTCCCCGCGATGTAGTCCGCGTTGTCGCTCGCGCTGTTGGGCCAGTGCCTGCACATGTGCGTCGCACGCAGCCCGTCCTCGTAGTCCCACACGATCGCGAAGTGGTCCCAGCAGTTGCCGGTCTCGGCAAGCTCGGGGCGCACCTCGCGCCCGCCCACCGCGATGCAGCGCAGCGGCGTGCGGTCGTTTGTCGCCCATCGCAGCTTGTCGATCGCGTGCACCGCCTGCTCGACGATGTGATCGCCCGACAGCGGCACGAAGTACTGCCAGTTCCGCAGCATGAACTCGGTGTCGCTCCATTCCGGGCGGCGTGCCTGGGGCTCGATCCACCCCGTCGTGTTGTAGTTCGTGTACACGTGGCGGATCTCGCCGATCCGGCCCGCGTGGATCTGTTCGTAGATCTCGCGCTCTCGCGTGCTGTAGCGCCAGCAGAACCCGCTCATGAGCGAGAGGCGTTTCTCTCTTGCGATCCGCGCCGAGTCCAGCACCGAGCGCACGCCGGGCGCATCCACCGCCACCGGCTTCTCGCAGAACACGTGCTTGCCCGCGTCCACCGCGCCGCGCAGGTGCTCCGCCCGGAAGTTGGGCGGCGTGCACAAGAGCACGACGTCCACGCCGCTGCCGATGACGCGCCGCCACGCGTCGAAGCCCGTGAACTTCCGCGCGTCGTCAACGTTGATCTTCTCACGCCATGCCACCGCGCCACCCGAGACGCTCGGCTCGGCGCCGTCCTCTTCCAACTCCGCGATTGCGCTGCGCAGATAGCCCAGGCACCCCTCGATCCGCTCGGGCCACACGTCGCCCATCGACCACAGCACGCTCCCCGGGTCCGCCTTGATCGCCTGCAGCGCCGCGCCCGTGCCGCGACCGCCGCACCCGATGAGCCCGACCTTCAGTGGCTCGGCGCGCCTCGCACGCGCCCACGCCTCCGCCGCGGGAACGCCCAGCAGCGACAGCCCCGCGGCGGCGCGGATGAAGTCGCGCCGCGTGCTGTGGAATCGCTCTTCGGTCTGGCGTGGCGTGATGATGCTCATGTCTGTTCCTTCGTCCCGTATGCCGAATCCCGCTTCCCGAGTCTCGAATCCCGTTTGCTGTTTGCTGTTTGCTGTTTGCTGTTTGCTGTTTGCTGTTTGCCGTTTGCCGTTTGCCGTTTGCCGATTGCCGATTGCCGATTGCCGAACTCCTACTCCTTCTCCCCCTCACACACCACCCGGAACCCGACGAACGGCGCGTCGGGCAGCCACCACTTGCTCTTGGGGATCTGCGGATCGCTCGCGTTCCACGACGAGTCCTGCCGCAGCAGCGCGTCGCACGACGCCTCGCTCGCGTCGTGCAGGAACGATCCGCCCAGCGCGACCGCGCGCTTCTGCGACGCGTCGCTCACCCACTCCGCCGCGTTGCCCAGCATGTCGTGCAGGCCGATCGTGCTCGCGGCCCGCGTCGCGATCGGATGCGTCGTTCGATCGCTGTTCTCGAGCGTCCACGCCGTGTCGGCGTTCGCTTCCTGTCCGCCCAGCGAGCACGCGTGGCGCCACTCCTCGATCGTCGGCAGGCGGTACGTCCGACCGCTCTTCTCGCTCAGCCACACGCAGAACGCTTCCGCGCCCTGACGCGTCATCCCGATCGCCGGATACCCCGCGTGCCCATAGCCGCGATCCGGCGGCACGTACGGCTTGCTGGGCCGCGCGATCGCGTCCGCACCCTCGCCCTGCGGATCATCGAGGCGATAGAGGAACACGTCGTACGCGTCCCATGCCACCTCCGTCGCGCTCATCCATACTTCTACGACGCCCTTCTCCGCGTCCCCCGGCACACGCACCATCCGGATCGTGCTGGGTGTCGAGGGTAGTTCCTGCTCGAACGTTTCGGGCTCGAGCGTGCCGTTCTCATCCCACGCCATTCGTCCGTTAGACTCGCTCGCGAGCATGACGCCGCACACCGCCAGCACCACGCCGCGCCCGACGCGATGGCCCGCCCTCGCCCTGATCCCTCTGCTGTGCATGTCCGCCTGTATATCGCCGGACGCGGGCCCGACGCAAGCCCCAGCCCGCGTAACGCCGGACGGGCCCACGTCCGCTGATGCGACGACCACCGTTGGTACGCTCGAACGCTTCGAGTTTTCCCACGTCGTCATGGGCACGCGGGCCCGCCTCGTGGTCTACGCGCCGGGCAAGCCCATCGCGTCCCGGGCCGCGCAGGACGCGTTCCGAGAGATGGACCTGCTCGACGCGGTGCTGAGCGACTATCGCGTCGACAGCGAGGTCGCGCGCCTGCGGGCCCACGCCGCGAGCGACGCCTTCGCCGAGCCTGCGCCGATCTCGACCGACATGCTCCACACGCTCGTGTGGTCCCTCTCGATCGCGCGTGTGACGCACGGCGCGTTCGATCCGACGATCGCGCCACTCACCCAACTGTGGCGCCAGGCCCGGCGCGAGGGCGCGGCGCCCTCCGGCCCCGCGTTCGACGAGGCCCGCTCCCGAGTGGGATACGGGCATCTCATCCTCGATGCCAACGCGCGAACACTCGCCTTCGCCGTCCGCGGCATGGCCCTCGACTTCGGCGCGGTCGGTAAGGGACTCGCGGCGGATCGCGCGATCAGTTCCCTGCGCAACGCGGGGCTCGCGTCATGCATGATCGAGTTCGGGGGCGAGATCGTCGCGGGTGATCCACCTCCCGATGCGCCGCCCGACGCACCCCCGCTCGCCCGCGGCTGGACCATCGCCCTGCCCCGAGGCGAGACGAGCGTGCTCGCCAATGCCGCGCTCGCGACCTCGGGCGACGCGGAGCAGGTGATCGAGCTGGACGGCGTGCGCTATGCGCACATCCTCGACCCGCGCACCGGCTCGCCCGTGCGGGGTCCGATCGAGGCCAGCGTTCTCGCGCCCCTCGGCGCACTCGCCGATCCGCTCGCGTCGGCCGTCTGCGTGCTTGGTCCGGAAGGGCTCCGCAGAGTGCAGGGGTGGAGCGGATGGGCCGCCTGCCTCATCATGCCCGACGGGCAGGTGCGCACGATCGGAAACTGGCCTAAGCAACTCGATCTCGATCGGGAAGAGGACCACGCGTCGCCCGCGGCCCGCTAGTTCTTCCGCGCTTCACGCACCTTCGGCACGTACCGCTCCGGGTGCAGGCGGAGCTCCGCCGCGCACCGATCGCCGCACACCTCGACGAGCGTGTCGCCCGCGACGACCTCCACCCGCCCGCTCGCGGGCAGCTCCACATCGTCGACCACGCACGTCGTCATGGGATAGTCCGCTCGCTGCTTCGCCGCGTACGCCGCGTCGAGCGCCGCCATCGCTTCCCACGGGCGCTCCTCGAGCTTCTTCTTGCAGCCCTCGCCGCACAGGCGGAACAGGCGATTCGCGAGGATCACCTCGACCGCCTTATCTCCCTCCGGCAGGGGCGTGCCGTCGATGACGCACGCGTCGGACGGGTAGCCCGCGCGCTGCATGTCGGCGATGTCCGTATCCATCTTCGCGAAGTACGCCTCGCTCTTCGAGTCGATCTTCCCGATGCAGTGCGCGCAGCACAGGCGCACGAGCCGGTTGTTCACCACGTGGTCCACCGGCTCACCCATCGAGCCCAGCGGCCCGCCGCCCACCACGCAGTTCGTCAGCGGGTAGTGCACGCGGTGCGCCTCGATGATCGCCGCGTCGACCTTGGGCCACCACTTCTCCGGGTCCTTGCGGAACGCGCTCGAGCAGTTCCCGCAGCACAGACGCACCTCGCGCCCGTCGACCTTGCGGACCTGCGGCTTCTTCTTTTCCGCGAGCGACTCGCCCGTCACCACGCACACGTCGAGCGGGTACACGTACGTCGCCTGCGGCCCGCGGAGCTGCCGCACGCCCGCGCCGATCGCGCCCGCGACCAGGCACGCGCCCACGATCGCCGCCACGCCCGCGCCAAGCGACACCTTGCGAATCCGTCCACTGCCGATCATCACGCATCCTCCTTGCCGCCCGGCTCGAACGCCGCCCATCGACGCCGCGGAATAGTACTTTCCCTGAGCCCTCGGCGTCCCGTCGGGCGAACCCGCCGCCCGCCCTAGCATCTCACGCATGGCACAGACCCTCCAGACCGCAACCAGCGAGTTCGAGAAGCGCGACCGCTGCGCCGCCCTCCCGCACCGCCCCCGCGTCCTCCTGGGCAAGATGGGGCTCGACGGGCACGACCGCGGCGTGAAGGTCATCGCCCGCGCCATGCGCGACTCGGGCGTGCACGTCATCTACTCCGGGCTGTGGCAGACCCCGCTCTCGCTCGCCATCTCCGCGCGCGATGAGGACTGCGACGTCATCGCCGCGAGCATGATGAGCAACTCGCACCTGAAGCTGGGCCCGCTGCTCGTCCAGGCCCTGCGCGACGTGGGGCGCCCCGACATCCCCGTCTACATGGGCGGCATCCTCCCGCAGGAGGACCTCACCGCCCTCCGCGAGATCGGCATCGCCCGCTGCTTCACCACCGGCACCGGGCTTGAGGACATCGCAAACGCGGTCGTCGAATCCGTCCGCCCCCGCGTGCCGGTCATTCCTTCCGCGAACGCCGCGCCCCACACCGCCGCGCAGCTCGCGCGAGACATCTCCCTCACGCACGAGGGCGGGAAGGTCCGCCCCGACGCGCCCCGCGCCCGCCCGACGCGCGTCATCGGCGTCACCGGCTCGCCCGGCGCGGGCAAGAGCACCCTCGTCTCCCAGCTCGTGGGCGAGTACACCCGGCGTGCCGAGGGCGACAGCTCGCTCGGGCGCTGCGCCGTCCTCGCCTTCGACCCCATGAGCCCCATCACGGGCGGCGCGCTCCTGGGCGATCGCCTCCGCGTCGACTTCAACCGCCTGGGCGACAAGGCCTACTACCGCTCGCTCGCCATCCGGGGAGAGGACTACGCCTCGCTGAACGCGATCATCGAGCTCGTCGGCGGCGCGGGCTACGCCACGCTCTTTGTCGAGACCGTCGGCGCCGGGCAGAACGAGACCCGCATCCGCGAGCACGTCGACCGCACCGCCGTGGTGCTGACTCCCGGCATGGGCGATGCGGTGCAGATGGACAAGGCGGGCATCCTCGAGATTGCCGACCTGTTCGTGTGCAACAAGGCCGACCATCCGGGCGAGCACGAGCTTGTGCGCGACCTGCGCGACGTCGCGGGTCGGCGTGCGATCATCGAGACGATCGCGACGCAGGGCCAGGGCATCCCCGAGCTGCTCGACGCGCTGCTGGCGTGAATGCGGGTGGTGTTCAGCCCTCGCCGCGGATGATCTCGAGCATGGTCGTTTCCGCCGTCGTCGGCACGACGCGTCGCGCGAGCAGCAGCCCCATCGCGAGCGCAGCCCCCGCGACGGTCCCGCCGATATGCGCCATGAGCCCGACGCCCGTCTCGAAGCCCGTGGTCGATTCGAGGATCTGATACGCCACGTCCTTCGCGAAGTACAGGCCCACGATGATCCACGACGAGATCTCGAAGCTCCCCATCCGGTAGTACCACCAGTAGAACACGCTCACGTCGTTCCGCGGGAAGAAGACGATGAACATCCCCATGAGGCCGGAGATGGCGCCGCTCGCGCCGAGCCCGGGCCCATCGCTGATCATCGCGTGCAGATAGGAAGACACCACGCCGAGGAAGACGTACGACGCGACGAACAAGGGGTGTCCGAGCTTGGCGTTGACCGCATTCCCGAACACGAACATGAACATCATGTTCCCGATCAGGTGCATCCAATTCGAGTGCGTGAACATCGAGCCGAGCAGCCCCGCGTCCGAAGACCATTCTCCCGGGCCGTAGAGCATCCAGAGTGAGATCGGCGCGTGCTCGTCCTGCATCGCCGGGAACGCGACGACGCTGATCGCGACGGTGAGCGCCATGAGCACCCAGTTCGCGATCGGCAGGCGCTCCAGCGGGACATCAACCTGGTAGGGAACGAACATGCCTAGTCCTCCAGGCCTTCTTCGTGATTGGTCCTTGCCAGCCCGAAAGCCGCGCACCCCGCCAGGGCGATCCAGGCCGCTCCGAAGACGCCGGATGCATCCTCCGTCGGTCCTTCAACGCTGAACGAGTAGCCAAACTCCTCGTCCCTCAGCTCGAATCCCTCGGTCACATCCTCCGGCCCCATCGCAACGCAGGCGCCCGCGCCCAGGATCGCGAATACCGCCGCGGACATCGCCGAGATCGGGTTGCCCTTCCCGCGGAGCGGAACGAGCGAGCCCGCGCCCGCGAGCGCACCCACGAGAAACGTCATGGGCCTCAGCGACTCGTCCGACGACGAACTGGCCATCATCCAGATCCCCGCGCCCACGCCAGCGCCAATGCCGGCGGCGCCGATGGACATGCCCCGTTGCGCCATCGAGGCCGGCAGACCCGGCTCACGCGCGGGACGCGTCTTGGCGACCTTCACACGCAGCGACTTGCCCGTCGCGACGTTCGTTCCACACCGCGTGCACAGCACCGCGCCGGGCGTCACCGGATAGCCGCACCCCGGGCACGAGCCGCTGGCGATTCCCGACGCCGCCGCGCCGCCCAATGCGCCACCAACTGCGCCGGAAGCGAACGCGGGAGCCGCTGCTTCCGGCTCCGGGGGCAGCAGCCACGACTCATCCTCAGGTAAGCCCAGTCCGACATCCGCCGCGACCGGCTCGCTCTCGGTCACGAGCGCGCGCCCCGTCGTCTGACGCTCCTGCATCTTCTTTTCGAAGCACGCCTTGTGCGCGTAACGACCCTGCGCGTCCTTCATGCGTGGCTGGTTCGCGCACGATTGCCCGCAGATCCCGCAGACCTTCTCGCCAGAATCGCCCATCCCCGAACCCCCCAATCACGTGAGAACCTCGCGGAATCGACGCGTCGCAGCATACATAAACAAAGTGCAAACGCAAGCAGCATCTGAACCTGCGATGAGGAGCGCACGCCGCGCGATCCGCGCGCTTCATCGTTCCTTCACACGAGCGTTCCACCCCCGTCCTCTCACGCCTCCGGCGCTCCATCCCCCTCGCCACCTACCCTCACCCTCCCGGCACAGCCCCGGGGCACATGCAAGGACGCTCAGGTGCGCCGATTCTGGACATCACGCCGTGCCGGCCCGATCCCCGGCGATCCCGAGGCGATGGGCACCGCCGGTGAGGCCGCCCCCGCGCGTGACCTCCCCTCACGCGGCCTCGCCCCCGACGGCACCCTCCGCACGGGCAGGCTCGCCGGGCTCTCCATGAACGCCGCGATCTGGGTCCTCACCTGGCCCATCCTCGTCGAGAGCTTCCTGAACTCCACCGTCGGGCTCACCGACACCGTCCTTGCCGCGCGACTCGGTGAGAGCGAGACCGACGCCGTCGGCGGCGCCTCCTACGTCATGTGGCTCATCGGGCTCGTCTTCATGTCCGTCGGCACGGGCGCCACGGCGATGATCAGCCGCTCCATCGGGAAGGGGCGTCTCGCGGTCGCCAACACCGTGCTCGGGCAGACCGTCCTGCTCTCGGTCGTGCTCGGCGCGCTCGTCGGCGTGATCGTCGCGCTCCTCACCCCCGTGCTCGCCGCCATGCTCGGGCTCGACCCCGCGGGTGCGCACGCCTTCAAGAACTACCTCTTCGTCATCTGCGCGGGCGCGCCCGTTTCCATGCTCCTCTTCTGCGGCATCGCGTGCGCACGCGGCGCGGGCGATTCCAAGCGCCCGCTCATCGCCATGATCCTCCGCAATGTCGTCAACATGATCGCGAGCTTCGTGCTCTCCGGCGTCGACGTCGGTTACCTCAAGAACCCCTTCTCCTTCGACCTCGGCGTCATGGGCATCGCCATCGGCACCATCCTGGGCGACACAGCCGGCACGCTGCTCATCCTCTCCATGGCGATGAAGGGCACGTGGGGGATCCGCCTCCGCGCCAAGCGACTTCGTCCGCACGCGCACACGCTCCGGCGCATGATCCGCCTCGGCATCCCGAGCTTCCTCGAGACGCTCGGCATGTGGTTCGGCAACTTCCTGATCGTGCTCTTCGTCGGCTGGCTCGCGCTCGGCGCGGGCGGGCTGCTCGGCGCGCACATCGTCGCCATCCGCATCGAGGCCTTCAGCTTCCTGCCGGGTTTCGCCATCGGTACCGCGTGCGCCACGCTCGTGGGTCAGTACCTCGGCGCGGGTGCGCCGCACCTCGCGCGCGTCGCGATCCGGCGATGCACCGTCCTCGCCGGCGCCATCATGGGCGTCCTGGGCGTCGCGTTCATCGTCTTCCCGCGCGACATCGTCTTCATGCTCTCCGAGCAGCCCACGCACCTTGCGTACACGCCCGACCTCATCGTCATCGCGGGCTGGGTGCAGATCCCCTTCGGCATCAACATCGTCCTCCGCTCCGCCCTCCGCGGCGCGGGCGACGTGAAGGCCGCCATGTGGCTCATCTGGATCTGCACCTACGCGGTCCGCCTCCCGATGGCGTACCTGCTCTCGGGCGTGAGTGTGCCGCTGCCCGCGTGGTTCCCCTTCTGGGGCGGGCAGTCCATCCCGCATCCCCTCCACTTCGGGCCGGACCACAACGGGCTCTATTGGCTCTGGATCGCGCTCTGCGCCGAGGTCGTCATCCGCACCATCGCCTTCGCGTGGCGCTATGCCACCGGCGCGTGGGCGCGCCAGCGCGTGTGAAGTACGACCCTGGTGCATCCACAAGCCGCGGGCGCAAGCCCGCGGAACGGGCTCGCGACACGTACCGCCGCGAGAGAGGCGTCCGCGGACGACGGCGTTCGTTGCGTGCGAACCAATGCCGGAGGAGGGACTCGAACCCTCACACCCTTGCGGGCAGCGGATTTTGAATCCGCCGCGTCTGCCATTCCGCCACTCCGGCCCGACGCCCGATCTTGTCGCCCCGCGTGCCCCGCGTCAATCGCGAGGCGCTCGCCCGATCGCGATGGGCCCGTGCCGCCCCCCGTCCCGACCCGCATCGCCATACCCTGCCGGGGCCTAGACTTCCGCCCTTTGCACCACCCCGCCCCGCGCCGCACGGATTGGCTCGGGGCGAACGAACGGAGTATCGAAGATGGCCCCCTCCGCGACCGAGACCGCGAACAAAGTCACCATCAACGACGCGGGCCCCTGCCGCAAGACCATCGCCATCGAGATCCCCGCCGACGCCGTCGACGCAAAGCTCGCCGACTCGCTCGAGGTCGTGATGCTCGAGGCCCAGCTCCCCGGCTTCCGAAAGGGCTTCGCGCCGCGCAAGCTCATCGAGAAGCGATTCGGCCCGACCATCCGAGGCACCGCACGCACCGAGCTCATCCAGTCCGCCGTGCAGAACGCCATCGAGACCAGCAACCTCCGCCTCGTGGGCGAGCCCTTCGCCGACGGGCTCGACAAGATCGAGCTCTTCGACGGCAAGCCCTTCGCCTTCCAGGTCTCCGTCGAGGTCCTCCCCGAGTTCGAGATGCCCAAGCTCGACGGCATCCAGGTCCGCAAGCCCATCGTGAGCGTGCCCGACGACATCGTCGATCGCGAGGTCGAGCGCATCTGCGTCAACGAGGGCTCGCTCGAAGAGCGTCAGAACGCCGAGCCGGGCGACTACCTCACCGGGCACGCCGTCATGACCGGCCCCGACAAGCAGGAGTTCTACAACCTCAAGGGCGCCGTCGTGCAGATCCCCACCGCCGACAAGGACGGCAAGGGCATGATCCTGGGCGTCATGGTCGACGACTTCGCCAAGCAGTTCGGCAAGCCCAAGCCGGGCGAGACCGTCACCGTCAAGGTCGAGGGGCCCGCGCACCACGAGATCGAGGAGCTCCGCGGCAAGCCCCTGAGCGTCGCCTTCACCGTCGATCGCATCGACCGCATCATCGCGGCCAAGGCCGAAGACATCGCGACCCGCGCGGGCTTCCCGTCGGTCGACGCGCTCAAGTCCGCCGTCAAGGCCCGCATCGAGCAGCGCGCCTTCATCCAGCAGCAGACCGTCATGCGTCAGCAGGTCTCCAAGTTCCTGGTCGACCACACCAAGTTCGACCTTCCTGAGCGTCTCTCCGCGCAGCAGTCCGCCCGCTCGCTCGAGCGCAAACGCACCGAGCTCATGTACCGCGGCTTCGAGCCCCACCAGATCGAGGAGCACCTCGCCCGCGTCCGCAACCAGTCCGCGAGCGCCGCGCAGCGCGACCTCAAGCTCTTCTTCATCCTCAACAAGGCCGCCGAGGACCTCGACGTCAAGGTCACCGAGGGCGAGATCAACGCACGCATCGCGCAGATGGCCGCCTCCCGCGGCGTCCGCCCCGACAAGCTCCGGGCCGACATCATCCGCCAGAACGCGGTGCCCTCGATCTACCAGCAGATCCGCGAGCACAAGGCGATGGACTCGATCCTCGCGAAGGCGGAGATCACCGAGATGCCCGCCGACGAGTTCAACAAGATCATGGAGCAGGAGCAGGCCGGCGCCGTGGCGGAGTAATCGCCCGACGTAGCGCAACGCGACGCTCCACGCTCAACGATCGCATCACCCAATTGCATCAACGAACCGCATCAGAGAACGAGCCGCGGGCGCACGCCCGCGGTTTTTCTTTGCGCACATCGTGACGCGTACGTCTATGTCCTTCCTTACGTGCATCCACGCACGCGCCCACGGCGTCCTTGGCATTCCACCGTTGCGCAGAATGCCGCCGCGCAATGCCACCCGACACGCCTTTATTGCCTTTCCCCCTCCCCTGCGCCCCGCGGGGGAGGGTTGGGGTGGGGCTGTGCGTTGATGCGTCGCGCAGCGACATGCCGTGAACCCCTCCGCATCCAAGCGGAGCGGTTTGAGGTGGCTCCTGCTTCTACCTTGTCTGCCGCCCCCGTCTGCCGCCAGAGCTCTAAACGCTCTCGCCCTCATCACCGTCGCCCGCCGCGAGCATCGCACCCGTATCGCCCAACCCATCACTCTGCCCGTTGCGCACGTTAATCGCGCCGCACGACGGGCAGATCGCCCCGTACAGCCCCGCCGGCGCACCCTCGAGGTCCGCCCGGCACGACCAGCACGCGTCCTGCTTCATCGGGCTCGTGATGTTCCGCACCACCATCGCCACCGCGGCGAACGTCACGCCGACCACCGCCGCCGCTGGCAGCGCCGTCAGCGCGATCAGCCCCCACGCCGTGACGACGCCCGCGACCAGCCACGCGAGCGACTTCATCCGCACACGCTCGAGCCACGCACGCTCGACCAGCGTCCGCCCGCTCCGCGCACGCTCACCGCGCAGGCGCGCAGCCGCCCGCTTCGAGCCCGATCGCCTCTTTGCTCGCCGCGTGCCCATCGAAGCCCTCGCGATCCCCGCCCCATGAGCGACGCCCGAATCCCCGATCCCCCGAACGCACCCAGTGTAGCGGGCCCCGCCCTACAGCGGCCTGTACAGATCAATCACCTTCCGCACCTCGTGCGGCTTCGCCAGCCCGCCCATCACGATCTCCACCCCGTCCTGCCCCGACGACGAGATCCCGATCTCGCCCACGCTCCAGATCCGCTGCCAGAACGTCTGGCGGATCTGCAGGTTCCGGATGTTGTCGTGCACCACCTCGCTCGACGCGCGGCTCAGGAGCCCCGTCCGCAAAATCGTCCGCTTGTTCGTGATCTCCAGCCCCGCCGCCATCGTCAGCACGCGCCACACCCCGAACGCCACCAGCCCCGCCACCGCCGCCGCCCCGCACAGCCCGGCCCACACCGTCCGCCCCTCGATCCCCAGCCACACGCCGCCCACCGCACCCGCGATCACGACCAGCAGCAGCGCCAGGAACCGCATGGGCCTCGCCCGCAGCATCGCCGGTCGCACCAGCATCACCCGCTTCTCCGGCCCCGAGTCCGGCGGATACCCCGCCGCGCTCGCCCGGTCCACGCGGCCCGCCCCCGAAGCCCCTCCGGAAGCCGCCCCCGCGGCCCCGCCGCCCCCGACCATGCCCAGGGGCGAGCTCCCCGCCGTCCCGCTCCCGGGCGTGCCGCTGCCCGCAAAGGGCAGGACGTTCACGTCGCCGCACTTCGGGCACGACACCTTCTGCCCGGCCCGCTCATCGCCGACCTCGATCACGAACTCGCACTTGTCGCACGCCTTGCGGACCATGGGCCTCCCTTCGCCGCCAGCATACCGCGAGGGCCCGACCTCACGGGGCGGGCGTGCCAAGGGCTGGGTCGATCCAGATCAAGTTGATCGCGGGCACGTCAGGTTTGTAGAGAGCATGCGTCGCGGAGAGATGATCAAAGTCGTGGTCGCTGGTGAGCAGAGTTGCGCCGCTGACCCTCGCCGTTGCAGCGATCCACACGTCGTTCTTCCCCATTCGCCGCCCAATTTTGCGGCTTGCGTAGTCGATCTCGCCGTACGCCACGAGAATCTCAGGAACGTTGATGTCCTCGACGACAAGATTATCTAAGAGCTTTGCGACCTCGGCGACGTTCTTGGGGCCCCACTCGAGTTGACGTGCGAGAGAGTAAATCTCACCGACACTCACCACGCTGATTAGGGGCTTGAATCGCGCCTGTCGCAGTTGATATGTCGCGTCGATGTACTGGCCGAGCGCACCAGCGCGAATCAACGCCACAAGCACGTTGGTGTCGAGTAGTTGTAAAGGATGATCGGCCATGCGAGTGGAGTTCCCTCGGCTCAGTCCAGTTCATTCAACGCGGCCAAGAGTTGCTCTTCCGTTTCATCGCCGGGCCATTTCCCGTAGACAGCTGCCAAGCCGGTGTTGGCGGCTTGGACTTGGTGCGTAGTGCGAAGATCGAATCGCGCCGGAGCGGGCTTCGGTAGCTTGGAGAAAAATGCATCCTCCGTGCTCGCTTCTTCCATTCCACCAGCCTCAATACGAAGCAGCGAGCCGGAGGGGCGGAAGACCGCAATCGCGTCGACCACCACCTGCTTGCGTAGCAACGCGATGATGGAACCGAGATCGTCTTCCCATACACCTCTTACGCGAGTGGAATCCGCAAGTAGCAGGTCAAATGCTCGGTCGCTGTCTCGTAGCATGTCAAGCTTGCCCGATAACCGCACACGACGAGATTTTGGTGATTGGCGGTAGAGCGACTCGGCGGCCTCGACCGTTGTCGCATCAATTGTTGCAATTGGGAGAGTTGCTGTTCCCTGGCCGTTGAGGGGGCCAATGCCTACAGCCGCGACACCTTGGCGTCTGAACACTGTGCCAAATGACTCCAACCGCTTGAGAAGATCAGTGTCGTACCAATCGCTCGCAGCGTTGCGTGCAGCAACCTCGCCCACCGTTTGGCTCAACACGTCGATCACTGTTTCGTGCTCTTGTGGAAACGTGTCGAAAAGACCCTGCTTCTTGTACATCTCCGCGGCAGCGTCTCCCAAGCGCGGTGCCTTGAACACCACGATCTTCGCGTTGTCGCCCGCGTCCTGAATGTCGATGGGGTTGAGGTCGGCCACGTCCCTCAACCAGTCGGGTCGCCTCCCCTTGATCCGGCTTGCATGCCTGAACCGCATGCAGGTTGCTTCGCGAGCAGCCGTCCCGATCGAAGCCATGACCGACCCCACGCCCGTAAACGAGGGGCGTCCACCCCGCGATGCGGGGCCGGAGATCCTCAGCATGTGCGTCGTCATTTGCACGGTTGATCCGCCTTTCAGACCGCAAGTATCGACGGACGGGCGAGTGATCGGTCAGGCAAGCTGGCACCAAGACTACGCGCCGTGAACCGCATGCCACCCAGACGCCGCGCCTCTGCGGGCTTCTCGGTGCCATCATGCAGCAGGGTGCCGCCCTGAGTTCTCGTTCACCCGAAACCCTGCCAGCGTGCCAACGCCACGCCAAACACCGCTCCATCGGCAGTCTATCGAACGGGCCTCCCGGCCCCCTCCTCTATACTCCCCCGAGTGCGGATCGTCCTCGTCAACTGGTCTCCCGTCTGGGAGGGTGTGCGAAAGGGCGGGGGCGTCGGCGGGTACGTCCAGGCCCTCGCCGTCGAGCTCGCACGCGCCGGGCACGACGTCTACACCCTCGCCTCGGGCCAGGCCTACGACCGCGTCGGCCTCCCGCCCGCCACTCCCAGCCAGCCCGGCACCCCGCGAGTCGTCCGCCACCCGGACTGGCTCGGCGTCCGCCCCCTCGAGATCGTCAACTCCCCGGTCCTCTCGCCCAGCCTCGCCCAGTTTCGCGACTCCGCCCGCGAGATCGCCTGCCCGCCGCTCGAGTCGCTCGTCGCCCGCCTGATGGCGAGCCTCGCGCCCGACGCCGTCCACTGGCACAACTTGGAGGGCTTCAGCGCCGGGTGCGTCCGCGCCGTGCGCGACGCCGTCCCGACCGCGCGCCAGTTCTGGAGCGTCCACAACTGGCACGCGTTCTGCCCGCAGGTGTACTTCATGCGCGCGCACAAAGAGGTCTGCACCGACTTCGCCGGCGGCGCGCGCTGCGTGGGCTGCATCCCCGGCTTCGAGCGCGCGCAACTGATCGCCGAGCGGCTCGCGCGTGCGCCATTGACCATCGAGGGTCGCGCGCACGATCGCGAATGTGCGGATGAACGGCTGAACCGTCCATCCGGATCAATGGATGAACGCCGCGCGGGGTTACCGACGCGAGTGCTCCGCCGCGTGGCCCGAGAGCTCCGCTCGTTCGTCCGCGTGCCCGAGGCCGCGCCGCCGCCCGCCCCGAGCGCGCGCACGCATCAGCCGCCCGCCACGCCCGCCGACCCCGCGCAGGTCTTTGCGTCGGAGGTCGACCTCACCAGCGCCGATCGTGCGGCGATGCTGCTCCATGCGCCCATGCCCCTGCCCTCGAAGAGTCCATCCGCTAAGGAGTTGCGCGGCCGCGCGGCGCAGGTCCTGGCCGAGCTCGATCCGCCGATCCGTCCCGGCCCCGGCTCGCCCGAGTGGCAGCCGATCGAGAACGACGCAACCCTTGAGCCGGCCGCGACTTCCGAAACCATCGCGCCCCCCGGCACCCCAGGTCACGACTACGGACGCCGGCGGCTCGCGATGGTCGAGGCGATGAACGCGTGCGACGGCGTGCTTGCGGTGAGCGGCTTCGTGCGCGACAAGTGCGTCGCGATGGGCGTGCGGCCCGACCTCGTGCGCGTGCAGCACATCGGGTCGTCGATGACGCGCGTGGTCGAGTGGCAGGAGCGCGCGATGTTCGAGCCGCCCGAGGTCGACGCGACGAGCCCGCGCCCGGTCCGCCTGGTGTTCCTCGGCGCGCACAACCCCGCGAAGGGGCTGGACATGCTGCTCGACGCGATCGAGCTGCTCTCGCCCGATGCCGCGGCGGGGCTCGAGCTGAGCGTGTACGCGCACGGGATCGCGCCGGTCGAGTGGCGGCTGCGCCGGCTCGAGCTGCGTCTCGCGCGGGTGCGCTGGCGCGGGCAGTACGACCCGCACGAGATCCCCTCGCTGCTGTCCGGGCAGGACGCGGGCGTGGTGCCCAGCGTGTGGTGGGACAACGGGCCGCAGACGGTGATGGAGTTCCTCGCGTGCGGGGTCGCGGTGGTGGGGGCGCGGCTCGGGGGCGTGCCGGACTTCGTGCGCGAGGGCGAGAACGGGCTCTTGTTCCGCGGGAACGACCGGGAGGACCTGGCGCGGGCCTTGACGCGGCTCTCGCGCGAGGTCGGGCTGGCGGACCGCCTGCGGCGCGGGGCGCGGGCGACGCGGGTCAAGGGCATCGAGGAGCACACGGCGGAGGCCCTGGCGATGTACGCGGGAGGCATCGCGGAAGATGGGGCGGGCGAGGGCGGCGGCGTATGCTCCCGACCCGCCCGCGCGGGAGGTTCTGCGAGCGGTTCCGCGGGCAGTTCGGCGGGTGGGGCGGCTCTGGAGGGATCCACGTGGCGGAGGTGATGGCGCCCGGCTCGATGCTGGCGGAGATCGAGGCGAAGCCGGCGGGGGACGCGCGTGGACGGACGCCCGCCCGCGCGAGCGCGGACCCGTCGCTCCCGCGCATCGCGGTCGTGATCGTGACGTGGAACCGGCGCGAGTGGGTCAGCGGCGTGCTGGGCGCGCTGTGGCGCCAGACCTATCCGGCGGCGAACCTCGACGTCGTGATCGTCGACAACGCTTCGAGCGACGGCACGCTCGAGCACCTGTCCGAGGCATGGTCCCCCGACCTGATCGTCGACAATGCGACGCCCCGTGCGCACGAGCCGAACTTCGCGGAGCGCCATGCGTGCGATCGCGCGGGCGGGTCGAATCGCGCGGGCTTCGCCTCGCTCACGATCGTGCGCAACAGCGACAACCACGGCGGGTGCGGCGGCTTCAACACGGGCTTCGCGTTCGTCGAGCGATTCCTGCACGGGGGCGGGGGCTCGCTCGCGGCGACGCGGCCCGACTATGTGTGGCTGCTCGACGACGACATCGACGTTGCAGAATGGACCGCGTCGTCGCTGGTGCGCGTCGCGGAGGCGGACCGCACGATCGGGCTCGTCGGCGCACGGACGATGGATCTCGGTGATCGAGAGACCACGATCGAGACGACGGTCTATTTCGATCCCGAGACGGGCGTCATGGGTGATGAGCCCGCGCCGGGGCATCGCCTGCGCGCGTCGCACATGGCATGGGCTTCGACCGTGGGCGGACCCAAGTACGGCAGCGGGTACGCGGGCGTACGCGAGGTGGACGTCGTGAGCGCGTGCTGCATGCTCGCGCGATGGAACGCCGTGAAGAAGGTTGGCTTCTGGGACTGGCGGTACTTCATCTACTGCGACGACGCGGACTGGTGCCTGCGATTCGCGCGCGAGGGGTACCGCGTGGTGCACAACCTCGACGCGGTGGTGTACCACACGCCGTGGCATTACAAGCTCACGCCCGCGCGCCTGTACTACGCGCAGCGGAACGGCGTGTGGATGCTGCAGAAGACGCTGTCCGGATCGGCGCTGCGGCGTGCGACGCGCCGACGGATGCGCACGATCCTGAAGGAAGGGCTCGTGTGCGTGTTCCGCCGGCGGATGACGCACGCGGCGCTGTCGTTCCGCACGGTCGAGGACGTGGTGGGCGGGGTCGCGGGGAAGCTCGATTTCCCGATGCCTCGCCAGGAAGAAACCGTTGCGGCGCTCGGGCGGATCGGTGCGCTCCAGCACGGCGCGAAGATCGCGGTGCTGATCGACAACGAGGAGCAGTTATGCGCCGCCGAGGCGATGCGTGCGTGCGTGCGTGCGGAGCGCGAGGGCCCGAACGTGGGCGCGAGCCTCGCGGCGGGCGCGGCGCGGGACGGGCGCGATGAGCCGCGCTGGGTGTACATCATGCACAACGCGATCGAGCGTGCCGAGGACCGCGAGTTCGCGGAGATCGGCAGCGTTCGCCCGGAGCGCATCGTCGTGAGCCGGCGCCGGCGCAGCATGGTGCGTCGTCAGATCCCGCTGTGGCGCGATCCGCCCGCGGCGGTGGTGGTGTTCGATCAGTTCAACATGATGCCGCTGCTGACGGGGCGATGGAACGTGCACGTCGAGGCGAAGAACGTGGGCTCGTGCACGGTCGAACGCGACGGATGGGAAGAGAAGCTCTCGCTCCTGAAGCGCGGGGCGCGAGCGCTCGTCGCCGCGGAGAAGTACGCGCGAAATGTCCGGCCCGCGCCGCGGGGGGCGAAGTACGGATGAGCGGCGGCACGAGCGAGAATGGATCGCGGATCGCCGCTGGCGACGCTCGCGCGCATGGCGGCGCCGCGGCGGAGTGGCCCCGCACCACGCGTCCACGAACGATCGCGATCCTCGGTTGGGCGCGTCTGTCGGCGCAGCAGCGTGAGGGCAGCGGGTACAACTGGGTCGCGTCGGAGCTCGCGGCGGGGCTCGCGCTCGCGGGGCACCGCGTGTGCTACATGCGGTCGGGGCTGGATTACTCGATGCGCCCGGGCATGTTCGTCAAGCGGTACGAGTCGTGGCGCGGCGTCGAGTGCTTCGACCTCTTCAACAGCCCGAACCTCTCGCCCGCGTCGAGCAACTTCCGCAACATGGACGAGGAGATGTCGAGCCCGGCGCACACGCGCGTCGTGCTGCGCTGGCTCGACGAGATCGGCGCGGAGATCGTTCACGCGCACTCGCTTGAGGGATACGGGCTCGATTGCGTGCGTGCGATCCGCGCGAGCGGGCGGCCCGTAGTGGTGACGCCGCACAACTACTGGTTCGTGTGCCCGCAGGTGGACCTGCTGCACGAAGAGAAGCGCGTGTGCATGGACTATGAGGGCGGCGCGCGGTGCGCGAGCTGCCTCGATGCGCCGCGTCCGAACCGTGCGCGCTTCCGGCGCGCGGTGGAGCAGTTGCTCGATCGGCACACGCCGGTGTGGATCTCGGGCAACGCGCACTACTTCATGCGATGGATGAACGCGAAGCGGCTCGGGACGCTCCCGCCGAAGATCCGACGCGGGCCGCGGCGCGGGTTCGAAGCGATCGACCCGGAGATCGGGCGGGGCTTCGACGTGGGCGGTGCGCCGGAGGTCGAGCGGCACGCGGGGCTCGTCGAGCACGGCCTGCGCCTCGACACGCATGAGAAGGTTGCGACTCTCGGGCGTGCGGAGCGCGACACGAACGAGAAGTTCCTCGACGCGACGCACCATCTGAACGTGCTGAACAACAACGTATACGGGCGGCGCCGGCTCGCGGGTATGGGGACGCTCGAAGACGCTTCGATGGTCACGCCGCCGAGCGATTTCATGCTGCGTGTGTATCGCGGCATGGGGCTCGACGCGCGATCATCGCGGCTCGTCCGCTTGGGCCTGCCGCACTTCGATCAGATCCACCGGCGCGCGAAGCGTTCGCCGTACTACGACGCGCGCCCGTGGGACGCGGCGCGGAGCGATCGCCCGGTGCGGTTCGGTTTTTTCGGCACGACGAGGAACAACAAGGGGTTGCCCGTGCTGCTTGAGGCGATCGCGCTGCTCGACAAACGCGTGCGCGAGCGATGCGTCTTCCACATCCGCGCGGGCGGATGGGACTGGCCGATGCGCAAGAAGATGGCGCGATACCCCGAAGTGAGTTTTCTCGGCGGGTACGACGTGTACCAGCTTATCGCGGCGGCGGGGGAGTACGACGTGGGCGTGCTGCCGCACGTGTGGTTCGAGAACTCGCCGCTGGTGCTGCTGGAGAACCTGCACGCGGGGAAGTTCGTGCTCGCGTCGCGCCTGGGCGGGCCGCCGGACTGGATCGTCGAGCCCGGGACGAACGCGGAGCACCCGCTGGGAAACGGGCTGATGTTCACGGGCGGTGCGCCGGACGAGCTCGCGGCGTGCATCGCGCGCGTGGTGCGCGGTGAGGTGACGCTGCCCAGCCCGCGCGAGGTGCACGGCGTGAGCACGCTGCGGAGCTTCCCCGACTTCGTGCGCGAGAACGAGGCGATCTACGAGGGGCTGCTGGGAAGTATGCACGCGGCGGGGCGCGATGGCGTGAACTCCGGCGGCGCGACGGGCCACAACGCGGCGGTGGTCGAAGCGAAGGGTGAGGCGGTTGCCGGTCAAGCGATCCAGTTGTAGAACTCAGAGAAAATAGTTCACTTCGTTGCGAGACGTAGCAGCGCGTCGATGAGGACCACTTGGGACTCGTCGTCGTGTATGCCGTTTCGCATGGCGATCAGGAGTTCGGTGCGATCGGCTCGACTTCTCACTGAGTCTCCCGAGATCGCACTAATGAGCCGGCTCCGATCAAGTGCAGAGGCAAAGTCTGTTTGCTCGCAGATTCGCGTCAGCGTCGCTGGCGTGATTCCGACGCGGGGATCCATCAAGAGAGGCTTACGGAATTGGTCGTACTGGCTGAAGTCAGAGGGAACCTTTGCGATGGTTCCGTCGAGTTGCTTTACGACCTTGAGCAAATCTGCAACGACGTGGGATGGAGGAAATGGTTCAGAGCAGCCGGCTTTGATGAGCGCAATGATCTGATCCTCGTCTGCGGACCCGCGATCGACAAGCTGAACCGCAATGTCCCACGGATGATGTACGAGGGCCCACGTTGGGAGGCTCGCTTGTGTTTGTAGCGCGGTTCGTCCTAAGCGATGTGCAGATCCAGAGAGCCGGCCCAAGTAGGTGCCGAACAGAAGTCCTAGTGTGATGGAGCCCAGGGCGACGACGGGTAGAACCCAAGCACGACGTGGAGTGAGTTTTCGCCACACTGTATGTGGAGAAAAGGCGCATTCGGGGCAGATCAACTGATCCTCGAATGCTCCATGGCCGCAGTTAGGGCATGGCATGCATGACTCTGGGGGCTTTGGATGCACCACCGGATTCTACCCGGAGCGTTCTGGTTTGCGTTCGACGGATAAGGAGATCGCGATTTCCAATCACAGCGACCTCGCCTAGCTCACCTGTTTGAACGTCTTAGGCTCACCCGCCCCGATTGCCACCACCGCCGGGTCGCCCGCCACCGCCGGGCCTGCGGAAGCCGGGCTGTCCGCCGCTGGCCGAGAACATGCGCTTGAAGAACTCGGCGCGGAGGCCGCCGTCCTGCGCGTTGCCCGTCTGGATGGAGGTCTTGACGCGCTCGGTCATGCGCTCGCGCATCTCCTTCTCACGCGCGGCCCGTTCCTCCTCGGTGAGCTGCGGGCGCTCGGGACGCTGGCCCTCTTCGCCCTCGGGGCGCTGGCGGCGTTCGCCATCGCCGGGCGGGCGGCCCCACGGCATGTCGAGCTGCTCGCCGCGGGCGAACTTGCGTGCGGCCTCGTCCATCATCTCTTCACGAAGGGCGCGCATCGCCTCGCGGTTCTCCTCGTCGCGGAGCAGGGCGCGGCGTTCCTCCTCGTTCATGTCGCGGAGCAGGCGGGCCGCCTCCGCGGCGTACTGACGCTTGCGCATCTCGTCGAGGTTGTCGAACTTCGACGACGCGAGCACCGCGACCGCCTCCTTCGCGCTCCGCGGCATGCGCGGCGGGCGGCTCGACATGTACCACCATCCGCCCGCGATCAGGGCCGCGGCGCTGAGCGCGATGCACGCGCCGCCCGCGAGGGTGCGCTGCTTCTTCGACCACTTCGCGTCGATGGCCTGGCGCTTCGGGCTGAGTGCGGCGTCGAGGTCGATGCGCTGGGGCATGGCGAGGCTCCGTTGTTCTTCGGTCGCGTCGCGCGACGCATCGCGCGGTATTTCGAGCGAACTATTTACTTACCGTACTTGCCGACGTGCCCATCGACGAAGAGCACGTTGCGCGAGTCGTGGAAGAAATCGACGACGGTGATCTCGCCGTCCTGGGTCTCGAACGCGCCGCCATCGAAATCATACGAGACGGGCGTGTCGGACGGGCCGAGATTGAGGAATTTGAAGAAGAAGGTGTCCTCGTATCGATTGCCGGAGAGGCCCACGAGGTAGGTATAGGACATGCCGCAGGTCTTGGTCTGACCGTCCTGCGTGTACTCCTTCTCGTAGACAACACGGTCGCCCGGGCAGCGATAGGCGGCGGAGTCGGGCTCCAGGACCTCGGCGATCGCGGTGTTGAAGGGCGGGTCGGTATCGCCCGAGAGCCAGGGCGGGGGCATGTAGCGGGCCTTGGGGAAGGCCTCGCGGTTCTTGTCCTTGTACATCTCCAGGGCCTGACCGATCGAGCGGAGGTTCGCCCCGCAGGCGGTGCGACGCGCGGCGTTGCGGACCTTGGGCAGCGTCGGCAGCAGGATGCCGATCAGCACCGCGATGATCGCGATGACCACCAGCAGCTCGATGAGGGAGAAGCCCACGCGCCGGGAGCCCGGCACGCGCGACGCAATTCGAAACGCTCCGCGCAACATGCGACGCACATCCTCTCGGTGGGGTGCAATGGGCCCGGCCCCGCGCAAGGCCCAACGCGGCCGCACGCCGCGCATTGCACCCGCCCGGTCTATCGGCATTCGGGGCGAGGGAAGGTCCGGATGTGTGTGCAGAGGTTTCTGCGGGGTTCCGCGTGCGCGTGGCCTACCGTTTGCTTGCGGGCCGTGCGACGCGGCCCGCCAGGGGAGGAGCCGCATGGCGCGACCGGACGCTCGGGGACTGCTGGCGGAGATGGGCGTGGAGGACCCGCGCCTGGACTTCGCCGCGAGCGGGGGCGGGCCGGGGATGGTCGTCAGCCTCGATCCGACCACGGGTCGGGCCCTGGCGGGCGTGCGGCTGGACGACGCGGCGTCGTACGAGCGGGCGATGGGGCGGGTCGAATCGGCGTTCCGGGCGTGGCGGCAGGTGCCCGCGCCGGTCCGCGGGCAGATGGTCCGCGAGGTGGGGGACGAGCTCCGCACGCACCGCGAGGCGCTCGGGGCCCTCATCACGCTCGAGGTCGGGAAGATCCGGAGCGAGGGCGTCGGCGAGGTGCAGGAGGTCGTGGACATCGCCGACTTCGCGGTCGGGCTGTCGCGACAGCTCTATGGCAAGACGATGCCGAGCGAGCGACCGCAGCACCGGATGTACGAGCAGTGGCTCCCGCTGGGCGTGGTGGGCGTCATCACGGCGTTCAACTTC
>JAVEWV010000021.1:0-57307 GCA_034004365.1 Phycisphaerales bacterium
AGGGTCACGGCGAGAAATCTGAAGCCAAGCGAAAATTCCTCGAAGATTCCTATAAAGCCTATGCTGCCAAAGACTTACCCATTCCCTGAACCCAATTCAACATAAGATACATTCTCGGACCCTGGACGTGGTGGGCGTCCGGCGGGGCTGGGGCGGCTGCGGGCGGGCGGCGCGGGGTATCGTGCAGGCCCCGAGGAGCGTGCCCATGCCCAGTGGTCGATCGGTCGCCGGAGCGTCCCCGCAAGAGGGCCCGGTCGTTCTGGACGGTTCGCCGCTCACGATCGACGCCCTGGCGCGGGTGGCGCGCGGATCGGCGCCGGTCGAGGTCGCGGCATCGGCCCGCGCGGCGCTCGCGGCGTCGCGCGCGGTCGTCGAGCGGACGCTCCTCGACGGGCAGGCGCACTACGGCATCAACACGGGCTTCGGGTCGCTCAGCCGGAAGCGGATCGCGGGCGAGGACCTTTCTGAACTCCAGCACAACCTGATCCGCTCGCACGCGGCGGGCGTGGGCGAGCCATTCGCGGACGACATCGTGCGAGGCATGATGCTGTGCCTCGCGGCGTCGTTGTGCCGGGGGCGTTCGGGCGTGCGTGCGGAGGTGGTCGACGCGATCGTCGGGCTGCTGAACGCGGGTGTGACGCCGATCGTTCCCTCTGTGGGCTCGGTGGGCGCGTCGGGGGATCTGGCTCCACTCGCGCATGTCGCGCTGGTCCTGATCGGCGAGGGCGAGGCGCGTCGCAACGGGCACGCGGTGCGCGGGCGGCAGGCGTGCGAGGCGGGCGGGTTTGAGCCGCTCACGCTCGGCGCGAAGGAGGGCCTCGCACTCATCAACGGCACGCACCTGATGGCGGCGGAGGGCGCGTTGTCGTGCGCGGGCTTCGAGCGTTTGTTCGATGCGGCGCTGGGCGCGTGCGCGATGTCGATCGACGCGTGCCGCGCGACGGACGCGTTCCTGGATGAGCGGGTGTTTGAGAGCCGTGCGCAGCCCGGGCCACGGATGGTCGCGGAGCGGCTTCGCGGGCTCTTGGACGGGAGCGAGATCATCCCGAGCCACGCTGAGGGAGACACGCGCGTGCAGGACCCCTACTCGCTGCGCTGCGCGCCGGTGGTGCTGGGCGCCGCATGGGACGCGTACGCGTCCGTGCGGGGCGCGATCGAGCGCGAGCTGGGCGCGGTGACGGACAACCCGCTGGTCTTCGAGGATGGCGACGTCGTAAGCGCGGGGAACTTTCACGGCATGCCGCTGGCGATCCCGCTCGATGCGCTGTGCATCTCGATCGCGCACGTCGCGGGGATCTCGGAGCGGCGGACATTCCTGATGCTCGCGGCGACGGACCCCGAGGCGCAGCTGCGCCCCTACCTGGCCCGCACGCCCGGCGTGCAGAGCGGGCTGATGATCGCGCAGTACACCGCCGCGGCGTGCTGCAACGAGATCATCGGGCTGTGCACGCCCGCGAGCGTTGCGAACATCGGGACCAGCGCGGGCATGGAGGATTACAACTCGTTCGGCCCGCGTGCGGCGGCGAAGGCGAGGCGGGCGATGGAGCTTGCGCGGAGCGTCGTCGCGATCGAGCTCCTGTGCGCGGCGGAGGGCGTGGAGTGCCACCGCCCGCTGCGCTCGGGGCGCGGGGTTGAGGGCGTGCTTGCGCGGGTGCGTTCGGCCGTGGCGCCCCTGGACCGGGACCGCCCCCCCGCTCCCGACATCGCGGCGATCGCGGGAATGATCGAGGCGCGTCACCTGTTCGCCTGAGCGGCATCACACGGGCACCGCGCGAGTGGACGGGGTTCACTGCGCGATCGGTGGTGCGTCTGGGGCGAGCCCCCGCTGCCTGTGCACTCGTCGCGCCTGTTCACCCATGCAGGCGCCCCCTGAAGGAGAGATCCATGCTGCGTCGTGCTGCGATGTTGTCTGCGGTGGTTGCGACGGCGTCCTTCGGGCTCGCGTCGATGCCGGGGCCGAGCCACTGGTTCGAGGAGCCCGGGCTTGCGGCGGGCGAGAAGGCCCCGGTGGTGAAGGTGAAGGACGCGAAGGGCGAGGTGGTGAGCCTGGGCGACGCGTGGGCGGAGGGCCCGGCGGTGGTGATTTTCTATCGCGGCGGGTGGTGCCCGTTCTGCAACCGCTCGCTGAGCGCGTGGCAGGACCAGGCGTCGGCGCTGGAGGCGAAGGGCGTGAACCTGATCGCGATCTCGCCCGAGACACCCGAGTTCGTCGAGTCGACGACCGAGAAGGACGGGCTGAAGTACGAGGTGTACAGCGACTTCACGCTCGACGCGTCCCGCAAGTTCGAGCTGCTGTTCGAGCTCGATTCCACGACGATCGAGAAGTACAAGGGATACGGGATCGACCTCTCGAAGCGGAACGCGAGCGGCACGTGGGAACTCCCCCACCCCGGGACGTTCATCGTGGATCGCGAGGGCGTGGTCCGCGCGGCGTGGGTGGACGAGGACTACACCAAGCGGGTCGCGCCCGAGGTGGTGATGGAAAAGCTCGGCGAGCTGGGCATGTAATCGGGGCGTTTCCGGCTGGGAACTCCGCCCGCGCGGTATGATCGCGCGGGAAGGGAGGCCCCGGATGCCCGCCGCGACGACGATGCAGAGCCAGCCACGGACCGTTCGCGCCCCTCGTGGGAGCGAGCGGTCCTGCTCTTCGTGGGCCGCCGAGGCCGCGATGCGGATGCTCATGAACAACCTCGACCCCGAGGTCGCGGAGCATCCGGAGACGCTGGTGGTGTATGGCGGGCGCGGGCGGGCGGCACGCTCGTGGGAGGCGTTCGACGCGATCGTGCGCACGCTGAAGCGCCTCGCGCCGGACGAGACGCTGCTCGTGCAATCGGGCAAGCCGGTGGGCGTGGTGCGGACGCACACGGACGCGCCGCGGGTGCTGATCGCGAACAGCAACTTGGTCCCCCACTGGGCGACGCAGGCGCACTTTGACGACCTCGAAGCGCGCGGGCTGATGATGTTCGGGCAGATGACCGCGGGCTCGTGGATCTACATCGGCACGCAGGGCATCCTGCAGGGCACGTTCGAGACCTTCGCCGAGTGCGCACGCACGCACTTCGACGGGACGCTGCGCGGGAGGCTGTGCGTCACTGCGGGGTGCGGGGGCATGGGCGGGGCGCAGCCGCTGGCGATCACGCTGTGCGGCGGGACGTGCCTGATCGCGGACGTGGACTCGACGCGGCTTGAGCGGCGTGTGCACGATCGGTATCTGGGCGAGGTGGTCAACGGGCTGGACGACGCGATCGATCGCGCGATCGAGGCCGCGGGGCGCGACGAGGCGGTGAGCATCGGCGTGCACTGCAACGCGGTGGAACTGCTCGAGCGGATGCTGGACCGGGGCGTGACGCCCGATGTGCTGACGGACCAGACCAGCGCGCACGATCCGCTGATGGGGTATGTCCCCGTTGAGACGACGCTTGAGGAAGCCGCGACGCTGCGCGAGCGCGACCCGGGGCATTATGTCGAACTATCGATGGCCTCGATGGACCGGCACGTGCGCGCGATGGTCGACCTGATGCGGCGCGGGTCGATCGCGTTCGACTACGGCAACAACATCCGCCAGCGGTCGCGCGACCACGGCTTCGAGGACGCGTTCGCGTTTCCGGGGTTCGTACCGGCGTACATCCGCCCGCAGTTCTGCGTGGGTCGCGGGCCGTTCCGGTGGGTGGCGCTGTCGGGGGATGAGAAGGACATCTTCCGGACGGACCACGAGGTGCTGCGTCTGTTCCCGCGCGGGAGCTCGGCGTACGCGGATCGCCTGCACGACTGGATCCTGTCGTGCCACGCGAATCCCGACGCGCTGCTCGCGGGCGATCTCGCGTCGTGCAAGCCCAAGTTCGGGTTCCAGGGGCTGCCCGCGCGGATCTGCTGGCTGGGCTACGGCGAGCGGCACAAGGCGGGGCTGATGTTCAACGACCTCGTCGCGCGAGGGCTCGTGAGCGCGCCGATCGTGATTGGGCGCGACCACCTCGACTGCGGCTCGGTCGCATCACCGAACCGCGAGACCGAGGGCATGCTCGACGGGACGGACGCCGTGAGTGATTGGGCGATCCTCAACGCGCTCGTGAACACCGCGGGCGGCGCGTCGTGGGTCTCGTTCCATCACGGCGGCGGCGTGGGCATCGGGTTCAGCCAGCACGCGGGGCAGGTGATCGTCGCGGACGGCACGCCCGAGGCCGCGGCACGCCTGGAGCGCGTGCTGACGAACGATCCGGCGATGGGCGTGTTCCGGCACGTGGACGCGGGATACGAGGACGCGAAGCGCTGCGCGCAGGAGCGGGGCGTGGACGTGCCGATGATGGACTGAGCGAGCCTGAGTGTTCTGCGTGAGCGTTTCGCGTGAGTGTTCGGCGTAATTGTTGTGTTCGTTTTGAAGCCACGGAGCATCCCTTTGACGACCTCTCCGACCACGCTCCCGCCCGAGATGTACGCCGCGATCGAGCGTGAGCTGCTCGCGACGTTCTTCGCGAAGCGTCCGGCGCAGTACTTCCAGCAGCCCGGCTTCAAGAAGGACATGGAGGACCACGTCGAGAAGCGGTACGCCGCGTGCAGGGACCGGCTGATCCCGTGGGCGTCGCGTTATGTCGACTTCTCGGGCGCGCGCGTGCTGGAGATCGGGTGCGGCACGGGCTCGAGCACCGCGGCGTTCGCGGAGGTCTCGCGCGAGGTGTTCGGGTACGACATCGTGCTCAACTCGGTGCAGGGCGCGGAGCGACGCCTGGCGATCATGGGCGTCGAGAACGCGAGGGTCGCGCACGAGCCGGCGGCGAGCGTGCTGGAGCGCGTCATGCGCGAGCACGCGGGGGGCGTGGACATCATCGTGCTGTACGCGGTGCTGGAGCACATGACGATTGTCGAGCGGTTCGAGGCGCTCGAGGCGTACTGGAAGCTGCTGCGCCCGGGCGGGGTGGTGATCATCGGCGACACGCCGAACCGGCTGATCTTCAACTCGCAGCACACGAGCGGGCTTCCGTTCTTCGACTGGCTGCCGGACGAGATCGCGCTGCGTTACTTCGATCGCTCCCCGCGCGTGGGGTTCGTCGACACCATGCGGCGTGTCATGCGTGACGCGCCCGAGACCGCGAGCGACGTGCTCGATCGCTGGGGGCGCGGCGTGAGTTATCACGAGTTCGAGCTCGCGCTGGGCGACCTCAACCGGATCGTCGTGGGCGACGGGTTCGACCCGGAGGTCGTCGAGTGGCTGCCGCTGGCGTACGACGAGGCGCTCCTCGCGAGTTATTTCGTCCACGCGAAGATCGACGTGCCGCTGGGGTTCGCCCGCCGGCAGCTGCTGCTGGTGCTGCGCAAGCCCCGGGAGGGGGACCCGCCCCGGGCCGAGCGGCGGAGCGTGGAGTTCCGGGCGGCGGGGTGGCGGCCCGCTGCGCAATCTTTATGAGGGACCGGGCGGATTCGGGGTTGTGGGAACCGGGCGGATCCACTAGCCTGATATTGAACTCTCTCGTCGGGGGGGTGTGGATATACGAAGGGAGAGCACATGCGCACGATCGTTATCTTGGCGGGACTGGGCTTGGCCGCGTCCATGGCGACGGCTGACATCACGTATTACGACGCGTCGGCGAACCCGGTGCCGATCGTGCCGTTCAATGGTGACTTTGACTGGCCCGGCGGGGAAACGCCGACGGTCTTCGACATCACGAAGGCACCCAGTGAGCAAGGCCCCGATTCGTCGCGATCGATTTTCTCGAGTTACGGCGTCGGTGGTGGGCACTACGAATGGAGCGGGATGTCGCTGGGCGGGCGGAGCGACGTCGAAGTCCTGTCGGGCATCGATCTCCTGCTCACGCCCGACATCGATCCTGGCACTTTCTATGGGCTCTATGTCCGGCAGGCCTTGGCCGCGGGCACGGCGATCCAGGATTACGAGAATGTGTACCCCGAGATCGATACCTCAACCACGATCCTCTCGTTCGAGACTCCCATGGTCTTCGGGGGCCTCGGCGGCTCTCCAATACCCCGGGTCACGGGGCTCTTTGGCGCTCAGCTCTCGCTGCCGAGCGGCACGCACTACGGCTGGTTTGAGCTGACCTGGGTGCGGGACAGTCTGAACATCTTCCAATTCCCTGCGGTCAGCCGATGGGCGTGGAACGACACGCCGGGCGGAGGCATTCTGGCCGGACAGGTGCCCGCGCCGGGCGCGATGATGGTGCTCGGCGTTGGCGGGCTCGTCGCGACGCGCCGGCGTCGCTAAGCGAGAGCGTTTGGCGCGGGATAGGCTGCGTGCATGGTTCTCCCCCACTGCTCGCCGCCGGGCTGGCCGCACATCGCCGAGGGACGGTTCGCGCGATCGATCCAGACGGATCGACACGAGGGATGTCGCGTCGCGCTCCTGGGCGTGCCCGACGATCTCGGCGTGCGCCTCAACCGAGGTCGCCCCGGTGCGCGGGAGGGGCCAACGGCGCTGCGCCGCGCGCTCGCGTCCTACGGCACGCTCACGCCGCACGGGTTCGACTGGCCCGGCGTGTTCGACGCGGGGGACGTTCAGCCCGCGCCGGGCGAGGATGAGGACGCGCTGCACGAGACGCACGATCGCGTGGAGGAAGCCGCGCGGGCGCTGCACGCGCTGGGGCTGACCGTCATCGGCATCGGGGGCGGTCACGACCTGACGCTCCCGCTGGCGCGGGCCGCGGCACGCGCGCGACAGGCCCGACTCGGTGTCGTGTATCTCGACGCGCACCTGGACGTGCGCGAGGCGGCGGGCTCGGGCATGCCGTTCCGCGCGCTGGTCGAGCAGGGGCACGTGCGCGAGCTGCGCGTGCACGGGCTGCGCGACGAGGCGAACGCCCGCGAGCACATCGAGTGGTTCCTCTCCAAGGGCGGCGTGATCGATCGCGATGAGGACGTGGACCGCTGGCCGCATGGCGACGTGTACGCGAGCCTCGACCTCGACGCGATCGACGCGGCGCACGCGCCGGGCGTGAGCGCGCTCAATCCGGCGGGGCTCACGCCGCGCGAGGCGGAGCGATGGGCGCGACAGGCGGGGCGGCATCAGGGCGTGCGCGGGTTCGACCTCATGGAGCTCAACCCGTGGCACGACGAGCAGGGACGCACCGCGCGCGTCGCGGCGATGCTGCTGCTCGCATTCCTGCGGGGCGTGTCGGAGCGTGAGGCGTGAGCGCGGGGATCGAAGTGAACCAAGCCGCGCGGGGTGAAACTCCCCCACCGCTCTTGTTCCGCGGCGCGCGGGTGCTGACGCTGCGCGATCGCTCGGGCGAGGACGCACGCGGCGCACGGCGCGGCGGCGCGATGCGCGATCTGGGCGTGCTCGCGCGAGCCAACGTGCTGGTTGCGGGCGGGCGCGTGGCGCGTGTGGCGGAGTCGATCGATCAGGAATCGATCGAGAAGGTGCGGGTTGACACGCGGGCGCATGAGATTCCGCTTCGCGTGGTCGAGTGCGCGGGGCGCGTGCTCATGCCCGCGTTCACGGACTGCCACACGCACGCGTGCTGGGCGGGCGATCGCCTCGACGAATGGGAGATGCGGCTGCGCGGCGCGGCGTACCTCGACATCCTCAAGGCGGGCGGCGGGATCATGTCGAGCGTCCGGAGCGTGCGCGCTTCGAGCGAGGACGAACTGGCGGACGCGCTGCTCGCACGCCTGATAACGATGCTGCGCACGGGCACGACGTGCGTCGAGGTCAAGAGCGGGTACGGGCTCACGACGCACGACGAACTCAAGATGCTCCGCGCGATACGGAACGCCGCGGCGCGATGGCCCGGACGTGTCGCGATGACGGCGTGCATCGGGCACGCGATCGATCCCGACGAGGACCGCGCTCGCTTCGTCGAACGCACGATCGGTGAGACCCTCGACGCGGTGCACGCGGAGTTTCCCGGTATCGCGATCGACGCGTACGCGGAGAGCGGGGCGTGGAATCGCGACGAGTGCCTGCGGCTGTTCGAGCGTGCGGGCGGGCTCGGGCACCCGGTGCGCGTGCACGCGGATCAGTTCACGTCGCTCGGGATGGTGCGCGACGCGTGCGAGCGGGGCTGGTTGTCGGTCGATCATCTTGAGGCGAGCACGCCGGAGGATCGTGCCCGACTCGGCGCGAAGCGCCCGGGCGACGCCCCCCCACCGTTCGCGGTCGTGCTGCCGTGCTCGGGGTTCCACACCGATCGGCGGTACGCGGATGCGCGCGCGCTGATCGACGCGGGCGCGGCGGTCTGCGTCGCGACGAACCTCAACCCGGGGAGCGCGCCGTGCCCGAGCGTGGCGATGGCGATCGCGCTGGCGGTGCGGTTCTGCGGCATGACGCCCGCGGAGGCGATCGTCGCGAGCGTGCGCAATTCCGCGGCGTTGCTCGCGGCGCAGGGCGGCTGGCCCGATGACGCGGGGCGGATCGAGCCCGGGTCGCGGGCGGACCTCGTGCTGCTCGATCAGCTCGACGAACGCGAGGTCGCGCACTCGTTCGGCGACTCGCCCGTGAGGATGGTCGTGTGCGCGGGCGAGGTGGTCTCGGAACGCTCAGGGATCTCGACGCGCAGCGGCTGATCGCCCGCGTCGTGACGCCCCTGCTTCGGGCCGGGGTGCGCCCGGACGGGGGCGGTCGTCGCAACCGGGAGCAGGATGGGCAGCGCGTTGGGCTCGAGCGTGAGGCGCAGCTCGTCGGTGCGTGCGCCCTCGCCCGGGGCCTCGCCGTCGATCTGGTAGACGAGATTCGTCCCGCTCGCGGGGCGGATGACGATCTCCCGCCCGCGCGCGATCACGGCGTTGCGTGAGCGGGCCGCGAGGCGGACGCGCGATCGCAGCCCCCAGAGCGCGGCGCCCGCGCTGGTCGAGCATGGGAAGAACGCGAGATCGAGCAGCCCGTCGTCCATCCGGGCGTTCGGCGAGGGGTTGACGTTCATCGCGTACCTGCGGCAGTTGGAGACGACGAGCAGGCCGCGGGCGTCGCGCACGACCTCGCGACCGTCGACCTCGGCGCTGAAGCGTGGGAAGGTCGGGCGGAGGACCTCGACGAGGGTGGGATAGACGTACGCCGCGTGCCCGATGGTGCGGGTGCGGATGCGGTCGAGGCGGTGGATGACCGAGGCGTCGGGCCCGAGGGAGGCCATGATGAGGAAGGATCGATCGTTGGCCCGGGCGAGGTCGACGTGGGCGACCTGCCATCGCTCGATCGCGGCGAGGAGCGTCTCGGGGCGGAGGTCCATGCCGAACTCGCGGGCGATCAGGTTCTCGGTGCCGAGGGGGGCGTGATAGACGGGCGTCGCGTATCGGGCGGCGGGCTCGGCGAGGCGGTTGAGGGTGCCATCGCCCCCGGCGATGACCAGGAGGTCGGCGTGGGTGAGCAGGCCGCGGGCCAGGAGGGACGCGGCGGGCTGCCCGATGGCGACGGTGTTGACGACGTGCCCCGCGCCGCGGAGGGCGTCGGTCAGGGCACGGGCAACTTGGAGGCCTCGCCCGCGACCCGAGCGCTGATTGGCGGCGAGGACGACGTGCATGGCCCGGAGGATAGGGACCGGGCGGACGGTCGGCGTACACTCGCCCGGTGAAGATGCAGTCGGGCAAGATCGGCAAACTGTCGGCGTCGGACGTCGAACTGGCATACGCGGCGGCGCAGTGCGTAGTCGAGACGCACCGTCGCCTGAGCGGCTGGCTCGAGCCCGGACAGACGCTGGCGCAGATCGATGCGTTCGTCGCACAGACGCTCGAGTCGCAGAAGTGCGTGAGCTGCTTCCTCGGATATCGCGTGCCGCGCTCGCCCGCGTTCCCGTCGCACGCGTGCCTGAGCCTGAACGAGTGCGTGGTGCACGGGACGGCGGCGTCGGTCGCGCGCCCGATGCAGAAGGGCGACCTGCTCAAGATCGACATCGGCGTGCGGTACAAGGGCTGGATCGGCGACGCGGCGTGGACGTACTCCTACGGCGAGCCCGACTCGACGGTCCGCCGGCTCATGGACTGCGGCAAGGAAGGGCTGCGGCGCGGGATCGCAACTATCCGAGCCGAGAACGTGTGGATGGAGTGGGCTCGAGAGCTGCAGGGCTACGTCGAGGGGACGTGCGGGTTCCATCTCGTGCGCGGGCTGGGCGGGCACGGGATCGGGCGTTCGCTGCACATGCCGCCATTCGTGAGCAACACGGTGCCGACGTACGCGGGCGAGTGGCCCGACGGGCTGCGCCGGTGCGAGGTCGGAACGATCGTGGCGCTCGAGCCGATGATCGCGGTGGGCACGGGTGACACGCGCCAGAACGGGCGGGAATGGCCGATCTACACGACGGACGGCTCGATGAGTGTGCACTACGAGCACGACGTGCTGGTCACGGAGGACGGGCCGCGGGTGCTGACCGAGGGGCTGGACGAGCTGGCGGACGTGATCGCGTGCTGAGCAGGCCCGGGGCCGCTTCGGCGGATCGGACTTTGCCGGCGGAGGGGAGCGAGCGGATCGCATGAACCGGATCGACGCCATCTTTGCGGAGCGGCGCGGCAAGCGGCTCGGAACGCTCATGCCATTCGTGTGCGGCGGGTTTCCTCGTCCGGGCATGACGGGCGGTGCGATCGAGGCGTGCGAGCGGGCGGGGGCGAGCATCGTGGAGGTGGGCATCCCGTTCAGCGATCCGATCGCGGACGGGCCGGTGATCGCGTCGGCGATGCACGAGGCGCTCACGGCGGGGGCGAGCGCGGCGAGCGTGATCGATGAGGTTGCGCAGGTGCGCGGACGCGTCGGGCTCGGGCTGGTCGCGATGGTGAGCGTGTCGATCGTGCACCGCTTCGGCGGCGCGGCGGGCTTCGCGGAGCGGGTCGCGCGGGCGGGCTTCGACGGGTGCATCTTCCCGGACTGCCCGCTGGAAGAGTCCGAGGCGTACCGGGCGGCGTGCGCACAGCATGGCCTGACGGCGAGCCTGCTGATCGCGCCCACGACGCCCCCCGCGCGAGCGGAGGCGATCGCGAAGGCCTGCACGGGGTTCGTGTATCTGCTTGCCCGGACGGGCATTACGGGCGAGAGATCGGACGCGCCCGACGTCGAGAAGCGGATCCGCCAGCTCCGCGGCGTCACGGACCTGCCACTGGCGTGCGGCTTCGGGATCTCGAGCCCGGAGCACGTGCGCGAGGTCCTTCGGCACGCGGACGCGGCGATCGTGGGCAGCGCGCTGGTGCGGCGCATGGCCGACGCGGCCCGGGGCGGTGGCGACGCGATCGAGGCGTGCGCCGCGTTCACGCGGGCGATGGCGGCGTCGCTGGGCCCGCAGGACGCGGTGCAGAACGCCTGAGGCTCTCGGGCGAGCCCGGGCGATTCATCGCATATTCCCCGAGGAATTGCGCTTGTATCCAGAACTTCGGCCCCGCATGGCTTGATGATCGAAGTCGGCGCGCCGAGAATGAGGCCCGAGCGCAGGTCCGCGCTTCGGGAGACCTCACATGGGCATGGGCGGGAACGGAACGAACGGGCACCCCTCGGAGGTGCTGGAGCGGTTCTCCTTCCGTCATTCGGCGGGGACACGCCGGGCGACGGTCGAGGAGATCTTCGGCGAGGACGTCTTCACCGAGCGGGTGATGCAGCAGCGTCTGCCGAAGGAAGTGTTCCAGAGGCTCATGAAGACGGTCAGCGGCGGACAGGCGCTCGACTCCGAGATCGCGTCGGTCGTCGCGGCGGCGATGAAGGACTGGGCGATCGAGCGGGGCGCGACGCACTACACGCACTGGTTCCAGCCGCTGACGGGGCTGACCGCGGAGAAGCACGACGCGTTCCTGGTCCCGGACGGTCGGGGCGGGGCGCTGTCGGCGTTCAGCGGCTCGTCGCTGGTGCAGGGCGAGCCGGACGCTTCGAGCTTCCCCTCGGGCGGGCTGCGGGCGACGTTCGAGGCGCGCGGGTACACCGCGTGGGACGCGACGAGCCCGGTGTTCATCATGCGGAGCGGGGCGAGCGCAACGCTCGCGATCCCGACGGCGTTCGTGTCGTGGAGCGGCGAGGCGCTGGACAAGAAGACGCCGCTGCTGCGCTCGTGCGAGGCGATCTCGCGCCAGGCGCTGCGCATCCTGAAGATCTTCGATCCGGCGACGACCGCGACGCGGGTGAACGTCACGCTCGGACCCGAGCAGGAGTACTTCCTGGTCGATCGCGAGCTGTTCTTCCAGAGGCCCGACCTCGTGATGTGCGAGCGCTCGCTCACGGGCGCGATGGCGCCGAAGGGCCAGCAGCTCGAGGACCACTACTTCGGCACGATCCCCTCGCGCGTGCTCGACTACATGACGGCGGTCGAGGAGCAGCTCTATCGCCTGGGCGTGCCGGTCGTGACGCGGCACAACGAGGTGGCGCCGTCGCAGTATGAGGTCGCGGCGCACTTCGAGGCGGCAAACGTCGCGTGCGACCACCAGATGCTCATCATGGAAGTGCTCCGGCGCACCGCGCCGCGGTTCGGGCTGGAGTGCCTGCTGCACGAGAAGCCGTTCATGGGCGTGAACGGCTCGGGCAAGCACATGAATTGGTCGCTGTCGACGGACACGGGCGTGAACCTGCTGGACCCGCGCGACGAGACGCACACGAACATGCAGTTCCTGACGTTCCTGTGCGCCGTGATCCGCGCGGTGGACGTGCACGCGGACCTGCTCCGCGCGAGCGTGGCGTCGGCGGCGAACGACCACCGCCTGGGCGCGAACGAGGCCCCGCCCGCGATCATCTCGATCTTCCTGGGCGACATGCTGCAGGACATCATCGACCAGATCGAGACGGGCAAGCCCAGCAAGACGCTCAAGGGCGGGAAGATGGACCTGGGCGCGCGGACGCTGCCGCACATTCCCCGGCACTCGGGGGACCGGAACCGGACGTCGCCGTTCGCGTTCACGGGGAACAAGTTCGAGTTCCGCGCGGTAGGCTCGTCGATGAGCATCGCGTGGCCCGCGACGGTGCTGAACGCGATCGTGGCGGAGGCGCTGGAGTCGGTCGCGGATGAACTTGAGAAGGCGGTGGGCTCGAACCCGACGCAGGCGAAGCTGGAGGGCGCGGTGCGCACGCTCCTGCAGAAGCTGGTCAAGCAGCACAAGCGGGTGCTCTTCGGCGGCGACAACTATTCCGACGAGTGGCACGCCGAGGCCGAGAAGCGCGGGCTCCCGAACCTGCGCGACACCGCCGCGGCGCTGCCCGCGCTGACGACGAAGAAGTCGATCGAGGTGTTCAAGCGCCACAAGGTGCTGAGCAAGCAGGAGGTCGAGAGCCGGGCGCACGTGTTCCACGAGAAGTTCAACAAGCAGGTGCTGATCGAGGCGGAGACGATCATCGCGCTCGCGGCGACGCGGATCCTTCCGGCATCGCTCCGCTACCAGGCCGACCTCGCGGAGGCGGTCGCGGCGACGGAGGCGGCGGACGCGGACGCGACGCAGGCCCGCGAGATGCTCACGCAGCTCATCGAGAAGGTCGCCGATCTTCGTGGGGCGCTGCAGGGCGTGCGGACCGCGTCGGCGAAGCATCCCGCGAGCGTCGAGAAGCACACCGATCAGATCGCGAAGGAGCTGCGTCCGACGATCCGTGCGTGCCGGCTCGCGATCGACGAGCTGGAACGGATCGTTCCGGCGGACATGTGGCCGCTGCCGACGTATCCGGATTTGCTTCGGGTGAAGTGATCCGGGCCGATCGCCGGACGCGACCAAGGCATTGATGCTGTTCGTCCCCGGGCCCGCACACGCGGGCCCGTTTCATGCGCTCCCGTTTCATGCGCTCATGGATCCGGGAGGAACCGTCGCAACGGATCAGCCCGCTCAGCCGAGAGCGGCGAGGCAGCGATCAATCACATCCGCGAGCTTCACGAGTTCGCCCTTCCCCGCGTCGGTCCGGGGCTTGAACTCGACGCAGCCCTCGGCGAGGGCCTTGTCGCCCAGCGTGAGGCGGACGGGGATGCCGATGAGGTCGGCGTCCTTGAACTTGGGCCCGGGGCGCTCGTCGCGATCGTCGATCAGCACGTCCGCCCCGCGCTCGGCGAGCGCCGCGGCGATCTCGCGCGCGTGGCGCGACTGCGTCTCGTCGTCGGGCTTCATGACGACGATCTCGACGTGGTAGGGCGCGACGGCGGCGGGCCAGACGATGCCGCCCGCGTCGTGGCTCATCTCGACGCACGCCGCGAGGGTGCGTGAGACGCCGATGCCGTAGCAACCCATGACGACGCTGCGCTTCTGCTGCTTCTCGTCGAGGACCGTGAGGCCCATGGCCTCGGAGTACTTGGTGCCGAGCTTGAAGATGTGCCCGACCTCGATGCCGCGCCGCGTGGTCAGCTTCGAGCCCTTGGCACGCGGGGACGGATCACCTGCCTGCGCGTTGCGGATGTCGGCGACGCTCACGCGCCCCGCGTCGGAAAGCACGGCGCCCATCTCGCGCGACCAGTTGAACGATCGCACGTGGTGGTCGGGCTCGTCCGAGCCGGTGCACCACGCGATGCCTCCCTGCGCCGCGTCGGGATCGACGAGCATCAGCGTGCCCGGCACCTTCGTCGCGGCGAGCGGGGAGACATAGCCGATCGCGAAGCCCGCGGCCCGTGCGGCCTTGTCGTCCGCGAGCGCGATGCTCCAGCCCGAAACGTCGCGCACCTTGCCCTCGTTCACCTCGTGGTCACCACGCACGCACGCGAGCAGCCACTTCGGCTGCGGGCCCGACGGCGCAGCGCCGGGCTTGGGCCCGAGCACCTCGAACACGATCGTCTTGAGCATGCCGTCCGGCGTGGTCTTGAGGAACTGCGCGACGCCGTCGATGCCCGGGAGGTTCGGCGTGTGCACCTTCTCGAGCGGGGCGGCGGGCGCGCCGTCGAACGACCAGGAACGCTCGCCGATTTCCGCCTTCTCGACGTTCGCCGCGTAGCCCGACGCCTCGCACACGAGGATGGTGTCCTCACCGCTCTCGGCGTTGACCATGAACTCGTGGCTCGCGCTCCCGCCGATGGGCCCCGCTTCGGCTTCTACTGCGGTGAAGCTCAGCCCGCAGCGGGTGAAGATGTTGACGTACGCCTGGTACATCGCGTCGTACGCCTCGCCGAGCCCGCCGGGCCCGTCGACGCTGGTGTGGAACGAGTACGCGTCCTTCATCACGAACTCGCGCCCGCGCAGCAGGCCCGCGCGCGGGCGGGCCTCGTCGCGATACTTCGTCTGCACCTGGTACAGGTTGATCGGGAGCTGCTTGTAGCTGGTGATCGACTGGCGAACGAGGTCGGTGATCGTCTCCTCGTGCGTCGGGCCCAGCGCGATGTCGTTGCCCTTGCGATCCTTGAGGCGGAAGAGCAGGTCGCCGTACGCCTCGTCCCGCTTCGTGTCCTTGTACAGCTCGAAGGGCACGAACGCGGGCATGTGGAGCTGTCGCGCACCCGCGGCGTCCATCTCCTCGCGCACGATGGTCGTGACCTTGTCGAGCACGCGCCACGCGAGCGGCAGGAACGTGTACACCCCCGCCGCGACCTGGCGGATGTACCCCGCGCGGAGCAGCAGGACGTGGCTGGGCGTGGTCGCCTCGGCGGGCGCCTCGCGGAGCGTGGGGATGAGCGTCTCGCTCCAGCGATGCACGGCGCCCGTGCGCCGGTTGGTGACCGCGGGGGCGTGGTGCGACGGCGACGTTGGCGTGGCGATGGTCATAGGGCCCCAATGCTAGGTGGGTCGTGCGGTGGGCCTGCGTTCGCTGAGAGCGAATCCGGGGCGGGATGTGCGAGACTGAGGCCCGCGCGTCAGTTCCGGGACGGACGCCCGGGCAGCGTGAGCCCGCCGGTGGTGCGCATGATGGTCGCGGCGTGCGTGCCGGAGCGCCCGGCGAGCCATGAGGTGGCGCGTCGCACGCCCCGCTCCCACGCGAGCGTCTCACCGTGCGCGAAGGCCGAGGCGAACCGGTCCGGGCCGAGGAGGCGCTCGATCTCGGCGCGCGAGCGTTCGCCCGACTCGGCCTCGTGCGGCGGGACGGGCACGCGCGCGTCGCGCCGGATCGCCGAGGCGGCGCCGAGCGTACGCGCGACGTCCTCGAGCACGGGCGTGTTCGCCCGGTCGGCGTCGTCGAGCAGGAGCGGCAGACGCTCGAGCATCTCCGCGCATCCGATGCGATCGCCCATGCGGAGGCGGTGCGCGAGGCACTGGCGCGTCCAGTCGCGCGACGCGTCGCCCTGCCCGTGCGCGAGCGCGAGGCCCGCGAGCGTCGCGAGCGCATCGCCCGCGACCCGCTCGTCGCCCACCTCGCGCGCCATCGCCAGCGACATCTCGGCGAGCGACGTGCCCCGCTCCACGTCGCCCAGACGCAGCGCGACTTCGCTCAGGTTGCGGAGGTTCGACGCCTCCAGCGGGCGATTGCCCGCACGCCGATTGATCTCGACGGCCTGCTCGAACAGCTCGCGCGCCCGCGGATAGTCGCCCTGGCGTCCGGCGATGTTGCCGAGGTTCGAGAGGTTGATCGCCTCGAGGCGCGCGTCGCGGATGTCGCGGGCCATCGCGAGGGCCTCGTCGCAGTGCGACCGGGCGGCATCGAAGTCGCCGCTCTGGAGCTCGACCATCGCGAGGTTGCTGACCGCGGTGGTCACGCCCTTGCGCTCGCCCAGGGCGCTCCACATGTCGCGTGCGGCCTGCTGGTGCGTGCGCGCCGAGGCGAGATCGCCGATGCGGCGTGCGAGCGTGCCGGCCGTGCCGTGCATGGAAGCGATCTCCGCCGAGCCCGCGTCCGCGTGGAAGAGCTCGATCGCGCGATCGATCCGCGTGAGGCCCAGGCGGAAGAAGCCCTGCGCCATCCAGAACCGCGGCATCACGCCCAGCATCCGCGAGAGCTGCTCGCGACCCGCGTCATCGCCCGCGGCGAACGCCCGCTCGGACCAGTCGATCGCCGCGAGCAGGTTCTCGTGCTCCGCGAGCATCCGCGTGAGGCGCTCCGGATCGAGCCCGCCCGCGCCCACGCCCTCGGCGACCCACTCCGCGAACCACGCGGCGTGCGCTCGCTGCAATCGCTCGCGCTCCGCGGCGTCGGACACGCTCTCCCACGCGAAGCGGCGCATGCTCTCGAGCATCGAGTATCGCCCCTCGCCCGAGAAGCCCTCCTCGAACTGCACGAGCGAGCGCTCCACCAGCGCCGAGAGCAGGTCGAGCATCTCCCAGCCCTCGATCGCGTCGTCGCCATCGGGCTCGGCGTCGGCGCCGATCGCCTCGGCCGCCTCGAGCGACCACCCGCCCACGAACACGCTCAGTCGCTGCAGCGCCCGGCGCTGCTTGGGCTCGAGCTGCTCGTAGCTCCATGAGAGCGCGGCACGGAGCGTGCGATGGCGCGGGTCGGCGTCGCGCGAGGTCGCCTGCAGCATCTTGAGCGCGTCGCCCATCCGATCGGCGAGCTGCTTCGGAGAGATCGCGGACACGCGCGCCGCGGCGAGCTCAATCGCCAGCGGGATGCCGTCGAGCGTGCGGCAGATCCGCCCGATGGGCTCGCACATTGCCTCGTTCAATTCGAAGCTCGCCTTCGCGGCGCGGGCCCGTGCGACGAAGAGCGCCGCCGCGTCGAACGCGATGAGCAATTCGGGCGTGTCGGCCTCCTCGGGGGGCGTCTCCATGGGCCCCACGGCGCGGGCCGACTCGCCGCTCACGCCCAAAGGCGCGCGCGTCGTCGCGAGCACGCGCAGCTCGGGGCACGCGTGGAGCAGGTCGCCCACCAACGCCGCGGCGGGTTCGAGCACGTGGTCGGCGTTGTCGAGGATGAGGAGCTGCGCGGAACGACCGATCTTGCGCGCGATCGCCTCGGTCGAGCCGCCCTCGCCCGCGTCGTCGCCCCCGAGCGCGGCGCGGACGCGCTCGACCGCACGATCACCATCCTCGCATGTGCTGAGGTCGGCGTGCCAGATGCCCTCGGGGCAGGCCTCGCGGACGCGCTGGTCGTCCGCGACGCGGAGCGCCACCCGCGACTTCCCGCAGCCCGCGGGCCCGGTGAGCGTGACGAGGCGTTCGCTCGCGATCGCGCCCGCGACCTCCTCGATCAACGCCGCGCGCCCGACGAACCGCGCGAGCTCCGCGGGGAGGTTGTTGGGGACGTCCGAGCGCCCCGCCGCGCGCACGAACAGCGATGCTCCGCCGCCGAGCGTCTGGTCGATCACGCCGCGGATCGCCGCGAAGTCGCCCATGCGGGCCTCGCGGTCCTTCATCATGCACGACTTGAGCAGGTCGCGGATCGCCTGGGGCGTGTCGGCGGGCAAGCGCGCCCAGTCGGGATCGAGCGCGATCACACGCGCGAGCACGTCGGCGAGGCGCGTGCCATCGAAGCACTTCGCGCCCGTCAGGCACTCGTACAGTACGGCGCCGAACGCGAACACGTCCGTCCGCGCGTCCTGCGGCTCGCCGCGGGCCTGCTCCGGGCTCATGTACGACGGCGTGCCCTGGATGGCGCCCTCGCCCCCGGTCGCCTCGATGGTCATGGTCGCCGCGTCGGCGGAGGACGCGGAGGCCCCGGCGGCGCCGGCCCGCGGGTGCGCTCCCCCACCGCCCGCGCTCGCCAGGCCGAAGTCGAGGATCTTCACCCACTCGCGCCGCGTCACCATCACGTTGCCCGGCTTGAGGTCGCGGTGCACGATGCCCGCGGCGTGGGCGGCCTCGAGCGCATCGGCGATCTGTCGCGCGACCAGCAGCGCCGGGCGCACGCCGAGCGGCCCGCGCGCGAGGCGCTCCGCGAGGGTGGTCCCTTCGATGAACTCGAGCACGACGAACGGGGAGCCGTCGTCTCCGCGATCGAGGCTGAAGATCGTCGCGATGTTCGGATGAGACAGAGACGCGAGCGTGCGGGCCTCGCGCCGGACGTCCTCCAGGCGGGTCTCGTCGCTCGCGAGGTCCGGCGACAGCACCTTGACCGCGACCAGACGCCCAAGGACGTCGTCGCGTGCGAGGTACACCACGCCCATGCCACCACGCCCGAGCTCGCGCTCGATGGCGTATCGCCCGATGGAGCGTGCCTCTGCCACGGATCAATGGTACGAAACAAGCGGCTCGCGCGGTCGATCGCGGGCGTGAGGTCGAGCCGAGATCGAAAACGCCCGCCCCGGGAAGGGACGGGCGTTGGGTGATCGCGATTGACTGGACGAGGGCGGTCGATCAGCGACGCCGGCGCCCCGCGGCGAGCACGCCCGCGCTCAGGAGCAGCCCCGCCGCGCCGGGCGCGGGAACGTCGGGGATGAACGAGTCCTGGAAGCTCCGCCCGAACAGCCACGAGACGTTGCGGATCTCGGGCAGCCCGTTCGCGAAGATCGGCGCGGTGAAGTACACCCGGAACTCGATGAACTGGCGATAGACGGGCAGCTCGTCGGGCAGGATCGGCGTGAGCCCGGTGGGCGAGAGGATGCCGTGGTCGAGGTCGTTCAGATCGCCGTCGTTGGCGCCCGAGAGGATCTCCGCGTTGGTAAACACGCCACCAAGCTCGACGGTGCCGAAACCGAAGTTCGGGCTGTTGAACTCGTCGGGGATGTTCTCGTCGCCCGCGCGGCGTCCGAGGTCGTCGCGGAAGGCCCAGTACTTGAGCGGGCTTTCGTAGACCTCGCTGCCGACGATCACGCCGCTGGTGGCTTCCCAGCCGTTGACGCCCTTCGAGCGGTCGATGAGCTGGAAGGGGCTGATCTGGCCCGGGAAGCCATCGATGTTGAAGAACATGCCGGTGAGGACGCGATCGTCGATCCCGTCGAAGTCGGGCGAGATCTCGTTCTCGATGCGGATGAGGAGGCTCGCGCCGAGCTTGGCGTCGTCGATGGTGAACGACGCGAGCGCGGCCTGCCCGCTGGGCACGCTGCCGCGGATGAGGCGATTCGTGCTCTGGGCGAGCGCAGGGAGGACGGCCCAGGACGCCGCGATCACCGCGCACAGACTTGTGCCGTTCATGTCTTATCTCCTCTTGCCCGCTGCCGGGCGAAGTCTCTCCGCGTTCAGCGTACCTCAATCTTCGTGTTTTTCCGGAAAAAACTGGTGCTTCGCCCCCGTTCTTCACCGGCGGCGGAAGTTATGGGTCAGGACGCCGTCCGAGAACGCCGACCCCACTCCCGCGATGCGAACAAAGCACGCTCCACCACCGGCGGGGCCTACCCTCGGGCGTGGACACAACCGGAAAGGTCGAGCGCGTCCGGATCAATGGTGCAACGTGCGCGTCGTGCGAGGCGAAGATCCGCGACGCCGTCCTCCGCCTGCCCGGCGCGCTCGATGTTTCCTTCTCGCCCGATCGCCGCGAGATGGAGCTGCGTTCCGAGCGTTCGCTGCCGCTCGACGCCGTGCGACGGGCCGTGCAATCGGCGGGCCCGTACACGGTCCCGAGCGATGGCGCGGAATCGAATAACAGCACGAACGCGAGCGATGATGCCGCGCCGCGTGAGAGCCTGCGACCGCTCTTTGTCATCGTGGGCTACATCGCGCTCGCGACGCTCGTGATCGCACTCGCCGCGGACAACTGGGACCCTGCGTCGCTGATGCGTCACTTCATGGCGGGCTTCTTCCTCGCGTTCTCGCTCTTCAAGATGCTCGACCTGCGCGGGTTCGCCGCCGCGTATCAGACGTACGACCTGCTCGCGGCACGCTCGCGCGCGTGGGCGTATGCCTATCCCTTCGTTGAGCTCCTGCTCGGGCTCGCGTACCTCGCGAATCTCTGGGAAGGCGTGACGAACGTCGCGACGCTCGTGCTCATGCTCTTCGGGGCCGCGGGGGTCGGGCTCGCGCTGCGTTCGGGCAAGCGGCTCCGCTGCGCGTGCCTCGGCACGGCTCTGAACCTCCCGATGACCACCGTGACGCTCATCGAGGACCTCGCCATGGCCGCGATGGCGGGCGTGATGCTCATCGTGGCCTAGACCTCGCGTCCGATGCCGCCCAGTCGGACGCTCCGCCGCGATCCGCCGCTAGCGGTAAGAGCACCACACACGCCAGCCCCATCCCCGCCCCCGCCCCGCGCGGGGGCTCTTTCGTGGATGCGATCCAGGGACATGCGAGAGCGCGAAATGCCCCGCCCCGCTCGTACGCCACTTCCCGAAACCGGGCCAAAACGCCAGCGGCCCGCCTCTTTTCGAAGCGGGCCGCGTCCGGCGAGTTCTTTGCACCCTCCGGAGAGGGGCCTTCAAGAGCGGGTGATGAGATTCGAACTCACGACTTTCACGTTGGCAACGTGACGCTCTACCACTGAGCTACACCCGCATGTCGCCCGGGCCGGGCCCGAACACCCCCCGGATCAGGCCCTCGCGGGACCGTCCTGGGAGCGGGGGAAACCTATCCCACGCTCCGCGAGCAGTCAAACGATCTTGGTGCCTTCCCCCACCCCGGATTCACCCTGCACCGGTCCCGGGGGCTGGGCGGCCCGTCGCCAGCCCCTGCGCCTCCTTGACCGCGAGCGCCTCGTCGATCGCCCCGGTCATCTGCCCCACCGTGTAGGCATTGCTGGTGAACACGGGCTCCTCACGCCCCGGGGCGTACACCGCGAGGAACGGGATGCCGTTGACGCCCAGCGAGCGGAGGCGCGTCCAGCCCTCGGCGCGGCTGCTGGTCAGGTCCACCTTGAAGCTGACGACCCGCTCGTCGGAAAGACGCTGGACGACCGGATCCGTGCTGAGCACGCTCGCTTCAAGGAACTTGCAACTGACGCACCACGCCGCGGTGAACTCCGCGACGACGACCTTGCCCTCCGCCCGCGCGGCGTCGAACGAGGCGTCGGAGTAGCTCCGCCACAGGCCCGCGTCGTGCCCCGCGCCCTCGCCCGAAGCGAGGCGGCTGTCGTGGATCTTCTTCTCGATGAGCGTGAATTTCGCCGCGAGCCCGATGCCACCCGCGGCGATCACGATCCCGAGGATGGTGAACGCCGCACGCTTGCCCGCGCTCTTCGTGAGCCTGAACGTCGTGTGCGTGAGGTGGTGCCCCGCGGCGGCGGCGACCAGCGCGATCGCCCACAGATGCAGGTTCGGGCCGATGTAGGGGAACTCGTACACGAGCGCGATCACGCCCGCGCCCACGAAGTACAGCCCCGCGGCGATGATCAGCATCGCCATCACCTGCTTGAGCAGCTCGCTCGCGGGGCCCGAGCGCGGCACCTTCTCGACCCACTTCGGATTCAACGCCAGCACGAGATATGGCAGCGCCATGCCCAGCCCCACGGCGAGGAACGTCGAGAGGATGACGATCGACGACTGCTGCGTCGCCCAGCCGATCACGGTCGCCATGAACGGCGCGGTGCAGGGCGTCGCGAGCACGGCGGTCATGACGCCGAACAGGAAGTTGCCGTGGGCGGAGTCCTGGCGCGGGTTGATGAGGTAGACCCACTTGGGCGGGTTGACGGTGAAGAGGCCCAGGTTGCCCACGCCCATGGCAACGATCGCGGCGCCGATCGCGAGCGTGAACCACCAGACGCGGAAGAGGCTGCTGACTGCGTCGAAGCCCGAGATGAACGACATCGCGAGCCCGATCGCGAGCCAGAACGCGACGACACCGACGCACATGATGATGCCGTAGGCGAGCGCCTGCCGCTTGGACGACGCGTGGTGCGTGAGCCCGAGGATCTTGAGCGGGATCATGGGCAGGACGCAGGGCATGAGGTTGAGCAGGAACCCCGCGAGCGCGGCGACGAGCATGAGCTGCACGAACCCCGCGGGCGAGGAGGGATTCAGCGAGAAGCCCACACCGAAGGCGTTGAAATCGATGTCGCCGTTGCTCGCGTCGCTCTGTGCGGATTCCTGTGATCCCTGATCGCCTCCGCCTGCAACGCTGGTCGCGCCCCACACGCCCTTGAAGCCCGCGAAGTCGCCCGTGAGCGATGACGCGTCGAACGCCGGGGCCGCGGGATCGATCGTGACAGTGATCCGGAACTCCGGCTCCTCGGGCGGGAAGCACACCGACTCGTTGCACGACTGATAGATCGCACGCACCACGAACTCGGCGGCGCCCGCGGGCGCGCCCTCGCCCACGCGCACCGGGATCAGCGCCACGGCCCGACCCTCGTACAGCGGCACGGTCAGGGCGCCCTCGCCCTCGGGGTTCGGCACCTTGCCCGGCTCCGGCTCGGGCCACTGCACCGGCCCGGGCGTCAGCCAGGCCGGCGGCTCGACGAGCGCGACCTCGGTGCGGATCGCGAACTCGGCGATGTTCTCGGGGAGCACGTCCTGATCGGCGCTGGGCCACGAGTGCAGCCCGGGCGGATGGTCGAGCACGACGGCGATCACGAACCGGTCGCCCGGCGCGACGCGTTCCGCCGAGGCGGCCGCGCTCGCACGCACCTCCTGGGCACGGGCGGACACGACGCAGACGATCGAGAGCAGGAGCGCCGCCAGCCTCGGGAGGCCGACGAACGGTCGGGGCGGATGGATCATGGTGCGAGTGATACCCGAAGCGGCGTGCGCTTGTTCCGGGCGGAGTCGTCTCCGGGCGCCCGGACGGGGCTTCAAGCCCGGAGCGGGCGGCGTCCGATACTCCGAGCGAGATCCCATGCGGCGGGGCGGGCCGAGACTCGTCCCCCTCCGGCAACAGGAGCGGCCCGGTGAGCGAGGTCCTCGACCAATCCGAAGTTGACGCGCTGCTCGCGGCAGTGGACTCGGGCGAGGTCGAGGAGGAGTCGTCGGTCGGGCACGTCTACTCGTGGCATCGAAAGGACCTCGAAGACGTCGAGGTTCGCTCGTACGACTTCAAGCGGCCCGAGCGCGTGTCGAAGGACCAGATGCGGGCCCTGCAGACGCTGCACGAGGCCTTCGCGCGGAACTTCGGCGCGTCGCTCTCGGGCTTCCTGCGCACGATCGTGGAGGTCAAGGTCGCGACGTGCGAGCAGATGACCTACTCGGAGTTCATCAGCGGGCTTCCCAACCCGACGAGCTTCAACCTGATCGAGAGCGACGGGCTCGAGGGGCAGATGTGCCTCGAGATCAGCCCGCTCATCATCTATCCGATCATCGATCGCCTGCTGGGCGGGACGAGCCAGGACCTGTTCATCCCGCAGCGCCCGATGACCATGATCGAGAGCCGCCTGATCGGCAACGTCACGAGCCGCGGGCTGAGCGCGCTCAACGAGGCGTGGGAGAGCATCCGAGCGATGTCGTTCCGCGTGTCGGCGACGGAGAGCAACCCGCAGCTCGTGCAGATCGTGCCGCCCAACGAGGTCGTCGTGGTCATCGGCTTCGAGATGAAGATGAGCAACCGCGCGGGCACGCTCAACCTCTGCATCCCCTACAACGTCATCGAGCCGATCATGGAGGACCTCGCGGCCCAGAGCTGGTTCAACGTCGCCCGCAACCAGCGCTCGAAGGAGCACGCCGAACGCATGAAGCGCGGGCTCGGACGGGCGGCGGTCGAGATCCGGGCGGAGCTGGCACGCACGACGATCACGCTGGGCGACCTCGCGTCGCTCTCGGTGGGCGACGTCGTGACCACCGACGCGCGCGTCGGGCACCCCGCCCTGATCCGGGTGGGGAACGAGCCCAAGTTCCTCGCGTCGCTGGGCCAGTTCCGAGGCAACCGCGCGGTCCGCATCGTGCGCCCCATCGGCCCCGACGATCGCCTCTAGGCGGCGCTGGTGCACCGCGACCGCTCCGCTCTCACCACAGTGGAAGCATCACCCCCGGGTCGTGCGGCGGGCCCGCTCTCGTTGTCCGCAAGGCCCATCGCCGCTATGCTTCAGGCCTGCGGCGGGCGTTCCGCCGCGCTGTCTCCGCGCCCGCGGGAGGTTCTCATGCCGACTGCTCGCACGGCCCACTCACCGGCTCTTCGTTATGGCCGGTAAGCGCGTTCCACCCTGTGGCACGCGTCGCGCTCACCGCGCCCAGCGCCCGGACGATGTCCGGCTCGGGCGGCCCGGTGGTGCGTGCGACCAGACCGGTCCCGCCTCGCGGGCTCGGTGTGGCGGAGGGGCCGCGATGAGCTAGGCATGGCGCCAGCTCGCGGGCCCGTGTCGCACTTGTGCGCACGGGTGTGGAGGCGGCCACGCCGAGGGCTCTTGGAGTCCGGGGCGTGGCCCGGTTCGTTTTGGTTCTTCCCGCGCGGGATCGTCCCCTCGCTTCGACGGGCTTCCAAGCGTCTCGACAATCCGACATCACGACAACCCGACAGGAGCTGGCACGAGTCATGAACACCGCAGAGATGATGCGCATCCTGGATTCCATCGCGCGCGATCGCAACGTCGATCGCACGCTGCTGATCACCGACATCGAGCGTGCGATGGTCTCCGCCGCCCGCAAGTACTTCGGCACCCTGGACCCCGAGGAGTTCCAGTGCGCGCTCGATCCGATCTCGGGTGAGATCACGATCTCGCGTCACGGCGAGCCGCTGCCCATCCTGCCGGGCGAGTTCGGTCGCATCGCGGCGCAGACGTTCAAGCAGGTCATGATCCAGGGCTTCCGCGACGACGAGCGGAGCAGCATCCTGTCCGAGTTCTCCAAGCGGATCGGCGAGATCGTGATCGCCACGGCGCAGCGCTACGAGGGCGGCAGCCTCGTCGTCACGGTCGACCGGGCCGAGGCGTTCATGCCGCGGAGCGAGCAGATCCCGGGCGAGCAGTTCGTCGCGGGCGACCGCGTCCGCTGCCTCATCCTCGACGTGCGCGACGCGGGCAGCCAGGTCAAGATCGTGGTCTCCCGCGGGCATCCCGACTTCATCAAGCGCCTGTTCGAGATCGAGGTGCCCGAGGTCGGCGAGCGGATCATCGAGATCAAGGCGATGGCCCGCGAGGCGGGGTACCGCACGAAGATCGCGGTCAGCTCCATCGACTCGCGCGTCGACGCGGTCGGCGCGTGCGTGGGCGTCCGCGGCTCGCGCATCAAGAACATCGTCGATGAGCTCAACGGCGAGAAGATCGACATCGTCCGCTGGAACGAGTCGAGCCAGATCCTCATCCAGAACGCGCTCAAGCCCGCGGAGGTGCAGGAGATCAGCCTGTGCTTCGAGCTGGGACGCGCGACGGTCGTCGTGCGCGACGACCAGCTCAGCCTCGCGATCGGCAAGCGCGGGCAGAACGTCCGCCTCGCCGCCCGCCTGACGGGCTGGGACGTCGACATCCTCACGCCGCAGGAGTACGACCGCGGGCTGGCGACGCTGTCGGAAACGCTGCTGGGGATCGAGGGGATCGCCGAGTCGCACGTGGACCGCCTGGTGGCGCTGGGCATGGTCAGCGTGTTCGACATCGAGGAGGTCGGCCCGGACGTCGTCGCGGGCGAGCTCGAGATCGACGCCGAGCTGGCGGCCCGGGTCTGCCAGACCGCGGGCGAGAAGGCGAAGGTCGTCGCGGAGCAGCAGCAGAAGGAAAAGGAAGAGGCCGAGATCCGGCGTCGCGAGGAGGAAGAGGCGGCGCGTCGGATGCTCATGGGCGAGGGCGTGGGCGAGGACGGGGTGGATCCGGAGCTCGCCGCCGCGGCGATCCTGGGCGCTTCGAGCCTTCCCCCGGCCGCGTCGGAACCCGCCGAGCCTCGCCCCCAGGCGGGGCCGGAGGACGACGCCCGGGCGGCGGACATCCTCGGGGGCGGGCAGGGGTAAGGACGCTTCGCTCGGGTCTTGCTCGCGGGCGCGGATCGTCGGCCCGCAGGACATGGTCAAGAATCGTCCGGCACGCTGATGCCGGGTGAGGTGGACAGAGGTTCGAGTCGCGGGAACGAGTTTCCCCGGAGGACAGTTTGGCCAAGCGCGTGTTCGAGATTGCGAAGGAGATGGGCATCGCCTCGAAGGCGATCGTGGAGAAGTGCCAGGCCGAGGGCATCCCCGAGTCCATCATCAAGAACCACATGTCCACCGTCTCGATCGGGCTTGAGGCCACGATCCGGGAATGGTTTTCGACCGGGTCGAACGCGACCGCCGTGGAGACCGCCGCACCAGTAGACATCGAGCACGCTCGCGCGCGCCCCGCACGCAAGCGAGCCGATGGCGGACACGACGAGCCCGCGGGCGAGGGCGGCGCCGCGACGGCGACCAAGGTCGCACCCGCGGAGCACGAATCCTCGGGCACCGCGGCCCGCGCCGCGCGACCGCTGGCGGTCCCATCTCGTCCCGCGGCACGCACCCTCACCCCGGCGCGCCCCATCGCGCCCGCAGCGCCAGCCGCGCCCACGACTCCCTCTGCGCCCGCGGCTCCAGCCGCGCCGGAGCAGCCCTCGGAGCCGCCGAGCATCGCGCCCCCGCTTGCCCCCGCGGCGAGCGTGGCGGCCCCCGCGCAACCCGAGGCGCCCGAGAAGACGACGGAGCGTCCGAGCGAGGCCCGCCGCGATCACGGGACCGGTGGCGCCGGTGGCGCCGGTGCGCCGCCCGCGTCCGGCCCGCGTCCGAGCGCGATCCCGCCCGCGCCGCGCCCGCGCATGAACGTGCCCGAGCGGCCTCAGATCGTGCGTCCCGCGGGCCCGCAGTTGCAGGCCAAGACGCCGGTGCGTCTGAGCGGCCCGAAGATCGTGCGCGTCGAAGCGCCGGAGGTCATCGACGCTCCGCGTCCGCGAGGGCCCCGTCCCCCGGGCGGTGGCGGCGGCGGCGGGCCTGGCGCCCCCGGACAGACGGGCGCTCCGGGCCGCGGCGGGCGCGGTGAACGCGGGCGCGAGGGCGGCGAGGGCGAGAGCGACGCGGCGCGGCGCGGCGGCGGCGCACGCCGGGGCGGCTCGACACGCCGGCGCGGCGACGCGTACGACGTGCCGGCGGGCTCCACCGCGGGCTGGACGGAGCAGGATCTCGCCGAGCGCGAGGCGCGCCTGGCGCGGGCCAGCGGGCTGCTCAAGAAGCGTCGCGCAAACGATCGTTCCTCGGGCGGCGGCGGTCAGTCCGCCTCGCCCGCGGAGGTCGGCGGAACGGTGCGGATCGCCGAGCCGTTCACGATCAAGGACCTCTCCGCGACGACGGGCGTCAAGGCGGCGGACATCGTCAAGAAGCTCTTCATGCAGGGCATCATGGCGACGATCAACTCGGGCATCGACGCCGAGCGTGCGCAGGAGATCATGCTCGACTACAACATCGACCTCGAGGTCACCGAGCAGAAGACCGCCGAGGAGGCGGTGCACGAGGAGTTCGGCGCCGATCGCGACGCGGTCGACCAGCGTGCGCGCGGCCCGGTGGTCACCATCCTGGGGCACGTCGACCACGGCAAGACCTCGCTGCTCGACCGCATCCGCAACGCGAACGTCGCGTCGGGCGAGGCGGGCGGCATCACGCAGGCGACCAGCGCGTTCCGCGTGCCGGTGCGCATGGGCGACGACGACAAGTACGTCGTGTTCGTCGACACGCCGGGCCACGAGGCGTTCACGGCGATGCGTTCGCGCGGTGCGAGCATCACCGACCTCGCGGTGCTGGTGGTCGCGGCGGACGACGGCGTGATGCCCCAGACGATCGAGAGCATCAGCCACGCGAAGGCGGCGGGCGTGCCGATCGTCGTGGCGCTCAACAAGATCGACAAGGCCGAGGCGACGGAGGGGAACATCCAGCGGATCCTGGGCCAGCTCGCGGAGCACGAGCTGAACCCGGCCGAGTGGGGCGGCGACACCGAGGTCGTGCGCACGAGCGCGACGTCGGGCACGGGCGTGCAGGACCTGCTCGAGGTGCTCGACTATCAGGCGCAGTTGCTTGATCTCAAGGCCGACTTCAAGGGCCCCGCGCGCGGCACGGTCATCGAGGCCCGCACGATGGAGGGCCGCGGCGCCGTCGCGAACATCCTGGTGCAGGACGGCGAGCTGAAGGTGGGCGACTTCGTGGTGATGGGGCGCGCGTTCGGTCGCGTCCGCGACATCACCGACGATCGCGGGAACCGCCTCAAGAGCGTGCATCCCCCGCTGCCCGTGCAGATCTCGGGCATCGACGAGGTGCCCGACGCGGGCGACAAGTTCTACATCGTCGACTCGCTCAAGAAGGCGCAGGAGGCCGCGGAGCAGCGTCGCATGCGTGAGCGTGAGAAGCAGCTCGCGCAGCCCAAGGTCACGCTGGACAGCCTATTCAACCAGATGGCCGAGTCGGAGCTCAAGGAGATCCTCATCGTCCTCAAGGTGGACGTGCAGGGCTCGCTCGACGTGCTCAAGCACGAGATCGAGAAGGTCTCGACCAGCGAGGTCAAGGTCCGCGTGCTGCACTCTGCGATCGGCGGCATCACCGAGAGCGACGTGCTGCTCGCCGAGGCGTCCAAGGCGATCATCGTGGGCTTCAACGTCATCCCGTCGGGCAAGGCCCGCTCGATGGCCGAGTCGAAGGGCGTCGAGATCCGCACCTACGACGTCATCTACCACATCACCGAGGACATCAAGAAGGCCGCGGAGGGCATGCTCGAGCCCGAGCTTCGCCAGCAGGTGCTGGGGCACGCCGAGGTGCGTCAGGTCTTCAAGGTCACGCGCGTGGGCGCGATCGCGGGCTGCTACATCACCGACGGCACGGTCGAGCGCGACGCGCTGGTCCGCGTCACGCGCGGGGGCATCGTCGTCGAGAACGACCGGCGCCTCGAGCAGCTCAAGCGCTTCAAGGACGACGCGAAGGAGGTCCGCGCGGGCATGGAGTGCGGCATGAAGATCGTCGGCTACGACGACATCAAGGAAGGCGACGTCATCGAGTGCTACAAGAACGTGGAGGTCAAGCGGTCGCTGTGATGCGTGATTCGACCCGATGCATGCTACGTGAACCGCCGTCGTTTCGCCGCGTCCACCCGGAGTCGGTGAATGGAGTTGGCAGGGACTCAGTTACGAAGCTATCGATGGCACCTCGTCGGGATTGTTCTCAGCATGATCGTGATTGGCGTCTCGTGCCGAATTCTGTTTAGGTCTTGGCTGACCGACTTTGGTGCCGCACAGGACAACGGCTGGATCGGAAAGCAGAGGAGTAATCTGAGGCTTTGGGCTCCACCACCAGACAACACGTACAGGATGGACGGGTACGACGAGACTTGGTCGCACGCATATTGGCTTGATGTGGACATTGTCACAGCCATCAAGTACGACGAGCGGGGTCAGGTGGTCGCATCGGAGCAGTTCTTCGTCGATTGTGATGACCCAAACAATCTGATCATTGACCTGTATCGACCTGACGCTCCATGAACATCGGCATCCTCCAGCTCGACCTCGTCGTCCACGGCGCCGAGTCCCTCAAGGACAAACGCCGGATCGTCCGCTCGCTGCGCGACCGCCTGCATCGCGAGCACATGGCGAGCGTGTCCGAGGTCGGCGCGCTCGACGCGCTCAACCACGCGGTCCTGGGCGTTGCGGTCGTCGCGCCCGATGGTCGGCGTGCGGGCGAGGTGCTCGACGCGATCTCGGCGAAGGTCCGGCGCGGGCTCGACGCGGAGCTCGCGATCACGGGGCGCCGGATCCTGAACGTCGAGACGCTCGACCCGGCGGATGACATGAGCGAGGCCGAGGCCGCATCGCTCGCGAGCGAGCTGGGCGCGTACGCCGATTCCGAGGGGCCCGAGCACGCCGGGACGGAGGCGACGCAGTGAGCCGCCGCCACGAGCGCCTCGAGAGCGAGCTGACCCGCGCCGTGCAGCAGGTGCTGTCGCGGGGCCTGAACGACCCGCGCATCCGCGGGCTCATCACCGTGACGGGCGTCGAACTGTTCGACGAGGCACGCCGGGCCCGCGTCCTGATCAGCGTGCTGCCCGCGGAGCGTCAGCGTGCGACGATCGCGGGGCTGCAGGCCGCGACGCCGCACATCTGGCGCGAGGTCGCGTCGCTTGTCGAGACGCGTTCGCTGCCTTCGATCGAGTTCGCGCTGGACGATTCGCTGAAGAAGCAGGCCCGCGTGCTCGAGGCGCTCGCGAAGGTGCGCGAGGAGGCCGAGGCCGCGGGCGACGACGGGCACGGTGAGCAGGAGGCCCGCGATGGCGAGCGCTGATCCGGCGGACGTGCTGTCGAAGCTGATCGCGCAGCAGCGCAAGGCCGCGGGGGCCGATGCGCTCGTCTCGCACCCCACCGATACGCCCGAGGGCACGCCGCCCGCGTGCGAGCAGCTCGTGTTCTCGATGCTGCTGTGGGACGCGACGACGTCTCAGGCGCTCACCGGGCTGCGCCGCCTCCGCGAGGCATTCGCGGACCTCAACGAGCTGCGCGTGGCGTATGGCTCCGAGGTCGTAAGCGTGATCGGCGAGAAGTATCCGCGGGCGCTGGAGCGTGCCGAACGCCTGAGCCAGTCGCTCAACGCCGTGTACGCCGCGACGAATGACCTCTCCATGGAGGCGATCGCGAACATGCCCAAGCGGGACGCCCGCGCGTGCCTCGAGGCGATGCCGGGCATCCCCGCGTACGTCGCGGCGCGATGGTCGCTGCTGGTGCTCGGAGCGCACGCCGTCCCGCTCGACGAGCGGCTCTTCGACCTGCTCCGGAGCAAGGGCGCGATCCCCGAGGGGAGCGACCTCGCCTCCGCGGGCGCGTGGCTCGAGCGGACCGTGCGCGCGAGCGACGCCCTCGAGACGCACCTGACGCTCCAGAACGCCGCGGACACCCTGGGCAAGTCCGCGTCGCGTCGCCCCGCCCACCGGACCAAGAAGACGGCCCGTGGCGCCTGAGATCCCACGAGGAGCACGCACCATGTGTTGGGGCAGGGACGCTCTCGACCACACACGCCTCGCATCGCTCGCGGGGCGTACGTCGCTCGCCGCGTGCGCTGCGGTGCTCGTCTCGTGCTCGTCGGACACCGAGCGTGCGACGCCATCCGACGCCGCCCCTTCCACGCTCGTCGCTTCGCAGGACGCGTCCATCGCGATGGATGACGCGCTGGCCCGCGCCGTGCGGCGTGAGCAATCGCGCGGCGGCGCGAACGCCATCCCGCTCGATCGGATCCGCCCTGAGATCCTCGACCTCATCCCCGACGTCGCACGCCTCGCGGGCACGCCGCACACGGCCGCGGATCGCTCGATCGAAGCGCAGGTCGAGCTCGACGCGGCCTCCCTTGCCGATCTGCTGCACCGCGACCTGCCCGCAGCGAACGACCATCCCCCGACGCTCGATGAGTCGGAACGGGCGCTGCGACTCTACGCCCGCGGACGCCTCGAACTCGCGGCGAACGACGCCGCGAAGGCGGGCGAGACCTTCCGCGCGGCCGCTTCGCTCGATCCCGCGCAGGCCGCGATCTGGAGCGCTCTGGGCTCGGCGAGCGAGGCCGCGGGGCGCTCGCTCGATGCATGGCAGGCGCATCGCCGCGCGGCGGCGCTCGGATCGGACGCGCTGGACGTGCTCGTCCCCCTCGCGCTGGGCGCGATCGAGCGTCGTGACGCAGCGCTCGCGCGCGGGGCCGCGTCGAGCGCGCTGCGCAGCGATGCACTCCGCGGCGACCCCGTTGCGGAGAACGTGCTGTGGCTCGCGCTCGCCGACGCGTACGCGATCGATCAGGAGCCCGCGCTCGAGGCCGACGCACTGAGCCGGGCGTTCGACACTCCTTCCACCATCGCCGCACCGACGCGCTTCATGCCAGCGTACACCGCGCTGCTCCGCCGGCGTCTTCCGAGCCTGCAGCGCCTCGGCGATCTGTTCCTCGCGACGGGTCGTCCGATCGACGCACTGAGCGTGTACCAGCCGCTCTCGCTCACGCCCGGCGCCGATCCCGCCGCGATCCTGCCCCGGCGCGTCGCCGCGTGCCTCGCGACGGGCTGGCCCGCGAGCGCGTGCGCCGAGGTGCTTTCCGACATCGCTCGCGCGCCCGAACGCGTCGGCGATCGGCATCTACAACTGCTCCGCGTGACCGCACGCGGCGCGACATACGCCGAGGGCGTTGCGCGGACGCTCGCCGATCTTCGGAGCGCATTGTCTCCGCCCGCGCCCACGACCTGGGCGGCGCTCGTCCGGACCGAGGCCGCGGTGCTGCCCGATCGGCGGGCGATCGAGGTGCTGACCGGCGCACTGGTGCGCGACCCGTGGCGCGACGCCTTCGCACGCGACCTCCTGAGCGCGGTCGAAGATCCGGCCGCGCAGTTGCGCGCCGCGCGCGACGCCGCCGATCAACAGCCACTCGCGATCCCCGCGCTGGCGCGGACCATCGCGTCGCACCCGCGGCGTGCCGACCTGTTCGCGCGGCTGGATCGCACGGGGCCGAGCCCCCTCGCGGCTGGCGTGCTCATCGAGCGTGATCGCCCCCACGATGCGCTCGCGATGCTCGACGAGCTCGATCGGGCTTCGCCCGCGCAGGGAGTTCTCTCGGACGCATCGCTGCAGCTCGGCGCGCTGCGCGCCCGTGCGCTCTTCATCGAAGGACGATGGAACGAGGCACGCCCGATCGTCGAGCGGATGATGCGCGACGCACGCCCCGAGAACGCCTCGGACCAGGCCCGGCGCGTCGGGCTCGCCGCCCTGCAGGCCGCGCTCGCGACGCAGGCGGACGCGGACGCGGATGCGGCACGCGCCGCGGAGCAACTTTCCACGACCTCGGGCGATCCGATGGAGCGTGCGCACGTGCTGCTCGAATCCGCCCGGGCCGCGGCCCGCCTGCGTGAGGGCGATCGCGCCGAAGCGAAGTTCCAGCAAGTGCTCGCGTTCGATCCCGCGAACGAGGACGCGTGGGAGGGGCTCATCCAGCTCGCCGACGCGAACGGCCCGAAGCCCTCGCGCGAGATGCTGCAGCGCCGCGTGCGCCAGCTCAACGACGCGCTGCCCTCGAGCAAGCTCATCGCCCACCTGCGCGTGCAGGAACTCGCGCAGCTCGGGCTGCTTCCACAAGCGGAAGAATCCGCACGCGACGCCATCGACCGCTTCGGCCCCGATCGCGAGCTGCTCTCGGGGCTGCTGCAGTTGTGGAGCCAGTTCCAGAAGTCCGACCCCGCGGTGGTCCAGCGAGGCGAGCAGTGGCTCGCGGAGCGTGCGGAGCGTTCCGGGCACGACCCGCTGCTGAGCGAGGCGCTCGCGCGCACGCTGCTCCTGCTCGATCGCCCCGACGACGCGATCGCGGAGATCGATGCTGCGCTCGCGATCGAGCCCGCGGCGAACCTCTCCGAGACGCGCGAGTTCGTGCTCCGATTGCGTCTCAATCGCTCGCTCGAGGCCGACCACGAAGAACTCGCGCGTCTGTACGACGCGCCACAGTCGATCGAGAATCGCCTGCGGCTGGCCCGCGCGCTCGCCCGCCAGCGTGGGCCCGACGAGGCGCTGTCCGCGCTCGAGCCGTCCTGGCCCGACTGGGTCACGCTGCGCGAGCCGCAGCACGAATTGCTCGAGGGCGTGCTCACCGACACCGCGGCCCGCCTGCAGGCGGACACGGGCTCGATGCCCGCCGAACGCGTCGACAGCGAACTCCGGCTCATGGATGCGTGCATCGCGCGCGGGGCGACGCCCCCACTCTCGCTGATGCTCGTGCGTGCGCAGGCCTCGATGCGTCTCCCGCCGAGCGACACGGAGCGAACGATCCTCGCGATCCGCGACGCCGCGGAGGCCTCGGGCGAGCGGCGATCCGCGGTCTACCTGAGCTTCGCGCGCGACATGGTCCGGCGCGAGCGCGGGAAGGCGGCCCTTTCTCTGTTCCGCATGGGCATCGATGCGGACCCCGCGCCGAGCAACGAGCTCTTCCTCAACCTGATGCAGCTCAGCTGGCAGTTCGGATCGGCGAATGACTGCATCGAATCGATGAACACGATTCCCAACGCCGAATCTCTGCGTGCCGTCGCGGAACGCGTGACGCAAGACCCATTGCCCGCGGAGATCGACGAACCGGGACTCAAGGCCGAGCTGGCGTACGTGAGCGCGGGCGCCCTGCTCTCGCGCAACCTCGATGATGATGCGATCGCTCTGTACGAGCTTGCGCTCCGACTCTCACCCGAGCACGCCGGCGTCCTCAATGACTTCGGATACATGCTGATCGAGCGCCGCGAGCGGGTGTCGGAAGCGGAGTCGATGCTCGTGCGGGCCGTCCGCGCCGCGCCCTCGAACAACAGCTACCTCGACTCGCTCGGCTGGCTCCGATACCTGCAAGGCCAACTCAATGACGCCGACCCGGACCTCGGGTCCCGCGGAGCGCTCTTCCTCCTCGATCAGGCCGCGTCGCTCAACGGCGGCTCGTCCAGCCCGGTGATCGCCGAGCACTACGGCGACGCGCTCTGGCGCGCGGGGCATCAGGACAACGCGGTCGCCGCATGGGAACGCGCGATCGCACGCGCACGCTCCGGCCTGGCCAGCGTTTCGCGGGATTCCAACGCGGCCGCACATCTCCAGGGCGTGCTGGACTCGGTCCGCGCGAAGATCACCGAGGCCCGGCGCGGCGGTCATCCCGCCGTCGCGCCGACCTATGCCGAGATGGACGAGCCCGCGCCCTAACATCGAATCACGCGGACTGAGCGCGTCCGCACGCACGGAGGGGATCGACGTGGCCGGTCACAGCAAGTGGGCGAACATCAAGCACCGCAAGGCCGCGGTGGACAAGAAACGCGGCAAGATCTGGTCGAAGTGCTCGCGCGCGATCATCTCCGCCGCGCGCCAGGGCGGGCCCGACCCGACAACCAACCTGACGCTCCGCTACGCGATCGACGAGGCCAAGGCCGCGAACATGCCCAAGGACACGATCCAGCGCGCGATCGACAAGGGCGCGGGGAGCAGCGCGGGCGAAGAGTTCGTGCCCGTCGTCTTCGAGGGCTATGCGCCGGGCGGCGTTGCGATCATCGTCGATGCGCTCACCGACAACAACACCCGCACCTTCGGCGAGGTCCGCTCGATCTTCACCAAGTATGACGGCTCGCTCGGCGCGCCGGGAAGCGTCGCGTTCCTCTTCCAGACCCGCGGGCGGATCCTCATCGAGGCGGACGCCGCGAGCGAGGATCGCCTGATGGAGATCGCGCTCGAGGCCGGGGCCGACGACGTCGAGCCGCCCGAGTCCGAGGGCGACGACCCCGGCGCCTGGACCGTGCTGTGCGAGCCCGCGGCGCTGGCCCGGGTGAAGGACGCGATCGAGTCCGCCGGGATCGCGACGCTCGCGGGGGAGATCGCGAAGATCCCCACGACCAGCGCGGCGGTCTCGGCTGAGCAGGCGAAGTCGCTCCTCACGCTCATCGACGTGCTCGAGGACAACGACGACGTGCAGAAGGTCTACACCAACGCCGACTTCCCGCAAGAGGTGCTCGACCAGCTCGCCTGAAGCGGGCCCCCGCGCTACACGCGGAGCCGCGCCCGCTCCCACGCGTCGATGCCCTGCCGCGCCGCCTCGCCCGGGGAGCGCAGCCCGCGCAGGTCGATGACGACGGGGCCCTCGCGCCACAGCGTCCCCGCGATCGCGCCCAGCGCCGCAACGTCGAGCCGCCCATTGCCCACGCCCACACGCCCCACCGAGCCGACATCGCTCAGCCGCACGCTCGCGATGCGTTCCCCGCGCGTGGACAGGAGCGACGCGGGATCGCCGCCCGCCATGATCACGCTCGCGCAATCGAGCCCCTCGGCGAGGCGTGCGACGGACTCGCCCGCCCCTTTCATGAATCGATGATCGGCGAGCCGCACATTCGCGTCCTCGCCCATCTCACGCATCACGCTAAGCAGGTCGCTCCCAACGTGCTCGCCCGTCTCGATGGACACCACCCGCCCGACGCCCTCGCACAACTCGCTCGCCAGCCCCGCCGCCGCTTCGAGCGCCGCCATCGCGCGATCCACGTGCGTGGGCGATGCGAAGTGCTCGGGCGGGATCCACAGGTCGACGCCCATGCACGCGAGCCCGCGCCGGCGCATCGAGGCCGCGAGGTCGCGCCGGGCGGAGCGATCGAGCGTTCGCGGGCGTGTCTCCGGAGCCGTCGCGTCGATCACGACGCCGCGCGCACCGAGCGACGCGACCCAGTCGAATGTTGCGCGCACGCCGCCCGTCCACGGCGCGCCGGCTTCCTCCCGCACGCCACTCAGCGCGATCGCCAGCCTCGGGTCCACGTCTCGCGCCGTCGCCATGCCGGATTCTTGGCCGACCGCTACCATCGCGCGTGCGGGCCCACGCCGAACCATCGCGAATTGAGCCGTCCGGGACGCCCCGCGGGCCCGGGGCCCCCAGCGTGCTCGCGTGGACGCTCGGCTTCTGGCTCGCGTCGCTCGTCTTCACGGGCTTCGCGGCGGGCTCGACGTTCGCGTCGCTCCGCAAGCTGAACCCCTTCCTTGCGCAGTACGACGCGCTGCCCTCGGGGCACGACCGCCTCGCGGGCGGGCACGTGGTCGAGCCAATCTTCCTGCTGAGCGACTGGGTGCAGGGCGTGTGCGCCGCGCTCGCATGCGTCATGCTGTTCGTGACGCGGGATCGCCTCGCCGGGCGGGCCCGCTGGTTCGTCCGCGTCGGCGTCTCGCTCGCGGTGCTGCTCGTGCTCGTGAAACTGATCGGGCTCAACCCGAAGATGAATGCCGACCTGCACGCGTTCCGCGCCGCGATCGAGGCGGGCGACCTGTCGGGCGCGAGCGCGCCCCGCGAGCGGTTTGATCGGATGCATCCCCTCGCAAGCCGCGTGCTCGTGCTGACCGCGGCGGGTGTGCTCGTCGCGTCGATCTCGCTTCCGCTCGCGGCGAGGGGAGGGCGTCGCGATGGCGCGCAAAGCCAGCCCTCGTAAGAACGTCGTCACACCATCGCGCGTGGGCGATACGGAACCGCCCATCCCGTTCGCCCTGCCGCGTGTCTCGAAGGCGAAGATCGCGCGGGCGCTGGAACTCCTCGCAGAACTCCGCGAGCACTATCCAACCGCCCACTGCGAGCTGAACTTCACGAGCCCGCACGAGCTGCTCGTCGCGACGATTCTCTCTGCACAGGCGACGGACGTCGGCGTGAACAAGGCCACGCCCGCCCTCTTCGCACGCTTCCCCACGCCCGCGGACTACGCCGCATCATCGCCCGCGGAGATCGAGCCCTACATCCAGTCCATCGGCCTCTATCGCAACAAGGCGAAGGCGATCCACGCGGCGATGTCCGCCGTCGTTCAGGAGTTCGGGGGCGAGGTGCCTCGTACGATGGACGAACTGCTGACGCTCCGGGGGGTCGCGCGCAAGACCGCGAACGTCGTGCTGGGCAACGCGTTCGGCATCAACGCGGGGTTCGTGGTCGACACGCACATCGAGCGTCTCGCGAAGCGTTTCGATCTTGCGCCACAGGACGCGAGCGTGCAGCAGGTGGAGCACCACCTCATGGCCCTCTTCCCGCGCGATGCGTGGTGCGACGCGAGCCACATGCTCATCTGGCACGGACGGCGCGCGTGCAAGGCCCGGATGGCCTGCTGCGCCGACCATCCCATCTGCACGCGATTCGGCACGCGATGCGAACTGAAGCGCGAGGGCACGCGCCGGGCGAAGAAGGCGACCGCTCAGTCGCCCGAGACGCCCTCGGGACGCGCGAAGTAATCGCGGTCCGGCTTCACGTTCACCTCAAAGCTGCGATACCGCAGGATCGCGGTGTTGTCGCCCGTGATCTGCACGAGCGTCTGCGGCGCGCGCACGCCGCCGATCTCCTTGTAGTCCTGGAAGAACACGCGCTGCATGACGCCCGGCGCCGCCTCGCCATCGGTCCCGAGGATCAGCCCGGTCTCGGGATCGAACAGCACGCGGGCCGAACGCCCCGTCTTCGACTCAACCTTGACGGGCCAGGCCATCTTCTCGCCGAACCGCTCCTGCGGCAGCGTCTGCATGCTCGTATAGCGGGCGGCGTAATCGGCCTCGCCGTAGAACGCGGCGGTGTCGATGATGGGCGCGACCTGGTCCTGCGGGATCTTCTTCGCGGGTTCCGACCCGATCTTCATCCACGCGACCTCGCCGTCGTAGACCGTCTCGGTCACGCTGCCGAGCCCGCTGTCGACGCGCAGGTAGAGCCGGTTCGGCGCTTCCTGGTACATCTCAAGGAAGACCTGCTGCCCCACCTGCGGGAACTCGACGTTGCCCGAGATGCGCCGGGTCTTGTGCTCGTGGATCTTGTCCATGCCGCCGATCGCCTCGATGTGGCGCTGGAACAGCGACTCGGGCGAGGGCGCCTTGCCCGCGGGCTGGGCGGCGGGCGACGTGCCCTGATCCGTGGGCTGCGCCGCACGAGCGACGCCCGCCCCGAACACCGGCGCAAGGCCGCACGCCATCGCGACCACGATCGAACGGTGCGAGAGAGTTCCGCGACGCTTCATGGAGGTTTCCCCTGCGCCCGCGCTGCGATCGGGCGAGTTCACTCTGGCGGCTGCCGGGCCGCAACCCGAACGTCCGGGCCCCCGTCAGACGCGGCCCGCCCCTCGCCGGTTCGCCCGGGCGTTCCCGGAGACCGAGACCGCCCGGCAAGATCGGCCAGCCCTTGGCCTCGGGTAAGAAGTCCTCGGCTGAGAAGCGTGCCCGGCGGGAGTCGAACCCACAACCTTTGGCTTCGGAGGCCAACGCTCTATCCAGTTGAGCTACGGGCACACGCGTGCGGCCTCACGCCGCAGGGAGAATGCTACGATCGCCCCGTCCGAGAAGCAATCCGTGCCTCGCACGCCCCCCACGGACCCAACCATGCCCACCCCCTCGCGCGATGCGCCACGCGGTCGCCCCGCGCCCCTCCGGGCCGTGCTGCTCCTCACCTGGATCAGCACCTGCGCGCTCATGGCGTTCCAGATCGGCGGACCGTTCCTCGCCGAGAGCGCGTACGGCTTCTCACGCACAGAGAAGTTCGCGCTCGTCCTGCTCACGAACATCGGGTACATCCCGTCGGCGCTGTTCGTTGGGCCCGCGCTCCGCAGGCTCGCCGAGCGCACGCCGTGGCTGAGCACACGCGACGTGCTCGCGGGGCTCATCACGGTGCTGTCGCTCTGCTCGATGGTGCCGTTCGTCGCGGACGCGCTGGGAGGTGACGCACTCGGGCGTCCCGCGCTGTGGGGCTCGGCCCTGGTGCTGGGAAGCCTCTCGGGCGCGGTGTGGCCCATCGTAGAGAGCTATCTGTCCGGTGCGCGCCGCGCGCAGCAGCTCCGGCGCGCGACCGGCCTGTTCAATCTGAGCTGGGCGAGCGCGGGCATGTTCGTGCTGTTCGCGATGTCGCCGTTCGTCTCGGAAGCCCCGCTGCTGATCCTGCTGATCGCGGGGCTTATCCATCTGGGCTCGCTCGCGTGCATCTTCTCACTGACGCCCGAGCCCGCGAAGCACCTCGAGGAACACCACGAACCGCACCCGCCCGTGTACCGGCGCCTGCTCGTGCTGCTGCGCTTCGAGCTGCCGCTGAGCTACGTCGTGCTCTCGGCGATCATCGCCGCGATGCCCGACGCCACGGCCCAGGTGGGCGTGCATCCCAAGTGGCGCGCCGCGCTCGCCTCGACGTGGATGGTCGCGCGCCTCGTCTCGTTCTGGTTCATGCAGCGCGGTGAGCAGTGGCACGGGCGCTGGCGCACGCCGCTGCTCGGCGGGGGCTTGATGCTGGTCGGATTCGCGCTCGCACTGCTCGCGCCGCTGCGCATCCCGGGCGCGCTCGACGCGTGGGCGCTCACGCTCGGGCTGACGCTGTTCGGGCTCGGGCAGGGCGTGGTCTACGCCGCCGCGATCTACTACGCGATGGAGGTCGGGAGCGCGTCGGTCGACGCAGGCGGCACGCACGAGGCGGTCATCGGCGGGGGATACCTGCTGGGCCCGCTGGCGGGGCTTGCGGCGGGCTGGGTCGCGGCATCCCCAGGGCAGGCGGGCGGTATCCCCTTCGACCTCGCCCTCGTCGCGATCGTGGGCGCGATGGGCGTCCTGGCGATCGGGGGCGGGGCCTGGCTTGCAAGACGGGCCGGGGCGGGTCGGGAGGAATCGCCCCCGCCCGCGGGAACACCGCAGCGAGCCGAGGCGTAGGACGCCCGAGGCATGCCGGACGGGGCCGCGGCCCGATAGTCTGGGGATGGCTCGCCCCGATTCCCTGCGGAACGGGATCGGAGGCTCGGATGGGACAGAGATCCCACAATCCGGGGAGCTTGTCGGAGGCGGGGACGCCGGTTCACCGATAGGCGAGGGTTTGGAAGCCACGGTTCGCGGATCGCCGCGGTTCCGAGAGCGCACAGGAGGCGTGCATGGACATGCAGTTGGAAGCCGGGCGGGCCGCACGGGGTCGCATGGTGGTGTCGTGCCGCGTGGCGTGGGTGCTGGGCCTGGTCGGGCTGGCGTCGGGCCTGTCGCTGGGCCAGAACGTCGATCCGGCGAGCGTGGCGCGGGACGTGTGGCAGGCCGCGGCGGCGGGCGACACGCTCGACCTGCACGCGACGCTCGAGCAGATCCGCAACGAGGACGAGGGCGCGCTCGCCGAGTCGATCCGCCTCTATGACACCAACGTCGGGAAGACCACCGAGAAGCGATCCTCGGAGACGAGCGAGCTGCGCACGTCGATCGACGGCGTGCTCGCGGGGGAGATCACCGACGTCAAGCTCTCGCAGGCGCTGCGTGACGCGATCACGCTCTACCTGCTGATCGAGCGTGACAACCGCCCGGCGCTGCTCGACGAGCAGCGCATCCGCGACCTCGTCGCGGCGGGCGAGCGCGCGGCCCGCACGGCCGAGGCGCGGGGCGACTGGCTCATGGCGAGCGAGCTGTTCTTCCGTCTGCACACGCTGTTCGAGGAGCCCGGGCCGAGCCCGTACCAGAAGGACATCGATCGCGCGACGCTGCGCCTCTCGATGATCAACCTGTACACGCCGCACCGGATGTGGGAGCTGCGCAACGCGCGTCGCCTGCTGGAGAGCGAGGAGCCGCTCCCGGCGTACAACGCGGTCAAGAACGATTTCCACGAGAAGGTCGCTGCGATCAGCACGGACATGCTGAAGCAGGCGATCTCGATGTGCGCAACGCGCCACATCGATCCGAAGAAGCGCGACCTGCGCGAGATCCTGATCGCCGGGATCGACGCGGTCGAGGCGATGGTGCGGACGCACGATCTCGGCGAGGCGTTCCCCGGGCTGGGGAACGAGCAGGCGGTCGCGGGCATGATCGACGCGCTCGCCAAGGAACGCCTGCGTCTGCGGGCGGAGGACAAGGTGAGCGGGACCGGCGCGATCTACGCGACGATCGAGCGCGTGCTGGCGGCGAACCGCAAGAGCGTCCGCGTCATGGACGAGGCGCTCCTGCACGAGTTCGGCAACGGCGTCATGGGGCACCTCGACCGCTTCAGCGCGATCATCTGGCCCGATGAACTGGCCCGGTTCCAGAAGAACACCGCGGGTCGGTTCATCGGCATCGGCGTGCACATCCGCCTCGACGAGATGTTCAACCTGCAGATCGTCACGCCGCTCGACGGGACGCCCGCGCAGCGGGCCGGGCTGCGCGCCAACGACATCATCAAGAAGGTCGATGGACAGAGCACCGTCGGCTTCTCGCTCGACCAGGCGATCGACACGATCACCGGCCCGCGGGGCACGGACGTCACGCTCACCATCGAGCGTGAACGGGACGGAGAGAAGCAGGTCTTCGACGTGGACGTCAAGCGCGACCAGATCGAGGTCGCCAGCGTCAAGGGCTGGGAACGCACCGGGCCCGGCGAGAACGACTGGGACTGGTTCGTCGACCAGGAGAACGGGATCGGGTACGTCCGCCTGACGCAGTTCGCCGAGGAGACCTCGCGCGAGTTCGACAACGCGGTCGCGCAGATGCGCAAGCAGGGCCTGCGTGGGCTGGTGGTCGACCTGCGGTACAACCCGGGCGGGCTGCTCGACCAGGCGGTCGAGCTGAGCAACCGCTTCGTGGACAGCGGGCTCCTGGTGCGGACCGTCGGCTCGAGCGGGAACACCGTCGAGCAGCACGTCGCCTCGCCCGGACGCGCGACGGTCAACGACCTGCCCATCGCGGTGCTCATCAACGAGAGCAGCGCCTCGGCGAGCGAGATCCTCTCGGGCGTGATCCAGGACTACGCCGAGACCGGCGCGCTCCGCGCCGTGCTGGTGGGCAAGCGGACGTACGGCAAGGGCAGCGTGCAGAACGTGTGGCCGCTCACGGGCAACGCGAGCGCGATCCGCCTGACGACGCAGTACTACCTGCTGCCGAGCGGTCGGATGATCCACCGGCTCGAGGGCGCGAGCCAGTGGGGCGTGGATCCGGACGTCGAGGTCTCGATGCTGCCCAGCCAGGAGGAGGACGCGCTCAACCTGCGTCTGTACTCCGACGTGTGGGCGCTCGACGAGAAGGGCCAGAAGGTCGAGATCGCCGAGGAGCAGCGGGACCCGGACACGCTCATCAGCGAGGGCGTGGACGTGCAGCTCCAGACGGCGCTGGTCATCCTGCAGACGCAGGTCTCGCCGATCCGCCTGGGCAGCCGGACGACCTCGGGCGGCGAGCTGACGTCCAACTGAAGCACCCCTCCGCCCGATCAGCGCACCTAGACTAGGGGAAGTCCCGGATTCAGCCCCGGGACGGCAGAAGGCCGCTCCCGATGCCCCGCGCGGGGTTTCGGGGCCTTTGCTGTTCGTGTGCGCACGCACGGGACCGAGAACCACTGACGGACCGGGCCCGGTCCGACGATACGGGATGCATATGGCCACGACGACCGAGAAGCCCCGGACCGACCGCCCGTCCAGCGCCCTGAGCGATGACCTGCTCAAGAAGTGGCTGTACGACATGCAGCTCATCCGCGAGTTCGAGGTGCGGACGATGCAGGCGTATCAGCAGGCGAAGATCGGCGGCTTCTGCCACATCTACATCGGGCAGGAAGCATGTGCCGTGGGCACGATCGGCTGCGTCGAGCACGACGACCCCGTCGTGCTGGCGTACCGCGATCACGGGCACGCCCTCGCCCGCGGCATGACGCCCCGCGCGTGCATGGCCGAGATGTTCGGGAAGATCACCGGGTGCGCCAAGGGCAAGGGCGGCTCGATGCACATGTTCGACAAGCCCAACCACCTCTACGGCGGTCACGGCATCGTCGGCGCGCAGACGGGCCTCGGCGCCGGGCTGGCGTTCGGCGCGCGGTACGAGTGGGAGGTCATGGGCGTCGGCAAGAAGCGCGTGTGCCTGTGCTACCTGGGCGACGGCGCGCTCAACCAGGGCGTGTTCCACGAGGCGCAGAACCTCGCGGGGCTGTACAACCTGCCCGTCATCTACATCGTCGAGAACAACGGATACTCCATGGGCACCGCGATCGAGCGCGGCACGACCATGGCGCACGACCTCGTGCTCAAGGCCAAGGGCTACGGGATCAAGGGCATCCAGATCGACGGGCTCGACATCCTGAACATCTACGACGCGTTCAAGCCCTTCGCGGACGAGTGCCGCGACCTGCAGCGTCCGGGCTTTGTGGACCTCAAGACGTATCGGTACCAGGGGCACTCGATGTCGGACCCGCAGAAGTACCGCACGAAGGAAGAGGTCGAGAGCTACAAGGAAAAGGACTCGATCGCCGCGCTGGCGCACCACCTGATGAACGATCGCAAGTCGCTCTCTGAGGACGACTGGAAGGCGATGCAGAAGGAGATCGCCGAGATCGTGCGCGACAGCGTGGAGTTCGCGGAGAAGTCGCCCACGCCCGATCCGGAGACGGAGCTGGCGAGCGACGTGTGGGTGAACATCCAGCCGGGCCTGAGCCCGAACACGACGTACGTGCACGGCGAGCAGAACCCGCTGCTCTGACGATCGACCGGCTTTCGACCACGCTCCCGCACGCAAGAACCAGACCGCCAACGCCGCGCCCGATAGAGCGCGGCGCGTGAAGAAGAGGACCGCATGACCGCCATCGCGACCAGCCCGAAGCATGCCTACACGCCCGCCGCGAAGATCGAGGTCGAGCCCGTCGACTGGTCGCGTGCGCTGCCCGCGTTCGACCCCGCGCCCGGGACGGAGCGACTGATCCAGTTCCGCGAGGCGCTCCGCGAGGCGATGAGCGAGGAGATGCGCCGCGACAAGCGGGTCTTCCTCATCGGCGAGGAGGTCGCGCAGTACAACGGCGCGTACAAGGTCAGCCAGGGCATGCTCGAAGAGTTCGGCGAGAAGCGCATCATCGACTCGCCCATCAGCGAGAACGGCTTCGCGGGCATGGGCATCGCCGCGGCGATGTACGGGCTGCGACCGATCGTCGAGTTCATGAGCTGGTCGTTCAGCCTCGTCGCGGCGGACCAGATCCTGAACAACGCGCCGAAGATGCTGTACATGTCGGGCGGGCAATGGGGCTGCCCGATCGTGTTCCGCGGGAACGACGGCGCGGGCGGGCAGCTCGGTTCGACGCACAGCTGGTGCGTCGAGGGGCTGTACGCGAACGTGCCGGGCGTCAAGATCGTCATCCCCAGCAATCCCTACGACGCGAAGGGCCTGCTCAAGACAGCGATCCGCGACGACGACCCCGTGTTCTTCCTCGAGTCCGAGCGCATGCTGGGCGACAAGGGGCACGTGCCCGAGGAGGAGTACTACATCCCCTTCGGCAAGGCCCACCTCCGCCGCACGGGCGACGCGTGCACGATCGTCAGCTTCGGGCGCCCGGTGAACTTCTGCCTCGAGGCGTGGGACACGCTCAAGGACGAGGGCATCGTGTGCGACGTGCTCGACATGCGCACCATCCGCCCGCTCGATATGGACGCGATCATCGAGAGCGTCAAGAAGACCGGACGCATCGTGATCGTCGATCAGTCGTGGCCCTTCGGCGGTGTGTCGTCGGAGGTCATGGCGCAGGTGTGCGAGCGATGCTTCGACTGGCTGGACCACCAGCCGGTGCGCGTGAACACGATCGACGTGCCAACGCCGTACTCGAAGGTGCTCGAGGCGGAGTACCTGCCGAACCCGCGGAGAATCGCGGAGGCCGTTCGCGGAACCATCGCGTGAACAGCTTTCCCCTCTATCCTCGCCAGTTCGTCCATGCTCCCGCACGCCGGGCGTATGCGCGTCTGCTGCGCGAGTTCGCGAGGGGCGCACTGACGAACGACCAGTACGAGAACCGGTGCATCCCGCTTTGCGCGATGGATACCGCGGTTGATGCCATCCACAATCAGTTTGTCTGGCTTCTCTACGATGATCTCTACCCGCATCGACTGAAGGGAAAGCACGCACTCTCCCGAGAAGCTCGTCGCCATCTGGCCCGAGCGATCCTTCTCCTTCGAAGCGAACACCCGGCGGATGCCTGGGAGCAGCGCGTCGATGGGAGCAAGCGCGTGGCGAAGCTGGGCCTGCTGGCCTTGTCGATTCCCATCTGGCCCATCGTGGCCCTTGTTGCGTGGGCGTGGCACGCCGCTCGACTGCTGACCCGCAGCCAATCGCCTGAGTCCGCGCCCCCCAACGACGCATGGCCGTTCCTGTCGCATTCAGACTTTGAAACCGCACGCCAATCGCCGACTTTCCTCGCTGGCGTGTAACACCTGCCGCTGATCTCCTCGGGAGCCTTGCGATGCCGATCACCATGACCATGCCCCGCCTGTCCGACACGATGGAGCAGGGCACCGTCGTCAAGTGGAGCAAGAAGGTCGGGGACAAGGTCTCCGCGGGCGATCCCATCGCCGACATCGAGACCGACAAAGCCACGATGGAGCTCCAGTCCTTCGACACCGGCACCATCGCCAAGCTCCTCGTCGACGAGGGCCAGCAGGTGCCCGTCGGCACCGCGATCGTGCTGATCGCGGCGGAGGGTGAGAGCGTCGAGCAGGCCGCGGCGGCGGGCGCGACGAGCGCACCTGCTGCGAAACAGGCCTCGGCGGGCGGCGGCGGATCGGGCGGCTCGTCGGGCGGGAGTTCGCCCAGCGCGACCGCGGTCGCCGAGCCCCCGGCCAAGGGCGCGGCGAGCTCGAACGGGCATGCCTCGAATGGCACGGGCGGCAATGGCTCCTCGCGCATCTTCGCCTCGCCGCTGGCGAAGAAGATCGCGGCGGAGCGCGGCGTTGACCTGTCGCAGGTGCACGGCACCGGGCCTTCGGGGCGCATCATCCGCAAGGACGTCGAGGGCGCGGGTACAGGCAGCGGAACGAAGCCCGCGGCAGCGGCGCCCTCGCCCGCGCCGATCCCGGTGCTCACGGGCGGCGGGCTCGAGGCACGGACCGTGTCGCTCACGAGCATGCGGGCGACGATCGCGAAGCGCCTCGTCGAGAGCAAGACCACCATCCCCCACTACCAGGTCACGGTCTCCGCTCGCCTCGACAAGCTCATGACCCTCCGCGAGCAGCTCAACGAGCAGCTCGAGTCGCAGGGCGTCAAGCTGAGCGTGAACGACTTCATCGTCCGCGCGTGCGCGCTGGCGATGTACAAGCACCCGTTCGTCAACGCGTCGTGGGACGCTTCGGGGCCGAGCATCCGCATCCACGGGCGCGTGAACGTCGGCGTCGCGATCGCGCTGCCGGAAGAGCGCGGGGGCGGGCTGGTCGTGGGCGTCATCAAGGACGCCGACCGCCACGGGCTCCGCACCATCTCCGACGAGACGAAGCGCCTCGCGAAGAAGGCCCGCGAGAAGGGCCTCACGCCCGAGGAGATGGGCGACTCCACGTTCACCATCTCCAACCTCGGCATGTTCGGCGTCGATCACTTCACCGCGATCATCAACCCGCCCAACGCCGCGATCCTCGCGGTGGGCGCGGCGGTCGAGCGGCCGTTCATCGAGCGCGACGCGAAGGGCGAGCCCGAGCTCATCGTCGGGCACGAGATGTCGATGACCATGTCGAGCGATCACCGGATCATCGACGGCGCGATGGCCGCGGCGTACCTGAACACGGTCAAGCAGTCGCTCGAGAACCCCGCGACGCTGCTAGTCTGAGAATTTGGTCTGAGGACTTGGTCTGAGAACCCGCGGGCGAACGTGGCAGGACCGCCTCGGGCCGACCGGGGCACCCCCCGCAACCGGCGTCACGATCGGGGCGAACCGTGCATCGGAGGCGAAGGAGCCGAGCGATGTCACAGGCGCACCCGCCACAGCCCGACCCGACCATCTCGCTGCCCTCGTGGGCCATCGAAGGCCCCGGCGCGGCGAAGGACGCCCCTCGCGGGGGCTCGTGCGGCGAGTCCTGCGGCTGCGCCACGGGTCCGGCGAGCAGCCGTGAATCGCGCGATCTCGACCCCATCCCCTTCGTCGACGAAGCGTCGGTCGAGCGAGAGCGTGCCCGCGCGGCGAAGCGCATCATGCTCGCGGCAATCTTGCTGTTCGTGATCTGGGTGGTCGGGCTGCTCGTGCTGCCGGAGTTCGGGCTCGTGCTGCCGTGGTACGCCGTGGTGGGCGCGGGGGTCGCGATCGCGGTGGGCGGCATGCTGAACGCGCCCGCACGCGTCGGACGCCGTGAGGCGCGGATCGGTGAGGACGGCGCACGCCCCATCGGGTGCTGCCCGGGGCCGCGTCCGCCGCGCTCGCTGCGATGATGAATGGCGTACGCCGCGCGGATGGATCGAGCATGCGAAGTGGCGCGGACGAAGTGACGCGAGCGAACAGGCCGCTCTCTAGTTCGGCTTCCAGAACCGCTTCGTGAACAGCACCGCGATCGCGAACACTTCCAGACGCCCCACCACCATCAACAGCATCAATACGCCCTTGCTCCAGCCCGAGAGCCACGCGTAGTTCTCGACGGCCCCGACGAGCCCGAGCCCGGGCCCGATCGTGCACAGGCTCGCGACCGAGGCGGTCGCGGCGGTCTCGAAAGTGATGTTGTCGCCCTCGATGAGCATGATCGCGATGAACCCCGCGGTGAAGAACGTCAGCATGCCGATGATGAACGCGAGCGTGAGCACCTTGAGTTCCTGCGAGACGATGCTGCCCCCGACGCGCAGCGGTCGCACGACGCTCGGGCGAAACACGCGTTCGAGCTCGTGCCCCATGATGCGCACCGCCATCCAGATGCGGATGACCTTGAGCCCGCCGCCCGTCGAACCGGCGCACCCGCCGATGAACATGAGCCCGACGAGCACGATCTTCGCACCGACGGGGTAGAGATTGAAGTTCGACGTGCAGAAGCCGGTGGTGGTCTGGATGGACACCGCCTGGAACGCGGCCTCTCGCGCGGCAACTCCCGCGCTCGCGACGACCGTCCCGCCGTCGGTCGTGTGGATGGTAGTCTGGTAGATCGACATCGCGACGAGGAGCGAGCCCAGAGTGAGGATCGCGATGTAGAAGCGGAACTCGACGTCGTCGAAGATCTCGCGCAGGCGTCCCCGCCAGGCGCGGTAGAACAGCGAGAAGTTCATCCCGCCGAGCACCATGAAGATGATCGTCGTGATCTGCACGCCGAGGTTGGGCCACGCGGCGAGGCTGGCGTCCTTGGTGCTGAAGCCGCCGGTCGCCATCGTGGCGAACGCGTGGCACACGCTGTCGAAGGTGGACATCCCGAAGGCCCGCAGCAGCACGATCTGCGCGAGCGTGATCGCGGAGTAGATGATCCAGAGCGCCCGCGCGGTCTCGCGGATCCGCGGGTGCAGCCCGCCCTTGTCGGGCCCGCTGACCTCGGCCTGGAACAGGCGTCGCCCGCCCACGCCGAGCGAGGGCAGCACCGCGACGAACAGGACGACGATGCCCAGCCCGCCCAGCCAGTGCGTGGTGGCGCGCCACAGCAGCAGCGCGTTGGGGAGCGTGGGGATGTCGACGATCGTCGTCGCGCCGGTGGTGGTCAGCCCGCTGATCGCCTCAAAGTGGCAGTTCATCCACGAGCGGAACGCGGCGGCGGGCGCGGAATCGATCGCGGTGCGATGGGCCCAGACGTAGTACGGCGCGCCGCAGACCACCCCACCGACGATCCATGTCAGCGCGACGAGCAGGAGCGCCTCGCGCCGATCGACCGCGGCCCGATGCCTCCGCGTCGCGAGCCAGCCGATGCCGCCGAGCAGCCCGGTGGTCGCACCGACAAAGATCAGTGCGTGGGCGGCGGTCCGCGCGTCGTGGTCGGACGAGATGAGTTCGCCCACAAGCCCAAAGGTGAGGATGACGCCCGCGAGCACGAGCGACAGGAGCGCGAGCTGGCTGATGATGGTGCGCGGGTTCACGGGCGGCGATCTTCCCGTGCGCCGATCGCCTCGGCGAGCACGCCCTCAGATCCGGAGGGCCCGATGATGAGCATGGAATCGCCCGCCTGCAAGCGATCCGTCGCGGTGGGCACGAACGACGCATCAGGATCGTCCCCGCCGTCCGATCGCTGCACGCCCGCGACGATCCAGCCCGGGAGCGCCTTGACGTCCTTCAGCGGCGTGTCGAGGAACGGGCAGAGCCCATCGAGGTTCGCGACGTAGATGTCCAGCACGCCCGGCGCGAGCGAGGACACCGTCCGCACCTGGCGGCGATCGAGCAGCCCGACGATCTCGTCGACCGCGCTCTTGCGCGGGCTGAAGGCGTGGTCGATCCCGACGTGGCGGATGAGCTGCAGATAGCTCGGGCTCTGCACCACGCACGCGACGCGGGCGACGCCCTGGCTCCGTGCCCACGCCGCGGAGATGATGTTGTGCTCGTCGCTATCGGTCGCCGCGATGAACCAGTCGGCGTCGGCGATGTGCTCCTCCTCGAACGTGCGCGGGTCGGTCGGATCGGCGTTGAGCACGGTCATCCACTCGAACCGCTCGGCGATGTCCTCGGCCCGCTCGCGGTCCGACTCGAACACGCGCACGCTGAACGCACGATCGCGGAGCGCGCGTCCGAGCCAGCGTGCGGTGGACGACGTGCCCATGACGACGATGCCGCGGGCCGCGCGGTCCGAGCCGAAGAGCTTCCGCGCCTTCTGGAACGACTCGGAGTTTCCCGCGAGCACGACGCGGTCCCCCGCACGGATCTCGGCGCTCGCGCTGGGCACGATCGCCTCCGCACCCCGGAAGATCACGCACACGCGCACGCCCTGTGGCAGCCCCAGCTCCGCAAGCGTGCCCCCCGCGCCCTTGAGCGCGGTGAACTCCTGCATCTGCACGTGCCCGTGCGCGAACTGCTCAACCGCCATCGCCGCGGGGTTGCGGATCGCTCGCCCGATCGCCTGCGCGGCGGAGTACTCGGGGCAGATGAGGTGATCGATCCCGAGCATGCGGGCGTAGTCATGGCGCTCGGTCTGGTAGAACGCCGCCTGGTGCACGCGGGCGACGCTGCGGCGTGCGCCCATGCGATGCGCCAGGGCCGCGGTCAGGAGGTTGATCTCGTCGTTCTGCGTCGCGGCGACGAGCATGTCCGCGTCCGCAACGCCCGCCTCTTCGAGCACGCTCGCCTGCGCGGAGTTCCCCACCAGCGTGCGGACGTCCATCGTGTCGGACACCCGCCGCGTCGCGTCGACGTTGTAGTCCACCACGGTGACCGAATGCCCCTCCGCCGCGAGGAGTTCGGCCGCGGTCCGTCCCACCTGCCCCGCGCCACACAGGATGATCTCCACGAGCGTCCCGCCCTCCACGATCCCCTGTTCCGGGGTTATCAGGCCGTCCTGTGCACGCCGCCTTCGTGATCTTCACGTGAGAGATCGGTCCATGCCTCGCTTGGCCCGAAGTATGCCTTGACAGGGGCGATCTCGGACGCATCCTAGTGGACGGGCGCGCGGGGCGGGAAGGGAGCGGTCCATGCGAGCGTGGTGCGTTGGTGCATGCGTCGCCCTGAGCGGGGCCGCGGGCGGAGCGTTCGCGCAGAGCGCGGGGTTCAGCGTCAAGGGCGGCGGCCCCTCGGGCCTCCCGGGCGCGGGCGTCTATGAAGAGGGCGGGGTCAACCCCGCGATGCAGGTCGGCGGCGAGGGCGGCATGGGCCTCCCGGACCCGGGCGACGAGATCGACGCCATGAGCGCCGACCAGGAGGAAGAGGACTTCCTGCTGTGCACCTCGACCGCGGATACGGCGACGGGCGTGCCCTCGCTGCTCCGCATCCCGTCGATCAACCTGTTCGACCAGGCGCAGCTGCATCAGCAGGCGGGCGACACGTTCATCTCCACCGAGGCGTGGAACGCGACCTCGGGCATCATCGGCCCGCCGGTGTCGCTGGGGCTCTTCAACAACGTGCTGGGGCGGAACCAGGCCGCGCCGTACGTGAACGCATCGGGGCTGCAGCCCATCATCTCGCCGAACGTTCCCTACACGGGCCAGGAGCTGGACGACATCGACGCGCTCACGATGCTCATGCCCAACCCGTTCAAGCCCGAGGTCATTGAGCTGTTCTTCAGCGTGTCGCAGCAGAGCCCCTCGCTCACCTCGCTCGGGGGGACCAGCGGCGGCGACGTGTTCTACGACCCGGACATCAATTCCAGGGGCGACGAGCGGATCTACGCGACGGTCCTCCAGCTGGGCCTCCAGCCCGGCGACGAGCTCGATGCGCTCGTGGTCTTCGACCGCGCCGCCGTGGGTGGTCCGGGCGATCGCGTCTACAACCCGGGCGTGGATCGGGTGTTCTTCAGCCTGCGTGAAAACTCGCCCTCGCTGGACATCCTCAACGCAACGCCGGGCGATGTTCTGCTCCGCGTTCCGGGCGGGATCATCATCTTTGCGCGCCACAATCGATTCGGGCTGAATTCGCGGGACGAGCTCGACGGGCTCGCGTTCGATCGCCTGATCGGCAACTCGGCCGAGATCACGATCGATCGCCTCGTTCCGCCCTGCACGCAGGACTGGAACTTCGACGGCGTGATCAATTCGTCGGACTTCCTCGCGTACCTCAACGACTACGCCATGGGCAAGGCCCGGGCCGACCTCGCTCCCCCGGGCGGAAACGGTATCCTGAACTCGTCGGACTTCCTCGCGTTCCTGAACATCTACCTCCAGGGCTGCGAGTAGGGCAGGGCGGGTGATCGGATGGGAGACGCCGCGGACAACTACGCCGCTGACGCCTCGAACGAGGCGGCGCTGATCGAACGCGCGCGCGGGGGCGAGCGTGAGGCGATCGCGTCGCTGCTCGCGCTCCACGGCCCGACGGTGCGATCGCGTCTGTTCGGGCAGATCGGGAGCGTGTGGCAGAGCGTGCTCGAGATCGACGACGTGCTGCAGGTGACGTACCTGGAAGCGTTCCTTCAGATCTCTCGGTTTGAGCCGCGCGGGGAGGGCGCGTTCCTCGCATGGCTCACGCACATCGCGGAGAACAACCTCCGCGACGCGATCCGCGGGCTGGAGCGGGCGAAGCGGCCCGACCCCCGGCGTCAGGTGCGCCAGGCGGTGAGCGACGAGTCGTACGTCGAGATGATCGAGATCCTCGGGATGACCACCACCACGCCCAGCCGCGTCGCGGCACGCGGGGAGGCCGCGGGCGCGCTGGAGATCGCGCTGCGTCGCCTGCCGCCGGACTATGAGAAGACCGTCCGGATGTACGACCTGGAATGCCGTTCGATTGAGGACGTCGCCGAGGCCCTGGGGCGCCGGCCCGGGGCGGTCTACATGCTCCGGGCGCGGGCGCACGAGCGTCTGCGGGACATCCTGGGCAGCGAGGGGAAGTTCCTGAGCGTCAAGGGCTAGGCTGGCCCAAAAATCGCGTCATTGGGCGTGAGTGGAGCCGGCCCCTGACGCTGGGGAGGATGAGGGGCCGCCGGGCGATGCGCCCGGGCTGCACCCCGCGGAGGCGTCCCGTGCCCGAACCGAACGACCATACCCGTCCATCCGATCCGAACGGCGCGGGCGGAGGATCGGACGCGACCTCGGGCGGTTCGGCATCGTCGGAGCAGGAACGCCGGCTCATCGAGGAAGCGCTGCGTCAGCTCACGCCCGGGAGCGGGCTGGTGGACCCGCCCGAGTTCCTCCCGCCCGCGGGCTCGTTCCCGGGCTACCACGTCCTGCGCAAGATCCACGAGGGCGGGCAGGGCGCGGTGTACCAGGCGGTGCAGCTCTCGACCAAGCGGAAGGTCGCGATCAAGCTGCTGCATCGCGGGCCGCACGCCTCGTCGCGCGACATCGCTCGCTTCGAGCGCGAGGTGGACATCCTCTCGCAGCTCGACCACCCGAACATCGTCGCGGTCGTGGACGCGGGCAAGACCGCCGACGGCAGCTTCTTCTACGTGATGGACTACATCCCGGGTGATTCGCTCGACCGGATCATCTCGCGCGGGGCGATGCCGATCGAGCAGGCGATCCAGACGTTCCTCAAGGTGTGCGACGCGATGTCCGCGGCGCACCTGCGCGGCGTGACCCACCGCGACCTCAAGCCCGCGAACATCCGCGTCGATGCGCAGGGCGAGCCGCACGTTGTGGACTTCGGGCTCGCGAAGGCGATCGGGGATTCGAGCGTCGCGGGCGGCGGCGCGATGACCGTCTCCGGGCAGTTCCTGGGCTCGCTCCCGTGGGCGAGCCCGGAGCAGGCCGAGGGGCGCCCGGACATGATCGATCCGCGGAGCGATGTGTACTCGCTCGGCGTGGTGCTGTACCAGATGCTGACGGGCAAGTTCCCGTACCCGGTGATCGGGAACATGCGGGACGTGCTGGACAACATCCTGCGCGCCGAGCCGGCGCGTCCGAGCACGGTCCGGCGCAAGATCAACGATGAGGTCGAGACGATCGTCCTGAAGTGCCTCTCGAAGGAGCGGGAGCGCCGGTACCAGAGCGCGGGCGAGCTCGGGCGCGACCTGCGCCGATACCTCGAAGGCCTGCCGATCGAGGCGAAGCGCGACAGCGGCGTGTACATGCTGCGCAAGCTGGTCCGCCGGCACCGCGCGAGCGCGGTCGTCGTGGGCACGATCGCGGCGATGGTCGTGACGGTCGCGATCGTGATGACCATCGCCGCACGGCGCGAGGCGCACCTGCGTCACGAGGCCGTCATGCAGCGCGACGAGGCGAACGCGGCGCGTGAGGACGCCGAGGCCGCGCAGCTCGAAGCACGCACGCAGCGCGACGAGGCGGAGCGTGCCCGGGCGGAGGCGATCGCGGCGCGCGACGCCGAGGCGAAGGCCCGGGGCGATGCGGAGGCCGAGGCGGACCGGGCGACGACCGTCATCTCGTTCTTCCAGGAACTGCTCGCCGCGGCCCGTCCCGATCGGGCGCAGGGGCGGGACGTGACGGTGCGCGAGGTGCTCGAGCGTGCGTCGGATTCCGCCCCGGAGCGCCTCGCGGACAAGCCGCTCACGCTGTCGTTCCTCGACGAGACGATCGGGCGCGCGTACATCGCGCTCGGCTCGTGGGACGATGCCCTGTCGCACCTCCGGCGCGCGCTCGAACTCCGAGCGCAGGCGCTCGGCGCGAACGACCGGCTCACGCTGCGTGCCGCCAACTCGCTGGCCGTCGAGCTGCGCAACGCGGGACACCTCGGCGAGGCGGCGTCGATGCTCGAGAAGCTCGACGCGGACACGCTCGCGGCGTACGGGCCCGACAACCACAATCCATACATCGTGCGCACGAACCTTGCCCGCGCGCTGCAGCTCACCTCGCAGCGTGCGCGCGTGCTCCCGCTCTTCGACGAGGCCATCGAGGGCCTCGCACGCACCCGCGGCGAGGGGCACCTGCTCACGCGTGAGGTCCGCCTGCACCGGGCGGCGTTCCTGTCGGAGGTGGGACGCCCTCGCGAGGCGCTCCCGCTGCTGGACGCGCTGCTCGCGGAGCTGGACGCCGACGAGAAGATGAACGATTCGACGACCGAGGGGCGGGCGAGGCTCGCGCGTGCCGGCGCACTGCTGATGGTCGGTGAATCAGAGCACGCGAGCGAGGAGGCGCAGCGCGCCGAAAGCGTGCTCGCCGCACGCCTCCCCGCGGGGCACGAGGACGTGCTCGCGGCGATGGGCGTTCGTGCGTCGGCACTCGAACGAATGGGTCGGTCCGGGCCCGCGCTCGAGCTCCGCCGCGAGGTGGTGCGCAGGTCGGAGGATCGCCCCGCGTTCGTGCGGGCCGCGGCGGCGCTCGCGCTGGCGAACGCGCACAACCCCGAGCCCGGCACGCAGGAGATCGACGACGCGTTACGAGCCGCACTCTCCGCGGTCGAATCGGCGACGGAGGTGCAGGCCCGCGTGCAAGGCGCGCTGCGCGTCGCGCTTGCGCGACTCGCGCTGCGATCGAATGACCCACGGACGGCCGAGGCGCAGGCCAGCGCCGGGCTCACGCTCATTCGCAGCGAGCAGGGCGCGATCCATCCCGCGGCGGTGGACGCGCGGATCACGCTCGCGCGTGCCCAGCACGCCCTGAACCGCACGGACGACGCGATCGCCGGGCTCGACGCCCTGATCGCGGAGATGGACGCGAATGAGTCGCCCGACGTGCTCGCCCGGGCCCGCGCCGCGCTCGCCCGTGCGATGATCGCCCTCGCGCGAGGTCCAACCCCCGAGGCCCGGGATGGCGTGCGTGAGGCATCGGGGGCGCTGGCGGCGATCCTGTCCCCCACCGATCCCGAGGTCGTCGAGGCGAACGCCGCGCTGGGCGAGGCGTCGCCCGCCGGGACGCCCTGATCGGTCGCTGGCGCGTCCCCACTTGCCGGCGCGTCCCCTATGATGCTCGCATGATTCGCCTTCCGAGCGGAGCGCGTGCATGAAGGGCGTGATCCTCGCGGGCGGGCTGGGCACGCGGCTGCGTCCCCTCACGCTCGTCACGAACAAGCATCTGCTGCCGGTGTACGACCGGCCCATGATCTACTACCCCATCGAGTGCCTGCAGAGCGCGGGGATCGACGAGATCCTGATCGTCACCGGCGGCGAGCACGCGGGCGACTTCCTGAAGCTGCTCAAGAACGGCAAGCAGCTCGGCGTGCGCCACCTCGCGTACGCCTATCAGGAGGGCGAGGGCGGCATCGCCGACGCGCTGCGTCTGGCGCGCGACTTCGCCGAGGGCGGGAAGATCTGCGTCGTGTTGGGCGACAACATCATCGAGAAGAACATCCGCACCGCGGCGGGCGCGTTCTTCACGCAGCGTTCGGGGGCCCGCGTGCTGCTCAAGGAGGTGCCCGATCCGCAGCGGTTCGGCGTCGCACGCTTCAAGGGCGAGCCGGGCTCGGGCGCGATCGCGGAGATCGTCGAGAAGCCGACCGATCCGCCCAGCAACTTCGCGGTGACGGGCATCTATTTCTACGACCGCGACGTGTTCGACGTGTGCGAGAACCTCAAGCCCTCGGCACGCAACGAGCTCGAGATCACCGACGTGAATAATTACTACCTCCAGCGGGGCGACCTCGCGTACGACGTCCTCGACGGATGGTGGACCGATGCGGGCACGTTCGAGAGCCTGCACCGCGCCTCCCGGTACGTCGCCGAGGGCGGCGCGAACCACGCGTGAGATTCGATCGATCGTTGACGCTCTCTTCGGAGCCCTCCTTCCCATGCAGATCCGACCCGTCCCCGAGCACGCCGGCCCTATCGAAGCGGCGTACGCGCACGCGCTCGCGGCGAACGAGCCGGTGTGCGTCGCGCAGCGCTGGCACGCCGACGATCGCGGCTGGTCGCTCATGAACCAGTTGCAGCGTGTGCTCGCGCCGGAGGGGCAGGTCAATTATTCGGTGCAGTTGCCGGGCGTCATCAAGGCGTGGCATCGGCACGCGCAGCAGACCGACTTCTGGATCGTCCTGCACGGGCACATCAAGATCGGCGTCCACCGCACGCCGGACCACGCGCTCGGCGAGGCGGCGTGGTCCATCGTCACCGGCGCGCACCGCCCCGGCGTCGTCATCATCCCGCCCACGTTGTGGCACGGCGCCGCGACCATCGGCCCCGAGCCCGCGGGCCTGCTGTACTACGTCACCCGTGCGTTCGACCCCGCGAAACCCGACGAGGAACGCCGACGCTTCGATGATCCGGCGTGGTTCCCCTGGCACGTGGTGCATCGCTAGC
>JAVEWV010000022.1:0-57063 GCA_034004365.1 Phycisphaerales bacterium
TGGCGTCCATCGGCGCTCAGTTCGCCCTCGTACACGAACATGTACGCCATGGGCGTGCCGATCCACGTCCCCACGAACCGCTTCTTCCTGGGGTCGAACCCCACCGTCATGCGTGACTCCATCATGCCCCCGCCGGGCATCTCGCAGCGCCCCTCGCAGAGGAGCCACAGGTCGCCCAGCATCTGCGCCTTCTCGACCCCCGCGAACTTCGTGGGAGGCTGGTCGGGGCCCATGACGGACTCGGACTCGAACGTCCACTCACCGACGAGCTGCTTCAGCCACGCGTGTTCTGGGGATGGTTCGGTGTGCATCGATGCCTCCTCGCGCTAGTGGTGTCCGTGCGCGGGCCCCTTCGCCCGGATCTCCTCGATCTTCGCGATGATCTGGTCGGGCGAGAGGTTCTCGTGCAGCGTCTCGTCGATGAGCGCCGCCGGCGCGGTCCCGCACGAGCCGAGGCACTCCAGCTCGATGAGCGTGAACGTCCCGTCCTCGGTCGTCTCGCCCACCTCGATGCCGAGGTGGGCGCTCACCCGCTCCGTCACCGCGCGGCTGCCGCAGAACTCGCACGCGATCGAGCGACACACCTGGATCAGGTGCCTGCCCTTGGGCTTGAGCCAGTACTCCTCATAGAAGGAAGCCGTGTCGAGCACGACCCCCGGCTCAAGCTGGAGGAACTCCGCGATCTCAAGCATCGCCTGCTTCGTCACCCACCCATACTCGTGCTGCACCATGTGCAGCGCGGGCAGCAACGCCGCAAGCTTCGTCTCGTACCGCGGCAGGTACTCCCGCGTGAGCCTCTCCTGCATCGCGGGCGTGAAGTACGGCTCGCTCCGGCGTTCGACCTTCTCGCCGGCGGAGTTCTTCGTGATCCAGGCCATCCATCCCTCCTGCGCGGGGTCTCAGCCCTTGGGCGCCACGCCCGGGCTGAAGGATACGTTGTCGAGCTCCCGGTGGGGCGTCATTTCCCCCGAGAGGCCCTTCCGCTGCACCGACTGCCCGCTCACCCTGGGGGCGTCGTCGCGCAGCAGGGCGCTCGGCTGCACCTCGTCATACTCGCCCCAGGTCACGAGCTGCACGACCGTCCCGTCCGGCGCGGTCAGGCATACATAGTCCCCGCCGTTCGCCAAGGCGACGGTCGACGAGTCGTTCTCCATGCTGAACACCAGCGCCCCGCCAAAGCTCGGGTTGGGCCCGCTCGCCGCGCGGGTGGTGCCCGACGGGCCCTGCGGCTTGGTCTCAAGGCCGTTGAACACGACCGCCGCCTGCCCGGGGTTGAGCGTGCACGCCGGGAACACGAACTTCAGTTGCCCGGCGCTCGGCGCGTTGCGATCGGTGAGCACGTACCCGTCGAGGCGGATCGTCTTGTCGTGCGGGTTGACGATCTCGATGAACTCGTCGCCCTGGGCCGAGCGCTTCCCGTCGCCCGAGGCGTCGTCGTTCCGCCCGGGGGCGTAGAACACCTCGGTGATGATCGGGTGCGGGAACGGCACGCGCGGGGTAGTGAGCTTTGGCGCGGGATTGGGGGCCGGGTTCGGCGTGGGCTGCGCGTGCGCACCTCCGCCGGTCGCGACGAGCGCGCACGCGATCATGGCTGCGTGCACGCGCGAGGGACGCATCACCGCCCGCCTTCCTTCGCGCGTTCCTTCTCGTGCCGAGCGAGTTCTTCCTCGGTCAACGTCGGGTTGAGCGCGTACGCCGTGTCCGCCCGCGTGACCGTCAGCACGCCCCACGCCGTGCTCTGCCCGCCCTCGACGCGCAGGCGGCGCATGTTGTCCGTCACGCGATACCGCGTCACGTTCGTTCCCATCGAGCCCGGCTCGCTCACTTCCAGCTTCACCGGGTCCGTCCACACGATCTTCGCCGGGCCGAGCGTCCGCGATTCGCCCGGGTCGATCATCGCCGACGCGAACGGCACGTTGTCGCTCATGAACTGTTCTTGATACAGCACAGCGTGGATCGGCCCGCGCGTCGCGTTCTCCACGCTCACCTCGTACGTCGAGGTGCACGCCGGAAGCACGAACGCCGCGCCCGCGCACACGGACGCGCAGCGCAGGAACGACAGATTTGCGCGAGGCGTCCTCACCGGTCCAGCTCCGCCGCGACGATGTTCAGCGAGCCCAGCACCGCGACCGTGTCCGCCAGCATGTGCCCCTCGAGCAGCTTCGGGATCACCTGGTAGTTGATGAAGCTCGGCGGACGCGTCCGCGTGCGCCACCCGCGCGGCGAACCGTCCGAAACGATGTAGTACCCCAGCTCGCCGTTCGCGGTCTCGTTCGCCGCGTAGCACTCCGCCACGGGCGGCTCCCAGCCGCGGTTGCTCATGATCAGCTCGAAGTGCTGGATCAGCCCCTCGATCGAGCCGTACACCTCGGCCTTCGCGGGCTTGCCCATCTTCGCGTCGGGGAACACGTTCACCGGGCCCTGCGGGATGTTATCGATGAGCTGGTCGATGATGCGGATCGACTGCTTCACCTCTTCGAGGCGCACGAGGAAGCGGGCGTACACATCACCCTCGGTCGCGACGGGAACCTTGAACTCGACCTTCGGCGCGCCCTGCCCGTCCCAGTTGTCCTTGTAGCACAGGTACGGGGCGTCCTTGCGCAGGTCACGCTCGACGCCGCTCGCACGCGCCAGCGGCCCGGTGATCGACCACGCCGTCGCGTCCTCCTTCGAGAGCACGCCGATCCCGCGCGTGCGATCGATGAAGATGCGGTTGCGGTTGAGGAGCTTCTCGATGTCGCCGAGCGCGCCGGGCAGGTCGCGGTCGATGAAGTCGCGCACCATCCGCTGGAACGTCCCCTCGTCGGGCAGGTCCTGCATCAGTCCGCCCACACGCGTCCAGTCCGGGTGGAAGCGCTGGCCCGAGACGAAGTCGCAGATGTCGTAGATCTTCTCGCGCGGGTTGAAGCCGTACAGGAACGCCGTGAGCGCGGCCAGGTCCAGCCCCGCCGCCGCGATGCACAAGAGGTGGTCCTGGATGCGACCCAGCTCCGCCATGATCGTCCGCAGCACCTTGCACCGCGGCGTGATGTCGATCCCGAACAGCGTTTCCACCGCATGGTGCCACGCGATGTCGTTCGCGACCGGGCTCAGATAGTTCATCCGGCTGACGATCGTCACGTACTGGTTGTAATCCAGGTGCTCACCGAGCTTCTCGAAGCCCGAGTGCAGATATCCGATGTGCGGCGTGCAGCGCGCCACCCGCTCGCCGTCGAGCTCGAGCACCAGGCGCAGCGTCGTGTGCGTCGCCGGGTGCTGCGGCCCGAAGTTGAGGATCCACCGGTCGCCCGTGTCGACGTGGTCCTGCAGGTAGTCGGTCCGCTCGGCGGTGACGTCGTAGCCCTGGTCGGGTCGGAGCGTGAACGGCATGGGGCCTCCAGCGTGGCGTCGTACGGGGCCGGACCGATCCCGGCATCCGCCCCGCCGCGGATCGTAGGTTTCCCCTCGCCCCCTCCGCCGCCCGAGCGTGGTCCCGCGCCGCGCGAGAAGGGGACGCCAGGCGTCAGTCGGTCTGCCCCGGCTCGCGCCAGTACGACAGGCGGTTGCCCGTGTCGAAATACAGGTACCCATCGCCGTAGTACCACCGCTCGCCGCTGCTCGTCCGCTGCACCCGCTCGGGCTCGCCCATCAGCTCGCTCACCGCGGCCTTGGACATGTAGCGGTACACCTTCCCCCAGTTCGCGGGGTTCTCCCATGCCTGGGCTGGCTTTGCCGGTGCCTTGGGCACCTCGGCGGGTGAACCACCGGAAGCGGGTGGTGCAGCAGGGGTGATGATGACCTCGGGCTCGGGCGGCTTCGTGCCGCGGATCGCCAGCGAGGGGAACTGGTCCAGGGCCGTGCCGTCGGGCTTGCGGCTCTCGACCAGCCCGCCCAGCTCATCGCCCGAGAGTTCGAGGACGACGTTGCCGTCGTCGTCGGTGATGCGGACGGAGCGTGCGGTAAGGGTGCGGAGCGCGATGTCCCGGCTGGGCTGGCTGCCCGCGGGGGCCGACGCAGCGGCGCGACCCGCCTCGGAACGACCACCAGACGTGGCTGGCCCGCCCGAGTCCGGAGGCGTCCGACCCTGCGCGACCAGCATCGCCCCCGCCCCGGCCCCGAGCCCGAAGCCCACCGCCGAGGCGAACGCCCACGCCCCCCGCAACGCACCGCTCCCCCGAACCCCCGTCGACATGGCAACGCCCTCCCGCCGCAGCATCCCGCGCCGCGCTCGCGCGATGAAAAGCAGGGTCATCATGATACTGCTTAGCTTCGGCCTCGACGGCGACCAAATCGTATTGCCCGCCCCCTCCAATCTGCGGTTGCTTCAGCGCGCAGTAAGGCTCGCCAAGCGATGGCAAGAGTTTCTTCATCAACGAGCGTGCCGCATTCGGGGCAGCGGCCTGTGTGCGGCGTGACGTGCAGGGCGTAGAGGCACACGGGGCAAGGAATCAAGCGTCCAGTCGAAAGCGTCTGCGCAATTCGCCGTGATCGCACAGTCCACACGCGGAAGCACGTCGCAAGGCCACCGCTCGTGCCGACAGTAATAATGAATATGCCGTGATGCAACGCAAGTGTGTTCACAGTGATTAAACAAAACAAAACGATAATGGCTGCGACAAAAATAATACAGCCGTAGATCGCACAGCGAATGCGATAGCGGTTGACAAACCGGCGCACCTGCTCATTGCTGGTTGCAATCAAGGGCGACGATGTCAAGGGTAGTATCCGTTGTCCGCATAGCAATCGAGGAGTTCGCGCCGGCAATCCCGAACATCTGCTTGCAACTCATCCCATGCAGCCCGGATGCATGCAATTTGCATCGCCGTGCATCCGGTGCCAACGATTACAATGCAGGGAATGCAAAATGGTCCGGACGCAATGCATGCGGCCGCGCCAAGAGTGACGCACCCCACGGCCTCCGCAAGGCAGCGAGTATTTTTGGCGAAATAGCGATCATACGCCGATTCAACACAAAGTCGCCACGCTTCATCACAGGCCTCTATGGGACCGTCGCCGGATGAAGCTTGAGCAAGATTGGCGAGAGATTGGGCCGCCATCTCAGCTTCGCCTGCTTGCGCTGACGAAAGATCTGCGGCAAAGGAACTGGGCAGGAAATATTCAATCTCCTGAACTCCTTGGCCACCCGGATCCGATACGCCCAGCCGAACAAGTGTTCCGAAGATGGATCGGCTGACTCCGTTCAATAATACAAGCTGACCCGAAGCAGTGTAGTAATCCATATAATCAACAGGAGTTCCTTCAAGCATGTCCCCGCTAGGCGACATGTCTGGTACGGGTGTTGTATTGACAAATGTCATATATCCGACGAAGACAAATCGTCCGCAGGTTTCGTGATCGAGTGGCGGCGAAACTGCGTACGCAAGCCACAAATCGCCTTGTGGGGAAAGGTAAAGTGAAGAGGATCCGGACCCGTATGGCATTCCGAATTCTTGCGTCCACAGATCCGCTCTAAAGGCCTCCGCATCATTTATGATAGCTTCTAGCGGCGACACTTGGGCGTCGCCTTCCAATTGTTGTGCAAAACAAGGGGAGGCTAATACGCCAGACATTACGAGCAACAGGCGGCGAGAGAGCTGGTTCATGGGTAAGCTCCTTTCCGATAAAGTTACTGTGGGCATGTGATTTGTGCAAGAAGCGCGTCACGAGCCAGCGTCGGCGGCAGACACCAAAGCAGCCCACATACTTGTGGGTTGGGTCATTCCCCGAGCCGGTCTCCCCGTCAATCGCGTCCGGCCTACCCCCGCCAGTTGCCCGTGATCGCGAGCGTCAAGCCGTTCTTCTGCTGATTGACGAACAGCGTGGTGCCGTCCGGGCTGAAGCACGACCCTGCCAGCTCGCCGGAGCTCATCGCGTTCCGCCCGAGCTTGTAGCACTCGCCCCTGGGCGTCACACCCACGAGGAACTGCTCGCCCTCGCCGTCCTCGCACAGGATCACGTCGCCCCACGGCGCGACGCAGAGGTTGTCGCAGTTGTCGATGACGCTGCCGCTGGCGCTCTCGATGAAGAGCTCGAGCGTGCCGTACGGATGGCCCGTTGTCTTGCCCCTTTCTGGTGTGTAGCGCCAGACCTGTCCCTTCTGCGCGTGCCCACCGGTGGTGCAGGCGAAGTAGGCCGAGTCGTTGCCCCAGTACATGCCCTCGCCGCGCGCGAAGCGTGCCGCCCCGGCCTCGAAGGCGCGGGCGCGGATCGAGTCGTCGCCGGGGTCGGTGAGCTTCAGATCGATCCACTCCGCGAGGAACTTCTGCCCGACGGTGACGCCCGTGGGATTGTCCCAGTTGCGCGTGTCGAGCGAGGGTGAGCCCTGGATCGTGAGCACCTGGAATCGCCCGATTTTGTGGAGGTCCTCTTTCCCGAACGGCACGTAGCGATAGATGCAGCTATCCGGGCGATCCTCGGTCATGTACACGATGCTGGTGTTCGGATCGACGCACGCGGCCTCGTGCATGAACCGCCCCATCGGGCGGATCGGGCGCGGTTCGACGAGGCCGATCTCGGTCGTTGCGGGCACCTCGAACACGTACCCGTGGTCCTTGGCGTTGCCGCCCTCGCCCGCGCGATCGACGGTTTCCTCGCAGGTGAGCCACGACCCCCACGGCGTGATCCCGCCCGCGCAGTTGTACGACGTGCCCGCGAGCGACATGAACTGCTTGCGGAGCGTCTTCGTGCGCGTGTCGTACACGAGCGTGGAGGTTCCGCCGAGTCGGGCGTGCGCGCCGGGCTGCCCGGGGTCGTACAGGCGCGCGGGGTCGATGTGGCGCAGGCGTTCGAAGTCGCGACCGAACGCGCCGAGGGTCGTCCAGTCGGGGATGAGCTCGTGGTTGCGGACGAGGATGGTGGAGCCATCCGGGCCGGGGAACGCGCCCATGCCGTCGCACTTACCGGGGACGAGCAGCCCGTCGTCCATCTCGTCGCCGACCTTGCTGAGGATGGTGTAGTGGAATCCCGCGGGCAGGTCGAAGATGCCCGCGGGGTCGGCGATGAGCGGGCCGTAGCGCTCGGGCATCGTGGCGCCGGCGGGCGCGGCCCACGCGTGCCGGCCCATCATGGAGCGCAGCCCCGAGGCCCCCGCGGCGAGGGCCGAGGCCTGGAGCATGAAGTGGCGTCGGGAGAGCGGGCTGGCGGGCATGCGGGGCCTCCGAGGGCGGGGTGTGGGGTGCTCAGATCATAACAAGGACAAACATGTCCGATATCGGCCGATCGGGAGGCGGGCACGATCTTCGCGCGGCAATGACCCGGTCCGCCGGGGGCGGTAGGCCGGAGAGGCGAACGGACTCGGGCGGGCGGTTCTTTCTTCCGGGGCGATTGGTCCGGACGGGAGGTTTGGGGCAGACTGTCCTCCGGGCGCCGGTCCGGCGTGGAGGGGAAGTCGCATGCGCAGAAATGGAAGCCAGGCCGCAGGATGGGCCGCGAAGCGGGCGGCGGGCTGGGCCGTCGCGGCGGTGGGTGGGCTCGCCCCACTTGCTGTCGCCGGGCACACCAACAACATCCTCATCACGGGCTACTGGCCCCAGACCAACGAGATGGTGCGGCGCTACTCGACCAGTCCGACGCAGAACCCGGACGGGTGGATCGGCGGCAACTGGGAGAACCGCGGGTACGACATCCATTCCTACTTCCCCGAGTTCCCCGGCGGCGTGGGCGCGAACCCCAAGGGCAACGGCGACCTCGAGGTTGATTACCAGGACACGAGTGCGGACTTCTGGCGCATCGTTGAGGAGGTCCGCCCCGTCGCGATCATCACGTTCAGCCGCGGTTCGGCGCGGGCCAACTGGGAGCTCGAGCGCATCAACCGCAACTGGGAGACGTGGATCGACGACTACGAGGCCCCGTTCCAGCCCACCGATGAGAATGGCGTGCCCGGGCGTCCCGACAAGACGGTGCCGGCGGACTACATCCGCGAGACCTCGCTGCCCGTCAACTCGATCATCGACGCGGTGCGGGCCACGGGCGCGATCCCCTCGTCGTCCGTGTTCGTCGATGAGACTGGCGGCGGCGGGCAGTTCCTGTCGGAGTTCATCGCGTACCACGGCGTGTGGTACCAGTCGATGCACAGCGATCCGAGCGATCCGTACTGGACGGTCGCCGCGGGGCACATCCACGTCGGGGTCAATACCTCGCTCAGTGCCGCGATGACCGCGACCGACGCGACCCTGCGAGCGTTGACCGACTATCTCGACACCGTCATCCCCGCGCCGGGCACCGGAGGCGTGATGCTGGCGGGCGTTGGCGTGCTGGCGCGTCGGCGTCGGCGGGCCTAGGAGGCCCGTTCGCATCGGCTCGTACAGTTCCCGCGGGATGATCGAGCTCGACAACAACGCGACGTCGCGCCCGTGCCCCGAGGCGATCGAGGCCGCGGAACGCGCCATGCGCGAGCTCTGGCACAACCCCTCGAGCGTGCACCGCGCGGGCCAAGCGGCCCGCAACGCGGTCGAGCTTGCACGGCGTGATGTCGCGGCGTTGATCGGCGCGAGCCCGCGCGAGGTCACGTTCACGAGCGGCGCGACCGAATCGCTCATGCTCGCGATGCGCGGGCTCTTGGCGTCGCGTGGGTCCGCGATCCGCGCGCGCACGAACGCGGCGCCGGTGGTGGTCGCGAGCCGCGTCGAGCACGCCGCGATCCGCGATCAGGCCGAGGCGATGTCCCGCGAGGGCCTGTGCGAGGTTGTCTGGTGTGCCGTGGATCGCGAGGGGCGCATCACGCCCGACGCGCTGCGCGCCGTGCTAAGCGCGCACGCGGGGTGCGTCGCGCTCGTCGCGCTGGGCTGGGCGAACAACGAGACGGGCGTGGTCCAGCGCATCGACGAGCTCTCGGTGGCATGCCGCGAGGCGGGGACGATCCTCGTCTGCGACGCGACGCAGTGGGTGGGCAAGATGCCGACGGACGTCGGGACGGCGGGCTTCGGCGCTGGGGCCGCGCTGTCGGACGATCGCCCGGGCAGCGGGCTGGACGTGATGGCGCTGAGCGCGCACAAGTGGCACGGGCTCAAGGGCGTCGGGATGCTCTGGGTCCGGCGGGGTGTCACGCTCACGCCGGTGACGCCGGGATCGCATGAGCTCGGGAGGCGCGGGGGCACGGAGAACGTCCCGGGGATCCTCGCGGCAGGCGCGGCGGCGCGGGCGGCGACAGCATGGTTGGAATCCCCTGAACAGAGGGGTTCGCGGCGAGGGCTTCGAAACTCCCTTGAACAAGGGATACTACAAGCGTGTCCGGGCGCGGCTGTTAACGGGGTCGGGGCGGAACGCCTGTGGAACACGACGAACATCGCCTTCCCGCGCCTGGAGGCGGAGGGGATGCTGATGCTGCTCAGCGAGCGGGGGCTGAACGCCTCGGCCGGGGCGGCGTGCAGTTCGGGGAGCCTCGAGCCCAGCCCGGTGCTGCTCGCGATGGGGGTGCCCGAGGCGCTCGCGCACGGGAGCGTGCGGTTCAGCCTGTCGCGGGACACGACGCGGGAAGAGGTCGAGCGGGCGGTCGAGGTGGTTGCGGAGTGCGCCGGTCGCCTGTCGCGGAGCATGCCCGGGGCGGGATGATCGCGGGGGATCGTCGCGCCCGCGCAACATGGCGCGGCGGGAGCACGTGCGGGACGAAACTTTGCGCTCGCGAACCAGTATGCTGCTTCATCGAGGCCGGGCGATGCCCGGCCGTGGTGTTGTTTCGGGATGATCCGCCGGGGGCGCGCCGGATTCTGGGCGCGGACCGGGTCGTGCCGACGGGCTGTGGTGGCGCGGCGTGCTTCGCACGAAGGGAGTCTGGGAATGTCGACGAACGATCGGGTCGGTCCGTCGGAGGGTGCTCACATGAATCGTCTGGCGCTGTGGCTCTCGGCGGGGCTCGCGGTCGGCACGCTCGCGGTCGCGGGCGCGGTGGGCGAGCCGCCCATCGGGGATCCGGCCCAGGGCCAGCCGGTCGCGCAGCCCGAGATTGATCCCACGCAGGCGGTCATCATCACGAGCGGCACGCGCGTCGGCGAGCCCAAGAAGGACGAGAAGTTCAAGCCCTTCAAGGACGTCGCGGCGAGCTACGAGAAGATCATCTCCACGACCGACGGCTCGGCGGGCCTGTTCACGCTGTACATCGACGAGGAGAAGGACAAGATCCTCGCCGAGCTCCCCCGCGGGTTCGAGCGTCAGAAGCACCTCATCGCGACGACGCAGGTGTCGGGCGACGTGTTCGCCGGGCTGCAGGGCGGCGACTCGTACGTGCAGTGGAAGCGGATCGGCGACCGCATCGCGCTGGTCGAGCCGAACGTGTCGGTGCGTTCGACGGGCGATCGTGAGAGCCGCATGTCGGCGGAGCGCATCTGGACGGACCGCGTGGTGCTGGACGTCCCGATCGTGACGATGGGCCCGACCGGGCAGCCCGTGATCGACCTGACGGACCTGCTGATCGACAACGCATCAAAGTTCTTCGGCGGCGCGGTGCGCGGCGCGAACACGCGTCTCGCCACGATCGCCAAGGCGAAGAGCTTCCCCGAGAACATCGAGATCGCGATCGAGATGCCCGGCGGCGATGGTCGGATGCGCCAGTTCCACTGGTCGATCCGGAACATGCCGGAGAACACGGGGTACAAGCCCCGCGAGAGTGATCCGCGGGTGGGCTACTTCACGGTGTCGTACCGTGACCTGGGCAAGTTCGATCGCGACCAGGTGTGGACGCGTTACATCACGCGCTGGAACCTCGAGAAGGCGGACCCGAAGCTGAAGGTCAGCCCGCCCAAGCAGCCCATCGTGTTCTACATCGACCACGAGACGCCGGTGCGCTACCGGCGCTGGGTGCGTCAGGGCATCGAGATGTGGAACGAGGCGTTCCGCGAGGTGGGGATCGACGGCGCGATCGAGGTGTACTACCAGGACGCCGCGACGGGCGCGAACATGGACAAGGACCCCGAGGACGCGCGGTACAACTTCATCCGCTGGCTCGCGAACGACATCTCGACCGCGATCGGCCCGAGCCGTCCGCACCCGCTCACGGGCGAGATCCTCGACGCGGACATCGTGCTGACCGACGGCTGGATCCGCGCGTTCTGGTATGAGGCGAACGAGTTCCTGCCTCAGATCGCGATGGAGGGCATGTCGCCCGAGACGCTGCAGTGGCTGGAGCGTCATCCGGAGTGGGACCCGCGGGTGCGTCTGGCGTCGCCCGAGAAGCGCGACGAGGTGATGCGTCAGCTCGGACGGCGCGGCGTTGCGGCGCTCTCGGCGCATCCCGAGTTCTGGACGGACGCGATGGCGCACGCCGACCCGACGACTCTCGCGCTCGCCGAGCGCATGGGCGCGGGCGCGAGCGGGCTATGCATGGCGGCGCAGGGCAAGGCGATGGAGATGGCCTTCGCCGGCATGGCGATGGACGTCATGGGCCTGCTCGATGATCCCGAGGACGGCGAGCCCAAGGGAGGCGACAAGCCCAAGAAGGACGAGGGCGACAGCCTCGATGGCATCCCCGAGTGGTTCGTGGGCCCGATGCTCGCGGACCTGACGGCGCACGAGGTTGGGCACACGCTGGGCCTGCGCCACAACTTCAAGGCGTCGGCCGCGTACGACCTCACGCAGATCAACAGCGAGGAGTGGAAGGGCAAGAAGGCCCTCGCGGCGTCGGTGATGGACTACCTGCCCACCAACATCCGCCTGACCGAAGAGGACGGCGAGATCCAGGGCGACTACGCCATGATCAAGGTCGGGCCGTACGACATGTGGGCGATCGAGTATGGGTATGGGTCGGGCAAGCCCGAGGAGGTCGCGAAGCGTTCGGCCGAGCCGGAGTTTGCGTACCTGACGGACGAGGACACCTCGGGGTCCGATCCGCTGGCGCGCCGGTACGACTTCGCGAAGGATCCGCTGGACTACGCGGAGAACCGCATGCGCATCGCGGAGGTGTTCCGCGATCGCATCCTCGAGAAGTTCGTGAAGGACGGGCAGAGCTGGTCGCGCGCACGTCGCGGGTACCAGATCACGCTCAACGCGCAGATGGGCGCGGTGAGCATCATGAGCAACTGGCTGGGCGGCACGTTCGTCAGCCGGGCGCAGAAGGGCGATCCCGGGGCGAGTGATCCGCTGACGCCCGTGTCGGCGGAGCAGCAGCGCAAGGCGCTCGCGTTCGTGATCGACAACTCGTTCTTCGACGAGTCGTTCGGGCTGACTCCGGACCTGATCTCGAAGATGACGGTCGACAAGTTCGCCGACGAGGGCGGGATCCGCACGCTGTATTCCGACGCGACGTATCCCATCCACGACACGATCGCGGGCATCCAGTCGTCGGTGATGACGCAGCTCATCAACCCGACCACGCTGCGCCGCGTGTACGACAACGAGCTCGCGGTCAACTCGGACCAGGACTACATCACCCTGCCCGAGATGATGGACGCGGTGTCGGACGCGACGTGGAAGGAGATCAACGACAAGCCCTCGCGCCAGTACTCCGCGCGGCAGCCCATGATCTCCTCGCTGCGCCGCAACCTGCAGGGCGAGCACGTCGAGCGCCTCATCGACCTCACCATGCCCGGTGCGCTCAGCGGCGCCGCGGCACGCCCCATCACGGACCTCGCGATGATGAAGCTCCGCGAGATCAAGGACCGCATCGATCCGCTCATCAAGGACGGGCAGGCCTCGCAGCTCGATCCCTACACCCTCTCGCACCTCCAGCAGGTCTCCGTCCGCATCGGCAAGGCCCTCGATGCGGGCTACATCTACAACGGCGGCTCCGGCGGCGGCAGCATCATCTACAACATCTACGGCAAGGAAGGCGAAGAGCCCGCGGGCAACTGATCGTCGAGGTCACGAACAGTTCGGCACGCGAAGAGTTCAGGGATTATCCGGACGGGCCGCTCCACCACGGGGCGGCCCGTTTCTTATGGCGCGATCCCCGCCCGGGCCCTTGCCCGTCCTGCAAGATCGTCAGGCTCGCTCCCAACAAATCTCGCGGATCGTGGCGGGGGCTCACCCGCTTTGGCATCTCGATGTGTGCACGCGGCCCGGCGGGGGGTCGGGCGCGGGCACGCCGCCGATCTCGTCGGCGCAGCGCGGAAGGGGATGACGCCATGGGGACCAACCCGACGCCCTCGGGCACGATGCGTGCCCTCGGAGACGGTGTCGCAAACGCGACGATCGAGGACGGCGTTGCGATCGTGCGCATCGCGGCGGACTCGCTCCGTGAACGCGAGGTCGCACGAGTATTGCCCGATCTTCAGATGCTCTGCGACGACTGCGACGGACGCATCGTGCTCAGCTTCTCGCGGGTGCGGGCGATGTCGTCGGCGTGCATCAACGCGATCATCGAACTGCACCGGCGCTGCAAGGACGCGGGCGGACGCCTGGTGGTCTGCGAGCTTCCCGTGGAGCTGCGCGAGATCCTGAGCATCGTGAAGCTGGATCGTGCCGTCACGATCGAGAGCGACGAGGCGCGGGCCCGCCGGGCCGCCTCGCGCGTGCCGCTCCGCGCGGCGTAACACCACACAGATCGCTGCACCGAGCGGGCCCCACGGTGTTCGTCGGGCCCGCTTGGTTTTTTGGAATGCTCGGAACGCGGGCGCGGATCAGTCGTCGTCGTCCGCCGCGCCGCGCGGGCCGGGCCCGTTCGCGGTTGGCCCGCCCACGAGCTGCGCGTTCGTCGCGAAGCGCTGCATCGCCGCGAGGAGCTGCTCGACCTGCTGGTGCCCCTGCATGTTGACCATCCGCCTGCGGAGCGCGGACATGGTCTTGACCTCCTGCTCGGAGAGGAGCAGGTCCTCCTTGCGCGTGCCGCTGGCGGCGAGGTTGATCGCGGGGAAGAGCCTTCGCTCGGCGATCTTGCGATCGAGCACGAGCTCCATGTTGCCGGAGCCCTTGAATTCCTCGAAGATGACCTGGTCGCCCGCGCTGCCCGTGTCGACGAGGCAGGTCGCGAGGATGGTGAGCGAGCCGGCTTCCTCGGTGTTGCGCGCGGCGCCGAAGATCTGACGCGGGACCTCCAGCGCCTTGCTGTCGATGCCGCCCGTCAGGGTGCGTCCGCTCGAGGCGTGGCGGTTGGAGCGGTTGAACGCGCGTCCGAGGCGCGTGAGCGAGTCGAGCAGCACGACGACGTGCTTGCCCGCCTCGACCATCCGCTTGCAGCGCTCGAGCGCGAGCGTCGCGACGGCGATGTGCCGCTCGACGTCGTGGTCGTTCGACGATCCGATCACCCGCACGTTCGCACCCGCCCACGGGCGGTCCGGCGAGGTCAGGAACCGGCGGAAGTCGGTGACCTCCTCCGGGCGCTCGTCGACGAGCAGCGCGATCACGTGCACGTCGGGGTGGTTGGTCAGCAGCCCCGTGGCGATGTCCTTGAGCAGCGTCGTCTTGCCCGCCTTGGGCGGGCTCACGATCAGCCCGCGCTGCCCGCGACCGATGGGGCAGAACAGGTCAATGAGCCGGCACGAGACCGGGCACCCCGGGTGCTCGAGCGTCAGGCGCGGCGCGGGGTCGATCGAGGTCAGCTCCTCGAAGGCCTTGCGGGCGGCGAAGGCCTCGGGCTCGAGGCCCTCGATCTCGACCAGGCGCTGCACGACGGGGCGCGCGTCGCGGGGCCCGCCCCCGCGTCCACCGCGACGACGCCGGGGGCGCTTGTGCTCGACCTCCGCGGTCAGCTCCAGCGCGGGGCGCAGTCGGAACTGCTGCCCGAACTGGATGGGGACCAGCGGGTCGTCGGCGGACATGAGGAAATCGGCCTCGCCGAGCTGGCGGAGCCGGCCCTCGGCGCGCGAGGGCCAGTCGAGGATCCCGGTCACGGTCTTCATCAGTGCGCGATCCAAAGCCGCGAGGAACGGCCGCGGCGGCCGGAATGCCCCGGAAAAGGGGGCGTCAAGCTCTGCAAAGGCCCGCTCGGGACGGACGAAGGCCCGATTCGAGCGGAAAACTCGGCACGCACGGCCCCTTGGGCCGCGACGCGGAGGAAACCGGCTGGGCTGCGGACGGGGCGCGATCTCCCTCGAACCCGAGGGCATCGAACGCCGTTCAGCGCGTCGGATGCGGTCGCCCAACTCCACGACCAGAACAGCGGCTTCGATCGGGCCGCGGTGCTCGCGTCGGAAAGAGGGGCCGGAAGAACCGGGGTGGGTATCGGCTCGTCGCTCGGGAGGCTTCCGCCATCCGCCAGAGGACGCGTTCCGACGCCCCACACCCCGCTCAGAGTGTATCGGCGGCGTGCGGTGAAGGCCATCGAATTCGTCCCCCCGCCTGCCACTCGGGGGGCCGCGCATACGATGATCCCGCACTGGGCGTCCGCATGTTCGGAAGATGAAAGGGTCAGGCTCGGCGTGGAGATCCTTCGGGGCATCGCGGTCTCCTCGGGCGTGACCATCGGGCGCGTGCTCGTGATGGCGGAGGATTCCCGGCGCGTGCGTCGGCGGGTGGTCCGAGCCGAGCACGTGCCCGCGGAGCTGGAGCGGTTCGAGCAGGCCCGGACGCGGGCGATCGCCGAGCTCGGCGCGTTCGCGAAGCAGGCGGAGCGGGAGCTGGGCGTCGAGGCGGCGAAGATCTTCCAGTTCCACGCCGGGATGCTGGGCGACGAGCACATGGTGGGCCCGGTGAAGGCCCTCATCGAGAGCGAGCGCGTGAGCGCCGAGTGGGCGGTGCACCGCGTGTTCGGCGACTGGGCCGACCGCTTCCGCGCCATGCCCGACTCGGCGTTCACCACGAAGGTCAACGACATCGACGACCTCGCGCGGCGACTCGTCGACCAGTTGCAGGGCGAGCGAAGGCAGAGCGTCAGCAGCGCGCGGCACGACACCGTGATCGTCGCACGCGACCTCACGCCCTCGCAGGCCGCGGCGTTCGATCGGTCCCGCATCATCGGCTTCGCGACCGAGCTTGGCGGGCGGACGAGCCACACCGCGATCCTGGCGCGTGCGCTCGATCTGCCGGCGGTGGTGGGATGTTCCGACCTGACGCTCCGCGCCGCCGAGGGAGCGATGGTGATCGTCGATGGCGATCGCGGGCAGGTGATCGTCGAGCCGACGGAGGAGCAGCTCCTCGCGTACCGGGGCGAGATCGAGGCCCGGCGCTCGCGGCGCGTGCGCCTGTCCGAGTCGGCGGACAAGCCCGCGATCACGAGCGATGGCGCCGAGGTCTCGGTCGTCGCGAACATCGAGTTCCCGGAGGAATCGCAGGCGGTGCTGGAGTTCGGCGGCGAGGGCGTGGGCCTGTACCGCACGGAGTTCCTCTGGCTGACGCGCTCGAGCGAGCCGAGCGAGGAGGACCACTACGAGTCGTACGCGAAGTGCCTTCGGGGACTCAAGGGCCTTCCGCTGACGATCCGCACCGTGGACCTGGGCTCGGACAAGTACACGCAGGAGCGCGCGGAGACGCCCGAGCGGAACCCCGCGCTGGGCATGCGCTCGATCCGGATGGGGCTCAGCGACCTGGGCATGTTCCGGACGCAGCTCCGGGCGATCCTGCGGGCGAGCGCCCTGACGGCCCGGGAGTCGCTGGGCCCGGTTCGGGTGATGTTCCCGCTGGTAACCAACCCGTCGGAGTTCCTGCACGGGCGGTACCTCATCAAGGACGTGATGGAGGATCTGGCCGAAGAGGGGGTGCCCTTCGATCCGAATATCCGGGTGGGGATGATGGTCGAGGTGCCCTCCGCGGCGCTGATGGCCCGTTCCTTTGCGAAGGAGGTCGACTTCTTCAGCATCGGGACGAACGACCTGGTGCAGTACACCCTCGCGGTGGACCGCACCAACGAGCGGGTGGCGCACCTCTATAACCCCGCGCACCCCGCCGTGCTGAGGCTCATCCGCGAGGTGGTCAAGGCGGCCCGGGCGAAGAAGATCCCGGTCTCGTGCTGCGGGGAGTCGGCGAGCGATCCCGAGTATGCCGTGTTGCTCCTGGGGCTCGGTGTTCGTACCCTGTCCGTGACGGCGTCGGCGATCCCCGATCTCAAGCGGGTGGTCCGGGGCGTGTCGATAGGTGAATGCGAGCGTGTGGCCCGGAAGGTCTACACGCTGGATTCGGATCAGCAGGTCTCGGCGTTTCTCCGGGACCGGATCCGCAAGCTCATGCCCGATGGGCCCGACGGTCGTTCCGGCGGGCCGCTCGAGTAGGGCGTTCGCGAATCGCGGGCGTCGGCTCGGGGCTCGGGCGATGGATGAACGGTGCGAGGGGCCTGCCCACTCGCGCCATGCGGAACACGCGGGCCGCCCCGATCGGGGGCAAGGCCCGCAGCGCCCGGGCGGTTCGTCGCGTGCGTCGGGAGTTTCCCGACGTGGAGCGCACCCTCGGGCGGGACGATCGGCGGGGCCGCGAGGCTCGCGCCGGTCCGTCGGGATCCAGCGTCCATGCGCCGTTCGTGCGGCGCGGGCGCGCAGGGAGCGTCCTTCATGGGGCGCGCCGTCTTTGGGGCGGCCTTGCACCGGGTCCGGCGCACGCGGTGTTCCGTGATGGCGAGAACGCGAGGCTCCGACGCACACGCGTCGCGGCGCACGCATGGTTGCGCGCCGCCGCGAATGCGGAAGGGTGCGCCACGCATGGCGCGGAGCGGATCGTGACGACGTCTCAGATGCTGATCAACTACGTCCCCGGCGAAGAGTGCCGGGTGGCGATCGTGGAGGACGGGCTCCTCCAGGAGTACCACGCGGAGCGGACGAGCGCCGTCAGCCGCGTGGGCAACGTGTACCTCGGGAAGGTGATGAACGTCGAGCCGGGAATCCAGGCGGCGTTCGTCGATTTCGGCGTGGGCGTGAACGGGTTCCTGCACGTGTCGGACGTGCATCCGTCGCACTTCCCCGGTTCGGACGACGACGACGTCGAAAAGATCGGGAAGAAGACGCCGCGACGCGAGCGTCCGCCCATCCAGGCGTGCTTCCGTCGTGGTCAGGAAGTGATCGTGCAGGTGCTGAAGGAGGGCGTGGGCACGAAGGGTCCGTCGCTCACGACGTACCTGTCCATCCCGGGTCGGTACCTGGTGATGATGCCGCAGATGGACAAGGTGGGCGTGAGCCGGAAGGTGGAGGACGAGGACGCGCGGAAGCAGATGCGCGAGATCCTCGACCAGCTCGACCTTCCCGAGAACTTCGGCTTCATCCTGCGCACCGCGGGGATGGACAAGACCAAGGCCGAGCTGAAGCGCGACCTCGCGTACCTGCAGCGGCTCTGGAAGGACATCGAGCGTCGGCGCACGTCGCGCTCGCTGGGCCCGGCGCCGCGGCTGCTCTACGCCGAGAGCGACCTGCTCGTGCGTGCGCTGCGCGACCTCGTGACGAGCGACACGTCGGAGATCGTGATCGACAACGAGAAGGCGGTGGAGCGGGCGGGTCGGTTCCTCAAGATCTTCACCCCGCGCTCGGGCGCGACGCTGAAGCGATACACCGCGTCGATGCCCCTGTTCCACGCGACGGGCATCGAGCCGCAGATCGCGCAGATGCACGCGCGTGAGGTGCCTCTGCCCTCGGGCGGCAGGCTCGTGATCGATGAGACCGAGGCGCTGGTCGCGATCGACGTGAACAGCGGGAAGATGCGGGGCGTTTCGGACTCGGAGACGAACGCGTTCAAGACCAATATGGAGGCGGTGGACGAGATCTGCCGTCAGCTCCGCCTGCGCGACATGGGCGGGCTGGTGATCAACGACATGATCGACATGTCGGCGCAGAAGAACCGGCGTGCGGTCGAGCAGCGATTCCGCGATCGCCTGAAGCGTGACCGCGCCAAGACCACGACGCTCCCGATCTCGAGCTTCGGCATCCTGGAGATGACCCGCCAGCGCATGCGCGGGAGCCACGAGACGCAGCACTTCAGCGAGTGCCCGACGTGCCACGGGCGCGGGCTCGTGCAGCGTTCGACGAGCGTCGCGAGCGATGCGCTCCGCGAGCTGTCGAGCGTGCTGGCGCACGAGAAGGTCGGGCGCGTGGAGCTGGTCGTGAGCGCACGCGTGGCGGGCGAGCTGCTGAGCACCCGTCGGCGGACGCTCTCGCGGATCGAGAAGCTCTCGGGCAAGCACGTGGACGTGCGCGTGAGCGAGACGCTCGCGCTCGATCGGTTCACGATCTATGCGTACGACGGGCAGGGCGCGGACCTCGAGCTCGAACGCCTCCCGCAGCCGAAGCTCAGGGCGGCGGACGTCGTCGTGTTCGAGATCGGCGCGTCCGCCGACGAGGACTGGGCGGTCGAGCCGCGCGAGGAGCCCCGCGTCGTCGAGGAAGCGCACGACGAGGAGCCCGAGCCCGAATTGCCGGACATTCCGGGCGAGCACGACGTGCCCGACGAGCCCGCGAGCGAGGGCGGGAAGAAGAAGCGTCGTCGCCGGCGTCGCGGGCGCGGGCGTGGCGAAGGCGCGGCAAGGGGTGAGGGCGAGGCGCGTCCCGCGCGCGGTGAGTCTGACGATGGGGGCGATGCCGACGGCGCGCCGGCATCGTCGGACGATGATGGCGAGCACGATGGTGATGCGGCTCCGTCCGGAGATGGCGCATCGAGCGGCGAGGGCGGGAAGAAGAAGCGTCGTCGCCGCCGGCGCGGTCGTGGTCGTCGCGAGGGTGACGCGTCGCAGGACGGCGCGGCGCACGCGGCGGAGGGCGAAGACGCTCGTGAAGCATCGGAGCATCGTGAGAGCGACGCCGAGCCCGCGGGCGAAGCGGACGATGACGCGCCGGACTCGCATAGTGATTCGGGCGGTGAGGGCGGGAAGAAGAAGCGTCGTCGTCGGCGTCGCGGGCGCGGTCGTGGCGAGGGCACTTCCACTGATGCGCCCGCGTCGGGCCAGCGTGAGCCCGCGTCCGACGCAAGGCCCGCACGCACCGGATCGGGCGGGAGCCGCGCGGCGAGTTCGCCCGCTCCGGCGCCCGCCGCGGCAGCGCCGACGGGCGAGGAGGCCAAGCCCAAGCGCCGCTCGCTGTATGGCTCGGCGCGTCGCAAGCTCTCCGCGAAGGAGAAGTCGAACATCAAGCGCGATGAGTGATCGCGCCCCCGCGTGAGGTCCGTCCATGCACGCCGGAACGAACGGCTCGAACAGCGTGCTTCGCGTCGTCGTGCTGGGCTCGACGGGCTCGGTCGGCACGCAGACGCTTGAGGTGATCGATCACCTCAATGCGCTCCACGCGCGCGGCGTCGGCACGCGGCGGTACGAGGTCGTCGGGCTCGCGGCGGGGCGGAACGTGGTCATGCTGCGGGCGCAGGCGCGGGCGCACCCCGGCGCGACGCTCGCGCTGGCGGAGGGTGAGCCGCCCGAATCGGCGCGACGCGTGCTGTCCGGACCGGACGCGGCGCGCCAGCTCGTGCGCGAGGTCGAGTGCGACCTCGTTGTGGGGGCGATGGTGGGCGCGTCGGGGCTCCCCGCGATGATCGAGGCGATCTCGCGGGGCGTCGACGTAGCGCTGGCGAACAAGGAAACGCTCGTTGCGGCGGGGGCGATCGTGATCCCGCTCGCCCGAGATCGCGGCGCGCGGATCCTGCCGCTCGATAGCGAGCACTCGGCGCTCTGGCAGTTGTTGCAGTGCGCCGGTGCGGGGTGCGTGCCGCCGATGGGCCTCCCGGCGGGTGTCGCGCGCGTGCTGCTGACGGCATCGGGCGGGCCGTTCCGGACGTGGGATCGCGAACGCATCGCCCGGGCCACGCCCGCGGAGGCGCTCGCGCACCCGGTGTGGGACATGGGCGCGAAGGTGACGATCGACAGCGCCTCGCTCATGAACAAGGCGCTCGAGGTGGTCGAGGCGCACTGGCTCTTCGGCGCGGAGAGCCGCCGCATCGGGGTGGGGGTGCACCCGCGATCGATCGTGCACGCGATGCTCGAGTTCGAGGACGGCGTCACGCTCGCGCAGATGGGCGCGCCCGACATGCGCGTCCCGATCCAGTACGCGCTGGCGTTCCCCGAGCGGCTTCCGGCTCTCGGCGATCGTGTCGAGGGCGCGGACCCGGGAGCGATCGAGATCAGGCCGCCCGACCTGGAGCGATTTCCCGCTCTCGCGCTGGGATTCCGCGCGATCGACGAGGGCGGGACGAGCGGCGCGGTGCTGAGCGCGGCGAACGAGGAAGCGGTCGCGGCGTTCCTGCACGCGGACGGCGGGATCCCGTTCGGAAGGATCTTCGAGGTCGTGTCGCGCACGATAGATGAGCTGCCCGTGCGACCGATCGCGTCCATCGAGGACGTGATCGAAGCGGACCGTGCCGCACGCGCGCACGCGCGATCACTGCTCGGCCGCTCATGAGTCGCGTGCCGCGGTCGACCCCGGCTCGCCCAGCAGCAGGGTGCGGGCGCGATCGGCATCGACCCCAACCGCGCGGATGACCTTCTCGGGATTCGTCATGCCCGTCGCGACCGTCACGGCGTTGGCGCGGAGGCCGAGCGCTCGGGCGATCAGCTCGCACACCGCACGGTTCGCGCGCCCGCCTTCCGGCGGGGCGCTGACGCGGATCTTCAGTCGATCCCCGAGCACGCCCGCGAGAGCGTCCGAACGCGCCCCAGGCACGACCTTCACCGCGATCAGGACGGCGGGTGGACTCGCGTTGGGTTCGTTTGTGATCATGTGAGAGGCGTGTTGGCCTGCGCGAAATACCCCCCACATCAAAGGGGGTCGATCCCGCACGATCGGGCGTTGGAAACCCCTTGCGGGCGGATGGCGTCGCACCAACGCAAACCGTCCGCCCGCACGGACCGAATGAGGGTACGGAGGATCTCGGCATGAACACAGACCGAACGCCGCGCAGCAACGTCCGAGCCCGCTCGCGGGAGGGCGGGGTGGCGCGTCCGGGTCGCGTGCTCGCGTGCGTCGCGCTCGCGTGCGTTGCGGGGTCCGCGCGGGCGCAGTTGCAGCCCGACCAGGTGCTGGTGGTGTATGACAGCCGCATCGCGTCCTCGCGCGACGTCGCGGAGTACTACGCGGGTTCGGGGAAGGTGCCCGGCGGGCCGCTGGGCAACGCGCCGGGCGTGCATCCCACGGTGCGCGTGTTCGACCTTGCGTCCACCGGGCTCGCGACGCTGCCCGCGGGGAACGTGGACTACTCGGTGTTCAGGGACCGTATGCGCGACCCGATCCGCGAGTATCTGCTCGGCGAGGGCATCGAGCGACGTGTGCGCTGCATCGTGCTCACCAAGGGTTTGCCACACCGCTTGCGCGATACCGACAATGCCAATGTCGGCGACAGCCCGAGCAATCAAGGGGCCGAGTTCACCGCGGGTGATTGCACGAACGCCGCGGTCGACTCCGAGCTCACGCTCCTCTGGCAGAACCTCGACGCGGGTGAGGCTGGCGGGCAGGGCGACAGCCTTGCCGACGGCGTGATCACCAATCCGTACTGGAAGAGTGATCGTCCGATCAACGCGTTCTCGACGCAGTACATGGCGACATCCAAGACGTTCGCCTCGTCGGGCCTCGGGCAGATCTGGTTTGTTCCCACGACCGCGACGGGGCCGGACCGGCTCACGCCGGGCGACATCGTGCTCGTCACACGGCTCGACGGCAAGACCGTTGACGACGTGAAGGCGGTGATCGATCGCGGCGCGGGAAGGATCATCGCGCTGGGCTCGTACGTGTTCGACGAATCGAACTCCAACGGCGCGGAGAACACGGCGCCCAATTCCGAGCTTGACAACCAGGGCAACAATCTCACACGTTCCGGCGACGACTACGAGCGCGCCGCGAATCTGCTCGCTCAGGACCCGCGGGTAGGACCCTTCAGTGTGGTGTACGACGCTGCGGCCGGCGCGAGCAATTTCTGCGTGGGCCCGCTCGTCGACTTTGGAGGTGGGCGGATCGTCAGCAGCCAGGTCCTGCTGCTCGCGTCGTATGGATCGAACCATGACGGTCGGCCCACGGGCGCGGGCATCGCGTATGCGGAGAGCTTCAACTACGCGCCGGGCGCGGTCTTCAACACGATCGAGTCGTACAACGGGCGCGCCTTCGGCGGGCTGGGCACGGCGCTCAGTCAGGAGCAGTTGACCGACTTTCTCTCCGCGGGCGGCACGTTCGGCATCGGGCATGTGTGGGAGCCCTTCGCGAACTTCGTGCCCGACAACGAGTTCATCGCGCAGAACTTCTTCCTCGGTGGGCTTACGTGGGCCGAGGCCGCGTGGACCAGCATCCCCGTCCTCTCGTGGCAGCACATCGTGCTGGGCGATCCGCTCGGACGCGTCGCCCGGTTCTTCGAGGACGTCAACGGAGACGGCAAGGTCGACATCGACGACATGTACGCGTGGGCACAGAACCCCACCGATACCAACGGCGACTTCGTCGTAAACGACGAGGACGGGGCGCACCTCGAGCGTGTGATCAGGCGTTACGAACGGGACGACATGCGTGCGCCAAACGTGCGAGCGATCGGGCGGAACGAGCCTTGATCGGGCTATCGCGACGGGATCGTCAACTGCCGATCAGTGCCCGCACGGGTCAACGAGTCGATTGAGCATCCACAGGAAGTCTGAGGAGTTCACGGCGCCGTCGTGGTTCACGTCCGCGGTCGGATCGCGCGCGACGTACCGATCGAAGAGCACGAGGAAATCGGCGGAATCGATGGTCGCGTTCTCGTTGAGGTCCGCCGGGTGAAAGGCGTGGACGACGATCGCATGATCGCGGGCGACGTCCGCGAGCGTCGTGACGCTTCCGTCGTTCCATCGCACCTCGACGTCGACGCTCTCCGCCGCGCCGAGGCCGAAGTGCATGACGTGCTCGGAGTGCCCCATGTAGGTGTACTTACCGTCGTGCACGCGGAGCTGATCGGGCCCCGCGCCGCGGACGACGACCGTCGCGCCGAAGCCGTCGGGCGCGAGGCAAGGATGTGCGCTGGTATCGAGCGTGATGCGCAGGTATCCGCCCTGCGCGGGCGTGTCGTTGCGGAAGAAGCGCACGGGCTCGTCCTTGGGCACGAGCGCGAAGTCGAGATCGCCATCGCCGTCCGCGTCGAGGTGCACGAGCGCGCGCCCGAGCCCGACGAAACTGACGCCCGAAGGCTGCGCGATCTCGGTGAAGTGAGCCGTGCCATCGTTGAGGTAGACCCGCGCGGGCTTGTTGACGAAGTCGAACCATCCGCCCGTTGCGGCGAGGTCCTCATCGCCATCGTTATCGACGTCCATCGCGCTGACGCCCCAGCCCCAGCCGGCGTCGAGCGCGCCGCGACCGCGGGCGTCCTCCTCGAACACGGGCGTGAGCGGTGCGGGGCCCGACTCGCCCACGCACATGTACAGCGTGTTGCCGCAGGTGTCCGCGGGCGGCGGGAAGTAGATGTTGGTCATGAACCAGTCGAGCACGCCGTCGCGATCGAAGTCGCCGAGCGTGGAGCCCATGCCATTACAGTCAAGCGTGACGCCCGACGCCGCGGTGCGGTCCGCGTAATGCACGACGCCCTGCGCGTCGGGCCCGAGGTTGACGTACACCCGTGAAGTATTGAAATCGTCGGTCAGCAGCAGTTCGGGGTAGCGATCGCCATTGAGATCGGCGAACCGGGGCGTGAACCCGCGGAGCGGGCGCGAGGGCGTGGGCAGCACGCTCGTGGTCACGTCCGTGAAGTGCCCGCTGCCTTCATTGGCGAAGAGGCGATTGCCCCCGGGCGTGTCCATCCACGACGCGACGTAGAGATCGAGATCGCCGTCGAGGTCATAGTCGCCGAACGCCGCGCCCATGCCGTCGACGACGCTCGCGACGCGAGACACGCCTCGCGCGATCGCGTCATCCACGAACACCGGCGTGCCATCCGGACCAACGCCCTGGTTGATGTACAGGCGGCACGCGTTGATCGAGTTCGCGCCCGGCGCATCGCCATACGAAACGACGAACAGATCGGGCCAGCCATCGTTGTTGACGTCGCCCGCGATCGCGCCGCCCGAGCGATGCACGCGCGCCACGCCCGCCGCCTGCGCACGATCCTCGAACAGCGGCCCCGCGGAGCCCGGGCCGAAGTCGGGCGTGACGTTGATGAACAGGCCGTCGGGCTCGAGCGACCCGCCGGTCAGGAACACGTCGGGTTTACCGTCGCGATTGAAGTCCGCGACGCACGCCGCGCCGGTCATCTCGGCGTGCATGCCCGGATAGCCCGTGCCCGGGCGATACGAATGCACCAGCCCAGCATCCGCCGCGGACGAGACGAACTGCACCTGCGCGTTCGCGGCCTGCCCAGCGAAAAGGGCGAGCAGGGCTGAGACGACGACGGGACGAGCGACGGAACGGCACGCGGGCATGGCGACCTCCCTCACGACCCGTCAGGCGGGTATGTAGGTAGTATCCCTGATGCACCACGCCGCGCCAAGAGGGACGCGGACGCCACCCGTTACATTCGCATAATCACCGAAACGGCAATGCCTTATATAAATCAGACCGATGCCGAAGCGCCGGACCGGCGCCGCGCGGGCTTGGCCTCGGGCTCACCCTTGGTCGTCGCTCGGGTCGTGCGGCGGTTCTCGAAGATCGCCGTGCTCTGGGGCCCCTGGCCCAGTTCGCGCACGGGGCCCAGCCCGATCCGCTCGAACGCACGTGCGGCGTTCTCCGGGCTGAACTCGGTCCCGATGAAGTTCCGTCCGAGCGCGTGCGCGACCACGCCGGTGGTGCCGCTGCCCGTGAACGGGTCGAGCACGAGGTCGCCCGGGTTCGAGCACGCGCGGACCACCCGCTCCAGATACACCTCGGGCAACTGGTTGTCGTGCTGCGCGCGGCGTTCCTTGTTGTTGCCCTGGATGCGTCCCCAGAACTTGCCGTACCACACGTCCATCGGCACGCGCAGGCCCGCGGGCATGCCGTCGCGCTTGCTCTCGGTGCGGGGGTCGCCATAGATCGCGCGCCGGTCCGAGACCTCGAGCACCTCGGTGGGGTTCCAGGTGCGCTCGCCGCCCGCCTTGACGAAGTACAGCGCGTGCACCTTGCTGTTGATGAACCGCTCGGTGACGTTCTGCCCGAAGCGGTAGTGCCAGACGCACCAGTTCTCCATCTCCATCTCGGCGGGCGGACGGCGCCCCGCGCCGCCCACGAACAGGCGACCCTTGAGGTACGCCGTGATCTCCGCGGCCCAGTCGTCGGGGATGTTCACCCAGAGAGCCCCGCCGGGGCGGAGCGCGCGGACGCACAGGTCGAGCCAGTCGTAGGTGAAGGTGAGGTACTCGTCCTCGGGCATCTTGTCGTCCCACCGGTCGTAGGCGCGGGCCCAGTTGAACGGCGGATCGGCGAAGACCAGATCAACGCTCCCCTCGCGGGCCTCGTCGAACTTTTCCAGCTCCGTGCGGCAGTCGCCGATGCGCACCCGCGCACGCACGCCCGTGTCGGGATGCTCGCGTTCGAGCATGTCGCCCACGCGTGCCACGCTCTTCTTCCGGCTCGCCATGCGTTCCCTCGCCCGCGGGCCGCCCGGCCCGAGTCGCCCGCACGATAGCGCATTTTCGGTCCTTGCGCAAGCGGTCTTTGCCGCCGCTCGCCCGTGCGCCGAACACGCACCGTACCATCCGCCCATGCCGACCCTGCGCCTGCACAACTCCCTGACGCGGACGCTCGAGCCCTTCCGTCCGCGCGATCCCGCGCGCGTGACGTTCTATTCCTGCGGGCCCACGGTCTATGACGACGCGCACATCGGCAACTTCCGATCCTTCCTCGCCGCGGACGTGCTGCGGCGGTGGATCGAATCGCCCCTCTGCACGCTCGAAACGCGCGATGGAAGCGAACACCGTGGCTCGCGCGAGGTCGTGCACGTCATGAACATCACCGACGTCGGGCACATGACCGACGACGACGCGGCAGACGGTGGCGGGCAGGACAAGATGGACGCCGCCCGCGAGCGACTCGCGCAGGCGAAGAAGGCCGGCACGCTCCCGCCCGGCGTCGACATCGATCCGGGCGATCCCCTCGCGATCGCGCGGTTCTATGAGGCCCGCTTCCGCGAGGACGCCGAGAAGCTCGGGCTCAAGGTCGCGATCGACGCGAAGCGCGATCCCTCGCGCATGCCCCGCGCCACCGACAACGTCCGCGGCATGATCGCGGTCATCGAGATGCTGATCGCGAAGGGGCACGCGTACGTCGTGGGCTCGCCCGGCGCGCGGGTCGTGTACTTCCGCGTGAAGTCCTTCCCGGGGTATGGTCGCCTCAGCGGCAACACGCTCACCGAGCTCCGCTCCGGCGCGGGCGGACGCGTCGACGCGGGCAACCAGGCCCAGAAGGAGCATCCCGCGGACTTCCTCTTGTGGAAGGAGGACGCGTCGCACCTCATGAAGTGGGACTCGCCGTGGGGCGCGGGCTATCCCGGCTGGCACATCGAGTGCACGGTGATGAGCGCGGCGAGGCTCCTGTCCAGGGACGCGGGCGCGCTCTCGCCCGAGGCGTTGCGCACGCTCGTCGTGCCCGACGCGGAGGCGATCATCGACCTGCACTCGGGTGGCGAGGACAACATCTTCCCGCACCACGAGTGCGAGATCGCGCAGACGTGCTGCGCCTTCAACGCGGCGCCCGATCACGCGCCCTACGCCGCGTGCTGGTTCCACCCGCGTTTCCTGATGGTCGAGGGCGAGAAGATGTCCAAGAGCAAAGGCAATTTCTACACCGCGCGCGACCTGTTCGCCAAGGGCCACGAGCCCGCCGCGGTGCGCCTCGCGCTCATCGGCACGCACTACCGCGCGAACGCGAACTTCACTGAGCAGGGGCTCAAGGACGCGGCAAGGATGGTCGAACGCTGGCGGCGTGCGCGAATTGAGATTGCGCGTCGCTCATTCGGCTGGACGAACAAAGACCCGCGCGCGATGATGGCGTTCGTTCATCATCGAATCAAGGAGTGCATGAGCGATGACCTGAACATTGCTGGCGCTATCGGTATCGTGAATGAGGCGGTGAACTCGTTTCTCGCAATCGATTGTGATGAGTCGCGGATTCGCAATTGGACAGACGATGAGACAATAGAACAACTGAAGATGATTCCGATGGGAGGGTCGGCACAAGGATGGGCGGGGTTCGATTTCTTCCACACAATTGAGCCCGTCCTCGGCGTGCTCGACCTCCCGCGCCTCAAGACACAAGCCTCGACGCTCGGCGTCTATCTCCCCGGCGTCACGCCCTCGCCCGAGATCGAGGACCTGCTCACGCAGCGGCGCGACGCGCGGGCCGCGAAGGACTGGCCCCGGGCCGATCAGATCCGCGAGCGCCTCACTTCGCTCGGGCTCGCGGTGAAGGACCGCCCCGACGGCACCGTCGAGGTCCGCCCCGCGTAGGCCTCACGCAGTGCGATGCCTTGGGTAGGTCGGCACTCCGTGCCGACGCTTTTGTTCCGCGCGACGCCCCACGGGTCGGTCGGCACTCCGTGCCGACATTCTCACCCGCGGCGTTCACCTCCACCCCGCCCACCTCGTACGCCAACCCCCCATGCCATCCCTCTGTGTCTCTGCGCCTCTGTGGTTGCATTTCTTCCGAGTTTCTCGCAATCCACCACGACCCACCGCGTTGGGCCGGGTGCGACCCGGAGGCGGGCGCCAGAAGAAGGACGCGAGCCACTGGCTCGTTGGGGTGTACGGCATTGCCGGCGCGGACGTCCCTGGGGGGATGACGCGCGTCGGTCCATGTCGTGATCCGTGTGTGCATTCTGGCGTCCCGCCACCGGGCCGCGGCGCGGCGGTCCGGCCCGGCATCCCGTGAGTCGCCCGCGCCGCACGCCCCTCCCTGCGCGGGCTGGGGGCACACCACACGAGAGGAGTTCCCATGAACCGGCTTTCCGTACTCGCGGTCTGCGCCGCCCTCGCCGCGCCCCTCGCGCTCGCCTCGGGCTCCGCGCCGGGCGCGTCCGGCCTGACCCCCGTCGCCCAGCCCGCACGCGAGCCCGGGCAGATCGCCGTGAACGTCAAGGACGCGGATGGCAATCCGGTCGCGGGCGCGCAGGTGCGCCTCGCGACTCCGCAGGGCCTCCTCGTCGCCCGCGGCGAGACCAACGAGCGGGGGCGCGTCCTGCTCCGTCCGGTGCGTCCGGGGCGCTACATCGTGCAGGGCGCCAAGCGCGAGGTCGGCGCCGATCGCGAGGCCGCGGTCGCGAGCGCGGGCGAGGTCACCATCGTCGATCTGACCCTCGAGAAGCGCTGATCCCGGCCCTCGTGTGGCCCGCATCGGGCCTTTGTCGGGGGCATTCGTTCCACAGCGTTCTTCTTCTGGCGGGGCCGCCCGGGGATGCCCGGGCGGCTTCGCACGCGCACGGATGGAAAGTGCTCGCAAAAAACAGAACCGCTCGCGGATTCTCATCCGCGAGCGGTGTGTGGCCACGGACCGGGATCGGAACTCGAAAGGTGGTGGTGGTTGCGGCCCGTGGCAGTGGTGGCCCATGAATGCTGGCTTGTCGGCGAGCCGCCAAAACGAACGGCGGCCCACCTGGGAATGCCCCCGACGGACCATCGCCCATCGGGGACGGGGGTTTCGGCAGGGGTCGTCCACCGGGTGAACACGCCGGACTCGGGGTCGCCCATTCCCTGGCGCCCGGACCGGCTCCGGCGGCTGCGAGGCAGCGGCGCGTCCCTGCGCCGACCGCTGCCGACCCGTGGTTCGATCGGAACCACCCCACGAACGCCGCGAGAGGAGTCCCCGCGGCGGCTTGTTCTCTGCCAAGCCCCGTAACGGGCCGTTTCCAGCCCACCGGTCGGCCGGGTCGTGCGTGCGCACGCCCCCTCTCTCACCCCCTCCCAAGCCCATCCGTGGACCCGAGAGGTCACAAATGCGTGCGCGTCAGCCGCGCACGTTTACGCACCTTCCCGCGACGCCCGCTCGACCCGATCGACCAGCTCGGGCAGGCGCGCGAACCGCTCCTTGAGCCCGTCGAGCCAGAGCGAACGGCTTCGGATCTCGAGGCGATTGCGCGCCCCGACGACGACCACCTCGACCGGCTCGATCGACCCGCCCGAAGCGGGCGTCCGGAGCAGCCCGGTCAGCTCGAGGTGCGCGATCGGCAGGCGGACGCGACCCTGGGCGTCGGTCTCCAGCCGTTCGGCCAGGCCGAACAGGTCCGCGTCGAGCTCCGCCTCGTCCGCGCCGGGGGTGAGGGACTGCTCCCGCATCTCGGCCAGCTGGGCGAAGCGATTCTCGGTAAACAGGCGAATGATCCCCCCGGGCCAGGGGACGCATTGCCACGCCGTCCCGTCCCGTGCCGCGTCCCAGAGGGAGCGGTACTTCGCCGGGATGGCGAGGCGCTGCTTGGCGTCGATCGTCGCCTCGGTGTGCCCGGTGAAGAGCAAGGGGTTGCGCCTCCGTGGTCATTCGTGGGATTCTTCCCCATTTCGCCCCACAACGCAACCCGGATCAATGAATCTTCATGTTGTGTGGGCGGTTCGTGGACAACCCGCGCAGCTTGTGCCGGTCGTCCGGGAGGCGGGGACAAACCCGCGGCTTGAAACATCCGATGGAAGCCGTTGGAACGCACGGAGTTGCGCGATGGGTTAGACTGCCCCGCGCAGTTCTCGGACCTTCGATGCTCGGCCGTTTTTCTTTTATGAGCACCCGACCCGGGACATCTCTGAACGCGATCCGCGCCGCGCTCGAAGCGCTCGACGCGCACGGTGCGCCGTCGTTCATCATGACCGCGGCGTTCGAGGGCAAGCGCACGGGCATGATCGTGCGGAGTGTGCAGCGGTGCAGCGACGAGCCGCAGTTGTTGTGCGTCGCGGCCCGCAAGGGGCACAGCATCGAGCCGCTGATTCGGGATAGCCACCACTTCGTGCTGTGCAAGGTTGGGGCGAGCGAGCGGCTCTTGCTGCGGAAGTTCAGCAGCGAGCCCCCGGCGCTCTCGGAGGAAGGGCTGCTCCCCGGGCAGGAGGGGGACCCGTTCGATTCGCTCCGCGTGACGTCGATGGTGTCGGGCGCGCCGGTGCTGGCACGCTCACCGCTGGTGTTCGACTGCGAGGTGGTTCGTCACTTCGATCTCGAGTCGGACCACGAGCTGTACATCGGGCTGGTGCAGGCGGCGCGGTACTCGGAAGAGGGTTGAGCGGTTCGTCGGCTCCGCGCGCTTACGAAGTGCTCGTCGCGCGGTTCATGCGCGCAGCACGGCGTCGATCTCGTTCCGCATCGCGTCCATGAATCGATCCTCCGCGAAGCGTGCGGCGTTCTCGGTGCAGGCGCGTGCGACCTCGTCGTCGCGCGAATCGGGACAGCGATCGATCGCGTTCAGGAGCGCATCGGGCGTGGGCTCCTCAAACATCGCGCCGGTGGCGCCATCGACGACCGTTTCGAGCGCACCGCCCGCGGCACGCGCGACGACGGGCGTGGCGCAGGCCTGTGCTTCGAGGGCGACGATGCCGAAGTCCTCGATCTGCGGGAAGAGCAGCAGGCGTGCGCGCCGGTAGAGATCTCGGAGTTCTTCGTCGCTGGGCCTGCCGACGAATCGCACGCTCGGGCCGGCGCGCTGCTCGAGCGGGCGGCGCATGGAGCCGGTGCCGACGATGACGAGCGGGTGGTTGCGATGGCGGGCGGCGTCGATGGCGAGGTCGACGCGCTTGTAGGGCTCGAGCGCGCTGACGACGAGCCAGAAGTCGCGGCGTGACGCGGGCGGGCCGGGCGAGAAGGCGCCGAGCTGCACGGGCGGATGCACGACGCTCGCGTCGCGGTCGTAGCAACGCTTGATCTCGCGCGCGGTGTGCGCGCTGTTGGCGACGAATCGTGTGACGTTGGCGGCGGTGCGCCGGTCCCACGCGCGGAAGTGCGGCGCGAAGGCGCGCAGGCCCAGCGATTGCAGCGAGCCGGCGCGGGCGTACTCCTGCTGCTGCGACCAGACGTATCGCGCGGGCGTGTGGCAGTAGCAGAGGTGGGGGACGCCCTCGGGCGGACGCAGCCCCTTGATCGCGGCGGAACTGGTCGAGATCAGGAGGTCGATGGGCGTGTGGGCGTGGTCACGCGCGAGCGCTCGGGAGAGGTCGGCGACCATGCGCGGATAGAGCGGGAGCATCCATCGGCGCAGTGCGCCCCGGGCCAGCGGCATGTTCGAGAGGCGCGCGGTGGTGCGGGGCAGGAGGTCGATCGCGGGGGAGATGGGCCCGCCCGCGTCGAACATGGTGTAGAGGCGTGTCACCTCGTGGCGGTCCCGGAGCATCCGAACGATGTCGTCGAGCACACGCTCGCCGCCGCGGAGCGAGACGAGCCAGTCGTGCGCGAGCGCGATGCGGAGGCGTCGTGCGCCCGTCGCGCGGGGCGTCGGTTCGCTCGCGGGGGCGTGGCGGGGCGCGGCGGGATGGGCGTCGATCGTCACGCTCTATAGTTGCGCGGGTCGTGCGCGGGGAGCGTACGGGCCAAGTGCCAGGAGGCGATGCGCGTGCCACAGACCACTTCGGCGGAGCGGGCTTCGGGCACGCGGGTCGATTGGGACACCCCGCAGCCCACGGGCGGGACGCCCGCGAACCGCCTCGGGCTGGACTATCGCGGGGAGGCCTCGCGCCTCGGGCCGCCGGTGACGCCCATCATCGACATCCATGCGCACATCAACGGTGAGCACGCCGCGCGGATCTATGGCGACGCGATGTCGCTGTACGGCGTGTCGCACGTGTACTCGCAGACTCGGTTGCAGGAGGCGGAGCGCGTCCGCGAAGCGCTCGGCAAGCGGATCCGGTTCGTCGCGATCCCGGACTACATGAGCCCGGACACGAAGCGGGCGTTCCGGTCGGGGTGGCTGGAGTCGATCGAGCTGTTCCGCTCGAAGTTCCATGCGCGGATCATGAAGATATGGAACGCGCCGCGGTTTGTAGACCTCATCGAGGGCGCCGAGGGCAAGGGCGGTGGTGTGGACCTGCTCGCGCTCGATTCGCCCTGGCGGATCAAGGCGCTGGAGGTGGGCGAGCGGCTCGGGATGATGTACATGGCGCACATCGCGGACCCGGACACGTGGTTCTCGACGAAGTACGCCGACGCGTCGCGGTACGGAACGAAGCGGGCGCAGTACGAACCGCTGGAGCGCTTGCTGGATCGGTTTACTTCGCCCTGGATCGTGGCGCACATGGGCGGATGGCCCGAGGATCTCGCATTCCTGTCGGGCATGCTCGAGCGTCATCCGAATCTGCACCTGGACACGAGCGCGACGAAGTGGATGGTGCGCGAGCTGTCTCGCCATCCGCGAGAAGAATTGGTCGCGTTCCTCACGAAGTGGAAGGGGCGGATCCTCTTCGGATCGGACATCGTGACGACCGATGCGCACCTCTCGCCGGCGAAGGACGGGGCGCGATTCGCGCAGGACCTCGCGAGCTCGCCCGAGGAAGCGTTCGATCTGTACGCGAGCCGCTATTGGGCGCTGCGCACGATGTGGGAGACGGACTACGACGGCGCGAGCAACATCGCCGATCCGGACCTCATGATGGTGGACCCGGATCGGTACGACGCGATGAGCGTGCCGCGTCTGCGCGGGGTGGGGCTGGCGCGAGTGGCGCCGGACGTGCTCGAGTCGCTCTACTCGGGCGCGGCGCGGGCGCTGGTCGAACGCTGGGAAAAGACGCACTAGGTCAGGGGCTTGCGGGCGACGCGTCGGCCGCGGGAGGTTCCTGCTCGGGATCGTCGCGTTCGATGCGTGGCGTGCGCGCGAGGATGGTCTCGAGCCGCGCGGCGATGAGGCGAGCGGTGCGCGGGTCGCGCCGCGCGAGCACCTCGGTATCGATCCGCGCGGGGCCCAGCGCGTCGACGAAGCCCGGGTCCGCAGCGATCAGGCGGGCCGTGCCGGCGTTCATCGTGCCCGCGAAGCGGTCGCGCGCGAACGACGTGCGCGGCTGAAGGAATCCGCCGCCCGCGTAGACGCCCGCGAGCCCGCGCGAGAGGACGAGGTGGCGCACGGTCGCGGTCTGGGCGGTGTCCTCGATGGGCGTGCGCCCGGCGCGGGGGGCGAGGAACATGTGGATGTGCACGATGTTGCCGGTGATGCCGTCGAGGGGGGCCGTGGGATCGAGCGCGGCGCGGGGCAGGTCCGTGAGGTAGAGATCGACGGTGTTGGTGTCCTGCCAGACCGCGGCGGTGGTGCGCAGGTCCGGGGCGAGCGTGGCGCGGTTCGGCGCGTCCGGTGCGGCGTCCTCGGAGGTCAGGCGGAACGAGGTCTGGAGGACCATGCACCCTGTGAGGGGCAGCGCGAGGGGGAGGAGGATGAAGACCAACCCAAGGAGGGTGCGGGCTCGTGGCACGCGAGAGTCGACCCCCCTGATATGGGGATTCAGAGCGTCGCGGTTGTGAGGATATGTCGTGGCTTGGTTGGGCACGGGGGCACGATATCGCGGTGGGGGTAGTTGCGGCGCGGGGTGGGGGCTGGTTCCGGCATTGGGGGCGGATCGCGCCGGCCGATGGAACCTGGGGGCGGGGGCGGTGTAGCACTCAGGGGCGCGGCTGCGCTCGAACCGGGAGAAAAGCATGGCTGGGGACATGGCGAGGATCGGCAGGCTGGCGGTGGTCGCGCTGGTGGGACTGGCCGGGCCTTGCGTTCCGGCGCTCGGCCAAGAGGCGGCGCCGACGCCGGGCCAGAGCGTCAGGCCGCGGACGGACGGCTTCCGAGCGCGCACGGGCGGCATGCGTCCGCGCATCTCCGGGGTGCGTCCGAACGTGGAGGGCGTGCGACCCGACGTCAAGGGTGTTCGCCCCAACATCAAGGGCGTGAATCCCGGCAGGCCGCGGAGCACCACACGCAACAGCGGAATGGTTGATCCGCAGAGCACGCCATCGGTGAGCACGGGCGGTACGACGAGCTCGCCGGGCATCGTGTCATCGGGCATGTCGTCGCGCGATCGGCTCGGGGCGTTGCTTCAGAATGATCGGAAGATGTGCGGGATCGGGACCGGCGTCGTTTCGTTCGATCCCGGGACGGGTGTGATTGCGTACGGGCCGGACATGGCCGTGACGGGCGCGTGGGGCGCATGGGGCGGGATGACGGGTGGGGCGTGGAGGCCCGGCATCACGGTCGATCGGTACGTCGATTACGTGCGGCGGTGGGACGACAACGATTGGTACGACGGGCCCATCTACGGCACGGAGATCGTCGTGAATCCGGAATTGCTCTCGCCCGGGGTGCTGCCCGCGTCGATGCAGCCCGAGCCGGCGCTCCCGCCGCGCGGTGTGGTTGAGTTGGCGCGTGACGCGGCCCAGGCGGGTGACTTTGAAGAGGCGATCGAGTTGTACCGCACGCGCCTCGCCGAGTCTCCGAGCGACGCGGGTGCGATGCGTGAGCTGGCGATCGTGCTGCTCATTGACAAGCGTGACGATGACGGCGTGGCGATGATGCTGATGGCGTATCGCACGATGCCGGAGATGGGCGGCTACCCCGCGCGGCTGGACGAGTTCGGGCTGGAGACGGCCCGCTCGCGGATGGTCCTGCAGCGACAGGTGGCGCGGGCGCACCGCACGGGCGCCTCGGCGGACTATCTGAGTGCCGCGGCGCTCATGCAGGCGCTGGATCGCAACGTTCCCGCGCTGCGGATGCTCGAGAAGGCCGAGAGCGCGGGCCTCGACGCGGAGATCGTGGACGCGATGCGCACGGCGCTGGACGTGCCGGCGGCGTAACACGCGGAGCGAGTCGTGGCGCGCCAGCGACTACGCCTTCTGCACGTCCTTCGCGAACGAGTCCTTGAGCGTCACGCTGCGGTTGAGCACGAGGGTGTTGCCTGAGGACGAGCCGCCGAAGCGAGCGTCCGCGTCCTTGTCGACGCAGAAGTAGCCGAGGCGCTCGAACTGGAACCGGCGGATCTCGTCGGGCCAGGCGGGCTCGTCGTGCGTGCGCTGGGCGAGCGCGGGCTCAAGCATGCAGCCCGTGAGGACCTCGAGCGAGTCGGGGTTGAGATCGTCAACGAAATTGCCCGTCGCCTCGCCGGGCGATTCGACGCTGAAGAGGCGCTCGAACAGGCGCACCTCCGTGGCGATCGCGTGCGGCGCGCTGACCCAGTGCAGCGTGCCCTTGACCTTGCGCTTGGTGCCGTCGGGCGCGGGGGGCGGATCGCTCCCGCCGCGGGTCTGCGGGTCGTAGGTGCAGAGGACCTCGCTCACGTTGCCCTCCGCGTCGCGGACGACGTCGTGGCAGCGGACCCAGTACGCCCCGCGGAGGCGGACCTCGGCGCCCGGCGCGAGCCGGAAGAACTTCTTGGGCGGGTCGAGCATGAAGTCGTCACGCTCGATGAAGAGGTGCTTCGAGAAGGGCACGCTGCGCTCGCCGTACGCGGGGTCTTCGGGGTTGTTGACGAGCGTCATCTGCTCGGTGCGGGCGTCGTCGCCGTGCTCGTGCCAGTTGGTGATGGTGAGCTTGAGCGGTCGGAGGACGGCGAGGCGTCGCGGGGCTCGCTTGTTGAGGTCGTCGCGGAGCGCGTTCTCGATGCGTGAGAGGTCGATGACGCTCTCGTACTTGGTGGTGCCAACGCCGAGCGCGACGTCGCGGAGCGCCTCGGGCGTGTACCCGCGCCGGCGGAGGCCCGCGATGGAGGGCATGCGCGGGTCGTCCCAGCCGCGCACGATGCCGTCCTTGACCATGCGGATGAGGTTGCGCTTGCTCAGGACGGTGTAGTTGGGGCGGAACTTGGCGAACTCGATCTGCTGGGGATGGTGGATCTTTTTGCCCCAGGGGCCCGAGCCGTCGTCGGTGCGGCCCTGGTTGATGGCGTCGATGAACCAGTCGTACAGCGGGCGGTGGTCCTCGAACTCGAGCGTGCAGATGGAGTGCGTGACGCCCTCGATGGAGTCCTCGAGCCCGTGGGCCCAGTCGTACATGGGGTAGATGTGCCACGCCGTGCCGGTGTTGTGGTGCGCGGCGTGGACGATGCGGTACATGACCGGATCGCGCAGGTTGAAGTTGGGGCTGGCGAGGTCGATCTTCGCGCGCAGTGAGTGCGAGCCCTCGGGGTGCCTGCCGTCGCGCATCTCGCGGAGCAGGCGGAGGGACTCGTCGGGCGCGCGGTCGCGGAAGGGGCTGGTGGCGGGGGCGGTGGTGGTGCCGCGGCGGGCGGAGACCTCGTCGGGCGAGAGGTCGCAGACATAGGCGAGGCCCTTGTTCACAAGCTCCTCGGCCCAGTCGTACATCTGCTGGAAGTAGTTGCTGGCGTAGCGGAGGCCCGCGCCATGCTCGCCCTCCCAGTCGGCACCGAGCCAGCGGACGTCGTGCGTGATGGAGTCGACGTACTCCTGCTCTTCCTTGGCGGGGTTGGTGTCGTCGAAGCGGAGGTAGAACTTCCCGCCGAACTCCTTCGCGAGCCCGAAGTTCAGGTTGATGCTCTTGGCGTGCCCGATGTGGAGGTATCCGTTGGGCTCGGGCGGGAAGCGGGTGCGGACGACGGAGCGATCGCCTGGCGCGCCCCATTTTCCGGAGGCGATGTCGGCGTCGATGATCTGCTGGATGAAGTTGCGGGGCGTCTCGCTCATGGCGAGGCGATGGTAGTGGGGCGGCGAGGGTGTGGGCCAGATTCGGTCGCCCGCGCGGCCTCAGGGAGCCGGGTCCTGGCTGCGCAGTGCCGCGGCGAGCGACTCGAGCCCGAGCGCGTACATGCCGCGGGTCAGGTTCTCGGCGTGCGCAGCGTTCTGGATCGCCTTGCCCTCGCCCGTGAAGCGGACGGTGCAGCGATCGGGCGAGCCCGCAGGCAGGACCTCGATCGTGATGCTGTAGCTCGCGAGGTCGAGCCCCTGCGCTTCGACCAGTTCGAGGCGCATCGTGCGGGCCGCGTCGTCACGCTCGACGAGGCGCTGGGTGAACCACACGTCCGGGCTCCAGCGCACGGTCTGCAGGACCTCGCCGGCCTGATCGCTCCGCGCGGGCTCGGCGATGGCGCTGGGCGTGGCGATGCCGCGCAGCTCGCGGAGCAATCCCCACACGTGCTGTGGAGGTGCATCGAACTCATCCTGCGCGACGACGCTGAAGGCATGGCTCATCGGATGGTCTCGCGCGTACGTGGTCGAAAATCTGCACAGGGAAGTGGGATATCTCTCGGACTCCGCAGCCGAATCGAACGGGGCCGGAGCGGCAGGACGACCGGCACCCCCGCCTACGGGGATCGTTAGCGGACGAGCATAGCGGATCGGTGCTGGCCTGCGTCCGGGCGGTGGTTCATTGGATTGAGCATCCTGCCGATATCCATCGATCGCGCACGCACCCTTGCTTGGGCGGTTGGAGGCAGAGAGGAGGCGGTGTCATGGCCGGACCGGCAATGGCTTCTACTTTCGCACGCACAACGTGCGTCGATGCGCGGGACGCCGTGACCGACCTGCACGCCCAGCTCGGCGACGCCCCCGGGAGCGCGCTCATTTTCTACGCGAGCCCCCGCGTGGACTTCCCCGCGTTCGCCCGCGCGCTGCACGGAGCGATGGGCACGCCCTCGATCGGCTGCACCACCGCTGGAGAGATCTCCTCGGCGGAAGGGCACTGCGAGGACGGGGTGGTCGCGGTGCTTGTGCGCTCCGCGGACTTCGCGTTCGAGCCACGCCTGGTTGAGGATGCGAGCGGCTTCAACGTGCTCCGGGCCCAGCGAGAGATCGGTCCGATGATCGGTGGAGGCGCACCGCCCTCGTTCGCGATCACGCTGATCGACGGGCTCTCCTTCGCGGAGGAGCAGGTGTGCGCATCGCTGGCGAATGCGATGCCCCACGTCCCCCTCGTGGGCGGTTCGGCGGGGGATAACCTGCGATTCAAGAGCACCTGGGTCGCGGTGAACGGGCAGGCGGCACAGAACGCCGTGGCGATGGGGATGGTGCGGACGGCGCTCCCGTTCCGCGTGTTCCAGGCGCACCACTTCGAGCCGACGTTCGACCGGCTCGTGGTCACGGGCGCGGTGCCGAGCGAGCGGCGCGTGACGGAGATCAATGGTGAGGTGGCGGCGGAGGGATATGCCCGGGCCGTGGGCCTGCGCGCGGACCAGCTCTCGCCCACGGTGTTCGCCGAGCATCCGGTGATGCTCTCGATCGGTGGTTCGTACTACGTGCGTTCAATCCAGCGTGTGAACGATGATGGCAGCCTGACGTTCTTCTGCGCGATCGCGGAGGGGCTCGTGCTGCGCGTGGCTCGCGGATTGGACCTGCCCAGGAGCCTCGAGCGTCAGTTGGGCGATATCGCGAGCGAGATCGGCGAGCTCGAACTCGTTCTGGGGTATGACTGCATCCTGCGTCGTCTCGAGATCCTCAGCCGCGGGCAGCGGGACGAGGTGGGGCGGATCCTCGGGAAGTACCCGCTGATCGGATTCAGCACCTACGGCGAGCAGCTCAATGGGCTGCACATGAACCAGACGCTCACGGGCGTTGCTCTGGGGCGGGCAGCATGAGTCCAGACCCGAAGCAGGCCCAGATCGATGCGTTGCGGGCGCAGGTGGAGCGTCTCACGAGGATGAACCACGCGTTGATGGATCGCGTCGAGCGGACGGTCGATGGCTCGGGCTCGGCGTTCGCGTTGTTTGAGGCGAACGTCCTCATGCAGAAGACGATCAATGAGCGAACCGCGGCGCTGAATCAGCTCAACGAATCACTCCGCAAGGAAGTATGCGATCGCACCCGCGCCGAAGAACTCATGCGTCAGGCCCGCGATCAGGCCACCGCGGCGAGCGCCACGAAATCGCAGTTCCTCGCCAACATGAGCCACGAGATCCGCACGCCGCTCACCGCGGTCATCGGGTACGCGGAGATCCTTCGCGATCAGGAATGGCAATCGATGGAGCGGCGGGAGTACGTCGAGACCATCTGCCGGAACGGATCGCACCTCCTCGCACTGGTCAACGACATCCTGGACATCACGCGTCTTGATGCTGGACAGTTGCGTCTGGAGCGGCTCGTGGTGCGTCCGCTCGAGGTGCTCGACGAGGTCTGCGAATTGCTGCGCGTGCGTGCGGATGGCAAGGGACTGCGCTTGGAGATTGAGCGTGAGTGGCCATTGCCGCGCACGATCATGGGCGATCCGATGCGGATCCGCCAGATCCTGCTCAACGTCGTCGGGAACGCGATCAAGTTCACCGAGTGCGGTGGTGTGCGGGTCCACGCGCGATCGACGGTCTGGCAGGACGAGCCCGCGATGCGCTTCGATGTCATCGACACGGGCATCGGCATGACGCAGGACGTCATCGATCGCCTCTTCCGCCCGTTCCATCAGGCCGATGCGTCGATGGCGCGTCGCTTCGGCGGGGCGGGCCTGGGGCTGGCGATCTCGCGAGAGCTCGCCCGTCTGATGGGCGGGGAGATCGAGACGCGATCAACGCCCGGCACGGGCAGCACGTTCAGCATCACCCTGCCCGTCGGCATGGCGACCGCCGAGCCGGATCTGCCTGTTCCCACGAATCCGATCGCTCACGCGGACAAGCCCGCGGGCGCGCTCCAGGGCGTTCGCGTGCTCGTTGCGGAGGACGGTCCCGACAACCAGAGATTGATCCGGCATCATCTCACGCGGGCGGGCGCGGACGTCACGGTGGTCGAGAACGGCCTCCTCGCGCTTGACGCGGTGGAATCGGGCGCCGAGTTCGACCTCGTCCTGATGGACATGCAGATGCCGGAGATGGATGGCTACACCGCGACGCGCACGCTGCGCGAGCGTGGGCGCACGCTTCCGATCATCGCGCTGACGGCGCACGCGATCGCGGGCGACCGCGAGCGGTGCCTCGATGCGGGATGCGACGAGTACCTCACGAAGCCCATCGATCGCGCCACGCTCATTGCGAGGATCCGCGCCAGGATCGGTGCGAGCGCGCCGCATCCGGCATGATCAAGCGTGCGTGCGCTCCGTCCGCGACGAGCTCCCGTTCCTCGATGCTCTGAAGGGCGGGGAGTTACCCTGGCGCTCTGCCGTGCGACTCACCTCCCGGAAGGCGGACGGGACGCGTGAAGAGGCTCGTCGCGACCAGCCTCGTGCCGGGGCGCCGGTGGGCGTTCTCGAACACCTTGGCGATGTCGTGCATGGCGCGGCGGAGCGCGGCGCGCTGCTCGGCATCGAGCCAGCCGAACATCACGACCATGCCGTGGTCGGGCGCACGATCGTCGGTAGTCGCCCCGGATTCCTCGGAACGGGCGACGCGATCGCGCGTCGCGGCCGCGGACTCGCGCCCCGCGTGGACGCCCGCCCGCTCGATGTACTGGCAGAGCGCCTCGAGCTCGGGGCCCCGCCGATCGGGCGTGACCAGCACCGTGGGCGCGGCGGGTGCGCGGTAGGCCTGGGCGTCGCGCCCGCCCGAGGGGCGCGGGCCGCAGGGGATCAGCAGCCCGACCCGCACGAGCTCGTCGATGTGCCTGTAGAGCGAGCCGGGCTTGCGTCCGAGCTGGAGGCCGATCTCACGGATGGAAACCCCCTCTGGCTCCGCGCTCAAAGCGGAGGCCTGGTTGACCACGACCTGCAGGATCTGGTCACGCACCGGTGAGGTGATCGCGGCGAACTGCTCGCTCGTGCGCACGCCAGATTTGTTTGTATTTTGACCGGGCATACACGTATGTGCGGTATTTATTGGCAAATTTCTGAAACTGCAGAATAGTTCGAGAGTACCACCCCGGATCCGGGCTTGGACAAGCCCGCAGAGCGTATCCGGGGCCGGGGAGGGCGGCGTGATGTCGAGAAGCTGGATCGGAACCCGCGCGATGTGCCTGCTCGTGCTGGGGGGCATGGCGGGGCACGCGAGGTGCGGCCCGTACGACGGGCTGTTCTTCCACACCTTCACCGGCGCGGTCGACGGCTCGGAGTGGTCGACCTGGGGCCCGCTCCCGGGCGAGGGGCGGCACGAGTTCTCCGACCTCAACGCGTCGGGACACTACCCGGCGACGATCGATGCGTCTGGGGGCATCCTGCTCGACGCGGGGCGAGGCACGGGATCGTTTAGCGGGACCGACGAGGGCGATATCTCGTTCACGCTCGGCGGCACGAACTTCCAATCGCACTTCGAGCGTGCCGCGTACACGGACGAGCGGTTCCCGGTGTTCTTCACCGGTGCGGTGCAGGGCGACGGCGCTCTCGCTGGTGCGTGGTCGGCACGCGTGCGCGAGGTCGATCCGAGTGATGGCGCGACGCTGCACGAGACGCAGGAGATGTGGGGAGTCGAGATCGGCGGCACCACGGTGCGCCTCACGGAGCCTGGAGGCACGTTCACGCAGGGCGTGTGGGTGGGCGAGGATCAGGGCGCGTTCCGCGTGATCGGTGGGCGTGTGTCCGACGCGCGATACGCGACGTTCCCCGGCAGTGCGGCGAGCGGGACGGTGGACGTCGTCGGCGAGCTGCGGATCCTCGCGCCGGACCACATGCGATTCATCGTCGTGACGCAGACGCGGGCCCCCTTGGGTTCGCAGGTGCAGCGGCAGCGCGTGATCGACCTCACGCGCGTGCCGGCGCCCGGATCCGTCGGGGTGTTGTGTGCGACGGCAGGGCTCGGGATCAATCGTCGGCGACGCCGGTGAGCGATGGGAGTGGCTGCTCGTGTGTAGTGAAGGGAGAACGTGGTGCGTAGTCCGAAGAATGATCTATTCCTGTGTCGTTTGTGCTGCGCTGCAACGATTGGCGCGATGACTGTTGCGGCGTCCGCGGGACCGATCACGGACGACTTCGAGTCGTACGCGGTCGGCTCGTTTCCGAGCGCGACGTGGCTCGACATGTCGATCGCAACCAACCCGCCACTGCCCGCGCCGACGGGCTCAGTCATCCAGACGAATGGGCGAGACGGGCTTCCCACGCGTGCGTTCCAGGTATCGCTGACAAGCGGATCGAGCCAGGGGCTGATCGCCGAGATCGCGCCCGGGCGGCATCACATGGTCAGTGCGGACATGCGCGTCGATGTGCACCAGCCGACGCCACGCTTCGGCAACTGGGAGGCGGCGATCGGGTTCTTCAACGATCGTGGAACGCCCGCGGATATCAACACCGAGCCGCAGGCGGTGGTGTACGTGTATCAGCAGCGTTGGTGGTTCTACGCGGTGTCGAATCCGTCGAGGTCGTCCTACAACGTGCAACTGAGCGATGTTCCGGTAGCCGCGGGCGATTGGTTCGGCGTGTCATTCGCGATCGACGCGCTCACGGGCGACGCGCACGTCTCGATCGTCGATGCGGCGGGTGTGCCCAACGGCGAAACGTACGCCCTGGCCGACGGCGGTCACTTCCATCACGGTCGAGACCGAAGTCTGCGGAGGACTTGCCTTTGACTGCGTGGAGGCAGCAGGCAGAGCTGCTGGCACCGCCGCGATGGGCACGGGCATGGACTCAGGCGTCGGACTGTGCGTAGCCGGATGTGGTTCCGGTTGACGGCTCGCGGACCCTGGCGGCGACGCGGCAGATAGTTGCCAATCACCCACGACATTGCGAAGGCGCTCGGGCACGTTCTTGGAAGGATCTGTAAGGATGGAAAAGGCATCGGCGTGGCTGATGAGCAGGACCTCGTTGAGGCCGTCCCGATCAAGGTCGCGCTTTTCGCTCTCCTTGGCCGTTCCGACCACAAACAACCGGCCACGCGAGTCAACTTCTGGCACGATGCGTCCCGACAGAATTGCTGCCAAGACTTCGCCGTGCCACTTGTGCCAGTCCGTGGACTCCATCAGGTGGCGGAGTTGGCCGTACACGCGGAATGCGTAGTCAAGCCAGGACGCAATGAGGTGGCGATGGGCGATTCCCCAGATGGCGTGCTCGGATGCACGCTTCGCCAGTTGTTCCAAGAATAAGGCGAAGATCCGGGCTTGTTCGATCGCATCGCGGAGCTGGCTATCGCCCATGGCATCGGCCCGGGCCTTCACCTCGATCGGAGTAACCTTCATCGCTGCGAGCTGATCGCCCTCAAACCGCAAGCTGATGGAAAGCAGGTCCGGTCTCTCGAAGTCATGGAGCTGAAGTCCCTGTCGCAGCTCGTCGAAGTAAGCCCTAAACGGATCGACTGGAATCACGAGGTTGACGACCGGGCTTCCCTCAGCTCGCACGGGGAAAATGCACGGCCAGCTCGTCTCTGCGAATTCACACTGCAGGGTGCGCAGGCACGTGAGGACGCCGATCTCACCCAGGGATGCCGTGCCGCCTCCCGTTAGGCGCTTGAGCGTTGGGACTCCTCGTCTCGATATTTCCCGCAAGAGACGGCTGATCGTCGAGTCCTCGACCTCCGCGTCGTCCTGGAGATCCTTGATGGCACCTTGGGCTGCCTGGCGGATGGTCGGCGACTCGTTGGCAATCAGGTAAAATCCACTGTTCTCTCCCGCTCGCCGCGAGTAGGACGGTAAGTCGTAGTCCCACAGGTAGGACTTGTCATTCACGGTGAAGAAGCAAGCGGGATCAATGTTCGTGGATGAAACGGCGCAGTACCGGGCCGTGTCCACGGCCCTTTCGAGGGTAGGTTTCTTGGGCATGAAAACGTAGCTGTCAAACGCCTCTGCGCATCGACCCTCTATCGCCTGGACGATTGCTGCTAGCTGCATGCTAGCAGACCGCGCTACCTCGGGAAGAGCCTCGATAGTCTCCGCGGCGGATTCGTGCTTGCCCACACGGCTCTCCGCGATGAACTTGCCCTCGCTGGCGGCGAGCTGGCGACGCACGCGTACTCGGTTCAGGCCGACCGCGTCGATTGGGGAAGATAGGCCCTGCCGATCTAGTTCTGGGCTCTGCGTGCCAAGGTGGGCGATGATCGCCAGGTCGGCCTGCGGGCTCGATGTCGCATTGCTATACCAGCGGATGGAAGAATCGAGGACCTGCGTAAGCGTGGACAACTCTGCATCTTCGGGCTGAAGGTCGTCTTCCCGCTCGTCGTAAACCTCAAGAGCACGGGCACCGCCGGTGCGCCAGGGGTCCTGTTCTCCTAGCACCTTGCGGGCCCAGCTCGAAATGCCCTCGTTGCACGAGCTCGAACCACGCGTATCGCTCGTGACGGACACCCGCAGGGTGCTCTTTGCCGACCAGATTTGTGCCATCTCGTCGATTGCTCGCTCGACCTGAGGTACGCTAAAACCTGAAGCCAGGCCCTCGATGGTGATGCCAAACTCCTTGTCGAAGATGAGGCGTCCGGCTTCGTCATCGAGTGCACGAAGTTGATCGCCTTCACCGCTCCACAAGACGCCCCAATAATCGGAACTGCTCGCGACAGAGAGGAAAATCCGATGGGCCACCTTGCCAACCGGAGTGCGACACGCGAGGACGAGGCAATCAGGAGTCGAGCGCGGGTCGAGGATGCTTGCGGCTGGGCAACGCAGCCGGTGGTCGATACCGTGTTGAAGCAACGCCTGCGCAACGCTTTGCCACCCAAAGCGAACAGGGTGAAGGGGGGTCAACAAGATGGCGTGCGGATAAGGGCTTAGCGCAGCGCCATTTGGGTCCAAGCGATGGACAGTCACCACGTCCGACCACACGGCAGAGTCATAATCCTGTCTTAGCCACTTGGTATATTCGTCTAGGTAGCTGGTAACGAGCTTGCGGAACGCCTCGTCGCGCATGCGTTCGCCAAGGGAGACCGTTTCAACGAGCTCATCTGCGGATGACCCCTCCCGGAGGGCAGCCTGTATCGCGGTGCGGGCCTGCACGTAGGCCTCTGGCGGTTGAAACCCTGTAGTTTCTGGCCGAGGATCGTGCTGCATTGGCACCGCCGACATCGTCGGTCGAGACTTCCACTGTGGTGTAGCCCACGCTTCCAGGTAGTCTTCGCCGAGTACTAGCGGGTGAAAAGAATCCTGGTCTTCGAGCAACCAGTGTTCCAAGTCATTGGCTCGACAAGCGGCAGGTTCAACTCGCGCAGCACCACCAGCGCGGCGGACGGTTGACCGGTGTTCCAAGATGAGCCGGTCAAATTCGCTTGCGGCACCGACCGGGGGCGCATCCGACGCGCGCACGTAGAGACGGAAAAGGGCTTGATCGCCGTTGACCTCTGCGGTGAATTCGTGCACCGACTCATCGTCGGTCTGGATCAGTGTCGCCGCAGAGGAATCTCCACTCTTGTTGATCGGACGTTCTTGGGGCTCACTCGATTCCGCGCTCGTATCATGGCCCGTGATCCGGTCGCCAATGAAGACGTGCTTGCCATGCAAGATGTCAACATGGTGACTTCCCACTCCAGGAAACTCCAGGTCGCACTCGAACTCTCCCTTGGCCTTCTTCGCCTTCTTGAACAAGGAGTGCTTTGACGCACTTCGGGAGTGAATCACCACGCCGAGCGAATAGTGGTCAAGTGCAATAGCCCGGACGACCGCGGCGGTGTACCCGTCCGCTTCGAACCGATAGCGCAAGGGGGACTGGTGTTCAGGTGGTGAGGGATGCGTAAATGTTGCGGTTCTACCGGAGAGGGTTACCTCCCCAACCAGCATGAAATCCTTGGTCCCCTTGGAAACTGAGATCCTGACCACTGTGCCATCGGGTTCTTGGTCTCCTACAGCTAGGTGGAACGAGGCAACTTCCTGGAACACGACCGGCAGGCCGGTTACCGCGCTGCAAAACCGTTCGAACTCATTGCAGGCAGCAAAGAGGCTTGCAGCCTCCAAAACAGATGCCAGCAGGCCCTCGCTGAGGGAGAGAGCGGTCGGCGGGAGGTCATCCAACCCAATCGCGGTGACGCGGTAGAACTGAACATCAAAGGACGCGAAGATACATAGTTGATCGAGAAACTCAGACACCATCTGCATGCTCTGGCCACCGACAAACTCTGTCAACGGCACAGCATTGCCCTCCTGATCCCTTAGGCATGCATTGCATATGCCGACCGCCGTCACCTGCTCATCCCAAGCATCGCAGAGAACAGACACGCGTTGCCACAGGTTGAAGGCGTACGGGCCAAGGGCCGTCTTGGGGATAGGCGTAGCCCGGCCAACTCGATGCTTAACCACTATGTGGCTGAGCAAGCGGGCTAAGCCATGCGCGCGATACACGACGTTTTCAGCAGAAGACTGCGACCAGAGGGCAGAATCCAGAACGATGACGTAGCTGGAAGTACTGCTCTGGCTTGGTACCGCCAGGACTTTCGCGAAGGAAATGCCGTGAGGGCGCGTGCGGTCAAATGGTGGTGCTGCGATTCCATGCTGGACGTTGAACTGATTGATGGCGTCTGTCAGGGCATCCGTGAGTTGAACGGAAATGTCTACTGGCTGGCATGCGACACCAGCCAGGCAAGCCAACTGAAAGAGATTTTTCACCTCCGTCTCAGCGGTCGCGCGTGCGTTGTCGTCCAGACCGTCGGTCACGACCCGGCTGAGGACGAAGTGATGCGTTGGAGTCCCTGTCATCGGCGAATGCTACCCCGCGCGTTCGGTTCACGCTAGGGTGAAGCTATTGCCTGGGCCTATCGACTCTGCATCAACGGCGACATGCTCGCAAGACTGCGAGCGGGTCGTCCAATTCCAGCGCCTCGCACCACTCCAGGAACTCGATGGGGTCGAGGCGCCGCTGGCCCGTCAGCGTCTTGTGGACGGTAGTGCGGGGTTTCCCCAGCCGCTCGGCCAGCGTCCTTACCGACAATTCGAGTTCATCAGCCCGCTTCTGGAGTTTCTGAGCCAAGGCCTGATAGGCGCTGTTCTGGAGCGGCTGCTTGGCTGGCAGCGCGGTCAGATTTTTCCGGCGAGCGGGTGGCGCAACGAAGGAAAGCAGGTACATTGAAGTGTCCCCAAAACAGGGACAGTGGGCAGGCAGCCCCTTCCCACCCTCGGATCGTCGGAAATCGCGGGAGTCCGGGCGTCGGCCTGCGTGCGCCGACATGGCTCCCAAGCCCTCATTCAGGAGAGCACGGGATGAAATCAGCTTCGCATGTTTTCGTTGTGGCGACGCCGCTGGCAGTCGCTCTTGGCTCCATCGCACCGATCGCCTCGGCCGACATCATCGGTGTCGGCGGCGCGGCCACTCTGATCCCTCGGCCCGCGGACGCCAGGCTCGGTGCTTTGGAAAGCGACACCACCGCGTTCGTCTGGAATGAGGCTCAGAGCGTCACGCTGGGGTCGCCGATCACCATTGACGCCTCCGCACCAGGCCTGTACGAGTCCATTCTCGACTTCGAGACCTCCACACTCCCCGCGGGCTCGGTGGTCAGCAGTCACCTGATCCACTTCGACACGGTCGGCAGCGAGCTTCACTGGGTCAACGGCAGCGTGATATTCGACTCGGACATCATCGGCGTCATCGCCTGGAACAGGCCGGGCCAGCGTCACCTCGGAGAATCCGATGCCGCTCTCGGGCTGGATACTCTGCTGGAGCCCGGTCGAGACCGGCGTGGCGTGTTTGATGACGGCGACGGGACCGTACCCGGCGACGAAACCTTCACGATCTCGGCAGACAGGCGGACGCTCTCTTTCAATCTGGGTGTGAGCTTCCCCTATGACCACATCAGGGTCATCACGGCGGTTCCCTCGCCCGCAACGCTTCCGGTCATGGCCGCTCTCGGGCTTGGGGCGATGCGCCGTCGGAGGGCTTGAGCTATATCCCCAGCGGCAGGCCGCCAGCTACCGGAAGAGCTATAGGTATCTGCTACAGGTTTCGGGGGGGCGATGCAGCGCACCCTCGAAGCCTGCCGGGGGGTGATTCAGCGCACCAGCGGGGGGCGATTCAGCGTGAATAACTCGGCCTGCAAACAGGGTTGCTCACAGCCTGAAAGCCAGCTTCGTCGGCAGCACCGGAGCCCGTGAAGCGTGCAGCGCGATGCCGCCGATCACTTCCGTCACCCTCGCGTCGGGGTAGACGGCCAGGGTCTGCCGGAGAGCCAAGCGGAACTGCTTCTTGAAGTCCTTGGCGCAGCCATATTCTTGCCCGAACTGTTCGTACAGGTTCCGCCAGCTGAGCTTCGTGCCGCCGGCTCCGGCTACCCGCCGGAGCCGGTGCGCCAACCAGGCATATACATCCAATGCCAGGGCGGAATGCCGCAGGGCTGCCAGGGCTCTGGGGTCCAGCGGCACGGCGTGGTCGATCAGCGTGCCGTAGAACTCCTCGGAGAGTTCCAGCACGCCGGGCCAGAGCGTCGTCTGTTCACCGTCCTGGTGGAGCCACGCCTCGAAGCGGCGGATGGGCTTGGCGTCAATCGTCGTCACGCGCCCGTCGTTCTGCACCCCAAGGGACAGCCTGCACGCGGCCAGCGCCTGCATCTGGCGTTTCAGGGCCCGGTACCCGCCCCTCGCCCCACCGCTCGTCTGCATCCCGAGAGTCGTGAGGAACTGGCGGGTGCTGTGACCCACCTCCACCGATCGGCTCCGCGTGCGCACCGCCTCGGAACTGACATGCACCATCACAAGCCGGGGAACGGCGCCATACGGGAGGGGCTGGTCTACCCAGCACCTGCCGTCCCAGAGCTTCCCCGCTTCCAAGAGGATCGAGGCACGGCCGTTGTGGCGTTCAAAGGTCCGCTGGTCAGTGTGCCGTCTGGGCATCCCGATCTGGCATAGCAGGGAATGCAGGAAGTCAGCCCGCGGTGCCGGCTCGCTGCGAATGCTCGCTGAGGCATCAATCAGTCTCTGCGAAAGTGCCGACGGTCGCGCTTCCTGTGCCTGATGAGTGGATCGACGCGCAGGCGCGAGGGTGTGCGGACAGGTACCGGGCATGGTAAACGTCCGTTAGCGTTTCACGCTGGGGTTGTTCTTTCTCTGCACCGATGCACGCCTGCGGTGCCGCGGTTTGCCTGCAATCCCGCACTCACTGTGCCTTAGTGGGACAAATGTCGATTCAAGACGTAGCGGACCCCCGCAACCACCTGAATCGAAACAAGAATTCAAAGAGTTAGCTACAGCCACCTGCGCGCAATCCGCGAGTTCCGCCTCAAGGTACTCGCCTCTGCGGTGAATCACGATGCGTTCGCCAAGGATTGCCTTGAGCACTTCGCGTGCCGGGGCGACATGTCCGTTCAGGCGCTGCTCCAGTTCATCGATGGCTGCTTCAAATCGTTCCACGGCCTTGGGCAGAATGGCCGCGACCTGCCAGCGTGACGCCCGTTCGAGTTGCCGCTTGAGGTCAGCGACCTCCGCCTCTGCGGCTTCGAGTGATTCCTTCGTGCTCACCGTCAGGATGCCCTGCTTGATGGCGTTCAGCAGATTGTCCCTAGTACGGCACGCCGCCTTGAGCTTCTGCTCGATCTGTGCGGCATGGTCTGATGCGTTGTGGTCCTCGATGAGTCGTGCCGCTGAGGCTTTGAATGTGTCCAGGCATCTGAGCGACTTGAGTCGTTGCTTGACCGACGCCAGGATGTTCTCTTCCACGATCTGTCTGGACACGGTGAGCCCATTCGAGCAGATCGCCGATCCCCTCGTCTTGTGGTTGGCGCAGCCGTACCGGCCGCCACCGGCGGCGACCACGAAGTTTCCGCCGCACTCGGCGCAGCGCATCATGCCGGAGAAGAGATATTTCCTCGCTGCCGTGCCTTGTTTGCCGATACCGGAGGCTCGTGTTTGCTGCTGTCGCGTTCTGACTGCTTCGAGCACTTCTTCGGGCACGATCCGCAGTTCGGGGCGGTGCGAGACGACCCAATCCTCTTTCGGGCGTTCGCGATAGGTCCGATTGCCGGTGTCGGGATGCTTGACCCACATGCGTCGGTTCCAGATCAGCGTGCCGGCGTACATCTCGTTTTCGAGCATCACCTTGATAGCCGAGATCGCCCAGCTCGAACCGCGTGACGATGGGACCTTCCGCCGGTTGAGTTCGCTGGCGATCCACTTGTACGAGTAGCCGCTCGCATACCACTCATGGATCAGCCGCACGATCTCCGCCTGGTGCTCGTCGATCCGGTACTCGACGGCGACTACCACCGGCCGGCCGTAGGCGTCGGTCCTCGTCTCATCCTCGATGGGCGTATTGCGGTACTGACCACGCTTCTGCTGCTCAAGGCCGGGTACGCATACACGCCGTACAGCTCGCTCGAAAGCGTCATCGAACAGAGCAAGGAGGGCTACTACCTCGCGCTCCGCCGTACGCAAGGCACGCTCAAGAATCCGGCCCCGGACTGGTCGCCTTGGCTGGTCTTCTTCCTTCGGGCACTCCAGCAGCAGAAGGTTCGGCTGGAAGCGAAGATCGAACGCGAGAAACTGATGCGGGCCTCGATGCCCGAACTCGCCGTCACCATCCTTGACCTTGCGGCGGAGCACGGGCAGATCGGCGTGGGCGACATCATGCGAATCACGGCTACTCCGCGTGGAACGGTCAAGAAGCGCCTGGCCGAACTGGTCGAGGCGGGACACCTCAAGCCCGTCGGCCAAGGACGCGGGGCAAAGTACACCCCGGGTTGAACACGCCCGCCCATGTTGCCAGGAGCCGTGAGCGACCCGCCGGTGTCCCTCTGGCGTGCGACGGTGAGGCAGCATCCGACGGTCGTGCCGATGGCGTCACCATCCGTGGGAGCGACAACGCTGATCCGACGGGCGGCGCGCGAGCCCCGTGAAACCGTGAAAGAAACGGCTGCGGCCAACGAACCGGCCATTGACCTTGCCGAATGAGGCGTAGGAAAGTGGAACAATCATGCTGCGCATCCAGGAACTCGGACTTCCCACCGAGCGCACGCGGACGGGCTGGGAGATCGCCGGCGTTCCGGAGGCGGCCATCCAGCGTTTCTCGCGGCGCACGGCCGTCATCGAGGATGCGGCGCGCGAAGCCGGCATCACCGATCCGGACGCCAAGGGCGAGCTTGGGGCGAAGACCCGCGAGCGAAAGGCCAAGGACCTCACGCTGGACGAACTGCGTGACGAGTGGCGTTCCAGGTTGACCCCGGCAGAGGCCGTGATGATCTCCCTCACCGCCGACCGGCTGGGCGACCGGGCTCTCCGAGAGCGCCCGGAGGCAGCCCGCGATGGAGTCGAGCAAGCCGTCAGCCACTGTTTCGAGCGCAGCGCGGTCGTTCCGGAGCGACGCCTGCTGGCCGAAGCGATGAAGCGCAGCGTCGGCGATGCTTCGCCCGGCATGGTTGCCGACGCGATGGCCACGCAGGGTCTCATCATTGCCGAGCGCGGTGGGCGTCATCTCGCCACGACGCGCGAGGTGCTCGCCGAGGAGTCACGCATGGTGGCGTTCGCCAGGAACGGACGCGGAAGCTGCCGCCCCCTCGCCCCTCAGCATGTCATCCAGAGGGATTGGCTGAACGAGGCCCAGAAGAGCGCCGTCCGGCATGTCCTGGAATCCCGTGACCGCGTGACCGTGGTGCGCGGAGCGGCGGGCACGGGCAAGACGAGCATGATGCAGGAGGCCGTTGGTGGCATCCAGGCCGCCGGCACTCGGGTGTTCAGCTTCGCCCCTTCGGCCGACGCCAGCCGTGGCGTGCTCCGGCAGGAGGGATTCGAGAGTGCGGACACGGTGTCCCGGCTGCTGGTGGATGAGCGGCTCCAGGCGGAAGTCCGGGGGCAGGTCATCTGGATTGACGAGGCGGGCCTGCTCTCATCGCGGGCGATGGCGGAGGTCTTCGACCTGGCCGGGCGACTGGATGCCCGGGTCGTCCTCTCGGGTGACCGGCGCCAGCACGGTTCGGTGGAGCGCGGGGCGGCGCTCCGGCTGCTCGAAGATGAAGCCGGCATCCGGCCCGCCGAACTCCGCGACATCCAGCGCCAGCGCGGCGAGTACAAGGCGGCGGTCGCGGCCCTCGGGGACGGGAGGACCGACGAGGGCTTCCGCCGCCTGGATGAACTCGGCTGGATACGCGAAGTCGAGGATGCTGAGCGGTATGAACTGCTTGCCCGGGACTACCTGGCGACCGTCGAGAAAGGAAAGACGGCACTGGTCGTGTCGCCGACGCACCTGGAGGGCGAATGGATCACCGAAGAGATCCGCACCCGGCTCCGCGACGCCGGCAAGCTGCGAGGCCGGGAACATCACTTCACCACACTGGAAGCCGCGAATCTCACCGAGGCCGAGCGGCGGGACGCGCTCAGCTATTCGCCGGGCGATGTGCTGGTCTTCCACCAGAACGCCAAGGGCCGTCGAAAAGGGGACCGCGTCACCGTCGGTGACGGGCCGCTGCCGCTTGAGCAGGCCGCCCGCTTCCAGCTTTTTCGCACGGGTGCGTTGGAGCTTGCCGCTGGCGACCGTGTCCGCATCACCCGCAACGGTATGACGCTGGACGGGATGCATCGGCTGAACAACGGGGCCATCTATGAGGTCAGCCGATTCGACGGGGATGGCAACATCGTGCTGGACAACGGCTGGGTGGTTTCCCGGGACTACGGCCACCTGGCGCACGGCTACTGCACGACCTCGCACGCCTCGCAGGGCAAGACGGTGGACCGCGTGCTCATCGGGCAGTCCGCAGAGTCATTCCCCGCCTCGTCCCGTGAGCAGTTCTATGTCTCGGTGTCACGGGGCCGGGAGCAGGCCACGATTTACACAGACGACCGGGAGGCGCTGCTCGCCGCCGTGGACCGCGCGGACGGGTTCGGCGGCCTGGTGCTCACAGCGAAGCCGGATGAGCGGGTGGTGTGGGAGCAGTACTGCCATGAGACGGGTCGATCAAGCGACCTGGTCATCTTCGGGCGAGATACCCCGCACAGGTTCAACTTCCTGGACCACGAGGCGACGAGGCCCGGCAGCGGCGCAGGTCTTACCGAGAACATCGTCGCCCTGCTCACAACCGTGCTGGAAGTAGCTGAGCGCAACTCGGCGGGTAGTAGAGGCCGTGAAGACTCGGGTTATTGGGAAAGAGCATTACGCCAGCTTTGTCGCAACGTCGTGGACCTGCTCCTGCTCGCGAAGGGGCGGGTCACGGTTCCGGACATGTACCGGGTGGTGGTATCCGCTCCCGCCTCCGCGGGCCAGATTGCCTCGGATGAGTGGAAGCGGCAGTCCGCGTGTTTTCGCTGGCTCAGTGAAGCGGATGCGAGGCACAAGACGCCGCAGCAACGCTCGGACTTCGCCATCGTCGCCGACTACTGGCTCCTGGAGTTCCCCGCCCTGAGCGACAAAACACGGAGCGTGATCGTTTCGACGTTCACTTCGATGGTGGATGTGCTGAACCGGGGCATTCTCCGCGACTTGTTCTGCGGCGAGACGACGCTTGCACCAGAGGCCACGGAGGCCGGCAAGGTCATCCTCGTGGACCTGCCCGTCAAGGAGTTCGCCGAGGTCGGGCAGTTCGCCCAGGTCTTGTGGAAGCACGCCTTCCAGCGATCTATCGAGCGCCGGAGCATCAGCGAGAGTCCGCGCCCGGTGTTCCTGTGGGCCGACGAGGCGCAGCACTTCGTCACCTCGTACGACATGCAGTTCCAGACGACCTGTCGCGCCGCCCGCGTTGCTACCGTGCTGCTCTCCCAGAACTACAGCAACTTCATCGCGGCGCTGGGCGGTGGCGAGAAGGGCCGCGCCGAGACGGACTCGCTGCTGGCCAACCTGAACACCAAGGTCATGCATGCCAACGGCGACCCTGTCACCAACGAATGGGCCGCCGGCCTGATCGGTAGATCCCGCCAGTTCATGGCCAGCGGCAATTCGAGCTATTCGGCGGAGGATGAGGCCAACGCCGCCATCGGCATGGGCTGGCTGCCGCGCAGCGGCAGTTCGACCGCCGGCTTTTCGGAGGTGTTCGAGTACGAGGTGCAGCCGCGCGAGTTCACGCGGCTGCGCACCGGCGGTCCCGCTAATGGCGGTCTCGTCGATGCGATCGTGTTCCAGAACGGACGGACATTCAGGGAGTCCGGGCGCAACTGGCTGCCCGTGACATTCAAGCAGCAGTTCTGAGCGAAGTGACAACGCGGGACAGCAACGGGCGGCACGACCGCGGCGCGGTCACTGCGCGCACAAGGAGCAGGCAATGAACCATCAGCAGGCCCCCTCGACAATCGATCACATCCGGGTCGGCATGACAGTGATCGCATTTACCTGCCGGGCGCTGGCACTCTCCGTGGAGGTCTTCCTGCACAGGGTGGACTCCTTCGGCGAACGGTACATCGGCCTCCAGTCCGCCCTCGCCTGCCTCTTCATGCTGGTGTTTCCGGCGTTCTGCGAACCGGGTAGCGACCCGGAGTTCATGTACATCTACCTGGCCTCGTACCTGTTCATGACGCTATGCATCCGGGCACGCATCCAGATTCGCCGCCGCAAGGGCGGAGCGCAGCCTCACAGCTATTACACGGGACGCCCGTTGCTCATGGGCATCCTGCGCCGCACCAGCGAGCAAACTATCAAGACATTCGTCGAACCCCTGCTCGTTTTCCTGGTTGGCACATTCATCATCGCATTCAACGCACCGCTCGGCGCCTACCTGATGCTCGCATCGGGGGGGCTGCTGGTGACGACGAAGCTCACCGCGAGCCAAGAGCAACGCCGGGCCGTTGACATGAACGACGCATACATCGACCAGCGCAACGCGGCGGAGCGTTTCCGTTCGCGGCGCGGTGACTGATCTCGAATCGGAGGTGTCCCGATGGCACAGGAACAGAACGCACCGAAGATCGGAGCCGGCCACGCATCGGCCATGTTCAGGCAGGGTCTCGCGGAACTGCGCGGGGCTTTGTATCCCGAATCCAATGTTGCGCAGCCCACCGTCTACGGCATCTACGGAACGAAGACGCCCGGCGAGGTAATGCAGGAGAAGAAGGGCGAGCAACGCGATCCCGATGAAAACCCCTCGATTCTCGACGAGCGGCTGAAGCAGGCCGAAGCCCAGGTGAACCGTGAACCGGAGCCGCCGCAGCAGGAGCGGGAGTAGGTCCGTTCGGACACTAAAGGAGGTATGTCATGTGGATGGTGAGTGTCTTCGCAGTCATGATTATCGCGTGCTGTGTGTGGCTCAGAAAGCCTGAAAAGCAGGGTGCGCGGTACTCCGTGTCCGTGCAGATCCGCCAGCCAACTCACAAGGCAGAGCGCGCTTTCGAGCTCCTTCTCGGGCAGCCGTTCCGCAGGCGCGTTCTTGAAGATGGCATGATCAGTCTGGTGTATTGCCGGGGAGATCCGCAGATAACGAGGGTCCATGATATCAGGGACGGACGATGGCACTTGGTTCCCGCCCTGACCGTCGCATCATTCAAGCGAATCGATGGTGTCACGCATGTACGGATCGAAATCTTCGTCCCGGAAACGATCACGATCACACGCTTCGCTGCTCCCATATTCACCGGCTACGCGAAGATGGAACTGGATCTTGTTGCGGAAAAACTGACCCTACTTGATGAGCAGTGGGTGAAGGATGGTGGCTCACAGGGAGCCAGCGGTCAGTCGGATGTGCGAAATGTTGCTGACGACTATGTCCTGCTGAATCTCAGATCCGGTGCCACCTGGGCCGAGGTGCAGTCCGCGTTCCGCACCATCTCGATGCAGTTCCACCCGGACCGCATGGTCGGGCTGCCTGAAAGCATCATCGAGCTTGGCACCCGGCGTTTCAACGAGGCATCCGGGGCGTACCAGCGGCTGCGCGAGCAGTTCGGGTCCCAAGCCTGAGGCACTTCCTGTGCGGGCAAGACGCGACCAACCCGAGGACGGCGTCGGCAGGGATTCCCCTCAGGCACCCCTGCCCCCGGGCACGCCGGAGTGGATTACGCCGGACCTGGTGGAGCGGACCATCCGCGTCTGGCAGCCTTTCTACGGGAAGGCGCAACTCTCCCCCGCCGACGCCGTACAAATACTTGTCGGCACGGGGCGGCTCCTGGCCGTCCTGGACGGGAGGTGAAGCGTGAAGCAGTTCGTCGCATGGGCACGGGTGAGCTCTGCCCGCCAGAAGAAAGAGGGTTTCAGCCTGGAGGACCAGGAGGCCCGCCTCCTGGAGTTCGCAGCCCGGCTGGGCGGCACGGTTGTCAAGCTGTTCAAGATCGCGGAGACGGCCTCGAAGCGCGACGAGCGGGAGACCTTCCGCGAGTTCACGGCGTATGTCGAGAAGAACGCCCGCGTGCTGAGCGGGATGCTCTTCGTAAAAATAGACAGAGCGGCCAGGAACATGAGAGACTGGGCCGACCTTGAGGCGCTCGCCGAAGAGACGCATGTGCCCCTTCTCTTCCCCGACCAGCCGACTGGTGAAACACCCGCCGGTCGCATGCAGCGGCGCATGTCGGCGGTATTCGCCAGCTACCAGACCGACCAGCAGGCCGCCGACATCAGTTCCGGCATCCGTCGCCGCGTCGAAAGCGGCCTGCCGATGGGCCGTCAGTACGGCTACCGCAATGTCCGCATACACGGGCGCAGCATCGTCGAGCACGACCCGGTGAACGGTCCGAAGGTGCGGCGTATCTTCGAGCTCTTCGCCTACCAGCCGCACACGCTCATGACGCTGATCGATGCCCTCGCCCGGCAGGGCATCATCTACACGGATCGTCATCCCCGTTTCGACAAGTCGGTGCTATACCGCATCCTGAATAACCGGCACTACATCGGCGAGGTCACGTTCAAGGGGCAGTGGCATCCCGGTTCGTTCGAGCCCCTCATCGACCGGGCGAC
>JAVEWV010000004.1:0-179106 GCA_034004365.1 Phycisphaerales bacterium
CGCAGCACCGGATGTACGAGCAGTGGCTCCCGCTGGGCGGGGTGGGCGTCATCACGGCGTTCAACTTCCCGTGCGCGGTGTGGGGCTGGAACGCGATGCTCGCGGCGGTGTGCGGCGACAGCGTCGTGTGGAAGCCGAGCCTGTACGCGCCGCTGACCGCGATCGCGACGAACGCGATCTGCCGGCGCGTCGCCGAGCGGCATGGGCACCCGGACGTGTTCACGCTCGTGATCGGGAACGACGCGGACGTGGGCGAGCGGCTCGTGGGCGATGCACGCGTGCCGCTGGTGAGCGCGACGGGCTCGTGTCGGATGGGGCGGCTCGTGGGGCAGAAGGTCGCGGCGCGGCTCGGGCGGTGCCTGCTGGAATTAGGCGGGAACAACGCGTTGATCGTGACGGAAGACGCGGACCTGGACATGGCGCTCAAGAGCGTGGTGTTCGGCGCGGTGGGCACGACGGGGCAGCGCTGCACGTCGACACGCCGCCTGATCGTGCACGAGTCGATCGCGGACGCGTTCGTCGAGAAGGTCGTCGCGGCGTACCGCGGGCTGGTGCTGGGCGATCCGCTGGACGCCAGGACGCACGTCGGGCCCCTGATCCACGAGGACGCGGCGCGGGCGTTCGACGAAGCGATCGCGGCGGCGCGGGCCCAGGGCGGGCAACTGCTCGTCGGCGGGAAGCGGGCGTCGGCGGGGGGCGGGGGCGCGTTCGTCGAGCCCGCGGTGGTGCGTGAGCCTGCGGGCGGGCTGGCGATCGCGATGGAGGAGACGTTCGCGCCGATCCTGTACGTCCGCACCTACCGGACGCTGGACGAGGCGATCACGCTCAACAACGCGGTGTCGCAGGGGCTGTCGAGCGCGATCTACACTTCCTCGCTCGCGAATGCGGACCGGTTCCTGAGCCCCGCGGGCGAGGGGAGCGACTGCGGGCTGGCGTACGTGAACCTCGGGACGAGCGGCGCGGAGATCGGCGGCGCGTTCGGGGGCGAGAAGGACACCGGCGGCGGGCGCGAGAGCGGGTCGGATTCGTGGAAGGCGTACATGAGGCGCCAGACGTGCACGATCAACTTCGGCGGGGAGTTCCGCCTGGCGCAGGGCATCAGCTTCGGAGGGACGACGTGAGCACGCAGAAGGTTGCCGATGCCCTGGCCGACGCGGCGGTGGCGCCGATCACGAGCGGCATGATCGTGGGTCTGGGGACCGGGAGCACGGCCCGCCGCGGCATCCGCGCGCTCGCCGAGCGTGTGCGCGAGGAGGGGCTCAAGATCAAGTGCGTCCCGACGAGCGACAGCTCGGAGGCGTTCGGGCGCGAGCAGGGCTTGCCCATGCTCGAGTTCGCGCTGGTCGAAGAGCTCGACTACCTCTTCGATGGCGCGGACGAGGTCGATCCCCAGCTCCGCATCATGAAGGGCTCGGGCGGCGCGATGACCCGCGAGCGGATCGTCGCCTGGGCCGCGAAGAAGGTCGTGTACATGATCGCGGCGGAGAAGCTCGTCGAGCATCTCGGCTCGCGGACCACGCTCGCGATCGCCGTCATCCCCTTCGGGCTCGCGTCGATCCGCGCGCACCTGCGCGACCTCGGGCTCAATGGCGTGTGCCGGCGCGACCTCAAGGGCCAGCTCTTCCTGACGGATAACGGGAACTTGATCGTGGACGTCGCGCTCGGGCCCGAGCACGACGCGGAGGAGATCGCCGAGGCGCTCAACGCCCACCCGGGCGTGGTCGACCACGGGCTGTTCCTGTACGAGGCCGACGAGGTGCTGGTCGACCGCGGGAGTGGCAACGTCGAGCGGCTCGTGCGCAAGCGCGACGAGTAGCGGAGATCGCTCATGGCCCGGTGGAAGCACGCGACGCGCGGCGGCATCCTCGCACTCGTCGCGTGTGCCGCGATCGGCGTGGGCCAAGCATCGGCACACGACGATCCCGCGTCACCGCTGGTCATCGCGCACCGCGGCGCGAGCGGGTATCTTCCCGAGCACACACTCGCGGCGTACGCCATGGCCTACGCACAGGGCGCGGACCTCATCGAGCCCGACGTGGTCGCGACCAACGACGGCGTGCTCGTGTGCTCGCACGACCTGACGCTCGATCGCACCACCGACGTCGCCCAGCGGTTCCCCGAGCGGGCCCGCGAGGACGGCAAGTTCTACATCATCGACTTCACCCTCGCCGAACTCAAGACGCTGAGCAAGCACGGCGGCGTGCGCGAGGGCGAGCCCCTCGCGATCGGGTTCCAGATCGCGACGCTCGACGAGATGCTCGCGCTGGTCGATCGCCTCAACCATCGCACGGGGCGCAGTGTCGGCATCATCCCCGAAATGAAGTCGCCCGCGTGGCACGAGGAGCAGGGCTTCGACCTCGTGCGCGGGTTGCACGCCGCGCTCTCCGCGCACGGATACAACGCGCGGACCGACCCGGCGATCGTGCAGTGCTTCGAGCTCAATGCGCTGCGACGCATGCGCGTGGAGATGGGCTGCGATCTGCGCCTCGCCTACCTCGCGGGCGATGAGATCTCCGACGCGACGCTCGACGAGGTCGCCTCGTTCTGCGATGCCATCGGCCCCTCACGCAAGCTCGTGGAGGACGACGCGGGCGCCTCGCTGGGGCTGGTCGAGCGGGCCCACGCGCGCGGGCTGGGCGTGTATCCCTACACGATCGATAACGAGCCCGACGCGGCCCGACGGTTCTTCGGGCGGCACCACGTTGAGGGGATCTTCATCAACTATCCCGACGTCGGCGTCGCGGCGCGGGACGATGCGGCGAAGGAATAGACGCCCCGTTTAGTGCGGCTCGATCTACCGCTGCCTTCCCTCGATCGCCGCGATCATGCACCCGACCGCGAGGATGACGAGGTCGTCGAGCTGCGGGTCCTCGAGGTGGATCGCGATGCTCAGGCGGTACACGAACGGGTTGAAGTGCGTGCGGAACGTCGCGAGCGTCGCGCCGTCGGACTGACGCACCATGCTGAACTTCTCGGGCATCAGCAGGGCCGCGTAGTCCACGAACCGGCGGAGGAGCGCGGCGAGCTGCGAATCCTCACGCATGCGGGCGATCTCGGAGCCGTCCGCGCCGTGGATCGTCCACTCGTCGCGCAGCACCGAGCGCAGGCCCTTGCGGCGTGCCGAGCCCAGCACCTCGCCCGTGGGGAGCGTGACGTCGTACATGCCCGAGAAGTCGATGATGTTGCGTGCGCGGATCGCGAGCAGCTCGGTTGTCCGATCCGCATCGGTGAACAGGCGCAGATCTTCCTTCAGCTTGAATGCCTTCTGGCGGCAGTGGGCGATGGGCTTGCCCTCGGCGTCGAACACGTCGAACGACGCGCCGGCGAAGATGAACATCCGCCGGCGGATGGTGTACCTCTCGTGGGACTGTGTGTGCATCGCGCTCCCCTCGTGCCGATTGCGGGCTCGGCGCGGGAGGATAACGACAACGGGCGCCGCCGGTTGGCAGCGCCCGTGATCGATGTGCTCGTGGATGTTCGCCCGGCGGCAGACCCGCCCGCGATCAGGCCTCTTCGCCGACGGCCCAGCGCCGGAAGGTCTTGATGGTGGCGCCCTTGATGACGTCCTTGACCTTCACCGAGGGGTCCATGACGAAGGGCTGCTCGATGAGGGCGACCTCCTCGAAGAACTTCCGCATGCCGCCCTCGACCATCTTCTCCGCGATCTCCTTGGGCTTGCCAGACTCCATCGCGGTGTCGATGCGGAACTTGCGCTCCTTCTCGATCATCGCGGCGGGGATGTCGTTCTGATCGACGCCGAGCGGGCGGGGCACCGCGGCGGTGATGTGCATGCACACGCGCCGGAGGGTCTCCTCGGTGGCGTCGCCCTCGGCGACGATGATGACGCCGGTCTTCCCGTCGTGGTGGACGTAGGTGCCGAACTTGGTCGTGCCGGGCGTGCCGGCGAGCTTCTCGGCGCGGGCGAGGGAGATGTTCTCGCCGGTCGCGATGCGGACGTCCTCGACCGGGGCCTGCATCTCGGGGGTCGCCGCGACCTTGCCCGCGGGCTGCCCGAGCGCGAGGTCGGCGACCTGCTGCACGGCGTTGATGAAGCGATCGTTCTTCGCCGTGAAGTCGGTCTCGGCGCGGACCTCCGCGATCGCGGCGCCCGAGCCGTCCTTCGCGACCGCGACGGCGATTCGTCCCTCGCCCGCGGCGCGGTCGGTCTTGGACTCCATCTTGCCCTTGAGCTGCTTGCGGAGCAGGTCCTCGGCCTTCTCAAAGTCGCCGCCCGCCTCGGCGAGGGCGGACTTGCAGGCCATCATGGGCAGTCCGGTCTTGTCACGCAGTTTCATCACGTCCTTGGCGCTGATCTCGGCCATGGGGTGGCTCCTCCGAAGGTGGGATCATCGTTGGGGCCAGATCGTCGGCCCACAAGTTCGTTCGACGGAAATGGCGGCGAACCGTTGCCTCAGCGGACGCCGGCGGACGGCGAGGCCGGGGCCCGCTCCGCTGCGGGGGCGTCGGTCGCCTCGTCGGCGCGGAACTGGGCCCGGCGGCTGCGGCGCGGGGCGTCGGACGAGCCGTCGCCACGAGAGGCGCCGTCGCCCTCGACCTCGCCCGCGGGGCCGCCCTGGCGGCTCTGACGCCCGTCGGCGATCGCCAGGCACAGCTCACGCACGATCACGTCGATCGAACGCATCGAGTCGTCGTTGCCCGGGATCGCGATGTCGGCCAGGTCGGGATCGCCGTCGGTATCGATCAGGCAGACCGTGGGGATGCCGAGCTTCTTGGCTTCCTTGAGGGCGGTCAGCTCGCGGCGCACGTCGATGATGACGAGCGCGCCGGGCAGACGCTCCATGTTGCGGATGCCCTCGAGGTTCCGCTTGATCTTGCGGAGCTCGCGCCGGAGCTGGGACTCCATCTTCTTGGAGTAGCTGGCGAAGTTGTCGGCCTGCTCGATCGCCTCGAGCTCCTCGAGGCGCTTGAGACGCTGGCGGATGGTGCGGAAGTTCGTGAGCGTGCCGCCGAGCCAGCGCTCGGTCACGTAGTGCATCTTCGCGTCGCCGACGCGCTGGATCAGCACGTCCTTCGCCTGACGCTTGGTGCCCACGAAGCACACGTCCTTGCCCGACGAGACGGTCGAGGTGACGAACTTCTTCGCGATCAGGAGGCCCTTGACGGTCTCCTTGATGTCGATGATGTGGATCCCGTTGCGCTTCCCGTAGATGAACGGGGACATCTTCGGGTTCCAGTTGCTGGCCCGCTGGCCAAAGTGGATACCGGCTTCGATGAGGTCCTGGACGAGCGGATTGGCCATGGCGTTCGATCCGTTTCTTGCAGCAGCGACACCGACGGGACCACTCGGCGGGAGACCGCGCCCGGGACGATCCCGAGCGACGGCGTGGGCCGTCCAAAGGGCGCTTGGGTTCCGCGGCGGGACCGCGGGAAGGGCCGGAAAGGCCCCTCAAACAACGTGACGGCCGCCCGAGACATCCCCGCGGGCGCGTTCCGCCGCCGACCCCACCGACGGGCCGGACCCTTCATATTAGGTTCCGGACGGGTGAGGACAAGGGGGGAGTGCGCCCCACGCTCACGAACGGTCTCCCGGCGGGGGGTGTGTGCCCAGCCCCGGCTCCGGAGCACGCCGACAGGCCGGGCCCGCAGGGGGGCCCCTCCGAGTGAGCGGGGCCTGGAGGACGCTGCTCGGGCCCGGCACGTGCTCGGGGAGGGGGCGGTGGCCCGGCAAGGCCTTGGCGGGGCTGGAGATGCGTGGGCGGTTGGCAGAGGCCCGCGCCGTCGGCGGGTCCCTTCGCGCAAACTTCACCAACTGTTCGCACACCCCAAGACCACCGAGCGTGGGGGATGTCTATTGTTTATACGTACTTGGAACGAGATGCCAGCCCGCCGCGCGAGCGATGCTCGCTTCCTGACCCAGCGGGCATTTCGTGACCCCGGGCCAGCGATCGGCGGAGGCATGGGGTGGAGTGCATGAAAAGGAGTGGCGTCGGTTCATAGGCCCGACGTTATCTTCAAAGTGCTCGTTGCCAGGCTGGCATCGGGCGGGCGCAGGGCGGTTCCGCGGCGCGGGACGTTCTTCGCTGGTTGGAGTTGGCCCCGGGTGTTCCGGGGTTGGGATACGAGAGAGAAGTGTGTTTGAGCTTTGAGAGAGGGAAGACACCAATGAAGAGCGCGATCATTCTCGCCGCCGTTGCCGGTTTCGCCGGCGCTGCCCAGGCCGACCTCATCACCGACTGGGACCTCCTCGGCGCCGTTGGCACCGAGGCGTTCGTGGCTCCGAACAGCTCGGCCGCCAACGTTTCCGGTCAGAACATCGTCCGTGGCCCCGGCCTGCTCGGCAGCTTTACGGCCGCGAACGGCTTCAACACCGACGGCTGGGGCGCCGCTCCCGCCGCTTCGCCGGCCCTGGACACCGACTACGTCTCGTTCGGTTTCGACGTGGCCTCTGGCTACCAGGTCGACCTGACCAGCCTCGCCATCGGCACCCGCTCGTCGAACACCGGCCCGGGCTCGCTCGGCCTGTTCTCCAGCGCTGACGGCTTCACCACCAACCTCTTCACCTTCACCCAGGTCGGCACCGCCTTCAACAACCAGATCATCAACCTCAGCTCGCTCACCGGCCTCACCGGCAGCGTCGAGTTCCGCATCATCCAGCTCGGCAACACCTCCGCCAACGGCGGCACCACCGCCGACGGCGGCACCTTCCGCCTGACTGCCTACTTCGTGGGCAGCACCTTCGACCAGAACATCAACTTCCAGGGCACCGTCTCGGCCGTTCCCGCCCCCGGCGCCCTCGCGCTGCTGGGCCTCGGCGGCCTGGTCGCCGGCCGTCGTCGCCGCTAATCGCGGAACGTCGTCCAAGCAACTGGTCTCGACCCCTTCGCGCCCCTGAGGGGCCGGAGGCGGAAAGAAATCACGGGCCCGGCGCTTCGCGGCGTCGGGCCTCTTTTCTTTGGCTCTCGGTCGCATCACGCCCCGCGCTGATCGCCAGCGGCGCTCGCGGATACGCTGTCGTTCCAACAGGAGGGCACGCGATGGCCGAGAGCGGCGCAGCGATCGACGGCGTTCTGGGATGGCTCGACACGAACGAGGCGCAGGGCGTGGAGCGTCTGTGCGACTGGCTCCGCATCCCGAGCGTGAGCACCGATCCCGCGTACGCCTCACAGTGCGCGCGTGCGGCGGAGTGGGCGGCGGACCAGCTCCGCTCCATCGGCTTCGAGGCGGAGCTGCGCCCCACGGGCGGGCATCCGATCGTGATGGCGCATTCGCCGGGCGAGCCGGGGTATCGCGGGCCGCACGTGCTCTTCTACGGGCACTACGACGTCCAGCCCGCCGATCCGCTGGAGCTGTGGGAGAGCCCGGCGTTCGAGCCGGTGGTGCGTGACGCGCGCGAGGGCGAGGCGGGCGGTCGGCGAATCGTCGCGCGCGGCGCGGTCGACGACAAGGGACAGGTCAGCACGTTCATCGAGGCGATGCGCGCGTGGAAGGAATCGAGCGGGCTCGCCGGCGGCGGCGTGCGCTGGACCATCATGCTTGAGGGCGAGGAAGAGTCGGGCTCCAAGAACCTCGAAGCGTTCGTGCGCGAGCACAAGGCCGAGCTCAAGAAGTGCGACGTGTGCCTCATCTCCGACACGGGCATGCTCGGACGCAACAAGCCCGCGATCACCTACGGCGTGCGCGGGTTGTCCTATACGGAGGTTGTGCTGCACGCCGCGAACCAGGACCTGCACTCGGGCCTGTGGGGCGGGCGGTGCCCGAACCCGATCACGGAGCTGACGCGTGTGCTGGCGCAGCTCCACGACAAGAAGCGCCGCGTGACCATCCCGGGCTTCTACGACGACGTGCGCCCGATCAAGAAGTCCGAGCGGGCGGCGTGGGCGAGGCTCAAGTTCAAGCAGAAGGCCGCGCTCCGGGCGATCGGCCTGCCCCCCGCGGCCGACGTGGGCGAGGCGGGCTTCACCGCGATCGAGCGCGAGTGGGGGCGTCCCACCGCGGAGCTGAACGGGATCGTGGGCGGATACATCGGCGCGGGAGCGAAGACGGTGATCCCGAGCCACGCGTCGGCGAAGGTCAGCTTCCGCCTCGTCGCGGACCAGAACCCCAGCAAGATCGCCAAGGCCTTCTTCGCGTGGTGCAAGGAGCGCACGCCGCCGGGGTGCCGGTGGGAGTTCATCGACCACGGCAGCGGCCCGGGCGTGACGACGCCGGTCGATTCCGACACGATGCAGTGTGCGCAGCGTGCGATGAAGCGCGCCAGCGGCAAGAAGCCCGCGTTGATCCGCTCGGGCGGCTCGATCCCCGTCGCGGGTATGCTCAAGGACCGCCTGGGCCTCGACACGATCTTCATGGGCTTCGGGCTCGACGATGATCGCGTGCACAGCCCGAACGAGAAGTTCGAGATCGATTGCTGGCGCCTCGGCGCTCGCTCGCACGCGCTGCTCGTCGACGAATTGCGCGGCGTGGGCGGGCTCTGAGAAACGAGCGCCGGACGGAGCGCGGGGCTACGCCGCGGCGCGGTCCTCGGAGGGCGCTTCGCCTTCCGTCTCGCCATCGACGACGCCGAACTCATCGACGTCGATGACCACGTGCCCCCGGTCCACGAGCTGGTGGTTGCGGTAGGTCGTCACACGCACCTGCAGCGTGTGCAGTGCGATCTCGTTGCGGATCTGCGACGCGAGCGCGTGCAGCATCGAGAGCACGCCCGCGGCGATGATGACCAGGATGGCGCCGATCGCCAGGGCGGGCAGGTCGAGCATGATCGGACCATCGGTCGCCCCGTGCCGCGTGTTGAGGCCGAGCCGGCCCGGGCGGATCGGGAAAGTGGGTCTGGGGGAGGACGCGCGGGTTCCCCGGGGCATTCGGGGTCCGATGAGGCTCGGGGGCCGGGGGCGAGCGCGCCTGTCCGACGCTCGGATAGGATCCCCGGATGCGTGCCGGGGCGGAAGCCATCAGCCATGCGGTTCTCGTGCGATGGTCGCCCGGGTGGGGGCGTCGGGACGCGTCCGTCCACCTCTTGCGCTCCGTCGTGATCCTCGCGCTGATCCTGGGCGTCTTCGTGGGGCGCGCGGCCGCGCAGGACGATGGCGCGGACGCGGGCCAGAGCGAGCGCGAGGCCCTCGATGCGTCGAACACCCCGCGATCGACCGGCGAGGTGCGGATCGAGCTCGAACGGTTCGGGCTGGCGCGGAGCGCACGCAGCGTCGGATGGTGCGGCCTGCGCGTCCGCCTGATGGACGGCGCCCGCGAGCCGCGCAGCGTGATCGTGCGCACCGAACTCCCCGATCCGGACGGTGACACCTGCGCGATGGAGCGGGTCGTCACGCTGAACCCCGGCGTGTGGCAGGGCGTGTGGCTCTACGCGATGCTCTCGCCCACGTCGGGCGTGCCCAGCCTCGTGAGCGTGTACGAGGCGGTCGAGCCCGGCGAGGGCGCCGCGCGCGACGCGGGCGGCTCGGCGTGGGGCGTGGGGCGGCTCCTGTCGCGCGAATCGCTCGCGATCCCGCCGACCATCTCGTCCACGGAATCGATCATCGGCGTCCTTGGCGACGCGCTGATGGGGCTGAGTGATTACGCGATGCCGCTGTCGAGCTCCGAACGCTGGCGACCGGTGGGCGGGGAGCTCTCGATCGTCGAGGCGGGGCTGACGCCGCGCGACCTGCCCGATCGCTGGATGGGCCTCGAGCAGGCGGAGGTCTTGGTGTGGGCGGGCCCGGCGGACCCGGCGGAGCTCGGCCCCGAGCGCGCCGGCGCGCTCCGAGAGTGGATCGCCCGCGGCGGGCACCTCGTCGTCGTGCTCCCGCCCGTGGGGCAGCGATGGACCGACGCGCAGCGCAACCTCCTGCACGACATGCTGCCCGCGGTCACGATCCGGCGACGGACCGGCGTCGACATGAACGCGTACCTGCCGCTGCTCACGAGCGTCGGCGGCGTCGCGCTCCCGACCAACGCGACGGTGCACGAGCTCATCCCGCTGGCGAACGCGCGCGAGGGCGCGGCGCAGCGCGTGCTGAGCGGCCCGGGCGGTGAGTGCGTCGTGGCGCGCCGGGTGTACGGGCTGGGCGCGGTGACGCTCGTGGGGCTCGATCTCACGGACGCCGGGCTGCGCGCACAGGGCCTGCCCAGGTCGGACGTGTTCTGGAACCGCGTGCTCGGACGGCGCGGCGACCACTTCAGCGCGGCGGAGCTGATGACAGCGCAGAACGCGCAGCCGGGGTTTGCGCCGTCGCGCCGCATGGAGCGCGCGCCCGACGCGTGGATCGCCGCGGAGATCGCCAAGACCGGCAAAGCAGCGCGCGGCGTGCTGCTCGGGCTCATCGTGTTCATCGTGTACTGGCTCGTCGCCGGCCCGGGCGGGTACGCGCTGCTCAAGCGGCGCGGCTTCGGGCGGCACGCGTGGCTCGGATTCGCGGGGGCCGCGGGGCTGTTCACGGTCATCGCGTGGGGCGGCGCGAGCGCGATCCGCCCCAAGCAGTACGAGATCACGCACGTCACGATCCTCGACCATGTTGCGGGGCAGCCCGTGCAGCGGGCGCGCACGTGGGCGAGCGCCCTCATGCCCACGTACAGCGACGTCACCATCTCGATCGGACGCGAGGGCGGCGAGCAACTCGACGGCGTGCCGCTGCACCAGGCGATCGGCGTGTGGTCGCCCGCGTGGGAATCCGCGGGGCGGCGCAGCTTCCCCGACTCCCGCGCGTACCGCGTCGACGCGGGCGATCCGAGCACGCTGCGACTGCCCTCGCGCTCGACGGCACGTGAGTTTGACATGCGTTGGCTCGGCGCGCCGGTGTGGGCGATGCCGCGCCCGGTTCCGCCGATGGGAGTTGAAGAGAGCGCGGCGGAGCAGCCCGTGCTCGGGCTCGAGGGCTCGGGGCGGGGGCAGCTCACGGGCTGGCTTGAGCACGAGCTCCCCGCACCGCTCACCAACATCACGGTGATCGTGGTCGAGGGGCAGCGGGACCTCTCCGTGCGCTCGGGCCGCGCGCGGCCCGGCACGACGTCGCAGATCGACATGACCTCGATCGCGTACGTGTTCCGACCGCCCATCGAGACGTGGTCGCCCGGCGAGCGGATCGACATGGGCGTCGCGACGCGGACCGACGCGCGCGTGGGGCTCGATCAGTCGCGCGCCCTGTCCTACCTCAATCGCCTCGCGTCGGCGGGCGTCTCGCTCGATCGCGGCTTCGGGCTCGACGATTCGGGCCCCGCCCGCGGGCGGACGGACGAGGTGCTCGCGCTCACGCTGTTCTCGCAGTTGCCCGGCTTCGACGCCGCGGCCCCGCCCACGAGCGAGCAGCCGCTGATGCGCCGCGCCGACGGGCACGGGCTCGACCTGTCGCGCTGGGTGACGACGCCGTGCGTGATCGTGGTGGGGGAGGTGGACGCCGCGCCGCTCCCGACGCCGGTGCGGGTCACTTCGGGCGGCGTCGGGCACGAGCTGGTGTCGCGCGGGCGGACGATCGTGCGATGGGTGTACCCTCTGTCCGACTCGCCGCCGGGCGTGCGGGGCGAGGCTCCCGACGCGGGCGAAGCAGGCGGAACGTAAGTTCCTTGGCAATGAACACACAAGCTGGAGCATGCCCGGCGTGGCGATGATCGAGACCACCAACCTGACCAAACGCTACGGCGATCTCGTCGCGCTCGATGCGCTCAACCTCACGATCGATGAGGGCGACTGCTTTGGCTTCATCGGGCCCAACGGCGCGGGCAAGACCACGACCATCAAGATCCTCGCGACGCTCCTCAAGCCCTCCAGCGGGCAGGCCCAGGTTGCGGGGCTGACCGTGGGCTATCAGAACCGCCAGATCCGCCCGCTCATCGGCTACGTGCCCGACTTCATGGGCGCGTACGACGACATGGTCGTCATGGAGTACCTCGAGTTCTTCGCCGCGGCGTACAACATCCACGGTTCCGCTCGCAAGAAGGTCGTGCTCGAGGTGCTCGAGCTGACGGACCTCACGTACAAGGCGACGGCGGAAGTGAACTCGCTCTCGCGCGGCATGCAGCAGCGGCTCAGTGTCGCGCGCGTGCTGCTGCACGATCCGAAGGTGCTGCTGATGGACGAGCCCGCGTCGGGGCTCGATCCGCGGGCCCGCGTCGAGATGCGCGAGCTGCTCAAGGAACTCCGCCGGATGGGCAAGACCATCCTCATCTCCAGCCACATCCTGCACGAGCTCGCCGAATTGTGCAACGTCGTGGGCGTGATCGAGCGCGGACGCCTGCTCTTCCACGGCACGGTCGACGACATCCTCCGGCGCGCGAAGGTCGGGCAGGTCGTGCACGTGGGCGTCACCGAACGCATCGAGGACGCGGCGAAGGTGCTCTCCAAGCTGGCGGGCGTGCGCAAGATCGCGATCACGCAGAACGGGCACGCCGGCGAGCGGATCATGCAGGTCGCGTTCGAGGAGGGCGGCGGCGCGAGCTACACCGACATCCCGAGCGTGCTCATCAACGCGGGCTTCCGCCTGACCACCTTCACCGAGGAGCCGGTGAACCTCGAGACCGCGTTCATGCGCCTGACCAAGGGTCTGGTGCAGTAGGGGACTCGTGCAGTAAGGTTCCGGCGCGATCGTCTTGTGCATGTCCACCGCACCCCGCGGCGGAGTGTGCAGCGCAGAACATGTGCGACACACGTCCCGAAGCAGGGTCGCGACGCGCGTCACTTCGGCGGCGAGAAACTCATCACGAGCTGCGCCGACAGGATCGGATACTCGATCCTGCAGCGATACACGTGGAACCGCTCCGAATCCCACCCGAGCCGATCGCACGCCCATCGGATCATCTCGGGATATCGCGGGATGTCCGGCGTGTGCGCGGCCTTCGCCCCGACGCCCATGGACATCACGCTCACGCGCTGGGGAAGCGTGATCAAATTCCCTTCACGCTCGAAGCTTCCCGAAACGCTGTAGCGAACGAGGGCCTCGAACGAACGAGCGACGGAACCACCGTCGTACAACAGCACGTCCTGGATGAGCACGCGTGACGGCGCACCGCAGAGGAGGCGAAAGCTGTCGCGAATCTCCTCGCCCGGGGAAATGGGGCTGGGGACGATGGAGCGGAACACCCCGCCCGTGACGCAGTCGAATGAGGAGTCGCTCCCGACCTCATTGTCCAGCAGTTCCAGGTGTTCAAAGCCCTGGGAATCGCGGGAGCGATTGGTGCGCGGGAACGGACGCGTCGAGAAACGCTCCAGGATGGACACGGCCCCGAACGTGGTCGCCGCGGGTTCGAGGGATTCTCCCTCGAACCGTTGCGGCTTGGACCTGTCCTCCAGACGTGTCGAGAACAGGTGCCTCGGGGCGTCGTACCGGAGCCGGCGCAGCCCGATCAGGCCATGCAGCATGCAGTAGTCGTTGCGATCCGTTTCGGACGACCGATGCACGATGACGGTTCGGAAGCCGGTCTTGCGCTGCACGCCGAACACATGGCTGTTCGCCCGGAACGCGGCGCGCCGCTGGGCGATGTCCTGCTGCTCCGCTTCGTCGGGGGCCATCGCGCTGGTCGCGATCGTGTCGAATGAGACGCGATCCCCCGCCGAGCCCTTGACCAGAGACTCGAAATCATCGAACGCGGCCGAAGCGCGGTCGACCAGTTCGCTCGACGCGCACTTCCGCGCCGCGCGCAGGAAACGCTGCATCGCCTTCGCCTTGGGAACGTACGCGCCCGCCGCGATCACGCTCGGCTCATGCACGACACGGAAGATCTGCCAGCTGAGGGTGGCGGGGAGCCCCAGCGCCCGTTCGAGGTCCGCCGCCCGGTGGATGTCGGCGGGGGTGCCCGAGAGGATGTCCGATAAGGCCGCCTTCAGCGTGGTCATGACCTCCACGGCTCGAATCTCGAACCGGGAACGGGCGGGCTGGAGGTCTGTGGTCGTGCTCAAGGTCGTGGCGCTCCCGGACACACATCGGCGTGGACCCGATCACATCATAACGGATTTGCGATCGCGCACAAAGCGGTTTGAAATTCTTTCCAAAAATATCTTTGCAGATGATTACGCTCCAGTATACTGCCCAAGGCTGGCCCTCCTGCGGGGCCACATTGACCGTTCCTAACCGCCTCAGGAGCCAGCAAGATGCGCATCCCGCAGCCCCAATCCAACCCTGTGGTCCGGTCGAGCGGCCGGCGCACGGCTGCTGTGGCGATGGTCGCGCTCTCGCTTGGCACGCTGGCCCAGGCCCAGCCAGTGGTTCCGACTGGTTCGGCCACCGGGGTCGGTCAGCCGGTGTCCCCCGGGCCGACGATCCCCCTGGCCGTTCATTACGAGATCGAGCCCATGGGCGCCTGGGGCGGGTCGGTGAACGCCTTCGTGAAGGAGGGTGGTCTCGGGTTCGTCGGGTCCGGGCAGCGACTGGTCACGCTCGACCTGTCCGACCCCGCGCACCCCGTCGAGCTCGGATCGGTGGCGCTCGGGTCGGAGGTGAAGGACCTCAAGGTGCGCGACGGGATCGCGTACGTCGCCACCCGCTCGATCGCCAGCAGCTCGAACGCCGCCTCGTACAAGCCCGAGGCGCGCACGAGCCTCGCCGGGTTCCATGTCGTGGACGTGTCCGACCCCGCCGCCCCCGTGCTGCTCTGGAGCAACGACAACAGCGCCCAGTGGTTGTGCCTCGGCACCGAGATCGATCTCGTCGGCGACTATGCACTCCTGCGTGACACGACTGAGGCGATTTGGTACGCGGACATCACAGACCCCACTCACCCCGTGCTGAAGAGCCCGGGGCAGCGGTTCATATTCCGGAACCCGCAGACCGGCTTCGAGATGAAGGCAAAGGACATTCAGATCGTGGGCGACCTTGCCTACGTGTCCGGCGTCGGTTCGACCAACTTCTACTCTCGTGTCTGGATCTACGACCTCGCTTCCGTCGTGCCGGGCGTGTACCCGCTGGAACCGGAGATCGTCGGATCGATCGATCTTGACCTGTCAGGCATTGCCAGGATCCTGAGGTCGGTCATCGATGGCAACTGGGCCTATGTGCTCGTGCAAGATCCCGCCGAGCCCTTCACCGCGGTGTACGCCGTCGATGTGTCTGATCCACAGAATCCCGTAGTTCATGGGCACTACGAGTTCGCGCCGCTTCCGAACGATCGGGCCCGCGATGTCTACGGGCTCACGGCTGTCGACGGTCGCCTGTACCTCGCGGCCGGCGCGGCGGAACCAACCCCCGCGGCGTGGGATACCGCGCCGGGGCTGACGATTCTCGATATCGCTTCAACGCCCGGGCAGTTCGCGTTGCTCGGCGAATATCGCACGCGTGGGTCCGTGCGCGGCGTCGTGCTCGATGCCGGCGTGACGTATCTGCTCGACCAGGGCGGGGGATTGATCGCGGCCGATACATCCGATCCAAGTAACGTGAACGAGCTGGGCGCATTCCATTCCCCAGCAATCCTCGGAGAGGCCGAGCGTGTGGGCGACCTGCTCTACGTCGCGGACGACTGGAACGGATTCAGCGTGCTCGACGTGTCGAACCTCGCGCACCCGACGCTCGTGGGCGTGTACCAGACGCGCGAGCGCCTGGGGCTCGGCGTGTCGGGCCTCGACGTGATCGGCACCACGGTGCACCTCGCCGCGGGTCGCGACGGGCTCGAGACGATCGACGTGTCCGATCCCGCGCACCCGACGCTCGTCGGCGCGATCCGGTTTCCCAGCGAGTCGTGGTACACCGCATCGGTGTGCGTGGACGAACTGGCGGGATCGCCGGGCAGGGTTGCCTACCTCAGCGTCGTGTACCCGCCGAACCAGGGCGTGTTCAGCCTTGACGTGACCAACCCGGCGTCGCTCACGCAGCTCGATCTGAGCGCCCTGCAGATGTACGCGGTCGCCAAATTCGCACGCCACGGCAGCGGGCGGCTCTACGCGACCGGCGGTGGGTACCTGAACGACATCAACGGCACCAATCCCACCAACCTCCTCGGCACCCAGATCGTCGCATCCGGACTCACACAGATCGCATCCGTGGAGCCGGGTCCATCCGAGGGGATCGTTTATATCACGGGTTTGTTGAGCCCGGGCGCTTCCGACCAGACGCTGGTCGCGGTCGACATGGACCAGGGCCCCGCGGGCGCGGTCATTGGATCGAAGTCGTGGCGCAACATCAGCGATCTCGCCACCCACCCGCTGGGCATGGTCGCGCTGACGCAGCTCACGCACCCGGGATTCTCCTCGATCGCGCTGCTGGGTCTGGGCGACCCCGCTTTGCCGACGGTGCTCGCGAGCGCACCTGTCGCGTTCCGCGGGGGCATGACCCTTTCGTCGGGTCGCGTGTTCGTGGGCGGGAATGACATCTTCGTGACGACTCCCCAGAACGCAGGCCTGGAGACATACCGGGTGCGCCGCACGCTCCGGGGCGCCGCGAAGCCCACCATCGGCCTGATCGATCTGCACGACATGCTCTCGCGCGTTCGTGAGGGCGATCGCGACGCCGACCTCAACGCCGACGGGCGGACGGACGAGCGCGATCTTGCCCAGTACCTCCGCACCTTCACCGAATCGGCTCGCGAGTAGAACGCCGCCGTTCGACGCAGATGTGTTCCCCGGCGCGGAGGGATTCGCGCGTACACAGGGATGGAGTCCCCGGACCGGTCCGTCAGCATGCCCGCCGGGCATGCGCAACAAGGAAAGAGAGAACCACAATGCAGAATCAACGTCCGAAGATGATCAACTGGTGCACCGCCGCCCTCATGACCGCGGCCGGCGCGGCCCACGCCGACGTTCTCTACGACGCGCTCTACACGAACGCCCACAATGACTCGACGTCCGACTTCATCAGCTCGTCGATCGGCGGGCTCAACCTCTGGGGCGGTAACTACGACCTCCAGTCCGCCGACGATTTCACGCTCGCGACCGACACCGCCATGACCGCGATCACCTACGACACCTTCGGGTTTGCAACGACCGCGAACGGCTCCGTCCCGAGCGCCGTCCGCGTCGAGTTCTTCCAGGACGTCGCCGGCGCGCCCGCGGCGGCCGCCTCGCACTCGGTCACGGTCAATACGTTCTCGTCGGTGCAGGTGCTTGGATCCGTCGGGTCGAACTTCAACGGCGGAGACTCCGGCAGCGAGCCGATCCTGCGCCTCGGGATCGACCTCTCGGGCGAGAGCGTCGTGCTCGGCGCCGGGACCTGGTGGGTCTCCATGTCCGCCGAGTCGGGCGACAACTGGTACTACAACTTCGGGGCATGGTCCGGCACATTCCAGGGCAACCGCCCGCAGCGCCGCGACGGCGGCCTCGCCCATGGCAACGGGTACACGGGGATCTGGGGTTCGTACAACTGGGCCGCTCTCGGCTCTGGCACCGCCGACATTGCGATGCGTCTGGAAGGCGTCGCTGTTCCGGCGCCCGCGACGTTCGCAATGCTCGGCCTTGGTGCGCTCGGCGCGGCTCGTCGTCGACGCTGATCTTTACTGAGGTCGGGCGCGCGGCAAGCTCGCGCCCATCGAAGCAATTGTCCGCGTCCGCTCAGCAGGCGGGCGCGGGCCTTGTCAGCGATCGTCTTCTCTTCACCTCCCCGCGTGCCGGAAGGCAATCGGGGCGGCTTGCGCGGGCGAACGGCATCCAGCCGCTCAGCCAGCATCGCCAGCCAGCGGCTTGAGCGCGACGCGAGCGATGTCGCTCGCTCCAATGTGCACACGCCAACGCAGCCGCGGCTTCGTGCGGCGCTTCCAGACCAATCACAGAAAGCGTTGCGGCAGGTCGTTGCGTCGGGCGCCACCCGGACCGCCGTGCAGCGATCCGAGACCCAGGCTGCGGTTCAAACACCCGCGCGGGGTCTCGTCGCAAACTCTGCCAGTGGGCGATACAGGGCTCGAACCTGTGACCTCATGCGTGTCATGCATGCGCGCTAGCCAACTGCGCCAATCGCCCAAAATGTCGGACCGGCCATCGGCCCGTGCGGACCCGACCGTATGGACCGGGCCCACGCCGGATCGGCCCCGCGAAGGGCCGCCCGCGTCCCCGCCGGACGGATCCGTCGGGGCCCAAGTATACCTGTCTTCGGGCGGCGGACCACGCGGCTTGGGCGCGAAGTGCCGGGTGCTGACGCACGGACGCGGGCCGTCGCGCCACGGGCCGCCCCGGTGCGCACGTCCGCTCGCCGCAACGTTCTCCCCGCGATCGGGTATAGACTCGCGGCGCGCGAGTTCTCGGCCTTTTCCTGCGCGGCAGGGGCCGGAGCGAGCGTCCCGGACTGATGCTGGAGGCCGCACGAATGAAAGACCCGCACCGTTCCACGACCGCCATCGGGCAGCACCCGCGCCTCACCGCGCTCTCGCTCGCCTTCTGCGCGTCCGCCGCGCTCGCCGGACCGCCCAAGACCGACGTCCGACCCGTCACGGACACGATCCACGGCACGAAGCTGACCGACGACTACCGCTGGCTCGAGGGCGACAACTCCGACGCCGCAAACATGGGGCGCATGTCGGAGGAGGTCGCGGGGTGGACCGACGCGCAGAACGGGTACACCCGCTCCGTGCTCGACAACCTGCCCGGGCGGAAGGAGCTCGAGGCCCGCCTGCGTCCGCTCATGGAGGTCGGCTCGGTCTCGACGCCCACGATGCGCGGCAATCGCTACTTCTACTCGAAGCGCGAGGGCACGCAGGCACAGTCGATCGTGTACCTCCGCGAGGGGCACGACGGCGAGAGCCGCCCGCTGCTCGACCCCAGCGTGATCGACTCGACCGGGCTCACGACCGTGAGCTGGTACGTCCCCAACGAGGAAGGCACGCTGCTCGCCTTCGGGATGTACCGCTCGGGCGACGAGAAGTCCACGCTCTACGTGCTCGACGTGGACACGGGCGGCTGGCTCGCGGAAGAGATCCCGGGCAAGGTCGGCGGGTGCCAGTGGCTCGCGGACTCCTCGGGCTTCTTCTACGAGCGCCTCGAGAACGTCGACGATCCGTACAGCTCGATCTACAAGCTGCACAAGCTCGGCACGCACCATTCGCAGGACAAGGTCCTGTTCCGCCAGCGCGACACCAAGTGGTTCTATCCCGACAAGAACGAGGCGGAGCTCGCCGCACTCGCCAAGACCTGGGGCCCCTTCGGCGTCGTTGATCGCGAAGCCCGCTGGCTCGTGATCGGCTACTGGACCGGCACCAGCTCGTGCGATTTCTGGGCCTGCGATCTCGATCGCTGGTCCCGCACGGGCGAGCTCGTCAAGACGCCCATGGTCCTCGGGAAGGACGGACGCTCCGGCTCATTCGAGTTCGACGGCGACACCCTCTACATGGACACGCAGATCGACGCCTCCAACGGGCGGGCCGTCGCGATCGACCTGCACAACCCCTCCATCGAGAACTGGAAGGACGTGATTCCGGAGCGCAAGGACGCCGTGCTGCAGGGCGTCGGGCTCGCGCGGGGCGTGCTGGTCGCGGACTACATCAAGGACGCGACGACGCTCATCGAGAAGTACTCGCTCGCGGGCAAGCCGCTGGGCTCGGTCGAACTCCCCGGCATCGGTTCGGGCGGCGTCACGGTGCGTGACGATCGCACCGAGGGGTACCTCGCGTACTCCAGCTACAACGAGCCCTACTCGATCTATCGCATCGACCTCGCGAGCAACGCCCGCGAGCTGTGGGAACGCCCCGACGTGCCCGTCGATCCCTCGCTCGTCGAGGTCAAGCAGGTGTGGTACTCCTCCAAGGACGGCACCCGCGTCCCCATGTTCATCGTCCACAAGAAGGGCCTCAAGCTCGACGGGAACAACCCCACCATCCTCTACGGCTACGGCGGGTTCAACATCCCCATGCAGCCCGGCTTCAGCGCCACCATGTTCCCGTGGTACGAGGCGGGCGGCGTGTACGCGGTCGCCTGCATCCGCGGCGGCGGCGAGTATGGCAACGAGTGGCACCGCGCGGGCATGCTCGAGAACAAGCAGAACGTGTTCGACGACTTCATCGCCGCGGGAGAGTGGCTCGTCGAGAACGGGTACACCAGCCCGGAGCACCTCGGCATCGCGGGCGGGTCCAACGGCGGGCTGCTCACCGGCACGTGCGTCACGCAGCGCCCCGACCTGTTCGCCGCGGCGATCGTCGCCGTCCCCCTGCTCGACATGGTCCGCTTCCAGGACTTCCTGATGGCGCGGTACTGGGTGCCGGAGTACGGCAGCGCGGAGAACGCCGATCAGTTCGAGTACATCGTCAAGTACTCGCCCTATCAGAACATCAAGAAGGGCGTGAAGTATCCCGCGACGCTCGTCACCGCGGGCGAGAACGACACCCGCGTGCACCCGATGCACGCCCGCAAGTTCGCCGCGGCGTTGCAGGCCGCGACGAGCGGGAGCCCCGAAGAAGATCCCATCTTCCTGTGGGTCGATCGCGACGCCGGGCACGGGCAGGGCAAGCCGCTCGAGCTGCGTATCCGCGACGTCGCCGACCAGCGCATCTTCATGATGTGGCAGCTCGGGATGCTCGACAAGGGACGCTGAGATCGCGGCAATTGCCGCATCTTCATCGCGTAGACAATTCTCCAGCCCCGCGGCCCGCCCGCGGGGTTTTTCTTTGCCGATGCGAACAACGGTGCGATGCGGCCGCGCTTACACCAAGCGATGCTCATTCCGGGCCGCGCCTACTCCAGCCAGTCCTTCGCCCTGAGCCGCTCGGGCACGTACGTCTCCGTGACGTACGAGATGTCCTTGACGATCATCGCCTCGACTTCCATCTTGAACCCGTTCTTGAGCAGGCGGTCGATCTCGCGCTGCCAGCCCTTGTGCGACTCGAACCACGGGTACGCCGCGATCTCCTTCGCACGCTTGATGTCGGTGTCGGTGAGATCGATCTTCACCGCGTCGGGCAGGTCGCACTCGTCGTAGTCCTTCGCGCGGATGCCGAGGAACTTCGCCTCGGGGATCGCGAGGCGCGTCGACTCGAACGCCAGCGAGATCGAGCCCTGCTTGATCACGCTGTAGATGTAATGCCCCCACGGGTCGCAATCGAGCAGGCAGATGATCGGCAGCTTCAATTCCTGATTGAACCGCTGCAGCAGGCGGCGCACGCCCCGCGGCGGCTGCCCGGCGCCGTGCGTCAGGATGCAGTTGTTCTTCTCCCAGAAGCGGTCCTCATTGAAGCGGTTCCACACCGTACCCTTCTCGACGTGCAGCACGAAATCGGCCTCGCACTTCTTGAACTGGATCACATCGGGCTCGACGATCGATGGGACTTGGAGCCCGCTGCTCCCGAGTCGGCGGCAATCGATCTCGTCGCCCTTGTCGATGATCGTGAGATTGCCGATGAGCCCGCCTCGGCTCTCGGCGAAGATGTGCAGTTCCTCGCGCAACGAGCCGAGCGACACTTCAAGATCTTCGAGGATCGGGTCGCTCTCTTCCTGCCTGTCGAACGTGTTCTCCTTCGTGCCAGCGACGGTGTGCTTCGCCTTGTAGAACACGCCGCGGAGGCTCGAGGTCTTGTCCGCCTCGATGAGATCCTTGATCGTCGAGGCGTGCAGCATGGTCTGCATGAACTGCTTCGCTTGGTTGAGGTTGAAGAGCTGGCGTTCCTGCGTGGAGCCGCCCATCTGCAGGATGCGCCGCTTCTTGTCCCAGATCGTGTTGGAGCGTGAGCGGGTCGGGATCTCGAGCGACGGATCGACGCCCTTGAACGCGCGCTTCGCGACGTTGTCCGCGAGCGTGCGCAGCTTGTCGAGCGTCGCGACGTCGCGCGCCTTGGTTGACGCCCTTCCGCTGGTTGTGCCGCCCGCACGCCCGCTCGCCTTCGAGGTCTTCTTCGCCATGACGCCATCCCTCCCGCGATCGCCGGGCGTGCCCCGCTCAGCGCGAAGCCTTCTTCTTCAGCACCTTCTTGACCGTCCGCCGCTTGGGCGCGGGCGACTCGCCGAACAGGCCCTCGTCGCTCTCGCCAGCGCTCGCCCGGCGCTTCGTGCCCTTCGCAACAGGCTTCGATTCGGAATCGTCGCTCGCACTGGGCGGCGTTACACGCGCGCTATCCGCGAGCGAGTCGTCCACGACGATCACACCGTCGTCATCATCGAACCCCGCGCCCGCGTCGCGCACCACGCGTCCCTCGTCGTCGAGCACCTGGTCCGCGACCGCGGTCTTCGACTTCGCCTGCGCGAGCAGCACGTCGTACAGCTCCTTCGCGTCGGTGCCGTTGATGGCCTCGATCGCCTGCGCGATCTCGCCGATGTAGCGCTCGAAGACGTCGCGCCGCTCGCCCTCGCGGCGCATCTTCGCCCGCTTGCGCAGGTACGTTCCGAGCTTCCGCCCGCACTCCATGAGCGCGAGCTTCATCTCCTTGCGGATCTCGTCGTAGTCCGCGATCGCTTCCTTGCTCTCGCTCGTGAACGGCACCCACACGCTCGCCATGTGGATCATCACCACCAGCGGGCCCACCGGCACCGCCCCGCGCGGCTGCTGCAGGTCGTAGTTCTTCCAGTTCGTCTCCGCGACCGCCTTGAACGACGAGCACGCCGACTGCTGGAATAAGAGCGGCACCCGGTTCGCGAACCGGATCACGCGGCACGAATCGTCCTTCGCGAGCGAGCCGCCGTACGCGATCGCCGCCTCGATCAGGAACGGGCGCCCGCGATACACCTCCGCGTTGCGGCTGCTCGCGGCGTAGAACTCCGCGCGCACGCCCTTGAGCATGCCCGCGAGCATCTGGCGCACGCCGATCGGCGCGAGACAGTCCGTGGGCGGCGGGGGCAGCTTCGCGTCCTGCAGAACCTTGAACAGCTTCTCCGCCTTCGCGTGATCGACGTCCGAAACCCGCGCACGCGAGCTCAGCCCGATCGACTTGCACAAATCGCCCGCCGCGGAGGGCGACACCCGGCTGAACTTGTCCTGCAGGAAGTTGTACAGCGTGTACGAGTCCCGCTCCTGCTCCGCGTCCTTGAGCATCTGCAGCAGGATGCCCAGCTCGACGCCCTTCGGATGCGGCTGGATCTCCTTCGTCTCGGGGGGCAGCTCCTCGACGCCGCGCGGGAACACGAACGCGCCCTCGTATTCCTCGGTCTTTGCAGCGGAAAACCCGCCCGCGATGGTGGGGGGCGTGCGTGCGGCTTCGTCACCGCTCGCTTCGCTCTCTTTCGCTGTGTTCTTGCCGCGACCGCGCGTCTCGAGCAGCGACGCGTCGTCGTCCTCGCTCGCGCTCACCTTGCTGGGCGGCACGAACACGATCCGCGCGTGCGGGTTCGCGATCGCGGTCAGCTCAAGGAACTCGTCCACCGATCCGCGCCCGCGCTGGTACCGCCCCTCCAGCTCGATGCTCACGCTCGTGCCCGTTGCGTGCGTGCCCTCGGAGAGGAACTCGCCCCGCGATGCGAGCGTGCGCGTGCCCGGCGTCAGCGTCGCGAAGCGTGCGGGCGGGAAGTCGTCGGTCTCGACGTCGACCGTCACCTCCGCGCGATTCGTCTTCGTGTTCATCGCCAGCTCGATGTGGTGCGCCGGCTGCCCGCCCTTGGGCTTCGTGTGGATCACCATCGGGCGACCCGTGGTCAGGAGCCCGTACATGCCCGCCGCCGAGATGCCGATGCCCTGCTGCCCGCGCGACATCTTGAGCCGGTGGAACTTCGAGCCGTACAGCAACCGCCCGAAGATGTGCTCGACCTGCTTCCGCACGATCCCCGGCCCGTTGTCCACGATCGTGACGCGGTACTTCCCGCTCTTGGCGCTCGCGGGGCGCGACGGCTCAAGATCTTCGATGATGACGCTGATCTCGGGCAGGATGCCCGCCTCCTCGCACGCGTCGAGCGAGTTGTCGACCGCCTCCTTCACCGTCGTGAGCAGCGCCTTCCGCGGATTGTCGAACCCCAGCAGGTGCCGGTTCTTCGCGAAGAACTCGCTGACGGAGATGTCCCGCTGCTTCGCGGCCATCGATTCGGCCGTCGCGCGGGTGCCCTCGGGCGCGTCGCCCTTCACCCGTGCGTCGTCCGTAGACGCCGCGTCCGCGCGTGCCTTCTTCGTGCCGCCCGATTTCGTTTTCGCCCGCTTTGGGCGCGCTGCCGCCGCCATCGTCATCGGGGCCCTCCGTGGCGCGATGCGTCCCGCGGCGGGCTCCGTCCCACGCCGACCGGGCGAGCGGCACTATACCGCGTCAGCCCGGCGGTGGGAGGGCTCGTTCGGACCGGTTCGCGTCCACGCTCAGCCCCGACGACTACTGCGGCTGCTCCCGGGCGTCGCTCACCCGGCGCGACGCCGCGCCGAGAGCAGCATCGCACCCGCGAGCAGGCACGCGTGCGAGCCCGGGCTGGGGATCGTCACCGGGATGCGGAACAGCAGCATCTCGCCCGCGTCCGCGCCGCCGTCCAGCGGGTTGTCATCGCCCGCCACGTTCCGCCACATCCAGCGCGATTCCGACGAGATCGACGCGATGCTCGCCCAAGGGGCGATGCCGTTGGTCCCGCCGACGAACGGCGTCTCCCATCCACCCCCGCGTGAGGCCGCGTCGGCAAAGCCCTCGACATCCAGCGCGAGCGGGTGCGGATCGCCCGTCGTGCGGGGCGTGCCCGTCGACGCGACCTGCCAGCGCGGATCGCCGCTGAGGATCATCTCTCCATCGACCTCAAGATCGATCAGCAGGCCCTGCGCGATGCTCTTGTCCGACCACGCCGCGACGTACACGTACGAATCGCTCTCGAACTCCCACCACTCGGCCTCGGACCAGTTGTACCCGCCCGAGGAGCCCTCCGCCCCGGTCTCGTTCCCGCCCACGTAGCCCAGCGTGGCGTCCATGAGCGTGAAGATGGCGTAGTGGTTGTCCGCCGTCGCGCGGGCCCGGACGATCGACGCCTCCGCCCCGCCCGACGACATCCCGACGAACACGATCCCCGCCGCCGCGAACCCGGCAACGCCCAACGAACGCACGCGTTCCATGCTGACCCTCCCCATGCGGGACCCCGCGCGAACGCCGTCCGCGACCGGTCCCGCATGGAGCGTGCGATTCGCGCCCCGCACCGGCGAGCCCCCTGTGTGGCACGTCCCACTCCCCGCTCCCGGAGCATCCGCACAGGCGTTACAGCCCGCGCCGGGGACGCGCCACGCCCCGCGCACCGTCCCATCACGCGACCCCACCCGGGCGGAGCGCTATCGTTCGCCCCGCCGCATCCGGCCCCGAGAAACCGGCCCCCGGCGGACGGAGGAACGCCATGCAGACCACGCTGATCATCCTCAAGCCCGACGCCGTCCAGCGTGGGCTCATGGGCCGCATCATCACCCGCTTCGAGGAGAAGGGCCTGCTGATCGTCGGCATGAAGATGACGACCATCTCCCAGGACCTCGCCGCGACCCACTACGAGGCGCACAAGTCCAAGCCCTTCTATCCCGGGCTCGTCCGCTTCATGACCTCCAGCCCCGTCGTCATCATGGCGATCAAGGGCAACAACGCCATCGAGATCTGCCGCAAGATGATGGGCGCCACCTTCGGCTCCCGCGCCGAGGCCGGGACCATCCGGGGCGATTTCGGCGTGTCGAACTCCTTCAACCTCATCCACGGCTCGGACAGCCCCGAGGCCGCGGAGCGCGAGCTGGGCCTGTTCTTCGCCAAGGGCGAGGTGCAGTCGCTGAGCCGCCCGGGCGACGCCTGGGTCTACGATTCCTCGAGCGGCACGCCCGAGTAAGTCCGAACGAGCCTGATCGATTCCAACGACGCGGGCGCCCATCGCCCGCGTTTCTCATGCGCAACGCGCACCCCAGACCATGCGCCACCCCGAGCACCACATCTTCCAGCACACGCCCGACTCGCTCCGCGCGTGGTGCGATGCGCACGACATGAAGCCCTTCCGCGCGCAGCAGATCCTGGAATGGCTCTACCAGCGCGGCGTGAGCGACCCGGCGCAGATGACCAACCTCAGCGCCGCCGACCGCGCCACGCTCGCCCGCGACATGGCCTTCCTCTCGGGCGACGTGCTCCAGCACCAGATCGCCAGCGACGACACGCAGAAACTCCTCGTGCAATGGTGGGACGGCGCGAAGCCAGCCCCCGATGCACCTGCCGAGCCCGACGCTCCTCTCGCCGAAACGAACGTGCAAGAGCCCGCGCACGACCCGGGCGTGCGTTCCTCGCTCCCGCTGCTCCAGCAGACGCCCAACGCGCCCGCGGGTTCTCCCGTCGCGCTCGATCCGCGCCGCCAGACCGAGTGCGTCATGATCCCCAGCCTCGACCCCGCCGGCCCGCGACGCACCGCGTGCATCAGCTCGCAGGTCGGCTGCCCCGTCGGGTGCCGCTTCTGCGCCTCGGGCCTGGGCGGGCTTGACGGCAACCTCACCGCGGGCCGCATCGTCGAGCAGGTCTGGCGCCTCTCCCGCCTGCCGGGGATTGATCGCATCAGCAACGTCGTGTTCATGGGCATGGGCGAGCCGCTCGCGAACTTCGCCGCCGTCACGCACGCGGTCCGCACGCTCGCCGCGCAGTGGGGCATGGGCATCGGTGCACGCAAGATCACGATCTCGACGGTGGGCCTGCCGCAGGCGATCGAGCGCCTCGCGCGCGAGATGGACCTGCCCGTCACGCTCGCGCTCTCGCTGCACGCGCCGAGCGACGACCTCCGCCGCCAGCTCATCCCCTGGGCGGAGTACACCACCATCGCCGACCTGCTCAGCGCCTGCGGCGCGTGGTACCAGAAGACCGGGCGCGAGGTCACGCTGGAGTACATCCTCCTGGGCGGCGTCAACGACCGCCCCGAGCACGCCCGCCAGCTCGCCGCGCTCGCACGCACCCTCCGCGCCAACGTGAACCTGATCCGCTACAACGAGGTCAAGGGCATGCCCTACAGCCGCCCGTCGAGCGACGACGTCCGCGAGTTCCAGCGGATCCTCCGCACGAAGAGCGTCAACGCCCACATCCGTCGCAGCCGCGGGCGCGACATCGCCGCCGCGTGCGGGCAGCTCCGCCACGAGGCCGCGTCCGCCTGAGCGTGCGTCCGCGCCGCGGACTTACCATCCACCCATGGACGCCCCCGCGCCCGATCCTGTCCAGGCTCAGAGCTGGCTCGACACCTTCCACAGCTTCTCGCTCCCGCACGCCATCGTCGTGCTCGCGTTCATCCTCGCGACCGGCGCCTCGTGCGTGCTCGGACGCCGTTGGCGCGGCAGGCCCGCCGAGCGCATGCTCCGCCTCGCCTGGGCCTGGACCACCATCGCCTGGCAGTCCGCCGCGGTCGTCTGGTGGCTCCTCCCCCGGAACTTCGATCTCTACGAGAGCCTGCCCATCCACGTCTGCGACCTCGCCGCGTGGATCGCGCCCCTCGCGCTCCTCACCCAGCGCCGCTGGCTCCGCACCATGCTCTACTTCTGGGGCATCGGCCTCAGCACCCAGGCCTTCCTCACGCCCGTCCTCCAGGAAGGCCCCACCTATCTCAAGTTCTGGCTCTTCTGGGTCGGGCACACGCAGATCGTGGGCTCCGCGGTCTACGACCTCGTCGTGCTCCGCTACCGACCCACGCGCCGCGACTTCATCACCGCCTTCACCATCAGCCTCGTCTATATCCTCGCCGCCCTCGCCTTCAACATCGCGATGCACACCAACTACGCCTACGTGGGCAACTCCGCCCCCGATCGCCCGACCATCATCGACGCCCTGGGTCGCTGGCCCCTCCGCGTGCTCTGGCTCTCGATGATCGTGACCGTCCTCTTCCTCGTCCTGTGGCTCATCTGGCCCGCCGCGCGCCGCGCCTTCGGGCTCCCGCCCGGCGCGACGCTCGATCCCGATCCGCCCCCGCTCCGCCCCTCCCCCGAATCGCCGTCCGCCACCGACGCCCAGCCCGCACCCTAAACTCGCGCCGATGCCCCTCCTCTGCCTCGCGCTCCTGCCGCTCGCGCTCATCCTCGGGCTCGCGATGCAGCGTGCGCTCATCGCGATCGGCACGCGCACCGGCGCCCTCGACTCCGTCGGCGTGCAGGGGCACCACAAGCCCGAGATCCGACCCATCCCCAATATCGGAGGCGTCGGCGTCTTCTGGGCCCTCGCCGCGCCCGTGCTCGCGCTCCTCGCGATCGTCCTGCCGTTCGCCCGCTCAACCGACCACGAATGGCAGGAAGAGCCCGGGCTCATCCCCGTCGATCTCTGGGACCACCTGCCGGGCCTCGCCGAGCGTGCGCCGCTCGCGCTCACGCTCCTCGCGTGCCTGTTCGTGCTGCACGTGATCGGGCTCGTCGACGATCGCCGCCCGCTCGGGCCCTGGCCCAAGCTCGCGGTCATGCTGGGCGTGTCCGCCGCGCTCGCGATCCTGACGCACACCCGCCTGCTCACGGTGCTCGACGCGCACGCGGGCGGGCCCTGGCTGTCCTACGCCGTCACCATCCTCTGGCTCGCGCTCGTCACCAACGCGATGAACTTCATCGACAACATGGACGGGCTCGCCTCGGGCGTCGCGTCCATCGCCTCCGCCTCGCTCCTCGCGATCGCGCTGCTCTCGCAGCAGTGGTTCATCGCCGCGATGCTCGCGCTCACGCTCGGCTCGCTCCTCGCCTTCCTCGCCTTTAACTTCCCGCTGTGGCGTGGCGCGCGGGCGAGGATCTTCATGGGCGATTCCGGCTCGCTCGTCGTGGGCCTGCTCCTCGCCTTCCTCAGCGTCCGCATCACGTACTACTCGAGCGATCCCGCGCATCCCGTCCCCGCCGGGCTCGGCTGGCACGCGCTCCTCACGCCGCTCGTCGTGCTCGCGATCCCGCTGTACGACTTCTTCGTCGTGAGTTCCATCCGCGTCGCGCAGGGCAAGAGCCCCTTCGTGGGCGACCAGCAGCACCTCTCGCACCGCCTGGTCGCGCGCGGGCTCTCGAAGCGCGACGCCGTGCTCGTCATCTGGGGCTTCGCGGGCGTGAGCGCGCTCGCGGGCGTCGCGATGGTCCGCGCCAGCGCGTTCGTCGCGATCCTCCTGGGCGCGATCGTCCTGCTCACGCTCGCGACCCTCGCGCTGCTCGAGTACGCCGGCTCGCCCACCCGGCGTGCGAAGAACGGCACCGGGGATCGCGTGCCATGACCCCGCCGCACTCCCCGCGCGCCGCGTTCACCATGCGCTCGCTCGGCGCGTTCCTCTGCATCATCGCGATCACGCTCCCCCTGCTCGTTTTCGCCGAGGACCTGCCCTGGTGGGCCCTCGACCCCGCCCAGAGCCTTTTGCCCGCCGCGGGGCTCACGCCGTGGATGACGCTCGCGCTCGTCGCGCTCGCGTGCATCGGTTCACTGCTGGTGCACCTCGCGCCGCCGCGCGTGACGACCCGCGCCGACCTCGTCGCCCACGCGCTCGCGCTGATCTCCCTCCTCGCCGTCCTTGCTCACACGCTCTCGTTGCGCTCCGACGCCATCGACACGCTCGCCCTCGGCGGCGTGTGGTCGTCCTCCATCCTCGCCGCCCTGGCGATCCACCGCGCCGCGCGCGACGACGCCCGCCTCCGCGCCTCGCTCGTCGCGATCGTCCTCGCCGCGCTCATGCCGCTGGTGTGCAAGAGCGCCGCGCAGGTCCTGATCGAGCATCCCATCACGCTCGCCCGCTTCCGCGCCGATCCCGCATCGGTGCTCGCCGCGCAGGGCATCGAGATCGGTTCCGACGCCGCCCGCCTCTTCGAGCGCCGCCTGTCGCAGCCCGATCCCACCGGCTGGCTCGCGCTCTCGAACGTGCTCGCGAGCCTCATGGGCGCGGGCGCGCTCGCCCTCGGCGCATTCTCGCTGCTTGCACGCGGGAATGCGGGTGAAAAGGGAGCACCCCGCGCAACGCGGCTCCCGCGCATCGCGTGCGCCCTCGCCGCGATCGCCTGCCTCGCGATCCTGATCGCCACGCGCAGCAAGGGTGCCCTCGGCGCAACGCTGATCGGGGCGCTCTCGCTCGCGATCGCTCTCACCATGCCCCGTGTGCTGCGCAGTGTTTCTGCCGCACGCCTCGCGTCTCGTGCGATCGCCCTGCTGCCCCTCGCCGCAACGCTCGTCGTGCTCGCCCTCGTCGCGCTCCGCGGCATCGTCGCCGAGCGCATCAACGAACTCTCGCTGCTCTTCCGCTGGTTCTACGCCGTCGCCTCCGTCCGCATCTTCGCCGCCCATCCGCTGCTCGGCGTGGGCCCCACGGGCTACAAGGACGCGTACCTTCTGAACAAGGTCTTCCGCAGCCCCGAGGAAGTCACCAGCCCGCACAGCGTGATGTTCGACTGGCTCGCGACGCTCGGCCTCCCCGCGCTCGCGTGGATCGTGCTGCTCACGCTTGCCGCCCTCGCGATCGGGCGCACGCTCGCGATCCGCGCACGCCCGGGCGAGCCCGCGACGCTCGAATCGGACCCCCTCCCAGCGCACGCCGCTCGCCCAAGCGCAGGCAGCCCACTCCGACGTGCGGCCATCATCATGCCGCTCGTGCTCACGATCCTTGCCGCATTCATCGAGCGTCCCGCGATGACCCCCGACGGCGCGATCGTCCGCCTCGCCGGGCTCGGTCTCTGGATCGCGCTCGCACTCGCGATCGAACGCGTTGCGCTCGCACGCCCGCTCGCGGCCGCCCTCGCCCTCGCGAGCGCCAGCGTCATGCTCCTCGCCCACGCGCAGATCGAGCTCGTCGCCACGCTGCCCGCCTCCTGCGGCGTGTTCTTTGTGCTGCTCGCGCTCGCCGCGTCGTTCGCTCCGCTCAAGAGCGCACCGCACGAGGCTCCGCGTCGCGTTCCCGTCTCGCGTCCCGCTCCTGCCCTGTTCGCGTGCATCCCCGCGCTCGTGCTGTGCGTTGCGAGCGTGTCGTACATCCCCCGCGCGTGGCGGTGGGAGGGTTCGCTCGCCGACGCCGCGCTCCCCTTCACCGAGATTGACGCAGCTCGCGCCGAGCTCGAGCTCGCCGGCTGGACCATGTCGCCCGACCAGACCGCCCCCGCGCCGGGCGCCGATCCGCTCGCGCTCACCAGCGCCGCCGCGATCCTCTCGAATCTCACCGGACGCCCGGTCGCGGCATCACCCAACGAGACACGCTCCGCCCTTGCCCGCGCGAGCGCCGCCGCGATCATCGCTGCGATCGAACCGCTAACGCACGCGCACACGCTCCGCGCGTCAGACTTCCCGACACTGCGCGTGCTCGTCTCGGCGCAGCTCCGTGTCGCCGCCTCGGCACGCACGCCGGCGGACGCCCGCGCACGCTTCGAGGCGCTGGGCGCATCGCTCGAACGCGAGCGTGAAGACCACCCCTCCGCCGCGGTCCACGGTCTCGCCGCCCTCGCGTACGCCTCCCGCGCTGCGTTCGAGCGGGCCGCCGGAGACCCCGCTTCCGCGCTCGCCGCTGATCTCAGCGCGATCGACGCCCTCCGCGCCGCCCGCCGCCTCGATCCATACTCCCTCGCCCTGGCGCTCCGCGAGCTCGACACCCAGCTCCGGGTGATCGAGGCCGACCCGGACCATGCCACCCGGGCCGAGATTGCCGCCCTCGCCTCCGACGTCCTCCGCCTGAACGACGGGCTCTACCTGGACCCCCTCCGCCAGCTCTCCGGGAGTGAGCGGGCCCGGATCGAAACGCTCGCCTCTCCCGACCCCGCGCCCGACCCGTCCTGACCTCGCCCTTCCAGCCGGGCGTCCGGGGCGAGGCTCGGGTAGGGCTTGATCCTTACGTCCGCTCGCTTACAGTTCCCCGCCCAATCAGGGCATGTTCCTGCCGAGGTTCTGAGTGTGCCGTGGGCCCGTTCCGGGCCCGGCCGCGGGCCTCCCGGGGCTGCCCGCAGGGGCGGGATGGTGTCCGATGGAAAGCGACGACGGCGAAGACGACTCCATCGAAGACCCGTAGCGATCGGGCGCGCGATCCATTCGCCGCGCCCCGGGCACACCAGTCACCCTTATTGTGGGTGCTCCCGATCGTGAGGAGTTCGTGAAGGGCCCCTCCGGTCCGCACGACCCACCAAAAAGCACCCGGCCTTTCCGGCCGATGCATGTCCAGAGTTCAAGCGTTCCCTCCCGCGGCGTGTGATCCGCGGGATCCATGCCCGGCACGCCCCGCGTGGGGTGGGCGGGCAACGAGCACCACCAGCGACGCCGGGGAGGCTCCGGCGAGCGGGGATTCATCGATGGCCACCGACCTGTCCAACATTCGTAACATCGGCATCTGCGCCCACATCGACGCGGGCAAGACCACCGTCAGCGAACGCATCCTGTTCTACACCGGCAAGAACTACAAGCTCGGCGAGGTGCACGAGGGCACCGCGACCATGGACTTCCTCCAGGACGAGCAGGAGCGCGGCATCACCATCCAGTCCGCGGCGACGACCTGCCCGTGGACCAAGGACGGTGTGGATTACAAGATCAACCTGATCGACACCCCCGGGCACGTGGACTTCACCATCGAGGTCGAGCGTTCGCTCCGCGTGCTCGACGGCGCGGTCGCGGTGTTCGACGGCAAGGAGGGCGTCGAGGCCCAGTCCGAGACCGTCTGGCGTCAGGCCGATCGGTACAAGGTGCCCCGCGTCTGCTTCATCAACAAGATGGACAAGCTCGGCGCCGACTTCGAGTTCTCGTTCAACTCGATCCGCAAGCGCCTGGGCGCGAACCCCATCGCGGTGCAGTACCCCATGGGCTCGGGCAACCAGCTCGAGGGCCTGATCGACCTCGTGAACATGCGGGCGTTCTACTTCGACGCCGACTCGCAGGGCGCGGTCGTCACCGAGAAGGACATCCCGCCGGAGTGGCAGGACAAGGCCAACGAGTGGCATCATGAGCTGATCGAGAAGGCCGCGGAGCTCGACGACAGCCTGATGGAGAAGTACCTCGTCGACGAGAAATCCATCACCCCCGCCGAGATCAAGGCCGCCCTCCGCAAGGGCTGCATCGCCCGCGCGTGCAACCCCGTCTTCGCCGGCGCCGCCCTCCGTAACGTCGGCGTGCAGCGTCTGCTCGACGGCGTTATCGAGTACCTGCCGAACCCCACCGAGGTCCCCGAGGTCGAGGGCACCGACCCGCGCGACTCCGAGACCAAGCTCTCGCGTCCGCATTCCGACGACGCGCCCTTCTCCGGGCTCGTCTTCAAGGTCGTGAGCGATATCCACGGCGACCTCACCTACGTCCGCATCTACTCCGGCAAGATGACCAAGGGCGTCCGCGTCCTGAATCCGGTCAACGGCAAGAAGGAAATCATCAGCCGCATCTTCGAGATGCACGCCAACAGCCGCAACGCTCTTGAAGAGGTCGGCGCGGGCAACATCGTCGCGGTCGTGGGCATCAAGGACTCGTACACGGGCGACACGCTCTGCGACATCGACAAGCAGATCGTGCTCGAGCGCATGCACTTCCCCGAGCCCGTGATCTCGATGTCGATCGAGCCCAACACCGCCGACGACAAGAAGAAGCTCTCTGACGCGCTCGCGACCATCCGTCGCGAGGATCCGTCCTTCCAGAGCCACTACGACGACGAGACGGGCCAGACCATCATCAGCGGCATGGGCGAGCTCCACCTCGACATCATCAAGACCAAGCTCGTCCGCGACATGAAGGTCGGGGTCACCGTCGGCAAGCCCCGCGTCTCCTACCGCGAGACCATCCAGGGCAAGGCCGAATACGTCCGCGGCAAGTTCGTCAAGCAGACCGGCGGTCGCGGCCAGTTCGGCGATTGCACCATCAACATCAGGCCCTGCACCAAGGCCGAGGCCGAGGCCGAGGGGCTCAAGTGGGTCGAGAACGTCGCCTTCATCAACAAGATCGTGGGCGGCTCGGTCCCCAAGGAGTTCATCCCCTCGATCGAGCACGGCGTCCGCCAGACTGCCATGTCCGGCGTCACCGCGGGCTACCCGCTCATCAACGTCAAGGTTGAGCTCGTCGACGGCTCCTACCACCCCGTCGACTCGTCGCAGGTCGCCTTCGAGCAGGCCGGCCGCCTCGCGCTGCAGGAGGCCGTCGCCCGCGCGGGCAGCGTCATGCTCGAGCCCATCATGAAGGTCGTCATCACGACCCCCGACGACTACATCGGTAACGTCACCGGCTCGATCAGCGCCAAGCGCGGCATGATCGTGGACACCGACGACCGCGGCAACGTCAAGCTCGTCACCGCCGAGGTCCCCCTCTCCGAGATGTTCGGGTACACCACCGAGCTCCGCGGCCTGACCCAGGGCCGCGCCGCCGCGGCGATGGAGTTCCTCGAGTATCGCCCCATGCCCGCCAACCTCCAGAAGGAGCTGGTCAAGGCCGGGGCCTGAGCCCGAGCGTTCGCGTCATCACCACGGGCCGCTCGGGACCTCCCGGGCGGCCCGTTTCTTTTTCGCGGGCCCCGCGCCCTTCTCGAGGCCCGGTCGGTCGCGCGGGTCGGGGGCCCTGCGCGGGTCGCGCGGGCATCAGCAACTTCCCCGATGCCCCGCCATTTGCCCCGTCCCACGCAGACGTTTAGCCTTGCCGATTCAGGAGCGTCCGGGCCGGAGAGGCCCGCGCGGAGGCCGACATGACCAACCCCACCACGCCCGCCCACAGCCGCTACAAGACCATCCTGCTCTTCGGCGCCCCCGGCGCCGGAAAGGGCACCCAGGGCAAGATCCTCGGGCAGATCCCGGGCTTCTACCACCTCTCCTGCGGCGAGGTCTTCCGCACCATCGATATCAACAGCGACCTCGGCCGCACGTTCCGCGAGTACTCCTCGCGCGGCGAGCTCGTGCCCGACGACGTCACCGTCAAGATGTGGACGCAGAACGTCCACGCCCAGACCGTCCTCAGCCTCTACAAGCCGCAGCAGGACCTGCTGATCCTCGACGGCATCCCGCGCAGCCTGAACCAGGCGCGCATCATGGACCAGCACATCGACGTGCTGCTCGTCATCCACCTCGTCTGCCGCGACAAGGACAAGATGATCGAGCGCCTGCAGCGCCGCGCGCTCAAGGAGAATCGCGCCGACGACGCGAAGAAGGAGGTCATCCTCCGCCGCTGGGAGGTCTACGAGCAGGAGACCTTCCCCGTGCTCTCGCACTATCCGCCCGCGCTGATCCGCGAGGTCGAGGCGATCGGCTCCCCCGCGGCGGTGCTCCAGCACGTCCTCGAGGCGGTCGTGCCCGTGCAGGACTCCCATTTCAGCCGGGGCTGAAGCACATTCCGCCCCATTCCGGACGCGTTCGAGCGTCATTCGGGCCGCTCCCGCCGATCGCGAAACCCCGATCCCGGCGCGCGGGTACCGTGTCACGTATGGCACGCCGCGGGTTCACGCTCATCGAGCTGCTCGTCGTCATCGCGATCATCGCGCTGCTGATCGGCATCCTGCTGCCCGCCCTGGGCGCCGCCCGCCAGTCCGCGCGCAACCTCACCTGCGGCGCACGCCTCCAGCAGCTCGGTGTCGCCACACAGCTCTATCTCTCTGACTACGACAACCACCCGCCGCAGGTCCTCGTCACCGGCTTCGACGGGAAGCTCGCGGTGGTGGGGGCCCTCTTCGGCGGCAAGAAGGGCCAGCTCCCGCTCCTCGGCATCAACGAGTACGGCGCCGAGCGCCGCCCGCTCAACCGCTACGTCCGCGATCAGGAGTTCCCGCCCGACGTGTCCGACGCACTCGTCGAGCTCGACGAGTTCCGCTCGCCCTGCGATCGCGGCGGCGAGAACCTGCCCGTCCCCGGCTTCGAGCGCGTGGAATCCATGTACGACCTGCTCGGCGCGAGCTACACCCTCAACGACCACGCGCCCGATGCCGACCCCGCGCGCGACGAGCTCCCCACGCTCGTCCCCCCGCACGGCGGACGCATGCCCGAGGTCTTCGACACCTCACGCACCATCCTGCTCGCGTCGCATCCCGCGTACAACTTCGACGACGCGGGCGATCGGCGACAGTTCTGGTATGGGGGCGACGTTGCGCGTGCGAACCTCGCCTTTGTCGATGGGCACGCCGAGCAGGGCGTGAAGGTCATCGAGGGCGAGGACACGACCCCCGACTACACCTTCCTGCCGCGCCCCGGCTGGACGCCGCGATGGACCGACTGAGCGCGCCGCTCAGCGTCCCCGTCGATTGTTGTTGCTGTTGTTGTTCCGATCCTGCTTCGCGTCGTTCCCGCCGCGCGTCGACGTCGTCGCCCCGCGCAGGCTGATCGACTGGCTGCAGTTCTGGGGCAGCTCAGGGAACACGAGCCAGCCCCAGAAACCCGGCGACCCATACGAAACAACCGTCGTCGGCGGGTGGAAGTGGAACGCGAAGGGCATCATGTCGTCGAGCCGCTCGTGCGTGCCAAAGTACTTCAGCGGCTTGTTCATGAAGTCCTTGGGCAGGCGGCTCTGCGTCCGGCGCATCTCCGCGATGTCCACCGGCACCCACGTCACGCTGTTGTCCGACTCGTCGTACAGGCACCACTCCACCCACGCGAGCAGTCCGCCCTTGGAATCGGTCTTCTTGAGGAACGTCGCCTCTTCCTCGCTCTTGTCGAAGCCGATCACGAGCCGCGCGGGCAGCCCCGCCTCGCGGTACGCCGCGACGAGGAAGCACGCGATGTCGAAAGGCGACCCGCGCTTCCGGCGCGCCGTCTCGCCCGGGCCCTGCAGGTCGAGCCCTTCCAGCAGGCCCGTCCGATCGAAGCTGAAACCGTCCCCGCTCACCTGCACCGACTGCACCACCTGCCCCGCGACCCACTTCGCGAGCACCATGGGTGGCACCTTCTTCGGATCACCGTTCGTCCATTCCTTCACGAGCTTCTTGACGGGCTCCATGTCGTATGGGCCGCTCGAGTCATGGTCGATGAACGGCTGCGGCAGGAGCGCCGACGCGGCCTCCGCGGGCCACGCGCCCTGCGGCCAGCCCACCGTCTTCGCCGCGTCCTCGTTGAACACCGTCTCGTAGCAGGTCATCGAGACGCTGACCTCGAGCTCCATCTCCCGCGCCTTGTCCGCCGGGCCGACCTCCCACTTGGCGAGCCACGCGCCCATGCCGTTGTCGACCCGCTTGATGAACTCGGGCGTGTCGTCGCGAAGCTGGTCGTCGAGCGTCACCTTCCCCGTGTAGCTGGACTCGACCGTTTCGCTCGACGCGGTGTCCGGAATGAACGGGAACACAACCGTCGCGTTCTCGAACGTCCAGGTATCGAACGTGACCTTTCGGTTCCCCTTCGAATCGCGTGAGCGGATGTCCTGATACGCCCGCAGGTCGATCGTGGTCGTGAGCGTCCAGTCGTGGCTGTGCCCGCGCGTCAGATACTTCGAGCCTTCCTGCGCATGCGCCGCCCCCGAAGAGCACCCCAGGGCCATCCCCGCAAGCGCCGCGATCCACCCCGTCGCCCTGCCCGCCGTATTACCGCTTCGCATCGCACGCCTCCTCGTCGTTCGGTCCTGCTTCCCGTTGAGAGAGCGTACCGTCCACGCTCGATAGAATCGCCGCCCGGCGACGTGTTCGACGTTCGAGCCCTGATCGGGTTCCGGCGCGCGAGCCGCCCACCACGACGGAAAGGAAGCCCCGTGACCCAGACCTCCCGCATCGAGAAGGACACCATGGGCGAGATGAGCGTCCCCGCGGACGCCCTCTACGGCGCCTCCACCCAGCGGGCCGTGCTCAACTTCCCGATGTCGGGCCGCCCGCTCCCCGACGCGCTCATCCACGCCTACGCCCGCATCAAGGCCGCCGCGGCACGCGCCAACGAGAAGCTCGGGCACCTCGACGCGCAGCGCTCAAAGCTCATCCAGGACGCCTGCGCGCAGATCCTCGAGGGCCTCCCGCGCCACGGCGGGCTCGCGCGCCACTTCCCCGTCGACGTCTTCCAGACCGGCTCGGGCACCAGCACCAACATGAACGCGAACGAGGTCATCGCCAACCTCATCTGCCTCGCGCGCGGCAAGCCCATCGGCTCCTCCAAGGACCCCGCCTACATCAAGGACGGCGGCGTCCATCCCAACGACCACGTCAACATGGGCCAGTCCTCCAACGACACCTTCCCGACCGCGATGCACGTCGCCGCGGCGACCGCGATCCAGAAGGACCTCCTCCCCGCGCTCGAGAAGATCGCCAAGGAGCTCGACGCCAAGGCGAAGGCGTGGGACGCGATCGTCAAGATCGGGCGCACGCACCTGCAGGACGCCACGCCCATCCGCCTCGGGCAGGAGTTCTCGGGGTACGCCGCGCAGATGTCCCACGCGCAGAACCGCCTGCACCGCGCGCTGCATCTCCTCGGCGGGCTCGCGATCGGGGGCACCGCCGTCGGCACCGGCATCAACACGCACAAGGACTTCGCCGCCCTCGTCTGCGCCGACCTCACCCAGCACACCGGCGTCCACTTCCGCGAGGCGACCAACCACTTCGAGGCCCAGCACGCCAAGGACGGGTTCGTCGAGGCCTCGGGCGTCGTGCGCACCATCGCCGTCTCGTTCACCAAGATCGCAAACGACGTCCGCTGGCTCGGCTCGGGCCCGCGCTGCGGCATCGGCGAGCTGAAGCTCCCCGCCGTCCAGCCCGGCTCGTCGATCATGCCGGGCAAGGTCAACCCCGTCATCTGCGAGGCCGTCATCATGGCCTGCTGCCAGGTGCTCGGGAACGACCACGCCCTCACGCTCGGCGGGCTGGGCGGCATCGGCTCGCTGCTCGACCTCAACGTCGCGATGCCCATGATGGCCGACTGCATGCTCGCGAACGTGCACCTGCTCGCGCGCAGCGCCCACGTCTTTACCGATTCACTCCTCGCCGGTCTTGAGCCCGACGAGGACCGCTGCAAGGGCCTCATCGAGCAGTCGCTCGCGATGTGCACCAGCCTCGTGCCCGTGATCGGCTACGACCGCTCCGCCGCGCTCGCCAAGCAGGCCTACGCCGAGGGCAAGACCGTCCGCCAGCTCGCGCTCGAGCAGAAGATCCTCCCCGCCGCGGAGCTCGAGAAGATCCTCGATCCGTGGTCCATGACCATGCCCGGCGGCGAGGTCGGGAGCGCGGGCGGCTGAACGCCGCGCGTGCCGTGCTGCGCTGAACAGTCTCGCGATCGCGATGCTTACGAGCCCGCCGGACTCTGCGCCGCGGACGTGTCGCCCTCGCTCGCCTTCGCATCGCCCCCGCCATCCGCGGCCTTCGCCTGCGTCGCGGCCTGAGCGTCCGCGGGCTTCGCGGTATTCGCCGAGCCCGGGGCCCCGCGTGCCTCGCCCCGCCCGCGCGGTGCGCCCTGTCCGCCCGTGGGCCTCATCGCTGGTCCACCCGCGGGCCCACCGGAAGGCATGTCGGGCATGATCTGCCCCGCCTCGTCACGCTTGAGCCCCACGCTCGCGAGCTGCTCGCTCGACCAGTCCGCGCGGAGCACCTCGCTCGCCCGCGGCTCGCGCAGCAGCACCATCTCGCCCGCCTTGAGGCCCGACGTCACCTCCGCCATCACGCTCGATCGCCGACCCAGCCGCACCGGCACCCGCGCGAACTTCCCGTCCTCGGGCACCAGCACGTACCGCACCATCCCGTCGGCGAACACCGCCTGCACGGGCACCGCGACCGCTTCCTCCACCGCGCCCAGCTCGATCTCCGCGTCGCAGCGCATCGAGGGCTTGAGCTCCTTCGCGAACTCGCCCGCGTCGATCGACACCTTCACCGTGTACTCACGCCGGTTCGGATCGCGCCACCCGCCCGACTCCGCGAGCACGCCGATCGACTCGACCCGCCCCGGGAACACGCGCGCGCCCGCCGCCTCGATCTTCACCTCCGCCCGCTGCCCGGGACGGATGCGTCCCGCGAGCGACTCATGGATACGCACCGACGCGACCATCTCCGACGTGTCGGGCAGCACGACGATCAGCTCGTTGGGGCTCACCTCGCGCCCGGGCTGCAGCGTGTCGCCGCCGCCGCCCCAGCGGTTCCGCTCGAGGCTGGTCGAGTAGACCACCAGCCCGCCCGAGGGCGCGGAGATCGTGCAGTTCTCGAGGTTCCGATTGAGCTTCGCGAGGCGGTCCTCGCGGATCGAGAGCTGGCGGCGTTTGTTCGTCCGGTCCGCCTCCTTGCTCGTGAGCTGGATCTCGTTCTGCTGCTCGGTGCGCTCGAGCTTGGACTGTGCCTCATCCACCGCCGATCGCTTCGTCTTCTCGTCCTTGGGATACTGGAACTCGAGATAGATCGCCCGCTCCAGCTTCGCCGTGCTCAGGCGCGCCTCGGCCTCGATCAGCGAGATCTCGTCCTGCTTGTACTGGTCGAGGCTGAGGAAGCCCTGCTTCATCAGCTCCTTGGACTTGTCGAACTTCTCGCGCAGACGCTCCACCTGGCGCTCCGCGGTCTCGACGTTCAGGTCCAGGCGTTCGACCTCTTTCTTGTGGTCGCCCTGCTCCCACTGGCGGAGCGTCAGCTCCGCGAGGTCCAGCTCCAGCTTCGCCTTGTCGAGCTGGCTCTTGTTCTCCGACACCTGGATCTCGTACGCGTTCTCCGACGCGACCAGCTCCGCACGCGACGATTCGACGCGAAGCTGCTCCTCATCGATCTGCGTCTGGATGTCATCGCCATTGAGCCGGCAGATCACGTCCCCCGCCTGCAGCCGCGTTCCCTCGGGCACGATGTCCATGATCGGCGCGCGAGACTCCAGCTTGCTCCGGATCTCGATCTGGTTCTTCGCTTCGAGCTCGCCCGACGCCGTCGTCGTGATCGAGAAGCTCGCGACCTGCGCCCGCCCGACGTCCGACGTCGCGATGTGCGCCGCGCCGCCGCCCGACCCGGGCACGCCCAGCACGACCATCGCCAGCGCTCCCACGGCGATCACCGCCACGACGCCGCCCGCCGCCCATCGCAGCACCGACCCGCGCCGCTGCAACCGTTCCGTGCTCCGCGCCATCCTCGACCCCCTTGCCAGTCGCACTCGATACATCTCGTCCGTCCACCGGGCACAACGCTCCGCCCCGGCCCCCGATTCCCCCAATCCGAAAGACATCGGCCCGTCGCCGATCCCGACGCCTCTCCAGCCCGTCCAAGTAGCGATACCGGCAACCCGCGGGCCGGTTCGTCGAGAAACGTCCCGAGCTGCGTAGGTATTCAACCCGGCGTCGCGGGTATTGAATCACCCATGCCGACGGGAACCGAATCGGACCTGCCCGGGCCGCTGCTCGTGCTCGCCGCCGCCCCGCTGGAGGGAGCCGCGATCCTTCGGGCGGCGTCCATTCCGGGGGCGGGGCCGGGGACGGGGCCGGGTGATGCCGACCTCTCCAAGTCATGGTATCGCATCGCCTTGCGCGAGGGCGAGCACGCCGTCGATCTCGCCCTCACCCGCGTCGGCAAGGCCATGGCCGCCGCCTGCGCCGCCCGCCTGCTGACTCAGTCGCCCTGCGCCGGCGTGGTCAACCTCGGCATCTGCGGCGTGCTGCCGCGGGCAGTGAGCGAGTCGCAAGGCCATTCTGAGCAATGGGTTATGCCGATCGACCTCGTGGGCCGCCCGGTCTTCGCCTCGCACTCGGTCATGGGCGACGAGGGCCTGCTGGAGCCCGCCCACGCCGCCCCGCGCTTCACCACGATCGACGCGATGGGGTTCCCCGCCGTTCCACCCGCGCCCGGAATGACCCCCGAAACGCCGCCCGATCCCCGCCGCCCCGCGAGTCCCGCGCTCGCGTCCGCGCTGCTCTCCCGCCTGACCCGCGCCGGGCTCGACCCCCTCCGCGGCACGATCGCGACGATCTCGACGTGCTCGGGCACCGACGCCGGCGCGCGCGAGGTCGTCCGGCGCACGGGCGCGATCGCCGAAGCGATGGAGGGCGCCGCGATCGCGCAGGTGTGCGCGATGCTGAGCGTGCCGTTCGTCGAGCTGCGCGTGATCTCCAACACCACGGGCGATCGTGCGGCCCAGCACTGGGACATGCCGCGTGCGAAGGAAACGCTCGAGCGCGTCGCACGCGCGATCCTCGCATGAGCGTTGCCGTTACTGGGGTGTGCTCGCCGCCATCAGCCTCCGCGCGATCCCGTCGGCGAAGTTCATCCCGCGCGCCGTCGGCGCGACGCAATCGCCCCGCACCTCGAGCAGCCCGTCCCTCACCTCGCGCTCGATGCTTCGGATGATCGCCTCACGGAGCTTCTCACTGTCCTCCGCGCTCGCGGGGTTCTGCGTTTCGTGTGCGATGCTCCGCGCCGCGTCCCGGCTCAGCGTGTCGAGTTGCGCAAGGTCGAGGCCCTCCGCGACACGCACGCCGCCCATGATGAGCTCGCGGAGCGCACGCCGCACGTCGGGCGGCTCGTGGTCGACGATCGGCGCGTACCCCGCGTCGTCGAACAAGAGGTAATCATCGAGCCGCGGCACGTTCTTCCAGCGATGTCCGCCCGCGTGCCCGCTCGCGGAAGGCCCCGCCGCGAGCCACTGCTCGTTCCGCCAGTACGCGAGGTTGTGCAGGCACGCCGCGCCGGGGCGGGCGTAGTTGCTCACCTCGTACCGCTCGAATCCGTGCGCGTGCAGGCGATCCGCGGTGAGCTCGAGCATGTCCGCCTCGAGATCATGGTCGGCCGCGTCGAACTCGCCGCGTGAGAGGCGTTTGGTCATCGCGGTGTTGGGCTCGTACGTGAGCGCGTAGCACGAGAGGTGCTCGGTCCCCAGCGCGAGCGCACGTTCGAGATCGCTCGACCATTCGCCCAGCGTCTGTCCGGGGATCGCGAAGATGAGGTCGAGTGACGTCCGCGCGATCCCCGCCGCGCGGGCGAGTTCGATCGCGCGCTCCACGCTCGCCGGGTCGTGCCAGCGTTCCAGGGTCTTGAGGTGTCGCGGGTCGAAGGACTGCGCGCCGAAGCTCAGGCGATCGACGCCGCCCGCGACGAGCACGTCGAACAGCTCCGCGCCCGCCGTCTCGGGGTTGCACTCGACGCTGAACTCTTCGATCTCGCGCAGGTCGAACGCCGAGCGCACTCGCGCGAGCACCCGCTCCCACAGGTCCGCCCGCAGCAGCGTGGGCGTGCCGCCCCCGACGAAGATCGTGCGGAGCGGGCCCGCGTGCGCGGCGAGCGCGTCCAGCTCGCGCTCCAGGCGATCGACGAACGCGTCCTGGCGGTCGCGGTTGTCCACGAAGCTGTAGAAGTCGCAGTAGTGGCACTTGTGGAAGCAGAACGGCACGTGGACGTACAGCGACGCCACCCCCTCCGCGGGGGAGCCCTCCGCCGAGAGTGCCGCGCGGGCCGAGGTCCGTTCCGCCCCCGTCCGGGCGGTCCGGGGTGCCGTTTGCCCAACTTGGGGGAGGGGGGTATCGTGCCGCATCGAGCTACCGGCGGGGTGGCCTTGGGCCGTTCATCCGGATGAAAGGGTAGACCCCGTGGGCGTCGAACTCGTTCTCATCAAACCCGACGGGACCACCCGTCCCATCCCCGTGAAGGGGCGCATGCGGATCGGTCGTGAGGATGGCAACCAGATCCGCATCCCCCTCGCCGCGGTCTCGCGCGAGCACGCGGAGATCGAGTCCACCGGCAAGGTCGCCCACCTCCGCGACCTCGGCTCCTCCAACGGCACCTTCGTCAACGGGCAGAAGATCTCCGACCGCGAGCTCCACCCGGGCGACCGCGTCGTCATCGGGTCCGCGATGTTCGTGGTGCGGATCGACGGCGTGCCCGAGGACCTGACCCACCTGCTCGAGGGCGGCGCGGGCGATCCCTCGGCCTCCGCGTCCGCCTCGGGCATCGGTGCGGGCAGCCTGCTTGATGACGACGCCAGCGCCGGGGGCAGCAGCGTCGATGGCTTCGATATCGATGACCTGCTCAACGACGACGGACCGAAGCTGTAGCGACGGACTCCGCTCCCGGGAGCCTCATCAGGCCGCGTTCGGCTTGGGCGGGCTCTTGGCGGGAGCTGGCGCGGAAGATCCCTCGCTCTTGCTCGGACCGGCCTTGCTCGGAGCGCTCGTGACCCCCGGAGGGACGCGGATCATCGTGCCACAGGCGCGGCAACGCACCGTCTTGCCCCGCGTCTCGTGGGGGACCGACAGCACCTTGCGGCACACAAGGTTCGGGCACATGATCCGGACGTGCTCGTCAGACATATCGGGGCTCCGTCCTGTTCCGAACGACCGGGCTCGATATCGGCACGATCGACGCCCGGATGGCGGGCAGGGCCCGGCCGCCCTTTGCCCCCGCGGAATCTGTGCCAATCATCACGTCTGGGCGGGCGATTCTGGCGACACCAATGTCCGGGAAAGGGGCTCCCCCGATTGAGCAGGAACCAGGCGTGCACGGCGGTCGTGGGGCTCCAGTGGGGCGACGAGGGCAAGGGCAAGGTCGTGGACATGCTCACGCCCCGCCATGCCGCGGTGGTGCGGTACAACGGCGGGGCGAACGCCGGGCACACCGTGGTGGTGGGGGGTGAGCGGTACGCCCTGCACCTGGTGCCGTCGGGGGTGCTGCACTCCGGGACGCTCGCGGTGGTGGGCAACGGGGTGGTGGTCGATCCCGAGAAGCTGCTGGAAGAGCTCAAGGGCCTCGCGGCCCGGGGCGTGGACGTCTCAAAGGTGATGGTCTCGAGCCGGGCGCACGTCGTGCTGCCCTACCACAAGCTCGAGGACGAGTTCCGCGAGCGGGCCCTTCACGGCCCCGCGGGCGCACCCAGCGGCGAGATCGGCACGACCAAGCGCGGCATCGGGCCCGCGTACGCCGACAAGGCGAACCGCGCGACCGCCGTCCGCGTGGGCGACCTGCTCGATCCGGGCGTGCTGCGCACGCGGCTGGAGCGGGCGTGCCGCGCCAAGCGGGCGACGTTCGAGGGCTGGTCGATCGACTCGGGCGCGATGGACCCCGCGGCGCTCGATCCCGACGCGCTCGCGGCGCGCTTCGGCGCGATCGGCGAGGAGCTCCGCCCGCGCGTCGTCGACACGACCTACCTGCTCAACGAGATGGTCGCGCGCGGGGACGCGCTGCTCTTCGAGGGCGGCAACGCGACGCTCCTCGACGTCGACCACGGCACGTACCCCTACGTCACGAGCAGCAACTGCACGGCCCTGGGCATCGGCCCGGGCACGGGCGTCCCGCCGCAGCGGATCGGGCGGATCGTGGGCGTGATGAAGGCGTACTCGACGCGGGTCGGGCGCGGGCCCATGCCGACGGAGCAGGACAACGCCGACGGCGAGCGGATCCGCGAGCGGGGGCGCGAGTTCGGGACGACGACGGGGCGTCCGCGCCGCTGCGGCTGGCTGGACCTCGTCGCGGTCAAGTACGCGGTGATGGTGAACGGCACGACCGAGATCACGATGACGCTGCTGGACGTGCTGGCGGGCTTCAAGGATTTGCCCGTGTGCGTGGGGTATCGCCGGGCGGACGGGAAGGACACGGACCGGTTCCTGCCCGATGGCGATGCGCTCGCGGGCGCCGAACCGATCTATCAGCGGCTCCCCGGGTTCGAGGGCGATCTGGGCTCGTGCCGCAGCGAGCGCGAACTGCCCGCGGCGGCGCGGGCGTACGTCGAGTTCGTGGAGGGCTTCGTGGGCGTGCCGGTGCGGTATGTCGGTGTGGGGCCCGGGCGCGAGCAGGTGATCGAGCGGGCGTGACTCGCGGTCAATGGAGGCGGACATGCCGGAGAGCGTGAGGGGCCGCGCCGCGGGGATCACGGCGGAGGATCAGGCGTCGCACCTGCGGGCGTGGGGGATCGATCCCCGGCGCGTGCCGAGGCACATCGCGATCATCATGGACGGCAACGGACGCTGGGCCCGGGCCCAGGGGTTCGAGCGGACGCACGGGCACCTCGCGGGCGCGGAGGCGGTCCGGCGGACGGTCGAGGAGTGCGGGCGGCTGGGCGTCGATTTCCTGACGCTGTACTCGTTCTCGAGCGAGAACTGGAAGCGCCCGATCGAGGAGGTCGACGCGCTGATGGCCCTGTGCCTGCGGTACTGCGCGTCGGAGCGGGACGAGCTCGCGTCCCGGAACGTGCGCGTGCGGGTGATCGGTGATCGCGACGGGCTCCGCCCCGACGTGCGCGCCGCGCTCGCCGACCTTGAGGCCGCGACGAGCGCGTGCACCGGGCCCACGCTGTGCCTGGCGATCAACTACGGCTCGCGGGCGGAGATGCTCCGCGCGGTGCGGAACCTCGCGGAGCGCGCGGCACGCGGCGAGATCGCGCCGGGCGAGATCGACGAGGCACGCTTCGCGGCGGAGCTGGACACGGGCGGCATCCCCGACCCCGACCTGCTCGTCCGCACCGCGGGCGAGATGCGTCTGAGCAACTTCCTGCTGTGGCAGATCAGCTACGCGGAGCTGTACGTGACGGACACGCTCTGGCCCGAGTTCGGCGAGGAGGCCCTGCGCGAGGCGATCCGGGCGTACGCCGCGCGAGAGCGGCGTTTCGGCGGGCTCGCGGACGGAGGGCAGGCCGGGGACAAGCGTGGAGCCGGGGGCCGGGGCGGAGGCGGGGCGTGCTGAAACATCGCCTGATCTTCGGCACGCTCCTGGTCGTCGCGCTGCTGCTGTTCCTGTGGGCCGATGCGGCGCTGGATCACGTCGCGGTGCCGAGCGCGCTGCGCGAGGTGTTCGGCGGGCGTACGACGCTCCCGCCGGGCCTGGTGATCCTCCCGACGTGCATGGTGCTCTCGATCATGGGAGCACGCGAGCTGGCGCGGATGTTCCGCGAGAAGGGCATCCCCGCGTCCGGGTACGTCACGTGCGCCGCGGCATTGTCGGGCATGCTGATCTCGGCCTTCGTCCCCGCGACATGGGGCGGGGTGCGGGCCGCGTCGCTCCAGTCCACGATCGGTGCGCTGCTGCTGGCGGGGGCGCTGCTGTACTACGCGCGGCACCGCAGCGTGACGGGGGCGCTCGCGCTCGCGGGCGTGACGATGCTCGCGTATGTGTACCTCGGGCTGATGTTCGGGTTCGTCATGAACATCCGGCGCGAGCAGAGCGTGTGGGTGTTCCTCTGGGTGCTCCTGACCACCAAGTCCAGCGACATCGGCGCCTACTTCACGGGAAGGGCCCTGGGACGGCGCAAGCTGATCCCCTGGCTCAGCCCGGGCAAGACCTGGGAGGGCCTGTGGGGCGGGGTGGTGCTGGCGTCGCTCGTCGGGGCGCTGGGCGCCTGGGCGCTGCGGGGCGCGGGGGACGGCGGCCCCGGGCCCGTGTGGGGCGGGCTGGGGGGAGCGATCTTCGCGCTGCTCGGGCAGGCGGGCGACCTCGCGGCGAGCCTGTTCAAGCGGGACGCGGGGCGCAAGGACGCCGGGCACAGCCTGCCGGGCTTCGGCGGCGTGCTGGACGTGATCGATTCTCCCCTGCTCGTGCTGCCCGCGGCGTACTGGCTGCTGGTGCTTGCGAGCGAGTGATCGCGTTCGGCTCTCAAGCGGGCTACACTGGGACATATTCGCCACCGACGAGGGGCCCAACCGAAGATGACCGTCACCGAGAAGCTGCTGAAGGTGTTCCTGGTCGATAAGCAACTCCGCGGGTTGGAGAGTCGTCTCCGAGCGGCGGAGAGATTCTTGGGCGAGCAGTCCGGGCAGATCGGAACGCTGACGGGAAAGCGTGACGCGATCGATGCCCAGCTCCGCCAGCTCAACGCGAAGATCGGCGACCACGAGGGCGAGATCGCCCGGTTCGACGAGCGGATCGCGACGCTGCGCGAGCAGATGAACTCCGCCCGCACCAACAAGGAATACAAGGCCTTCCTCACCGAGGTGAACACGCTCAAGGCCGATCGCGGGCGTGAGGAAGAGTCGGCCTTGGAGCTCATCGCCAAGCGTGAGGAGCTGGGCGCACAGCGGACCCAGGTCGAGTCGCAGATGGGCGAGCGGGAGAAGATGCGGGGCGTCGCCGAGGGCGATCGCAACGCCCGCGCGAGCGAGATCCGCGACCGCGTCGCCGAGCTGCGCACCCAGCGCGAGGCCCTCGCGAACGAGGTCCCGCCCAACGCGATGAAGGACTACGAGAAGCTCCTCGAGGTGCACGAGGACCAGGCGATGGCCGTCATCGAGGTCCAGGACCGCCGGCGTCACGAGTTCACCTGCGGCGCGTGCATGATGAACCTCCCCATCGAGACCGTCAACGGGCTGCTCTCGCACGGGAACATCACGCACTGCGTGTCCTGCGGCGTGATCCTGTACGTCGACGAGAACGTCTCGAACGCCGTGCAGCCCGCCGGCAAGCGCTGAGCGCACGATGCACGCCGGGCCCGCGTCCAGTCCGGCGGCGGTCCATGCCATCCAAAGAGGCTCCGCACGCGCGAGGCGATTTGTGCACGCGCGATGGTGGCTCACGCCGCTGGTCGCGTTCCTCGCCGTCACGCTCCCGCATCTGGGCGATGGCGACTGGATGCGCGGCGACACGGGCTGGTACGTTGCGATCGCGAAGCAGGCGTGGGATTCGGGCTCGTTCTGGACGCTCGCGGGCGAGCCGGGCGTGGCGTACTTCAACAAGCCGCCGCTGGCGTTCTGGCTCCACGGGCTGTTCGTCGAGCTGCTCGGCGCGAACGCGTACGGCGCGCGACTGCCCACGGTGCTGGTCGGCGCGTGCTGCGTGCTCATGACGGCGTGGCTCGCGCGGGCGTGGGCGACGCGCAGCGCGGGGCTCTGGGCGGGCCTCGGGCTCGCGCTCACGTACGAGTTCTTCCGGCGCGTTCGCGAGATGTCGCTCGACATGTGGCAATTGCTCTGGCTGCTCGCGGCGTTGTGCTTCGCGACGCTTGCGGTGCGCGGCGCACCGGGCCATTCGGGCCAGCGCCGCGGCGCGTGGATGCTCGCCTGCGGCGCGATGGTCGGGCTTGCGCTTCTGACCAAGCCGCTGATGGGCCTGCTCGTGCTGCCCGTCCTCGGCGCGTGGCTCTCGTGGGATCGCGATTGGAAGATGCTCCGCTGGCTCGTCGCGGGCTCGATCGTTGCGCTCGGGGTCGGCGCGTCGTGGCATCTCTCGATGTGGTCGATGCACAACGAGGCGTTCACCTCGCAGTACTTCGGCAGGCAGATCGCCGATCGCGCCGCGGGCGATTCGGGCGTGCTCGATGAGCAGCGCACGTCCCCGGCGTTCTACCTCGGGCTGCTCTTCACCACGACCTGGCCTTGGATGCTCTTTGCGATCCTGGCGATCGTGACGCTTGCGCGGCGCGTGCCGCTCGCGCGCGACCCGCGCGGCGCGAGGCTCGCGCTGGCCTGGCTCGTCGCGTGGCTCATCGTGCTGAGCGTATTCCCGGATCGCCGCCCGCGCTACGGCGTGGTGCTGTACCCCGCGGTCGCGTGGCTCGGTGCGCTGTGGCTCACGCGCTGGCCCTGGGCGTGGCTGCGTCCTGTCTCGCGCGGCGCAGCCAAGTGGGCCGCGCCCGCAGTTGCGTGCGTTGGAGTCGCCCTCGCGGCACTCCCCATCAATGTGCAGCGCGGCCCGAACCCGCAGTGGGACGCGTTCGATGCGTGGTACAGCGCCGCCGGCGAGCCCGAGCTGTGGCAAGGCGACTTCGACGGCGCCCGCGGCGCGCGCCTCTACCTGACGCACGGGCGTTGGCCGACCACGACGCACGATCGCGCGGGGCGTGCGATTGCTGAGCCGCCAGAGGGCACGCTGGTGATCGACCACGCGCGCGACGCAGGTTCTGCATGGACCGACGCGCCGCGCATCGGCGAGATCGTGTTCGAGGCGGGCGACCTGCGCGTGACGCGCATCGCGAACGATCATCCCTGATCAGCATGACGCACTGAGTGGCGCGCGATGGGCACGCCCACTACGCGTTCAGCAGGTCCGGATCGCTCGGGTCGATGTTCCCGCGGAACGGCACGCCGAGATGCTCGCACGCCGATCGTGTGAGCATCCGCCCACGCCGCGTGCGTGCGAGGAATCCCAACTGGAGCAGGTACGGCTCGACGACGTCCTCGAGCGTCGCGGCGTCCTCGCTCATCGTCGCCGCGATGGTCTCGAGCCCGACGGGCCCGCCCGCGTACGTCGTCGCGATCACGCGCAGGAACGTGCGATCGAGCTCGTCGAGCCCGAGCGCGTCGACGCCCTCGAGCGACAGCGCCCGATCCACCACCTCGCGCGTGAACACGCCGCCCGAGCGCACGCTCGCGAAGTCGCGCACGCGCCGGAGCAATCGGTTGGCGATGCGCGGCGTGCCGCGGGAGCGTTCGGCGATCGCGACCAGTGCCGCGGGCTCGGGGCTCTCGATGCCCAGGAGCGATGCGGAGCGTGCGAGGATGCGCGTGAGGTCCTCGGGCGGATAGAAGCGGAGGTGGTGCGCGAGCCCGAACCGCGAGCGCAGGGGCGCGGTGAGCAGCCCCGCGCGGGTCGTCGCGCCGATCAAAGTGAACGGACGGACCTTGATCTGGATCGTGCGTGCGTTCAGGCCCGAATCGACCGTCACGTCGACGCGGTAGTCCTCCATCGCGGGGTAGATGAACTCCTCGACCGCGGCGGGCAGGCGGTGGATCTCGTCGATGAACAGGACGTCGCGCTCGCCGAGGCGGGTGAGCGCGCTCACGAGGTCCGTGCCACGCGCGAGCGCCGGCCCGCTCGTCACGATCGCACGCGAGCCCATCTCGTGCGCGATCACGTGCGCGAGCGTGGTCTTGCCCAGCCCGGGCGGGCCGTGCAGCAGCACGTGCTCGAGCGCCTCGCCGCGGGAGCGGGCGGCCTCGATCGCGATGATGAGGCGTTCGATGAGGTCGCGCTGCCCGACGTACTCCGCGATGGATTCCGGGCGGAGCGCGAGCCCGAGCGATTCGTCCTCGGGGCTGGTGGACTGCGCGGAGGTGAGGAGCCGGTCCGTGGCCATGACGCAGATGGTAGCGGAACCGCGCACGCTCGCTCCGGGGCCGAGCCGCACGCAATTGCAACGATCGCCCGGCCGCTACAGCCCCCAGCTCACGTACTTCGCCTCGGTGTACTCGTCCATCACCCAGCGTCCGCCCTCGCGCCCCACGCCCGAACGCTTCACGCCGCCGAACGGGGCCTGCGCCGTCGACGGCATCGCGTCGTTGGCCCCGACCACACCAAACTCCAGCGCCTCGGCGACGCGCATGAGGCGCGACGCGTCGCGCGTGTAGAAGTACGCCGCGAGCCCGTACGGCGTGCCATTGGCGAGCGCGATCGCCTCGTTCTCGGTATCGAACGCGGCGATCGGCGCGACGGGGCCGAAGGTTTCTTCCTTGGCCGCGAGCATGTCGGGCGTGAGCCCGTCGAGGACGGTGGGGGCGTAGAAGCGATCGGCGAGGCCGTCGAGGCGCACGCGCGAGCCGCCCGTCACGACGCGGGCGCCCTTGTCGCATGCGTCGGCGACGTGGAGCTCGACCTTCTCCATCGCGTCGTCGTTGATGAGCGGGCCCACCTTCACGCCCTCGCGCAGCCCATTACCCACCGGGAGCGACTCCATCGCGCGGGCGAGGCGCGAAGCGAACTCGTCCTTGATCGAGCGGTGCACGTAGAAACGGTTCGCGCAGATGCACGTCTGGCCCGCGTTCCGCAGCTTGTTCGCCAGGGCGCCAGCGACCGCACGCTCCATGTCGGCATCCTCGAACACGACGAGCGGCGCGTGCCCGCCCAGCTCGAGCGAGACACGCATCACGTTCCGCGCGGCCTGCGCCATCAGCATCGAGCCGATCTCGGTGGAGCCCGTAAAGCTGAGCTTGCGCACGCGGTCGTCGCCCAGGAGCGCCCCGCCGATCTCCGACGCCTCGCCGCAGACGATGTTGAGCACCCCCGCGGGCACGCCCGCCTCGACGCCGAGCTGCGCGATCGCGATCGCCGAGAGCGGCGTTTCTTCCGAGGGTTTCACAACAACCGTGCACCCCGCGGCGAGCGCGGGCCCGATCTTCCGCGTGATCATCGCGCTCGGGAAGTTCCAGGGCGTGATGATCGCGCACACGCCGACGGGCTGACGCATCACGAGGATGCGCTTCTCCGGGGTTGACGCGGGGACCATCTCGCCGCAGGCGCGGACGCACTCGCCCGCGGCGAAATCGAGGAACGACGCGGCGTACGCGATCTCGCCCTTCGCCTCCGCGAGCGGCTTGCCCTGCTCGAGCGTCATGATGCGGGCGAGTCGGTCGGCGTCACGCCGCATGAACGACGCAAGGCGCGACACGATCGCGGCGCGTTCGTGCGCGGGTCTCGCACGCCACGCGGGCCAGGCGTCGTGCGCCGCGGCGATTGCGTCGCGGGCGTGCGAGGCGCGGAGCGACGGAACCTCCGCGACGAGCTGGTCATTCGCGGGGTTGGTGACGCGGATCGAGGACGGGGCGTCGTCGATCCAGCGGCCAGCGACGAGGGGGCGGGATTCGATGGGCGTATTCATGCGGGGCTCCGATGCGTGTGCGGCGGAGTGCCATGGTGGGGGAGTGGGCGCAAAAACACAACACCCCGCCGAAGCGGGGTGTTGCGAGAATGACAGCGGGTTCCACGCTTGGTCCGGCGTCGCCGCCGAACGATCCGCGTTGCCCCGAGGGGCGTGGCGGACGAGATTGTGTTCACATGTCCCGGTGCAGGTCGCCCTGCGGACCCTTGCTTTTGCGAGGGTCATCCGGGTCTAAGGGATCCCTTAGAAAGGAGGTGATCCAGCCGCAGGTTCTCCTACGGCTACCTTGTTACGACTTCGTCCCAGTCACCAGTTTCACCGTAGGCACCACTGAAATGTGGCGACTTTGGGTGCTCCCAGCTTCCATGACGTGACGGGCGGTGTGTACAAGGCTCAGGAACGTATTCACCGGAGCGTAGCTGATCTCCGATTACTAGCGATTCCGACTTCATGCAGGCGAGTTGCAGCCTGCAATCCGAACTGGGGCGCGCTTTTTGCGATTTGCTCCGCCTCGCGGCCTTGCTTCGCTTTGTACGCGCCATTGTAGCACGTTTGCAACCCTGGTCGTAAGGGCCATGAGGACTTGACGTCATCCCCACCTTCCTCCGGTTTGACACCGGCAGTCTCGCTAGAGTCCTCGCCATCACGCGTTAGTAACTAGCGACAGGGGTTGCGCTCGTTAAGGGACTTAACCCAACACTTCACAGCACGAGCTGACGACAGCCATGCAGCACCTGTGCACGTTCCACCCTTGCGGGCGTTACACCTGTTTCCAGATGCTAATCCGTGCATGTCAAGACCAGGTAAGGTTCTTCGCGTTGCCTCGAATTAAGCAACATGCTCCACCGCTTGTGTGAGCCCCCGTCAATTCCTTTGAGTTTTAATCTTGCGACCGTACTCCCCAGGCGGCGCACTAATCGATTTCTCTTCGGCCAGAAGGGCGTGAAAACCCCTCCGACCTAGTGCGCATCGTTTACGGCGTGGACTACCAGGGTATCTAATCCTGTTTGCTCCCCACGCTTTCGTGCCTGAGCGTCAGAACAGGCCCAGCCGGCTGCCTTCGCCATTGGCGTTCCCATCGATATCTACGCATTTCACCGCTCCACCGATAGTTCCGCCGGCCCCTACCTGTCTCAAGACCCGCAGTTCGCCCTGCTGTTCCACGGTTAAGCCGTGGGATTTCACAAGACGCTTGCGGATCCGCCTGCGCACCCTTTAAGCCCAGTGATTCCGATTAACGCTCGGGCCTCTCGTATTACCGCGGCTGCTGGCACGAGATTAGCCGGCCCTTCCTCTGGGGCTGATCGTTGGTTCGAGCCCCTGACAGTGGTTTACACAGCGTAGCTGCTTCATCCCACACGCGGCATTGCTCCGTCAGGCTTTCGCCCATTGCGGAAGATTCGTCGCTGCAGCCTCCCGTAGGAGTCCGGGCAGTGTCTCAGTCCCGATGTGGCGGGTCGTGCTCTCACACCCGCTACCCGTCTTCGGCTTGGTGGGCCATTACCCCGCCAACTACCTGATAGGACGATCGCCGATCCCAAGGCGCCAAAGCTTTCCACCGTAGTGCACATGGGGTATTACCCGCAGTTTCCCGCGGCTATCCCCCACCTCGGGGCACGTTCGATCGTATTCCTCACCCTTCCGCCACTGTCCCCACCGAAGTGGTTCTCGTTCGACTTGCATGCTTTAGCCATGCCGCCAGCGTTCAATCTGAGCCAGGATCAAACTCTTCGATTGAATTCCGTGATGCACGCCCAAGGGCGTGAACAGTTCATCGGAGGTCTGACCCGGTTAACCTCGGGGTTATGCCCCGAGGCCGGTCTATTGCCCGCCCACTTGCGTGAACGGGACTCTTGCGCTGACACTCAAAGTTGTTCCCATCGGGCGAATCGCCCGACGGGGGCTTGATACGAGAATGTCAGCACCACCGATCGCTGTGACGATCGATGGGCATGGATCCGCGACGCTCCGCCCCTGCCGGGGCACGGCTTATCACCGCTTGAGCGACGCGCACATTCTCGCGTTGGAACCCGCTGTTCACTTGTCAAAGATCACCCGAATGTTCCCCGCACAAGGCGGCTCGCACTCGGTTCTGGCCGCGTTTGGCGGCAGGGGAGAGCATAGCGCGCCACCCCTTGGCGTCAATCCGGGAAACGCCCGATTTTTGCCGTTTCTGAACGATTCATCCCGTTCGGGCCATTCTTGCGCCCCGTGCGGGCCCGGTTTCGCGGGTCCCATCCCGGGTTCCGGGGAATTCCCGAACAAGCCCGGGCCGATCGCTCGCGTCCCCCCCCTTGAAGAATCAGAAGATCAGAAGATCAATTTCAGGAATCGTTCTCTGGGCCGGTCTCGTTCTCTGGACTGGCCCTGTCCCCCCGATCCGCCGTCGCGACGACCGCCGCCCAGACCTGGACGGTTCGCGGGTCCCGTCCCGGGGATTCTCCCCCGCACGCCCGCCGGACTCCCGCCCGCAGCGCCCGGCACGCCCCGCGCATCGTCGCGCCGGTCGTTCGCACGTCGTCGATCACGATGACCACGCACGCCCCGTCTCCCATCCGCCCGAGCGTCCGCGTGATCGCCCCGGGGCGAGCCCGGAACGCGCCCGCGATGTTCCGGGCCCGCTGGCTCGCGGGCACGTCGAGCTGCGAGGGGCGGTGCGTCCGCGAGAGCAGGGGGGCGACGCGGAGCCCCGCGCTCCACGCCGCGCCTCGCGACAGCACGCCCGCGTGGTCGATGCCGCGTGCGAGGCGCCTGCGCAGCGTCGTGGGCATGGGGCAGATGACGGCACGTTCCGGCTCGATGCCCGCCTCGCGCAGGCGCTCACGGATGCGTTCGCCGAGCCTCGCGCCGATCGCGTGCCCGAGGCGCCGATGGCGTGAGAACTTCGTTTCGTGGATGGCGTCGCGCCACGCGCCGTCGTGGGCCGCAAGACGGATGAACGCGTTCCACGCGAGGCGTGAGTCCCGGCACGCTGCGCAGCGGGGCACGCCCCGCGCGTCGTCCGTCACCTCGCCCGGCCCGATCGGCACGCCGCACGTCGGACAATCGGCGCGCGCGTCCCGCACGCGCAGCGCACCCGACGCGAATCGCTCACTGACCGGCGGCGATCGCTCGCCCAGGAACGCACGCTCGAACTCCCGCGTGAGCCCGCCCATGCCGTCCGCTCCGCGTGCGTGTTCCGCGCGTCACATGCGCCGCGTCGGGCCCGCGCCGTCCTGCCCGGCCACGCGCTTGATCGCCTGCTCGATCTTTCCGCGAACGAGCTCGGCCCGCGCGCCGCGCCGGGCCTGCTGGTCGAGGTCCTTCGCGAGCACACGCTGGAGGTGCGCCGGCTGCACCAGCAGCACCAGATTGCTGATCGCGCGGGCATCGACCGCGTCGACCACGCCCGCCACGACGCCCAGACGCAGATGGCTCAGCAGCGTCATCGCCTCGTCCGTGCCCAGCAGGCGCGCGTGCGACAGCACGCCCAGCGCCCGGTGCGCCTGGTCCTCGAGCGTCTCGCGCCGCTTCGACACGAGCTGCTCGCGGCTCGCCCGCTCATACGCGACGACCCGCGGCACGATGTCCATCTGCAGGAGCGACATCAGCTCCCGCTCGCTCCGCCCCAGCGTCGTCTGGTTGGAGATCTGGTAGAAATCGCCGATCGCTTCCGAGCCCTCGCCATAGAACCCGCGCACGGCGAGGTTCATGTCGGCGCAGGCCTTCCGGACCTTCTCGACCTCGCCCGTCATCGCGAGCGCGGGGAGGTGGACCATGACGCTGAACCGCGCGCCGGAGCCGACGTTGGTGGGGCAGGCGGTGAGGTAGCCGAAGCGAGGGTCGAACGCGTACTCGACCTTCTGCTCGATCGCGTCGTCGATGCGCATCGCGTCGTCGATCGCCGCATCGAGCGCGAGCCCGGAGCGCATCACCTGGATCCGCAGGTGGTCCTCCTCGTTGACCATGATCGACAGACGCTCGTCGGGGATGCTGATCGCGACGCCGCGCGGCTCGTCCGTCCCGCCCGTGCCGCTGGAGAGTTTCCCGCGGAGGTGGTTGCGCGAGATGAGGTGCCGCTCGAACAGCAGCGATCGCTCCATCGCGTTCGAGGTGTGCAGGTCGATCCAGATCACGCGCTCCGCGACGCCCGCCGTGAGGATGCGCGCCTTGCTCGCCGCGAGGACTTCCTGGCGCTCCGAGCGCGTCGCCTTGGGCATGAACGGGTAGCCCGCGAGGTTGCGGGCGAGGCGCACGCGCGAGGACATCACCACGTCGCAGTCCGGGCCCGTGCCGCGGAGCCACTCCGTGCCCAGGTCCTGCGCGCGCGGGTGCGTCGATTGGATGGGAGACGTCGCGGGGTGCGGCGACTGCGCGTCCGCGGGGCGCGCATCGCCCTCATTGCCCGGCCCGTTCGAGCCGCCATTCGAACCAGGGCCATTTGATCCGGGCCCATTCGAACCAGGCCCGTTCGATCCGGGCCGCGTGGGCTCATGCATCACGCCCTCCCCCCGCGCTCGGCTCGTTCGCGTCCCCGGACTGCATCCGACGCAGCTCATCGCGGATCGATGCGGCCTTCTCGTAGTGTTCCTCACGCACGGCGCGATCGAGATCGCGACGCAGCGATTCGAGCTTCTCCTGCCGCACGGCACGCTCGCGCCGCCGATCCTCCGCGTGCTGCCGCTTCTCGGCGTCGATCGCGTGGGTGGGGGCCTTGCCGACGTGGTGCGTGCCGCCCTCGTGCGCACGCTCGAGCAGCGGGCCGAGCTGGCGCGAGAACGCCGCGTAGCACCCCGCGCAGCCGAGCAGCCCGTGCTGCTTGAACTCGGCGAACGTCGTTCCGCACGAGGGGCACACCCCGGCGGGGGCGCTGGCGCGGGCGGTCGTCGTGGTGCTGGCGTGCGACGCGACCGCCGCGGCGATCGCCCCCGCGGGCGTGAGCGTCCCGCTCCCGCCCAGCAGCCCGGCGCGCCGCGCGCACGACTCGCACAGGTGCCGCTCGGTGTGCACGCCGTTGACGATCACCGTCTCGTGGATGACCGCCTCATGCTCGCCGCACTCGCACATCATGCACGCACGCTCCCTGGAACAGTCTATCCGCACGCGGCGTCGGCGCGGGTAGCGATCGAGCGGATGCTGAAATCGAGGCCCGGAACGGGGCTCAAAACGAGAAAGGGGACGCCCGGCGTCCCCTCGAGTGATTCACGTGCGATGGAGTCCGCAGCCCGCGAAGGGGCCCGATCACTCCGCCGTCTGCTTCTGCTGACGGGTGTACCCGTACTTCCGCTTGAGCGGCTTGATGACCAGCCCGCCGCGGATCGCCTTGGTCGAGGCGTACACCCGCTGCGACGAACCGTCGACGAGCGCGGTGATCTTCTGGAGGTTCGGGCGGAAGGAGCGGCGGGTGATGCCCGTGGGCTTGAGGCCGAAGCCGCCCTTCTGGATCTTCTGACCGCGGTACACCCGGCGCTTGCCGAAGCTCGTCTTCTTTCCCGTGAACGCGCAGACCCGCGGCATAGCGACCTCCAAGGCTCGAACCGTGTGCTCCCGGGCACCCCCGGGCAGGCCCCTACTCTAGACCACGCCGCCGCAATGACAAGCCGCACCCCGCGCCGGGCTATCTCCCGAGCCGCTCCCGGCTGAGCATGAGGTCGAGCGTCTGCACCACCAGGTCCGCCTCGCGGGCCGAGAGCCCGCCGTGGAAGGGCAGGGCGATGGTCCGCCCGCTGACGGACTCCGCGACGGGGAACATGCCCTCCCGGAATCCGAACATCTCGCGATAGAACGGCTGGAGGTGGATGCAGGGGAAGTAGTCCGCCGCGCCGACGTCGTGCCGCCTCATGCCCGCGATGATCCGGTCCCGCTCCTCGCGGGCCCAGTCCGTCCCGAGGCGGACGACGAACACGAACCAGGACATCTCGGTGTCGGGGAGCAGCGTGGGCAGGATGAGGTCCTTGTGCCCCATCAGACGCTCCATGTACATGCGCGCGACCCGCTGGCGCTTCTCGACGATCTCGGGGAAGCGGCGCATCTGCGCCGCGCCGATCGCCGCCTGCACCTCCGACATGCGGTAGTTGTAACCGAGGCGTTCGTGGTGCAGCCACGAGCCCACGCCCGAGGTGAGCGGCACGATCCCGCGTCCCTGGTTGCGCATGGATCGGCACAGGTTCGCGAGGCGCTCGTCGTTGGTGACGATTAGCCCGCCCTCGCCCGTGGTGATCTGCTTGTTGGGATAGAACCCGAACACGCCGACGCGTCCGAAGTGCCCGCAGGGCCGCCCGCGGAGCTTCGTGCCCAGCGCCTCGCAGCAGTCCTCGATGAGCGGGATCTCGTGGCGTGCCGCGATCGATGCGTACGCGTCCATGTGCGCCGGATTCCCGAACGCCTCGACCGCGAGGATCGCCTTCGTCCGCGGGCCGATCGCGGCTTCGAGCGCCGCGGGATCCATGTTCAGCGTGCGCGGGTCGATGTCGACGAACCTGGGCGTCGCGCCCACGAACAGGATCGCGTTCGCGCTCGCGACGAATGAGAACGGCGTCGTAATGACCTCGTCACCCGGGCCCACGCCCAGCGCGCGCATCACGAGGTGCAGACCGCTCGTCCCGCTCGAGACCGCGACGCCATGCGAGCAGCCCGCGGCGTCCGCGACGCTCCGCTCGAACTCCTCCTGCATCGGGCCCATCGAGAGGCGCCCGGAGCGCAGGACCTGCAGGACGAGCTCCTCCTCGAGCGGGCCCAGGTCGGGACGGCTCAGGGGGATCTCGTGGGGATTTCCGCTGGGAACGGGGGTGTGGGGCATGCCTCGTCCCTATCGGCCCGATCGCGGGCGCGTCTGTCGCGTTCAGGAGCGTCCGAGCCGACGGGCCAGCCCGCCCAGGCGTTCGACCATCACAGACAGTCCCGCCGCGTCGAGCCCGAGCGATGCGGGGATCTCGAACTCGCCCGCGACCTGCTTCTTCAGGCGCCCGCACGCGGTCACCACGCTGGAATGGTTGGGACGCCCCAGCGACTGGGCGATCTCCGGGAAGCTCGCGGTCGTGTGCGATCGGCACAAGGAGCCCGCGACCGCCCGCGCCAGCACCACCCGCGGATGCCGGCCCCGCCCGCGGACGTCCTCGATCTCGACGCCCATCTCGCGGCAGACCAGCGACACGACCTCCTCGGGGCGGATGGGACGCGTGCTCCTCGAGCGGGCCGCGCCCAGCGCCGCGTCCACGCACCTTCGGGTGATCGCGCCGTCCGACGCGCCGAGCTCGGGCAGCAGGCGGACCGCCGCTTCGACCCGCGTCACGAGCCCCTCGATTTCGCGCGGGGAAGCGCCCGGGCCCGCGTGGTCGGCGATCGCCTGCGCCGCGTCCTCCGACAGCAGGAGCCCGCGCGACGCGCCCCGCGAGCGTGCGATCCGCGCCAGCAGGTCCGACTCCGGCGCTTCGAGCCGCGCGTGAGCGCCGCGCGAGAAGCGTGACGCGAGCTGGCGGCTCAGGTCGCGGATCTCCGTGGGCGGCGCGTCGGACGCGATCACGAGGAACGTCCCGCGCAGGTCCAGCTCGTTGATGATGTGCAGCAGTTCTTCCTGCGTCTTCTGCTTGCCCGCGACGAGGTGCACGTCGTCGATGCACAGGAGATCGAGGTCGCGGAAGCCGCGGCGCATCGCGTCGACGCGGTTCTCACGCACCGCACGCACGAACGCGCTCACGAACGCCTCGCCCGAGATCATCTTGACCCGCGCGCCGGGATGCCGGCGGGCGTAGCCCTCCGCGATGCCCGACACGAGGTGCGTCTTGCCCATGCCGCACGAGCCCTCGACCAGCAGGGGCGAGAAGCTGTGCGGGGCCTCGCCCGACGCGACGCGGCGCGCCGTGGCGAGCGCGAGGCGGTTCGACTCGCCCTCGACGAGGTCCTCGAGCGTCTGCGTGCGCCGCGCGCCAATGCCGCCCGTGCGGGAGGGTGCGTCCGTGCGTGAACGCTCGCGCGGAGCGCCCGCCGCGCGTCCGGGCCCGCTCGAGGCGGGCGTCTCTCGATCACCCTTCGCACGATCGCCGTTCGCCCGCTCACCCGCGGCGCGATCGTCGCTCACGCCGCGCGCCGCGTCCCGGCGTGCGGGCTCCTGCTCCGCGATGCGCAGGCGGACCGAGACGTCCTCGCCGTGCGTCGCGCGGGCCGCCTCGCGCAGGTCGGCATCGAACCGGCGCGAGATCAATTCGGCGTGGAACGCGGAGGGAACGACGATCTCCACGCACGCGCCGTCCGACGTCGCCCGTGCGTCGCGGGCGAAGTAGCGATCGAACGCCGCGTCGCCGACGCGTTCACGCACCGCGCCGAGCAGGCGATCGCCCTGTGCGCCCCGAACCTCGCGTGTCCGTGCTGGTGAGGAGTTCGCGTTCGGCACGTGCGCCACCCTCCTTGTGGCTCGCGCATCGTCCCATGAGGGGCGGGCGCGGCGATGACCGTCCTGGTCCGGACACGTGCGCACCGACAGCCTGGCGGCATGCCGCCTCGCCGAGACACGCTCGTGCCCGAGACCCCACGCAACGAAGACAGGCGAATCCTTCGCATCCCGCGAGCCGCCACACGCCCGGAAACCGCCGGAACCGCCGCAGAACACGGCGATTCCAACGCATCGGGCGGGCACGCTTGAGCGTGCCGGGCGTCGCGATCGGTTCGGCCATGAACCGAGCGGCGGGGAAGGTAGCGTGTTCCTCGCGGGGTATCAACGCGAGGCGGGGCGTGATTCTCGCGACGCGCTTCCAAGCGCCTTCACATCTCGGCACTTAGCGCTTTGCACACAAATTCGTCCACATGCTGTGCATGCTCGATCGGACGCGGCGCGAACGTGGACATGTGGACATCGCGTGCGAAAGCTGGCCCGTGCGCACGCCCACGCGCTAGTTCGGCGCCCTGATCGCGCGCACGAACGCCACGCGCTCGGCCAGTCGCGTCATGCCCGCCCTCTGATACATGCGCTCCGCGGGTGTGTTGCGCGTGTCGACGGCGCAGGTCAATTCGCGTGCGCTGGTCTGCGCGGCGCGCCGGATCGCGTGCGCCAGCAGCGGGGCCCCCAGCCCGCGTCCCCGGAGCGCGGGGGCCAGCCCGATGTACACCAATTCCACGCACGACTGCGCCGGGCAGTGGTTCAGCAGCACGCACCCCAGCGAGCGGGCCCCCTCCACGACCAGCGACCACATCGCCGGGGCCCCGCGACCCACCGACAGGTGCGACTCGATGATGTCGTCCGGCGTGCGCAGCCCCCGCAGGCCCGGGCAGTCGAGCGTGTCCGCGTATGTCTCCTCGAGCGTGCGGGCGAGGCGGCGCCTCCCCGGACTCCGGGGGTTCACGTCGCCCACGGGCTCCAGCGCGATCCCCGCGGGCAGCGCGGGGGGCGGCGGTACGCTCGAACGCCCCAGCGGCAGGCGGAGGTACGCGAGCGTCGCGAGCCGCTCGAACCCGGCCCGGTCCAGCGCCGCGTGCGTGGGTGTGTCCGACGGGTCGGCGATCGCCTGGAGCATCACGATCTCGTCCCGGGTCGAGTCCTTCGCCGCTCGGGCGGCGGCGTCGATCGCCGCGGCAAGATCGGCGATCTGCGACGGGATCCCGGCGATGGGGGAGGTGAACACCATCCCCGTCCGCCCCGAGCCGGGGATCAGCAGGCAGACCGGGCCGATGTCGCGTCCGGCGTCGCGCACCACGGCGAACATGTCCGAAACGTCGATGCCCAGGTCCGGCGCGGTCGCAAGGAAGCGTTCCGCAGCCGCGTCGCGTGCGCCCCGCCCCGAGCCCACCGGGGCGCTGGTTGCTGAGGCCGTGGCCCCCGCGACCAGGCGGCGTGCCGCGGCGTGTCGCCACTCCCGAGGCACGCGGATCGCGACCTCGGGCGGGGGCGATCCCGCACCACCCTGGGCGTTGGGCACGGGATCGGGATCAGGAGTGACGGCGCTCACGAACATCTCCGCGGATCGGGGCGCATGCCCGGCGATCATTGCGATAGGCTATTGTCCGTGCCGCCGCGCGGGCGTGCGGCGGGGGATTGGACGCCACGAGAAGTGTGGCGTCACCGGTCGTGAGGGTTCGGTCGGGCAGGGATTGGTCGGGCACAGGAGATTCTCGGATGTCGATGCGTCGTGTGCTGATGCTCGCCGTGGTCGCTGCCGGTTCGACGGGGCTCCATGCTTTTACCCCCACGAGCGTCCTCGCGGCCGCGCCCGAGCCGGACCCGGTGCCGCGTCGCTGGCAGCTCGATTTCGAGCCCGGCCCGCTCCGCATCACGAGCGTGGAGGTGCCCGGCGCGGGCCCGCGGGCGTACTTCTACTTCACGTACCGCGTGACCAACAACACGGGGCGCGAGCAGTTGCTGGCGCCGCTGTTCGATCTGGCGTCGAGCGAGGGCGACCTGCGCCGCGCGGGGCGTGATGTCCCGCTGTTCGTGATGCAGAAGATCCAGGGCATGCTCGACAACCCGCTGCTTGAGGACCAGGTCGAGATCCTGGGCCCGATCCAGCGCGGTCCGGAGAATGCGCGGGACGGGCTGGTGGTCTGGCCCGTGGACGACCTCAAGATCGACGAGCTGGTGATCTACGCCGGCGGGTTCAGCGGCGAGAGCGCGACGGTCGAGGTCCCCGTTCCCGCGGAAGAGGTCGACGCGGCGCGGGCTCGCACGGAGCAGGGCGAGGACATGGACCTCGTCGCTCGCGGGTCGGACTTCCGCCAGCTCGAGGATGGGTCGTGGGTGAAGCGGGTCGTGCTCCGCAAGACGATGATGATCCGCTACGACGTGCCGGGAGATCTGAACATCGGGCGGGTCGCGCCGCTCGAAGAGGGCGAGCGTCGCTGGATCATGCGGTAGGTTTGGTGAAAGGTCTGGCGGTAGGTTTCGCGGTCAACCGGGCCGCACGACCGACCGATCCACCGTTGCGGCCCGCGGCTTGCCCAGTTTGTGGTATGGCCCGGTTTGTATGGTTTCTGGATTCCACCCGGAGAGCCGCCTAGGCTCTTGGCCCCTCCGGCAGGATCGCCGGTGGGACGCAGCAGGGGACGTCGCCATGGCGCATAAAAAGGGACAGGGCTCGACCAAGAACGGTCGCGACTCGAATCCGCAGTACCTGGGCGTGAAGCTCTACGGCGGTGAGGTTGCCAAGCCCGGCTCGATCATCATCCGCCAGCGCGGGACTCCGTTCCGCCCCGGGTTCATGGTGCGTCGCGGGAGCGACGACACGCTGTACTCGCTGGCGCTGGGCAAGGTCGTGTTCCAGGGTCGGACGGTGCACGTCGATCCGCTGGACCAGGGCGTGCCGCGTCCGACGATCCTGCAGAAGATCACGAGCAACTAAGCAGATCCACAGTCAACCACGCGGCCCGATCGGCGATCTGCCCATCGGGTTCGCGAGAAGCAACAGCGAGCGGTGGAGGGGCCTTGAGGGCGCTTCCGCCGCTCGCACGCGTTTTGCCCTGTGAAAACAGGCCCAGACGCCTCACGCCGGCTCGGGCATCTCGCTCGCGGCGCGGTGGATCGCGGCGATCTGCGCGAGCAGGTGGGGCACCTCGGAGAGCGGGAGTGCCGTGCTCGCGTCGGACATCGCGCGGGGCGGGTCGGGGTGGCACTCGAGGAAGATCGCGTGCGTCCCGATCGCGGCGGCGGCGCGTGCCAGCAGCGGGGCCCGGTCGGGGCGTCCGCCCGTGGTGTCGCTGGCGCCGGGGAGCTGCGTGGAGTGCGTGATGTCCCAGCAGACGGGCGGCGCTCCGCCCGGCGCGGGGAGCTCCATCATGTCCCCGATCCCGATGAGGTCGTTCACCAGGCGGTGGTAGCCGAAGAAGGTGCCCCGCTCGGTCAGGATGACGTTCCCGCAGCCCGCCTCGGCGAGCTTGCGAACGACGCCGAGCATCTCGCGCGGTGCGACGAACTGGCCCTTCTTGACGTTGACGGCCCGCTCGTGTCGTGCCGCGGCCTCGCCCGCGGCGAGCAGCAGGTCGGTCTGGCGGCAGAGGAACGCGGGGATCTGGAGGCAGTCGACCACCTCCGCGACGGGCAGGGCCTGGGCCGGCTCGTGGATATCGGTGGTGACCGGGAGGTCGAGCGCGCTGCGGATCTCGGCGAGCCACTTGAGCCCGAGCTCGAGGCCCGGGCCGCGGGGGGAGCGGATGCTCGAGCGGTTCGCCTTGTCGAAGCTGGCCTTGAACACGAGCGGGAGGCGGGCCTCATCGCACGCGTTCCGGAGCAATTCGGCGACCTGGAAGCCCAGCTCGCGTGATTCCAGGACGCACAGCCCGGCGATGATCACCGGGAGCTGGCGCGGCCCGCAGACCACGGGCCCGATGCGACAGATGCGGGCGTGCTCGCTCATGCGACGAGAAGATAGGAGGGGTGCGGGCCCGGAGCAGAATCCGAGGGACCCGCGCGGGGTTTGGGGGCGAATCGGGTACTCTGAACCCGGCTTTCGATGGAGGTGCGGCGGACCCCACTCGGATGGGCACCCAAGACAGGAGCAGGCTCATGCGGATCGGCATGGCGGAGGGTCGTTTCGTTGGTGCGGCGGCGCTGGCGATCGCGTGCGTGGGCGCCCAGGCGCAGGTCGTGGGCATGGGCCCCCCGGCGTCCGTTGCTGTGTCCGCGGCGGTCTGGGACTCGATCGAGCCCGCGGAGGCGAACGAAGAGCTGCCCGTCCGCCTGACCAAGCTCGAGCGCATGATCGTCACCAGCACGGGCCAGGTCATTGAGGAACCCTACCGCGAGCGGGCGTGCGACGTGCTCGTGACCCACTCCGACGTCTCGTTCAATGGCGGCGAGTACTTCGCGCAGGCGGGCTTCGCGCAGACCGAGATCTTCGCGCAGTCTTATCCGGTTGCCGCGGGCGAGTATCCGATCGAGGTGGTGCTCGCGGAGGCGATCTTCGCGGCGGTCAATGCGACCGAACTCACGACGACGGAGTGGAGCGTGCTCGTGTGGGACGGCCCGCCGACGGGCGCGCCCGCGTACACGTTCAGCTCCGATGACATCGTGCTGCCCCACATCCTGTTGGGGCCGGGCACGCAGGGCACGCTGCTGAGCTTCCTGATCGATCCGAGCGATCCGAACCGCATGTTCCTGAGCAACGCGAACGGCGCGAACCAGTTCAGCGTCGGCTTCCGCATCGACAAGCACAATTCCCAGACGGGCACCGGCTGCACGACCGCGCCGCCGAGCAACCTGAATGCGTTCCCAGTCACCGATACCACCGGCGTGGACTCGCTGGCCGGCAACTGGCTCTTCGGCGTGAACTGCGGGCCGTTCGGCTGCCCGCCCAACGGTGGGTGGGCGACCTTCCAGGCCCTGTTCCCCGGGATTTGCCGCCCTAGCGGGGATTGGATGGTCCGGGCCGAGTGGACCAGCCTGAACTGCACGCCGGGCGTCGGCGCGTGCTGCAAGCCCGACGGGACGTGCGAGGTCGCCGCAACCGGCGCGTGCACGTCGATGGGCGGCGTGTTCCAGGGTGACGGCGTCTCGTGCGCGAGCGTGACGTGCCCGCAGCAGCCGCAGGCGTGCTGCTTCGCCGCGACTGGCGGATGCCTGAACCTGACGCCCATGCAGTGCCTGACGGCGGGCGGGGTGCCGGGCGGCGTGGGCACGACGTGCGCCACGTTCACGTGCTTCCCGAAGGGCGCGTGCTGCCTGCTGGACGGGACGTGCATCGACAACATCGCGCCCGAGGAGTGCCTCGCGCTGAACGGGACGTACAAGGGCAACAACACGACGTGCGCGGGGACGACGTGCCCGCCGCCGGTGGGGGCGTGCTGCTTCGCTTCGGGCGGGTGCCTTGTTCTGGCGGAGGCGGACTGCGCGATCGCGGGCGGCTCGTGGGCCGGGCCGGGCACGACGTGCGCCGATGGCAATCAGAACGGCACGGCCGACGTGTGCGAGAACTGCCCCGCCGACTGGGACAACTCGGGCGGCGCGCCCAACAGCAGCGACTTCCTCGCGTACCTCAACGACTGGGCGAACCAGGATCCGCAGGCGGACATCGCGCCCGCGGGCGGCGACAACGCGTGGGATTCGTCGGACTTCCTGGCATATCTGAACCTGTACGCGCAGGGCTGCTGAGGCCAGAGCGAGGCGACAACGGGGGATGCTCAAGCATCGGCGGTTTGGCTGCCGGGCGCGATGGCTTCGCGCGGGCCGCGTCCCGGGCGGCAACTTTCGGGAGCCCCGTTGTATTGATTCGGCGATTGGGCTAGATTCCGGACTTGGGCCGGACGCGACGGGCCATCATTCTGATGGGCCGCGGAGGGCGCTTTCTCACCCTCACGTCCGGCGACTGTTCGCAGAGGAGGAACACACAATGTTGAATCGCATGACGGGATCGGCCCTGCTTCTGAGCCTCAGCGCGGGCATGGCCTGTGCGCAGCCCGTTGCGGCGACGATGCTGATCAAGGAGGGCGACGCCCTCGCCGGCAGCACGGTCTCGACGCTCAACACTCCGTTCGTCGATGGCAACGGCAAGCCCGGCACGGTCGTCGCGCTGGCCGACAGCCGGCGCGTCATCCTGTACAACGGCGCGCCGATCTTCACGAGCGATCAGGCGCTGCCCGACACGCTCACGGGCGGCGAGGGCACGATGGGCGTCGGGAACAACGGTGAGTTCATCTACAGCCCGTCGTTCAACGGCGAGGACGCGGTGTGGGGCCAGGGCGGGCTGATCTATGCCTCGCCGCAGCTCTTCCCCAACGGGTTCCCTTCGACGTTCCACAGCCGTCCGCAGATGGTCGATGACGGGACGTCGCACTGGATCACCGGCTGGAACGACGCGGGCGGGACCTCGACGAACAAGCGTGGCCTCGCGCAGCGCGCGCCCAACGGCACCGTGTCGCTCCTGCTCCAGGGCGGCGAGGCGACGAGCTCGGGCTTCAACGTCGACGCCAGCAGCGCGGCCGTGCAGTTCGACTTCAATTTCTCGGGCAACGGGCTGCACTCGATCGTCGAGGTCGAGCTCGACACGGGAGATACGAACGCAAACAACGCGTACCTCATCGATCTGTTCACCGTCGTCGGCAAGGAGGGAGACCCCACCGGGCAGGGCGACGACTGGGACAACATGGACGCGCCCTCGATCAACAACAGCGGGGACTATCTCTTCTCGGGCGACACCAACGGCACGACCACGAGCGACGAGTTCCTCGCGTACAATAGCGTCATCCAGGTCCGTGAGGGCGACGCGGTCGCCGGCGTCACGCTCGGCGGATCGTGCGACGGGAGCTCGCTGAACAACCTCGGCGAGGCCGTGTTCGTCTGGACCATCTCCGGCGGCGGCGACGGGCTGTTCTACGCCTCGGACGCCTCGAATATCTCCGGCACGGCCGTGATGCTGCTCCGCAATGGCGACTCGATCGACACGACCAACGACGGCGTTGCCGACTGGGTCGTCACCGACTTCAACTCCTCGCAGGTCATCGGCCCCGGGCTCGACCTGGGCGATGATGGCGTGGTGTGGGCCGAGGTCGACGTCGATTCCGCCGACGGGCTCGTGACGGGCCTCGAGGCCATCATCGGCATCCGCTTCCGCACGTGCCCGGGCGACTGGGACGGCTCGGGCGGGCAACCCAACTCTTCCGACTTCCTCGCGTACCTCAACGACTGGTCCGCGCAGGATCCCGCGGCCGACCTGTCGCCCCCCGGCGGCGATGGCGTGTGGGACTCGTCCGACTTCCTCGTATACCTGAACCTGTACTCGCAGGGCTGCTGAGCCGGTGTCAGGGCGACAAGGGCCCAGAGCCCTTGGTGCCGTAACCTACGTCCGCTATCCTCACCACCGGGGCCTTCCCCGGTGGTGAGGTTGCTTTGGTGGTTCGCAGTGTGACAACGCTTTCGGCCGCGCTGGGGCTGTCGGCCTGCGCCGCACAGGCCCAGGTCGTGGTCCTGTGGGATACCGGCGCGGCGGACCATGTCGACGCGACGACCAGCGAGACCATGACCGCGATCACCAACACCGCGGCCGCGGACGACTTCGTCCTGCCCCTGGGGACGGGCGAGGAATACGTCCTGACCGAGGTCACGGGCTGGCTCGTGCGCTCCGGGGGCAACCCGCAGCTCGCACGGCTGGAGATCTATGACACGTGGGCGACCGGCGACACGCCCGCGTACGTCGTTCGCGCGTCGGTCGCCGCGCCAACGAGCGTGGTCGATCTCGGCCTCTTTGCGCCGGACATTCCGGGATACCGGGTGTACCAGACCACGTTCGGGAACCTGCGACTGACGCTGCCCGCTGGCGGGCGATACTGGGCGTCCGTGCGCGGGGTCGGCGATGGGTCGCACCTGGATCGCGCCCTGCTCGCCACGGCGGGCAATGGCGTTGTGCAGGGGCTCGAGGCCTGCGTGAAGGCGGGCCCGCTGGGCGCGCCCTTCTGGGTGCCGGGGAGCGCGTTCAATCTCGCGGCGCCGTCGGACTACGCGATCCGAGTGAAGGGATACCAGTCGCTGCCGACGCTGTGGGACACGCTGCCCTGGTCGACGCCGTCCGGGCTGTCCTCCACCTCCGGGACGGGCGCGTCGCCGACGCGGGCCGCGGACGATGTGCTCACGCCCGGGACGCCGGACGTCGGCCAGGTGTGGCGGGTGGGGGAGGTCGTGATCCGCCTCGCGACCAACGCGAATCCGACGCCGTCGCGCCTGGAGATCTACGCCGACGACGGCACGGGGCGGCCCGGCGCAATGGTCGCGACGCGCGTGGGGTGCGACCTCGCGGCGCCCGTTGGGCAGAACCTCCTGGGCGTCCCGATCTACGAGCTGAGCTTCCGCGAGCTCGGCATTGAGCTCGAGCCCGAGAGGCGATACTGGGTTTCGGTTTCGGGCGATGTGAGCGGGCTCACGCTCAAGGTCGCGTACGCCGCGACGACGGGGAACCCGAACATCCTGGGCCTCTCGGCGATGACGCGGATCGGCTCGGGCCCCTGGAACCCCGCAGCCCAGACGCTCGGTTCGCCCGCGGACCTGGCGTTCCTGATGTTCGCCGACGCGGAGTATCGCTGCCTTGCGGACTGGAACGCCAGCGGCGGCGGGCCGGACTCGTCGGACTTCCTCGCGTACCTCAACGACTGGTCGGCCCACGCGCCCCGGGCGGACCTGGCGCCATCCAACAGCGGCACCGGCACCCGCGGCGACGGGACGTGGGATTCGTCGGACTTCCTCGCGTACCTCAACCTGTTCGTCGCGGGCTGTCCGTAGCACCGCGCGTAGAGTTCGTGTCGCGGGGACACCCGCATCGAACGACCCCGGGCGGGTAGCTCAATCGGCTAGAGCATTCGCTTTACACGCGAAGGGTTCCGGGTTCGAGTCCCGGCCTGCCCACTCGACCGGATTCCATCGCATCGCACGGAACACCACCGTGCGAGAAATCCGCTTGATTGCCAGCGTTTTCTCGACACGCGTGTTTGAGCGTGATTTCGTGTGGGCGCGCGTGTGTTGCCGTTATTGTTGCCGCTTCCGCGACGCCCGTGGCCCGCGTCCAGTCGGCATCGGTGACCTGCAGGTAGTGCCCGCCGGCGATCGCCTTCGTATTGCCCATCCAAGCGCACGCGGTCGCGAGAGGGAATGTCGCCGCGAGTTCGGTCTGCCGGCTTGCGCGGAGGTTGTGCCACGTCCTGGGCCACGCGTGCACCCCCGCCCGGGCGATGACGCGACGGAGCTGCGTTCCGGTGTTCTGGCCGCCGCGGTATCGGCCGATCACGTGGACCGAGCCCTCCGGGGCGGCGTCGAACACCGCCTGCAGGTGCTCGCGGATCTCCGGGAAGATCGGCACGAACCGCTCCGACTTGCCCTCGTGGTGCTCGGTCTTGCTCGAGCGGACCCGGAGCCTTGAGAGCGACCAATCGACGTCCGCCCACGTGAGCGCTAGCGCCTCGCTCGGCACTCGAAGCCCGCCGTAGCGGGAAAGAGCGATTAGCAGGCGCCATTCCGCGTCCGGTGCGGCGTCCATCACCTTGGCGATGGTCTCGCGGGAGACGAACACCGATCGGGCCGGATTGGTCTGGGCACCCGCCTTCACGGCGAGGAACGGGTCTTTGTCGACGAGGCCCCGGCGAACTCCCCAGCCGAAGAACTGGCGTGCGTAGCGCACGGTGCGGCTGATGGTGGCGGTGGCGTACCCCGCTTCCCGTTGGGCCGCGCGCCACTCCTCGGCATCTCGCTCGCTGATCGTGGCCGCATCGCGATCGGGCCCGAAGTGATCGAGCAGCGTGGACTCGGCCTGCTTCATGCGCACCCGCGTCGATTGCTTGACGTCGACGTGGACGAAGAACGCTGCGAGCAGCGCGCCCAGCGTGACGATTTCTGCGGCTTCGCGTGGCTGCACGAGGCCCAGGCGAGCGACGCGATCGTGGAGCCGGTCGTCGATAGACTCCAGCCAGCGCACGCCGTCCGGGTGGATGGTGGTCCCGAGACGGTGCGCCTCAAACACCCGCTCGAACCCGGCGAGGGCGCTCTGGGCGGCCCGATCGGAGCACTTCCCGAGCCGCAAAGTCTGCTGCTTGCCGCTGGCATCACGGAACTGGATGCGCTTTCGTTCGCCGCGATCTCCCTCGCATCCGATGCTCGCCATGTGTCACCGTCCCTTCCTGTTTCGCGGCTTCAGTTGCTCCCGCTTTCGCACGAGCTCCAGGCCGAGATACGCCGCGAGCGTGTCAATTGTCTCACTTCTGAGGGGCGTGCCACGGACCACGAACCTCGACAGCGTTGCCTCGGAGATGCCCGTGGCCTTGCTGATCGCGTAGCGCGTCTCGCCCGATCGCTCGACTGCCCTGCGGAGTGTGTCGGTCACGGTCGCCATGCCAGCACGATACAGCGATACTTCATTGCGTACAAGTACTATGCGCTCTCTTGACGGAGTAGTGTGCACTCCGCTCGGCCATACTTGTCCCAGGCCCAGTCACCGAAACTCGTCTCTCGGCGAACTCGGCCAGCGCGCTGCTCGGCGTGGAATTCTTGAACGAGGGCGGCTTGTCGTGATTTGTGCATCCCCAACTCGTTAAGCCATCGCTTGCGGCGATCGTTCTCGTGCTCCTTCACGAAGCTCTCCGGTACCTCGTACCCCTTGCGGATGTAATCGGCCGCCCATCCGCTCGGGTTCTTCTTCGACGGAGCTTTGGAGGCGACATACGCCATGAGCTTGGGGGTCGCGTTGCGGTGGCCTCGCAATGATTCGATCCCGAAACGTGAAAACACATCAACAACAGTGCATTGTTGTTGTTGGTTTGGTATGATTTGAGTCTGTATTGGTGCATAGTGGCCGGGTAATGGTGTCTTTTCGTCAGGTTTGAGCGTCCGTGTTGTCCGGGTTTCGAGGTTCGATCGGCAGGGTTTCTCCGGCTGGACAGTTGCTCCAGCATTGCCCAGCCGAGAGATGCGGAACCTATTCCCACGGCCGCGCCCGCCATTGCTTTGCTCAAGCAGCTCGAGTGCTCCGCGTCGACAAAGCGAAGTGAGCGTTCGACGAACGGTTCTGGGATTGAGCTGGGAAGCCTTCGACCACTCCGCGAGCGTTCGATCCACGATTCCATCCCCGTCAGCCAGGGCTATTGCAGCTCGCAGCACGGCTGCTTCTTTGCACCTGAGATCGCCCCAAGCAGACATCGAGCTCTCGCCGATCCGTAAAAGGGCCTGAGAGGCCGCATGCTCGACCTGAGCGGTGGGGCACAAGTCATCGCCCGAGGCAAGAACACCCGGGTGCCGCCGAGTAGATGGTGAACTGGCGCGCGAGGATGCCGCCAAAGGGATGACATGGCTGCCGGTGTTGATCGTCACTAGTTGAGGCGCGGCGGCGCAGGAGTGCCCCTGGACAGTGACAGTGGGGATTGAGCACACTGAGGTCCCATCCCAACCGCCTAGATCGATTTGGGAGCCGTTCACGCTCGCACCTCCTTCCGCGATTCGATGTAGCGGCGGAGGTCGGCGACGTCGTAGAGCCGGCGCCCGACGATCTTGACGGAAGGGAGTTCACCCCGGGTCCGCAAGTTGTCGATCGTGCCCGGTGAGACCCCGAGCAGGCGGGCCGCCTCGCGACGGTCAATGAGTAGTGGGGGCGGAGTAGAGGTGTTGGCCTCACTGGCCATTGGACACCTCCTTAGACGATTCGCTCACGCCGCGCAGCCTGTCGAGGAGCATCCGCTCAACGACATTGGGATCGAAGAGGAGAGCATTCCCTGCGCGCAGGTGCGGGAGCCGTCCCGCTTCGGCTTCGGCTCGCAGCCAGGAAGCTGGAACCCTAAGCCGGCGTGCCATTGCCCCAAGGTGCCAAGGCCTTCTGATCTCGTCGCTCATGCCTAAACGAGAGCACCTAGGTCGCCCCGTCGTGGGTGTTTAGTGGGGCAGTTGAGGGGCAATAGGGGGCGTCGGCGGGGCGGAACGCTTGAGTGCTTCGATACCGGCCTCGGTAATCGCTACTCCGGCACGCTTACCCTGTGGGTAGTCCACGAGCGGAATCGTGCGCTCGGCCAATTTCCGCAGTCGCTTCGAGACCGCCTTTCTGTCACCTGGCCCTTCATCGGGCAGCACTTCGCTCACCTTCCATCGCCGCGACGGTGTCTTGTTCAGGAATTTCAGAACCTCGATATCGTTCTCGTCGAGAGCTTCAGGTCCACTCAGACGCATCTTCGGGCCTGCATCAGATGGTTCTCCCGGGCCCGGGGGCGGAGCCTCATCACCTCTGGGTTCTCTGGTCGTGCGCACGGAACCGACTCTTAACTTGGCCAATACCGCCTCGACCAAGTCCTGCCAAGGGACTCTCGCGAGCTGGCGGACGCTGAATCGCGCCGCTCCGCCGACAGACTCTGGGTGCCACGGAGTCTGCTGGAACCGGGTCACGACGGGCGTTGCGGAGCCCGCATCTTCGTCGATCGCCAACCAGAGGCACAGGGCAAGTGCACGCCATTTAGTTGGGGTCATGCGCACGAGCCGGTCGAGATCGAGCCCGTCGAGCGGGTAGGCCGAGGGCGACAAGTCTTCCAGCGCCTCGATAAGTGCGTCAAACTCATTCATCTCGTCAATGCGAGCAAGTTCCACACTTAGAACGAAACCGGCGGGCGGCGGCAGCTCGCCATTCGCAGGCGCATCGGGATTCACACCACCCTCTAATGGCTGACGTGCGGGCCAGCCAGCCGGACCTGGACGAAACGCGGCATTGACGAACGCCCTTTCACGACTTCGAACAACCTCCAACGCGAACTCGCGGTCGAGAAGGGCACCCGCTTCCCTGAACTCGGGGAGGTGCGCGCGGACGTACTGGGCGAGCGAGCACTCGAGTGACACATCGGCGCTGGGAACCGATTCAGACATGCCATCGCATCCGGAAAGCGATCGATCACGTCGTTCTGCGGCTGGTGAGGTTCGCAAGGGGAGTACTGGGAACGAGCGATCGTAATCCACACTGAGCCTGTCGACGTCTACCCCCGCGCTCCGCGGCGCGGAGAGGCGGACAGGTCTCGTGGAATGGCTCCGCCCCAAGCGGCGAACTCCCCGCCCACCGGGCCGCGTTTCCCTGATTCAGGGGGAGCGTCCGGCCGTAGGGTTGGGCCCACATCGACCCGCTCGCATCGCGTTCATCACCCCAAAGAGGGGACTATCACGTCGCCTCGCGTGGCTGCTTACCCCCCCTGATCACCCTCACGCGCGCGCGCGCGTTGGGTGTCGCACAGATCGCCCGATGGGGACCAAGGATCACCAGAAAAGGGGATGTAAGCGGACGATAGCCGCAAGCGCACGAAATCCACCTGTTTCGGGCGTCTTCTTGATCGCGGTCCGGTGGTCCTGGGCCTGCCCGATTAGCTGCCATGACGCGGGCTCAAGCCCGACCGACGCCGCCCCAGCACGTCCCCGGGCCCCAAGCCCCTGAGCCGCTCTCCGACCGCTCCGGGGTGCGATCGGGCCCCGAGGTTTCGCTAGCATGGGCCTCGGCGTCCTGACGCCCGTCAGAGGCCGTCTGAGGCACGCCCGGGAGGACGCATGGAACGACCCATCTGGCACACGGCCGCCGAGTTCGCCGCCCGCAAGCACGACGGGCAGCGGCGTAAGGACCGGGTCACGCCATACTTCTCGCACCCCTGCCGCGTCGCCCTGACGGTCGCCGCGGTGTTCGGGTTCGAGGACGACGAGAGGCTCGCCGCGGCGTTGCTGCACGACACACTCGAGGACACGCTGACCGACTACGACGACCTGGCCGAGGCGTTTGGGCCAGCGGTCACCGAGATGGTCGCGGCCCTGACGGACAACAAGGCACTCCCGGGCGCGGCGTCAGCTCGCCGTCCTCACGCCGCCGCTGCTTCGCGCGCCGGACCCACGCCGGGCTCACGGCGAACACCTCGGCGACAAGTTTCGTCAACGACCCGCGATCGCATGCGCCCAGAACACGCCCGCGAAGATCCTGTGAGTACGCGGCCCCATGCCAGCTCCTCCCCGGCCCATCCCTGGGCCGAGAACGAGGCTGCTCACCGACCGCCAGAAGCGCAACCTCGAGAATGCGCCAGTCGGCGCTACGAGTGAACAGAAGACGCTTTCGTGATGTGATGACCGGCGCGGGAGCGCACCTAGGTGAGGAATAGTCGGTACGATGCCGGCCATGTACCACATCGATTCGCGCGCGTGTGTCCTTCGTCGCTTCATGCTGGCGATCGCCGCCGGGTTCGTCGCCGGGGCGGGGATGTTGGGGTGCGAGGAAAGGGGGATCGAGGAGCGCGCGGTCCAGAAGGGAGTGGAGCGCGTTCCCGAGCGAGCGACGACCGACGGAGGAGCGACCGAGGGGACAACGCCTGCCGGGGAGACGACCGAGGAAGAAACGTCTAAGGAAATAGAGTCCGAAGTTGACGGACTCGAGGCGGTCGATAGGTCGTCGACCCATGATCCGGGTGTGCCCTGGAGGGTGCCCGAGGGCTGGACTAAGGACCGCGAGCCGCGGCAGATGCGCGTGGCGACGTACATCGCGCCAACGCCGGCGGGGCCGATCGAGGTGGCGATCACGCGTTTCCCCGGTCGGGTGGGCGGCGAGCTTGCGAACATCAATCGCTGGCGCGGGCAGATGGGGCTGGCGTCGATCGGCGAAGACGAGTTGGAGTCGACCATTGGTCGCTTCGCGTCGCCGGGGTATGAGGGGTATCAGGCTCGGATCGAGTCGTCGGCGGGCGTCATGCTGGCGGCGGGGGTGTACGACGCGGCGATCGATCAGACCTGGTTCGTGCGCGCGACGGCGCCCGACGCGCGGGCGGCTGACGGGCTGCAGCGCGGCGTGTTCGGGTTGGCACGCTCGATCGCGGGGTTGGGCGGGTGAGGGCGACGCTGATGCGGCGATGCGTTGAACTGCTTGCATCGTTGAAGCTCACGGTGGTGCTGCTCGCGCTCGCGATGATGCTGATCTTCGTGGGCTCTATCGCGCAGACGCGCCTGGGCGTCTGGCAGGCGGTGGATGCGTACTTCCGCTCGTGGGTCGCGATGGTCGATCCGGGCGTGTTCGTGCCGACGAGTGAGGCCTCGCTCCGGATTCCCATTCCGGGCGGGCTGGCGATCGCGGCGGCGATGATCTTGAACCTGCTGGCGGCGCACACGATCCGGTTTCGGGCGACGCGCAAGCGCGTCGGCGTGATCGTTCTTCATGTGGGGCTGATCGTGCTGCTCGCGGGCGAGTTCGTCACGGGGTTTATGGCCGACGAAGGGATGATGTCGATCGACGAGGGATCGAGCTCGTCGTTCGTTGAGGACGTGCGCGAGGCGGAGTTGGCCGTGATCGACGCGAGTGATGCGGGCCATGACCGAGTCATCACGGTGCCGGGATGGATGCTGGCCGAGGCGGCACGATCGGGGGCGCCGATCGTGGACGAGCGGCTGCCGTTCGCGGTGCGGGTCGATCGTTGGCTGGCGAACTCCAACCTGTTCCACGCGCACGGAAAGACGGACGCCACCGCGGGAATCGGTCTGGAAGCGCGGGCGGAGAACGCACCGCGCGTGTCCGGCGTCCAGGGCTCGCAGAGCGATACGCCGGCGGCGTACGTCACGCTGCTTCGTGGTAATGAGGAGTTGGGCACGTGGATGGTCTCGGCGGCGCTGAGCGAAGCGCAGCGCGCTGAGGTTGATGGCGAGGCGTATGGGCTGACGCTGCGGTATCGGCGGACGTATCTGCCGTTTGCGCTGCACCTGCGTGACTTCAGGCACGATACGTTCACGGGCACGAGCATCGCGAGGAACTTCTCGAGCGATCTGCGGCTGGTCGATCCCGAGCGTGGCACGGATCGCGAGGTGTGGATCTGGATGAACAATCCGCTGCGGTACGCGGGGCTCACGTTCTATCAGGCCTCGTACAAGCCCGACGGCAGCGGGACGGTGCTGCAGGTGGTGAGCAACCCGGGCTGGCTGATGCCGTACGTGGCGTGCGTGCTGGTGGGCGGGGGCATGACGTGGCACTTCGGGCAGACTCTGGTGGGGTTCCTGCGTCGGCGGGCGAAACGCGGGCCGGTAGGTGATGGACGCGGTGCGGGGATGCCCGCGATGCGGCCGCGCGTGTGGCCGTGGGCGGTGGGGGTGTGCGGGGTGCTGCTGGCGTGCAGCGCGCTGCTTCGACCAGTGGAGTCGGGAGCGATAGACGTGCGCGGGTTCGCGGCGCTCCCGGTTTCGGCGGGCGGCCGCATCAAGCCGATGGACACCGCCGCGCGCTCAATGCTGATGGTCGCGGGCGGGCGTCAGGAGGTGCGTGCCGATGGTGAGACGGTGCCCGCGGCGAGCTTCCTGCTCGACCTGATCGCCGATCCTGCGCGCGTCGCGGATCTGCCGGTGGTTCGGGTGGATCATCCGGACGTACTCGCGCTGCTGGGCCTGGGCCCGGAGGACGGCGGTCGGATCGCGCTCTCCGCGATAGAGCCGCGCTGGGCGGAGGTGGCCGAGCAGGCGCGGCGCGCGGCGAGCATCGACCCGCGCGAGCGTGACGGGTTCCAGCGCGCGGTGGTGCAGTTGCACGATCGCGTGAACACGGTGCTTGGTCACGCCCAGATGCGCGAGCCGTACGCGATCCCGCCGCTCGCGCCGGACGGCCCGTGGCGGGCGTTCCACACCGCGTTCATGGACGATCGCGACGCCGAGTCGCCGCACCCGAGCGTGGCGTATCTGACATCGATGATGACCGCGGCGAGCACGGAGGACGCCGAGGGGTTCAGCGCCGCGGTGGCGTCGTACACCGAACTGCTCGACGCGTCGATGCCGGAGGTCATGCGCCAGATGCGTCTCGAGGTGCTCTTCAACCGGGCATCGCTGTTTACGGGTGCGACGGCCGTGTACGTGCTGGCGTTCATGGCGGTGTGCGTTTCGTTCGTGCTGCGGACGAGGCAGGATGCCGGCGGATGGGCGGAGCGGGTACGTATCGGTTCGCTGGCGTTGCTTTGCGCGACGGTCATTGTGCACACCATCGCCATCGGTCTGCGGATCTACCTGCAGGATCGCCCGCCGGTCACAAACCTGTACTCGTCGGCGGTGTTTGTCGGTTGGGCGGCGGCGCTGGCGGGCGTGTTCATGGAGCGGCTGTACCCGCTGGGCGTCGCGATCCTCGGGTCGGCGACCATCGGGGCGGGGACGCTCATCATCGCGCACAACCTGGGCAACGACGGCGACACGATGCAGATGATGCAGGCGGTGCTCGACAGCAACTTCTGGCTCGCGACGCACGTGATCACGATCACGCTGGGATACTCGGCCACGTTTCTGGCGGGCACAATCGCGGCGGCGTACCTGCTGGGGAGGGCGCTGACCCCCGCCATCACGCCCGAGCGCGAGCGGACGCTGATCCGCATGATCTACGGCGTGGTGTGCTTCGCGATGCTGCTGAGCTTCGTGGGCACGGTTCTCGGCGGGATCTGGGCGGATCAGTCGTGGGGCAGGTTCTGGGGCTGGGATCCCAAGGAGAACGGCGCGGCGCTGGTGGTGCTCATCAACGCGATCATCCTGCACGCGCGATGGGGCGGGATGGTCCGCGCGCGCGGGATCGCGGCCCTGGCGGTCGCGGGCAACATCGTCACCGCGTGGAGCTGGTTCGGGACCAACATGCTCGGCGTCGGACTGCACGCGTACGGGTTCATGGACTCGGCGTCCGTGTGGCTCGCCGCGTTCGTTGGATCGCAGGTGCTGCTTATGGTGCTCTCGGCGGCACCGGGTCGATGCAGGGAGGTCGCAAAGTCCCCGTAAAGGCGTCTGTGTAACTGGACATGTGCGTCCGTATACGCATAATCTGCTGGTCAAGGAGGTCCGCGTGACCACAGACCGCGCGATGCATGCCGATTCGACCCCCAAGCGCGCACGGCTGCGCGGGCTGACGCTGCTCTCCTTGCTTTGTGCGGGCGCCCTCGGCGTGCTGGGCGGGCTCGGTGCGTTTACGTTCGGCTACGGCGACGGGGCGGCGTATCTCACCAACAACCCGGCATCCTGCGCGAACTGCCACGTCATGCAGGAGCACTACGACGCGTGGGTGAAGTCAAGCCACCACGGCGTCGCGACGTGCAATGACTGCCACCTCCCGCACGACTTCGCGGGGAAGTGGCTGACCAAGGGCGACAACGGGTTCTTCCACTCGCTGGCGTTTACGACGGGGGACTTCCACGAGCCGATCCAGATCAAGACTCGGAACCGACGCGTGACGCAGAACGCGTGCCTGCATTGCCACGCGGACTACGTCGATCACTTGCTCCCCGCCGAGCCCGGCGGCGAGATGCAGTACTGCGTGCACTGCCACGGCAGCGTCGGGCACGCGGGGCGGCCGTCGGGATTCGCGGACAGGGACTGACGCGGGGTGATCCCGCGAGAAGAGGTGTGATCCATGAAGGCAAAGAGGAGCATGGGCGGCGCACGGATCTCGCCGGGGTTCCGTGGCGGTCGGGCCGCCCTTCTTGCGCTTGTGTTTGTTGTTGCGGTGCTCGGGACGCTGCTCGTCACGTGGGTGCTCATCACGATGTTCGGGCACAAGCAGGCGGCACGCCAGCCGTTCGTGCGCGTTGCGGAGGTCAATGAGATCAGCACCGACCCGGAGCCCTGGGGCCGGAACTGGCCGCACCAGTTCGACGGCTGGAAGGCCACGGCGGGCGACACGTTCTACGGCGGGGCGAGCGCGATGCCGCAGAGCAAGCTCGACAGCCACCCGTGGCTCAAGCGCCTGTACGCGGGGTACGCGTTCAGCATCGACTACCGCGAGGCGCGCGGGCATGCGTACATGCTTTACGACCAGGGCGTGACGGAGCGTGTGACGCAGAAGCCGCAGGCCGGAGCGTGCCTGCATTGCCACGCATCCAACACGGTGATGTATCGGCGCGAGGGGCTCAAGGCGATGGGACTGCCGCACGATGACGCGGCGCTCGCGGCGGAGTTCAACATGGAGGCGGTGATCCGCGGCTTTGAGGAGGTCAGCCGCAAGCCCTATGGCGACGTGCTCGCTCTCTTGCTTTCATCTCCGGACGGCACGCCCGGCGAGCATGAGCCCGCGGTCCCGCAGCCTCCGGTGGGCGGGTTCACGGGCGAGTTCCAGGGGCAGCCCGTGCCGGCGGATCATCCGGCGTTCGCGGGGGGTGAGGCGCATCCCGTGTCGTGCATCGATTGCCACGATCCGTCGTCGATGTCGGTGCGGGTGACGCGTCCCGGGTTCGTGCGCGGGATCGCGGCGCTGGCGTCGAGCGACGAGCCCACGCGGCACATCCCTAGCATCGAGAAGTGGCGGCGCGGCGATCGGGCCGTGCCGTACGACCCGAATCGTGACGGAACGCGTCAGGAGATGCGCTCCTTTGTCTGCGGGCAGTGCCACGTGGAGTACTACTGCGCGCCGAAGGACACGCTCGAGTTCCCGTGGAGCAAGGGTCTGAAGATGGAGCAGCTCGAGGCCCACTGGGACGAGAAGGTCTTCCCCGATGGCACGCCGTTCTTTGACTTCAAACACGGCGAGACGGGCGCTCTGGTGCACAAGGTTCAGCATCCTGAGTTCGAGCTCTGGAGCCAGGGCATCCACGCGCGATCGGGCGTGAGCTGCGCGGACTGCCACATGCCCTACGAGCGGCAGGGGGCGATGAAGGTCTCGAGCCACAACGTGCAGAGCCCCATGAAGAACATCAACAACGCCTGCCAGCAGTGCCACAACGACGATGAGGCGATGCTGCGCGAGAAGGTCGAGACGATCCAGAGCCGTACCCTCGCGCACATGGACCGCGCGGCGGTGGCGATGACGGATATGCTCGACGCGATCCTCGAGGCGAAGGCCGCCGGCGCGACTGAAGAGCAGCTCACGCCCGTTTTCGCGCTCCAGCGCAAGGCTATGTGGCGGCTGGACTACATCTCGAGTGAGAACTCGCGCGGCTTCCACGCGGACCAGGAGGCCACGCGGATCCTCGGCGAGTCGATCGACTACAGCCGGCAGGCGCAGGCGATGGCGCTTCGCCTGCGGGCGCCCGAGGCACCCAGCACGGAGGGATTGCCGATCGAGCCCATCAAGGGCGTGACGCCGCTGCGGGGCGAGCGCTTGACATCGGGCCAGTAGCACGGCCGGATGATCCCGATCTTCGCCCGCGCTTGCCGTCGCGTGCGTGGCGACAGTCGGGGCGACGCCCAAGCTCAGGGCGACAGCCGCTGGGCGTGCCAGCCGGGCGACGCAGCACGGGTGTCGCGCGTCCAGAAGAAGCGGTCGTGGAGTCGTCCCTGCCCCGCGGACCAGAGTTCAACCGCGGAGATCGAGATGCGGTAGCCGCCCCAGGATTGCGGTCGATCGAGCCGGCCCGCGGCTGCGGCCTCCCGAGCGATGCCGACGGCGCGTCGGAGGAGTTCCGCCCGGGACTCGAGCGGCGTGCTCTGGCGGCTCGCAACGGCTCCCACCCGCGAGAGCAGCGAGCGAGATGCGAAGTAGGCATCGCTCTCGTCGGTGGTGGTGCGTTCGGCGGCACCCTCGATGCGTGCCTGCCGGCCGGCGTGGGGCCAGTGGAAGAGGCAGGCGACGCGGGGGTTGGACTCGATCTCGCGGGCCTTTCGGCCCTCGTACGAGGTGTAGAACACGATCGCGGGCGGTTCGATCTCGATCGCTTTGCAGAGGACGATGCGCGCGGAGGGCGTGCCGTCCGGGGTGCTGGTGGCGAGTGTCATCGCATTCGGGTCGTTGTACTTCTTGCTCGCGTCGGCCTCGGCGAGCCAGCTCAAGAGAATGGGCATCGGGTCGTCGGGCGGCAGCTCGGGCAGGTCGTGGGAGGCGGCGAGCCCGGCGAGGGCCTCGGTGACGCCCGCAAAGATTGGGTTCACGGCTTGCTCCTCGGTCGGTCTCGTTGGCTCATTTGGCGCGGCGCCGTGCGGCCGCGGGCGGTGGCGGGGCGGCGGGTGGGGCTTTTCGAGGGGCCAGGGGTGAGGCCGGGGTTGGGGCTGATTGTCGCTTTGGTCGATCGCGTGCGGGGCGCGTCGGCGTCGCGTGGCGCGCGAGCGGGAGGGAGGCTTGCTCCGTGTCGACGATCTCGGCGAGGGTGGTTCGGGCGAACTCGCACTCGACGCCCGCGAGTGCGTCGTCAAGGCGCTGGTGCAAGGGGCAGAGCTTGACGTGATCAGGGTTGCCCAGCGGGCAGGCGCGGATACGGGGGAGCTCGTCGACGGCACGGAGGATGTCGAGCATGGAAACGACCGACGGGTCGCGCGTGAGGCGGAATCCGCCGTTGGGACCGCGATGGGAAGATACCAGCTCGGCAACGACGAGATCCCGCATGACCTTGGAGAGGTAGTCCCGGGGGATCTGCATTTCTTCGGAGATGGCCTCGCTGCTCATGCATTCCTCCGCGGGGAGGCGGGCGAGGCGGGCCATGGCGCGCAGCGCGTACTCGACGGTCTGCGAGATCATGCGAGAGAGCCTCGGGCCGCTCGGGGCACGCGGGCGGGGAGCGTCGGGAGTGTCTCGCGATGGATCACCGATCATGCTAGGCCCTCGCGCGGGACCGCTCGGCCTCGGCTCGCGCAGCCGCGGGGAACAGGATGTCGTTCTCGAGATGGATGTGCAGGTGGGTGTCGCGCTCCAGCTCCGCGAGCGTGGCGAGCATGGAGCGGTACGACCCGCAGGCCTCGGGCGGCTCGGCGTAGTCGCGGGTCAGGCGGCGCAATGTCGAGAGCAGCGCTCCGACGGCTTCGTGATCGTGCACCATGCAATCGATGGGGCGGCGGACGCTCCACGGCGGGCCGCCCTGGATCTCGGAGCGTTTTTCGAGTCTTCGGATCCAGGGGAAGAGCACGCGTTCCTCGCGGATCATGTGGTCGTGCATGTCCTCGGCGAGGGTGCGGATGGTGGCCTCGACGTCCTTCAGTTCGGGGTGGTCCGGTGCGTGGGCGGAGGCGACCCTTGGGGCGACGTTGCCGAGGCGCGCGAGCGCGTCGCGTGCGAACGAGTGGTGCACGCGCTCGATGTGGTCCGCCAGATCGGTCATGGTCGCGTGCTGCCAGTTCGCGTGCGGCTGGGGTGTTGTGGTTGTCGCCTCGAGGCGTTCCTGGATGCTCTCGAGCACGCGTTCAGGGTCGACCATGCGGGCCGCGCAGGCGTCGCCGAGCGAGCGTTCCCCGTGGCAGCAGTAGTCGAGGCCGAAGGATTCGAGGATGGGGACGCACTCGGGCTGGCGGGCGGCGAGGCGACCGATGGGCTCGTCGAGGAATGACGCGACGTTCATGGACGGGTTCTCCGCGATTCGGGGTGGAGTTAGTCCGGGTCTGGGCGGGGTCCGTAGCGTTCTTCCATCCAGTCTCGGCGTGCGACGAGCATCTGGTCGTAGCTGAGCACCTGTCCGTGGTGCTCCTGCGCGGAGCGTTCAGCGCCCGTGCGCGATCGGTATGCGACGAGCCCTGAGCCCATGGGCGTGCGCAGGGTCTGGTTGCTACCGAGCACGTACAAGGCGTCGGCGGCGACGATCCACGCGCGGGCGTCGGCGTCGCGTGCGAAGCGCTCGATGGGCGTGACGTCGGGCGTGCCGTCATTCTCGAAGTCGGCGAGGCAGCCGAGGTCGTCGAAGAGCACGTGCTCGCGCTGGCCTGCGCGATCGACGAGCATCGCGGCGCAATAGCGATCTTCCGCGATGAGCATGCCGCAGAGGAGGCACTGGTCGCGCCCGAGGCGGAGCTCGGGCGGCCCGCTCAGTTCGGAGCGGTTGCAGGCGGGGAGCGCGAGAATCAGGGTGATGAGAAGGGCGACGCGTTTCGTCCCGCGCGCCGCGCGGGTGAGCGTGCTCATACGGGTGATCTCCTTGCGAAGACGGCGGCCGCGGCGGCGAGGGGGATGATGGTCCACGCGCCGAGGCTCAGGGCAAAGTAGGCGTGGAGGCGTGGGCCGTGCTCCTCGATGGCGTAGAGCCCGGCGGGCCCGAGGACGTCGAGGGTCGCGTCGCTCGCGTGGAGCGCCCACATCTTGAAGACCTGGACGGGATTGGCGAGCGAGACGAAGAAGAGTTCCTCGATGCGGAGTCGGAGGGCGACGGCGCCGGCCATGAGCCCGAGGTCGGTGACGAAGACGAGCAGGAGCCAGGCGAAGATGGCGGTTCCGACGGCGAGGCTGGCGCGGCGTGCCAAGACCGAAAGCAGGACGCCCACGCTGAGCATGGAGAGTGCGAGCAGGAAGGACAGTCCCGCGAGCCAGAGGATGCTTCGCGCGGGGGTGGCCTCGCCCTTGATCGCAAGGATGAGCGCGCACGCGCCGATCCCGAGGCAGATGCTCGCGAGCAGGGCGCCGGCGAGGCCCAGATACTTGCCCATGAGCAGCTCGAATCGGGAGACGGGCTGCGCGAGGACGTACGCCAGCATGCCGCGCTCGCGATCGGAGGCGATGGTGCCCGCTCCCGCGCTCAGGGCCATGAGGGGCACAACGAGGAGGATGAGGTTGATGAGCCCCGCGCTGGTGCGTCCGAAGCCCGAGAGCCCCGCGCCGCCCGCGGCGACGGCGCTGACGAACGACACGCCCAAGCCCAGGGCCGCAAATGCGAGTGTGTAGAGCAGGAACCATCTGCTGCGCACGGCGTCGCGGCACTCGCGCCGGGCGAGGGTGGCGATGTTTGCGAGCGCGCCGGGGCATCGGATGGCTCGTGCGGCGGCGCCCGGCGATGCGGGCGTGAGGGGCGCATGGAAGTGTGTCACGGCGCGACCTCCTGTCGTGCGGCGGGCGGGGTGGTGTCGGCAATGATGTCGAAGTCGTCCACGCGCAGGCCGGCCTCGGTGAGCACTCGGAAGGGGGCGGCCTTGCGATCGCTTGAGACGGGCACAACGAGCCCGACGCCGTTGAGTTGTGGACGGAAGCCCGACCCTTCGAGCACGCGCATCGCCTCGGGGCGGATGGTGGCGGGGATGATGAGGTGGAGGGCCGCGTGGCTTGCGCCGGGATCGGTGAACTCGTGCGCGGGGGTTTCGGAGACGATCGCGCCCTCACGGAGGACGACCACGCGTCGTGCGAGCGCGGCGACTTCTTCGACGCGGTGCGACGCGAAGAGCATGGTGCGGCCCGCGCCGCGGAGCGACGTGAGCAGCGCGACGAGCTCGGCGCGTCCGCAGGCGTCGAGGCTGGCGGTGACCTCATCGAGCACGAGTACGGGGGGCTCGCCGAGCATGGCGATGGCGAGCGCGAGGCGTTGCTTCATCCCGCCGGAGAGTTCGCGGACGCGTTTGCGTTCGTGCCCGCCGATGCCGACGCGCTCCATGGCGCCGCGCGTGTCGCGCGGGGCGAGCCCCTTGAGCCTTCCGAAGAGCGTGAGGGCTTCGCCGGCGCGGAGGTCGTCGTAGAAGCCGAGCTCCTGCGGGACGTAACCGATGAGCCGGCGGGCCCGCTTGCCGTGGCGGCGGACGTCCCGATCGGAGACGGTGACGCGTCCGCGGCATCGGAGGAGCCCGAGCACGCAGCGGATGAGCGTGGACTTTCCCGCGCCGTTCCCGCCCCAGAGCGCGACGCTGTCGCCCTCGGGGACGTGGAGCGTGACGTCGCGGACGGCGTGGAATCTTCCGAAGCGTTTGGAGACATGATCGATGCGGATCATGGCCGGGACTCCTGCGGCGCGTCCACTCGCGCGGGAACATGGGAGTGGGCGTCGGACACGAAGGGCCTCGCGAGGCCCGCGATGGCTGCGGCGAGGGCGATCATGCCCGCTCCGGTGGCGGCGAGGGATGCGAGCGCGCTGTGGGTGGGCTGGTTGACGAGCCCGATGGGAACGGGGCGCATGAGGGGGACCTCGTCGGTGAACTTGGGCTCGGGTCGGATGGCGGGGATGGCTCGTCCGACGAACTCGATGGCCTGCTGAGCGGGGCTGAACAGGAAGAGTCGGAGGGCGGGATCGCGATCCATCATGCTCTCGAAGAGGGTCTGTGACTCGTGGACGAAGTCGCCCACGCCGTCACGGTCCTCGTCGTAGCCGGTGTAGTCGCTCCAATAGTTTCCAGTGTCGTCCTTCCAGAATTTGTTGGCGTCGAGGGTTCCGCGTCCGGCGACGCTGACCTGATCGATGTTGTCGATGAAGTTGTTTCGGGTCATCTGGTTGTTGCGTGCCGAGGGGAGGAAGGTCATGCCGATGTCGTTGAAGGCGATGGTGTTGCGCTCGAAGACGCCGGGGGTCGCGCCGGTGAGCGGCGAGCCGTCGATGTACACGCCGACGCGGTTCCCGGTGATGATGTTGTCGCGCACCTCGTAGCGATCGGTCTCCTTGAGCCCGATGCCGTAACCGCTCGGCCCACGGTTGGACATGAGGCGATTCATGCGGATCGTGACGTCGGTGCTGTACATCAGGTACACGCCCACGGAGTTGCCGGCCAGCGTGTTGCCCTCGATGGTCACCTCATCGCTGAACATGAGGTGCAGCCCGTAGCGGCAGTCGTGCGACGCGTTGCCCCGGACGACGACGCCCTTAGAGTACCACAGGATGGCGTCGCGACCATCGTGGAGGGTGTTGCCCTCGACGAGGGTTCGGTCGGAGCGCCAGAGGCGCAGGCCGTCACCGCGCCGGGCGATGTCGAGGTCTTTACCGCCGATGGTGTTGCCTCGGATGATGCTGTCGGGCGCCTCGCGCAGGTCGATGCCGAAGAGCACGTCCTGCAGGACGCAGCTCTCGATGGTGCAGCGTGCGGCGTTGACACGGATGGCGACGTTTTCCCGGTCGAGATCGATGCCGGTGTTGCGGAGGGTGAGCCCACGGATGGTGACGTCGGGCGCGAGGATTTCGATGATGTCGCCCGAGCCACCGCCGTCGAGAATCGCGCCCGGTTCGGCCTCGAGCGTGATGGGGCGATCGATGCGGAGGCGTTCGTGGTGGACGCCCGCGGGGATGCGGAGGACGGCGTGATCGGACGCGGCGGCGATGCTTCGGCCGATTGGGCCGGTGGCGGTCGCGTCAGCGCTCGGCGGGGTCGGCGCGGGCGGTTCGCGGTGGTCGTCCTGCGCGCGGGCGGCGTCATGGGCCAGGCAGAGCGCGAGCGCGCAGAGCGCGGCGCGGACGAGATGGTGGGCGCGGCGGGTCATGTTGCGTTCTCGTCCCCTGCGCGTGAGGCCAGCAGCAGCGGTCGATATGCGCGTCGGTGGAAGTAGAAGGCGACGATGGTGAGCACCGCGCTGGCGACGGCGAGCCAATAGCCCGTGCCCATCACGGCGTAGGTTCGGAACTGCCCAATGCCTCCCTCGCCGATCACGGTGGGGACAAAGGGCTTGACCGCAGCGGAGAGCGGCGCGTCGGGATTGAGGTTGAGCCCGAAGGTGCGCATCCAGTAGTAGAGATCGACGAGGAAGCCGATCGGAAAGCCGACCGCCGGCAGGGCGAGCAGGACCGCCCACTTGCTGTGCACGAAGGCGGCTCCCTCGACCAGCAGGAACATCGCGATGATGAACCAGACGGACGCGGCGCGTTCGAACGCGGCGGCCTCGCCGAGCGGGCGCATGCCGATGTAGTGGTTGAGCCCGTCGATCTCCTTGACGTCACCATCGAGGTGGTTGACGTACGCGGTGAGGAAGAGCCCGTCGGGATACTGCGGCGCGTCGAGCTCCATATGCCAGTAGGGGACGAAGATGGACACGAGCAGCAGGAGCCGCGCGAGGGTCAGGACGAAGGTGGGGACGGCGTAGCGCATCGGTCGCGTGCGAAGTTCCTCGGCAGGGACGCGCGGGCCGATGATCGATCGCAGGAAGCGGGACATGCGATCCTCCTTCTGTGCATGAGTAAGGCCCGGGCGCGGCGTTGACCTCGCCCGGACGGGTGGTCATTGGCTAGTGCGCTGGCTCAGCGGCAGAGAAGGAGGAAGGGTGCGCCCCTTCGGCGCTGGGCTTGACGTGCAGGTAGCCCATCATCTCGAGGTGCAGGGCAGAGCAGAACTCGGTGCAGTAGAAGGGGTAGGTGCCCGAGCGATCGGCGACGAAGGTGAACTCGGTGTACTCGCCGGGCTCGATGGAGAGGTTGATGTTGTACCCACCGATGCAGAAGCCGTGCGTGGCGTCGAGGGCGGTCTCGGTCGAGGTGATGCGCCAGGTGATGATGTCACCCTCGTTGACCTCGACGTGCTCGGGGGTGAAATGGCTTCGGATGGCGGTCATCTTGACGAGGACGTTGCTGCCCTCGCGCGTGACGCCCTCCTGCCCGGGTTTGGGCGCGTTCGGATCGAGCGACTGCGTGTGCGGATTCCACCCTACCTCGGGGTAGACCTTCCAGCTTTGGAGCTTGTCGGCCTTGATCATCTGGCAGTAGTGGGGCTCGCCGACGCCGATCGGCAGGTCGTAGATGACGGGCATGCTGGTCCCGGCGCCCGCGATGTCGAGCAGCTGGAAGTTCTGGGGGAGCAGCGGCCCGGTGGTCAGGAAGCGGTCGACCGACCACTTGGACATCGAGATCAGGTAGTTCCCGTCGGGCGAGGCGCTGTCACCCTCTGCCGCGGCAAGGTGCCCGATGTTGTACTGCACGGGAGTCTTGGTGACGAGCTTCCAGGGCTGTTCGGGATTGAGCTTGTCGTACTCGCCGCCCAGGGTCCAGCGTGCGACGGCGGAGTCGAGGAACAGCGAGGTGTAGGCGTAGCCCTTGTCGTCGTACTGCGTGTGCAAGGGGCCCAGGCCCAGCTCGACCTGCGCTTCGACGACGGCGTCAAAGTCAAGGATCGGCACGCCGAAGTCGTCCACGCCCGAGTATGACTTGCTCGCGATGGCCTTCTTGACCTTGTCGATCGAGTAGACCGTGACGTGCGGGTCGAGCTTGCCGGCGACGACCATGAACTGCCCGTTGGGCGTCACGTCCACGCCGTGGGGGCTCTTGGGCTCGGGCGCGAAGTGCAGGATGCCCTCGTCGATCGAGACCTTGAGCGGGAGGACGGCGAACCCGTTGATCTTCTGGGCCTTTCCGGCCTTGAAGGCGGCCTCGGCCTTGCGCCAGTCGATGATGTGCAGGTAGTCCATATCGCGCTTGCTCGCGCCCGCCTCGAAGGGTGGATCACTCGCCCGGATCGCGCCCGTCGCCATCTCGGAGTTGAACGAGTTCATGAAGAAGAACCCGTCGCTGGCGAACTTGCCCGCGTCGGACAGATCCTGCCAGTAGGGCGGGAGTTCGAGCGCGAAGGACTGCGCCATGTCGATACGACCCTTGGCGCGATCGAACTTCCACAGCGTCACCATGCCGCGGTACGACTTCTTGTATTCCTCGATCGGTGCGTAGCCATAGCCCAGGGGCGTGGCGTACTGCCCGCCCTCGATGACGTACTCCGTGTCGGGCGTGACGAATGAGCCGCCGTGGTCGCTGACCGTCAGCGGGTTCTTGACGACCTGCTTGGTCTCCCAGTCGCGCAGGTCGATGACCGCGACGCGGGCGTTGGCCTTGTCGCTGATGAAGAGGAACTGGCCGTCGTACTCGCCCTTGGTCTCGGAGAGGCCCGGGTGGTGCGTGTCGCCCCACGCGACGAGCTTGCCGTTGATTTTGAGCTCATCGAGCACCCGATCGCCCTCGCCCGCGAACCCGTAGCCCTGCCAGGACTCGGGCGTGAACGCGGCGATCGATCGCAGCAGGCGCATGCTCGGCACGCCGATGGCGAACACCTGCCCGCTCTGCCCGCCCGAGGAGAACAGCACGTACTCGTCGTGCCGGCCGCTCGGCGTGAAGGTCTTGGCGGCAGCGAGCAGATCGTCGAGGTTCAGCTTGCGTTCGTTGGCGATCTTCGTGATCGCCGCGACCTGCTCGCTGGTGAGCTCGATGGGCTTCGCCTCGGCCTCCTGGCCGCGCCGGCGTCGGCGTGACTCCTGCGCGAAGGCCTGCGGTTGCGCCGCGTCGAAGACGATTCCACCCGCGACGATCGCAAGCATTGCCGCCATTCCGCACCGGAACTTGCTGCGAAGATCCATTGTGCCCACTCCTGACCGAGGGCGGAGCGTGTGGTCCACGCGACGACACGTCCGCCCGCGAGTTGCGTTCAGCCGCCCTGCGACGCGTCCGACGACGGACCACCCTGGAGGGTCCGGAGGAACGCGATGATGTCGAGGATGTCGTCCTCCGAGAGCGCGGGATTGCCCCCGCGCGCCGGCATGCCGACGCCCGTGGTGTTCAGCGGGTCGCCCGGATCGCGGCCCTTCATAATGAAGTCGAACAGCGCGTCCTCGTCGAGGCCCTGGATGAACGTGTTGTTCACCAGCGGCTTGCCGTTGCCGGCGAGGCCCATCGCGTCCACGCCGTGGCACGCCGAGCAGGTCTGCTTGTACAGCGCTTTGCCGCTCGCGATGTACATGGCGAGCTCGGCGTCGCCGCCCGCGGCCTCGAGGGCCTCGGCCTGATCTTGTTCCGAGGGCGGCTTGACGGTGAGGACCAGCGCGCCCAGTTCGGGCATGCGTCTCGGGTCCTGCAGCCCGCGGAGGTACTGCACGACGCTCGCGAGGTCGTCGTCGGTGAGCTCGGGGTTGCCGCCGCGCGGGGGCATCAGCACCTTCGTCACATTGGCCGGATCGTCGATCGGTCGGCCTTGTGCGATGAACGCGACGAGCGATTCGTCGGAACGCCCGAACACGAAGTCGCTCTCCACGAGGCTCGCGCCCAGACCGGTCACGCCCATCCCGCTCGGGCCGTGGCACGCCGCGCAGGTCATGGCGAACACCTCGCGACCCCGGGTCGCCGCGGCGAACTCGAGCATGGGCCCGGCCGGGGCGTTCACGAGCGCGGCGTGCATACGCACGCGGGGCTGCGGGGACCACCAGCGCGCCGAGGCGACGCCCACGGCCCATCCTCCGGCCCAGAGGGCGACGCCGGCGACGGTGACGCCGAGGGCGATGCCGACCGCCTGGAACGTGCCGGGCCCGGAGTGAACTTTCCCGGCGGGCGCAAATGGCCGTACATAAGCCGAACCATTCGAATCGTTGCTCATGACGTCCTCCGGCCTGACCATCGGACAAAGACGGATACCCGGATAAGGATATCCAGATATTACCACGGGTCAAGCGTCGTGAAGGGCGTGCACTTCGCTTTGCTCGGCAAAGCTCAACCGCCGAGGGTCTGTAGAGGCCACGGCGCGCGCGGAGTGCCCCGCGTGAAAGCAGTCTGTCGAGGTGATTGTGCGTTCCGAGGTCAAGGTGCGGTAATGGTGCTGACGACGCTCAAGCGCCTCGCCGAACGCGACGTGCGTGAGGCCAGCGGCTGCGCGCCACTCGCGTTGCTGCTGGCACACGTTGCCATGCGCCGGGTCGTGTTGGGGCCGTGGAGCATAGAGCCTATCCCAGAACTTGTTTGAGCAGGATGATGGAGCACCCGAAGTGGAGGAAGCCCTGGAAGAGCAAGGTGGACTTCTCGTAGCGGATGCACAGCCTGCGGAAGTTCTGGAACCACGAGATCGTTCGTTCCACGGTCCAGCGCCGTGTGGAGCGGCGCAGCGGGCGGCCGTCCTGCGTGGCGTTCTTCGGCGAGCGGTTCCTTCGGTGCGGCGCGATCATCTCGATGCCCACCTGGGCCAGGTCATCGTCGAGCATGTCGCTGTCGTACGCCTTGTCGCCGATGATCCGCTCGGGGGCGTCGATCGTGAGCATGAAGTCGAACAGCCCCTGCACCAGCGTGCTCTCGTGCGGGCTCGCGCTGCCCGTCGTGACCGCCACGGGGAGGCCACGCGCGTCCACCAGCACCATGATCTTCACGCCCTTTCCGGCCTTGGTGACGCCCACGCCGTCGCCGCCGCCGCGTGCCTTGCTGAACGTCCCGTCAATGAAACACTCGTAGAGGCGGAAGCCGCCCCGCTCCTCGACGAGTTGGCCGGCGTCGCGCATGATGCGCTCGAAGACGCCCTCACGCACCCACAGCGTGAACCAGCGGTGCACCGCGCTCTTGGACCCGAAGCGCCGCGGCAGGTCCTTCCACTTGGCGCCGTTGTCGAGGATCCAGAAGATGCCGCGGAGGGCGGAGCGCTTGTCGATCGCGGGCCGCCCGCCCCTGGGCGACACCGGCGCATCGGGGACACGGTCCGCCAGCCAGTCCAACTGTTCATCCGTCAGTCGCATCGCCATGCAAGCCTATTCGCGCGAACATCACCACCGGTTGCGCGGTTCTGGGATAGGCTCTAATGTGGACGACCCGTACTCGCTTACTTCGTCGCAAGTTCCACGATGTTCTCGGTCAGCCGCCCTTCATCGTCGAGCAAGGCCCGCTCGGGCCGCAGCATCGAGCGGGCCTTGCCCTGCCACCGGCCCGCCTTCCGCTCGCTCACACCGAAGTGCTCGACCACGTAGACGACAACCCGACGCTGCCCAACCTAAGGATGGGGCGGGCTCACAAGTGTGGGTTGGTCGCTTCCCCAAGTATCGCTATGTCGAGCGCCCGGCTCGCCACGATCCGCTTGAGCCGGGCGTTCTCCGTTTCCAACTCCTTCTACTACTCGCTTGTTCAACCTTCAGCCCGCCGCATTCACGCCGCCAGCGGTCGTACATCACCTCGTGTACCCCGATCGTCTTGCAGACCTCTGGCACCTTCCGGCTCTAGCCCAACTCCACGTCCGCCTACCTCAGCAGACCGATGATCTGCTCCGAAGAGCACCGATTCCTCTCCATCGATTGCCGTCTGTGGCGCAGGCCGGAGTATCACCGACTCTGCACCGGTTTGAAGGGGGCAGGTCTCATCCAACCAGATTGGCACGACTGGAGGGGCGAAGTCGCACTTCGGTTCAGATGCTCGCCCGAACCATCGCCGCGATGCCCGAGCGGATCGCCTCGGGCAGCTTCGCCCACGCCTCGACCACGCGGGCGAGATCGGGGTCGGTGGGTCCCGCGGGCGTCTGGGGCGACGGCGGCGAGATATGCTCCTGACGGCGGATGTTGCCGCTTTCGTTGTCGCCCGGATGCAGAGTTGGCGTTTTCTTCGTGGATTCCAGGGTGTGTTCGAGTCCCGGCCTGCCCATTGGACGAGATTCCGACGCGGGTGTCGGGCTCACTCGCGCCGCGACGGCTCCGTGCGTGAGGCGGCCGTCTTCGCGATCGACGCCAGCGTGGCGAGCCCGCCCAGCGCCCGGATCGCCCGACCGGGACCGATCGCCGCGCACAACGCGAAGCCCGCGCTTGCAATGAACTTGGGATCCGTCAGCATCGCGGCCCACGCGTGAAGCGCGTCGCCGCTCTTCGCCTGCGCGGGCTGCGCGTCATCTGCGTCCGCTGTGGGATGGGCGGGATCCCTGCCCTCGATCGCGCCCGCGAGCTGCGCCTTCGCGGCCCGGAGGCGGGCGTGCGCGTCGGCGAGGCTGGGCACGCCACTCGTCGCCGCGTTGCGGCGTGACATCAGCAGCATGGCGCCCGCGCTGCCCACGAGGCAGAGCGCGGCGATGAGCAGCCCGAGTACGACGCCGACGAGCTCGGAGAGCAGGACGATCAGCGCCGCGACCACGCAGCAGGCGCCGATCAGGCCAAGGGCGATCGCGGCCGTGCGGATGGCAAGGACGCGCCCCGCCGCCCGGGCGGTTGCGCCCGCGACGGCGATCTCGGCGGAGGCGGCATCCACGACCGCCTCCGCCACCGATGAGATTCGAGAGAGCATCGACATGGAGGCTCCTGGTCTGGATCCTTTATCGCGCAAAGAGGCGGCCGATGAGCGCGCCCACGCCGATCGCCACGAGCACCGACGCGGTCGGGTTGCGCTTCACGTACTCGCACGCCTCGCCGTGGACCTGGCTCGCCTGCTGCGCGAGGGACTTGACGGAATCCGACGTGGCATGGATGCCCGACTTCACCGCTTCCGAGCTCTTCTCCGCGCTGTGCTTCACGAGGTCCGTCGTGTCCGAGACCAGGGAATTCACGTCGCTCTTGACGGCATCGATGTCGTCTCGAATGGTCGTCCTCGAAGCGCTGCTCGGGTTAGTACGCGATTCGATCGTGGCGTTGGCATTCATGGCTGACTCCTCATGTATGGCCCGCTCTGCCGAGCGGCGCCTCGCGTGCGGGAACGAGCACATCGCCCGTTCAACGCCCATAGATTGGGGGGCGAGTGTGAAACCACGCGAATAAGGCCATGAATTCGGGCTCATTGCGCGCCGAACCACGCACGAGCAGAGACGCGCACAGAGAAGGGCCTACTGCTCCGAGTGCTTCGAGGTCAGCACCCAGATGGCATGGACCACGCCCGGCACGAATCCCAGGGCGGTCAGGACGAGGTTGAGCGCGAAGCGTCTCCCCGGCCCGTCGACGAGCAGGACCGCGACCGGCGGGACGAAGATGCTGCACAGGGCTCGAATGAAGCTCACGGGCACAATCCATGAAGGAGCAGAATCGGGCGCGAGGCGAGACCTCGCCACGATCGTCTCATCGCGGATCGAGTTGAAGCGCCCCTGAATCCATCATGAAAACGCGTTCATGTCCGACGGATGTCGGGGGAACGCGTGGATTCTCGGACATGAGCGGCGATTCACCGGCGAATCACGCCGCGGTCAGCATGCCCCATGAACATCTCATCGTGGATGCCATCGTCGTGCCGGTGACGGTCATCGGGGATCGCGATGGCGATGAGAAGGAGCATGCAATGAATACTCGGATCTCGAAGACGACCCTGGCGTACGTGGCGCTCGCCGGACTCGCCGCGTCGGTGCCGATGGCGGTGGCGCAGGATGGGGCTCGGCGTCCCAACTCGACGCAGCAGAAGGACCAGGCCCGCCAGCCGCAATCCGCCCAGAAGTCGGATCGTGAGCTGAAGCACGTGACGACCTTCATCACGGGCGACGCGCTCATCGGCATGAACGTCGTGAACCCGAGCGGTGAGGATCTCGGCACCATCAGCGACGCCATCCTCAGCCGTGGCACGGGCCGCGTGGACCATCTGATCATCCGTGACGGCGGGCTTCTGGGCATCGGCGGCAGGCTCGTTGCGATCCCGTTCTCGGCGTTCCGCTACGACGTCGGGCGCGAGCGCCTTGAGCTCCGCGCAACGCCCGAGGAGATCGAGAACGCGCCCGAGTTCGATCCGGAGGCATGGGTCGGCCTCGACGATACGTCCCTCGCGCGTCAGTTGCGCGAGACGATGGGCGACGATCGCACGCACGACCCGCGCAGAGACCAGTTCCAGATCGACCCGAAGAACGCCGAGGAAGTGCGGATCTCCGGAACGATCTCCGAGATTGATCGCTCCCGGTCCGACCATAACGACGAGAACATCATCGCGCACGTCCACACGGAGAAGGGCAAGACCGAGAAGGTCATCCTCGGTCCGAGCTGGTACGTCATGTCCGGCACGGTGGCCCCGATGCGCGGCGACACGATCGAGGTGGTCGGCTACCGGCTGCCGCGCGAAGGTGATCAGCGGATCGTCGCCCGGACGATCGATCTGAACGACAAGTCGATCGAACTCCGGAGCCGCGACGCGACCCCGAATTGGATGACGCCCATCGCCCTGAGCGAATCCACCTCGCAGGATGCGGGCCTCCCGGGCCGCACGCTGGTCCGACTCAGCACCCTGATGGGCATGCCCGTGCGTGCGCGGGGCGACGATGCGGGCGAGATCGAGGGTGCGGTCCTCGAGATCCGCAGTGGGCAGATTGCCGTGCTCGAGCTCGATCCCGATTCGAACTTCCTCGGCATCGCCGACGAGACGCGCTGCGTTCCGTGGACCGTGGCGGCGGTGGGCCCGGAGCACGTGGCCATCGATGCGGATAAGTCGATGCTCGAGAACTGCGAGCCCATGCCGGACAACGTCGAGGTCTTCGCGTCTCCGGAGAACCTGCGCCCGGTCTATCAGGCGTTCAACGTCAAGATGACGGAGTTCGAGCCCCGGATGCGGACCTCATGGGATGGCGCCGCCCTGCAGGATGGGCCCGAGCACGAGGCGCTTCAGCGGCAGATCGCCGCGGGCGAGAGCGTCAAGGTCAACGGAACAGTCGAGCGGATCACGACGACGCGCATGTTCGAGGGTGAGGCGGAGTGCACGGCGCTGGTAATCAACGCCGACGGCGCGACGAAGACCGTGGTGGTGGGGCCGGAGAAGCTGCTCGCCCGCGAGCGTGTCAGCTTCAAGGAGGGCGACCGCGTGAGCATTGACGCGGTCCGGATCACCCATGACGGTAATCCCGTGCTGATCGCTCGCTCGCTTGCGGGCAAGGACCAGAAGCGGATCGCGCTGTGGGACGACTCTCGATCGGCATGGTCGGGCCGTTGAGCCAGTCGAATCAAGGGCCGGATCGGAGCGGCACGGCACCCGAGGGCGATCGGCACGACGATGTGCCTCCCCCCGGGTGCCGTTCCATTGGCGGACCGAACCCGGTTCGCGCGCGGCTCGCCCTACTGCCGCGAGTCCGTCGCGGGGACGAGCCCGAACATTCCCGTAATGGTGTGGGGCTGCCCCTTCACCACGGGATCGGGAGTGGCCGTCATGCGGATGTCCCACACGCCCTCGTGCCCGCGGAGGTCGAATCGTCGATGCAGGATGCGCCCGCCCTCGTAGGCGTCGCGCGACGCCGCGAGGAGTTCGACGCGCTGGGGGCCGATGAGCTGCTCCCAGTCTGTGAGATCGTCGTTCCACTGGATCTCGGCGGATCGCATCGCCTCGGCGACCCCGAGCTCCCAGACCACCCGCCCGGTCTCGACCTCCCAGCTCAGGGCGGCCGCCTTCGCCGCGCCGACCGCCGAGCGCATGCGCCGTTCGCGGACCGCGAGCTGGCTCGTGCGGTGTTCCAGCTCACCGTGGATCTGAGACAGCTCGTGTGCGAGGGTGCGTTCACGCGCGAGCGCATCGTTGAGCGCCTCGTTCGTGCGCTTGATGTCGGGGATCTTGATCGCCTCGGGGAGCGCCTGGATGAGCGTGATCGCGGTGACGATCGAGACGACCGCCGTCACCGCCTTGAGCAGCCCGCTCACGCGATACGCCGGCCACCAGAAGATCGCCGCGTCCATGAGATGGGTCAGCCCGCAGCAGAAGATGAACGCGACGAACAGGAGCACGATCCCGCGGAACAGGAGCCCGGAACGCCGGCGCGCGTACACGAACAAGCCCGACGGGATCGCCATGTAGGCGAAGAAGATCAGAACGTCGGAAATGATGAGCGTCCACCCGTCCACGGGCGACCACTGCCCGCAGTGCCACCGTGCCGGGAAGCCGCTCGTGTCGAAGAGGTTCCGGAAGAAGTCGATCAAGGGTGCGCTCCCACCGTCCGAGCCGGACGAACGTATGCTGTCGCCCCGCGGCGGGATCGCCCGCTGCACAGGCGGAGCCGCGACGCATGGACAAGCAACTGAGGATCATCGCCGCCCACGGGAGCGACGACACCCTCCTGTCGATCCGCCGGGCGCTCGGCGGTGCGCACACGATCACGGGCGCGTTCGGCACCGTGGCCGAACTGCGGACCGCGGCGCGATCGGACCGACCCGACCTGATCGTGACCGGCGTCATGTTCCCCGACGGAAGCGGCATCGACGCGTGCATCGAGCTGGGCGCGGAGCGGCCGATCCCCGCGGTCATCGTGACGGCTCGCCGCTCGATGGAGCTCGTCTACAAGGCCATCCGCGACCACGTGATGGCGTACCTGATCGAGCCCGTGACCCCTGAGGACCTGCAAGCCTCCGTCATCGTCGCGTGGGCGCGATTTGAGCAGTTGCGCGACCTTCAGGAGCAGGTTGGGGACCTGAAGCAGGCCCTCTCCGACCGGAAGATCATCGAACGGGCCAAAGGGGTGCTCATGGCGATCGAAGAAATCTCGGAGGGCGAGGCCTTCTCGCGCATCCGCCGCGCCGCCCAGGATCAGCGAACCACAATGAAAGCGATCGCCGAACGCATCCTCGCGGGCGCGGTCGGCGGTATGCAGCCTCGGCAGTCTTCCTGACAATGCGCAACTCCTCCTAACGCAGACACGCGGCCGCGCCTCGTGACGGAGTCCTGGCATCGTCGACAGGAACGTCGATTCAACTCCCCCCAGCGCACGCGGTCAACCCTCGCTCGGGTGGGGTTCCCTCAAATCGGGGGCGGGTCGGTCCTCTGCGTGGGAGGCCAGCGGCAGGTCCACCAGGAAGGCGGCGCCGCCCGACGAGTGATTCTGCGCAACCACGGTCCCGCCGTGGAGCTCCGCGATGCCCTTCGCGATCGCCAGGCCCAGGCCGTGCCCGCGTCCGCGCCGGACCTCGTCGGAGCTCTGCACGAAGCGGTCGAAGATGTGATCGATGATCTCGGGGGGGAGCCCGGGGCCCTCGTCGAGCACCTCGACATGGAAGGCCTTGCCCCGCACCTGAGCCGTCACGTGGACACGCCCGTTGCGCGGCGAGAATCGGATCGCGTTGCGGAGGAGGTTGTTGAGCAGCGTCCGGAGCAGCTCGGGATCGCCCCGGACCGTGGCGTCGATCCCCGCGTCGTCGTCGGCCAGCGTCGGGACGAGCCGGACGCCGTACTGCTCGGCCTGCGGCGAGCAGTCCGCGATCGCGTCGAGGAGGAGCTCGTTCGCCGGGTAGGGGCGCAGCGCGCCGGTGGCGCCGCCGTCCTCGACCCTCGTCAGCACGAGGAAGCTCTCGATGAGCCGCCCGAGCTTGCGCATCTCCTCTTCCGCGACGTCAACGAAGTCCGCCGCGTGCTCGGGCAGGCCGTCTCTTTGCATCGTCTGCGCTTCGAGCAGGAGCGTCGCGATGGGCGTCTTGAGCTCGTGCGAGATGTTCGAGAGGAATCGCTCCTGCGCGGCGAAGGCGTTGTGGAGCCGCTGGCGCGAGTGCTCCAACTGCTCAGACAGACGCGCGATCTCGGGATTCAGCGCGTCATCATGGATGGACACGCCGAGGTTCTCCGGCGTCAGCGAGCCGGCGAGCCGCGTGATCCGATCGAGCGGGCGAACGGCGAACCCGGAGATGACCCAGCCGCTGATCGCGCTCGCGAGCAGCCCGAAGAGCCCGCCGATCGTGAGCGACTGCGTCGTCATGCGCGAGCGGCGGGAGACGAACGCGTCGCTCGCCACCATGACGACGTATCGGCGCTGCGGCAGGGACGAGAGCACCATCGCGGCGCTCACCTCGGCCATCCGCGTCCCGATGTCGCTGATCCCGCCCTCGGCCGCGGGGATCCTCGCGCGGAACGGCGCATCCGTGCGCGAGAAATGGCGCACGATCCGATCCGCGATCCTCGGCCATCGCGTCTCTTCGTAGGCGAGGCTCCTGCCGTCCCGGTCGAGCACGTCGAGCTCGATGTCCTCGAACTCGAGCGTCGCGAGTTCCTGATTGCGGATCCGGGCCAGTTCTTCGGGCGTGACGACGGCGTCCGTGATGAGCGGCTCGCGGGCGATCCCCGTGACCCGCTCGCGCAGCTTCCGATCCAGCGCGCCGTTGTCGATCTCGCGGCTGATGAACCAGTACCCGATGCCCATGACGAGCTGGAACATCAGGAACACCGACATGACGAGGATCGTCAGGCGGAATCTCAGGGAGACGCCGCCGAAGAGCGATCGCATTCGCCACCTGTCGAGCATGGGTCAGTCCATGATCCCGAAGCGATAGCCCGCGCCCTTGATCGTGTGGATGAGCTCGCGACCGTGCCCGCGATCGATCTTCTTCCGGAGGCTCGACACATACACGTCGATCACGTTGCTGCCCTGCTCGAAGTTCATGTCCCAGACCTTCTCACCGATCTGCGCCCGGCTCAGCACGCGGTTCTGGTTCCGCATGAAGTACTCGAGCAGCGAGAACTCCTTGTTGGAGAGCTCGTGCTTCTCGCCGGCGCGCTCCGCCACGCGTGAGTACAGGTCCAGCTTCAGGTCGTCGCACTCCAGGACGCGCCCCTCGACCGCCTCGCCCCGGCGCAGGAGCGCACGCAGGCGGGCGAGAAGCTCCTCGAACTCGAACGGCTTGGTGAGGTAATCGTCCGCCCCGGCGTCCAGCCCGCTCACCTTGTCCGCTGTCCCCGACAACGCCGTCAGCATGAGGATCGGCACCGCGATCGAGCGACGCCGCAGGTTCCTGCACACCTCCACGCCGTCGCGATCCGGGAGCATCAGATCGAGGATCACGGCGTCGTACGCGTCACCCGCGGCGAGGTCTTCCCCCTCGAATCCCGAGTGGCTCACGTCGACGGCGTAACCGTTCTCGCGCAGCCCGCGCTCGATGCCCGCGGCCATCCTCGGATTGTCCTCGATCACCAGCACACGCATCGCGTCCGCTCCATACTGCCCCCCGCACCGAACACCATTCTAGCGACAACGCCGGATGGCAGATCGGGGAATCGTTCCATCGCAGTCGGCTTCGTGCATGCCCCGCACCAGGATGAACCGGATTTCACGGACCCATCATGTCCGGCACATCGCCATGCGCGAATCTGCTCGTAGACCGCCGGACGCGATACGCGTCGGCACTCCAGGGCTGGTCGGCCATCAGGAGCCATCGAACATGATCTCGCACACTCATTCGAACCAGGGCCAGCGCACGACGCGCGAGCCGCCGCGCTCGGCGATGCTCGCGCTGTTCCTCGCCGTGCTCGCCGCGCTGGGGCTGTCGCTCGCGGCGTGCCACACCGTCGAGGGCGCTGGCAAGGACATCCAGGACGCGGGAGACGCCATCGAGGATGCGGCGGATTAGCCCGTAAATGACGCGGTTTTCACGCCGCGGCCACGGAGGTTTCACCGCCGCCCCCGAAGATGCATGCAGAGTCGCACGTCGGTCGGCCCCCTGGCGATGCGAAGGAACCGGACAGGGCGCCAGGAAAGGACAGAGCCATGTTGGGCTGGGCAGTCACGTTCTTCATCATCGCAATTATCGCGGCGGTCTTCGGCTTCGGAGGCATCGCGGCGGGCGCGGCATCGATCGCGAAGATCCTGTTCTTCATCTTCGTGATCCTGTTCCTGCTCTCGCTCGTGGCGGGCCTCGCCCGAGGCGGCCGGACCAACATCCGCGTGTAGTCGCCGCGGGATCCCCACAAGCATCTTCGCGACACGCACGACGGGAAGGAGTGCACGACATGAACCTCGACATCAGACTCGATCATCGCACCTTGCTCGCGGCCATGATCGCGGCGAGCGGCGTGCTGCTCGCAGGGTGCGACGAAGCGGACGACGCCGTCGACGATGCGACCGACGCCGTTGAAGAAGCGGTAGAGGACACCGGCGACGCGATCGACGACGCGGTGGACGATGCCGCCGAAGCCGTGGATGACGCTGCCGACGAGGTCGACGGCGGGCAATGAGCCGCAACGGAGCCGTGCAACATCTGTCGCAGACATGGATAAGGAGCATCATCATGAACCTGGAGACCACAACCACACTGAGCCGGGAGACGCTCGACGGAGTCCAGTCGCTCATCACCGCGAATATCGACAGCGGCAAGGGCTTCGCCTCCGCGGCCGAGCAGATCGAGAACAAGGACATCGCGTCCTACTTCCGACGCTGCGGCATGCGCCGGGAGGCATTCGCGAACGAGCTGCAACGCATCGTGGGCGTCAATGGCGAAACACCCACGACCTCCGGCTCGGTCACGGGCACGGCGCGCCGCTGGTGGCTGGACCTGCGGGGCACCATCCAGAATGGAGATGAGCACGCGGTGCTGGCCGAGGCGGAACGCGCCGAGGACGCGGCCAAGGCCCGCTACGAGAAGGTGCTCAAGCACACCGCGGGCAGCCCGCTCAATGAGCTGCTGCATCGCCAGTACGCGTCCGTCAAGCAGGACCACGACACGATCCGCGATATGCGAGACGCCCGCGCGTAAAGCCGGGCCCGCCCATCCCCCGCTCCCCCCCCGGGGGATGGGTTTTTCCAACTTAGTGAGATGCACGCGATGCACGTCGCGCGCCCGAATCGGCTCCCGTCGCCCCGCATCATGTGAGCGATGGAACGGGCGTGGGCGTCGCTCCAGTGGTACGATCGCGCCCGGGCACATTGCCGGATCCGCGATGGACGCGTTTCATGCGGGATTCGCTCGAAGGGTGCCGAAAACCGTCCATCGGGTCGGTGGCGCGGGAATATGATCGCACCGCCCGATGACGCTGGAGCCCGCACGGTTGACGCCCCTCGATGCCGCATACGCCCTCGCCGGAATCGCGACCGCGCCGGTATGGATGCGCAAGGCCCGCGGCGGGTGGGACGAACGCTTCGGCAAGGGCCCCGCGCTGGGCGAGCGGCGCTTGGTGGGGGGCGTGGCGCTCCCGCGGATCATGCTGCACGCGGTGTCGGTGGGGGAGGTCAGCGCGCTCCGCACGCTCGTGCCGCTGCTCGCGGATCGGGCGGTGGTCGTGGTGAGCGCGTCGACGGACACGGGCATCGCCCGGGCCCGCGCGCGGTTCGAGAGTTCGGCGCACGTCGTGCGATACCCGCGCGATTTCTCGTGGAGCGTGCGGCGGTTCCTCGATCGCGTGCGCCCCGACGTCGTCGGGCTGGTCGAGCTCGAGATCTGGCCCCAGTTCGTGAGGTCGTGCGCGCGGCGCGGCGTGCCGGTGTGCGTGATCAACGGGCGGCTGAGCGCGCGGAGCTTCAAGGGATACCGGCGCGTGCGCGGGTTCATCGGGCGCGATTTCGCGTCGCTGACGCGCGCGATGGTGCAGGACGAGGACTATCGCGAGCGGTTCGTCGCGATGGGCGTCGCGCCGGACCGGTGCGTCGTCTCGGGGTCGATGAAGTGGGACGCGCCCCGCCTCGTGGACGCGCCCGAAATGGCGCGCAACCTTCCCGAGGCACGCTCGCTCGCGGCGGAGCTGGGCATCGACCTCGCACGCCCGCTGATCGTCGCCGGGAGCACGTCTGAGGGTGAGGAGGCCCTGCTCGACCGGGCGGTGCGCGAGGCCTGCCCCCCGGGTACGCAGCTGCTCGTCGCGCCGCGCCGCCCCGAGCGATTCGCCGAGGTGCGGGGCGTGCTCGCGGGGTGCACGGCACGCTCCGAGCGAACGCCCGCGCCCCAGGGGCAGACGCGGTACGTGCTCGACACGATCGGCGAGCTGTCCGCTGCGTATGCGCTCGCGGAGGTCGTGATCGTCGGGCGGAGTCTGATGGGCGACCTGCACGGGAGCGACCCGATCGAGCCCGCGGCCCTCGGTCGCCCCGTGCTCGCGGGGCCCGAGATGGGGGACTTCGCCCAGTCCACCACGGCGCTCACCGAGGCCAGGGCGCTGCGTCGGACCACGCCCGACACGCTCGCTTCGGACCTCGCGGGGCTGCTGGGTGATGCCGAACTGCGGGCGGCGATGGGCGAGGCGGGGCTCTCGTGCGTGCGTGCCCAGCGTGGCGCGAGCGCGGCACACGCGTCGGCCCTGCTCGAAATCGCCGGGCACGGGGCGGGTCGGCCAATTACATAAGTTAGGAATATGTTTGGCATCGGCAAGGGCGGCATTGTGGGTTGTCCTGCCCGGACTTGTGTTCGGCGCGAGATGCCGCGATGATGTTCCCGGACGCGCGGGCGCTCCGGGTGGCCCTTGGCCGCCGGGCGGGGCCGTCGCGTCCACGAGATCGTCGCGACGCGTCGGCGCGAGCTGGCGTGGGGTCCGCACGTCGGGCCGGGCGCGCGGCGTCACATGACCAGGATTTGCAGCACGAGGGAGCGTTGTTCATGGCATCGAACCCACTGTTCCGCGGGGTGTTTGGGCGGGGTCGCACGTCGGGCGTGAGGGCGCGCGAGAGCGCCTGCGGGCGTGCGTGCTCGATCGAGCAGCTCGAGCAGCGTGTGCTGCTCTCTGCATCCGACGGCCTCGACGCCGCGTTCGAGCCCGGGCACGTCGGCGATGTGTCGTGGCGGGGCGTCGAGGTCGAGGCGCTCATGGGCCAGTGGGTCGTGGGCTTTGGCGACGCGATCGGCACCGCGCGGGCCGAGCACCTGACGCGTGATCTCGCCAGCCGCCTCGGCGTCGCGGCGACGAACATCCGCTCCTTCAGCGACGGGCGCATCGCGGTGTTCAACACCGAGACGATGCTCAACGAGAGCGCGGTCAAGAACGTCGTCGCCCGCATGGCGGACGTCAAGTTCGTCGATCCCGACATCGTCGCGCACACCGCCGCGACCCCAAACGATCCGTCCTTCGGCCTCGAGTACTACCTCGACAACACGGGCCAGTTCATCTTCCAGCCCGGCGTGATCGATGCGGACATCGACGCCCCCGAGGCGTGGGACATCACGACCGGCAATCGCGACGTCATCATCGCGGTGATCGACACGGGCGTGGAGTGGCACCACCCCGACCTTGCCGCCAATATCTGGGCCAACCCCGGCGAGATTCCCAACAACGGGCTCGATGACGACGGCAACGGGTTCGTCGACGATGTCCGCGGGTGGGACTTCGGCGAGAACGACAACAACCCCGACGACGATTCCTTCGGCGGCGGGCACGGGACGGCCGTGTCGGGCACGCTCGGCGCCGTGGGCAACAACGGCATCGGCGTCGTGGGCGTCAACTGGAACGTCTCGATCCTGCCGCTGAAGATCGCCGACCGATTCGGCTCGCTCCTCACGAGCGCCATCATCGCCTCCAACGATTATCTGACCAGCCTGATCGAACGCGGCGTGAACGTCGTTGCCAGCAACAACAGCTTCGGCGGCGCCGTTCCCACCGACTTCTTCGAGCAGGAAAACCAGGACGATCCCGAGAGCATCACCGCGATGCGCAACTCGATCGCCCGCTTCCTCGCGACCGGCGCGGCGTACGTCGCCGCCGCGGGCAACGACGCCCGGGACAACGACAATCCGGAGATCGTGGACTTCCCGTCCTCGTTCGAGCTGCCCGGGCTCATCTCCGTCGCCGCGACGGACAACCAGGACGGGCTGGCGGGCTTCAGCAACTACGGCGCCCAGACCGTCGACGTCGCCGCGCCGGGCGTGCGCACGTACACCACGTTCCGCGGCGGTTCCTACGGCTACATCGACGGCACGAGCTTCTCCTCCCCGATCACCGCGGGCGTGATCGGGCTCATGAAGGCCGCGAAGCCCGAGGCCTCCGCGATCGAGATCCGCCAGGCGCTCGTCGACAGCGTCGATCCGCTGCCCGGGCTGAGCGGGAAGGTGCTCTCGGGCGGACGCGTGAACGCGTTCCGCGCGGTGCAGACCATCCTCCGCGACGGTCCCGTCGTGCGTGCGATCGATCCGGGCCCCGTCGCGGCGCAGATCAACCCGCTCACGGGCCTCCCGCGTGACACGATCACCGTCTCGTTCAATCGCGACATCAACGAGGACACGCTCTCCACCGCCGGCGTGACGCTCATCCGAGCGGGCAACGACGGCGTGTTCGGCACGGGCGACGACGCCGCGGTCACGGTTTCCGCGGTCGATCTCTCGGACTTTGATCCGCGGTCGGTCACGATCACGCTCGACGTCTCGATGCTCTCGCGTCAGCGTCTGCCGCTCGGTGTGTACCGTCTCACGCTCGATGACGCCGCGTTCAAGGACCTCTCGGGCAACTTCCTCAACGGCGACGCGAGCACCGGCCAGGACGAGGTCTACGAGTTCACGCTCGTTTCGACCAGCGGAGACTTCGAGGCCAACGACACGCTCGCCACGGCGACCAACCTCACCTTCGTCGGCAGCGGCACCGCGAGCTTCGCGGGCGTCACGCTCGGCAATGGCCTGCACGGCGTGCTCGACGTCGATCTCTACAAGATCAGCATCCCGCGCGGCGCGCTCATCACCGCGGAGGTCACCGCCAAGCGCCTCACCACCCCGTCGGAGCTCGACTCCTACCTCCGACTCTTCGACGCCGCGGGACAGGAGCTCACCGCGAACGACCAGTTCTTCGGTTTCGACTCGTACATCCAGTACTTCATCCGCACCGGCGGCACGTTCTACCTCGGCGTCTCCGGCTTCGGGAACGACGATTACAACATCAACACCGGCGGCAGCGGACGCTCGCAGAGCACGGGCGTGTACAACCTCGACGTCCGTGTCGAGCTCATCGCCGAGGATCGCCTGACCTTCGGCGGCGCACTGCCCACGCCCGTCCGCGTGCCCGCGCAGGGAACGGTCGGGCAGGTCGTCTCCGCGATCAACGTGACCGACAGCCGCATCGTCCGCGACGTCAACGTCCGCGTCGACCTCGACCACACCTTCGTGTCCGACCTGCGCCTCACGCTCGTCGCGCCGAACGGCACCGCCGTGCAGCTCTTCAACCGGCGTGGCGGAAGTGCCGACAACCTCACCAACACCTTCTTCGATGACGAGGCCAGCGCCACCATCGCCTCCGGCGCCGCGCCGTTCACCGGGCTGTTCAAGCCCGAGGTCCCGCTCGGCTTCTTCGATGGGCTCTCGGGCCTCGGCCAGTGGCTCCTCGTGATCGACGACCTCAGCGCCCTCAACGACGGGCAGCTCAACAGCTGGTCGCTCGACATCACCTTCGAGAGCGACATCTTCGGCGATTTCGAGCTCAACGACTCGCTCCAGATCGCGACGACGCTCACGAACCTCAATCAGGGCGTCGGCTCCGCGACCATCGAGGCCAGCGTGGGCGACGGCGCCTTCGGGCTGCTCGATCGCGACCTCTTCCGCTTCAACGCCGAGGGCGGGGGCACGCTCAACGCGACGCTCACCGCCACGGGCGCGCTCGACGCGGGCCTGCGGCTCTTCGACGCCGAGGGCAACGAGCTCCGGCGCAGCAACCCGCCCGGCACCGGCAACGCCTCCATCACGAACTTCGTGATCGCCAGCGGCGGCACGTACTACCTCGCCGTGTCCGAGGGATCCAACCTCGACTACGACGTCCTCCGCGTCAACACGGGCTCCACGCCCGGCGGGACCAGCGGCGAGTACCAGCTCGCGCTCACCGTCGTCGCGGGCGTCAGCGATGCGGGCGTCGCGCTCTCGGGCGATGCCATCGAGGCGGGCCTGAACTCGGACGGCTCGTTCACCGGGCGCGACCCGCAGACCGGGCTCCCCCGCGGCATCCAGTGGGAGGGCACCGAGTTCCTCTTCGACGAGAGCAATGGCAACGCCCGTCCCGTGAGCCTCTACGGCGCTTCCGCCGGCGGATTCGCGTTCGTCAATAGCGGCGCGGGCGGCGCGACCTCGCTCCCCGTGAACCTCACCTACCAGAGCGACCGCGACAACGAGCGACTCCTCGCCTCCGCCCAGTTCCGCGAGCTCTCGATCGAGCGCACCGTGACGTTCGGCTCGCGCGACGGGTTCATCGTCTTCGACGTCGTCATCACCAACACCGGCATCGCCGGCCTCGATGACGTGAGCTGGTTCGAGGCCTTCAACCCGGACCAGGGCGCCAACGCGGGCGGCTCGGGCGGCGCGACGAGCAACGACGTGCTCACCGATCCGATCGCGATCGCCAACGTTGTGACCAGCGACTTCCCGCAGGGCCTCGCCGTGGCGCTCGCCGCCCCCGCGAGCGACACGAGCGCCTCCGCGCTCTTCTACAGCAAGAACCAGACGGTCCGCGATGCGGCGCAGGTGCTCGCCCTTGCGCCCGATGGCGATCCCAACGATCAGTCCTCCGACAGCGTCATGGCGCTTGCGTTCGACCTGGGCACGATCGCAGTGGGCGAGACGCGCACGCTCCGCTACTTCGTCCTGTTCGGCGAGGGCGAGTCCGAGGTCCAGGCCCTGTACGACCAGATCAACAACGGCACCGGCACCGGGCACCTCACCGCCAACCCCGCCAATCCCGCGAGCGAGGCGCTCAGCGACGGGTCGATGGTCCCGGTCCTGCCGTACCGCCTGTACTACCCCGAGGGCTTCGCCTCGGCGAACATCTACGAGTTCCTGCCGATCGTGAACCCGAACCTGCGTGACGCGCGGGTCGTCGTGATCGCGCACTACGCCGCGGGCGACGACGCCGACCGCGATCAGGTCCTCCGCGACTTCGTCATCCCGGCGGGCGAGCGCAGCGGTCTCACCATCAACACGCCCGCCCTGTTCGCCGCGAACAACTCGCTCGTCCGTCCCAACGAGGCCTACGCCCTTGAGATCCGCGCCGACCTCCCGGTCGCCGCGATGTTCAGCCACTACGACCTCTTCCTCCTCAACGGCAACCAGGCCGCGATCGGCGAGTCGTTCATCAATGGCGATGGCCAGGAATGGTCCATCGGCGAGGTCGTCAAGGGCTCGGGCCGCAGCGACTTCCCCGTGGTGTTCAACGCCGGCGCCGACGAGGGCAAGGTCACCTTCACGTTCTATCCGACCACGGGCGCCGCGCCCATCGCGGTCGTCCGAGCCGTCGAGGGCTTCCGCCGCGGTGGCCTGAACCTCGACAACGTTGCCATCCCTGACGGGCGCTATGGGCTGGTGATCACCAGCGACGTGCCCATCGTCGCGGCGCTCTCCAGCTTCGACACGGGCGAGGTCAGTGGCCTCCCCGCGGCATACGGCTACGCGGCCAGCCGCGGGCTCGGCGCCACGCGCGGCGCATCGCCCGAGGGCGAGTTCGGCGTCGGCGCGACCGACGAACGCATCGCCGTGCTCAACGCCAACAACGCCGCGGCGTTCGTCGATGTGACGTTCGTCTTCCAGAGCGGCTCGTCGTACCGCACCACGCTCAACGTGCCCGCGCGTCGCCAGACCGAGCTCGACGTCGCCTCGCTCCTGAACTTCCCGAGCGGGCAGCCCTACGCGATCAAGTACGAGAGCAACGTGCCCATCACCCTCTCGCTCCCGACGCCCGTGCTGGGCGACGTCGCGGGCAGCTCCTTCGCGACCGAGGCCGCGACGTTCTGGGCCATCGGCGAGGGGTACCGCCCCGCGACCGCGTCCTACGTCACCGAGTACCTCCGCCTCTACAACCCCTCCGCGTCGAGCATCCTCGTCGAGATCACGCTCGTCTTCGACAACGGGCTGGGCCGCGAGACGTTCCGGCGCGAGATCGACGCACGCGGCATCCGCGAGTTCGACGTCCACGACTTCGTCACGGGCGAGCGGCGCGACGTGCCCGCGTTCTACGGCATCACCGTCAAGAGCGCGACGCCCATCGTCGCCTACTTCGGGCACAACGACCAGTTCTTCAAGGGTGGGTTCGGCACGCTCGGCACGCCCTTCGGCGTCATCGAGCCGCTGGTCTGACCCGTCGGAGCCGGTCGACGCCCGCAGCCTGGGATCCAGCGCACGTGCGCACGCGCATGGTGTCCTACCATGCCCCTGCGCGCCACGCACCGGCGTTGCGGCGCGGGGGTGTAGCTCAGTCGGTAGAGCAACGGACTTTTAATCCGCAGGTCCAGGGTTCGAATCCCTGCACCCCCATTCGGTTTCGCAAGGACCCGGTTCACGGAGGAACGGATGGTCATCGCGCCCCCTCGCACCATCGTGCTGCATGCCGTTTGGCACGACGCCCGCATCTGCCTGTGGGGCGAGGACGCCTCACGAGTGAACGAGGGCGGCGCTCACCCGCTGGCGATGCCCGCGGCGGACATCACCTCCGTCCTGAGCGAGGCGGGCGTGCTCCCGCGCGAGCTTGTGCTCCGCGAGGTCGCGATCGAGGTGAATATTCCGCACGCGCAGGGACGCCCGCTCCCGAGCCCGCGTCTCGCGCACCGCGCGGGGCTGGAGGCGCCGCCCGCCGATGCGCTCGCGCGGGTTCCGATCTCGGGCCTGGCGATCGAGCCACTGCACCAGGCGAGCGTGCTCGAAGCGATCGAGGACCGCGTCGGCGCGTCGCTCGAGATCAGCGAGAGCCTCGCCTTCTTCGGGAAGTCGGCACGCTTCGCGCTCAGCCTCCTCTCGCAGCAGCGCTTCGTGCCCATGCTCATGCAGGAGGCGAGCGGCGGGCTCGGCGCGAGCTGGCGTCCCTGGCTCGCTGATGAGGCGAACGCCGCCCGCGCCGCGATGCTCGCGCGCTCCATGCCCGCGGCGTGCCGCGCCGCCGGCGGTGAGCGACCGGGCGTGATCCTCGACGAGATGCTGTCGCTGATCGTCGATGCGCAGTGCCGGCGCGTGCTCGATCGCGAATCGATGGCGGACACGATCGAGGGGCGCGACGCGGGCGATCCGCACGTCGCGTGGCTCGCGGGGCTCTTGCGCTCGCCCGAGCGTGTGCCGATCCTGCACGGGGCGCAGACCGAGGTCGTCAAGCGCGTGCGTCAGTGGATCGGCGCGCTCGACGATCGCGGGCAGCAGTCGCAGTGGCGCCTCGTGCTCCGCCTGAGCGAGCCGGAGGACGGGGGACGCGTCAAGGAACTGCACGCCCCGCCCGCCGACCTGCGCTGGACGCTCTCGTTCCAGCTCCAGTCCGTCGACGAGCCCGGCATCACGATCGACGCGACCGAGGTCTGGCGCCTCCCTGCCGATGGTGGGAGCGTCGAGGGCCTGCGCATCGAGTCGCCGCACGAACTGCTGCTCGGCGAGCTGGGTCGCGCCTCGCGTCTGTACCCCGCGCTCGAGGCCTCTTTGCGCGATGCTGAGCCCACCGAGCTCCTGCTCGCGACGAGCGACGCGTACCGCTTCCTGCGCGAGATCCGCCCCGTGCTCATCGAGCAGGGCTTCGGCGCCGAAGCGCCCGAGTGGTGGGAATCGCCCGGCAACCGCCTCGGCGCACGCCTCGCGATCGACGGCGGCGAGCCACCGCTCGTCGACGATGCCATCGATGGCGGCGGCGGCTCCGGGCCGTCGTCCACGCCGCAGGTCGGGCTCGGCACCCTCGTGAACTACCACTGGGAGATCGCGGTGGGGGACACGACGCTGACGCTCAATGAGTTCGAGTCGCTCGTGGGCGAGAAGGCGCCGCTCGTGCGCGTCGGCGGACGATGGGTCGAGATCCGTCCCGAGGACGTCAAGGGCGCCATCGCGTTCATCAAGGAAAACCCCGGCGGGCAGATGGCCTTCGGCGAGGCGATCCGCCTCGCGTACGCCAGCGACCCGCGACAGACCGGCGTGCCCGTGCTGGGCCTGCACGCGACTGGCTGGATCGCGCCCCTCCTCGAAGCGAGCGGCGCCTCCGAACGCGTGCCCGATGTCGAGCAGCCCGCGGCGTTCCAGGGCACGCTCCGCGCGTACCAGGTGCGTGGTTTCAGTTGGATGGCGTTCCTCGAACGCTTCGGGCTCGGCGCGTGCCTTGCGGACGACATGGGCCTGGGCAAGACCATCCAGCTCCTCGCGCTGATGCTGCACGAGCGTCAGCACGCGACCGAGGCCGAGCCCGTGCTGCCCACGCTGCTCGTCGTGCCCATGAGCGTCGTGGGCAACTGGCTGCACGAGTGCGGGCGGTTCGCGCCGAACCTGCGGGTGTACGTGCATCACGGGCTCGAGCGCCTGCAGGGCGACGTGCTGCTCGAGCGTGCGGAGTCGAGCGACCTCGTCATCACGACCTACGCGCTCGCGCATCGGGATCGCGAGCATCTTGAACGCATGAAGTGGGGGCGCGTCGTGCTCGACGAGGCCCAGAACATCAAGAACCCCTCCGCGAAGCAGACCCAGGCCGTGCACGCGTTCCGCGCCCGCTCGCGCATCGCGCTCACCGGCACGCCCGTCGAGAACCGCCTGACCGAGCTCTGGTCGATCATGGACTTCCTCAACCCCGGCTTCCTGGGCGGCGAGGGCGCGTTCCGTCGCCGGTTCGCCGTGCCCATCGAGCGATACCGCGACTCGTTCAAGTTGCAGCAGCTCCGCGGATTGGTGCAGCCCTTCGTGCTGCGCCGCCTCAAGACCGATCCGCGCGTCGTCGCCGACCTGCCCGAGAAGCTCGAGGGGCGCGAGTTCTGCCACCTCACCAGCGAGCAGGCGGAGTTGTACGAGCAGACCGTCCGCCGCATGCTCTCCGAGGTCGAGGGCGCCGAGGGCATGCGCCGGCGCGGCGTCGTGCTCGCCGCGCTCATCCGCCTCAAGCAGATCTGCAACCATCCCGCGCAGCTCCTCAAGGAGTTCGCCGGTTCGGGCGGCGTGGGGCCCGTGCCCTCGCCGAATCGCTCGGGCAAGACGGTGCGCCTGATCGAGATGCTGGGCGAGGTGCTCGCCGAGGGAGACCAGGCCCTCGTCTTCACCCAGTTCCGACAGATGGGGCACCTGCTCCAGTCGATGCTCCAGAAGGAGTTCGATCGCGACATCCTCTTCCTGCACGGCGGCGTCTCGCAGGGCGGGCGCGTGCAGCTCATCGAGCGGTTCCAGAAGGCCGACGGGCGCAACCCCGTGCTCATTCTCAGCCTCAAGGCCGGTGGCGTGGGCCTGAACCTCACCGCCGCGAACCACGTGTTCCACTTCGATCGCTGGTGGAACCCCGCGGTCGAGAACCAGGCGACCGACCGCGCGCACCGCATCGGGCAGACGCGCACCGTGTTCGTGCACAAGTTTGTGGTCCGCGGCACGCTCGAGGAACGCATCGACAAGATGATCGAGACCAAGACCGAACTCGCCGAGAACATCATCGGGTCGGGCGAGCGCTGGATCACGGAGCTGTCGACCGACCAGCTCCGCGACATCCTGACGCTCCGCCACGACGCGGTGGATGATGTTGCCTGAGCGAGGTCGCTGGAATCTGACGGGGTGCGCGCCAACCCTTAGCGCTGGCGCGCGTCCGTTCCGCACGCCGGACATGGATGGGCTCGGGAGGCCTTCCTCGGGGCCTCAGGGGGTCGGGAGAGCAGGACGCATGGCCGACGTATCGTCGAAGCAGCCGCCCGCCGCCTCGGGCGAGCCGGTCGCCAAGCCCGCGCCACCGCCGGCGCGCACGCGCCACGTGCCGCCCATGGCGCCCCCGCCCAAGTACGTCCCGCCCTCGACCCTCTCGCGGCGTGATCCCAACTACCGCTCGGCGAACCCCAAGCGTGTCCGGGGCGGGCTCCGCATCCGCCCGCGCGAGCCCGGGCTCCCGCTCGCCTGGGCCGCGGACCGCTGGACGCGGTATGTCGAGCAGCGGGTCGATGCGGAGGGTCGCCAGGCGGTGCTGGTCGAGGGCATGGAGTACGCCCGCGCGGGCCAGACGCGCAAGCTCGATCTCGCCCCGGGCGTGCTCGACGCGCTCGTGCAGGGGCGCGCGCCGCGGGCCTATCGCACGCGGATCGATTTCGAAACGCTCGACGCCGACGCGTGGTCCCGCGTGATCGAGGCGATGGCGGAGGGCGCGATCTACGCCGCGAAGCTGCTCGCGGGTGAGCTCCCGCAGAACATCGAGGACCTCTTCGCCCCGCTGCACACGCACCTGTTCCCGCTCAACGAGGGCGACGCGCGCCCGAGCTGCGACTGCGACGAGGCGAGCGCACAGGGCGGCTGGTGCAAGCACACCTGCTGCGCCGCGGCCCTGCTCGCCGACCGCCTCGCTGAGGACCCGTTCCTCATCTTCACCCTCCGCGGCATGGCGGGTGAGGAACTCCTGGAACGCCTCCGCCAGCGCCGCACGGCGTCCACCGCGACGCACGGCTCGGCCGCGCCCGTCTACCAGCCCCGCATCCCGGGCTTCGACGACGTCGCGTCGGGCGGCGAGCTCGGGCTTGAGGGCTTCTGGGACGCCGGCCCCGAGCTCGAGGCGGTCGATACCCCCCTCGAGCCCCCGCCCGTCTCGCACCCGCTGCTCCGTCGCCTCGGCCCCAGCCCGTTCAAGGACGGGCGGTTCCCGCTGGTGGGGCTCCTCGCGACCTGCTACGAGGTCATTGGTGATGACGCCCGCAACGGGGCAATCCCTGCCGACGGGCATGAGGGCGACGCTCCCGCGATGGATGACGAGGACGGAGCGTCCTAGGATCGCACGATCGGGGCCGGGAGCGACGAGCGGCGGGCGATGCCCGGCGCGAGGCGCTCGCAGGGGCCTTCCTGTCCGCGGGTCGGGGTGCTGATGCGCCCGCCCGCGTTCGCGGCAGGGGAGGTCCAGCCCTGGCGTCCGTCGCACGTGTTGCGATCGGGCGCACAAGCCGCGGCTGGCGCGTGGACCTTCCGCGTGTCCGGACCGCGACGGTTCGCGGGCGATGGTCGCCCGCGCGACGGAGTGGTTCGGCGCATCCGCCCAGGCGGGTGTGCGGAAGGAGGAACGCTGCTTCGCGGGTCTGAGCGAGCGGGGGCCCGGGCGTGAAGCCCAGACGGCTTCCCTGACTGCCCGGTGGTGTAAAGGTAGCACTCCAGATTTTGGTTCTGGCTGTCCTGGTTCGAATCCAGGCCGGGTAGCTTCCTCCTCGCATCACCCATTCCCGCGACGACGCGAGCGCACGATGCCCACGCACCCGAGCATCACGCCCGACCCCACGCTCTCGGCGATCGTCCTCGCCGCGGGCAAGGGCACGCGCATGAAGAGCGACCTGCCCAAGGTCGTGCACGAGGTGGGCGGTCGCCCGATGGTGTGCGCCGTCGTCGATGCGTGCCTCGCCGCGGGGTGCTCGCGCATCGTCGCGGTGGTGGGGTACATGCGTGAGCGCGTCCGCGATGCGCTCGCGGGCTATGGCGATCGCGTGGCGTACGCGCTGCAGGAAGAGCAGCTCGGCACCGGGCACGCCGTCATGAGCGCGAAGGAACTTTATGAGCGTGAGTCCGCGGCCCCGGGGCACAGCGTGTTCGTGCTCGCGGGCGATGGCCCGCTGATCCGGGCCGAGACGCTCCGCACCATGCTCGACCTGCACCGGCGCACCAACGCGGCGGCGACGCTCGCGACGAGCGAGATCGCCGATCCCACGGGCTACGGGCGCATCGTGCGCGACGCCTCGGGGCGTTTCGAGCGGATCGTCGAGCATCGCAACGCGACGCCCGAGCAGCGCGCGATCCGCGAGGTCTATCCCAGCTACGCGGTGTTCGACGCGCGTGCCCTCTTCCGCTTCCTGCCCGAGGTGCCCAAGAACCCCGCGGCGGGCGAGTACTACGTCACCGACCTGTTCGAGCTGCTGCAATCGCGCGGCGAGCGCGTCGAGGTGGTGCGTGCGGTTCCGCCCGAGGACGTCCTGAGCATCAACACGCCCGACGAGCTCGCGGTGGTGGATCGCATCTATCGCGGTCGCGCCGGCGCCGTCGTCGCGGGAGGTGGCGCGTGAAGGCGACCAAGGACAGCGTCAACGGCTACCTCGGCGAGCTGCTCGTGTTCTCCGGACGCGGGTCGAAGCTCCTGACCGAGCGCGTGTGCGAGCATCTCAACATCCGCATGGGCGACGCGCGCACCAGCGCGTTCCCCGACGGCGAGCTGCTCGTCAAGCTCGACGAGGACGTCCGCGGACGCGACTGCTTCGTCATCATCTCGACGAGCAAGCCCGTCAACGACAACCTGATGGAGCTCCTGATCTTCATCGACTGCCTGCGCCGCGCCAGCGCGTCGCGGGTCACGATCGTGCTGCCCTACTTCGGCTACGCACGCCAGGACCGCAAGGACGAGGGGCGTGTGCCCATCACGGCGAAGCTCGTCGCGAACCTCATCACCGCGGCTGGCGCCGACCGCGTGCTCGCGATCGACCTGCACGCGGCGCAGATCCAGGGCTTCTTCGACCTGCCGGTGGACCACCTCTCCGCGGCCCCGGTGTTCGTCAACCACTTCAACGCGATCCGCGAGGAGCTGGGCAACCTCTGCCTCGTGAGCCCCGACGTGGGCAACGTCAAGGTCGCCGAGGGCATGGCGAACATCCTGGGCGGCGACCTCGCGATCATCAACAAGCGTCGCCTCAGCGGGGAGAAGGTCGCGACGGGCAACCTGATCGGCTCCGTCGAGGGCAAGAAGGTGCTCATGTTCGACGACATGATCTCCACCGCGGGCACGGTGCTCGAGGCCGCACGCCTCGTCCGCCAGCGGGGCGCGACGCACGTCATTGCCGCGGCGACGCACGGGCTGCTCGTGGGGCCCGCGATCGCGCGTCTGAACGATCCCGCGATCGACCGCGTGATCGTGACGAACACGATCCCGGTCGGCGAGGAGTGCGCTCCGCTGCACCACAAGCTCGAGGTGCTCTGCGTGGGCGAACTCCTGGGCGAGTCCATCCGACGCATCCACAACAACCAGTCCGTGAGCGCGCTGTTCCGCGACACGGTGGGAAGCAAGAGGTAGCCCGGCACGCCGGGCGGAACGATCGCAGATCCACGCGCCCACGCGGGCGCATGCAAGGGGTTTCAGCCATGCACGAGAATGCTCCGGTCCTCAAGGCCACCCGGCGCGAGCGCGTCGGAAGCCGGTACGCGCAGCGCATCCGCTCCTCTGGCGGGCTGCCCGTCGTCCTGTACGGTCACGGCGAGGAGCCGACCGCCGCGTACGTCAACGCCAAGGAGGCGATCTCGCACTTCAGCAAGGGCGAGAAGGTCTTCCAGATCGAGCTCGACGGGAAGAACCAGATCGTCCTGCTCAAGGACCTGCAGTTCGATTATCTGGGCACGAACGTCGTGCACGCCGACATGGCGCGCGTCGACCTGAACCAGCGCGTGCACACGCGCGTCCCGATCCACCTCGTGGGCGAGGCGATCGGCCTCAAGACCGCGGGCGCGATCCTCACCCACCCGACCGGCGAGCTCGACATCGAGTGCCGCGTCGTGGAGATCCCCGACTTCATCGAGGTCACGGTCACCGACCTCGAGGTGGGCGGGCTCATCCACGCGCGTGACGTCGCGCTGCCCGAGGGCTTCAAGCTGCTGACCGATGGCGATTCCATCGTCGCGGCGGTGTCGGTCGCGGCCGAGCAGGCCACGGGCGAGGCCGCTCCCGCCGAGGGCGCCGCGGGCGCAGGGCCCGAGGTGCAGTCGGAGAAGAAGGCCGCCGAGCGTGCGGAGAAGAAGGACACGAAGTAATCCCGTCCGCGCCGCGCGGCGCGAACGGCAGCGGGCCGGAGATGAAGCTGATCGTCGGACTGGGCAATCCCGAGAAGCGCTACGAGAAGACGCGTCACAACGCGGGCTTCATGGCGATCGACCGCCTGGCGGACAAGTTCCCGCCGGGGGCGGCGCCGTCGTCGCGCTTCCAGGGCGCGTGCGTCGAGACGCAGATCGGGCCCGAGCGGTGCCTGCTGCTCAAGCCGCTTACCTACATGAACCTTTCGGGCCGGAGCGTCGCCGAGGCGGTCCGCTTCTACAAGCTCGATCCGCTCGCCGACCTGATCGTGCTGGTCGACGACACCGCTCTGGACGTCGGGCAGATCCGCGTCCGCTCGGCGGGCAGCGCGGGCGGGCACAACGGGCTCAGCGACATCCAGCGCGCCCTCGGCACGGAGGCGTACCCGCGCGTCCGCATCGGCGTCGGCGCCAAGCCCCCGGTCGTGGTCCTTTCCGACTGGGTGCTCAGCCGCTTCCGTGAGGACGAGGAGGCTCCGCTCAAGGCCTCGCTCGACGCGGCATCGGGCGCGGTCGAGGCGTTCGTCCGCGACGGGATCGACGCGGCGATGAATCGTTTCAACGCGCCCCCGGCGCGCGAACGCCCGCGAAACACCCGTGAGGGTGGGGCGAACGAGGGTGGCTCGCGGGGCGAGGCCGGGCCAAGGGGCGGAAATGGTGGGGCGGACGGGCCGCGTGGGCCCGCCGCGGGATCGAAGATCGAGAACTGATTACGACGCGGGCGCGGCCCGCGCACGAGCGTCGCGGCGGAACGAACCGACCGCGAGAGAGGTGGAACGGACATGGCCGACAACAAGCGTGCATATGAGGCGATGTTCCTGCTGAGCCAGGGCACCGCGGCGGACCTTCGGGGCGCGATCGACCACATCAACGAGCTGCTGACGCGTTGTCAGGCCGAGGTGGTCGCGATGAAGAAGTGGGACGAGCGTCGCCTCGCCTACGAGATCGACAAGCAGAAGCGCGGGACGTACATCCTCGCGTACTTCTACGCCCCGACCGGCATGGTGCAGCAGCTCGAGCGCGACTGCAACATCTCCGAGAAGATCATGCGGGTCCTCATCCTCTCCGCCGAGCACCTCACCGAGGAGGAGATGCGCTCCACCGACGCGCGTCAGGAGCTCGAGGTCGAGGCCCGCCTCCGTGCCGAGCGCGGCTCGCAGGAGGAGCAGGTCCGCGAGACCGTCACCATCGGCGCCCCGCAGCGCGAGGAAGAGGAAGCCCCCGCCGCGGACGACGTCGAAGAGCCCTCCTCCGAAGAGAACTGATCGCGCAGGCAGTCTGGTCGGGGCGGGCCGCTTTGGGGCGCCCGCCGGTCGCTCGCGCACCCGCACACCGGGAAGGAGACGCGCATGGCCGGGAGTTTCAACAAGGTCCTGCTGATGGGGAACCTCACGCGCGACGTCGAGCTGCGCCACACCCCGGGCGGCTCCGCGGTCGCACGCCTCGGGCTCGCCTGCAATCGGCGCTTCAAGACCCAGACCGGCGAGCAGCGCGACGAGGTCACTTTCGTCGACTGCGAGGCATGGGGCCGCACCGCCGAGGTCATGAGCCAGTACCTCGCGAAGGGACGCCCCGTCTTCATCGAGGGACGCCTCAAGCTCGACCAGTGGCAGGACAAGGACGGGCAGAACCGCTCCAAGCTCGTCGTCGTCGTCGAGAACTTCCAGTTCGTCGATTCCCGCGAGGGCGGGGGCGGCGGGCCGGGCGGACCCGGAGGCTCGGGCGGCGGACGAGGCCGCGCGGGCAACAGCGGCTACTCCGGCGGGGGATCCGGGGGCGGGGGCGGCGGTGGGAACGACTGGGCCTCGCGCGAGGCCGAGGCCTCGATCGGCGAGGACGACATCCCCTTCTGACCTCTCACGATCCCCGCGCCCGCGGGCTCGCGCATGGCATGACGCCGTGCCGGCCTTGGGCGCTATCATCAAGGCCCCTCCGCGCGTGCGGCGGGGCGTTCGCTGGGGCCGCGATGCGGCTCCTCAACTCACGCGGCGGGCCTGGGCCCCCGCGCCAGGACAGCGAGAACAGACATGCCGAAGACCGTCCAGCTCCTCCTGACCGACACCGTCGACAACCTGGGCATCGTGGGCGACGTGGTGACCGTCCGCACGGGCTACGCCCGCAACTACCTTCTGCCCCGCGGGCTGGCGACCTCGCCCAGCCAGGAGCGGATCACCGAGCTCGCGACCGCCCGCAAGGAGGCCGAGAAGCACCTCGCCGAACTCCGCTCGCAGCGTGAGGCGATCATCAAGAGGATGGACAAGCTCGAGATCACGCTGCAGCGTTCCTGCAACGAGATGGGCATCCTCTACGGTGCCGTTACGCAGCAGGACCTCGCGAGCGCCCTCACGCAGGTCGGCTTCCCGGTCAAGGCACGCGAGGTCCGCCTGTCGCAGACCATCAAGCGAGTCGACAACTACGACATCCTCGTGAAGTTCGCCTCCGACCTCGAGGCGCACGTCCGCGTGCACGTTACGCCGGACCGCACCATCGTCGCCGACGAGCGCGAGGAGATGGATTTCGACAACGAGGGCAATCTCATCGACAAGAACGCCCCGCGTCGCGGGCGCCGCGACGAGGGCGTCGATGCCATCGCGGGCGACGAGAAGCCCTCCCGCAAGCGTCGCGAGCGTTCAGAGGCCTGAGCCCGCACCGCCGAAGCCATCATGGAACGAAAAACGCCGCGAGCAATCGCGGCGTTTTCATTGGCCTGTTCTGGCGGGTGGTGTGGCGCGCCGGGTGCGGGCGCTCGTGCTCCTGAGGCGTCACGCGCCTGAACGCACCCCGCCGCATACAGCCCGCGCGTCGAGCACGCCCGCACGGACCTTGGCTCAGCTATTCCGCTGCGACTGGGTGCACGCGATCGGCGTCTCGAAGCGGATGATCTCCTGGCTCCCGATCGCAAAGCTCTGGACCGAGACGCCCAGGCTCACGCGGAACACCAGGATCAGGCTCTGGTTCGTCTTGCTCCGGCTCAGCGACGGCGCCTCGATCAGCCCCGTCAGCGGGCGACCCGGCGTGTACCGGACGTGCCCGAGCGAGTCGTCGAAGTAGATGAACCCGACCGCGTCGTACGTCGTGCCGTTCGTGTCTACCAGACGCGGGGGCTGCTGCTTGTCCGAAGCCTCGAGCATGGGCCCATACGCCGCATCGAGCGAGAGCTCGAGCTGGACGATGACGGTGTCGGGCGTGACCTCAAACTTGTTGATGACAAGCGTCTTCTCAAGCCCGCCGCGGCGCTGGAGGAGGGCTGCGGCAAGCTTGGCCTCGCCGTCGTAGATGGTGGGCTCCTTCTCGCGGGCGCGGAGTCCCTGCTCGGTGCCGCGCTGGAGAGTCTTGCCCTTCGCAAAGACGTTGTTGACCGTGACGCCCGGGATCTGGTTTCCGGTGTCGCGACCGCCCGCGCCGACAAGCAGGCCCCCGCCGTCGATCGGGATCGTGCTGTCCGACATCAGGATCTCGCGCGTCGCGATCGCGTTGTCACGCTCCGACGCGCTGCCGAAGGCCATGCTGGGCGTCGCCGCGGGATCGATCTCGTAGCGCACGTTCTTGACGTAGAGCCCGATGGGGCGATAGCCCACGGGCAGCGGGAACTCGAAGGCCATCGGCACGTTCGACACACCGCCCACGCTGGCGATCTGGATGTCGTCCGAATCGAACCGCCAGCGTCCCAGCGCGATCGACGCCGACTGCCCCTGCGACACGACCGCCGCCGGGTGCACCGTGATGGTCTTCTCGCCCTCGGCGTCCTGCGCGACGAGGCGCACCTGGCCCTGCCCGACCGTGACCTGTCCGCCCTTCTCCTTCGCGCCGGGCAGGAACTCGACGACCGCGCCGTACAGGTATCCCTGCGTGAACGGCTCCTTGTCGAGGTAGACGTAGGACTGCGCGGTGTTGCTCCACGCATCGCTGAGCAGCTCGCTCGCCTTCTCGCCGCGGGCCGGATCGCCCACGACGTACGAACCGAGGATCTTGAAGTCGGTGGGCTTGAGCGTGTTGCGGGCCTTGCCCTTGCCGAAGTTCATGCGTGCCGACGGGCCTGCGACGTCGAGGTCGGGATACCACTTCGCCAGGGGCTCGCCCGAGGCGAGCGTCGTCTCCGACAGCGTGCCATAGATGCCCGCGGTGATGCGATCGACGGGCACCCACAGGCCGCCGGCGCGGACGAGGCTGCCTCGACCGCTCACGTCGGCGGAGTAGCTGAGCGGCGCCGCGGCGAGCGGAGATTCAGTGCCGATGCGCATCGAACCAATGCTGAGCGCGACGACGCCCGCGGTGATGATGCCCGAGACCAGGCCGCACACCCCGCCGCCGACGTAGTCGGTCGTCGAGTCGGTCACGGCGTTGGCGCGGATCACGCCGTCAACCACGCCGCGCAGGAGGGCGAGCGCGATCGCGAAGGGGATCGCGAGCCCGATGCCCCACGCCGCATCGCCCAGCATCACGCCCAGCCCGCGCGTCGGAGCCTTGTCGAGCAGGAAGTACGACACGGGCTCCCACAGCGCGAACGCGATCGCACCCGCGGCGATCACGCACACCATGTTCAGGAACGCGGAGAAGAAGCCACGCGTCATCCACAGATACGTGAGGCCGCCGACGATCGCGATGGCGGCAAGGTTCAGGATCATCAGGCGGACTCCTTGTCAGACGCGCCGATTCGACAAACTCTCAGGCGGTGGGCTGCTTGGCGGGGGCGGGCTGCTTCGGAGCGGTCGCGGCGGGCTTGGCGCTCGTCGAGATCCGCTGCAGCTCCTCGATGCTCGTCAGCCCGTCCACGAGCTTGCGCTTGGCGCTCTGCGAGATGCTGGGGAGCTGCTTCTTCCGCAGCTCGACCTGCAGGCCCGCGAAGTCGCCCTTCTTGATGAGCGCCCGCTCCTCCGCACCGAGCGGATACACCTCGAACACGCCCTCCTGCCCTATGTAGCCGATGCCGTTGCACACCGGGCACACCTCGGGCTTGTTCTTGATGAGGACCTGTCCGCCCTTCTTGTAGAGCTGCTTCACGCGGTCCGCGGGCAGCCCCAGCGCCTTGAGCTGGTCCGGAGCGGGCGGGTACGCCACGCGGCAGTTCACGCACAGCTTCCGCACCAGCTTGCCCGCGATCACGCCGCGGAGGCTCTCGCCCGCGAGGTTCGGATCGCCCACGGCCCGGACGTACGTCTGGATCGCCGCGAGCCCGCCATCGACGGGAAGCGAGAGGTACACGCGCGTGTGCTTGATATCGCTCTTGGCGGCCTCGATCGCGGTCTGCGCATCGGGCACGTCGGCGACGGCCACCGCGTCCGGATCACGCCGCAGGATCGAGCGGAGCTGCGTCGCGAAGTCGGGCGCGCCCTCCTCGATGCGGGCCTTGTTCTGGCGCACGCCCTCGAGCGCGTCCTCGATGTCGAGCTCGAGCGTCTGGATGTTCGCGGTGTACGCGTCGTGCAGCTTCAGGATGCTGTACAGGAGCGTCGTGCGTCCCGCATCGGGCGGGGCCGCGACCAGCACCACGCCCTCCTGCTTCGCGACCAGCTCGCGGATCATCTCGAGCTGGTTGTCCAGCAGCCCGAGGTCCTCGTACTTGCGCCGGACCGCCTTGTCCGGATCGAACAGCAGCGTCAGCCGCATGCCGGCCTGCGAGCCGCTCGTGATGACGCGGGCCGTCCGCTTCTGCCCGTGGATATCGATGTTCGCGTCGCCCTGCAGCTTCCGGCGCGTGTCGGCGACATCGAGCTTTGCCGCGCCCTTCCAGAAGTTGATGACGCGGGCCGCGTCCGCACCGGGCATCGTGTCGCCCGGATGGCGCACGCCATCGAGCAGCAGCGACACCGCATACGCGTTGTCCCGCCCCGTCGGCCCGAGGTCCACCTGCGACGCGCGCAGCGTCGTCGCACGCAGCACCAGCGCCTCGGCCGCGACGCGCACCGCGAACTCGGGCGTGTCCTTGTCCGGCACCACGATCGTCTGCTTGTCGGGCCCGGTGATGATGAGCTCGCTCTGCCCCGCCTGCTTCGCCGCGGCCTTGGCCTGCTTCGCCTCGCCCAGCTTCGAGAAGTCGAGCTTGAGGTGGTGCTCCGCGGGCACGCGCTCGTCCTTGTTCGCGATGGCCGCGAACACCACGATGTCCGCCGCGAGGATGACGATCATCGCGAGCAGCCCCACCCAGAACGCGCCCTCGCCCTTCATCGGGATCGCCAGCGCCACGCCCACCGCGACCACCGCCGCCGCGATGTGCGCAACGTTCCACTGCTTCCGTCCAAGGTGGAATCGGAACGCGTGCTTGTCGAGCACGCCCGACACCACCCACGCCCACCCGACGATGGGCAGGAGCAGCACGATCGGCTTCCAGACCGAGACCAGCATGACACCCTCGCCGAGCGTCACGCCCGGCAGCGTCAGGCCGCCCAGTTGCGTCATTGCGTTGATCACTTTGGTTCTGCCCTCGTGCTCGCCCCGCAGGCGGGCGCGTGTCCTCGTTCGATCCCGCCGCGCGGCGGCCCTGACCGGACCGGATCCCGGTCCTCACCCCGACCCTAACCCAGCTTCTTGAGCTTCATCTGCAGCTCGTCCACGTTCGGCGACGAGTCCAGCGCCGTCCGCACGTGGATGTACTCCTGCTCCACCAGCTCCACCAGGCTCTGGTTGAAGTCCTTCATCCCCGTCTGCGTCGCCTCGATCGAGTTGATGTACTCCCGGAGTTCGCCCTCGCGACCCTCCAGGATGTGCTTCTGCACGACCGTGTTGTTGATCAGGATCTCCAGCGCGGGGATGCGGTGGATGTGTTCGTGCAGCGTCGGCAGCAGCTTCTGATACACGAACGCACGCATCTGGTACGCCAGGATCTTCCGGACCTGCTCGACCTCTTCCTGCGGGAACAGCCCGTAGATGCGGCTGAACGTCTGCGTCGTCGAGCTCGCGTGGATCGTCCCGTACACAAGGTGGCCCGTCTCGGCCGCCATCAGCGCCGCCTCGAACGTCTCCGAGTCGCGCATCTCGCCCACCAGCACGATGTCCGGATTCTCACGCACCAGCGCACGCAGCGCGATCTTGAAGTCCAGGCAGTCGATGCCGATCTCACGCTGGTTGATCGTCGCCTTCCGGTCCTCGAAGATGTACTCGATCGGGTCCTCGATCGTCACGATGTGCACCGGCTTCCGCGCGTTCACGTAGTCCAGCATCGACGCGATCGTCGTGCTCTTGCCCGAGCCCGTCACGCCGCACAGCAGCACGATCCCCTGCGGCTGCAGCGCGATGTCCGACATGATCGGCGGCAGGTGCAGCTTGTCGAACGGCAGGATGTTGCTCGTGATGCGCCGAGCCGCGACCGAGATCCGCCCGCGGGCCATGAACAGGTTCACGCGGAAGCGGTTCTTGTCGTCGTAGTCGTACGCGAAGTCCACCGACCCGTACCGCTGCAGGTCCTGCATCTGCTCGGGGGCGAGAATCGCCCGCGCGATCTGCCAGAATTCGTCCTCGTCCACCGGCGTCGTGTCCATCGCCTTGAGCGCGCCACGCAGGCGGATCTTGGGCGGCTGGCCCGTCTTCATGATGAGGTCCGACGCCTCGAACTTCATCGTCGCCTGGAGGAACTTGCCCCAGCGCGTCTCGTGCGGGTCGGACTTCTTCTTGGACGGGAGGAAGACGTGCCCCGACGGATTGGAGGTGGGGGTGGTGTCGGTGTCGACGCTCATGCTCAAGGGCTCCCGCGGGCAATGCACACCGCCCACGCCGGGGCACGACTCGCCCGGCGCGGGCGGGAACTGTATCAGGCGATCGGCCCCGCCGCGCGCCCCGGACCGATCTTCCCAGACCGATCTTCCCAGACAGAGCCACAAGACAGAACTGTCCGGACCGATCGGTCCCCCGCGGATGATTCCCGTGCCGACCACGGGATCGGGGCGCCATGATCGCGCCGATCGCGCTCGATGCGGTACGCACCGCCTCGCCCCGGGTTGCGATCCATTGCGACCCGCCGCGATCCGCCGGGATCCGTCGACGAGGGGCCCGCTCGCACCAAACAAATCGGGGCCGGGCGCGATGCCCGACCCCGTGGGATGTGTCCGTGGATCGCGATCGGTTCAGCCGACCGCCCCGACCTCGACCTCCGCCGCGCCGTTGTCCTCCTCGGCCTCCTTGCGGGTGCCGAGGAAGTTCGCCTCCAGCTCGGCGCGGATCTTCTCCATCGCCTTGTTCTGGATCTGGCGGACGCGTTCCTTGGTGACGCCGATGATCTGCCCGACCTGCTCGAGCGTCATGGGCTTCTCGCCCGGCTCGCCCTCGAGGCCGAAGCGGTGCTCGATCACCGTGCGCTCGACGTCCGTCAGGTCGGCCTGATTGTTCAGGACGATCCGGCGCACCTCGTCCGCCGCGTCACGCTCGAAGTCCGCCCGCTTGGTCTCGAGGAAGTTCGAGCGCTCCAGCTTCGGATCGAAGTCCGTCGGGAAACGCTGGCGATACTTGCTGAGCTTCATGCCCTGGCGGCTGAACGCCTTCAGGATCGCCCTGCAGGCGTACGTCGAGAACTTGTACCCGCGACCCGCGTCGAACTTGTCGACCGCACGCAGCAGCGCCATGTTCCCCTCGGACACCAGGTCCGCGAAGTCCACCTCGCTCATCCGCGTCCGCTTCGCCATCGCCAGGACCAGCGCGAGGTTCGTCTCCGCGATCTGCTCGCGGATCCGCTCCGCACGCCGGTACCAGCTCAGCATCTCCTCCGCCTGCTTGGGCGTGGGCTGCTTCGACGACGACTGCTCGACGTCCTCCTGCAGGCGACGCACCCGGTACCGCGCGAAGTTGAACTGGTGGAACAGCACCCGCTCTTCGGCCGCCGTCAGGATCACCTGCTGGCTGCTCTTGGGCGTGCGTCCCTTGGACGACGTGACGTCGTCCATGACCGGGTGGTACCACGTGGTGTCCGGCTTCTGGATGTCCGGCGCCTCGTCGTAGATCTTGGTCTCGGCGTTGTCCTCGTAGAACGCGGGGCTGTCGATGAAGTCCTGCTTCGACGCCAGGATGGCGTTGAGCAGTCGCTCGTCCTCATGGCTGAAACGCCGCGTCACGCTCGAGCGCGTGCTCGCCGGACCGCTCACGCCGACGCGATGTCGCCGCCGGATCTGCTCCAGCGGGCTGGGCATTCGTTTTCCGCTTCTCTGCGTCATTCGATCCACCTTGGCTGCCCGTCCTTGGCCGGTCCTCGGCCGATTGGTTCTGCCCGGCGTGCGTCACCCGCGGCCCACTCGGGCCTGGGGGGATGCTCTTGTACGGCTTCGCACCTCGCTCGGATGCTCCCCGAGGGGTCGTCGTGACCCTCCCGTGACATCCCGATCCAGCGCAGGCGTTGCGCCGAGCGTGCCACCCGTTCCTACGAACCCCGACCCTCCCGGTTTCGATTCCTTGGAATCATTCCAAGGAAATTCGATTCGAGACGACCACAGACGCACCCGTGCCCCTGATCCACACGCGTCCCTGCATCCCACACGGGCCGTCCCAAGGCCCGCACGCCCCACGCACCCCCGACAAACGCCTGTAGCCATCTGGCCGGGCCGGTTTGACTCGCCCCTACCGTCCGAATAACGTCCGTACGGTGGAGAGTCCGACAGCAGCCCCGCGAATCAAGGGGGAGCGGAGATTCTAGCGGAATCTTCGAGGGCTTGCAAACCGCCACAAAGATTCCAACTCCAAAAACCACCTATATAGGTAGGTATGCTGGCGTTCATCCACAGCATTCCCTCAAGCGCCGATCGGCGTGGGAAAGCCGTGGGGGGAGCCGGGAGCCGCCGCGTGGGCCCCATCCGGGGTGTTGCAAGGGTGACGCTCCGCCCGTCCTCGCTGCCGGATTCACCGAGTTCCTTCTCGATGATGGCGCCGGAGTCGCCGTACGCTCCTCGTGATCGCGCCCGCCGTTGGCGTCGATCGCGCAGCAGTTCCGTTCCATCAGCACAAGGAGGGAACCCATGGCCTTCACCCTGCCCAATCTGCCATACGCCGCCGCCGCCCTCGAGCCGCACATCGACGCGCGGACCATGGAGATCCACCACGGCAAGCACCACGCCGCGTATGTGAACAACGCGAACAAGGCCCTCGAGGGCACGAAGTGGGCGGGCGAGATCGATCCCAACAAGTTGATCGCCCAGCTCGCGGACGTTCCGGAGAACATCCGCACCGCCGTCCGCAACAACGCGGGCGGGCACGCGAACCACTCGCTGTTCTGGGAGATCATGGCCGCGCCGGGCAAGGGCGGGGGGGGCGAGCCGACGGGCGACCTCAAGGCCGCGATCGAGAAGAGCTTCGGCGAGCTTGCCCATCTCAAGGACGAGTTCGCCAAGGCCGCCGCGGGTCGCTTCGGCTCGGGCTGGGCGTGGCTCGTCGTGAAGAACGGGGCGGTGTCGATCTGCTCGACTCCGAACCAGGACAGCCCGCTCATGGGCGACGCGATCGCCGGCTGCTCGGGCACGCCCATCCTCGGGCTCGACGTGTGGGAGCACGCGTACTACCTGAACTACCAGAACCGGCGTCCGGACTACGTCACCGCGTGGTGGAACGTCGTGAACTGGTCCGCCGTCGCGGAGCGGTACGCGAAGGCTCGCTAAGGCGAGGCCATCCAGCGTTCGCCTCACTCCATATCACGCTCGCGGCCGGCCCGCGGGCGTGTTATCTTACGTCGCGCGTCCGCCGCGTCCGGCGGGGGCGTTGTGCCTAAATACGCGTGGAGGCGGGAATGAAGCTCGGACACCTCGCGACGACGATGGCCGTGTCGATCTGTGCGTGCGGCGCGATGGCGCAGGAAGCGGACCTCATCCGCGACCGCCTGCATCGCGCACGGGACCTCTATGAGAGCGACATGCAGCGCCTCCGCGAGCGCGTCCTGAGCGCGATCGATCGCAAGCTCGAGGCCGCGAGCCGCCCCGGACGCGTGGACCAGGCGACGATTGATGAGGCGACGACGGAGCGTGCGGCGTTCCTTACGACGGGCGCGATGCCCGACGTAAGCAACATCGATGCGCTGCGCAAGATCGAGCAGTCCGCCCGCGAGAAACTCATCGCCGTCTATACCCGCGCGCAGGCGGATTACGCTCGCGCGGATTCGACGCAAGATGCGGAGCGCATCCGCGACGAGCGCGAGTGGTTTGACGAGCACTTCGACCTCGTCCCGTGGGGCGACAATCAGATCGGGAATGCCCTTGAGGTGCGGGTCACGCCGGAGGAGCAGGCGTTCCTGTTCCCGCCGGAGCAGGGCGACTACCGCGTCGAGATCATCGCGCAGCGATTCGATGGCGGGGGCGCCCTGTCCGTCGTCATCGATGGGCCGGACGCCCGCTCGTACGAGTGCGAGGCCCTGCCCGACCCGGAAGGGAACGTGCGGATCCTGCTGACAATCGCGGAGGACATGGTCAGTGCCGACCTGGGCGCGGTCCTCATTGCGGACACGCCGTTGGACGAAGCGGCCCGCGGGCTCACTCTCAAGTCGCTGGACGCCTCGTTCGAGGTGTCCTCGGTGCGGTACAAGCCGGTTCAGGAGGGGATGTGGAGGATCATGCCGGACGAGGATCCGGTCTCGCCAGTGGAAGATCGAAAGCAGGATCGGCCCGTTCCGATCCTGCCCGTCGGAGCGAAGGGAGAGGGTGATTGCATTCACTCTCAACGTGTCGAGGGCACGGTCAGGGTCGCCGTCGAGGTCTTGGCACGCGAGGGGAACCGGGCGGACCTGAAGGTGCAGATCCCCGGGACGGGCGAGACGTTTCGCGTGACGTGCGAGGTCCGTGGCACGAGTGTCCGCGCGGTGAACGTGGAGCAGACGCGCCCGCCGAGGGGACGCTCGCCCTTCCGCGTGACCGAAACAGAGAGCAGCTCGGGACGAATTCGCGACGGTGTTCTCGATCTTGAGTGGACGGTGCGCGGTAGTTCTCCCCACGTGGGTAAGAACCGAGACTGGACCGTTCGATTGCAAAGCGTCAGGTTCTGACCGCGGTCCGCACCTGAGAGCCCCAGATTGACCGGTGACCGGACGTGATGACTACGCTTGGCGCGAAGATGCCCCCTTCTCGCCGCAAGCAGTACCTGCTGACCGCGTTCCTCCTCGCGCCCCTGGCGCTGGTGGTGCTGCTGATCGTGCTGATCGCCCGCTCGCTGGAGCACCCGCCGCAGAAGCAGCCTCCCATCGGGGCGGGCGCGGGCGACACGGGCGGCGCGAACGCGGTGGGGGAGGCGCTCGAGCACCGGTCCGCGCCGGAGTGACGGCGTCGTGCCGCGCGTGTGGCGATGGGCAGCAAGCAGAGCGAAATCCGGGCGTGCAACCCGCTACGCCCGCACGATCTTCGCCGGCTTGAACGTCCGCCCCAGCACTTCCTTCGCGTCGGCCTGGAGCCAGTCGCCCAGCACGCCCGCGTAGACGCTGCGGAAGTCGAGGCCGAACTTGAGGTCGCCGTCGTCGAGGTCCGTCAGCGACGGGTGCCTGCCGATCACGCCCGCGCGCACCATGGGCCCGAAGAAGTACATCGGCGCCGCGGTGCCGTGGTCGGTGCCGCCGCTGGCGTTCTGCGCGACGCGCCGCCCGAACTCGCTGAAGCTCATCGTGAGCACGCGATCGGCGTTGCCCTGCTCCTTGAGGTCGGCGTAGAACGCGCGCGTCGCGTCGGCGAGCTGACGCAGCAGGTTCGCGTGCTGCCCGTTCGCCCCGCCCTGGCCCGCGTGCGTATCGAAGCTGCCGTGCGAGACGTAGAACACCCGCGTCTTCATCCCCGCGCGGATCATGCTCGCGACCATCGAGAGCTGGCGCGCGAGCCCCGTGCCGGGATACTGCACCAGCGGGCGCTGCGACACCGCCTTGCGGATCGTCTCGCCCGCGACCTGCGCGTCGAGCGCGGTCCGCATCAGGAACGCGGCGTTGGAGTCCGCCGAAACGCCCGTCTGTGCCGCGTCCACGCCGTCGAACCCGCGGCGTTGGATCTCGTCGTATGGCGCGACGAGGTCGTCGTGCACGTCCGCGCCCGTCCAGCGGAACAGCTCGGGCGACTCGAACGAGATCGGCTTGAGCTTCTGTCCCTGCAGCGCGAGCGGCGCGGTGCGTCCGATCGAGATCGCCGGCTCGACCGCTGGCGAAGCGCCCAGGAGTGCGCCCTGCTCGGGCGTGCCGCTCTCGCCCTTGCCATACCCGCAGCACTGCGCGTCGATGTATCTGCCGAGCCAGCCGTTGCCCGACGCGGACGGATCGGCGGTGTGCCAGATGTCCATGCTCGTGAAGTGCGAGCGGTTGGGGTTGGGATATCCCACGCCCTGCACGATCGCCGCGAGTCCCTCGTCGTACAGCGACTTGATGCCCGCCATCGCCGGGTGCAGGCCCACGTCCTGCCCGCGCCCGAGTTCGAGCACCTCGTCCTTCCGCACCGCGATGCCCGGACGCACGCGGTAGTAGTCGTCCATCGCGAACGGCACGACCGTGTTCAGCCCGTCGTTCCCGCCCGAGAGCTGGATCACCACGAGCACGCGGTCCTCATCGACCCCCGGGATCGACGCGAGCCCCGCCGCCGCGCGAGGCATCGCCGCGGCGCTGGCGTTGATGAACTGCGGCACCGTCGCCGCGGCGGACGCGAGGACCAGCCCCGTGCCGAGGAACTCGCGGCGCGTGAACGCGCTCGCCTCGGATGGATTCAGGTGCAGCGACATGGGCTCCTCCGATTCATCGTTCCCGCGGCGTCCACGCGGCGGTCGTGCCGATCGTCCTCACAGCTTAACACAACTGGTACTCGGGCATCGACCCCGCGAGCAAGAGCATGCCCAGGATCACGTCGCGATCCATGCGATTCCCGCGCGATGCGGCGAGCTCGGTCAGCGCCCGAACGCCCTCTTCGGGCGTGCGTCCGAGCATGAGCACGAGCAGGTCGCGCGCGAAGGCCTGCGCGTCGAGCTCGCCCGTCTCGCCCCGCTCGGCGCGGACGCGAGCGATCTCGCCGATGAGCCGCTCGGTGTCGTACACCTGCCTGCTCGCGAGCGGGTCGTAACCGCCCGCGGTCTTGCCGAGGATCAGGTAGTTCATGATGTTCTGGCGAACCATGAGCGTTGCCGTATTAATCCACGCCCGCCCGCCGTCCCAGCCCTTGACGCTTGGGGGCAGGAAGATGTCCTGGCCCATGAGTTCCATCGCGTCCGAGAGCGTCGAGAGATCACGCACTGGCGTCTGCAGCGAGCGGATCGCGCCCACCACCAGCACCACCGGGCTCTTGATCTGCTGCGCCATCACGTCCGGCGCATAGAACGCGCGGGACAGGAACATCCGGCGCAGCACCGGACGCAGGCGGTAGTCGTTCATCGTCAGCGTGCTCGACAGCGTCCGCAGCAGCGAGCGCGTGTCCGAATCCAGCCCGCGATCGTCCGCGGGAAGGTCCGACACGAAAAAGTTCCACAGCTTCCGGACGATGTACGGCCCGCAGTCGCGGCTCGCGAGGATCGCCCCGACGAATTCGTCGCCCCCGAGGTTGCCCGATCGCCCGAGGATGGTCTTGCGTCCGTCGTCGTGGTTCCGCTCGTCGAAGATGAAGCGGTCGTCGTTGAAGGTGTAGCCGGTGAGCGCCCGCGCGCCCTCCTTGATGTCCTGCTCGGAGTAGTTGCCCTCGCCGAGCGAGAACAGCTCCATGATCTCCCTCGCGAGGTTCTCGTTCGGGCTGCCCTTGCGCGAGGTGTTGTTGTTCAGGAACGCGAGCATCGCCGGATCGCGGATGATCGCGTGCAGCAGCTCCGCGAAGCTCGTCGTTGCGTTCGCCCGGAACGTCGCGTTCTGCGCGAGCATGTGGTACGAGTTCTGCACGCCCCGATAGCTCGCCGCGAAGTGGCCGTGCCAGAACAGCGTCATCTTCTCCTCGAGCGGGCGAGGCGTCTGGATCATCCGCCGGAGCCACCACTTCTGGATCTGCGCCATCTGCTGGCGATCGTCCCGCTCGCGCATCTGACGCGCCACGCGCACCCGCGCGAGCACCTCCTCATCGCTCGACGCACGCGCCCGCGCGACCATCCGGCGTTCCTCCGCGCTCAGCGGGCGGATGATGTCGGGGTCGAAGTCGCTGCCCGAATCGTTCTCGAAAGGGATGTCGTCGTATTCGAGCAGGTAATCGACCGCGTCCTCGGGCCCCCAGCTCGCCAGCGTCGCGATCTGGGCCGTGGTGCCGCCGAAGCCCGCGCGCCAGAGCAGGTGCCGCGCCTGGTCGAACCCGAACTCGTCGGGGCGGATCTCGCCGGTCAGGCGCGGACCACGAGCGCGCCGCGCGGGAGTCGCCTCCGCTTCGCCCTCCGGCTGCGCCCGTGCGGGGCGTTGGCTCAGAAAGCCCGTGCCCAGGAAGCCAGTGCCTAGGAAGTTCGTCGCGTGCGTCATCGCGGTCCTCCCCGGCCCCGCCGCGGCGTGCCTCGCCAGCACATCGGCGCTCGGGCCTCCGAGGGCACAACGAATCACCCCGCCCGCGATTGCCGCTCATCGCGCGGGCCCAGACGGGCCTTCCTCATCCTGTTCTGGATTCACCCCAGCCCGGTTCCGCGAACCCGCCCGCCCCGGGCCCGAAAAGCCCGGACTTGTCGCCGAAACCCGCCTCAACGGGCCGCGTCCTTGCGCGGGCGGGTCCACGCCACGGCGAGCGCCGCCATCGCGAGCAGCACCGCCCCGGTGAACTGGTGCGAGGTCGTCGCGAGCACTTCCCACACGGGCACGCTCGGCGCGTCCGCGAGCTGGTCGTGCAGCGGGATCGCCCCGCGCCCGCGACCCATCATCGCCCCCGTGAGCGCGCCCCAGCCCAGCAGCCACTGCAGCGTGACGATCGCAACCAGCCCCGCGCCGATCTTCCGGCGCACCTTTGCGTCGGGGCCTTCGCCCGGGTCCTTCGCCATCGCGAAGCCCGCCGCGAGCGCGAAGATCACGACGACGAGCGAGAAGCCCACGTGCGCCCACAGCGGATGCGTCGAGCCCGTGTGCCGGAAGAGCGCGCCGAGCGCGAGCTGCAGGATCGTCGCGTGCAGCACGCCCATTGACGCCTTCTTCCCCGGTACGGGCCCCGCCTCGCGCGACGCCCACACCGGGCTCAGGCGGGCCGCATAACCCACCGCGAGCGCGAAGAACACCTGCCCCAGCACGCCGTGCAGCGCGCCGAGGTACGCGCTGTTCTCCGCGACGCGCAGCCCGCCCGCGACGCCCTGCGCGCTCACGAGCACCAGCAGCACGCCCGCCCACACGCACTCGCGAACGCTCGCACGCGACACGAGCGCACTCACGAAGAGCGCGATGAACGTCAGCCCGACGAGCGTGCCGAACAGGCGATGGGAATGCTCCAGGAACACGCGCTCCTGCGTGAACTGCGACGCGGGGAGCTGGAACATGTTGAACCCGAAGCTCGTGGGCCAGTCGGGCACCGCCATCCCGCTCTCGGTGCTCGTCACGAGCCCGCCGATGAGCAGCATGGGCAGCACGCCCGCCGCCGCGACCGCCGCCAGCGAGGCGAGCCAGCGCGTGCGATGCGCGGGCAGTGGCGCGCGTCCGCCCAGCGCCGCCGCGGCCGCGCCGGTCAGCCCGCACCAGATGAACAGCACCGCGATGAGCACGGGCGTCTCGCCCGACAGCCCCTGCCCTTTCAGATCGCCGAGGAGCGACGTGAAGATCAGGCAGTTCGCCGCGGCACACACGAGCCCCGCCCACAGCCCGACGACCCACGCCCTCGCCGATCGTGCCCGCTGCCCCGCCAGCACCATGACGATCGCGAGGGCCAGCGCGAGCGAGAGCCCCTGCACCGGCGCGGGGAGCCCGAGCCCGGGCAGGTGCGTCACGAACGCGGCAATCCACACGGCGATCGCCCCGCCCAGCCCGAACGTCAGCGCCTCACCCCAGATCGGGGGGCGGTTCGCGGTGAGCACCCGTGAAGAAGCCGCGGCGGCGTTGCTCGTCATGTGGAGGCTCCGGGCGAAGGGGGGCGAGGCGGTCGCGTCCGTGGCGGTCTTCGCCCGGTCCGCGGCCCTCGTTCCTCCCGTCGGCGTTCCTGAGACCCAGTCTCAATTGCGGTCAGACAGTACGCCGGGGTTGACAGCACGCCCGCTGGCCCACTTGTATACTGCCGAACAAGAATCCGTTCGCACGAATCGTACGCCCGGAGGCGGAACGTTTCCGATGTGGACGGAGCGTGTGCGGGTAGGGTCCGATCGTCTCGCGCCGCCCTAGAGGGCGGCACGTCCGGAGAAGGAGGCACGCGGTGTCAGTCCTGTTTCCGAAGTGGCTGAATCTCCTTCCAACCGTGGTCGCGCTCGGGGGCGCGGGCGCGGGTCTGGTCGTGCCGGTGGGCGTGTGGTACTACGCCACGCCCGACTTCTTCGAGGTGGGGTACATGCCCAACCAGCCGGGGTCGGGTTTCAACCACCAGATCCACGCGGGCAAGCTCGGCATGGACTGCCGGTATTGCCACACGCATGTTGAAGAGTCGCCCGAAGCGAACGTGCCGAACGTCGCGACGTGCATCGGCTGCCACGCCGAGACGCGACTGAGCAATCAGGTCGTGCCCGACGAGAAGGTCGCGTTCATCCGCACCGCGTACGCGGGCGACGAGAGCGTGTCGTGGCGTCGCGTGCACAAGCTGCCCGACTACGTGCGCAACTTCCCGCACCACGTGCACCTCAAGGCCGGTGTGAGCTGCTACTCGTGCCACGGGCAGATCACGAGCATGCCGATCGTCGCGCAGAACCAGGGCCTCGGCATGGGCTGGTGCCTCAAGTGCCATCGCAATCCCGAGCCCAACATGGTCCCGCCCGAGAAGGCGACGGACCTGCGCTGGGTCGAGAACACATGGATGCAGACCCCGGTCAAGCAGCGCGAGTACCACGGCACCACGCCCGAGGGGCTCGTCAAGGCGCTGCGTGAGAAGCCGCCGCAGAACTGCGGCTACTGCCATCACTAAGCCCGCGTTTCGATCATTCGGCGGAGTCTCTCGGTTGGGGCGGCGCGTGCCGCAAGCGTCAGCGGAATGGGAACACGATGAGCACGATTGATCAATGCCCGTCGACCAAGGGCCCCAAGGCGAAGAACCCCAAGGACATGCCGCCCGCGGCTCGCGAGCTGGTGCGTCTCAATGGCGATGCTCGCCTTGCGCCGATCTGGCGCAGTGCGGAGGAGTTCGCCGACGCGCCCGAGTTCCGCGACTTCGTTGAGCGTGAGTTCCCCGCGGGCGCGAGCGAGCTCGCTGAGAGTTCGCGCCGCGACTTCGTCAAGATCATGGGCGCGGGCCTCGCCCTCGCGGGCGCCGCGATGGTGCCCGGCTGCCGACGCCCCGACCACAAGATCCTCGCCTACTCGCGTGAGGTTCCCGAGCAGGTCATCCCCGGCAAGCCCATCTACTACGCCACCAGCATGCCCATGCCCGGCGGCGGTGCGCAGGGCCTCCTCGTCGAGACGCACGAGGGACGCCCGACCAAGGTCGAGGGCAACCCGCTCCACCCCATCAACCGCGGCAAGAGCACCATCTGGTCGCAGGCGTCCATCCTCGCGATGTACGACCCCGACCGCCTGAAGAACCCGCGGTTCCGCAACCCGGTCCGGGGCGACCTGCCCGCGACGTGGGACGACTTCACGTTCTGGGCGAATGAGCATTTCAAGAAGTTCGACGGCACGCGCGGCGCGGGCCTCGTGATCGTCGCCGATCGCGCCTCGGGCCCGACGCGTGACGCGATCCGCGCCCGCCTCGCGAAGCGCTGGCCCGAGATGACATGGGTGTCGTGGGACGCGACGTCGAGCGATGCGCCCGTCGCGGGCGGCGAGCTCGCGTTCGGTCGCCCCGTGCGTGAGCTGTTCGACTTCGAGCGCGCCTCGGTGATCGTGTCGTTCGATCGCGACTTCCTGCACCTTGAGCCGGGCAGCGAGATCAACGCTCGCACCTTCGCCGCGAGCCGGCGTGCGCTGCACCCGGGCGATGCGATGAGCCGCCTGTACGTCGCCGAGAGCGGCATGTCGCTCACGGGCGGGCAGGCCGACCATCGCTGGCGTCTCGCGCCGTCGCGTGTGTCGGCGTTCGCCGTCGCGCTCGCGCAGGCCGTCGCGTCGCGTCTGCCGGGCGGGAACATCGCGCCGCTCAAGGCGGCGCTCGACGGGATCGACGCGCCCGCGGGCGAGGATCTCGATCTCAACGCCATCGAAGCGATCGCCGACGACCTCGTGGACAACCGAGGGCGCGGCGTCGTGTGCGCGGGCGCAACGCAGCCCGCCGAGATCCACGCGATCTGCCACGCTCTCAACGCCGCGCTGGGCAACGCCGGCTCGACGGTGCGCTATATGGCGCTGAGCGAGGACGAGTCGTCCAGCGCCGCCGCCGGGCTCGCGGGCGTCGCGCAGCAGCTCGACGCGGGGCGCGTCGACACGCTCGTCTTTGTGGGCACGAACCCCGTGTACGACGCGCCGGGCGCGCTGGGCCTTGGTGAGAAGCTCAAGCGCGCGGCGCACACCATCGCCTTCGGCGTCGAGCCCAGCGAGACGCACGACGCCTGCGAGTGGTCGCTCAACGCTGCCCACTGGCTCGAGAGCTGGGGCGACACCCGCGCCGTCGACGGCACCATCGCGCCGATCCAGCCGATGATCGCGCCGCTCTACGAGCCCGCGCTCAGCGAGGTCGAGTTCCTCGCGTTCCTCGCGGGCGACGCCAAGCCCAACGGGTATGACATCGTCCGCGACGTCTGGCGTGCGGCCCTCGGCGACAACGATTTCGAGAAGGCCTGGCGCCGCGCCCTGCACGACGGCGTCGTCGCGGGCAGCACGCAGCGCGGTGAAACTCCCGGCGTCAACTTCGCCGCCGTCGCTCGCGCCGTGGGAGCATTGAAGATCGGCCCCGGCCCGCGCGGTCAGTCGCTCGAGGCGGTCTTCCTCGCGAGCAACATGCACGATGGTCGCTTCGCGAACAACGCCTGGCTGCAGGAGCTTCCCGCGCCGGGCACGATGATCGCGTGGGACAACGCCGCGCTGCTCTCGCCCGCGACCGCGAAGCGTCTGAACGTCACGCCCGATCCGTACACGACCAAGGAGCCCAAGGGGCGGAAGTGCCGCGTCAATGTCGACGGGCGCAGCGTCGAGATCGTCGCGTGGATCCTCCCGGGCATGGCCGACGACGTCGTCCTGCTCCCGCTGGGATACGGGCGCACGAAGTGCGGCAGCGTGGGCGAGGGCGTGGGCTTCAACGTGCAGTCGGCGCGCCCCGCGAGCGGAGCGCTCGCCGCGACCGGCGCGTCGCTCGAGCGCATCCGCGGTGAGTACCAGGTCGCGAGCACGCAGAACCACTGGTCGCTCGAGGGACGCACCTCGATCTTCCGCCAGGTCGACAAGCCCGCGTGGGATACGCTCGGGTCCAACGAGACCCGCACGCCCGACGCGATCTATGGCGGCACGATCTCCGACCTGAACTTCGCCGAGAAGCTGGGCGAGCTGAGCCACACGCCCCCGAACGTCTCGATCTACGCGAACCCGTTCAACGAGTCGCTCGACGCCCCCGCGCCCGGCTCGCGATACGCCCGCGGGCCGCAGTGGGGCATGACGATCGACCAGACGACCTGCACCGGGTGCGGCGCCTGCACGATCGCGTGCCAGAGCGAGAACAACATCCCCGTGGTGGGCAAGAAGGAGGTCGCGAAGGGCCGCGAGATGACGTGGATCCGTGTCGATCGCTACTTCGTGGGCAAGGACCTCAACAATCCCGAGGCGATGGTCCACCAGCCCGTCGCCTGCGTGCACTGCGAGAACGCGCCCTGCGAGACCGTCTGCCCCGTCAACGCCACCGTGCACGGCGATCAGGGCACCAACGACATGGTCTACAACCGCTGCATCGGCACGCGGTACTGCGCCAACAACTGTCCGTATAAGGTCCGCCGATTCAACTTCTTCGAGTACGGCGATCGCAACATCAACGGCGGCTACCTCGGCGAGGACCTCATCCCTGGCGGCGGCCCCACCAACCAGAACCTGATCCCGCCCAGCCTCCGCAAGCGGCTCGACGAGATCCAGCGCATGCGCATGAACCCCGACGTCACGGTCCGCAGCCGAGGCGTCATGGAGAAGTGCACCTACTGCATCCAGCGTGTCAACGAGGCCCGCTACGAGATGAAGCTGCAGGACCTTGACAGCCTCCCCGACGGGTTCTTCCAGTCCGCATGCCAGCAGGCCTGCCCCTCCGGATCGATCGCCTTCGGCGACATCCTCGATCCCGAGAGCGAGGTCGCGAAGATGCGCGGCAACGCCCGCTCCTACCTGCTGCTGGGCTACATCAACACCCGCCCGCGCACGAGCCACATGGTCCGCGTCGTCAATCCCAACCCGCGCATCCGCACGCCCATCGACAACCCGTTCCATCATGGTCACGATGGGGGTCATGGTGGGGGGCATGAGGACGGGCACGGTTCCGAGGGCGACCACGGGCACGACGCGCACGGTCTCCCGGGCGACGACCACGGGCACGACGCCCCGCACGCATTGTTCGATCCACGCAAGAAGGCCCAGGATGAGGGCTACGCGCTCACGCTCCGGGTGCTCGGCGCCCAGACAGGGATGATGGCATGACTTCGATCCATCCGGACAAGGCGACCGCTGAACGCCTCGCCGGGCTCTCCGCCGGCGGCGTTGTCACCAGCGCCCAGCGAGAGGACCTTGGCGACGGGACGCTCATCGAGACGCCCGGCGTGCGCCCGCCCCTCGTCCTGAACAATCGTTCGTTCGGCGAGGTCACGGACATCGTCTGCGGCTACGCCGAGAACCCCGCGCCCAAGTGGTGGCTCCCGGCCTTCGCCTTCGCCGCGCTCGTCGCGGGCACGGGCGGGCTGCTGATCCTCTACCTGATCATCACGGGCGTCGGCACCTGGGGCCTGACCAACCAGGTCGACTGGGCCTGGGACATCACCAACTTCGTGTTCTGGATCGGTATCGGCCACGCCGGAACGCTCATCAGCGCCATCCTCTGCCTCCTCAAGCAGAAGTGGCGCACCGCCGTGAACCGTTCGGCGGAGGCGATGACGATCTTCGCCGTGATCTGCGCGGGCACATTCCCCGCGATCCACGTCGGGCGCATCTGGTTCATCTGGTTCGTCTTCCCGATCCCGAATTACAACTACATCTGGCCCAACTTCCGATCGCCCCTGCTCTGGGACGTCTTCGCGGTCAGCACGTACGCGACCGTCTCGCTCCTCTTCTGGTTCATGGGCATGATCCCCGACTTCGCCACGCTCCGCGACCGGGCCGACAAGCGGCTCCGCCTCGGCGTGGGCGGGCAGAAGCTCCTGGGCATCATCCATCCCGACACCATCCGCGCCTATGCCTACGGCTTCTTCGCCATGGGCTGGCGCGGGTCGAGCCGCCACTGGCACCGCTATGAGGTCGCGTACCTCATCCTCGCGGGCATCTCGACGCCGCTCGTGCTCTCGGTGCACTCGATCGTGTCGTTCGACTTCGCGACCTCCGTGGTGCCCGGATGGCACACGACCATCTTCCCGCCCTACTTCGTCGCGGGCGCCATCTTCGGCGGCTTCGCGATGGTGCTCCTCCTGCTCATCCCCGCTCGCGAGCTCTTCCCCAACTTCAAGGATCTCCTCACCCTCCGCCACCTCGAGAACATGGCCAAGATCCTGCTCGTCACGGGCATGATGGTCGGCTTCGCCTACTCCATGGAGTTCTTCATCGCCTGGTACGGCGGCAACGAGTACGAGCTGCACGTCTTCCTCAAGAACCGCGTCAGCCCCTGGCACGCGCCTTACTGGTGGGCCTACTGGACCATGATCACCTGCAACGTCGTCTCGCCGCAGGTCTTCTGGTTCCGGAAGCTCCGCACCAACCCGCTTGTCATCTGGATCGTCGCGCTCTTCGTCACCGTCGGCATGTGGTTCGAGCGATTCGTCATCATCGTCACCAGCCTGCACCGGTCCTTCCTTCCGGGCGAGTGGCACATGTTCCACCCCACGCCCGTCGACATCGGCATCTTCATTGGCTCCTGCGGCGTGTTCCTGACGCTCTTCCTGCTCTTCCTCCGCTTCCTCCCCACGTTCCCGATCGCCGAGATCAAGGCCGTCCTCCCGCAGGCCGACCCGCACGGGCACGGCGCGCACGCCGAGAAGGGGGCGCACTGACATGAACCTCCCCATCCTCCCCGGACAGAAGCGAAAGCTCTACACCACCCCCGACGGGCGCACGGTGCACGGCGTCATCGCCGAGTTCTCCGACGTGCCCACCGTCTACCACGCCGCAGAGAGCGTGCGCGACGCGGGCTTCAAGAAGTGGGACGTCTTCTCGCCCTTCCCCATCCACGGCATCGAGCACGCGATGGGCTTCAAGCGCACGATCCTGCCGTTCATCGTGGCGGGCGCGGCGTTCACGGGCGTGCTCAGCGCCGTGCTGCTCCAGTGGTTCACGGGCGCGTTCGACTATCCCCTGGTCGTGCAGGGCAAGCCCTACGGCGCCTGGCAGCCCTGGCTGCCCGTCACGTTCGAGCTGGGCGTGCTCTTCAGCGCCTTCGCGTCGCTCCTCGGCATGCTCGCGCTCAACGGGCTCCCGCGATGGCACCACCCGCTCATGACCAAAGACCGCTTCCTCGCGGTGACCGACGACAAGTTCATCATCTGCATCGAGGCTCGCGACGAGCAGTTCGAGCCCCGCAGGGTCCGCGAGATCCTCGAGCGGGCCGGTGCGTCGCACATCGAACTGGTGGAGGAATGAGGACCATGCACCGCACGCGTTCTGATTCCGCACGACGCTCGCTCGCGGCGATCGCGCTGGGCGTGGCGCTCGTGGCCCCCGCCGTCCTCCTGGGCGGCTGCCGCGGGGATCGCACCGACAAGCCGCCGCGCCAGTTCTTCCCCGACATGGACGACCAGCCCCGCTGGAAGCCGCAGAGCGAGAGCCAGTTCTTCGCCGACTCCCGCACCATGCGCCAGCCCGTCCCCGGCACTGTCGCCTTCGGCGTGTGGGACGGCGTGAGCGACGAGGCGTGGGCCGAGACGTACAACACCCGCCGCGCCGCCTTCCTGCGCGACGACGAGGGTGTGTACGAAGGTCGCGACGCCGAGGGCAACTGGCTCCAGAACATCCCCGTCCCCGTCACGCGCGAGCTGCTCGAGACCGGACGCAAGAACTTCAACATCTACTGCTCCGTCTGCCACGGCTACACCGGCGAGGGCGCGACGGGCTACTCCGACGATCCCGTGAACAGCCCGAGCACCGGCGGCATGGCCGGGCGGCGCTGGTCGTACCCCGTCCCGGGATACCACGATCCGAAGTACTTCCCGGGCGGCGAGAAGGGCCAGGACGGGTACATCTTCCACGTCGTGCGCGTCGGCGTCATCGACGCCACCGGCGCCCAGAAGATGCCGGGCTACGCCCACGCCATCGATGAGCACGAGGCATGGGGCGTCGTCGCGTACGTCCGCGCGCTCCAGGAAGCCCGCCACGGGCGGTTCGAGGACGCGCCAGACAACGTCAAGTCCATCCTCCGCGCCCAGCGCGGGGTCGGTGGCAGCGCTGACGCGCAGGGAGGCCAGCCGTGACGCAGCTCTCCGCACACGCGGCCCATCACCACGCCGACGACCACGCGAGCGATCTCGCGCAACGTCTCGAGCACGACAACATCTACCTCCCCGCCGGCACGGGCAACGGGCTGAGCGTCACGCTCATCGGCATTGGCGTCTTCGCCATCGCCGCGACCGTCCTGGCCGGCATGACGGTGGGGGTGAAGCACGCGCTCGCGTCCTACCACGTCGGCGCGATGTGCGTGCTCGCCGTCTGCCTCGGCGCGACGTTCTGGACGATGGTGCTCCACCTGACCAACGCGGGCTGGAGCTCGACCATCCGCCGCCAGCTCGAGAACATCTCGTCGCTGATGCCGCTGGCGCTGCTGCTGGTCGCGCCGGTGCTCATCATCGAGGTCGCCCTGCAGGGCCGCCTGTTCACGTGGATGAGCCCCGAGCACGCGGGCGACATCCTGCTCGAAAAGAAGCGGGCGTTCCTGAACGTTCCGTTCTTCGTCGTCCGCGCCCTCATCTATTCCGCCGTGTGGCTCTTCCTCTCCTCGCGCCTCCGGGCGGTGTCGATGCAGGTCGAGCGCACGGGCGATCCGAACCTGATCCGCAAGGTCCGCTTCATGTCGGGCTGGGGCCTGCTGGCCTTCGCGCTCACCACCGCCTTCGCCTCGTTCGACTGGCTGATGGCGATGGACTGGCGCTTCTTCAGCACGATGTGGGGCGTGTACTACTTCGCCGGCGCCGCGATGAGCGCCATGGCGCTCACCGCCCTCGTCCTTGCCATCCTCCGCGGCATGGGGCGCCTCACGGGCGTCGTCACCAAGGAGCACTTCCACGACGTCGGCAAGCTCTGCTTCGCCTTCACGGTCTTCTGGACCTACATCGCTTTCAGCCAGTACTTCCTCATCTGGTACTCCAACATCCCCGAGGAAACTGCGTTCTATCTGTACCGTTCCGAGCACGGCTGGCTCACTCTCGGCGCCATCCTTTGCGCGGGGCATTTCGTCCTGCCCTTCCTCTTCCTCATGCCCCGCACGATCAAGCGCAGCACCGTCGGGCTTGCGGCTGGCGCCGTCTGGCTCCTCGTGATGCAGGTGCTCGACATCGTCTGGATCGTGCGTCCGATGGTCTACGCGGGCGAGGGCGTCACACCCGGCTCGCCCGTCAACTGGTGGGTGGACTTCGTCGCGATCCTCGGCGTGCTCTGCGTCTTCGCGGGCGTGCTCGTCAAGCGCGTCGCGTCGGGCTCGCTCATCCCGCTCAACGACCCGTACCTGAAGGAAGCCCTCACGCACAACAACGCGGTCTGATCCGCACGCGATCCGCCCGAGCGTCTCCGAGCAGTCAGGCCAACCGCGGGCCCGCCCGCGTCAGCGAGCAACGAACATGTCCCACAACGAACCGCACTATCTCCCCGCCGAACACCCGCACGCCGACGCGTGGCACCGCCACTCCTCCGAGGAGGGCATGCCCCAGTCCGAGCACGCGGCACGCATCAACCCCTACGGGCTCTACCTCGGCGTCTTCGGCATCCTCGGCTTCGTGGTCGTGTCCGTGGTCATCGTGGCCGTGTACTTCCAGTCCTACGTCTCGACCTACCGCGCCGAGAAGCAGGAGAGCGTGAACGTCAGCGAGGACTACGTCGCGATGCGTGCCCGGGCCGACGCGACGCTCGCGAATTACCAGTGGATCGACATGCGTGAGGGCGTCGTGTCGCTGCCGATCGACGTCGCGATGGACAACGTCATCGAGAAGTACGCGGGCTCGGCGCACACCGACGCCCGCGCGGGCGGAGCGAACTGAGCAAGCACCATTCGCGCGGCGTCCGCCCCCCCGGAACGCCGCCCTGCATGAGAGGCGAGAACGAGTCGTGAGCCGCAGAGCCCAGAACGAGAGCATGGCGATGAGCAACGCGGCCCAGGCCACGTCCCGCTCGCGCCGCCCCCTCGTCGTGCTCCTCGCGCTGCTCGCGTTCGTCCTCGCGCCGACCGTCCGTGCCCAGCCCATCCTCGACGAGCTGCCCGAGGAGGTCCGCGGGCTCGATGTGATCGAGAAGGTGGGCGATCAGGTCCCGCTCGACCGCATGCTCGTCGATGCGGACGGCCAGGCCGTCACCCTCGCCAAGTACTTTGAGGATCCCAAGCCCGCGATCCTCGTGCTCGTCTACTACGACTGCCCCGTCGTCTGCCCCCGCGTGCTGGAGGACCTCCGGCGCGCGATCAACGGCGTTGACCTCACCGTGGGCAAGGACTTCAACGTCATCGTCGTCAGCTTCGATCCCACCAACACCGTCGCGCAGGCTGCCGAGCAGCGAGAGATCTCCACCGTCGGCTACGTCCAGGGCCAGTCGCCCGAGATCGCCCGCGGCTGGAACTTCCACGTCGCGGGTGAGAACAGCTCGTCCGCCATCGCCGACGCCGTTGGCTTCCAGTACCGCTTCCTCCCGAAGTCGGGCGAGTATTCCCATCCCGTCGCCCTGATGGTCCTGACGCCCGACGCGAAGGTCTCGCGCTACGTCTACGGCTTCGGCTACCAGCCCCGCGATATCAAGATCGCCCTCATGGAGGCGTCGCAGGGCAAGCTCGTCCGCTCCATCGGCGATCGCCTCATGCTGTTCTGCTACATGTACGACCCCAACTCCGGCGGCTACACGCTCCAGGCGATGCGCGTCATGCAGCTCGCCGGCGTCCTCACCATGATCCTGCTCTTCGGCGGGATCGCCGTGCTCTTTGCGCGTGAGCGTGCCCGCCGGCGCGTCGCCGCCCTTGCGCCCGTCCCGGGCGAAACCGTCGAACCCGTCACCGGCCTGAGCGCCGATACCAAACAGGACTCCGCGACCCGTCCCGCCCGCAGGCGGGGTGCGGTCGCTTCCCGCGCCCCCGGCGCGGCCTCGGGGCATCGCTCATGAGCATCACGAATCTGTCCAGCTCCATCACCAGCACCCTCGCGGAGTTCGGGCTCCTCGACAAGCTCATCTTCCGCGCCGTTCCCGGCGTGGTCGAAGGGGAGCACTCCGACGCGCTCTTCATGTTCATCCTCTGGGTGAGCGTGTTTTTCTTCGTCCTGCTCATGGCGCTGATGGTGCTCTTCGTCATCAAGTACCGGCGCAGGCCCGGCACGCACGCGCCCGTCAGCGCCGCGCACAACACGCCGCTCGAGATCGCCTGGACCGTCATCCCCTCCGCGACCCTCGTCGTGATGTTCTTCTCCGGCTTCAAGGGCTACGTCGCGAAGTCCGTCGCCCCCAGCGACGCCGTGCAGATGCACCTCACCGCCAAGATGTGGAACTGGTCCGTCACCTACCCCAACGGCGTGCAGAGCATCACCACCACCACAACCAGCGAGGGCGGGCCCGTCGATGTGCCCATCTTCTACTTCCCCGCGGGCAAGCCCGTGAAGCTCCTCATGACCAGCCAGGACGTCATCCACTCCTTCTGGGTCCCCGACTTCCGCAAGAAGTTCGACGTCTTCCCCAACCGCAACACCACCTTCTGGTTCCAGCCCGAGGACCTCAGCCCCGAGGACCTCGCCCGTGGCCATCGCGACCACTGGGTCTTCTGCGCCGAGTACTGCGGCACCGACCACTCCGAGATGGCCGCCATCATCCGCATCGTCCCAATGCGCACCTTCGTGCAATGGCTCCAGAACGCTGGCAGCGATAGGCCGCTCCCCCCCCTGCAGCTCGGCGCCGCCCTCTACAAGGCGAAGGGCTGCGCGTCCTGTCACACCGTCGACGGCAGCGCGAGCACCGGCCCCACCTGGAAGAATCTCTATGGCTATGAGCAGGAGATCACCGGCGGTCCCACGGTCATCGCCGACGAGAACTACATCCGCGAATCGATCTACGTGCCCGCGGCGAAGGTCGTCAAGGGCTACCCCAACCAGATGAGCCCGTACGCCGGACAGATCAACGAGGAGCAGCTCGCCGCGCTCATCGTCTACATGCAGTCCCTCTCCGATCGCGGCCCCAAGCAGGACTTCGACGAGGTGAGCCAGCCCGCGAACGAGAACGGAGCCGAAGGGGCCGACACCCCGCCGGTGAGTGAATCACACTGATTTGGACCGATCCCGGCCCGCGTGCGTTGGCGGACCGACCAATGCCAGATGGGGCCCGACCAACGCCCGATGAAGGCCCAGAGGACAGATGAGTGAGGCCCGCGCCGTGCGGGCACGACAGGAGCGACGGAAATGACCACACTTCCGACACATGGACATTCGGGGGGGCACGACCACGCCCACGACCACCACGACGAGGGCTCGTACCTGACGCCCCGCGCCGGCGGGTTCTGGAGCGTCATCTGGTCCTGGGCCACGACCGTCGATCACAAGAAGATCGGCGTCATGTACCTCACCGCCGTCCTCTTCATGTTCTTCCTGGGAGGCGTCGCCGCGCTCGCCGTGCGGGCAGAGCTCTGGGAGCCCACGCGCATCGCCGCCGACGGCACCGTCCACGGGCAGATGTTCAACATCCCCAACCCGGGCGAGGAAGGCAGCCGAACCTCGGGCAACAACACCTACAACCGCATCTTCACGCTTCACGGCGTGATCATGGTGTTCATGGTGATCGTGCCCTCGATCCCCGCGTCGCTGGGCAACTTCTTCCTGCCCATCATGGTGGGGGCCAAGGACGTCGCGTTCCCAAGGCTCAACCTGTTGAGTTGGTACATCTACGTCTTTGGCTCGATGTTCGGCATCGCCTCGATCATCCTGGGCGGCGTCGACACGGGCTGGACGTTCTACACGCCGTACTCCGCGCAGACCGACGCCGACCACATCCGCGTCGTCTTCATGGTGCTCGCCGCGTTCATCCTGGGCTTCAGTTCGATCCTGACCGGCCTGAACTTCATCGTCACCGTCCACAAGCTCCGCGCCCCCGGCATGGGCTGGTTCGACATGCCCCTGTTCATCTGGGCCGTCTACGCCACCAGCATCATCCAGGTCCTCGCGACGCCCGTCATCGGCGTCACGCTCCTCCTCCTCGTCTACGAACGCCTCTTCAACTTCGGCATCTTCGATCCCGCCATGGGCGGCGATCCCGTCCTCTACCAGCACTTCTTCTGGTTCTACTCACACCCCGTCGTGTACGTCATGATCCTCCCCGCGATGGGCGTCATCAGCGAGATGCTCGCCGTCCACAGCCACAAGAGGATCTTCGGCTACCGCGCCATCGCCTTCAGCTCGCTCGGCATCGCCGGCGTGTCCTTCATCGTCTGGGGGCACCACATGTTCGCCTCCACGGGCGAGCTCGCCGCCGCGATCTTCAGCGCATTGACCTTCCTCGTCGCCATCCCGACCGCCATCAAGGTCTTCAACTGGATCGCGACCCTCTACAAGGGCTCGATCAGCATCAACACCCCGATGCTCTATACCCTCGCCTTCCTCTTCACCTTCTCGATCGGCGGGCTCACGGGCCTCCCCCTCGGCGCACTCGCCACCGACCTCCACCTCCACGATTCCTACTTCGTCGTCGCGCACTTCCACTACGTCATGATGGGCGGAACCATCATCGCCTTCGTCGGGGCCATCCACCACTGGTGGCCCAAGATGTTCGGCAAGATGTACAACGAGCCCGCCGCCATGCTCGGCTGCGTCCTCGTCTTCATCGGGTTCAACGTCACCTTCTTCACCCAGTTCTTCCTCGGCACGCAGGGCATGCCCCGCCGATATGCCACCTACGTCGACGAGTTCCAGACCCTCCACCAGATCTCGACCGTCGGCTCGTGGATCCTGGGCCTCGGCTTCCTCATCCACCTCTTCGTCTTCCTGCACTCGCTCTTCGCGGGCAAGCAGGCCCCGCCCAACCCCTGGGGCGGACTCACCCTCGAGTGGGAGATCGAGAGCCCGCCCAGCGAGCACAACTTCCACCACGAGCCCCTCGTCAAGCACGGCCCGTACGACTTCGAGACCGTCGTGCCCCCGCACTGCGACCCCGCGGACTACCCGCTCCCCGATCCGAGCCAGCTCCGCCATATCCACAAGCACTGACCAGCGACATCCACGCCCGGGCGCGCTCGCACGCGCCCCGGCGCTTTCCCGACGGAGACGATCATGGCAACCATCAACACGCGGCCCGAGTCTCAGCCGCTCTGGCAACGACCCAAGGTCGCGCACCACTTCCGCTCGCACGACGAGGAGTTCGACGCCTCCAAGCTCGGGATGTGGCTCTTCCTCGCGACCGAAGTCCTCCTCTTCGGAGGCATCTTCCTCGCCTACACCATCTTCCGGTACTGGTATCCCGAGGCCTTCCGCAACGGCAGCGGCTACCTCAGCCCCTTCTTCGGCGGGCTCAACACCGTCGTCCTGCTCATCTCGAGCTGGACGATGGCCATGAGCATCCACTACGCGCAGACCAACCAGCAAACGAAGCTCCGCGTCTTCCTCATGGTCACCTTCCTCGCGGGCCTCGCCTTCCTCGTCATCAAGCTGGTCTTCGAGTACATCCCCAAGTGGTCCCTCGGCAAGCGCCCCGGCATCTGGTTCAACTTCCCGGGCGCTTCCGATCCGCACGAGCCCATCTGGTGGTCCATCTACTACGGCGCCACCTCGCTCCACGCGCTCCACGTCATCATCGGAATGTCCCTCATCTTCTGGGTCTTCACACGCTCCCTCAAGGGCATGTACGGGCCCAAGCACTACACCGGCGTCGAAGTCGTGGGCCTCTACTGGCACCTGGTCGACCTCATCTGGATCTTCCTGTTCCCCCTCCTCTACCTCATCCACTAGTCACCCAGCCACGCCGAACCGTCCTCGCAACGAACCGAAGCACGATCCAAACGCCGCGAATCCGGACGAAACGACATGAGCCACGCACAAGCCGCCTTCGACCCCGCCGATCCGCACGGCTTCCACGCCGGCGAGGAGCACGGGCACCACATCGTCAGCGCCCGCATGCTGACGACCATCCTCCTCGTCCTCCTGGCGCTCACGGGCCTCACCGTCGCCGCCGCGCAGGTCGAGACCTACATCCAGCACGAGATGGGCATCCACATCCCCGTCTGGATCAACGTCGTCGTCGCGATGAGCATCGCCGTCGTCAAGGGCGCGCTCGTCTGCCTCTTCTTCATGCAGCTCCGATACGACACGCCCATCAACGGCGCCATCTTCCTCTTCTGCCTCCTCACGCTCTTCCTCTTCTTCCTCTTCCCGCTCATCGACATCTCCTCGCGCGGGGAGGTCGATTCCGCAAAGAGGGGCGAGATCGTCGCCGGCGGCATCGGAGGCAAGCACGGCAAGGTCCTCCCCGACGGCACCAAGACCACCCTCCCCGACAACACGCCGCTCTACCTCTTCGTCAAGCAGGCCTACTACGAGAACCTGCTCAAGGAGGGCAAGATCCACAACGAGGCCGAGTTCCAGGCCTACGTCGAGGAGCACTACCTCCACGGGCACGGCCACGCCGAGAGCAACCTCAGCACCGCCAACGCCTCCCGCCCGCGCTTCGGCATCACCCCGGGCCTCTTCGACGCGACCGACCCCGCCGCGCACGGCGCGGGCCACTCTGCTGCACATGGCGCCGACGATCACTCGGGCCCTGCTGACGGACACGCCGACGAACACGCAGAGGATCATGCGGACGAGCACGCCGAGAGCGAGCACCCCGCCCCCGCGCCGCACTGATCACGCCTTAGCCGTAGGATCCATCGTGGGCAGAACCATCCCCATCGCCATCGCCGCCGCGTCCTTCGTCGGCATCGTGGTCTCCGGATGGTTCATGGTCCACCGCGTGCGCGACTTCAACGCGACGTCCTCGCGCAAGACCTTTGCCTTCCAGGACGTCCTCGCGCGCAATTTCGAGTACGCCGGACATCCCGTCTCCATCACCGACGAGACCGACGACAAGACCGGCTGGGTCTTCGCCCACATCCGCTACGGCGACGAATCCCTCCGCCTCCGCGCAAGCCTGAAGGTCGATGAGTCCCTCCCCGACCTCGCCGCGCACCGCCGGTGGCTCAAGGTCCTCCGCTTCGCCGAGGCCGAGGGCGTGGGCATCGACGAGCTCAACCGCCGCATTCTCGCGGGCGAGGTCCCCGACCGCCTCGTGATCGTCACGCGCGAGCCCCGCCCGGGCGCCGACCCCGAAACATGGGGCGAGGTGCAGCGGGCCGACTGGCGATTCAGCTTCTACGAGCTCCTCCCCGACGGCACCATCGCCGAGGAGCACCGCGCCTATCCCGAGACCGAGCGATCGCTCAACCGCCGCCGCTCGCAGGCGCGCCGCGAGGGGCTGCCCGTCCCGGAGCGCAATCCCAACGAGATCTTTGAGGGCACGTGGCAGTTCCAGGCCGCCCTCGCGCTCATCCCCGAGGGCATGGGCCCCAAGCTCCGCTTCGATCGCGACGGCGTCCGCGCCATGGGCTGGACGCTCCCCGTCGCGAGCGTGAGCATGCTCACTTTCGTTTTCTCACTGGGTTTCGCGATGGCCCCGCGTCGGCGCACCGCCTGATCCCGAGCCATGCCCGCGCGACAAGCGAGCCTCACCCGAACATCGAGTCGAGCGTGCCTCCGCTGCGCCACAGATCGATCTCGTTGAGCAGCTTCGCCATCGACAGGTTGATCACGATGATCGCGAGGAAGCTCGTCACAAAGCTCTGCGTCGTCGCGCGACCCACGCCCTCCGCCCCCGGGCGGCACGTGAACCCCTTGTAGCACGCGATCAGCCCGATCGCCGCGCCGAACACCACGCTCTTGCTGAGCCCGTTCACCACGTCGAACCAGCTCACGAACGCGCGCGTGAACCGCCAGTACAGCGTCTGGTCCGCGTCGTAGAGCTGCGTCGCGATGAGCCACGCGCCCACGATCCCGCACAGGTTCGACACGATCGTCAGCACCGGGATCATCAGCACGCACGCCATCACCCGCGGCACCACCAGCACGCGAATGGGGTCCGCCGCCATCGCCCGCATCGCGTCGAGCTGCTCCGTGACGCGCATCGAGCCCAGCTCCGCCGTCAGCGCGCAGCCCACGCGCCCCGCGAGCACCACCGCCGCCAGCACGGGCCCGATCTGCTTCGCGAGCGAGATGTTGATCACGCCGCCCAGGCGGCTCTCCTGCCCGATCGACGCGAACTGGAGATATCCCTCGATCGCGAGGATCATCCCGATGAACGCGCCCGTGAGCGCCAGCACGGGCAGCGACGTCGTCCCCACGAAGTAGAGCTGCGCCCCCAGGCGATCCCGCCGCGACCAGCTCCGCACCGCGCCCAGCGCACCGACCGAACTGAATACAAACCGCGTGAACTCTCCCGCGGCGATCACCCGCGCCGAGAGTCGCCGTCCGAGCCGTGCCATCGGGTTCGTCGAGGGGATCCTCGTCATTCGCCCGAACAGTAGCCGCGGCCCCGCCCCCGGGGCCCGAGGTACACTGTGCCCGGCGTCACTCGACGCGACCGGTCCGCTCGTGTCCACCCTATTGACGGAGAAAGCCATGCGCATCGTGAAACACGCCGCACTCGCGCTCGCCCTGTTCGCTCCCGCCGCGCTCGTCGCCTGCGCCGGGCCCAAGGGCGACACCGTCGCCGAGCAGCAGAAGTCCGTCAAGGAAACCCGCGACGAGACCCTCAAGATGTTCTACGACCACGACGCAAGCCTCAAGGGCAAGGTCTCCAAGGCCGCGGGCTACGGCGTCTTCAGCAACGTCGGCGTCAAGGTCATCTTCGTCTCGGGCGGTGGTGGCTACGGCGTCGTCCACAACAACAAGTCCAAGAAGGACACCTACATGAAGATGGGCGAGGCCGGCGTCGGGCTCGGGCTCGGCGTCAAGGACTTCCGCGCCCTGTTCATCTTCAAGGACGAGTCCACCCTCCAGACCTTCATCGACAAGGGCTGGGAGTTCGGCGCCGAGGCCGACGCCGCCGCCAAGAGCGGCGACAAGGGCGGAGCCGCCTCGGGCAAGGGCGACGTCGATTCCGGCATCGAGATCTACCAGATCACCGAGAGCGGCCTTGCCCTCTCCGCCACCATCGGCGGCACCAAGTACTGGAAGGACGACAAGCTCAACGACTAGCGCATTCAGTGATGCATTGAGGCTTCCAACCTCGAACGAACCGCACCGACACACCAAGGCGGAGCGTGTACGCTCAATGCGTGCCGCTCCGCCTGTTCGTTGCCGCCTACCCGCCGCTCGCCCTCGCGCGTGACTGGCTCGCACGCCTGCCCGCGCTCAATCTCCCCGCGCATCGCCCGACGCCGCCCGAGCAGGTCCACCTCACGCTCCAATTCATCGGCGACACCGAAGCGTCCGACCTCCCGCGCGTCCTCGAGTCCATCGAGCGCAGCGCCTCGGGCATCGCACCGTTCACGCTCACGCCGCTCCGCCTGATCTCGCTCCCCCAGCGCGCCGCCGCACGCCTCATCGCGATCGAGACCGACGCGCCCGCCCCGCTCATGGAGCTGCACCGCCGCCTCGCGCAGCGTCTTGCGCGCCGAGCGCGTCGCAATCCCGACGCGCCCGATCGCTTCACGCCCCACCTGACATTGTGCCGCTTCGCCCCGCCCGCGCCCGGCGTCGCGCGCTCGATCGAGCTTGACGCCTACGCATCGAACCACGCCTTCCCCGTCGAGTCCATCCACCTGATCGCGAGCGAGCTCAAGCCCACCGGCGCCGAGCACCGCCCGATCGAGTCGTTCACGCTCGCGTCATGAGCCCGCGTCCTCGCCGCCCTCTGCGAGCAGCCCCTGCGCCGCGCGCACCTGCGACTCGACCGGCTTCATCTCCGCGAGCTGCTTCTCCGACCGCGCGCCCACGTCCTCGAACTTTCGCAGCGTCGGCAGCAGCCGCCCCTCAACAGAGCCCACCACTCGGTTGAATCGCTCGACCGACTGCCCGATCGACGCGCCCAGCTTCTCGATGTGATCGAACGTTACCGCCGCCCGGTCGTGCAGCTCCCGTCCGAGTCGCAGCAGCTCGCGCGCTTCTTCCGCGATCCGGTGCTCGCGCCATCCCACCGCCACCGCGCGTAGCAGCCCGATCAGCGTTGCCGGGCTCGCGAGGATCACTCCGTGCGACGCCGCCTGCTCTAGCAGCTCAGGCCTTCGCGAGAGCGCCGCGTCGATGAAGTGATCCCCCGGAACGAACATCACCACGAACTCCGGGCTCCCCTCCCACACGCTCCAGTACCGCTTGTCCGCGAGCTTCTTCGCCTGCTCCGCGACGTGTCGCGCGAAGCGTTCCATGTGCGCCTCACGCTCGCCCTCATCACGCGCGTTGACCGCTTCCAGATACGCGTACGTGTTCGTCTTCGCGTCCACCGCGATCACCCGCTCGTTCGGCAGGCGCACGATCATGTCCGGTCGCACGAGATTCCCCTCACCGTCCCGCGCGCTCGCCTGCTCCTCGAAGTCGCAGTAGCTCGTCATCCCCGCGAGCTCCGCCACGCGCCGGAGCTGGATCTCGCCATACTGCCCGCGCACCTCGGGGCGTGAGAGCGCCTGCGTCAGGCGATTCGTCTCCGCGCGCAGGTCCCGCCCCGCGAGGATCACGCCCTCGAGCTTCTCCTGCATCCGCGCGAAGCTCTCCGTCCGCGTCTTTTCGATCTCGTCCAGCTTCTTCCGCGTCTCGCCAAGCACCTCGCCAATGGGGCGCACCAGCTCCGCCTGCTCCTTCTTCGCCGCCTCGAACACGGGCCCCGCCTGCTTCAAGAACTCCTCGCGCCCCTCGCGCAGCGCGTCCGCCGAGAGCGAACGGAACGCATCCTTCATCCGCGCCTCGCCCCGCGCCATCTCCGCCTGCAGTTCTTTCTTGAGCAGCTCCGCGTTCTCCAGCCGCTCGCGCAGCGCCGCGAGCTCCTGGCTCAGGCGCAGCACGCTCGCCGAACGTTCCTCGTTGCCCTCGCGCAGGCGTTCAAGCTCCAGCGCCGCAAGCTCACGCTCCCGCGCCGATTCCACGCGTGCACGCTCGACCTCGCGCGCCGCGTCCTCCCTCGCCCGCGACATGTCTTGGGCCGAGCGGTCCCGCTCCGCCTCCGCCCGCGCGAGGCGTGCCGACGCCCGTCCCCGTTCAACGAGCAGCCACCCCGCGCATCCCGCCATCGCGAGCGCGAGCACCGACACGCACACCAGCGCCATCGTCATGAGCCCAGTCTATCCGCGCGCGGTTCCACCCTGGATTCCGGCCCGAAAACGGGCCCGGACACAGGTGGGTTCGCCCGCGCCCCTCACCGCCGCCGGCGCGTCGCGACCAGCCCGCCCGCCGCCAGCAGGCTCAGTGTTCCCGGGCCCGGCACGATCACTTCCAGCCGGAAGTTGTCGTAGCCAGTGGACGACAGCTTTGGGATAGATTCCGGGGTCGGTGCGATCCGGGTCACGAATCCGAAACGCAGTTCACCCGTAAAATTCGGCACGCCCGCGCCGCCGTCCAGCCTCTGAAAATCATTGATCGTGAGGAAGCCCGAATTGCGCGTGATCCACGTCGACTCCGAGATCACCACGCTCGCCGTCGAGACATAATCGATGCCGTCCTCCGTAACGAGGAATCGAAGTTCCTGGCGAAACGGATCGATCCCCCCGTTCGCACGAGCGTCGACCCGGTACCGCAGCGCGATCGGTATTCCACCATCGACGCCAAACTCATACGAGGTCGTCAGTTCGCGATGGACCAGGCTGCTCGTGATGCCCGGCGAGAACTCAAAGTGCGCGACCGACCACGCCGCACCCGGGTTGCCGCCGCTCGCCCCCCGCTGCGCGAAGCTCCCGGAAGCCGCGGTCGGGAGTTCTTCCGCCATCCACGTCCCGTCGGCAAACTGACCGTCATTGACAATCACGTCCGCCGCCGCGAGCCCGCAGCCCGCGCACAACACCACCGCCGCCAGCATGGAAACGCGCATCGCTCTCTCCTTCCGGGCGCTCTCGCGCCCATGCCCCCGACGGGAGCCGTCGATCCGCCGAACATACCGGAAGTCGCCCTCAGCGCCGAACCCCGCTCCGGGATTCGCGCGTATTTCACACGCTCTCAGCCTTAGTGCAGCCCGCTCCCGCCTCGCACCCCGCCTGCCAGCATGGCAGCCCGGGTGGTGATCTCCCACCCTCCCGGCATCCCGCGGGCGGCGGTGGGGCGGGCGCGATCGCCAAAAACCATTGCCCCGCAACGTATTACGGCACGCGGCCCCCTGGCCCGCCGTTTGCCCAATCCCTCGCGTGCGTGCCACACGGAGCGATGCCGATCCGCGCCATACCTCCCTCCCGGGGTCCGCCCCCGCGGGGGGCCCGGACGCGCGCGCGACCCCATCCTCTGGACCAGCCCCCGTACCGGTCGGCAAACTGACCCCCGAAGAGGCCTCCGCCTTCCGGGGGCACGCCGCCCCCCGCCTCAACCTCCTCCTGACCTACGCCGGGTGGCGTGACCAGTCCTGGGCCGACGCGCTCCCACGCCTGCTCGAGCCGATGGGCGTCACCGCCTTCCGCGCCCGCTCGGGGCGCGAGGCCCGCGACGTCATCAACGCGACCCGCGTGCACATCGCGGTCGTCGACCTGGGCCTGCCCCTCGAAGCCCCGCTCACACCCGAGCCCACGCCGACCCCGGAGCAGGCCGACGCCGAGGAGGCCGGCCCGCGCCTGCTCGAGCTGCTCCGCCGCCTCGACGCGCCGCCGCCCACCGTCGTCGTGAAGCGCGCCCGCTCGCACCGCGACGATCGCCGCGAGATCGCGAGCGCCCTTCGCGCGGGAGCGTTCGCCGTCGTCGATCGCCCCAGCGCCGCGCGCGACCTCGAGCTCATGCTCGAGGTGCTCCGCCGCTGCATGATCCGCCACTACCGGGGCCTCTGGCCCGGAACATAACTCAGTCACAACCCGCGGCTCGCGCGAGCCGCGTTCGATCGTTCGTTGTCCTCGCAACAACCGGGGCCCGGCCCAATCGCCAAGAGCCCCACAGTTCCACCGCCGAGAAGGAGATTCGAAATGGCCACCGCCACCAAGCCGGCACCCAAGTCGTCCACCAAGAAGCACGCCGCCCTGACCGTCCGCCCGCTGCACGACAAGATCATCGTGCGTCGCGACGAGGCCGAGGGCCGCACCGACTCGGGCATCTTCCTCCCCGAGTCCAGCAAGGACAAGCCCAAGACCGGCACCATCGAGGCCGTCGGCACGGGCGCCCTCAACACCGAGACCGGCGAGCGCATCCCCCTCACCGTCAAGAAGGGCGACCGCGTGATCTTCTCCTCCTACTCCGGCACCGAGGTCAAGCTCGACGGCGAGGAGCTCCTCATCATGTCCGAGGACGACATCCTCGCCATCATCGACTAACACACGCGATGGTTGACGGCGTGCGCGACGCGCAGCGTTCTTCCGCTCCGGCACACGGGAAAGCCCAATGACCCCCGACCAACTCCGAAAAGTCCTGAAGGAACTCACCGGCGATCGCGATCTCACCATCGCCTTCTCCGGCATGCCCGAGCACGTCGCGACCCTCCACGTCCACTCCGCCATGCTCATCCCCGACGAGCCCGACCACATGGTCAAGGTCACCGACGGAAAGCACATCTACGTCCTCGACGCCGAACGCGTCGCCTACCTCACCATCGCGCTCAAGAAATTGAACTGAAACCATACAGACCGTAACGAAAGGAAATTCACATGCCCGCCAAGCAGATCGCTTTCAACACCGACGCCCGCGAACGCATCCTCAAGGGCGTCCAGAAGCTCGCCCACGCCGTCAAGGTCACGCTCGGCCCCTCGGGCCGCGTCGTCGTCCTCGAGAAATCCTTCGGCGCGCCCACCGTCACCAAGGACGGCGTCACCGTCGCCAAGGAGATCACCCTCGACGATCAGTACGAGAACCTCGGCGCGCAGATGGTCAAGGAGGTCGCCTCCAAGGTCTCCAAGGACGCCGGCGACGGCACCACCACCGCGACCATCTACGCCGAGTCCATCTTCGCCGAGGGCCTGAAGAACATCACCGCCGGCGCGAACCCCAACCTCGTCAAGCGCGGCATCGACGCCGCCGTCGAGTCCATCGTCGACGAGCTCAAGAAGATGTCCAAGAAGGTCTCCTCCTCCAAGGAGATCGCCCAGGTCGGCACCTGCTCCGCGAACCAGGACGAGCAGATCGGCAAGATCATCGCCGAGGCAATGGACAAGGTCGGCAAGGACGGCGTCATCACCGTCGAGGAGGGCAAGAGCCTCGAGACCGAGGTCGAGCTCGTCGAGGGCATGCAGTTCGACAAGGGCTACCTCTCGCCCCACTTCGTCACCAACCCCGCGACCATGGAGTGCGTGCTCGAGGACGCCTACGTCCTCATCCACGAGAAGAAGCTCTCCTCCATCAAGGAGCTCCTCCCCATCCTCGGCAAGGTCGCCGAGTCGGGCCGCGCCGTCCTCATCATCGCCGAGGACATCGACGGCGAGGCCCTCGCGACCCTCGTCGTGAACAAGCTCCGCGGCGTGCTCAAGGTCGCCGCGGTCAAGGCCCCGGGCTTCGGCGATCGCCGCAAGGCCATGCTCGAGGACATCGCCACGCTCACCGCCGGCACCGCCGTCATGGACGAGCTCGGCATCGACGTCGAGAAGCTCGAGCTCAAGGACCTGGGCCGCGCCAAGAAGCTTGTCATCGACAAGGAGAACACCACCATCATCGAGGGCGCGGGCAAGGCCGACGCCATCAAGGGGCGCATCGAGCAGATCCGCCACCAGATCGAGGCCACCACCTCCGACTACGACCGCGAGAAGCTCGAAGAGCGCCTCGCCAAGCTCGCCGGCGGCGTCGCCCAGATCAACGTCGGCGCCGCGACCGAGGTCGAGATGAAGGAGAAGAAGGCCCGCGTCGAGGACGCGCTCCACGCCTGCCGCGCCGCGGTCGAGGAGGGCATCCTCCCCGGTGGTGGCGTCGCCATCCTCCGCGCCCGGCGCGGCCTCGAGAAGGTCCGCAAGGCGACCAAGAGCATCGACGAGCGCGCCGGCGTCGACATCGTCGCCCGCGCCGTCGCCGCGCCCATCAAGCAGATCGCCAAGAACTGCGGCCTCGATGGCTCCGTCATCGCCGCGAAGGTCGAGGAGAACGACTCCGACACCTTCGGCTACAACGCCCTCACCCACGAGTACGGCAACCTCGTGCAGATGGGCGTGATCGTGCCGACGAAGGTCGAGCGCGTCGCCCTCCAGAACGCGGCGTCCATCGCGGCGCTCCTCCTGACCACCGAGGCCGCGATCGTCGAGCTCAAGGACAAGAAGGCCGCCGCCACCGCGGGGGCGGGCATGGATGATATGGACTACTAGTTCTGTAGTCACAACCTCTGTCGCCCCGAGGGCCGCCTTGACAGGCGGCCCTTTGTTATACTCTGAGTCATGGCAGATCATGCAACATTGAGTATGAACGATTTGAAGAAAGCGGCAGAAGCAATGAGCGGTTATGTCACGATCGATACTGCGGCAATGGCCGTTCAGTATCCGAATGGCGTGCCGCTCACAGAGCATGTAGGGGCGTACATTGATATACTAGAATGCCAACCACATAATCTAGAGCATGTGCGTGCCGCGGACCTGCAAGTGTGGGAAGAGGCGATTCGCAGCGGCGAACTCGAAGACGACAACCGTCTGCGGCTGCGAGAAATAACGTATTTTAGCATATCTTCCGCAAAGGGATCTTATTCTGTTGGTGCTCTGGAGATTGCCGACAAGGAACTATTCGATTCAGATTATATTACGTTTGCTGGCGCAAGATACCGCGGCCGTTTGATATTCGAAATAGGCCCGATACATTTGGTTGCGATGAAATCAAGTATCATTGAGCATCCGATGGAAGCGATATATTCCGGATGTGAGGCGACGCTAGTCATAGAGCACGAACGCAGTGCGAGTGACGAAAGTATTCGATGCTTTGCGAACGCATTCCTGTTTGAACTGTCGGCCTCGTACGGCCTAGACCTGCAGTTCAGTCCTATTCGTGGCATTGCCTTTGGCCCCGATCCATTCGTAGATATTATGGAACCAGAGGTCATAATGGATGGGCAGCGTCCTCTGTCCATCGCTTCAGACCAAGAAGGGTCAGAATTGTGTGGTATGTGGCTGAGTGCCTGTCAGGACGTGGTGCCTTCGTCGGCATTCTTGCAGTTCGTGAAGTGCATCGAGTACGTGGCAGTGACCGTCGTTCAGATCGAACAGCATGAAGCACTGCGAACATATCTGACATCAAGGGTGAGGCCGGCCTTAGATGCCGAGTATTTGCGTGGCCTTGTGTCGACGGTGGAAGAATACCAGCGAGCGAAGCGAGATGATCGCCAGCTAATCAAAATGACAATTCAGAGATGTGCAGTTAAGGATGCTTTGCCGGAGTCGGTCGAAGAGGTGTTTCCTAAGCTATGGTCTGCAATGGAAAGAAACGAATCTCAGCAGATCGATAGCGAAATTCTTCGTGTAGCAGAAGCCATATACGATACGAGAAATTCGTTGGTTCATGCTAAGCCAAATTATAAATCAACAGGTAGAGAGATTTCGATTATAAACGATGACGTCGTTGATGTGATGCGATCGTTTTCTTTGATGGCAGTGCGTTGGTATCTGCGATGCCCGCCGCGCATTCGTATTGGATGATATGTGCCCATTGCCTGTTGTGCCCGGCAGTGCGGCGCCACGATGACGCGCCGTGCCACCGAGATGTCCGGCCTTGCGGGCTTCTCGGTGCCATCATGCCGCGCTGACTCGTGTCCCGTGCGTTTCGGCCCCCTCCCGCCCTTGGCCCGTGGGTCGCTCGCCACGCCGTGCCGACATCACATCCATTCCCGCCGCGCCGCGGCGTGCCTTGAACCCCTCACACCTTCCAAAGGAAGTGGGAGGGGTCTGGGGTGGCTCCCTCTCCTTCCCTTCCCCCGCCTTTCCTAATGCCTAGTGTCCGATCTCTGATGCCTTCTCCCCCCTGATCTCAAGTGGCTGATGCCTGATCCCTTCTCCCGCCTTCCCTGTTGCCCAGTGCCCGATCCCTGGTGCCTTCTTCCGCCCCCCTCCGGTACGCTCCGCGTACGGCGACCCCGCCGCACGGAGCCCGCGATGCACACCAAGCCCCGAACCCTCTCCGAGAGCACGGCGCTCCACACCATCGCCGACCAGATGGACCACCTCTTCCGGGCCATGCTCTCGAGCGACGACGCCCTCCGCACCCCGAAGTGCTTCCGCTACATCACGGGCCAGCCGCACCCCCTCGGCAACCTCGCGATCTTCTCGCGCGACGCAACGCCCGACGACATCGCGCGTGACGCCGCCGCGCTCCGCGACGCGCCGCTGCCCACGGCGATCCTGTTCCTCGACGAGGGCACGCCCGCGCAGCGCGCCGCCGCATCGGCACTCGGCTTCCACCACGCCGAGTCCATGCCCGCGATGTCCGTCACGCCCGCCACGCTCGCGAGCACGACCATGCCCGACGGGTATGCCATCCGCGAGGTCGGCCCCGACGACGCGGAGTCGTGGTCCATCGCCATGTCCGACGGGTACGGCGTGCCCCGGGGCATCGGCTCGCTATTCGGCATCGACCGCGCCGCCCAGCGCCTCCCCGGCGCGCTGCGTTACTTCGCCGCCGAGCACAAGGGCAGGATGGTCGCGACGTCCACGCTCTGCCTGCACGACGGGCTCGCGGGCATCTACTGCGTCGCGACGCTGCCCGACCATCGCGGCAAAGGCCTCGGCGCGCACCTCACGGCCGAGCCGCTGCGCACCGCGTGGGGCATGGGCTACACCACCGGCGTGCTCCAGGCGTCCGAGATGGGCGCGCCCGTGTACACCCGCATCGGCTTCCGCACGCACGGGCACATGGAACTGCTCGTCCGGATCCCGCAGTAGCCGATCCCACGCGCGGCCGCGTGCCTTGAACCACTCGCATCTTCCAAAGGAAGTGGGAGGGGTTTGGGGTGGCTCCCCTTCCCTCCCGATCTCGAGCCCGTCTTCCCCCGAGGTTCGGAACGCCAGCAGCACGCCCTTGGCTCGCGGCATTTACTGCTCAGGCCGGTGGTCGTGATCAAATACCATAGTGCCGCGTGGACGAAGCCCGGTCTCATGCCGAATCAGGCGCGACCCATGACGGAGACATGGCGGCGTTCCATGCCGAACTCGGGCGAATCGCTCGCCACCTGTTCGGGTCCGAGCGGGCCGACCACACCCTCCAGCCCACCGCTCTGGTGAACGAGTTGTGGGTCCGGATGATCGAGCACAATGGGTTTGAGGTGCGCTCGGAGGCGGAGTTCCGGGCGTGGGCCGCCCGCGCGATGCGGAACATCCTCGTGGATCACGCCCGGCGGAAGCGCGCGATGAAGCGGGGTGGGGGCGACGCCCACGTCGTGTTGATCGACATCCCCGGCCGTCCGGGAATCGACGTCCTGGATCTTCATGAGGCATTGATCAGGCTCGAATCCCAGCACGAGCGTTCCGCTCGGGTCGTCGAAATGCGCTTCTTTGGTGGGCTCACGCAGGCCCAGACGGCCGAGCGGCTCGGTGTCACCGAACGCACCGTGCGGGCCGACTGGCAGTTGGCCCGGGCCTGGCTGCACCAGGAGCTCTTGGATGCGACTCCGGCATGAATGAATACGAACGCATGCGTGAGATCTTCGAGCGCGTGCTCGACGCGCCAGCCTCGGAGCGCCGCGGACGGGCGGCGGACCTGGCCGGCGACGATGAGGACCTTCGTGGCGCCGTGCTGCGGATGCTCGACGAAGACTCGGCGGCCGAAGAGGATGGGTTCCTCTCGGAGCCGTTGCTTGGTGGGCGGTTCCTGCTCAGTCAGGAATCCGGCCCGAGTGTGGCTCCCCTGCCGACGATCCGCGGGTACACGTTGGAGGCCCTGATTGGCTCGGGGAGCAGCGGTCTGGTGTACCGCGCGAAAGCACACGCGCCCCTGTCCAGGACTGTGGCGATCAAGGTGCTTCGCGAGGGAGTTCCCGAGGGTGTGATCGCCAGATTCACGCGAGAGCAGCACGCCCTCGCTCGCCTGAACCACCCGGGTGTGGCTCAGGTCTATGACGCGGGCATCACGGACGAGGGACGCCTGTTCGTGGCCGTCGAATTTGTGGATGGCTCCTGGATCACGAGATACGCCGATGAGCGAGCGCTCGACTGGCGTGCACGCATGGAACTGATGGCGCAGGTCTGCGAAGCCGTGCATGCGATACACGCCACGGGCGTGATGCACCGCGACCTGAAGCCCGCGAACATCTTGGTCTCGGAAGGCGAGGGGCGCGCGAGGCCAAAGGTCATCGATTTCGGCGCCTCGGGGCTCGTCGAGCCCGACCAGGCGACTCAGACCGAGGGGCCGCGCCTGTTGGGGACCGTCGCGTACATGGCTCCGGAGCAGCTCAAGCATGCGGAGCGGGGCGACGTCCGCATGGACGTATTCGCGCTCGGAATCATCGCGCACGAACTGATCGCGGGGCGTCACCCGTACGGCGCTCCCGGAGCGCCACTGGCGCGACTGGTGGGCGACCTCGTGGAACGCCCGCTTCCGGAGCTTCCGCGTTCGCTCGGCGCGGACCGGGCCGCACTCAAGGCAGTGCTCGCCCGCGCCACGGCGAAGGACGCGGCGCAGCGATACGCCTCGGCACAACACCTTGGCGACGATCTGCGACGTGTTCTGGGGCGCGTGCCCGTCGAAGCCGCACCGCGTACGGCTCGGGGCGAGATTCGCTCGATACTCCGTCGATATCCGAGAACAACGATCGCGGGGGTGATGGGAGTCCTCGCGATAGTGCTGCTCGCGTTCGCGTTCGCGCGTGCGGCGCAACAGAGTCGAGCTCGTGCGGTCGAGATGGCGACGACGGTCGATGCGCTCGCCGAGGGTGTGCTAGGCGAGATCAACGAACTCGGAGGCGCACATCTTGCGAGGGAGCGGCTCGCGAGGCTCCTGCTCGAACGCCTCGACTCGATCCCCAATGGCATGCGGGATGCACGTATCGAGGAGCAGCGCGCCCAGGCGCTCCACAGCCTGGCGTCGGTGGCGCTGGATCGCGGTGATGCCGCGCAGGCTCTGGAACTGCGGCAGCACGCGTGTGCGACGCTGGAGAGGGCGCAGGAGCTCGCACCCGGCTCCAGAGCCATCCGCATCGCCCTCCTGCGGTCGACGATCCTGATCGGCGACGCTCAGAACACACTGGGCCGGCGTGATGAAGCGCTCGCGAACTATCGCGATGTGCATAATGGGCTCCTGAGCTGGCTTGCCGACTCGCCGGACGACCTGGGGCTTATGGACGAACTGGCGTGGAGCTACGAGCGGCTGACGCCGTTCGTGCGTTACAGCGATCCGGACGAGGCGTTGCGCCTCTGCACAGAAAGGCTGAGTCTCGCCACGCGGCTCTACGATCGCTCGCCCGACAGCAGCATCTGCACCTACGGACTCGGCTGCGCGCATCTGTGGGTTGCGTGGGTTCATCGGGACCGACGGGAGCTGACAACCGCGCTTGAGCACACCAGGAATGCGATCGAATTTCTTGGCGATGCGCTCCGACGGGAACCGAACAGGGTGACCTTCTCCTATCGAATGATCTCGGCTCGGCAGACGCTCGCCGATGTTCTCAAATCGCAGCGATCGAGCGATGCGCCGGAGGCGATGCAAAGCGCACTTGCCCTCGCTCGCAGCGTGTGCGATGCGAACGCGCAGTCGGAGACCGCGTGGCGGTATCTCTGCTCAACGCTCGAACAATCGGTGGTCCTGTTCGAGCAGTATGGCCATTCCGATGCCGCCGCCGCCGTCCGGGAGGAGTTGGCGAGGCATTACGAATCCCCCCTCAGCGACACACCGCCCAAGCTGCCCTGATCGACGCTCGATGGGCAAGGTCGATCATGTGCCGCTCCGGCAAGGCGGACATGTTCGCCCGTGTGAAAGGGCCGCCCCGCGCGATCGATGCGGGACGGCCCCTGAGGAGTGAACGTGCATGCCGCTCGATCTCGGGGCGAATGAGCGTGCGCCTCAGCACCCCTGGCTGTAGAGGTTCAGGTATGCGAGGAAGTCGGAAGAGTCCCACGAACCATCTCCGCCCACGGGAGCGACGTCGGCGGCCGGATCATGGGTGTCGAAGGCATTGAGGTACATGAGGAAGTCGGAGGAGGTCAGCGCCCCGTCGCCGTCGAGGTCGGCGGGGCAGTTCACGCAATGCAACTCGAAGGGGAAGAGCGTCGCGCCCTCCGAATGGTTGATGAGGACCGCACCGCGATTGGCGGAGAGTGCGGTGCTCTCCCACCCCACGCCCCCGACGTCGGCATCCGGAAGATCCAACGTGGAGAGGTAGCGCGGCGCGAGCGGCTCCGAGATGTCGAACAGGACCACGGAGGTGTGCTCGCTCACGATGACGCCGTTCTCATCGTACATCCAGCGGTACATCGTCACTGCAAGCCGATCGTCGCTGATGCTCAGCGCATAAGGCCCACCCTCGGGCAGGGGCATCGATTCCACGGAGAGAAGGTGTGAGCCGTCGTCGGGCAACCGGGCGAACAGCAGTTGGGCCGGCACGGGATTGAACTGCTCATCGTACGAGTATCCGCCGAGATACAGCACGCCGTTGTGGGCGGCGACTGTGAACCAGTCGACATTGAGCGACTCCCAGTCGTCGATGTAGAAGAATGAGCTTGTCTGGTGCGAGTTCGGAACGCCATCAAATCGAATGTAGCTCAGGCGCGCCCCGATGATGAGCGAACCGTCGGTTGCCGGCGTATACAAGCCCGGATAGTCTTCGAGAAATCCCGCATCGAGCAGCACGGGCGCTGCCGGATTCGAGACGTCGTACATCCGGATGAATCGATAGTCGGACCCCATATGGAACACGTAGAGTGTCTCGCCGACGAGCGAGAGCTCCGCGGCATTCAAGAACGGTCCCTGGTGCGGGATGGTGCCGATGAGAAGGGGCGTCGAAGGCGAGGAGATGTCCCACACCGCGACATCCTGGGAGTTCGCGACCACGGTAAACAGCGTGTGCCCATCGGTCGCGACGTCGACCGCCTGATCGACGGTCTCGCTTACGAGCTGGGGTGGATCAGTCGCAAGATCCCAGATGCGGAAGACCCCGTTCCCGGTGGTGACCGCGATGTCGTTCGCAACGTCAATCCGGTAGCCGTCGGTTTGCCAAACGGGCACGCCGGCGGTGGGCGAGCAGGGCTGGGCCATCGCGATGGATGCGACGCCCGCGGCGAGCGTCAGCGCAGCGATGGCTCGTGCGGGGGTGGATCGGGCATTCTGAAACATGGTGGGCCTCCTCATCTGTCCGGGGGTGTCTTGGTCCGGCACATCGCCGGTCCAGGGACACGTGCGCTCAGCGGAGCGCCCCCTCATGGGAAGCGCGAAATCCTGAGAGGACCGGAAGAGGAGTGTGTAAAAGGCGCAGCCATCACGGCGATCGGGTCGATCCGCTTTGCGCGAACCGGCCCGGCCGGGCCCCCTCAAGTGAATGTGCGGCCGCCACCAACTTCGCGGGCGGGGACGAGGGCACCCGTGGCTCAGCATCCCTGGCTGGAGAGATTCAGGTACGCGAAGACGTCGGAGGAGGTCGGTGCGTCGTTACCGCCGAGGCCTGCGTGGCGGGTGAGGTCCGGCGTTGACTCCCGACCATCCAGTTACGCTATTCGTGCTGCACGGGTCATCCGCCGGGGGCACCGCCGACGCTGGCCCCGTCAGCGAGCGGAGGACGCCACAGGAACACCCTCCCGCGCCGACGCCACCCCCCGCAGTAGTTCCCGCAGTTGGGGCGAGAAAGCGAGAAACGCGATGCGATCGCACGCGAACGCATCACCGGAGCTTCGCTTGGTCGCGCGGGAAGAAAACACTGAAAATATAGGCAAAAACACGAAGCCCCGCACCATCGTGCGGGGCCGTGCGTCAAAGCGGGCGAAGGGATTCGAACCCTCGACGTTCAGCTTGGAAGGCTGATCGTCACCCCCCGTTCAGGTGGCTGGTCGTTCTCTCGAGGGAGGGCGTGGGTGTTCTATCCTCGTTCGGGTATGGAAGGGCGTGGAAGGGGGCGCGTGGGTGCGTCGATGCAAGCACGGGGGTGCGTGGGGGGAAGGTCCGTGGTCGAAGCTCTCGCGTGAGGAGCGTGAAGCCCGCTGGGAGCGTCCGCGCGGACTGGCGGGGCGGTGGTGTCGTCGGGATGATCCGAACGCCTGGGGGCGGTTCAACGGCCCTCGTGGGATCGCGGAGAAGCCTCGGAAGTTCCAGTTGCGTTCCTGGTGAACTTCCGGGGGGCCCCCCTCCCCATCGGGGAGGGGGCGGGGGGGGAGGGGTGGAGGCCGCGCCCGGGCCAGCGAAGCCCGCGGGAGCCCCCACAGCGGCGAGTTCTGGCCGCGGCGTGTGTTTCACCGCCGCGGGCACTGTTCGAGCCGCGGGGGCCCCGCGGGCGGAGCGGTGACCCGCCGAGCGCAGCGAGGCGAGGACCGGCGAGCGAAGCCGCCGGCAGAACCAGCCCGGGGGCGCAGCCCCCGACGACAGCTGCCCCGGCGAGTGGGCCCGTGGGCCCCGAGAGCGGGCCTTCATGCCTCGGCTCCGATCTCTTCACGAGAGCCCCGCCCAGCTCCGCGGAGCGGAGCGACGCGCGAGTGGGCGCGGGCGGCTTCTTCGCCCGCGACGGGGCACGCTACCAGCCCTCCTGGATCTACCGGTGCTTCGCGGTCCTCGCGTGCTTCGGTGTCGCGGGGATCTGGCTGAATTACATCTGGGGTGATATCTGAAACGGTGATCACCGGTGAGCACTCAGAGTGATCACGGGCGAGCACTCTCGCGTTCACGGGCGAGCAGTCAGAGTGCTCACGGGTGAGCACTCTCGATCGACGTCCGATGGCCCACGTCGAGACCTCGCGTCCGACTCCCGAGCGTTGCTGGACCAGGTTGAGCTCGAGGAGCTGCTCGACCCATCGTCGTACGCTGGGCACGGACGCGTTCAGGCGTCGGGCCATGAGGGGGTAACCCATGCGAGCGATCCAGACTCCGCGTCGGACTCCGCGGGTGTTCTCGTTGGGCCAGGCCTCGGCGATGATGAGGGCGAGAAGGGCGATTGCCTGGACGGATGCTCCGTCGCTCGATGCCGCGCGGAGTGCGTCTCGGAGGAGCTTCGCCTTGGCCTTCGCGGCGTGGGGGTTCTTCGTGGGCTTCCTGGCGGATGTGCCCTCGGAGGTGTGTGCGGCGCTCACAGTCGCACCTCTCGCTCTAGCACCGTTGCCAGGTGGGCGCTCAGCTCGTCGCGACGTGGGGCGTAGAGCTCGGTTGTCCTCGAGGACGTATGTCCGAGCAGGACCTGGGCGACGTCGAGGCCTTCGACCTGGCGGACGAGCTGGGCGGCGCGACGACGCAGGTCGTAGAGCGTGAATCGCTGGGATTTCAGTCGATTCTGAGCACGGGCGAGAGCCTGAGCGATGGTCGACGTGGTGCACGGTCGACGGGGGTCTTTGGGCGCCGGGAAGATCCAGTCCTGGGGCGTGAAGGGTGTGAGGCGTCGATCGATGATGTGCTGCGCTGATGGCGGGAGAACGATGACGCGGGGCAGGCCTCGATGCGCGGTCTTGTGGAACGCGGGTCGGGCCAGCCAGGGATCGGAGGACTGGTCGATGTCGCAGGAGCGCAATCGGAGTACGTCGGAGGGTCGGGCGCCGGTGAAGGCGAGCAACGAGACCACGTCGCGCGTGAGCTTGGGCAAGGACGGGAGGATGTTCGATATCACCGTGAAACTCAGTGGTTCACGCGTGGTCTTCGTGGGCTCGAAGGAGGTCAAGTCGTCGAAGGGTTCTCCTCGTCCCAGCCCCACGGCGAAGGCTCGAAAGGTGGCGCGGAAGGCTGACACCTCCACGAGCAGCTGAGCGCTCGTCTCTTCGTGCTCGACGGCCCATCGCAGGAACCTGAGCCATCGGGCCCAGACAACGCGTCGGTACTGCGGGGAGAGGTCGTATTCGATCTCCAGGCAATCGAGGGCTCGACGCCAGGATTGCTTATTCCAGCGGGCATAGGGCACGAGGCGGGCGAGGGCGCATCGCACGTTCATCCACTCGCGCGAGTCGTAGAGCTCCTGCGTGTGACGGATGTACCGCGCGACGGCGTCGGCGAGCGATCGCTCGCCCGAGGGGACGTTCTGCATGAGGGGCCTCGGATGTGCGCCTCGTCGTCGTGACCAGCTCGGCGCGGGCTGGTCGGCGGCCCGGTGGTCAGCTCGGGCGCGGCGAGTATGCGCGACCGTGCGCAGAAGTGCAACGACCCCGGGGGACCAACCCCGGGGTCGTTGCGGTGCCGGGTGCCTGACGAGGGCGGCTCGGCGGGCCTCTCCGCGCGACCGAGGTCCGCGCGTCGAAGAGCGGGCGAAGGGATTCGAACCCTCGACGTTCAGCTTGGAAGGCTGACGCTCTACCACTGAGCTACGCCCGCGCTCGGGCGATTCTAGCCGTTGGACCGCGCCCCGCGCGGGCCCGACGCTCTCGGGGCGTCCGCTCAGAACACGAGCTGGAGCTGGGCCGTCAGGATGAACTGTCCCGCCTCGTCGCCCGCGAGGATCCCCTGCGAGACGTTGGGGGTGAAGACGATCGACGAGCTCGACACCGTGTCGGACAGCAGCAGGTTCCCCTCCACGCTCAGCTTCGCGGCGTGGCTGTCGGGGATGAAGTAGTGGTTCGTGCCGACCGCGATCGTGGAGAACGGGTCGGAGTGGTCCCGATCGGGATCGGGCCAGAGCTGCACGAACCGCGTGTACACCTCGTTGTGCTCGTCCAGGAACGCGCCCGCCTGCGCGACGAGCCCGAAGTCGACCGCATCGCTGTCCGCATCAATCGAGCGGAAGTGTCCGGCGATCATCGCGTTCCACCCCGCGTCCTCGTAGCTCGCGTCGAGCGTGCCCTGCAGCAGGCGGTCGTTCTCGCCCCGCACGCCCGGGCTGGGGATGTTGCCATCCACCTGCCAGTGCAGGCCCGCGCCGAGCAGCAGCCCGCGCTTGGAGTCGGGGAACGCGGTCAGGTCGTCGAACTGCTTCCACGGCGCGTCGAACAGGCGGAGCTCCGCGCGGGCGGTGAGCGCCACGTCCGCCTCGGACTCGTCATAAAAGGCCGAATTGCTGCCCCTACGTCCGTCGGAGAGTGTGCCGCGGGCGCGCCAGCGGTCGCGATCGATGCCGAGGGCGATGCCGGTGGCGCGGTCGAGCCCGAAGACCTCCTCCGCGAGGGAGCGCTCGATCGCGAGCTGCTTCGAGGACGGCGCCTCGACCTCGCGCGTGTACGACACCTCGTGCTGCCCGACGAGGATCCAGACGCCATCGTCGAACGACTTCCTGACGACCGCATCGAGCAGCCTTCCGAAGCCGGAGGCGAACTCCGCCTGGATCTTGAAATCGACGCCGGCCTCCTTGAACGTCCCGGTCATGTTGAGGCGGAGGCGACGGAACTGGAAGCCGTTGGAGAACTCCGAGTCGCCCGTATGCGCGTCCTCGGGATTGAAGTTGGCAACGTACCGGAACTGGAACACGCCGCCGATGTTGAGGCGAGCGTTGCCATCGTCGCTGGCGATGTAGAACTTGCCGTCGTAGCCCGCGTTTGCGGCTTCGGCCTCGTCGGCCTCCCACACGGACGTGAGGGCGTGGAGCGTCGGCGCGTCGTCCGACGCGAACGCCGGGACACCGAGGAATGCCGCTGTGAGGGCGATTGCGCGAGATCCGCTGGGCATGGGCAACTCGTGTCTCCGTCTGCTTTCCCGGGTACGAGGCTAGCGGAAACGGACCGGGCGTGCATCGCTCGGCGGTGGGGGGGCGGGGTCGTCGTGACCTCGCCCGAGCCATGCGGCACGCAGGACGCGACGTTCCCTCGCGGCGAGTCGGGCGGGGGTCGTTCCACCCTTCTGGGCGAGCTCGGCGCGTGCCTCCGCGAGGCGTTCCAGACCAAGCCGCGCTGCGAGGAGGTGCGCGTCGGGGTCGTCCATTGCAAGGATCGCCGCGGCGACGGGCTGCGGTGGTTCGAGGATGCCCTGCCACGCGTGGAGCGAGTGGGTCCAGTCGAAGCCGGGGGCGTCGCTCGGCAGGCGCGCCCGGGCCCGCCCCGGCTCGTGCGCGGCGCGACCCTCGGCGGCGACGACGCGCTGGGCCGCGAGCCCGACCGGCGCGGCAAGGCGCCCGCCGTGGCGCGGATCGATCGCGAGCGTTGCGGCGCCCGCGGCTCGAAGGGCCCGGCGGAGCAGGTCGGACAGCGGCGCGGGGCGGACCTCGTCGAGCGGACGGGCGAGGCCCTGCTCGAGCGTGTCCAGGATCAGACGCAGGTGCGGACGCAGGGCGAGCGCGCCCAAGAGCGACGCACGCCGGAGCGCCGTCTCGGCGGTGTCGAGGGCGGACGGGCTGGGCGTCGCGGCCCGCGACTGCGCGGCGAGGATCGAGTTCGCCTGCGCGACGAGCAGTGAGATCGCGAGGAGGCGCTGGCGTTCCTCGATGCCGACGGGCACGACGCGCTCGCGCATGAACGCGAGCAGATCCGCCAGCGCGATCGGACGCTCGGGGCGGGTCGCGTCGCGGACGCTCGGGGCCTCGAGCGCGGCGCGGAGCGCATCGGCCTGGGGCTCGGTATGCGCCGCGACCTGTGTGGCGTTCTGGGTGATGCCGTCGGCACGCAGCGCGTCGCGCAGGAGCGTGATCCGCGTGATGTGCGCGGCTCGGAGCACGCTCCGGCGCGGGTGCCCATATCGCTCGCCGATCTCGCGCGGCTCGATGCCGCGGCGGAGGGCCCGCTCAAAGACGCCCGCGAGGCGCTCGTCGGGCGGCCCGGGCTCGGGGAACACGAGACGTTCCGGGTCGAGTCGGCGGAGGAGCGCGCGCATGGTCTCCACACCCCTCCCGTGCGTGGTCGCGAGCGTGCGCGCGCACCCGTGCAGTGACCAGCCATGCGCCTCGCGGAGCGCACGGGCCTCCTCAAAGATCGCGTGCTCCTGCTCGTGCGAGAGGCGCGTGAACGCGCGCGCGCCGGAGAGCGCCTCCGCGTGCGCCCGCTCGAAGGCCTCGACTGCTGGCACGCGGAACGCGGTCCGCTCGCGACCCCGCTCACCCCGCACGCGCACGCCGACGAGCCCCTGGCGGCGGAGGCGTTCGACGGTCTTGCGGCTCACGTTCCATCTGCGGGTGAGGTCGTCGATGCCGAGCGAAGCGTCGCTGAGGTCGGCTTCGGTGAGATTCGCCCGGTGCGAGAGGTGCTCGGCGAGCACGCCCAGGTCGGCGAGCAGGTCCGCGCCCGTGAGGATCACGTCGGGCGCCGCGTCGGGGCGGTAGCCGGTCAGGCGGAAGACGACAAAGTCGATGGGGTACGCCGCGCTGGCGTCGACCTGCCCCGCCAGGAGTTCGGCGCTCTCGACGGCGCGCAGGATCGCGGCTTTGGGCGCGAAGCGGAGCTCCGCGGCGATGTCCGCGACCGCGGCGTTCCGGAATCGCGGGAGCGGGGGCATGGGGCGAGCGTATGTCGCGGGGGCGCAGGTCGAACGGCGCAAACGGTCCGGCCCATTCGTCGGGCGATTCAGGCGTGGGCGGGCGTCACGAACGGCGCGAAGCGGGGCTCCGCGCGGGAGGGATCGATCAGGCCCTCTTCGGCGCACATCGCAAGGAATGTGCGTGCGGCGTTCCACGCACGCTCGTCGGGCTCGTAGCGGAGCAGATCGGTGAGGTAGGTGCGCGCGGTGGAAACGGGCCAGCGGTGCTCCGCGGCGCCGCGCGTGATGAGCGAGCCGAGACGCTGGGCGTTGAGGCGACGCTGGCGGTCGAGCAGCGACGCGGTGCGGGCAACGTCGGCGTTGCGCTCGTCCTCGGTGCGGCACATCCACGAGGCGTAGACGAAGGGCATCGACGTGAGCGCCTTCCACGCCTCGCCCAGGTCGACGCGGTGCGGGAAATCGTCGGCGGGGGGAGGCTCGGTGATGACCTTGTCGCCGATGAGCAGGACGCTCTCGGGCCATTCGCCGCGAGTGCGGGCGTGCTCTCGCTCGGCGGGCCCGAAGGGCTCGATCGCGGGTCGCACGCCGAACCGGCGCGCGAGCACCACGCGTGCGAGGGCCACGGACGTGTGGCTCTCCACGTCGGCGTGCAGCACGCGGATCTCCGATGGCGGCACGCGGCTCGACACGCGGACCGTCAGCGTGGGCCCGTCGCACCCGATGATGCCCACAGGCAGGATGCTCAGCGGGACGTCGCTCCGCGCCGCATCGATGAGCGACACGAGCGCAACCCGCGCCTCGCCCCGCTCCAGCAGCCCGACCAGGCTCGCTGGCGGAGCGCGGTGCAGGTCGATGCCCGAGCATCGCTCGAGCCCCGCGATCAGCGGGAGCGTGTTGAGGTATCCGACGGCGGCGACGTGGACGCTGTTCATGTGCGGGGCGGTCCGAGGGTGCGAGCCCGTCAAGGGTCTCGTTCGCCCGCTAGCCTGCGGGGATGCGGCAGGGTAGGGGCTTGGTGCTGGTGGGTGGTGGCGGGCACGCGCTGGTCGTGTGGGACGCCGCGCTTCGGGGCGGGATGGACGTCGCGGGGTTCCTCGATGACGGCGAGCGTGCGCGGCTCGCGGCGCCGCCCGCGGAGCTCGCGCGCCTCGGCGCTCTCGACGCGCCCGAGCGGGGCGAGGCGTGGGTCCTGTGCGTGGGCGACCTCGCGTTGCGCCGGGCGTGGCTCGGGCGGCATGGGGGCATGGGTGCGCGGGCGGTCATCCATCCCGGCTCGGTCGTCGGCGCGGGGGCGAGCGTTGGCGATGGCGTGCTCGTGGGCGCGGGGGCGATCGTTCAGACGGCGGCACGCGTGGGCGCCCACGCGATCGTGAACACGGGCGCGATCGTCGAGCACGAGTGCGAGGTGGGGGAGAACGCGCACCTCGCGCCGGGGAGCGTGCTGGGCGGGCGCGTGCGCGTCGGGGCGGACACGCTGGTGGGGCTCGGCGCGCGGGTGTTGCCGGGCGTGCGGATCGGGAGCGGGTGCGTGGTGGGCGCGGGGGCGGTGGTGGTGCGCGACGTGGCGGACGGCGCGTGCGTGATCGGCGTGCCCGCGCGGGCGAGTCGCTGACCCGGGGCGCGGCGTGCTGCTGTGCTGCGCATTTACGCGCGTGGTCTTAGCGATCGAGGCTCCACGCGACGGACGGGTCAATAGGCGTCATCGGCGCGGCACGCAGGAGTTCCTGGGCGAGCGCTTCCATCGCGACACGCTCGCGCCGGAGCACGATCTCGTGCTCGATCGCGTCCTTCTCGGCGTCGAAGTCGCGCGGTGCGGGGGGGATGACCTCCTCAAGCAGCAGCACGGCGAAGCCCTCGTCGAGCGCGAGGATCGGGCTCGGCTCGTCGGGCGTGAGCGCGGGAAGCGCGCGCGTGAGCGCGGAGGGGTACGACGTGTCGAGCGGGCTGATGGGCTCGACGAGACCGGCGGCGCGCGAGCTGCGATCCGTCGATCGCGAGAACGCCTGCGAGGCGAACATCGCGCGGAGCGCCTCGCGCTGCTCGGGCGTGCCGACCTCGCCCGCGACGAGGCCCGCACGCCGGGCGCGGTCGCGTGCGTCGTTCGCCTCGCGCTCGGAGGGCAGGACGATCAGGCGGACGCGGTAGCGCGTGCCGAAGGAGACGTCGAACGCGCGCCGGACCTCTTCGGATGAGGGGCGTGCGATGGGTGAGATGAGCCTGCGGAGCGAGGCGCTCAGCTCAAGCGTGTCGCGATAGCGGACGGGCCCGAGCCCGCGGGACTGACGCATCGCGAGCATGGCCTCCTCGGTCGGGGCGTCGCCCGTCGCGGAGCGGGCGACGAGCGATTTGAGATCGCGCTCCTCACGATCAAGATCGCCCTGCGTGATCCGCTCGCCCCGGAGCGAGAGGCGCGAGCGGGCGGCGCGGAGCACGGCGAGGTCGCGGATCGCGCCGGGGCCGGCGGCCTCGGCGAGGCGGGGGGAGAGTTCCGCCCACTCGATCGCGCGGCCGCCCGCGAGCAGGGGCGGTGGTGCTTCCGATGCCTGGGCGGCTCCCGCTGCGCGCGGGGCGGGATCTCGCCGGGAGGGCTCGGGGGCCTGGGACGCACACCCGCCCGCGATCAGCCACGCGAGGGCCAGCGGCGTCGCTTGGCGCAGGACCGCGGCGGGGCGGCGAACCGGGGGGCGGGGGCGGGCGCAGGTTCGAGAGGGGTGGGAGGTCATGTGCGATTATCTGGGGCCGTGCGCGGCGGGCCCACGATGTGTGTGGGGAGCGGGGCGCGGAGCGCATGGAGGGAATCGTGGAGACGGGTGCGGGCATGTCGGCGGGAGGGGGCGCGGAGCGGGCGGTCCTGTGCCCCTACTGCGGTGAGGTCACGCACGGACTGGAGTCGTGCGGAGCGTGCGGCGGGCGGTTCGATCCGCTTTCGCGGCAGGCTTCTCAGAACGCGATGGGCCCGTGGTTCGTGCGTGATGTGTCGCAGCCGTTCCGCCCGGGATGCTCGTACGCGACGCTGCGCAGGCAGGTGGAGCGCGGAATGGTGACGCGCATGAGCGTGGTGCGCGGGCCGACGACGAACCAGTTCTGGAGCCTGGCGCAGCGTGCGCCGGGCGTGGCGCACCTGCTTGGCGTGTGCCATGCGTGCCTCGCGCCGGTGGATGCGCATGAATATGCATGCGCGCGATGCGGGGCGGTCTTTCCCGGCGCGGGCGACAGGCAGCACCTGGGATTGCTCCCCGCCCGCCTGCTGCCCGGGCAGGCGCAGCCGGAGGTGGTGGCGGCTCTCAGTTGGGAGGGGCCGGGATCCGGTGAGTCTGGCGCTGCGATCGCGCGGAGTTCGAGTGCGGGGCGGGGCGTGCATGCCGCTGCGCCCGCGCAGGTGCTGGCTGCTGCGGCTCCGGTGGAGGCCTCTGCGGAGGCTTCGGGGTTGCGCGGGGGCGCGACGCGCTGGCTCGCGGTGCTGGGGACGCTGAGCGCGGGGCTCGGGGCGATGCTCGTGCTCAGCCTCGTCCGCGGGTGGTTGATTTAGGCAAGATGGGGCTCGGTAAGAATGCGGCATCGATATTCTCGGACGCGGTGGTGGCACTGAACCTCGAACGCATTCGGGCCTCGTCGGGGCGGACGCGGGCGTGCGGCTTGCACTTGCGGGGCGGTTGCGGTTAGCATGTCGTGATCGAAGCCCTTTCCTGGGCATGGGTTGGACGAGCCTGGAGATCGCCTGGTGGCGGACCAAACTACGGTGGGCGCGGCGATGGGCCGGCGTCGTGGGGTTGAATGGTCAGCTCCCGCGCGCGCATTCACGCTCATGGAAGCGGTGGTGGTCGTTGCGATCATCGGGCTGCTCCTGAGCGTGATCCTCCCGGCACTCGGCGAATCTCGGCGGATGGGTCGGCTGGTCGTGTGCTCGTCGAACCTGCGCCAGATCGGCGCTGCGACCGGGACGTACGCGCACGAGAACAACGATCTGCTCTGGACGTTCTCGTGGCGCGCGGGCGAGTTCCGCTCCGAGTTTCCCGATCTGTCGAACGCGAGCGATGACCTGCAGGCCGCGGCGGATCAGGCGGTGGCGATCCTGCGCGAGCGTGCGGATCGGCCCGACATCCAGCGCATCACGGGGTGGATCCCGCACGTGATGTACTCGCATCTCGTGCTGATGGACCATCTGGCGTCGCGCCTGCCCGAGCCGCTGGTGGTGTGCCCGGAGGATCGCGTGCGCACGGGCTGGTCGGAAGATCCGAGCGGGTTCGACACGGGGCGTGCGGCGCCGTATCCCGACGGATGGCGCGCCGGGGAGAACGCGTTCAAACGCTGGCCCTACTCATCGAGCTATGAGCTTGCCCCCGCGGCGTACGACCCGGGGCAGAGCGCACGCACGCCGTCGGCGATCCTGTTCCAGGGTCGGGAGCACCTGGCGTACGGCCTGCGCTTGAACGATCGCGATGCGCTGCGTTCGGGCGGACCGGCGTTCGGGGGCGTGCGGCTGAGCGATGTCGCGTTCGCTTCGGGCAAGGCGCACGTGTACGAGTCGGTCGGGCGGCACCGCGGTGCGCGGCGCGAGCGGTTCATGGCGTATGCCGACTGCCAGGCGCCGGTGCTGTTCTTTGACGGCTCGGTCTCGCTCGCACGCACGGGCGACATGCTGCCGGGGTGGAACCCGCTGGATCGCGAAGATCCCGAGCGCACGACGGGCTTCTGGTACGCACCGCAGGGGTGGGAGTCGGGGACCGCGTCGGGCGCGACGAAGGACTGGATGTCGGCGGGGTACCACCGCTGGACGCGCGGCGGGATCCACGGGATCGATCGTCCCACGCGTGGGGCGAGCGCGGCCACGGGGACGGGCTCGCGCCGCTGATGCGTGAGGTGTGCGGCGGGGTTCTCTCGCCGCGGGATGCGTGGCTTCTCTCCTGTCTGTCGGTGCGTGCGGTTGCGCATGGGAGGATCGGCATGGGAGGTCGAAGCGCCCATCGTCGATCATGGCGACGATCGCGCACTGGCTCGGGATTTACGCTGATCGAGCTGCTGGTGGTCATCGCGATCATCGCGCTCCTGATCGGCATCCTGCTTCCTGCGCTGGGCAAGGCGCGGCGATCGGCACGCCAGGCGGTGTGCACCTCGAACATGCGGGAGCATTCGACCGCGGCCTCGACCTACGCCGCGACGTTCGACGATCGCCTGTACTCGTTCAGTTGGGAGGTGGACCGCCAGCCGAGCGAGTATTCGGATCTGACGAACGCGACGGACGGCGTGTGGGCGGGCTCGAACCAGGCGGTGGACATCCTGCGTCGGCGTGCGGGGCGTGAGGACATCATGCCGATCCGCAACTGGATCCCGCACATCCTCAACAGCCACCTCGTGCTGCTCGACTTCATGCAGCGCCGCCTGCCCGAGCCGGTGGTGATCTGCCCGGAGGACAAGGTGCGCCTCGCGTGGACGGAGGACCCGTTCGCGTTCGATCGGCGGGAGATCTCGCCGTATCCGTCGCGCCCGATCGCGGCGGGGACGAACTTCGGCAAGGTCTGGCCCTACTCGAGCAGCTACATGGTGACGCAGAGCATGTTCGACCCGAACGCGAGCATGCGCCGCCCGAAGCCGCCGTACGTCCGGTGGGTGCAGCACTATCTGTACAACTACAACCCGGGCCCGAACGACACGGGGCTGGGGAACGTGCTGTGGTCGGGCGTGGCGTTCCCGTCGGGGAAGGTGATGATGTACGACGTGTTCGCCCGGCACAACGAGAGGCCCGGGTATTGGCACGCGAACGACGCGGCGGTGCAGCCCCTGGTGTTCTTCGACGGGTCGGTGCGGGTGAAGCGGTACGGGGACGCCAAGGCGGGCTGGGATCCTGCGAGCCCGGACCGGGACTCGGTGACGGTGCCCTATCGCCCGGACGTGTGGGAGGTGGGCGACGCGCCGGCCCGTGGGCCTGGGGGAACCAGCGAAGTTGGGGTTGTGCGGTTCCAGCAGACTCGGTATGGTCTACGTGGTGTGGATTACTCCGGCTCGGGCGGATAGGCCCGGGGCGGGGCTTGTTGGCATGGCTCCGGGCTGGTCTCCGGCGGGGGCCTCGTGTCGCGATATGCACTCGAAACGGGCGTTCGCCCGGGCATGGCGACGATAAAGGTTGGACGCTTCCCGGTTTCCGGGGCGCCATCGGGTTGGTAGATGGGTTGGCATGAAGGGACGATGGGGCCGGCGGGTTGGCCGGTGTATGGAGGGAAACGCGATGGATGTTCGGTTCCCAAGGGATCTTCGGCTTCCGAGGATCGCGTCGCGGCGTGGCGCTGGCTTCACGCTGATCGAGTTGCTGGTGGTCATCGCGATCATCGCGCTCCTGATCGGCATCCTGCTGCCCGCACTGGGCAGGGCACGCTGCTCGGCTCGTACGGCGATCTGCTCGTCGAACCTCAAGCAGATGTCGCTCGGCGGCGCCAGCTACGCGGCGGACTTCGACGATCGCGTGTTCTCATTTACGTGGGGCGCGGGCGAGAGCCGGAGCGACTTCTCTGATTTGAACAACGCGCCGCAGGCGATCCAGGCCGCGGCCGACCAGGCGGTGGACATCATCCGGCGCCGGACCGGGCGTGATGCCAGCAGCTTCCCGAAGATCAATACCTGGATCCCGCACATCCTGTATTCGCATCTTGTGCTGCAGGACTATCTCGCGTCACGTCTGCCCGAGCCGCTCGTCGTGTGCCCGGAGGACAAGGCGCGTCTTTCCTGGCAGATCTGGCAGGATTACGAGGCCGGAAACGCCCAGCCGCAGCCTCCCGCCGCGGAGAAGCGTTGGCCCTACAGCTCGAGCTACCAGCCGACGATCGGGCTCTTTGACCCGGGGCAGAACAAGGTGAAGTCGGCCTACGGCGTGCTCCAGACCGGCTCGAACACGTACACGTATGTGGCCCCGCCGGCGGGTTCCAGGGATGCCCTCGGCAACGTCATGTGGACGACGGTGGCGTTCCCTGGCCAGAAGGTGATGCTGCACGACGGGTACGCGAGGCATAACTGCGGCCGCAATGGCGAGTACTTCGCCTACGACGACACCTCGCAGCCGCTCGCGTTCTTTGATGGCTCGGTGCGGTACAAGCAGTATGGCGACGCGAACGTTGGCTGGATTTTCACGAGTTCGGGAACGAAGCCGCGCGTGGCCTACAACCCTCCCGGTGCGTCTTGGGAAGGGATCCTCTACCCCGCGCGAAACCGGGGCGGCGATATCCTGACCCGGAGGTACTCGTGCACTCGACTCGGTGTGCGCGGCGTCGACTACGGCGGCTCGGCGGTCGGACCGGACGCGGACAAGTTCCAGGGCGAGTAGGCGCTCGGAGCCCAATCATCACATGAACACCCAAGCGGGCCTTCGGGCCCGCTTTTTCTTTGCGCGATGGAGGCTCTGGACATGGCCGCTCGCGCCTTGGCGCTTTCCCTCATGGAGGCGGAGTAGCCCGGCGGGCATGCCGCCCGTGCCTAGACTGATCGTGCGGCCGTCTTGGCCGTTCCGGGGGTGTTCCGGGCTGCTCTTTCGGGCGTTGTTCCGGCCCGGGGGTGTTCGGATTCGGAGGGGTGTTCCGGGCGTCGGGCGGGAGGGCGTTGCGTGCGTGTGCTGATCGCGGACAAGTTCGAGGCGTCGGGGATCGAGGCGCTGACGAAGGCGGGGTTCGAGGTCGTGTCCGACCCGTCGCTGACGCCCGACACGCTCGGCGCGGCGCTCGCCGAGAAGCGCCCCGCGGCGCTGGTCGTCCGGAGCACGAAGGTGCCCGCGGGGGCGATCGAGAAGGGCGCGGCGTCGGGCCTTCGCCTGATCGTGCGCGCGGGCGCGGGGTACGACAACATCGACCTGACGAGCGCATCGACGCACGGGGTCGCGGTGTGCAACTGCCCGGGCATGAACGCGGTCGCGGTCGCGGAGCTGGCGATCGGGCATCTGATCGCGCTCGACCGGCGCATCCCCGAGCAGCACGCGGCGCTGCAGGCGGGCAAGTGGAACAAGAAGGAGTTCGGCAAGGCCCGCGGGCTCAAGGGGCGGACGCTGGGGATCGTGGGGCTGGGCGCGATCGGGGGCGAGGTCGCGAAGCGGGCCAAGGCGTTCGACATGAACGTCGTCGCGTGGTCGCGCCATCTGGACGAGCCGCACGCGCGGATCCTGAGCATCGAGTTCGGTGGCGACACGCGTGAGGAGCTGCTGCGGATGGTGTCGCGGTGCGACGCGATCAGCGTGCACGTGGCGCAGACGCCCGAGACGATCGGGATGTGCGACGCGGAGTTCTTCGGCGCGATGAAGCAGGGGGCGTACTTCGTCAACACGTCGCGCGGGAAGATCGTCAAGGAAGCGGCGCTGGCGGACGCGGTGAAGACACGCGGCATCCGCGCGGCGATCGACGTGTACGAGAACCAGCCGGGCGAGCCCGAGGCGGCGTTTGACTGTCCCATGTCGAAGATCGAGAACGTGCACTGCACGCACCACTGCGGGGCGTCGACCGACCAGGCCCAGCAGGCGGTGGCGGACGAGACGGTGCGGATCCTGACGGTGTTCCGCGACACCGGTCGGACCGAGCACTGCGTCAACGCGGACGCGCTGGCGTCCGCCGCGCGATAATCAACCGAGCACACGCGGCGAGCGGCCGCGGATTGGGGAAAGAGCCATGACCACCACGACAGCGAAGCCCGCAACCTCCGGCGTGACGAGCCTGCCCGGCGGTCGGATCTACAACTTCTCCGCGGGGCCCGGGTGCCTGCCCGAGAGCGTGATCCGCCAGGCGCAGGAAGACCTGTGGAACATCGGCGGCACGGGCGTGGGCATCATGGAGCACAGCCACCGCGGGAAGCTGTTCGACAAGGTGCTCGCGGAGGCGGAGGAGAACTGCCGCAAGGTGGGCAGCGTGCCCGCGAACTACAAGGTACTGTTCCTGACGGGCGGCGCGACGAGCCAGAACTTCATGGTTCCCGCGAACCTGCTGCCTGACGGCGGCGTCGCGGCGTTCCTGACCACGGGCTACTGGGCGGAGAAGACGTGGGAGGAAGTGAAGGTCTACTCGGGCAACTGCTACGAGGCGTTCGACGGGCGCGGGCATCAGCACGCGTTCTGCCCGACCGACGCGGACATCGCGTACGGCGCGAATCCGGTGTACGTGCACATGTGCTCGAACAACACGATCTACGGCACGGCGTTCCGGAACGCGGACGGATCGTTCCGCTATCCGAAGACGCCGGCGGGATCGGCGCTGGTGTGCGACATGTCGAGCGACATCTATAGCCGCCCGCTGGACGTTTCGAAGTTCGGGCTGATCTACGCGGGCGCGCAGAAGAACATCGGCATCGCGGGCACAACGCTCGTGATGATCCGCGAGGACCTGCTGACGCCCGCGCGGAAGCTGCCCAAGATGCTACGGTACGAGGTGCAGGCGAAGGACGGTAGCCGGCTCAACACGCCGCCG
>JAVEWV010000023.1:0-55407 GCA_034004365.1 Phycisphaerales bacterium
CCCCTGGCACGTGGTGCATCGCTAGCCCATGAGCGCCGACGCCGGCAATCACCGCTCGATACTGCTGGGGCACCCGATCGTGCTGCTCGGCGCGAGCGGCATGCTCGGTCGCGCGTGGCGCGAGCTGCTTGAGCGGGAGCGTGCTGCACCCATTTGTCCCGAGATGACTGAGCTCGATCTGAGCGCGAGCAATGGGGCCAGTTGCGTCACGCCCGAACGCTTGGCGTCGATCATTGATGGGCATCGCGACCACGCGCGTTCAAACGCGGCATCGCCGACGGACGCGACTGCAACGACGCCGATCGTCATCAACGCCGCGGCGTACACCGACGTTGATCGGGCCGAATCCGACGAGGGCGCCGCACGGGCGATCAACGCGCTCGGCGTCGCACGCCTCGCCGCCGCCTGCCGCGCGATCGGCGCGACGCTCGTGCACTACTCAACGGACTACGTCTTCGACGGCCATTCGAGCGAGCCCTACCGCACCGATCATCCGCGCACGCCGATCAACGCGTACGGACGCACGAAGGGCGAGGGCGAGGAGGCGATCGAGCAGGAGATCGCCCACGGGCTCGACGCGATCCTCATCCGCACGAGCTGGCTCTACGCGCCGTGGGGGCGCAACTTCGTCCGCACGATCGCTCGCCTCGCACGAGAGAAGAACATGCTCCGCGTCGTGGACGACCAGCGCGGCCGCCCCACGTCCGCCGAGCACCTCGCGCGATGCTCGCTCGCCCTGCTCGACGCACGGGCCCGCGGCATCTTCCACGTGACCGACGGCGGGGCGTGCTCGTGGTTCGAGCTGGCGAGATTCGTGGTCGAAACGCTGGGCCTTCCATGCGTGGTCGAGCCCTGCACGACGAGCGAGTTCCCGAGGCCCGCCCCGCGCCCCGCGTGGAGCGTGCTCGACCTCGCGGGGACCGAGCGTCTCCTGGGCCCGATGCCGCCCTGGACCGACAACGTGCGGGACGTGCTCGCCCGCCTGGAGCACGAGCCTGACTGACGCTCCCTAGCATCCCGCCAGCACGCGTTGCGATTCGACCGCACGCACGAGGGATTCCAGCGTGACCACGGGTACGTCGTTCGAGCACGTTCTGCTGACCGGCGGCGCGGGCTTCATCGGCTCCGCGTTCGCGCGATTCCTCATTGAGCAGCGCCCGCGGACGCGCCTGACCATCGCCGACGCGCTCACCTACTCGGGCAATATGGACAATCTAGCCGACCTGATGGGCGAGCCGCGGGTGCGGTTCGTGCGCGCGGACATCCGCGATGCGACCGCGATGCGACCGCTGTGCGCCGAGGCCGACGCGATCGTTCATATGGCCGCGGAGAGCCACGTGGACCGCTCGATCGCCGATGCGCAGCCGTTCGTCACGACCAACGTCGCGGGCACGCAGGTGCTGCTCGACTGCTGGCGCCACGCGCACCCCCCGGGCGGCGATCGCGCCCGGTTCCTGCACGTCTCGACGGATGAGGTCTACGGCTCGCTGCCGCTCGATCGGCCCGATCTCAGGTTCACGGAGAGCACGCCGCTCGCCCCGCGTTCGCCCTACGCGGCGAGCAAGGCGGCGTCGGACATGCTCGCGCTCGCGGCGCAGCACACGTATGGCATCGACGTGGTCGTCACGCGATGCTCGAACAATTTCGGGCCCCGCCAGTTCCCCGAGAAGGTGATCCCGCTGTTCGTGACCAACCTCATCCGCGGGCGGCGTGTGCCGCTGTACGGCGATGGCCTGAACGTCCGCGACTGGCTGCACGTCGAGGACCACTGCGAGGCGCTGCTCGCGGTGCTCGAGCGCGGTCGCAGCGGTGAGGTGTACAACATCGGGGGCAACAACGAGCGGGCGAACATCGATCTGACCCGCGAGATCCTGCGCATCATGGGCGCGGGCGAGGACATGATCGAGCGCGTGCCCGACCGGCTCGGGCACGATCGGCGGTATGCGATCGATGCGTCGAAGATCGAGCGCGAGCTCGCGTGGCGACCCACGCGGTCCGCCTGGCCCGATGCGCTCGAACGCACCGTGCGCTGGTATCAGGAACACCAGGACTGGTGGCAGCGCGTGCTCAGCGGGGCCTATCGCGCGGAATCGTGAGTCAGGCACCATCCGGTGATAGCAGCAACTTCAACAAAGGCGTTGGGGCCAGATGCAACGACGGCCCGCACATGGCGGGCCGCCGGTCGCTCTCTCATCTGATGCTGATTGAATCCGCTGGTATCAGCGGCGGCGACGGGTGCCCACGAGGGCGAGGCCGGCGAGGCCCATGCCCGCGGTGGTGGGCAGCGGGATGCCCTGGATGAAGACGTCGACGTCGACGTTGTTATCCGTGCCGGAGGTGCCGGGCTGGAAGGCGATCGTGTCGAAGTTGCCGCGGAGGGGCTCGGCCATGTCCCACTCGGTGACGTCAAAGCCGAAGAAGTCCGCGGAATCGAAGAAGCCATTGAACGTGAGGCCCGAGATCACGAACAGGCCCGAGCCCTGCACCTGCAGGATGTTCACGTCGCTGGTGTTGTTCGGGACGATCTGGGCGGTGTACCGGCCCGCGGCGCCTTCGACGCCACCCGCTACACCGACGATCTCAACGCTGCCGCCGGTGATCTTGCCATTGACAAAGTCGGCCATGAGGTTGAAGTTGAAATCGGCGGTCGAGACCTGACCGACGCCCTGCTCAGTGCCATCAACGAGCAGGTCGAGGATGACCGCGTTCATGTCGCGAGCGCCGCCCCCGAGCACGTTCGTGACCTTGAACATGCCCGTGTAGTTGGTGGAGAACGGCGCGGTCACCGTGCCGGTGCCGGCGTTGAAATCGACCTGCAGGATGCGCGTCGCGCTCGCAGGAACGGCGAGGAACGCGACGGATGCGAGACCCACCACGCTGGACAGCTTGCTGATGGACACGGCTCTTCCCCTTCGCTTGCCCAAGGCGTTCCCGCCCGCAGGCCCGCTCGGACCCTCGATTCCTTCCGGGGAGGCGGTCAACAAACCGCCTCCTCGTCGCCGCCCGGATCCATGGGCGACAACACCGATAACTCTAATTGCAAACGTCCTATATGTCAATCTGTCCCGCCCCCGTTATACAGAATCTTGGGGCGCCCATGCCTTGTTCCGGTGGATTTGTGTATCCACCACATCCGGGGTTTGGGGGAGTTTCAGCCCCCGCTTGGTACAGATCTCCCCGAGAGGAGGGATTCCAGCCGCTTCAGGCGGGGAGCCAACCCATCTTCACGGTACGGACGCGACCGAAGGCCACGCTCGACGTCCTGGGCCATGCGATCGGCCTCGTCCCGGGAGCCCGTCGCCAGCAGGGCCTCGGCGAGGGCGAGGCGGACGGCGAGCGAGGACGGATCGATCTCGAAGGCCTTGCGTGCGGCGTCGAGGGCCCCCGGCGCGTCGCCCGCCGCCAGACGGGCCTGGGAGAGCGTCTCGATGGCGCTCGAGAGGTTTGCGTCCGGCCAGCCCGCGTCCCGGGCCGCGGCGACGGCCCGCTCGGCGAACTGCAAGGCGTCGGAAGACCCGGGCTGGGATTGATCGGCGAGCAGCGCGACCGCGAGGTTGTTGAGCGCGACCGGGTCGTCCGGGAGCGTCTGGAGCGCGATCCGGTACAGCCTCGCCGCCTCGCCCGTCTCGCCGAGCGCATCGGCGACCCCCGCGAGGAGCAGCGACGCCCGCCCGCTCAACTGCGGGTCGCCGGTGAGGGGCTCAAGCGTCCGGCGCAGCGCGGCCGCGTCGGCAGGATCGCGGGCCTGAACGAACAGCTCGTATCGCGCGCTGGCCGCGGCGAGGCGTTCGCGCGGATCGCTGCCGATCCACGTGTCCACCCAGTCGAGCCACGAGCGTGTCCGCGTGGGGTCGCGATGCAGCGCCCCCGCCGCTTCGGCCGCGAGGAACGCCGCGGCGACCGAATTCACCGCGCGGAACCGCTCGATGCTCGCGCGGGCGTCGGCGTCGCGTCCATCGGTGAGGAAGAGCTTCACCAGCAGCCCGAGACGCTGCGGGTGATCCTGCGCTTCGCGTTCGATGCGCTCCCTCCACTCGATGATGCGGGGCAGGGCCTGGGGGCGCATGCCGATCTCGAACTCGAGCCCGGCGATCGCCATCGTGGGCTCGTAGGGCGCATCGAGCGAGCGATCGAGCCACTGGCGCGCGGCGATCAACGCCTCGGGCAGCCTTCCCGCCGCGGTGAGGGTCTCGCAATAGAGCTGGGAGGCGCGGGGGTCGAGCAGGTCACGCTGCGCAGCACGCGACGCGACGTCGACCGCGGACTGTGCCTGCCCTGCTGCGAGGTTCGCACGCACCACGATCGCCGAGACCGCGAACGACGCGGGCCACTGGTTGGAGAAGTCGGCGAGCTTCTGCAGGTCCTGCTCGGAACCCTGCCCCGCCTCGACGGCCCGCGCAAGGCGGATGATCTCGGGCATGGGCGGGCCATCGGAACGCGACTCGGCGAGGGCGCCCTCGGCGACGTTCGCCTCCATCGCGATCGCGGCGCCGACCTCACGCATGGTGCGGAGCGGGAGCGAGTCCGGCGCACGCGCCAGGCCTTCCTCGATGATGGCGCGACCCTCGGCGACACGCCCGTCCGAGAGCAGCAGCCGAGCGAGCTCGATGCGCACCGGCACGCTCTCCGACGCCGCGAGCGCGGCGCGAAGCTCGGCCTCGGCGCGATCGGGCCTGGAATTGCGACGATCGAACGCCGCGAGGAGCAGCGCGCGGGTCTCGCCCGCGGGGAGGCGGTCGAACTCGGTACGTGCAACGTCCGCGCCCTCGCGGGGCACGCGGGCATCGGCGCGAAGGGGCGTCCAGGACTCGGCCTCGGCGCCGAGTTCCTCGGCGCGCTGCGTCATGCGGATCGCGTCGTCGAAGCGGGCGCGTCGCAGGAAGACCTCCGCGAGGCGGACCGCGGCCTCGGGCGATCCGGCCTCGGCCAGGGCGCTGAGTTCCCCGATCGCTTCCTCCCAGAGCGCGAGCGAGATCGCGAGCTCGGCGCGGGCGAGCGTGGCCTGGCGATCCTCCAGCGGGATCCGCAGATAGTCGCGCAGGCGGCGCGCGGCTTCGGCCTGGTCGCCAAGCTCGCGGAGCAGCGTGATGAGGCGCGGGTATCGCGAGGCGTCACCCGGGGACGCGTCGGCGGCCTGCGCGAGCAGACGAACCGCGCTCGGGCGATCGCCCAGCACGAGGTTCGCCTCCGCCATCAGGCGGAGCGCCGCGTCGTTGCTCGGATCCGAGGCGCGCACGGGCAGCAGCAGGCGGATCGCCTCGGCGGCGCGCCCCTGGTTCGGCGTGAAGTTCAGCAGGCGACGCGCCTCGTAGATTCGCCACGCGAGCGCGGACTCCTCCGTCGCGCGGCGCAGGCGCGCGATGATCTCAACGACGCGCTCCTCCGCGTCCCACGCCCCCGCGATCGCGAGCTCGTCGCTCAGCACGAGCGGGTCCTCGGGATACTTGTCGGAGAGCTCGCGGGCGTACTTCACCGCGTCGGGCGCGCCGGCACGCACCAGGAGCTTCGAGAGCAGACGCTCGCGACGCTTGCGCTCCGCCACATTTTCAGCACGCTCGATCGCCGCACGCAGCAGGCGGCGTGATTCGTCGAGCCTCCCCTGGTCCGCGAGCCACATCGCCTGGGCGAAGTTCAGGTCGGGCGACGCGTTCGGATCGGGCGTGCGGCGCTGCAAACGCTCGGCGATCTCGGGCCAGCCCTCGCGCATCGCGATATCCATCATGGGGCCGACGACGCCCTGATCGGCGGCGGAATCGGTCGCCATGCGCAGGAGCATCTCGCGGGCCTCCGGGGCCCGGTCGCGCGCGATCAGCGCGCGGCACAGCAGCACCTCCGGCTCGCCCAGGCCCGGACGCTCCTCGCCGATGCGCCGGAGCAGCTCGATCGACGCCTCGGCGACGGCGTCGTCCGCCTGCCCCGCCTCGATGGTCGCGACGGACGCGCGCGCGAGCGTGTCGACCGCGAGCACGCGATCGGGCCACGCGACGAGCGCAAGCACCGCCTCGTTGTACGCCTCGTCCGCGCGCCCCATGTCGAGCAGGCACTCCGCGGATCCCACACGCACGGCGAGCCAGCGCGGGTTGCGGTCCGCGAGCGCCTTGAACTCCGACGCGGCGCGAGCGAGCTCTCCCTGCGTGCGATCGGCCTCGGCGGTCAGGTATCGCGCAAGGTCCTTCTCGGAATCAGAGCCGGAGTAGGGCGACACCACGCCGCGGGCCTCGCGCGCCTGACCCTTGTACAGCAGGTCGGCGGCCTCGATGACGGCGCGCCAGTAGCCCGCCTGCTCGCCCGAGCGGGTCGCAAGCTCGGTGTACGCGGGCGTGCCCGTGCGCGTGCCGGGGTTGGAGAGGAGGGCTCGCCAGCCCAGCTCGTCGTCGCTCGGCGCGTCGCTCTGCGACATCGTGGCCTCGATGAGGCGCGACGCTCGCGGAAGGTCGCCCGACTGGAACGCACGCTCCACCGCGACGAGCTGGCCCGCCAGCCCCAGCGCAGGATCATTCCCGACTCGGGCCATCAGGCGTTCGGACTCGTCACGCATCCCGAGCACGTCGAGCAGGCGCAGAAGGTCCTGGAGCTCTTCGAGCGTGGAAAGCGGCATGTCGACCGCTTCGAGCAGGATGTCGCGAGCGCCCCGACGATCGCCCGCCAGCGCGTGCGCGCGGGCGCGGAGTGACGCAAGCGCAACCACGCCCGGGTGATCCTTGACGACGCCGTCGATGTACGGCACGAGCTTGTCGGGCAACGCGCCCTGCGCGCGCATGACGATCATGACGAGGCGGTGCCCGTCGGCGGACTCGGGATGGGACGTCGCAAGGGTCCGCGCGGACTGCTCCGCCTCGTCGATCCGCCCCAGCACGAGGAGGCACTCGGTCCGCATGCGGAGCCCGCGCACATCATCGGCACGGGCCTTGAGCAGGTCGTCCGCGGCGGAGAGCGTCTCGCTCACGAAGCCAAGCTGCTGGTAGATCTCCATCAGCAATTCGGGCGGGCGCGGGTCGCCCGGCAGCACGAGCATCGCGGCCCGGGCGAAGGACGTCGCGTCGAGCAGGTGCTTGCGGTTCGGCGCGGGAACACGCCGGCGACACTCGGCGAGCGCGATCAGCGTCTCACCGTCCTGTCGGAAGACCGCGACGGCGCTGGACAGCTTCGGGAGCGCCTCGTCGTAGTCCGCGGCCTGGAAGAGCTCCATGCCTCGTTCGCGGGCCTCTTCCGCGCGTGCGACGCGCTGGGCCTTGCGCAGGGCGTACGCGCCCGCGAGCAGGGCGACGAACAGAGCGGCGGCGACGAGCACGCCCAGTGCACGCTTGCGACCCTTCGGTGTCATGAGAAGGCTCCTCGAAGGACCGCGAGCACGGTCCGGAAGATGATCCAGATGTCCATGCGGAGCGTCCCGTGCTGGACGTACTCCAGGTCGTAGCGGACCCATTCCTGAAAATCGGCCTGCGGCGCGCGGGTGCGTTTGATCTGCCAGAGCCCGGTGATGCCCGGGCGGACGCTGAGGCGCGCCTCGCGCCACGCGGCGCACATGCGGTTCTCTTTCTCGGGGCTGGGGCGCGGGCCGACGACGCTCATGTCGCCCAGAAGCACGTTGATGAACTGCGGGAGTTCGTCGAGCTGGCACTTGCGGAGCATGCGCCCGACGCGCGTGACGCGCGGATCATCGGGGATGTACACCTGCGGGCCGTCGGCACGATTCCGTGACGCGAGCTGGACCGCGACGCCCTCCGCGCCGCGCTCCATCGTGCGGAACTTGAAGCAGTTGAACTCGCGCCCGCCCATGGACTGGCGGCGGTGCGCAAAGAAGACCGGCCCCCCATCCTCCAGGAAGATCGCGAGCGCGATGATCGGATAGATCGGCAGCGTGCACGCGAGGGCGATCACGCTGAATGCGACGTCGAAGGCGCGCTTCACAAGGGCCGAACGACGCGCGCCCACGCGCGAGCGGCGCCATCCCGGCAGCGGCGCAACGCCCCATCGCACGGGCCCCGCCGGGGCCCACGCCTCGGCGTGATCCTGGTCGGACACGTCGGGAAGCGCGAGGCCCGGCCCGATCACCACCTGGCCCGAGCGCACCCGCGCTCCCGGCGCAACCCACACCTCGCCCACGAAGCGCACGCCCGAACCGATCACCGCCGAGCGGTCCGCGATGACGCCCGGCCCGAGGTCCATGACCCCCTCGAGCAGCGACGCCGCGCCGTCCCAGTCACTCATGACCTCGGCGAGCAGCTCGGAGACGGGCGAGGCTGCATCGTGGACGCGCCCCGTCGTTTGATGGCTGAGCATGCGATCGCGCAGAACGGCGTCGCACAGGATGCCCGAACGCTGTGCGCGCTCCGTGCTCGAGGCCCATCGGCGGGCGATCGCGGCGCTGGGCGTGAGGACGGCCCGCGTTGCGCGCGATCGGGACTCGTACGCGCGCGTGATGGCGTGCACACGCCCCGCGTCGTCCATCCCCACGCGCTCACGCACGTCGCGCGGGCCCGGCGCGACGATCCGGACGCGCAGGGCGTCGGCCCGCGACCAGGTCAGCCGCCGGATCGCAGGGGCTGCGTCGAACAGGACCGACTCGCCGGGACGGAGGAGCATGTACAGCACGCGCTGCCCCTCGGGCACGTCGGGCATCGGGGCGCCGGGACGCACGACCGCAACGCCCAGCGAGGCCCAGTAACGATCGTGCAGCGCAACCACCCCGGCGCGCGGATCGCGCGTCGCCGCACGCGAACGCTGCCTGGGCGGCGTCGAACGCGATGTCAGTGGCTGGATCGCGATGACGCGGGCTCCTCGTCGATCGGGGCATCGGCCTGCGGACGCGGGCGGGCCTCGACGACCCGGACGAGCGCTCCAGAGGTGTGGTCGGGCCGCACGGTCTGCTTCGCGCCGCGCAGCGAGCGCACGGACTGTGAGCTCACAGAAGCATGGCTGACGCTCCGGCGGAGATCGCTCGCCATCGCTCGGTTGAAGACCATGCCCACGCAATCCGCGCCGATCGAGCGGAGGCGCTCCGCCGCCGCCTTGACGAGGCGGGGCGTCTGCCCGCGCGCCACGCAGAGGACCACACCATCGGAGAGCTTCGCGACGAGGTTCGCCTCAAGGCTGCCCAGCACGGGCCCGGTGTCGACGACGACGACCTCGTACCGATCGCGCAGCTCCGCGACGAGCCCGCGCAGACGCTCGGAGGAGAGCGTCTCGGGAAAGAACTCTTCCGCGGCGCCGGCGGGGAGCGCGTCGAGATCGGGACGGATGCGGTGCAATTCGCCATTGAGGCGCCGGGCGGTCACCGCGTCGATGAGCCCGGGCCTGCCCTTGAGCCCGAGCTGACGCGTGAGCCCGCGGCCGACGAGGTCGGCATCGACGAGCGCCGTGCGGTGCCCCGCGACGGAGAAGGACATGCCCAGCGCGAGCGCGAGGCTGGTCTTGCCGTCGCCCGCGGCGCCGCTGGTGACGGTCCAGACGCGTGCGCCGTTGCGCGGGCGTTCGCCCGAGCGGATGTCGAGCATGTTGCGGATGTGGTGCACGCTCAGCGCGGCGAGCTCCTCGCCCTCGGGGTTGTCGGCGCTCAGGTCGGGAAGCGTGCCGAGGAGGGGAAGGCCCGCGTCGTTCTGGTCGGCGTCGTCGACGTAGCCATACCCACGGGTGAGCAGGCCCACGAGCCCGACGCCAACAAAGGCGAGGCCCGCGCCAGCGAGGGCGCCCGCGATCGCGAGCGGGATGCGCCGGTCCTTGGTGGCCGCGAGGGGCTTCTCGCCGCGGGCCGCGATGCGAACGCGACCGGCGCGAAGGTTGCCCTCCTCAACCCGCAATTCCTCGATACGCGACTGGAAGGTGTCGTACTGCGCCTTCGCTTGCTCGGCCAGGTTCTTCTGCTTGTCGAGCTGCGCCTTCTGGTCGGTGAGTTCGGCGGCCTCGCGCGCGACCCGGTCGCGCCAGGCGCTGGTCGTATCACGCAGTTCCTTGAGCTGCGCGAGCGTGAGCACGCCACCCGCCGCGGTGCGGACGCCGCCCTGTGCGCCCTCGGCGCGGACCTGCGCCGCACGCTCCTGCACCTGGCGATCAACCTCGTCGAGGCGACGCTTGAGCTCGACGTATCGCCGGTGCGCGGGAGAGACCTGCTGCCCGAGGATGCCGAGCTCGCTCTCGAGCTGGTTGCGGATCTGCAGGCGGGCCCGCAGCTCGGGGTCCTGCTGCGCGAGGATCTCCACGCTGAGCTCGACGGGCGCGTCCTCGCCCTCCGCCACGCTCTTGCCCTGCGAAGCCTCCATCTCGAGGATCTGGTGCTCGATCACGCCGAGCTTGCGCTGGATATCGAAGAGCTCCTGGCTCTTCGCCTCGACCTTCGCATCGAGCTCGTCCGTGCCGTACTCGCGGGCGAGGAACATGATGCTCTGCTCGATCTGGCTGAGCTCCATCTTCTTTGCGCCAGCAAGCGCCTGCACGTCACGCTGCTTCGCGGTCAGCCGCAGCCCGCTCTGCTCGCCGTAGAGCTCGACGTACGAGTCCATCACGGCATTGACGAGGGCCTCGGCCTGCGCGGGCTCTTCGGCGGCAACGGTGACGCGGATGATCTGGTCGTTGCGCCCCGTCTGCACGCTCAGGCGTGAGGCGAGCTTGGTCGCGCCCTCGGGCCACGCGGGCCATCCTGTCGCGGCGACGCGCTCATTCCGCGACGCGGCATCCACCACTCGGCGCTCGCTCAGGAACGCCGCCTGCGCCGCGACGAAGGACTGATACATCGCCGGAACACCGCTCTCTTCGGTGGGGTACACGGTGACCGAGAGCGTCGGCGAGATCTGCAGGAGCGAGGAACTCTCGTAGAGCGGGGGCACGCTCGTGTACCCGAGGAGCGCGCCGGGAACCATGAGCACCGCCGCGAGGATCGAGGCCAGCAGGTAGCGCCCCCGCAGGCAGCGATGCACGATGTGCAGCGGGTTCGGCGCCGCGCGCGCGGGCGCACCACCCGGCGACACGTCGCTGAGAAAACTGTCGACGTCGGTCCGGTCGTTCCTCACGGGCGCTCCCCCTCGCCCCGCAGCGCGGAGCCCACGGCGTCCAAAATCGGGCCCATCGCGCCCAGGATGGGTGCGATGTCGGGCTTCTGCGCGTCGGCGCCGTGCTGGTCCTCCCACGCAATCTGGATCTGTGCGCTGCCGAGCCCGGCGTACCTGACGCTGCGCGCGCCGCGGTCGAGTGCGGCGATCTCGCCCGAGACCTCGCCGGTCGGCATGATGAACAGGCTCTCGATGCTCATGCGCTGCGTGCGTCCGTCCTGCACGCGCTCGAACTCGTAGCGGCGCGTGGGATAGGCCTGCCCGTCGATGACGGCGCTGGATTCGGTGGACGAGAGCTGCGTCCAGCCGTGCGCGGGGTAGCAGATGGGCGGGTAGTGGCCCTGCATGTCGCGCGTGTCGGAGCAGTGCACGACGAGGAGGCGCACGGAGCGGAGCGAGGTCTGCTCGACGTAGTCGCGCGAGAGGATCTTGTTGGGGCGGAGCAGTTTCATCGCGGCGGGCGTCGGGGGCGTGTCGCGCCCGATCCAGTCGCCGATCTTGTACGGAAGGGCCTCGATCGACTCACGCACGTCCGCGAGATACGCGTCGGCGTTCTCGATGCGCCGCGGGGTGAAGCCCCCGACGATGCCGATCAGCACGAGCACCACGCCCGCCACGTTGGGCGCCAGGCGGTTCGCACGCGCGAAGATGCTGGAGGCCTGGTTCATGCCGCCCCCCTGACGCCGACGCGATCGACCGGCACCTCGCACCAGCGCAGGAGCGCGAGGAAGCCCCAGAGCAGCCCGAGCGCGAGCAGCAGCATGAGCCAGCCGCTGAGGTCGTGGAATCCCTCCGCGGCGTCCTCGCCCGCGTAGCCGAACATGAGCGCCGTAGGCACGAGGCGGATGACGTTCACGAGCAGTGCGATGATGGGGCTGATCGCGATGAGCACGAGGCGGAGACGCCAGCGCATCGGGTGCGCAAACACGAAGAGGTAGGTCACGAGCCCGACGGCGCCGATCATGCGCATGCCGTTGCACGCCTCAGCGACCGCGACGGAGTGCCCGTTGACGATCAGCACGTTGCCCGTGCGCTGGCACGCCACGCCGAGGAACTCAAGGATGCCCTGCGCCGCCCACGCGCCGGACTCCTGGAGCACGAGCGCGAGCGGCTGGCGGATGCGCCCGGGAATGGGGAGCAGGAACACCGTGGCCCCCACCGCCGCGGCGATGCGCCACATCGACACCGGGCCGGCGATCGTGGTGACGCCTCCGAGCAGCACACCCACCGCTCCGGCGTGTCGCGCGAGATCGACCGATCGCGTGTACCCGAACCACATCGCGAGCCACGACGCCAGCATGATCGCGGGACCCACGATGCTCCACGACGGGCCCGCGAGGATCAGACGCTCGCGGCGCACCCAGACGAGCCACGCGATGATGAGTGGCGCGAGCAGGATGTGCGATTGCTCCGGATCACGAATCGCGAGGCGCGCGATCTCGAGCCACACAGGCAGGCATGCCAACACCGCGCCGACGCACAGCGCGGCGAGTAGGAACCCGTCCGGAAATCTCCACCTTCGCATGCGCACGATGCACCACCGCCACGGAGAACACTCACCGCTTGCCCACCGACGGTATGTTATTGCACCTACGCCTCTCGCTCAATCATCTTCTCGGACGACCTCACAACCGCGGAAGGTCCGAGAACGCTCGAGATGACCACCGCATCCGCGCCGACCCTCGCGCCGGGGAGCAGCACGCTCCAGCCCAGCGTGGCGCCGACGGACACGCTCGCGCCAGCGCAGACGATGCTGTCCCGGATCCCGCGATCGACGATCCGCGCCCGGACCCCGTCGCTCGCCGCAGAGGCCCATTCCAGAGCGTTCGCGAGCGCGGCGAGGTACTCGGCTCGCGTTCGGATGGAATGCGACGTGCGGCTCAGCGTGACGCCGCGCACGACCTCGCCACGGGCGATCAATTCTGGAAGGATCTGTTCTTTCAGGTCCGAGAACTGGGCCTTCCTTCCCCGACGCAGCGCGCCGACGCTCGCGAGCATGACGCCCGCCGGGGACTGGTCCGCGTGCACCCCCAGGTACACCGCCGCGCCGTCGTCCGCGGCCCGCGCCGCCACGAGCTCCGCGAACGGCGGGATCGGGATCCGCCCCGCCTCGGCGATCAGCACCCACTCGTCGTCCGTGGCGTGCTCGAGGGCGTCGAGCGTCGAGCCGCCCGTGCCCCGCACGTCGCCGCGATCCGGCACGAAGCGGACCCCGGCGGGCAGGGGGCGGAATCGCCCGGGCGTTGGGCTGGTTTTCGGGCTGCACGCGATGATCGACGCGCGATCCGCACCGGCATCGTCCGCGCAGATCGCCTCGAACCAGGCTTCAAGCAGCGAGCGGCCCGAGGCGTCGATCGGCAGGTCGAGCATCGAGACGCCGCAGCGCGACGCCACGTCGTCCCCTCGGGGCGAACCGGCAAGGAGGATGGCGTGTATGAAACGGCTCACGACGAATCCTACATACAATGCGCGTTGCGCGAGGTGCGCACTTTAACGGACGATATGTTCTCGAACGCGACGGGCGTCGAGAAGCGGACGTTCGCATTCCGGCTGTGACGATCTGTGAAAGTGGTCCGACCGTGCTCCCTCTCATCCAGATCAACTACCTACTTTCCGCGCCTTCAGGCTCCCCATTCTGGACGATGAAACCCGGAAGTTCCTGCCAGGGGAGGCGAACATGAACCGTACCGACTCGACGCACTCGCCGACGCTCCTTTCGACCCTCGCGACCGCTGCGCTCGCATGCAGCGTCGTGGCATGCTCGCCCCTCGCGCTCGCGCAGTCTTCGAGAGGCGAGTCCGATCTTCGTCCGAAGCTCGTCCAGCTCCCGAACGGACGCATGGCGCTCCGCACCGAGCGCGTCGAGCGCAAGCCCGCCGCGACGAGCTCGATGGCCCTGCCCGGCGGGGGTGGCGGCGGGAGCGCCGCGTCGACGAACCTCGCCGACTGGAACGGCGACGGCGAGGTGAACAGCTCGGACCACCTCGCGTTCATCAATGACTTCAAGTCTCACGCGCCGCGTGCGGACCTGGACAAGGACGGCGGATGGAATTCCAGCGACATGCTGGCGTTCCAGAATGCCTATGCGCTCGCGAGCGCGGGCGGCCCGAGCGATGCGATGCCCGAGATCACGCCGGGCGATGGCTTTGGCGGCGTGACGCCGGACGGCGCCGCGCGTGCGCCAAGCTCCGAGTTCGCCGCGGACGCGACGCCGATCTCGCGTTGGAACCTTGTGCCCTTCCAGCGGATCAACGATTCCATGATCGTGGGGCTGTTGGCGTACCACGCGAACGGCATCGCGAGCGTCCAGATCTCGGCGGATGGTTCGGACTTCGAGGTCGTTCCGCTCGCACGTGACGACTCCCAGGATGTCGAGCAGTACGCCGCGCGGCTCGTCGCGTCGTCGGGCACGGACCGGCTCGTTGAGCTCCGCGCGATCGTGACCCCCTCGCTGGGACAGACGCGCGTGCTCCAGGGCGCGATCAATGCGGAGTCGAACAACATCGGCATCCACTCGATGTACGTGTGGGTGGGCCCCGAGAAGCCCAGCGTGTACATCTCCCCGAACGGGAACGACGCGTCGGGCGATGGCTCGCGCCAGCGCCCGCTCAAGACCTTCGAGCGCGCCGGCTACGTGCTCGCGCAGCGCAACAACGGAAAGCTCGACGGCACCACGGTCTACCTCCTCCCCGGCGAGTACACCCTCTGCGACAGCCGGGGCAGCGCCGACAGGGAGTGGTTCACGATCGCCCGCGACCCGGCGAGCGATCCCGGCTCCGCGGTGATCGTCGGTCGCTCGAACGATCCCATGATGCGCATGCAGCGGTTCAAGGACCTCGTCGTGCGCCCGCGCGATGGCAACATCGTGTTCCCGGCGCCCATCGGCTCGCAGCGCATGCTGTGGATCGACGGCTGCGCGCTCGACGGCATCGACCGCATGACCAGCAAGGACTGGCTGCTCGACTCGCGCCGGTATGACGGCACCTACATCACCAACACGAGTGTCCGCGAGACGCCCAACGGGCTGAGCGACACCCACTTCCTGAGCAACGTGCATGTGGACGGCATCGCGTCCGACGCGTTCCAGCACGCTCGCATGATGGTCAACTGCACCCTTCGCGACGTCGACCACCGCAACACCGGCGCCCACGCGGACGTCGTGCAGTATGCGCCCTCGGTCAACATCCAGAACGCCATCTTCTACGGGCTGACCGCGGTCGAGGGCATCTCCGCGCAGGGCCTGTTCCTCAACGGCCCGACCCGCGACCTGGCGATCGTCAACTGCTCGCTCAACAACCAGCCCTTCCCGTCGGGACGGCGCGTGTTCTTCGTGTACTCCGTCGACCACATGGTGATCCAGAACCTGGACCTCGTGGGACCCACGAGCTGGTCGGGCGGCGCGATGCGGAACACCGTCGTCAAGGGGCTGCACGTCGACCCGCGGTATAATGGCGGCGAGGCGGACGTGATCCGGCCGAGGGACTATCCGGGAGTTGTCTACCGCTGAGCCACAACGCGACACGCATGCCGGAGCGCCGCACGTCGATGCGGCGCACGGCGGGGGCGGCGCGGGACCACTCGTCCGGGCGCTGCTCTCGACGTCGACGGGGAACGCCGGGCAGCAGGCCCTCTCGCTCGCGATCACGTTCGCCCTTGCGTCGCTCCTGGCGCCCGACCAGTTCGGGACCGTCGCGACGGTCGGCTCGGTGCTCACGCTCGGAACGCTGCTCGTCGATCAGGGGCTGGGCACCGCGGTCGTGCAGAAACGCGACCTGCGAGACGAGCACCTCGACGCGTGCTTCTGGCTCACGCTCGGCATCGGCCTGATCTCGGGCCTGTGCATGCTGATGCTCGCGGGACCGTTCGCGATCCTGACCGGCATGCCGGGCGTGGAGTCGCTCACCCGCGTGCTCTGGATCGTGCTTCCCATACAGGGCCTGACCATCGTGCAGCAGGCGCTGCTGCGCCGCCAGATGCGGTTCGGCGCCCTGGCGATGCGCGGGCTCGCGGCGACCGCTGCGGGCGGTGTCGCGGGCGTGACGCTCGCCGCGCTGGGCGCGGGCGTGTGGGCGCTCGCGGGGCAACTGCTGGCCGACGCGGTGGTCGGGCTTGCGCTGCTGTGGCACGCATCAACGTGGCGTCCGCGCGCCAGGGTTCGACTGGCGCCCGCGCGTGAGCTGCTGCATACTTCGGGCTTCGTGCTGCTGACGAGCCTGGGCACCTACATGACGCGCCGGGCCGACGCGCTCCTGCTTGCGCTCTTCCTGCCGCCCGCGGCGATCGGGCTGTTCCGCATGGGCGTGCGCCTCAAGGACTCGGTGATGATGCTCACCATGAGGCCCGTGCAGGCGGTCGCCCTTTCCGTGCTCGCGCCCGTGGCGCACGACATGCCGCGTCTCCACGCCACGGCCCGCCGCCTGATCACCGCCAGCCTGCTCGCCTCGCTCCCGCTGCTGGGGTGGATGGCCGCGGCATCGCCCTGGACGCTCGCGCTGCTGGGCGAGGCGTGGGTTCCCGCGCTCCGCGCCGTGCAGATCCTCGCGATCTGGGGCGCGCTCGAGGCCGTGACAACCTTCGCCGACTCGCTGCTGATCGCCCGGGGCAGGCCCGGCATCCCCGCGGCGATCGTCTGGAGCAGCGGCATCGCCAGCGTCGGCGCGATGCTCTGCGCGGCATGGCTGACACGCCACGAGAGCGCCGGGGTGCAAGCGGCGAGCGTCGCCCTGAGCCGCGCCGTCCTCCACAGCATCACGGTGCTCCCGCTCACGCTCTTCGTGCTCGCGCGCCACGCCGGGCTCACGCCCTCGCAGATCCTTGGTCGTGCGCGGGTGCCCCTGCTGTGCGCCGGCTCGGCGGCGGCGTGCGCTGTGGTGCTGGCCCGCGTGATCCCGCCCGAGATCGGCTGGCGGCACGCGTACGTCTCGATCCCCGCCATCCTGCTCGTCGGCATGTGCGCCGTGCTGCCCTTGCCGCTCGATCCGGTCGCACGCTCCGTCGCGCGGGCGCTCGTGCGGCGCGTCCGATCGCGCCTCTCCGTGCATGCTGGAACGGCGGGCGAGGCATGAGCCCGAACGCGACGATCCCAAGCAATGCGCAGCCACCCCGCGTGTGCATCGTGATGCGCGATCTCGGGCAGCCTTCCGAGGTCTGGATGCTGCGCCAGGCCCGCCTGCTTCGGGGTGTCCAGCCGACGATCGTGTGCTGGAATGTCGTGGGCGACGCGGACCGGACCGCGCCGGTGCCGGTGGAGCGCGTGCACACGCCCGCCGCACCGATGCCCGATCGATGGCGGCGTGCGCGCGCGCTGGCGCGCACCCTCACGGGAAGCAGCCCGTTCGAGGGAGCACGGAGCGAACGAGCGGCGCTCCGTGCCATCTTTGAACGCACCGGCGCGAGCGCCGCCCTCGCACACTTCGGCGCGGCGGCGCTGCGCATCCTGCCCGCCGCCCGCGACCTCGGCGTCCCCGTGATCGCGCACTTCCACGGGCTGGACGTCTCCTCGCAATTGCGCGACCGGTGGTATCGCATCGCGCTGCGCCGGAACATCCGCAGATTCGCCGGGATGGTGATCGTCGGTGAGCATCAGCGGCAAGTGCTGCTCGCGTACGGCGCAGACCCGAGCCGAATCCGGCTCATTCCCTGCGGCGCTCCGACAAACGTGTTCACGCCCGCGCCCGAGCCCCCGCGGCGCAGCGACCCCGTCGGCATCATCGTGGCGCGCCTCATTCCCACCAAGGGGCACGACGCCGCGATCCACGCGCTCGCCGGCGCAGCGGAGCGTGGCGTGCTCGCGTGCCTCCGGATCGTGGGCGACGGACCGCTCGCGGGCATGCTCAAGGACCTTGCGTCCCGGCTGGGCGTCGCGTCACGCGTCGAGTTCATGGGCGTGCGCACGCCCGAGGAAGTGCTCGCCCAGCTCCGCGATGCCGACTTCGCGCTCCAGCCGTCGTGCCCCGACGGAAGCGGCTGGGTCGAGGGCTTCGGCGTTGCGGTCACCGAGGCCGCCGCGTGCGGGCTCCCGGTGATCGGCACACGCTTCGGCGGCATTCCCGACCAGATCGTTGATGGGCGCACCGGGCTGCTCGTTCCCCCGGGAGACACCGCCGCCCTGACGGACGCGATCGCCCTGCTCGCTTCTGATCACGAGCTCCGGCTTCGCCTCGGCGCCGCGGCGCGCGAGCGCGCGGTCGAACACTTCGACTCCGCGATCCTCGCGGGAAGGCTCTCCGAGTTCATCCTTGAGACCGTCCATCACGCGAGCGGAGCGCACGCGAACAACGCTCACGCATAGGGCGAGACGCGGACGCGATTCGCATCGGTCGATCCCGCCCGGCGGTACAGCACGTTCCCCCACCGCCAGCCCAGCGCGTCCACGCCGCCGGTGTAGAAGCTCACCACCACGAAGCCGTGCGCGGCAAGGAACGCGTGCAGCTCCGAGAAGGGCGCGTGCGGCTCGTCCGCCCGCAGGCGGAACTCGCACTCGGACAGCACGAATCGCACGCCCCGATCGCGCAGCGTTCCCACAGCGCCCGCGAGCACGCCCAGCTCGGCACCCTCGACGTCCATCTTGAGCACGTCGACCCGCTCGATGCCCTGCCGCGCGCAGTACGCATCGAGCGACTCCACGGGAACGCTGATCTGCCCGCCGTTTTCCGGGCCCGAGACGATGCGATTGGTCCCCGCGCCGGGCTCCGCGGTCATCCAGAGCGTGCCGGCCCGATTGGACAACCCGATGTTCTCGCACCGGATCCGCGCGTCGCCTTGCGTCGCTCGTGCGAGGATCGCATAGGTCGCGGGCACGGGCTCGAAACAGTGGATCTCGGCGTCCGGGAATGCCCGGCGCAGCGCGCGAGCCGTCTGCCCGATGTTCGCGCCCACATCCATCACGCGCTCAACGGGCGTCTCGGAGATCGCGGCAAGATCGGCGAGCCAGTCCACGCCGAACGGGACCGCGGCGCGGCGCTCGACGTGCAGCCCGAACACGCCGGCCGCACGCCCGATCCATCGCTTGATGCCCCGCCTCGCACGCGCCCGCATCGGCTCCATGACGACACCTCCACCCCTCTCTCGCGGTCATCAACGCGATCGCTTCGGGACCGTCCAGAAGGATGGCGTGTATCATTGCAGGCGTCGCGAAACGGCATCGGGGTGGGGCATGTCCATGGACGTCGACATCCTGATGATCGCCTACAACCGCCCGAGTTATACGCGCCTCGCCCTCGCCCGTTTGCTCGACGCAGCGCCCGAGGGCGCCCGTGTCTGGGTGTGGCAGAACGGCACGCACGAGGACACCTGCGGCGTCGTCCGATCCTTCGAGGGACATCCCCGCCTGCACCGCGTCCACTGGAGCGCCGAGAACGCGATGCTGCGCGTGCCCACCAACTGGTTCTGGAAGAACGCCTCGGCGCCGCTCCTGGGAAAGGTCGACGACGACTGCCTCGTCCCCGAGGGCTGGATCGAGTCGCTCACGCGGCTCCACGAGAGCGAGCCCACGCTGGGCGTGCTGTCCTGCTGGCCCTTCCTGGAATCGGACTTCCGCCCGCAGCTCGCCGAGCGCAAGATCCGCACGCTGGCGTCGGGCGCGCGCCTCATGGTCAATCCCTGGACGGGCGGGAGCGGCTACCTCATGAAGCGCGGGTGCGTCGAACGCATCGGCCCGATCGCCGACGCGGAGTCGTTCGCCGGGTGGTGCATCCGGGCCGCACTCGCCGGCTTCGTCCACGGCTGGCCGCTCCCGCTGCTCCTGATGGACCACATGGAGGACCCCCGCTCTCCGCACACGGAGATGCGTTCGGAGGCGGATTTCCGGGCGCGCCCGACGTTGTCGAGCCTGCGGTTCGGGATCTCGAGCTTCGAGGAGTACGTCCGCCGGAACGAGGAAGCGGCGATCGAGGTGCAGCGTTCGAGCGCCGACCCGCGCCAGTTCGTGGGCTGGCGGGCGAAGTGGCGTCGGATGCGTGCGAGGATCGTGCGTTCGCATCGCAGGGCGCGCCTTGATGCTTAGCATGCACGCCACCTCGCTGGACAGGAACGCCTTGCCCGACGCCGCCCGCCATCCCGAGCACGATGCGTACGACGGCCTCGTGACGGTCGTGATCGCGGCGTACAACCCCGGCGTCTACCTCGCTGAGTCGCTGCGCAGCGTGCTCGAGCAGACGCACCGCAACATCGAGATCATCGTCGTCGACGATGGGAGCACGGACGAGAGCATCGATCGCGCGATGGGGCTGCTCGCCGACCCGCGCGTCCGCCTGATCCGCCAGGCGAACCAGGGCAAGCCGGCCGCGGTCAATCACGCGATGAGCATCGCGACCGGGAACTTCCTCGCGATGCACGACGCGGACGATGTCAGCCACCCGACGCGGATCGAGCGTCAGGCGAAGGCCCTGCGCGACAACCCGGACCTCGCCGCGGTGTTCTGCGGGCACGAACTGATCCTGCACGGGCGTCGCGTCGCGCCGCGATTCCTCGGGCGGACGCGCGAGCAGTGCCGGCGCGACGTCGATCGCCTGTGCATGCCGGCGCTCGATCCCACCCTCATGCTCCGGCGCTCCGCCATCGGCGAGGCGAGGTTCGATCCCACGCTGCGCATCGGCGAGGGGCTCGACTTCATCCTGCGCATTGGCGAGAAGAGCCCCATGATGGTCCTCGGGGAATGCCTTTATTCCTACCGCATCCACGACGCGAGCCTGACCCACGCAAACGTGCAGGCAAGGCTCGAGGCCATCGATCGCGTCATCGAGAAGACCCTTGCCCGGCGCGGGGAGCCCACACCATCCCCGCGGAATGCCTCGGGCAGCGCCGCCCGGAGCGCCACCAATCGCGATCGGGATAACAACCTTGTCGCGCACTTCACCGCGAGCGTGCTGTCCCTCAAGGGCGCACGGCACTACGTTCGCGCGATCCGCACGGGCATGCTCTGCGCCGGGCTGCACCCGCTCGATCCGTACTACTACAAGCCGATCCTTGCGGGGCTGCTGCCGCACGCGCTGCTCCGCCGATTCCGGCGGGACGTGGCGGAGGCCCGCACGCCATGACCGACTACTACAACACCACGATCTTCCATCCCGCGGCGATCGCGTTGCTGGTTATCCTCGCGATCCCGATCCTGATTGCGTCCCGCTCCTCGGCGGTCATCTGCCTCATCATCGGCACGGCGAGCGTCTCGGCCGCCCAGCGCCTCGTGATCGCCGGCCTGGACTTCAACTTCCTCCGCCTGCTCGTGGTGCTGCTATGGGCGCGCATCGCGATCCGCGGGGAGTGGGCCATGCCGCCCCTCCGCGCGCTCGACTGGACCATCGTGGCATGGATCCTGATCGGTTCGGCGCTCTACGCGGTGCAGCAGCAGTCGATGGACGCCGTGGTGAACGGCGCCGGACGCACCTTCGACACGCTCGGTCTCCACTTTGGCATCCGCGCAATGGTGCGTGACGGGCGCGACATGCGCCGCATCGCGCTCGCCATCGCCCTGCTCGCGGTGCCGCTCGTGGTCGTGTTCCTGATCGAGCAGTTCACCGGGCGCAACTTCTTCTCAGCGTTGGGTGGCGTGCCGCAACGCACGATCGTGCGCGACGGGCGCCTCCGCTGCCAGGGGCCGTTCCCGCACGCGATTCTTGCCGGCATGTTCTGGGCCGCGCTGCTCCCGTTCGTCGCGGTGCGGCTCGCCGACCGCGGCTACACGCGATGGGTCGCGGCGCTGGGCATGGTCTGCGGCACGGTCATCGTCATGACCACCGCGTCGAGCACGCCGTACGTCGGGCTGATGTGCGCGTTCTTCGCGATCTCACTGGCCTGGATGCGATGGAGCGTGCGATACTTCCAGATCGGCTCGCTCGTGCTGATGGTGGTCCTGCAGATCGCGATGCAGAAGCCGATCTGGCATCTGATGGGGCGTCTGCAGATCGTCTCGGGCTCGACGGGCTACCACCGCTATCGCCTGATCGACCAGGCCGTGCGACGGTTCACCGAGTGGGCGGTCATCGGCTCACGCTCCACCGCGCACTGGGGCTATGGGCTCAACGACGTCACCAACCAGTACGTCATGGAGGGGCTCGCGGGCGGCGTGCTGCGCCTCGGCCTCTTCATTGCCGTGCTGGTGCTCGCCTTCCGCGCCGTGGGACGAACGCTGAAGTTCGCGGGCAAGAACCAGTCCGCGGTGCTCGTGGCGTGGGCGCCCGGCGCGTCGCTCTTCGTCCAGGCGTTCTGCTTCATCTCGATCACCTACTTCGGGCAGATCATCCTCGTCTTCTACCTCCCGCTGGCGATCGCCGCCAGCTTCGACGCCACCCGAGCCGTCGTCGCGCAGCGCGCGGACTCCCCCCGCAGGATCGGCACACAACCCGCACACGCGTAGGCCCGAACGACACACCCGCATCACCACCGCAGCGCACCACATGCCCAGCGACACGCACAACAACCACGCACGCACGACCGGAACCCGCGTCATCGCCTTCGGCGATCCGCTCGATTCGCGGACGTTCAGCGGCTACGCCCGCTCGCTGTGCCTCGCGCTCCGCCACAAGGCAATGCTGCACGACACCGTCAGTTGCCGCATCGTGCGCCCGCACGACGCCCTCTTCGGCGCGATCGATCTCACGCCCATGCTGCGCGGCGGGCGACCTCGTCTCAGCCGATCGTGGCTCTGGAAGGCGCGCACCGTGCGCACGCTCTCCTCACGAGTGAACGCCGTGCTTGCATCTCGCGACTCCGCCGGCTCGCTCCTGCAGGTCGGCACGCTCGTGCGCCCCGATGCGCGGTTCGGGCCGCACGACGTCGTGACGGACATGACGATCCCGCAGGCCGCGGAGGCGGGGTTCTTCGAGGTATCGCGCCTCGGCCCGCGCCATCTTGCGGAGGCGGTCCGCGTGCAGCGCGACGTGCTCGAGCACGCGCGAACGGTCTTCACGCTGAGCCAGTGGGCGGCGGACTCGGTCGTGCGGGACTTCGGCGTGCCGCGAGAGCGCGTGGTCCCGATCTACGCGGGCCCGAACCTCGACGTCGCGGTCGCGCCGGGCTCCGTCGAGCGGACGCGCTCGCTCGTGTTCGTCGGGATCGACTGGGTCCGCAAGGGCGGGCCGGAGATGCTCGAGGGCTTCGAGCTCGCGCGCAAGCGCGTGCCCGACGCGGAGCTCATCATCATCGGCTGCCACGCGCCGCACGCCCGCCCGGGGGTGCGTTCGCTGGGCTACCTGCCCGCGAGCGAGCCGCGGAATCGTGCGCAGATCTCCCGGATGCTTGCGTCCTCCCGCGGGCTGTGCCTGCTCTCGGCGTTCGACCCGTTCCCGAACGTCATCGTCGAGGCGTATGCCCACGCGCTTCCCGTCATCGCGTTCGACGCCGGCAGCCGACGCGAGATCGTCGAGCACGAGTCATCGGGCCTGCTGGTGCAGGATCGGCGCCCGGAGACCATCGCCGACGCGATGGTCCGCGTATTGACCGACGACGCGTGGTTCGATCGCGCTTCGGCCCGCGCCCTGACGCTGCACCAGCAGACGTTCAACTGGGAGCGCGTCGCCGAAACCATCATCGGCACGCAGAGCGCATCGGGCGCGACCGCCTCGGGAGGTGCGGCGTGAGCGGCGCGACGCCAAAGTCCCCGCGCGTGCTCGCGATCTCCTCCGGAGGCGGGCATTGGGTGCAGCTCCTGCGCCTCCGCCCCGCCTTCGAGGGCTGCCGCGTCACCTACGCGAGCGTGCGCCGCTCGCAGGCGTCGAGCGTGCCGGGGCACAGGTTCCACACCTTCCCCGACGCGACGCGCTGGAGCAAAGTCGGGCTCGTGCGCATGGCGGTCAAGGTCGCGTGGATCGTCGTGCGCGAGCGCCCCGACGTCGTGATCTCGACGGGCGCCGCGCCGGGGTACTTCGCGATCCGCCTCGCGCGCCTGCTCGGGGCGCGCACGATCTGGCTCGATTCCGTCGCGAACGTCCGCGAGCTCTCCATGACCGGGCGGGCCGTCGGAAAGCACGCTCACCTCTGGCTCACGCAGTGGCCCGAGCTCGCGCGCCCCGAGGGCCCCCACTACCACGGGAGCGTGCTGTGATCTTCGTCACCGTCGGCGCACAGATGCCGTTCGATCGCCTCGTCCTCGCGGTCGATCTCTGGGCCCGCGGGCGCGGCCGCCACGACGTGTACGCCCAGATCGGCGACGCCGGCGCCACGCCCACGCACATCGCGTGGACGCGCTTCCTCGAACCGCCCGAGTTCGAGCGCCGCGTGCGTGAGTGCCACGCCATCGTCGCGCACGCGGGCATGGGCTCGATCCTGACCGCGCTCGAGCACGAGAAGCCCATCCTCGTGATGCCCCGGCGCGGCGCGCTCCGCGAGACCCGCAATGACCACCAGGTCGATACCGCCGAACGCCTCGCCGCGACGGGCAAGGTCCACGTCGCGATGGACGAGCACGCCCTGCCCCATGCGCTCGACGACCTCCTCGCCCACCCCACCGCCCAGCGCATCGGGCCGCACGCGTCGCACGACCTGATCACCGCGGTCCGAGGGTTCATCACGAAGGGCAACGCGTAGCCGCACCGCACGCGTGCTCGCGGGCGATCCCGCCCCCGCTCCTACCATCGCGGGCACCTCGGGAGAACGCATGGAATCCAACCTCGCCCAGCGCATCGAGCGTCGCGAAGCCCTCGTCGGCATCATCGGCATGGGGTACGTCGGGCTCCCCCTCGCACGCGCCCTCCACGACGGCGGCCTCCCCGTCCTCGGGTTCGACATCGACCCCGCAAAGGTCGCCATGCTCGCCCGCGGCGAGAGCTACCTCCGCCACCTCGGGGGCGACTTCGTCCAGGCGATGCTCCCGAGCGGGCGATTCTCGGCGACCACCGACTTCAACCGCCTCGATGAGCCCGACGTCATCATCGTCTGCGTGCCCACCCCCCTCGGCAGGCACCAGGAGCCCGACCTCAGCTACGTCGTCAACTCCGGACGCGACATCGGCGCCCGCGTCCGCCCCGGGCAGCTCGCGATCCTCGAATCGACCACCTACCCCGGGACGACCCGCGGCGAATTCCTCGATGCGATCCTCTCCGCCGCGCGCGAGCACGATCGCCACGTCACGCCCGGGCGCGACCTGTTCGTCGCCTTCAGCCCCGAGCGCGAGGACCCCGGGCGGCGCTCGCACTCCACGAGCACCATCCCCAAGCTCGTGGGCGGGCTCGACCCCGCGAGCACGCGCCTCGCCGCGATGGTCTATCGCGCGGGCGTGTCGCAGGTCGTCGAGGTCTCGTCCGCCGAGGTCGCCGAGAGCGCCAAGCTGCTCGAGAACATCTTCCGCGCCGTGAACATCGCGCTGGTGAACGAGCTGAAGGTCATCCTCACAGAGATGGGCGTCGACGTGTGGGAGGTCGTCGAGGCGGCGTCCACCAAGCCCTTCGGCTTCATGCCGTTCTTCCCGGGCCCGGGCCTGGGCGGGCACTGCATCCCGATCGACCCGTTCTACCTCACGTGGAAGGCCCGCGAGATCGGTCGCCCCACCAAGTTCATCGAGCTCGCGGGCGAGGTGAATACCTCCATGCCCGCGTACGTCGTCGACCGCCTCGCCGGGGCGCTCAACGAGCGGGGACGCCCCGTCCGCGGGTCGCGGGTGCTGGTGCTCGGGCTGGCGTACAAGGCGGACATCGACGACACACGCGAATCGCCGTCCTTCGAGCTGATCGAACGCCTTCGGCGTCTCGGGGCCGAGGTCGACTATTCGGACCCGCACATCCCGAAGACCGTGCCCGTCCGCAAGCACGACCTGCAGATGGCGAGCGTGACGCTGACGCCGGAGAGCCTGGCGGCGTACGACGCGGTGCTGGTCTCGACGGCCCACACGGCGTTCGACTGGGCCCTGGTCGCGAGGCACGCCCGCCTAGTCGTAGACACCCGGAACGCCCTGAAGCCCTACCGGGCGGAGCTGGGCGAGCGGCTCGTGCTGGCGTAAACCGCTGTTGGACAACCCTTTGACGATGCGACGCCGCGGCAAGGGGCGGAACGCTGCCGCGCGGGCTGCGGGGGCCGCTGGGCGAGGCGGAGGAGGCCAGCGGGCCGCTTCGGAGGCTGCCGGAGGGGGGCCGGGCAGGGGACTCGCCCGAGAATTCCAATTCGCGCAAGTATTTGCGGATCATGGCGTTACGACTGTCGGGCCTGGGGCGATCAGAAAATCTGTGCGGATTGGTGGCATCGTGCCGGACTTGTGGCACATTTCGATTGTCTTGTCTCTCTCTCCTCCTATGACTCAAACGCGGCCCGACGGGGCCGCGTTTGAGTTTTTGACCGGGTGCTTTTAATTCTGGGCGACTCGGTCCAGCGAACCCGCTCCCTCGATCAAAGCCGAGCAGTTCGACGCGGTCGTCGGCGTTGAGGGCACGGGCCGCTCCCGTTAGCCTGACCCCGTGCGGTTCTCGGATCAAACCGGCTCGCACATGGGGCCCCGCTCGCCTCGACGAACGTCACACTACTGCGCGCAGAACTGGCGGAGCACGTCGTGCGCCGAGCCCACCCGGGAACGTCCCTAGCCCACCACAGCCTGCTCCGGGCACACCCAGATAACAAGATGCCCGTTGCCCATTGGAATGCGTGTCACATGCCACACTGGCCAATTGCTCGGACCGGTTCTCGCAGCACCAGATGCCCGAACTGTTCATACACCAAGGGCGCTTTGAATGAAGCGTGTCCCGAATGCGGGTTCTGTCGCGATGGCGTGATTTGGCAGAGATTGATCGTCGTGAATCGACGCCGACGGCAACTGCTAACAGGTACTGCTTTGATGTTGATTTTGTGTTTCGGATTGATGGTTGGCCGAGCAACATCCTCGCCACGAGCACTTCCCGCATGGGTTCTTCGTCCCACGGCACATGCGCTCGGAGCCGCGGGCGCATACCACTCGTGGGACATAGCCGTGGCTCTTGTAGAATCTGGCGAGCACGACTCAAACATTATTCTGCCCCTGCTAAAGGCCGGCTTTAAGGAAGGACCGGCGGGCAAGGGTTCTACCGCAGACGCACTCTTATTATCGCGTACGCCTGGAGGGAGAATCGTGCCATACGATGGTTCGTCACAGTCCCTGTTTGGGGACACAAAGTCCGCACTTGAACTGTCTGGTGGCGTATTGAGCGCGAGCGATGTTGAGAGAGTATGCCAAGGTGTCGACTATCGATCCGATACCGATCTCGCCAATTTTATAAGCGCTATTGCGCGCAGCTCTCGCCCCGACGATATTAAACATGAATTGTTGCGAGCAATGCGACCGCTGTGCGATCAAGAACGGTTCATGCAATCAAGCATCCTCATCGATCGTTACTTGCAATGATTGCATGCCGTCTCTTCCGGCGGGCTAGCACCGAGACTCCTTTCGTGCCCGTGATGTGCAGTTGCCACCAAGATCGGCTCCGCGATCTTGGTGTTCCTCAGGTAACCTGCCCGAATGGGGACCCGAATGACTTGGCCTCTCCGCAAAGCGCCTGCGTCGATGGAAGGGGACGAGCGTCGGGCGGTTCTGCTAGAAGTACGGGGGCGGGCGGCCGCAACGCAAAGGACACGAATGGGTGCTGGATGATGGCACCGAAGAGCCCGCAAAGCCGGGCATCTCGGCGGCACGGCGCATCATCTTGGCGCCACCCCGCCGAACAGTTCAATCCGGGGTTCGGTTCTGTGCGATGAGACGAGTAAGCATCCATAGTGATATGATTAGTGTGAGAGCAACGTCTTGGTTGATCACAAAGTGTCCATCCGCGCTGTGCATGATCGCACTGTGCTTGGCGTACTACTTCAGAGTAATCTGGATCTCTTGGTTGCCAACCGGCTTGCTCGCCGAGGCAGTAATTATGGGTGTCGATTTCGGGAACGGGATGGTTCGTAGCGAATATCAGCAACGATTGAGTCGAATGCAGGATCCGCCCGCCTGGGAACTTGATCTCGTGGCACGCATGATCTCTCTTGAAATTCGGCGAGATCTCGCGGGCAAGAATGATCGAGAGAAGATTGCCGCTCTCGCGAGCCTTGAATTACAATGGGGGATCGAGTCGCGATTGCAACTTCCTGTAGTAGGGCACTACGGGTCGCAGATCGTAACCAATGCCAACTCCCGGCAATGGGTATCCAGGCCATTCGCCACATGGCCCCGGCTCTTCGCCTTCAGAGATCCGATTTTTCGTAGCGATGGCTCGGTTTTGCCAGAGCGATCGGACCCCTACACTTTCGAGGCGAGTTCTCTCAGCCTCCGGGATGTCACCCGAATTCGACTCGTTGTCGAGTCCTTCGATTGCGCGAGATCGGTGACTATTGATGTGACTGAGTGCGACCTGCGGGACTAGCGCAAAGCCCAATGTGCATTCGGCGGGGTGGCACCGAGATTCCTTTCTGTGCCCGTGAAGCGCCCGTGCCACCAAGATCATCTCTGCGATCTTGGTGTTCCTCAGGTATGTTGACCGGATGAAAACCCGGGCGTCCCGGCCTCTCCGCAAGGACATGTGTCGTCGACGGAGAAGGGCGTGCGGCGGAACTGGCAGAGGCGCAGGGTGCAGGGGCCGCAATTCGGGGGACCGAATGGGTCAGGATGTTGGCATCGAGAAGCCCGCAGAGCCGGGCATCTCGGTGGCACGGCGCAGCATCTTGGCGCCACCCCGCCGGACAGGGCCCGATGCGAGTGCCGACTATTCCGAATCCGCCAATCTATGATGCGGATGGCCCAAGAGTACCAAAGGTGATTTTGGCTGGAACATGGTGAGTTCGAGCATGCGAGCAACGATCACGCAATGCGCTGTTCTAGTCGCAGCGATGATGGCGGCGACGACACTCGCCTTTCTCGCCGACCGCCTTGGGAGCAGCGTACCTTCACGCCACACACGTGCGAACTGCCCGCCGCCAACGATGATGCGGCACAATAATTCATTGTCGCTGATCGCCACCCCGCTCACGAAAATTCCTCCGAGCGAGTGGAATAGCTTGCATTTGTGCATTTTATATCTTCTCACAGACGCTGATCGTAAAAATATCGTTGTAGATTATCTGTACGCCAACTCGACGATTTCACCGATGGCAGCGACGCATGCATTGACATTGGCCATGTCGTGCGCAGGTCGCGACTATGAGCAAGAATTGGCGGCGGTATTTTGTGTAGAGAACTCGATCAATACACTTCTCGCGCAAACACCGACGGACGCAACGATATTGATACTTATCGATAAACTTGAACTATTGGCAAACAAAGTTCGTTACAACACGGAGCGCTCGCGCATCACATTATATGTTGTCGAGCAGTGCATCGCAAAGCTAGAACTCATACTCCATTCCCAAAATCAGTCTGTCAAATAGAATGGGCTGAATTACGACGAACGCTGGCGTCTGGCCGCGGAGTTGACACCCGCGTTCTGGAACGCCTACTCCACCGCCCAGCACGCCACGCGCTGGCCGTCCGCCTTCTGCTCCAGCGGCGGCATCTCGTGGCGGCACTTCTCCATCACCAGCGGGCAGCGCCCCGCGAACGGGCAGCCCTTCGGCGGGTTGAACGGGCTCGGCACGTCGCCCTGCAGCACCGTGAGCGGACGCCGGTCCGACGGATCGTCGATCGGGTTCGCGCCGAGCAGGGCCTTGCTGTAGGGGTGCTGCACGCGCTTGTGCAGGTTCTGGCAGGGCGTCTCCTCGACGACGTTGCCCAGGTACATCACCAGCACGCGGTCGCAGAAGTGCTCGACGACCTTGAGGTCGTGGCTGATGAACATCATCGTGAGCCCGAACTTGTCCTTCAGGCCCATCATGAGGTTGAGCACCTGCGCCTGGATCGAGACGTCGAGCGCGGAGACGGGCTCGTCGGCGATCACGAACTCGGGCTTGACCGACAGGGCCCGCGCGATGCCGATGCGCTGACGCTGCCCGCCGGAGAACTCGTGCGGGAACTTCGCGGCGGCGTCGGGGCGGAGGCCGACGGTCTGGATGAGCTCGTCGATGTAGGCGTTGGTCTCGCTCGCGGGGACGACGTCGTGGAAGCGGATCGCCTCGCGCAGGATGGTGCGCACGGTCATGCGCGGGTTGAGCGAGGAGTACGGGTCCTGGAAGATGATCTGCATCCGCTTGCGGAAGGCCATCATCTGCCCGTGCGAGATGCTGGTGATGTCCTGCCCGTCGAAGCGGAGGTGCCCCGCGGTGGGCTCGAGCAGGCGGATGAGCACCTTGCCGAGCGTGCTCTTCCCGCACCCGCTCTCACCCACGACGCCGAGCGTCTCGCCCTTGGCGATGGAGAACGTGACGCCATTGACGGCGTGCACCCTGCCCACGACGCGGTTGAGCACGCCGCCGCGCACGGGGAAGTGCTTGACGAGGTTGGAGACCTCGACGAGCGGCTTCGCGGCGCGAGGGCTCGTTGCGGCGGTGTGCTGCGGCGCGGCGGAACTCACGCGGATGCTCCCACGGTCAGGGGCACGCGCGGCGCGGCGTGCGGATAGTGGCAACGCACGAGGCGGCCCTCGTGCTCGGCGAGCTCGGGCTCGACGTCGCGGCAGCGGGCGCGATCACCCTCGGAGAGCGCCATCGCCTTCGGACAGCGGGCCTCGAAGCGGCAGCCCTTGGGCAGGTCGAACAGGCTGGGCACGATGCCCTTGATCGCGGGAAGGGGCTTGCCTCGGGAATCACCTCCCGCCTTGGGGATCGAGTCGAGCAGCGCACGCGTGTAGGGATGGCGCGGGAAGTGGAAGAGGTCCATCACGCCGGCCTGCTCGATGACGCGACCGGCGTACATGACGATCACGCGATCGCACACCTGCGCGACGACGCCGAGGTTGTGCGTGATGAGGATGATCGCGGTGCTGGTCTTGCGCTTGAGGCTCTCCATCAGGTCGAGGATCTGGGCCTGGATGGTGACGTCGAGCGCGGTGGTGGGCTCGTCGGCGATCAGGATCTCGGGCTCGCACGCGAGGGCCATCGCGATCATGACGCGCTGGCGCATTCCACCCGAGAGCTGGTGCGGATACTCGCGGACGCGCTTCTCGGGGTTGGGAATCTCGACGAGGCGGAGCATGTCGATGATGCGCTGGCGGCGCTGCGCGGCATCGAGCTTCGTGTGATACTTCAGCATCTCGTCGATCTGCCAGCCGATGCGGAAGACCGGATTCAGCGAGGTCATGGGCTCCTGGAAGATCATGGCGATCTTCCCGCCGCGGACGCCGCGCATCGCGTGCTGTGAGGCGTGGGCGAGGTCCTGCCCGTGGTGCATGATGCGGCTGTTCTCTCCGATGAGCGTGAGGTGCTCGGGGAGCAGTCGCATGATGGACTTGCTGGTGACGGTCTTGCCGCACCCGCTCTCGCCGACGATGCCGAGCGTCTCGCCCGGGTAGACATCGAAGGAGACGTCATCAACCGCGGTGACGACGCCACGATCGGTGCGGAAGCTCGTGGAGAGGTTCCGGACGGTGAGGACGGGCTGACGCGGGGGCTGGGTCATCTCGGCGTGGTGTTCCGTGGCGCGCTTACGCGACGTGCTTGGGATCGAACGCGTCCTGGAGCGCGTCGCTGACGATGTTGAACGCGAGCACGAGCCCGAACATGAGCACGCTCGCGGAGCCGACGGTCCAGAAGAAGTAGTTGGTCAGGTCGTCCTTGGCGTCGTTGATCATGGCGCCCCACGAGGGCTGCCCCGACACGCCCAGCCCGAGGAAGGACAGGATGACCTCGTTCTTGATCGCCGCGATGAACAGCAGCGAGAAGTTGATGAACATGAGGTGGAAGGTGTTGGGGATGATGTGACGCACGACGATGTACGGACGGGAGAAGCCGATCGCGGTCGCGGCCTGAACATACTCGAGCGAGCGGATCTTCATGACCTCGCCGCGGATCACTCGCGCGGTGCCGACCCAGAAGGTCAGCCCCATCGCGACGTAGAGCTTGACGAGCTGGAGCTCGGGTCGATCGACCGGGTTGTCGAAGAGCTGGCTTCCCGTGAACATGAAGCTGAGCACCGCGAGCAGCACGAGGTACGGCACGCTGCTGAGCGTCGAGACCAGCCACATGACCAGCGCGTCGATCCAGCCGCCGAAGAACCCCGCGGCGGCGCCGAGCGCCGTGCCGATGACGACGCACGCGGTCGCAACAACGAGCCCGATCTGGAACGCGATCTTGATGCTGTAGAACGCGTGCACCGAGATCGATTGCCCGATCGCGTTGCTCCCGAGGAACGTGCGGAAGCCGTAGACGATGCCCGCCCAGCCCTTCGGCATCGGCATGAGCTCGGTGAGCGCCGCCTCGGCCCCGGCGAGCGAGGATTCGAACTCGGCGCGGAGCTGCGCGGCCTCGGGCTCCAGTTCTGCGAGTTCCTCGCGCAGGGACGCGATCTCGTCCTCGGGCCCGCCGCTGCTCGTCGTGTCCGCGATGATCAGGCGGATGTCCAGGATCTCGTTCTCGGCGTCCTCGAGATCGAGGAAGAGGTCGTCTGTTTCCTTGTGCTTCGCACGCAGGTCGGCCCACAGCTCGAGCACACGCTCGGGCGGGGCGTCGATGATGCGCCGCTCGCCAAGCGCCGCGCGGCGGAGCGCGTCCTGCGCGTCCGGGCGGGTCGCGAGATCGCTCGGGATCGCGCTGCCCAGATGGCTCTCCACGTACCAGGTGAGGGCGTTGAATCGATCCTCGACGGACTGCTTCTCGAGCCAGCCCGGCGTGTTCCGCGGCAGCACACGCTCGCGGGCGTCCGCCCGCGTGAGCACGCCGAAGAACCACACGAGGATGAAGATCGCGGTGTACGCGCCGATGACGCCCAATGCGACCATCGCCCCGCGGTTGCGGGTGAACTTGCGATACCCGCGGCTGTTGCGGAGTCGGGCGAACATCAGGAGAGCCTCACCCGCGGATCGACCAGGGCGTACAGGACGTCCGTCAGGATGACGGACACGATGAAGAACGCCGCGAAGACCGCGACGAACGCCTGCACCACGGGGAAGTCGTTGCCCTTGATGGCGCTGATGAGCTCGTTGCCCATGCCGGGGATCTTGAAGTAGACCTCGACGAGGATGGAGCCGGTGATGAGGAAGGGCAGGGTCGCCATGACGCGGGTGATGATGGGGATCATGGCGTTTTTGAGCATGTGGACGAACATGATCTTGGGCTTGGTGGCGCCCTTGGCCATCGCGGTGACGATGTAGTCCTTGCCGGTCTCCTCGACCATGACCGCGCGGTAGAAGCGTGTGTCGTACCCGATCGTGACGATGACGCCGATCAGCACGGGCAGCATGCAGTACGTCACCCAGTTCCACGGGTCGGCGTGCTCGCCGAGGAGCCAGGGCTCGTAGCCCGTGATCGCGAACGGCGTGCCGATCCCGCCCGGCTGGTCGGGCAGGAACGCGCCGAAGAACTGCCCGAACAGGATGTACACGAGATAGCTGATGCTCATGCCGAGCACGGCGAGGATCATGAGGGTCTTGTCGGGCGGCCTGCCTCGGAAGTACGCCGCGACGAGCGCGATCCAGATGGAGACGAACGTCGCGATGATGAGCGTGGGGATCGTGATCGAGAGGCTCTTGGGGATCGCGCTGATCATGATCGCACGAACGCTCCGCCCGGGCTGGGCCCAGCTATCTTCGGAGAAATCGAGCGTGAAGACCTTCCCGAGCAGCCTGCCATACTGGACGGCGAACGGATCATCGAGGCCCATGCTCGTGCGCAGGCGATCCTGCTGATCCTTGGTGGCGTTCTTGCCGAGGAACGTGTACGTCGGGTCGTTGACGCGCAGCGCCAGCATCAGGATCGCGATGATCCCGAGGTAGACCGGCACGTTGTAGAGCAGCTTCCGAACGATGAACGCCCACATCCCGACGCGTCTCCCCTGCGCCCCGCGTCATCGTGCGGGACCACCCACATTACTTCGCCCGGCGCGCGTCGCTCAGATCGACGTCCACATACTTGATGTAGGTGTAGAAATCCTCCGTGGGCTTGAAGTTCTTGAGCCACGGCTGGATCAGGTATACACGCGTGCGGGCGAGCGAGCCGCAGAACGGCGCGTCCTCGATCAGGAGGTCACGCATCTGCTCGTAGATCGCGGTGCGCTCGGGCCCGGGCGGCATGGTCCGGATCTGCTCGTAGAGCCGGTCGTATTCCGGGCTCTTGTAGTTCGAGTGATTGGCGCCGGGCGACTCGTTCGGGCCATAGAACAGCGCGAGGTTGTTCTCTCCGTCGGGATAGTCCGAGCCCCACGCGAAGCTGAACATGGGGGCCTTGCGATTGTCGACCGCCTGCATGAGCGGCGCGAAGTCGAGGTATCGCGGATTGAGGCGGATGCCGACCTCTTCGAGATTCCGCTGGAGGAGCTCGACGATGCGCTGGCTCTCGCCGCCCGTGCTCGTGTAGAACTCGATCGGCGGGAAGTTCTGCACCTTGCCGTCGGCGCCGATGGTGTACCCCGCCTCGCGCAGCTTCTGACGCGCGAGGTCAAAGTTCGGCCCGCGGGTCGAATGCTCGACGCGCCGGTCCTCGCCCTTGGGGTGCCCATCGAGGCCCGGAGGGATCGGGCCGTCATACTCCACGCACAGCCCGAAGTACAACGCTTCGTTCATCTCGTGCCAGTCCATCGCGAGGTTGAACGCCTGACGCAGGGCCTTCTTCTCCGGCGTGTACCCGCCGAGAAGCGGGTCCTCCATGTTGAACGCGCGGAAGATGAAGTCTAGCAGCGGCACCTTCACCTCGCGGATGCCCTTCGCGGTGTACGTCCGGCGCAGCTCCTTCGTCCGGCGGCTGAACGCCTCCTCGAACGCGTGCTGCGGCACGGTCGTGAACTCGAGATTGCCCGCCTGGAACTCCAGCCACATGGGCTGGGCCTCGACGTAGAAATCGAACTCGATCGTGTCGACGAGCGGCACGCGCTTGCCCGCCGCCTCGGTCAGGCCGAGCTTCTCGTCGCCCGGCTCGAACTCGTCGGGGTAGTACTCCTCGCGATAGTTCGGATTGCGGTGCAGCGTCATCCGCGTGCCGGTCTGCCAGTCCTCAGGACGACGCAGCACGAACGGGCCCGTCCCGATCGGGCGACGGTTGAAGGCATCGCCGTAGGTCTCGACCGCCTCGCGCGGCACGACCGAGAGCTGGAACATCGCGAGCTTCCAGAGGAACTGCTGATTGGGCTCGTTGAGGCGGATCTCGAGCTCGTGCTTCCCGACCGCACGCAGACCCGAGACCTCCGCTGAATAATCGAACTTCTGGCCCGCATCGACGCGCTTGACCTGGTCGTCGCGGAACGCATCGAAGCCCTCGATGATGCCGTCGATGAGCCAGTAGCTCTTGAAGCGGTACTGCGGATCGGCGATCCGCTTCCACGAATAAACGACGTCCTCCGCGACGAGCTCGCGCCCCTTGCCGCCGGAGAAGCACGGATCATCGATGAAAAACACGCCGGGCTTGAGCTTGATGCGCCAGACCTTGCCGCCCTCGCCGACCTCGGGCATCTCCGCCGCGAGCGACGGCGTGAGCTGGAGCGGGCGGGCGAGGTACTTGTACTGGTAGAGCGTGTCGTACACCGCGGAGCACGCCCGGTTGTCGTACTGGGTGGAGCCCATGATCGGGTCGAGCGTGCCGGGGCCAGCGGTGACCATCGGGATGCGGACGATCTTGCGCTCGTCCTGGGCCCGTGCGGACGGGAGCCACGCCGAACACGCCATCGCCGCAACGACGATGCATGTAAGCACGCGGCGCGTTGCGGACGGGATGCGAACGTTCATGCACGAACCTCCATGCCTCGGCTGCCACTCAACCTTGCCAGCCAAACCTGCCGGTCAACTCTGCTGGCGACAGACCAGCCCGGCCTGTGCCCACCGGACGAACTCCACAACTCCCCACCACTGGCCTCTGTGCGGCACGATCGAGCCGCCTGGACATCGGCGCGACTCAAGAGCGCGGCCAACTGCCGAGCGTGCCGATGGTAACCTGCGTCGTGACGCGGCTCAAACGCTCGCGCCCACGAATCGGAAGCCCTCACTCAACCCGAACAAACTCCTTCGCGCCGTTTCGACACTGAACCCGCCGCACCGTGAACCCCATGCCCACCGACCCCGCAGGCCTCGCAGCGTCCCCACTGGAGGGCGCACGCCTCGGGTTCGCCGCCGCGGACTGGGGCGTGCTCGCGGCGTACTTCGTGGTCATCCTGGTGTCGGGCTGGCTGCTGGGGCGGCGGAAGCAATCGTCGACCGACGACTACTTCCTCGCCGGGCGGCGCATGCCCGCGTGGGCCGTGGCGTGCAGCGTGCTCGCGACGGCGCTCTCCGCCGCGACGTTCGTGGGCGTGCCCGAGGTCTCCTTCACGGGCAATCTGACCTACCTCTCCGCGAACATCGGGGGCGTCATCGCCATCCTGATCGTCGCGACGTTCTTCATCCCCGCCTTCTACCGCGCGAACGTGAGCAGCGTGTACCAGCTCCTGGGCGCACGCATGGGCCCCGGCGCGCAGATGGCCGGCACATGGACGTACATGCTCGGGCGCGTGCTCGCGGGCGCGAGCCGCATCTACATCGGCGCGATCCCCCTCGCGATGGTCGTGTTCGGCGATGATCCGTCCCGCCCCGTCGAGATGTCGCACATCGCCGTCGCCATCGTCGCGCTCTGCGTCGTCGGCGCCGTCTACACGCTGGCGGGCGGCATCGCGAGCGTGATCTGGGCGGACGTGATCCAGACGATCGTGTTCGTCGGCGCGATCCTCGCGGCGATCGTCGTGCTCCTCCAACGCATCCCCGTGCCGATTCCCGAACTCATCTCCGCCCTGCACGCGCCGCCCGATCCAAGCGCGCCCGCCATGACCGCGCCGTCGAAGCTCACGCTGCTCTCCACAAGCACCGATCCCTCGCGTGCCTTCACACTCTGGACCGCTCTTACCGGCTTCGTGCTGCTCTCGCTCGGACCCTACGGCACCGATCAGGACCTCGTGCAGCGCACGCTGACTTGCAAGAGCCCGCTCAAGGGCAGCCAGTCCGCGATCGCGGCGATCGTGCTGTCGATCCCCGTCGTCGCCCTCTTCCTGATTGTGGGGCTTCTGCTGCACGTTTTTTACGCACGCCCCGACCTCATGGGCGACGCAGCGCCGGGCGAAGCGATCATCGCCACTGAGAAGGTCTTCCCGCAGTTCATCCTGCACGAACTCCGCGGCGGGCTCGCGGGGCTGTTGATGGCCGGGCTGTTCGCGTCGGGCCTGAGCACGATCAACTCGAGCCTGAACTCGATGTCCGCCACGCTCGTCACCGACGTCTACATGCGGTTCGTCCGCGACAAGTCGCCGCGCCACTACGTCGCGATCTCGCGGTTCGCTGTGCTCGGATGGAGCGTCGTGCTCACGGGTGTGGCGATGCTCTGCGCCCTCTGGCAGCGAACGGGTGAAGTGGGCCTGATCGATTTCGCGCTCAGCGTGATGTCCTTCGCCTACGCGGGGCTGATCGCCGTGTTCCTTTCAGCGATCTTCACACGCCGCGGGAACTCGTGGAGCGCGATCGCCGCGATCGTCGTCGGCTTCGTCAGCGTGCTCGCGATGCAGCCCTGGGCGTGGAGGGCATGGGCATCTTGCGTCCCGCTCATGCCCGGGCCCTCCGATGTCTCTCGCACCCTCGCCGACATCAATGTCGCGTACCCGTGGCATCTCTGCATCGGCACGGTGCTCGCGTTCGCCGTCTGCCAACTGGGCCGCCGCACGTCGAAGGCCGAGCCGAGCCCCACATGACCGACGCGTCAACGCAACTCGCGCTCTGCCCGCGCCCGCGTCACGTCGAACTCACCGGCGGCACGCTCGACGTCATACCGCCCCTGAACGTCTCTGGCCTCTCACTCGACGATCCTGCGTTCGTTCTGCTCCCCCACGCGTTCCGACCGTGTCGTGATCGATCGCCATCGCCGGGTTCGTGCACCCTGCGTGTGCAGCGCGATCCCACGCTCGCCCGCGACGCCGAGAACACGATCGAAATTCGCCCGAGCAATGGCGCACACGGCGCGTCCATCGACGTTGGTTATCGCGATCGCCCGGGCATGCTCGCCGCGCTCGCGACGCTCGCGCAACTCCTCGATGCGCCCGATCCCAGCCCACGCCGCACACTCCCCGCCCTGCGCATCCACGACTGGCCCGAACTCCCCCACCGCGGCGTGATGATCGACGTCTCGCGCGACCGCGTGCCGACCATGCTCGAGCTCTTCGACCTTGTCCGCCTCCTCGCCTCGCTCAAGCTCAACCACCTCCAGCTCTACACCGAGCACGCCTTCGCCTATCCGGGTTGCGAAGACGTCTGGTCCGGCGTGTCCGCCCTCACGCCCGACGAGATCCATCGCCTCGACGCGCACGCACGCTCCCTCGGCGTCGAGCTCGCGCCCAACCAGAACTGCTTCGGGCACCTCACTCCCTGGCTCCGCAACCCGCGCTTCACGCACCTCGCCGAGACGCACGATCTCTACGATTTCTACGGCATACGGCGCACTGGCCCGTTCTCGCTCTGCCCGACGGACCCGCGCTCGCTCGCCTTCGTGCGTGAACGCCTCGCCGGTCTGCTGCCGTGCTTCACGTCATCGCGCGTGAACATCGGGTGCGACGAGACGGCCGACGTCGGGCAAGGGCGATCGGCATCGCGCGTAAGCGAGCTCGGACGTGCCCGCGTCTACTGGGACTTCGTGCATGAGGTCATGGCCGCCGCCCGCACGCACGGACGACAGCCCATGTTCTGGGCCGACATCGCCCTCGAGCACCCCGAGGCCGCGAGCGAGATCCCGCGCGACGCGATCGCGCTGGCGTGGGGCTATGAACCCACATCGCCGTTCGATCGCTGGACGGACACGCTCGCGCAAGCGGGCGTTGAGACATGGCTCTGCCCGGGCACGTCGTCGTGGCGCTCGTTCATCGGGCGCACGCGCGAGCGTCGCGCGAACCTCGCCGCGTGCGTGGATGCCGCTCGAGCGGACACAGGGCGCGCGTGTGTCCGTGGCATGCTGCTGACCGACTGGGGCGACCTCGGGCATCGCCAGCAATGGCCCATCACGCTCGCCGCGTTTGCGCGCTTCGCTCAGGCCGCGTGGAATCCCGACACGCTCGACGATCCCGATCACGCCGCCGCGTCGCACCGCGTGTTCGGCGATGCATCGGGGCGCGTGCAAGCCTGGCTCGACGAGCTGGGCGATGCCGACGCGGATCTCCGCGCCGTCTCGGGCCTTCCCGCGTCCGATGGCTCGCCGCGCCCGCTCGCCAACGCCGGGGCGCTGTTCTCCGACCTGCACCCCGCCCGACCCGACCTCGGACTGCCGCAAAACGCGCGTCCATGGCGTGACGTCCACGATCGCCTCGCCGAACTCGAGCACACGCGTCCGGCGACGGGCAACACGCTCCTCGATGACGAGCTCGCCCACACGCTCGCCGTCGCGCGCTTCGCCGCGGACCACGCGATCTGGAAGCGGAGCGACCGCGATGCGGGAACCGCGCGCGACCTGCTCGCCTCGCTCGACGCGATCACGCACGACCACGCCCGCCTGTGGCGCGTCCGATCCCGTCCCGGCGGGCTCGTATCCAGCCTCAGCTACTATCACGCCGTGCGTCGGGGCATCGAGGCCCCGCCCGCATGACCCGTGCGGACCGCCCATGAACAGTGACCTCGCGACCAACCCGCCCCGTGCGCTCCCGCCCGATCGCGCGCACATCCTCACGGAGCAGCGCAACCCGCGCACGATGTCGCTGCACGCCATGTCCGCGGAAGAGATCGTTCGGACGATCCACGATGAGGACCGCCGCATGATCGACGCCGTGAATGCGGCGTTGCCCGCGATCACGCGCCTCATCGAGGACGCCGAGCCCGGCTTCCGCGCGGGCGGACGGCTTGTGTACCTCGGCGCGGGAACATCGGGGCGACTGGGCGTGCTCGACGCGTCCGAAGCGCCTCCCACGTTCTGCGTCGAGCCCACGCGCGTGGTGGGCCTGATCGCGGGCGGGGACGCCGCGCTGCGCCGCAGCAGCGAATCGCGCGAGGATGAGCCGCACGGCGCGGTCCCCGAGCTCGACGCGCTCGAACTGACCCACGCCGACACCGTGATCGGCATCGCCGCGGGGGGCACGACGCCCTACGTCCTGGGCGGGCTCGCCCACGCCGCGTCGCTCGCGCGTGCGCCGGTGACGGCGCTGGTGTGCTGCACGCCGCTCCCCGAACCGCCGTCCGGAGTGCGCCACCTCATCGCGATCGAGACCGGGCCCGAGGCGATCACGGGCTCGACCCGCATGAAGGCCGGCACCGCGACCAAGCTCGCGCTTAACACCATCTCCACGACGCTCATGGTCCGCTCGGGGCGCGTGTACCAGAACCTGATGGTCGACCTGCGGGCCACGAACGCCAAACTGCGAGACCGGGCCGCGCGGATCGTCTCCACGCTCACGGGCCTCCCGCGCGAGGAGTCCTTCGCCCTGCTCGAGCGCGCAAGCGGGAGCGTCAAGCCCGCCCTCGTGATGCACGCCCGCGGCGTATCCCTGCCCGAAGCCGAACGCATGATCCGCGAGGCGGGCGGCCGCCTCGATCTCGTGCTCGATCCGCGCCGCGCCTGATCCCGTTCCGTGTCCCCCGCCGATGCTTGGAGCATGACCATCGCCGCCCCATCCGTTCACGCCTGCACGCCCATGTCGCGCCTCGACACCACCAGCGCCGACGCCACCACGCTCCGCGTCCCGGGCGAGCGGCTGCTCTCCTTCGGCGGGTGCAACTACCTCGCCCTGGCGCACCACCCGCGCGTCGTCGCGGCGATGACCGACGGGGCCGCCCGCTACGGGCTGAGCGCTGGCGCCTCGCGCGAGACCACGGGCAACACCCGCGCCCACGACGAGCTTGAGGCCGCCCTCGCCGAGCGCCTCGGGCTCGACGCCGCGATCGTGCTGCCCGAGGGTTTCACGGCGAACCTCGCGCTCATGCAGGCCCTCGCTCCCGAGCACGCGACGTGCGTGATCGATGAGCGGAGCCACATCAGCATGCACCACTCCGCCGCGATGTGCGCAATCGAGGCGACGCTCTTCGCGCACCGTGATGCCGAAGCCGCCGCCCGCGCGCTCCGCGACGCCGGTGCACGCCTCATCCTGACCGACGGCGTGTTCACCGCGGATGGCGCCGTCGCGCCGGTGCGCGAGCACCTCGGCGTCCTCCCCGCGGACGGGCTGCTGGTCGTGGACGACTGCCACGGCTTCGGCGTGCTCGGGCCCCGCGGCGCCGGGACCGTTGCTCAAGCCGCGATCAACGATCCGCGCGTCATCGTCACGAGCACGCTCGCCAAGGCGATCGGCGCGTACGGCGGCTTCGTCGCAGGCCCCGCACGCGTCATCGAGCGCATCCGCGCCGCGTCGAGCGTGTACCGCTGCACCACCGGGCTCCCGCCGGGCATCGCCATGGCCGCGCACGAGGCGCTCCGCGTCATCGACGAGGAGCCCGAGCGTCTCGCCCGCGTCGCATCCCTCGCGGACCGCCTCCGATCCGCGCTCCGCGCGCTCGGCGTCTCGCTGATCGACACGCCCTCACCCATCTTCGCCTTCACGCTCGACCCCGCCCCGCTCATGCGCACCGTGCACGACGAGCTCCGCGCCGCGGGCATCCTCGCGCCGCTCATCGAGTATCCCGGCGGACCCGCGCCGATCTTCTTCCGGCTCATCCTGACCGCCGAGCACACGCCGCGCGACGTCGATGTCCTCGTCGATATGCTCTCGGGCGTGATGCGCCGCGCCCTCGCGTGACGCCGACGGAGCGCCCGACATGCAACGCACGCGACTGCCCTCCATCCTCATTGCCTGCCTCACACTGATCGTGATTCCTCGCCTCGTCGCCGCGCAGATCACGCCCTACGAGGACGGCTGGGTCGAGGAGGCGCTGCACGCGCTTCCCGACTTCGAGTCTTCTGTCGCCGCACGCGTGCTTGCGGACCCGGAGGCGTACAGGCTCCAGGTGCTCGTCGCCGAGATCGACGTGCCGGCTTCCGGCTCGCCGCGCCTGATTCGCCACGGTCTCCGCGTCGGCTCGGCGTACTTCTATCCCGCGAGCGCCATCAAGCTCTGCGCGGCGATCGCCGCAGTGCAGCAGCTCGAACGCCTCGCCTCTACGCCGCAGCCCGGCGGCGCACCGCCCATCGCGATCACGCTGAATACGCCGCTCCGCTTCGAGCCGATCCTCGACAACGAACCGATCCGCGAGCTCGATCCCACCAACGATACGGAAGGTCCCGCGAAGGGGCGTGTCACGCTCGGGCACGAGATCCGCAAGCTCTTCATCGTCTCCGACAACGAGGCCTTCAATCGCCTGTTCGATTTCGTCGGACGCGACGCACTCAACTCGATGATGTGGGACGCGGGGCTCGCGAGCGTCCGCGTCCGCCACCGCCTCGACGTCCCGCGCACCGACGTCCGCAACACGCAATCGCCCGAGATCGTCGTCGCTCGCGATGACCAGAGCGTCACGCGCATCCCGCGTCGAACCGCCCGCCTCCCGCTACCCCCCAACCGCGGAGTTGGACTGCGGGTCGGCGTGGCGCATCTCGCGAGCGGGCAGCGCGTCGATGAGCCGCTGAGCTTCGCGGACGAGAACGCCATCTCGCTCGTCCATCTGCAGGACTGCCTCGTGAAGCTCGTCCGCCCCGATGTCCGCCTCACCTCGCCGCCCTTCCGCATCTCCGACGAACACCGCGTCTTTATTCTCGAGGCGATGCGCGAGACGCCCCGCGAGAGCGTCAATCCGCGCTACGACCCCGACACCTATCCCGACGATTACGCGAAGTTCATTCTCCCGGGCGTCCGACGCGCAACCGGAGACGATCGCGTCGAGATCCGCAGCAAGTCCGGCATCGCCTACGGCTTTGTCACCGAGAACGCGCACGTCATCGATCCGCAATCCGGCCGAGCGTTCGTCGTGACCGCGACGATCTACGCGAACAGCGACGGCGTGCTCAATGACGACGCGTACGACTACGACACCATCGCCCTGCCATTCATGGCCGAACTGGGCGAGGCGATCACGCGGCGCTTGCTCGTTGCGAACGAAGACCAGCCCGCGCCCGCGGACTGATTCGTTGCACTAAAGCATGTCCGCTACCCGCCCGGCCAGCCATGCGCACCCGATCGCGGCGAGCGCGTCGGAATCGCCGAACTCGAGCGTCCAATCCTCACGCGCGAGCGACGTGAGATCGCGCGAAATCGCCTCGAACAGTTCCTCGCGCAGGTGGGCCAGACGCCGCCCGACGCCGCCCAGCAGGGCGATCCGCTGCGGGCGGTAGATCGCGTGCACGATCCGCACGCCCCGAACGATCGCGACGCACGCCGGATCGTCCGCACGCATCGCCGCCAGTGCATGCTCAATAGACGACCCGAAGCGTGCGCGCAATGCAGGCAGCCCCGCGTACGCCTCCAGCGTGTCGCGTGCGCCGTCCCGCGCGACCGCGCCGCCGGGTGCGCACGGACCGACGTCGACCTGCCCCAGGTGCCCCGAGCTCTCGCCCGACACGCGCAGCGCGTCGAAGGCGTCGATCACGCTCAGCCCCACGCCCGTGCCGATCGAGATCGCGGCCAGTCGCCCGCCGAGCGGCGGCGCACACATGCGATGCCCGACCGCAGCGGCGTACGCGTCCGTGTGCAGCGAGGCGCGAGCGTTCCATGATCCCATCATCTCGCGCGGAAGCAGGTCGTCCACACGCACGCCGACCAGGCCCGGAAGATTCGCGGCCGCGCGCACGACGCGCGATGTCGGATCGACCACGCCGGGAAGGCAGAGTCCCACCGCACGAGGCGCCCCGGGTGCGGCGCCCAGCACTTGTGCGCACGCCGCGCCCACCGCGCGACGGATCTCTGCCGCGTCTGGCGTTCCCGCGTACGCAACGCGTGCGGTGCGATGCGGCGGCGATGTACGCCCAAGCGACGATCCGGGCTCGACTCCATCGAGCACCGCGACCTTGACCGAACTCCCGCCGACGTCGATGCCCAGCAGCACGAGCGTTCACCTCCGGCGAGCGTCCTTCGCCCGAACCCGTGACGCAGATTGTTGGCGAAGATCATCGGCGCGGCTGGCGGGCGTCATAGTCCGCGAACGAGCGCTGTAGCGCCGCGCGCCGGGCCGCACGATCCTGCTGCGCCGCGCCATCCCTGGGCTGGGTGGGGTCCGCGCTGTCGAAGAACGTCGAGTATCCGAACAGGGCGTACCCCGCGCCGCGGCGCGCTACGGCGATCTCCGCCAGGGTCTCCTCCGCCTTGTCATGCCGGAACGCGCCCAGCCCCGTGTACACGTCGCGTCCTCGCGTCGCCTCGATCCACGCGTCCAACGGACCATACAGGTCGATGACGCGATTCACGTAGATCGCCGGAACGACCGCATCGAGCGTGCCCTCACGCATCCAGCGTGCGGCGTCTTGCAACTGCGCGTTCGCCCGTCGCGGCTCTTCCAGCACCGCCGCGCTGAGCACGATCCGTCGTTGCCCGCGCAGCGATTCGTCACGAACGCGGCGCACCAGTGCCGTGATCCGATCGCGCAGCCAGTCGTGGTACGCCGTCCGCTGGGTCGAGGTCGAGATGCCCGTCCGCCCGGTGTCCTGCGCGTACGCACGCTGGGTATCGGGATCGCCCGGCACGACCCGCGTGTCCTCGCCCTCGCCCCACGGGAACCGGACCTCGCCCAGGTGCAGCCCGTCGATCGCGTATCGCGATGCGATGTCGCTGCACACGCGCACGATGTGGTCGTGCACATCGCCCCGCGCCGGATTCACGTACCACACGTCGCCCTCCGCACGCGCGTCCCGACCCGTCTGGTCGACGACGCGCCACTCCGGATGGCGATGCCACGCGTGCGAGAGGTCCTGCGGCGGCGTCTCTCCACGCCACAGCGTGAGCACGTTCACCCACGCGTGCAGACGCAGGCCGTACGCGTGCGCCTCGCGCACCGCGACCCCCAGCGGGTCGAAGCCCGGCCCGACGCTCCCGCGATCCGGCCCCGCGAGGTCCTCGTTCCACGGCTCGATCGAGCTCTCGTACAACGCGTCGGCGTAGATGCGCGCCTGCCAGATGACGTCCGTGAAGCCCGCCTCCGCGCACTGACGCATGATCCGCCGCACGTCGAGCTCGTCGCGATAGTCGAATCGTGTGACGAACACGGCACGGAACCGATCGGGCCCGACCTCGCGCCCGCCCGAGGCGATCGTCTTGAGCTGCTGCGCCCCGTGCTCGACATGGGAGCACCCCGCGCACCACGACACCGCGAGGGCGCACATCGCCAGGACCAGGGCCAGGACCAGGGCCACGCAGGAAATGGAGCGGCGTTCCGACATGAGGGGGCTATCGGCACGGGCCAGCGCCGACCATCAACGCTCGCGACGGCGTCCGGCCTACTTGCCCGCCCGGGCCATGTCCGGGCGTCGATCGACCAGCAGCTCGACCGCCTCCGCGTCCACGTCCAGCTCCACGGACACGATTCCCGCATCCCCCCCGCCGTCCGGCTCCTTGACCTGCACCGCCGGGCGGGCGGCCCACACGCCCTCACGCTGGACGATCACCCGGTACGCACCGGTCGGGGCGCGCCCGCGCCACACGCTCGCGCGCTTGCCGCCCTGATTCTCGCCCTCGCGATCCGGCGACTCGGCGACGAGCAACTGCCTCGTCAGCGCGATCGGTGCGGGGCGCCAGTCCGCCGGGCGGTCCGGGTGCGACGCAGCCCCCGCGCCCGCGACGTCGTAGAACGCCGCGACCTGCTGCGGATAGACGTCAAGCACGCCCTTGCTGAACCACCAGACGTGCCCACCGCCGCCGGTGGCGCGGACGTGCTCGATCGCCTGGCGCAGGTCCTCCCACGCGACGGGCTCGGGGCGGCTCCCGACGATCATGACGCCCGCGAGCATGTCCTTGACACGCTCCGCTGCGCCCATGTCCTTGAAGTTCTGCACCTGCTCGTCCCACACCTTCTTGAACGCGGGCCAGTCGTACCGGTAGCACTGCGGGACGAACTCATCCCACCAGGTGTTGTCGGCGTTCCCGGGCGCCCACGCGGCCCATTTGGGCCACTCGCTCAGATAGTTCTCGTAGCTCCACGGGTACGGCGCGGGACTCAGCGACACGATCAGCCCCGGGCGCTTCTCGCGCAGCTCGCGCGCGAACTGGCGGGCGCAGTCCTCGATCTTCTCGGCGCGCCATCGCATCCACGCCGGGTCCTTGGGATCGTCCGGCGGGGCGGCGCCCGCGTGCTCGTTGCGGTACCACGCGACCGTGAACTCGTCGTACCCCATCGTGGTGTGGGGCCAGACGATGCGATCGTCGAACTGCACGCCATCGAGGTCGTACCGATCGACCGCCTCGATAACGACGTCGATCAGGAACCGCCGGCACTCGGGGTGCAGGGGATTCATCCAGACGTACCCGTTGGGCGCGACCTCGCTCCCGTCCTTGTCGCGGCTGAGCCATTGCGGGTGCATCCGCCGGAGATGGTTGTCGGTGTCCTTGTGCGCCGCGACGAATCCGTACTCGAACCAGGCGATGCAGAGCAGCCCGTTGCGATGCGCCTCGATCGTGGCCTCCTGCAGCAGGTCACGCGCGGGACGCGGCGGGTCGCCCGCGTCCATCCCCGCGGCGTCCGGACGACGATCGACGCCGATGGTCCGCTCGAGCACCTTCGACGGAAACTGGGTGTACCCGTCCTTCCACGCCTCGACATAGACCGTGTTGATCCCGATCTCGCGCAGGCGGCGCATGGTCTCGGCGGTCTTCTCGGGCGATGCGATCGCGTCGCCAGAAGAGGAGGTCAGCCACGTGCCGCGCACCTCGGGCGGCGCGGCGAGCGCGGAGTTCTCCACACCGAACAACGCGAAGCACACAACGAGCATGTTCCGGCGAAGGCCCGGCACGAACGATCGGAGTGCGGACATCAAGCGACCCTTTCGCCCGCGGGCCGCGCCAGGGCCTCAGTGCACGCGCACCGCGCCCGACGCGAACTCGCCCCTTTACGATAGGGCCATTTATGATCAAAGTGTTTGGCGTGAGCGGCTCGTACAGTAACCCCGGTTGGGGCGCACAACGGGCGAGAGCACGCCACACCGTATCATAGCGGCACGCGATCGCGATCCCCGGGCGGATCACGCCGCACGCGTTCGTATACATGGAGCTTGCCGCATGGAAGATGGTTTCGGAGTGAGCAAGGAGTGTCCGCACGACATCGCGCGGGCCGCCCGCCCATTGCCATGTGCCGCACCCGCAGGCAACCGCTTCGCCCCCGAGGCACACGCGTGAGCGCCCCACCAGCGCGTGTCGGCGTCTGCTCCTGGTCGCTCCGCCCCTCATCAGCCGACGACCTCTGCGAGAAGCTCGCGGCGTGCGGACTCACAGGCGTGCAGCTCGCGCTCGAGCCGATCCGGAGTCATGCGTGGAGCCTCGAAGCCACGCGCCGTGCGCTCCAGAACGCAGGAGTCCCGATCCTCAGCGGCATGTTCGAGCCCATGGGCGAGGACTACTCAACGCTGGAAACAATCGCACGCACCGGCGGCGTGCGCGACGATGCTCGCTGGAGCGAGAACCTGGAGCGTGCCCGCGCATGCGCCGAGATCGCACGCGAGCTTGGGCTCTCGCTCGTCACCTTCCACGCGGGCTTCCTGCCGCACGATCCATTCGACCCCGTGCGTGCGACAATGATGGAACGCCTGCGAGCCATCGCGGATGTGTTCGCGCAGCGTGGGGTGCACGTTGCGTTCGAGACCGGGCAGGAGAACGCAAGCACGCTCCTCGAAGCGCTCGCCGAGCTCGACCGCCCGAGCGTCGGCGTGAACTTTGACCCCGCGAACATGATCCTGTACGCGATGGGGGATCCGGTGGACGCCCTCTCACGACTCGCGGATCGCGTGGTGCAGGTCCACATCAAGGACGCCGTCGCAACGCACTCGCCCGGCGCGTGGGGCCAGGAAGTCCCGGCGGGAACGGGCGACGTGCGCTGGCGCGAGTTCTTCTGCGCAATGGACGACGCGGACCTGCGCGTCGACCTCATCATCGAGCGCGAAGCCGGAGACGATCGCGTGAACGACGTGCGCCGCGCGGTGGACCTGCTGCGCTCGCTCGGGAGGATCGCATGAGCGGCCCACCCCCACGCGAGGACACGCTCGGCGTCGCGATCGTCGGGCTCGGCTTCATGGGCCAGACGCACGTGCGCGCGTTCCGTGGCGTGCAGAATGCCCGTCTCATCGCGGTGTGCGATCATGATGCATCGCGCCTCGATGGGCGTGCGCGGGGTGCGGGGAACATCGATACCGTCACGCAAGGCGAGCAACTGTTCGATCCGGGCGAGGTCCGCGGATACATCGATCTCGCCGCGATGCTCGCCGACGAGCGGATCGACGCCGTGAGCATCTGCACGCACACGGGCACGCACGCCGAGATCGCGCTCGCCGCGATCGCGGCCGGGAAACATGTGCTCATCGAGAAGCCCGTTTCGCTCGATCCCGCGGAGATCGAATCGCTCGATGTCGCTGCGCGACGCGCGAGAGTCGTTGCAATGCCGGCGATGTGCATGCGTTTCTGGCCCGGATGGTCATGGCTCAAGGAGCGGATCGATGCGGGTGATCTCGGGCGGGTCGTGAGCGCAACATTCCACCGCCTCGGCTCGCGCCCGTCGTGGGGCACGGGGTTTTATGACGACGAAGCGAAGTCGGGCGGCGCACTCTTCGACCTGCACATCCACGATACCGACGTCGTCCGCTGGCTCTTCGGCGAGCCGATCGCGGCCTGCTCCACGGGCACGACCGACCACCTCACCACGCTGTACCGCTTCGAGCGCGGGCCAACACACATCGTCGCCGAGGGTGGCTGGGGGCACCGCGCGAGCTTCGGCTTCCGCATGCGATACGTCGTCGTGTTCGAGAAGGGCGTCGCGGAGTTCGACCTCTCGCGCGATACGCCCCTCGTGCTGCACGACGACACCGGCTCGCACACGATCCCGCTTCCCAGTGGAACGGGATACGACGGCGAGGCACGCGCATTCGTGCACGCATGCATACAGGGCGACTCACCGCCGGTCACGCTCGCCGACACCGCAGCGGTAACGCGACTGCTCCTCGCGGAACGCGAGAGCGTGCGCACGCGGCGTGAGATCATACTCTGAGTGTGCGATCTGCGGGCGTGATCGCGAGTGTGACCGTCTGCAACGGGCCGAGCGTGAGCGTCGGAACATCGGCCTTGCTCAGCGTCCCGGCATCATCGGCCGCACGCCCCAACGCGTCGACGATCGCGATCTCCGCGATATCGAACGCGAAGGACAATGCCGCACGTGACGAAGCGTCCTGGCACTCGCGCACCTGAACAATCAGCCTCGCATCGTCCGCGGACCGCCTGATCGATTCGATCGTCATACGCCCGGAGCCAAACCCTTCGTCAGGAACGACGCGAATCGGTGTGAATACGTCGATTGTGCTCTCCGCAGATTCGACCCCCTCCGCTCTGGCTTCAAGCGCGAAGCCGCGCAGCGGGCGACGCATCGATTCCGCCTCAGCAACAACACCCGCCACATGCCAATCGCCCTCGTGCGGCATCACGGCGTACGCGAATGCGTGCTCCACGTCATTCGCATCGGAGTCAACGTGCAGCGGCGTGCGAAGCAGCGAAACCGCAATCGATGAACCTTCGCACGAACAGCCACATCCATTCCCGGCAAGGATCGTGCATCCGAGCCCGGGCCGCGAGACGTCGATCCAATCACACATACGCTCCTCGCGCACCGCTTCCTGCTGTTGGATAACGTCGCGTGCCACTCCGGCTGCATGACAGGCACGCTCGCCACACGTCAGGGTCGCGTCCTCCAGCCCAACAGGAAAGTCCGCCCGGAGCGTGCAGCCCCCTTCTCTCCACTCGACGCGCGAACGAATCTCGAGCCTCGGGCTCCCCGCGTCGAGCCGAAACGTCTGCTCAATCGTGCTCGCCTCGCCGATGCGCCGCTCGAGCACCAACTCGGCGCGCAACGGATGCTGCTCGCCGATGCGCCACTTGACGCGTCGCTTCGACTCTGCGCTCGACCAGACGATGCCCTGCACGCCTTCCGAACCGCTCGCGGCCACCTCATCATCCATCGTCCGCTCGCGCACAATCACTAACTGGTTCAGCGGCGCTGCGACGATCTCATGCGATGCTCCAGCGCGGCGCAGCGATACGACGTGCCCGCTCGTATCGATGCGAACCTCGATGACGCCGTTGGAGAGCGTGCGTTCCGCCGGATCGCACACGACGGGCACGCACGCGCTCGAGGCCGAGAGATCGATCGCCCGCGCGCCCATCGACGGCACGCTCCGAGCGAACTTGAGCGATCTTGAGCCGTCCGCGTGCTCGATCTCCGCAACGCCCGCACGCTCCTGACCGCATGTGTTGGTCACGACGCCCGGACGGTCCGCGTCCGCCAGGCCCATCGCGCGAAGCCAGGTGCCTCGTCCCCGCTCGGCGACCTTTCGCGCCAGGCCCCTCGCTCGCTCATATCCCGCAAGCGCATGCTCATCCGTCGCCTGGCTCGAAGCGATGTCCCACGCCTCATCGAGCTTCGAGCGCCACTTGCGTTCGATCGGTACATGCCCACCACCGCCCGGGGCGATGCACGCCAGCAGGTCCGCCTCGATGAGCGCGTCCCGCAACTCACAACGCACTCGCTCGATGCGCTCCGGATCCATGCGCCGAAGTGTAGATCAGCGTGCGACGGGCGCAGGGCCGCCCAGCGTCACCCCACTCCGCACCGCGCGAGCCCGGCGCAGCACCCCGTCCCAGTCCATCGCCGGCCCGGGATCGGCCTTGTTCTCCTGAACATGGTCGTGCCCGAGAATGCCGTGGAACGCGCGCCATTCCTCGCTCGACAGGGCCCGCGTCAGCACCCGCCCGCTCGCATCACGCGGCGCTTCAAGCGCAATCCGCGGCAGCGCGACCGAGAGCGCCGCACTCAGGTGCGCCAACGACTCATACTGCTCGGGCGTGTAATCGAACTGCCGCAGCACCCGCCCGTGGACCTCGCCGGCGACGATCTCGCGCCGCGCGGGGCGCAGCGAGGCGTGCGGATTCCGCAGCCCGCCGTCGCCCTGGTCGGGCGGAATGGTGATCCGCGGGCCTCGCTCGTCGATCGCGTACCAGCGATCGAACGGATCGGCCTCGTCGAACCCGTACGCGCCGATGTTCGCGATCTCGACGCCCACCGATCGATCGTTCGCGATCGTCGCGTGCCACGCCCGCTCCTGCACGTCGAGCGTCTGATAGATCGTGCCGTCGACGTCGATCATGAAGTGCACGCTCAGCCCGCGCACGTCGTGCAGCACGCGGAAGCACGCCCGGCTCGTGCCGCACGCGTCGTAGTGCAGCACGAACTGATCGACCCGCTCGCGCAGCTCATCGAGCGTCCAACCCTCACGCCGCACGAGCGCGAGCATCCCCGCGTCGAGCGACTTCTCGAACCGCGTCCCGAATCGCGCGGCACGTTGCTCAGTCGCACCACCGCCATCGCCAGCCGCCGCGCCAGCGCGGGCAAACACGCGGTCCGTGCGGTACGCGTCGTACCCGCCCGGATCGCTCCACAGCACGACGGGCACACCCGTGTGGAAGAACCGCCCCGCGACCACGATCTCATCCCCGCGCCGTCCGATCGAGTCGCCGGGTCGTTCCACCAATTCACCGCGCCGATCGGGCGCATCACCCGCGCGTGGCCCGCTCGTGCACGTGCTCAGCAGCACGCCGAAGAGCGCAAGGCCCAGCATCAGCCCAACACGATGCAGCATCGAACCCGATCGCGCACCCGACATGCCTCAGGCTAGCGCGGCTCGAGCTTCCACGTCGCCGAGTCCGCCCGATCGCACCAGCGACGCATGTCGCGCAGCTCGTCCCAGCCCAACGACTCGGCGTGCCCGTCCAGCACCGCGCCGACCGCCTTGCCGTTCTCACGCAGCCCGACGAAGCCCGAGTTGTTCCCGGTATTGTCGGCGTTCGGGTCGTACACGGGCGACCAGCCCGAGCCCCACGTCGGCGCGTCCACGCGAAAGAACCCCCGCGCCCCGGTCAGGTAGTCCAGCCCGAACGTGGCGTCGCCCGCACGCGCCGAGACGAAGGTGAGCAGATCGCTGGTCCGCGTCGCCTGGTCGAGGCGCTTGACATAGAACGCCGGGAACCGCTTCTCCTGCGCGGAGAACGCAAAGGAATTCGCGCTCCCGCCGATGAACGTCGTGTTCATGCCCAGCGACGGGTACGCGCTCACGACGTACTCGTAGTTGAACCGGTCCTCGATGATGCTCTCGAGCATCGCCTGATCGAGGTACATGCCCCGGAAGTCGTACGCGAAGTAGGGCGCAAGCCGCCACGGATGACGCTGGCGCACCTGCACGTCCGCGATCGATTCGCCGCGCTCGTTCTCCACCTTGAACTTACCGTGGTACGCCCGGCTGCTCGGGCTCGTCGACAGGAAGCCCGGCATCACCGAGCCCGCGTTGTCGTCCGCATACGCCGTGAACGCCACCATCGTCTGCTGCGCCGCGGCGAGCTCTCGGACGACCCGGGCCGCCCCCCTCGCCCGTCCCAGCGCGGGCAGCAGGATCCCGATCAGGAGCGCGATGATCGCGATGACCACCAGCAGCTCGATCAGGGTGAAGGCCCGCCCGGCGGCGCCGGCACGCGTTCGTTCGTCCATGAACCGGGGCTCCGTAGCTTCCTTCGACCTCGTGGGTGCCCGCCGACGCGGCCGGGGATACAGTCGTTGAGACTGAGTCTCAATCATATGCACCCCAATCGACGCTTGGGGGCCTTCCCGGCAGGTCATTCGCCGGAAGCCTCCCCAGTTCTGGTAAAAGGAAGCGCCCCATGTGGACCACCCCGCCCGCCTCGCGCACGCCCGCACGCCTGGGCCTCGCGATCGCCATGCTCGCCGCGACCGGCGCGCTCGCCCAACCACTGATCGTCTATTCCGCCGCCCAGCCCAACCGCGATCGCTGGAACTACCCGTTCAACGGCACTCCCGGAACGCGCACGACCGCGAGCACCTTCGCCGCGCTCGACGTCACGGGGTTCGACAACCTCGACGCGCAGTTCATCGTCGGGTTCGACACGGGCGGCGAGATCCCCACGGGCCTGCCGCTCAACCAGTACCGGATCGTCTCGGCGCACTTGACCGCGTCGATCGCGAACGACGTCGCAATCTATGACCCCAGCTTCGATCCCGTCGCGTCCTACTTCGCGACCGGCGCACCGGGCGCGATCGCCGACGCCGACGCAGGACGCCCCTGCGTCGTGTACGCGACCGGCTATCGCAATGGCTTCACCCTGACGACCTGGCAGGAGCCCAGCGCGTTCGGCACGGGCTGCTCGCCGCTCGAGCCGTTCGATTGCCGCAACGCCTTCGCCGCGCTCTGGGACGCCAGTGGCAGCGTGCGCAACGTCTCGAACTACATCCGCGAGGGCGTCGAGGCGACGCCGTACGCCGTGGGCCAGGTGCCCGGGCAGACGCCCGGCACGGTGCTCGATTTCGACACGACGATGGAGTTCGACCTGAACGTGTGCGATCCGGGCCTGCGCCGGTTCCTGCAGGAATCGCTCGCCGCGGGACGCGTGCATCTGACGATCGCGTCGACGCAGCCGGCCTCGGGCGGCGTGGGCGGGCCCACGAGCGATCCGAACTACCCGCAGTGGTACACCCGCGAGAACATCCTCGCGCAGCCGCCGTTCGACCTCACGCCCACGCTTGAGATCGTCGTGATGGCGGGCAACGTCGCCGACTGGACCGGCGAGGGCCAGGTCAATTCCTCCGACTTCCTCGCGTACCTCAACGACTACGCGACCCAGGCCCCCGCCGCGGACCTCAACGGCGACTGCCTCTGGAACTCGTCGGACTTCCTCGAATACCTCAACGACTACGCCTCGTTCTGATCGCATGGCGCGCTGAACGCAGAGCGTAGAACCCAGCGAATTGATCGCGTGCGTCGGCGGAACAGCCGGAGAAGCCGCTCACCTCTCGCGGTGCGTCGCGGCGTGCGCCAGGAACCGCAGGTACTGACGCGCCGCGCTGTCGGGGAGTGACGCCGTCGAATCGACCGCCTGCGTCGCAAGGCGCCTCGCTTCCGCCCGGGCGTGCTCGATCGAGCCCGTCGAGTCCAGCGCCGCACGAAGCCTGCCCGCCTCGGCGTGCGTGCGCAGCAGGTCGAGCGTCGCGCCACGCGCCTCGGGCGCCGCGTGCGCCAGGTGATGGATCACCGGCAGCGTGAGCTTGCCCTTCTCCGCGTCCTTCCCGACCGACTTGCCCACCACGCCCTCGCTGCCCGTCAGGTCGAGCAGGTCGTCCTGCACCTGGAACGCGACGCCCAGCGCCACGCCGTACGAGCGCAGGCAGTCGAGCATGCCCTGCCCCGCGCCCGCGACGACGCCGCCCAGCACGCACGACGCGGCGATGAGCTCCCCGGTCTTGCGTTCGAGGATCGCGTAGTACGTCGGCTCGTCGAGCCAGAGGTGCTCGCGGTGGTGCAGTTGCAGCAGCTCCCCCGCGGCCATCTCCATGCTCGCGCGGGCGACGATCAGCGACGCACGCCGGTCCTCCACCCGCGAGCACACCTCGAACGCCGAAGCGATCACGTAATCACCGAGGATGACCGCCGCCTCGTTCCCGCGGAGCCTGTTGATCGTGGGCACGCGACGGCGCAGGTCCGCCTCGTCGAGCACGTCGTCGTGCACGAGCGTCGCAAGGTGCACGAGCTCGACCGTCGCCGCGGCCCGCACCGCGTCGTCATCGATCGCGCCCCCGCACGCCAGCGACGAGGCCAGGCACAGCACCGGACGCAGCATCTTGCCGTGGAACGCGCCCAGGTGCGAAACAAGATCGCTCGCGACGGGCAGGGGCGAGGCGAGCGCGTCCTCGATGCACGCCCGCACCCTCGGGAGCGCCTCCGCGACCATCGCCTGGACGCCCACCAGTTCGTCGGGCACGCGGGGCATGGCGTCCATGTGCGTTCGCCCTCCGAGCCGGTCGCCCCCGCGGGACGACGGCCTACTTCTCAGCAGAAATGTACGTCACGTACGCCGGGCAGACCTCGCCCCACGTTGCGGGCTCGAACACGCCGTCGCCCTCGCCGTCGTCGTCGGTGCCCTCCCAGTAGACCGTGACCTTGGAGAACCCCGCGTCACGCAGGCAGTCCTGGATCTCCTGCAGGCTCCACAGACGCCACGTGTACGAGAACGCCCGGCGCATCTTCGTGCCGTCCTTGAACGCGAAGTGGATGTGGCACTCCATCTCGCCGGTGATGGGGTTGTACTTGTGCTGGTCCCAGATGTAGGTGAAGCCCCACTTCTTGCCCTTGTACGCCCCCTCGTCCGGCACGATCTCCCGCTCGTCCCGCGTCTCTTCCATCGACTCCGGACCGCCGTAGTGGTCGAGGAAGAACACCCCACCCGTCGCGAGCGAGGCCCGCACGCTGCGGAAGTAGT
>JAVEWV010000005.1:0-177821 GCA_034004365.1 Phycisphaerales bacterium
GAACCCCACGGACATCGACTGCCCCACCGACGCGATGGGACGCACGACCATCGACGCGGACGCGAAGGACGGCAACCAGCTCAAGGCCCGCGCCCGCGTGACGGTGCGCACGAACCTCGCCCGCCTCGTCGGTGGCGCGACCGAGGAGACGAACATCGCCCGCGACGGCGAGGGCATCGTCTCGGCGATCGGTTCCGCCGAGAGCCACAAGCAGGTGCTCGAGAATCCCGACCGCATCTCCAAGGCGGTGATGGCCCGCGGCCTCGATGCGGGCACGGCATACGAGATCCTGTCGATCGACATCGCGGACGTCGACGTCGGTGAGAACATCGGCGCCAAGCTCCAAGAGGACCAGGCCGAAGCCGACAAGAAGGTCGCTCAGGCAAATGCCGAGAAGCGGCGTGCGTTGGCTGTTGCGCAGGAGCAGGAGTTCAAGGCCGAGGCGCAGAAGAGCCGCGCACTGGTGATCCTCGCGGAGGCGGAGGTGCCCAAGGCGATGGCCGAGGCCTTCCGCCACGGGAACCTCGGCATCATGGACTACTACCGCATGAAGAACGTCGTCGCCGACACGGACATGCGCGCGTCCATCGCCGGCACGGGATCGACCCCGCAGCCCGGTCACAACCCGGGCGACCCGCATCGCTGATCGAGCAGATCGCGATCCGTTCTACTTCGTCCCTGCGTCGCGTGCCTGATCGTCCGTCACGCCCAGCAGGCGCGCGATCCTCGCACGACGGGCCGACTCGTCCTCCCACACGCCGTGCGCGGAGCCGTCACTCGCGCGAGGGGTGGGCTGAGCGTTGGCCCGCCGATCGATCCGCTGCCCGGCCGCGATCGCCGAGGGCTCGGGCGGGGGCTGCGAGGCGGGCAGTTCTCCGATCTGGAAAACCGTGCCGGGCGGGATCTCGACGAGAAGGCCGCTGTCGGTAGCGCTGTAGACCGAGCGCGGGAACACGGCGATCAGCCCGCCGGCCTGTCGCGCGAAGCGCTGATCGTCGAGCTGGTACACGCGCGAGAAGTCGGCCTCCTGGCGAAGGTCGAGCGGGACGAGGCGCAGGCTGGTCGCGAGCGGGCCCACGTCGGCGGCCCCCGCCTGCACGGGCACGCCGGGGGAGAGCGTCTGGGCGAACTGCGCGTGCGCGGGCATCGCGGCGAACGCGGCGCATGCGGTGGGCACGAGGACTCGATCAATACCAGCTACGCGCATGGGCACGCTCATCGAAGGATGACCCGCACGAGGATGGTCACGCGGGCCTCGGGGTCGTTCTCCGGGAGTTCATCGAGCGCACGACCCCGGGCGGTCCACTGATACACGGAGTTCAGGAGCGGAGCGTCGACAAGGTCGAAGCCCGTGGAGTGCACCATGAACCGTGCGGGACGCCCGAACTCCGCGGCCTGCACGGTCTGCTTGAAGAACGACGCCTCGCGGACCACGCCGCGCCGATCGAAGGACATCTGCACGACAGGATTCCGCGGGGACGCGGTCAGGACCGTCGTCAGGCTGTAGCCCACGAAATCGGGGCGGACGGTGCGGATCTCGAGCCCGTGCGAGAGCAGCGGGCTGCCCGGGTGGTGGCTCGGGGTGGCTTCGAGGGCCGCGGCGTCGGCGTCCCGGTCCGCGGGCGTGCCCTCGGCGGGGCGGGGCGCGGCCTCCCGGGCCTGAGACGCCTTCGGCGCGGGGGGCGGCGGGCTGGGCACGGGGGCGGCGTCCGTGGGCGGCTCGATGGGTTCCTCTGGGGTCGGAGTCGGAGTCGGAGTCGGGGTCGGGGTCGGGGCCGGGTCGGGAGGCGAGGCGGGCGCCGCGGGCGAAGGTGCGGGGAGGTCCCCCGGGCGGTCCGGGGCGTCGGGTGTGGGCGCCGGGCCCGGCTCGGGGAGCGGCTCCGCGGGCGGCTCGGGAGCCTCGGGCTGGACTTCGGGTTGGGGCTGGACTTGGGGTTGGGAAGACTGGGTTTGGGGTTGGGCCTCGGGGGAGGCTTCGGGCTGCGGCTCGGACTCGACCGGGGGCCGCGGCTCGGAGGGGGACTCGGGCTGGGGCTGATCGGCGTCCGCGGGGGAGGCGGGCGGGGTCCGGGTCAGGGCGGCCTGCTCGACCTCGGAGGCATTCGGGGACTCAACGGGTTCGGGCGTCTCGAAGCCCAGCCAGGCGACCGAGACGTGGCGGGACTCGGGCGAGCCGAGGCGGATCGGGTCGGGCGGGGGCTCGGGGAGGGGCGGCTTCCAATCCGCCTGATCCGGGGGATTTTCCGTTGATTCGTGGGCGACCGCTCGGGAGGTCGGGGCCAGCGCGAGGGCGACCACGGCGTGGGCGATGACGCTCAGGACCAGGGCCGCGGGGAGGCGGCGCGAGGTCGGGGCCGCGAAGGCGGGGCGATCCGGGCCCGCGGAGCGGGCGTGCGGGGCGCGGCCTGGACGGGCGGGTGGCATGGCTTGCGTTGGTCTGGGCCTGAGGTGGGTACGCACGGGCGGGTGCGGCGGGTCGGGTGCGGATCGAGCGCCCGCGGCGATTCCGGCAACATCCGAGGCCCCTGGCGGGTAGTTTATGTCAGAGGCCCGCGCACGCGGGCCGGGCGGCGCGTGCGCGCGGGCCCGGACGAGCACTCTGATCGAAAGGGACGTCGATGTTCGGCAAGCTTGCGGCGGGCGTGGTTCTGGTGGCGAGCAGTGTGGCGATGGCGGGCCCGACGCTCAAGGTCGGGGACCATGCGCCGGAGCTCAAGATCGCGAACTGGGTGAAGGGCGATCCGGTGACGGAGTTCGAGGCGGGGCATACGTACGTCGTTGAGTTCTGGGCGACGTGGTGCCCCCCGTGCCGCGAGAGCATCCCGCACCTGACGGAGCTGCAGGCGGAGTATCGCGAGGCGAAGAAGCCCGTGACATTCGTGGGCGTGTCGAGCGAGAAGGACCTGAAGGTCGTTTCGAGCTTCGTGGACAAGATGGGCGAGAAGATGGATTACGTCGTCGCGTTCGACGACACGCGGAAGACGAGCAAACTGTGGATGGACGCGGCGGAAATGCAGGGCATCCCCTGCGCGTTCATCGTGACGCCCAAGCAGGAGATTGCGTACATCGGCTACCCGACGATGGAGCAGCAGCGGTTCGAAGAGACGCTTGCGGAGGTGGCGGACGGAACGTTCGACATGGCTTCTGCGAAGGCGGAGGCGGCGCGTCTGGCGGAGGCCGCGGCGAAGGCGGATGCGATCAAGAAGGAGTTCACCGACGCTATGGAGGCGGGTGATATTCCGACCGCCCTTGCCGCTGCGGATCGGCTGATCGAGCAGGATCCGAAGAACTTCTCACGTCTGGCGGTGGTGAAGTTCAACCTGCTCGCGGAGCAGGACGATTACGCGGGCGCATCGACCTACATCCGTGAAGTCACGAAGAAGCACTACTGGGACGACGCGATGGTGCTCAACGCGGTGTCGTGGACGATCGTCGACCAGTTCCCCGAGGACAAGCGCGACCTGAAGCTCGCGACCGAGTTCGGCGAGCGTGCGGCGGAACTGACGAACTGGAAGGACTCGATGGTCCTCGACACGGTGGCGCACTGCTACTTCCAGTCGGGCAAGGTCGAGAAGGCGATCGAGATCGAGAAGAAGGCGATCACGCTCACGAGCGATCCGGACATGAAGGCCGAGTTCGAGCGGCTCGTGAAGGAGTGGGAGTCGCAGAAGTCGGGCGGGTGAGCGATCCGCTGAGGAGCTCCCTGCCTCGGCATCGACCATGAAGATCCCAGGGCTCGGGCATCGCCCGGGCCCTCTTTGTGCGCTCGTCGCTCGAGGAACGGGGCGGAGGAAGCCGATTCGGGGCGTGTACGGGCGACGGGAATAGAACGGCGTTCGGACGGGTACCCTCGCGGGTGGGCGGCTGGGCGCCCGATGCGGTTTCACGATGGCTTCGCGCTGCCACGGGCGGCGTCAACGAAAGGAGCGGGCGATGGCGACGATCTCGACGAAATGGGGCGCGGCGGTGGTCGCGGGCGCGCTGGCTCTCACGGGTGCGCTGGCGACGGGCATGGGCGCGAAGAAGGAAACGCTCAAGGCGGGCGACGACGCCCCGAAGCTCGAGGTGAACGAGTGGATCAAGGGCGATCCGATCACCGAGCTGCAGAAGGGGCACGTGTACGTCGTGGAGTACTGGGCGACGTGGTGCCCGCCGTGCGTGAAGTCGATCCCGCACATGACCGAGCTCCAGAAGGAGTACAAGGAGCAGGACGTCCACTTCATCGGCGTCGCGGCGTTCGAGCGCAAGGGGCGGGACAACCTCAAGTCCTTCGTTGAGAAGAAGGGCGATGAGATGAACTATCGCATCGCATACGCCAGCGACGGCAAGGCCGCGAAGGCGTGGATGGAAGCGGCGGGCAAGAACGCCATTCCGACGGCGTTCGTGATCGGGCGTGATGGCAAGATCGCATGGATCGGCAATCCGCTGAGCGGGCTCGACAAGGCCGTCGGGGACGCCGCGAAGGCGCCCTCGGAGGGCTGATCGAGCGTCGGATCTCTCGATGCGTCCAGGCCGCGGTGGAACACGCCGCGGCTTTTTCGTGCGCACGGAGCACGCAAGCCTCAGGGCGAGGACGGCGCGGCTTCGTCCGTCGGGCCCGCGCCGGCGGGATTGCCCTCGCGCGGGGCGGACGCGGAGCCGACGATCGCGAAGTCCGTGATCGATGCGCCGGCGAGGGCGTCGATCACCTCCAAGAGCGTGCCGCTGGGGGCGCGGACGTCGGCGGCGATAAAGAGACGCGCGTTGGGGCGGGCGGCGCGGGCGTCGGTCACGCGAGCGGCAAGGTCGGCGAGCGCGAGCGGCTCGGCGTCCAGGCGGAGCGTGCCGTCCTCGGCGAGGGCGATCGTGAGGTTGTCCTGGCGTGCGGCGGACTCGGCGGCGCCCAGCGTGGGCAGGGAGATGCCCAGCGCGTCGGCCCGCACCATCAGCATCAGCGAGAAGACGAAGAAGGTCAGGAGCAGGAACACGACGTCGAGCAGCGGCGTCATCTCGAGACGGAGTTCGGCGGGCGGCGCTCGGCGTGATCGACGCATGGTCGATGGTAGGTAGAGGCGACGGGTGCGCGGAGTGTGGTGATCTGGCGCAGGAGGCTGCCGCGCGGATCAGTCGCGGGGCTCGAGGACGTAGTCCTTCCCGGCCCAGCGGATGGGGACGCGGCGGCGGAGGTCGCGGGCGGCGCGGGCGAGGATGCGTGCGACCAGCCATGCGCCGATCGGGTGCGCGAGTGCCCACGGCGCGGGCAGGCGGGACTGACGCACGACGATCGTTGCGCAGGCGAGCCAGGGCACGAACGCAAGCCACGCGAGCACGCGGGCGGACGTGCGCAATGCGGCGGCCGCTTCGGTGGGTGGCAGGAGCGTGAGCAGGATCGCGCACGCGAGCCCGGCGACGGGCAGCAGCACGCCCGCGGCGAGCGTGTGCAGCGCGGCGCGGCGGAGGCGCGCGGGCTTGCGGCGGGCGGACTCGATGTAGATGCGTTTCCAGCCGCTCTGGAACGCGGGCCAGGCGTCGTACATCGCGACGCGGAGCATGCCCGCGCTGAGGAACGCGCCGACGGGCTCCTTGTGCTCGGCGAAGCGGCGCGCGAGCGCGAGATCCTCGAGCAGGGCCTCACGAACGGCCTCGTGCCCGCCCAGCGTGTCGTAGCGATCGGCGCGGAAGAGCATGTACTGCCCGTTCGCGAAGGCCCGGGGATTGTCGGGCAGGTTCGCGCGGCGGAGGGGGTACTGACGCATGAGTTCGAGGCCGGCCCAGGGCTGGGCGATCTTCTCGAACCAGTGCGTGCGGGCGGGCGTGCTCAGCAGGCTGAGGAGCGCGAGGCGTCGCTCGCGCGCGAGGGCGAGCGTGGCGGCGAGGAGCTCGGGATCGAACTCGTTGTCGGCGTCGGTAAAGAGCAGGAAATCGAAGGGGCGTCCGTCGCGCGTGATAATCCGCGCGGCCTCGGCGCGCCCGAGGTGCGCGGCGTGCACCTTGCCCGCCCAGCCGTCGGGGCAGGACCCGTTCTCGAGGATCGTGAAGCGCGGGTCGCCCGCGATCGCGTCGCGCGCGACGGCGGCGGTGTCGTCGGTGCAGCGGTCGAGCACGAGGATGGCGTGCAGATCGGCGTGCGTCTGTGCGCGGATCGAGGCGATGAGGCGCGCGATCACGGCACGCTCGTTGTGCGCGGGGACGATGATCGCGACGCGGGCGGTGGGCGGACTGGTCCGCGCGAGGCGTGCGCCGTCGCGGGCGGTCGGGACGTCGCGGAAGGTGCGGAGGATCTGGGCGAGGGCGACGGACCAGTAGGCCGCGAGGGCGAGTGGCGGGAGCAGGAGCGCGAGGGCGAGAAGCATGCGGGCTCCGGTGCGGGTGGGATCGGGGAGTGAGGTTAGGCTCGGGCGGTGGATTGGACCCGCGCGAGGTCGGGCGATGGGCGGGGCAGCGGGTTTGATTCACGCGCGGGCGGCGCGAACCATGATTGATCGGGGCGGGCCCCGCGCGGAGGGCGACGGCGATGGTGAAGATGGAGCTGTCGCGGATCCTGATCCGGGAACTGGAAGACCTGCAGCTCATCGAGCTGCGCGAGGTCTTGCAGCGGGCGCCGAGCGAGGACGACCCGGCGCGGCAGCCGCGCTCGTTCCCGATCGTGATCGGGCTGCCCGAGGCGCAGGCGATCGAACGCCGGCTCAAGGGCATCGAGGTCAAGCGCCCGCAGACGCATGACCTGCTCGCGAACGTGATCGAGCGGCTGGGGGCGACGCTGGAGGCGATCGAGCTGTACGACCTTTCGGAGCACACGTTCTACGCGCGGCTGGTGCTGCGCGCGGCGGACGGGTCGCGTGTGGACGTCGATTCGCGTCCGAGCGACGCGATCGCGCTGGGGATCGCGCGGGGCGCGGCGATCCTCGTGGCGGAGCACGTGCTCGACTCGGCGATGCGCGACCCGGACGACGAAGCAACGCTGTGAGCAATGCGCAGGGGCCTTGTGCCATGAGCGGGGGCGGGTTCGACCTCGGGTCGCACGCGGTGGGGCGCGGGTACGCCACGGCGGACTGCCCGGGCACGGGCGGCGTGCTGCGCGAGCGGGAGGACGACTTCCGCGTGACGGAGATCCCGCTGTACGAGCCGGGCGGGCGGGGCGAGCACCTGTACCTGTTCGTCGAGAAGACCGGGCTGAGCACGCTGGACGCGGTGTCGATCCTCGCGCGGCACTTCGGCGTGCGCACCAGCGCGATCGGGTACGCCGGGCTCAAGGACAAGCGCGCGATCACGCGGCAGTGGATGAGCGTTCACGTGCCGGGGAAGGGCGCGGGGGATTTTCCGTCGATCCGGCACCCGCGGCTGAGCGTGCTGCTCGCGGACATGCACGAGAACAAGCTGCGGCGCGGGCATCTCGCGGGGAACTCGTTCGTCATCACGATCCGCGAGACGAGCGCGACGAACGTGACGCGCGCGGAGAAGGTGCTGCGGAGGCTCGAGCGCACGGGCGTGCCGAACCGGATCGCGGAGCAGCGGTTCGGGCTGGGCGGACGGAACCACCTCGTCGCGCGGGCGATCGTGCGCGAGGAATTCGAAGACGCGGCACGATTGCTGTTCATGCCCACCGATGGCGGACGCGGAGCGGACCGCCTGAGCGCGGGGCGGGAGGCGTTCGCGCGGGGCGAGTACGAGCGTGCGCACGAGCTCTGGCCCGCGAGCCTGCACGCGGAGCGGCGCGTGCTGCGAGCGCTGGCGGACGGCAAGAACTGGCGGCGTGCCATCGGGACGATGGGCGACGCGGAGATCGGGTTCCTGTACTCCGCGCTGCAGTCGAGCATGTTCAACGCGGTGCTCGACGCGCGACTCGCGGCGGGCACGATAGGCACGCTCGTCGAGGGCGATGTTGCGATGCACCGGCACGGGCGGACGATGTTCGACGTGACGCGCGAGGTGCTCGACGCGCCGGATACGGCGAGCCGGCTCGACCAGATGGAGATTGGCGCGACCGGGCCCATGTGGGGCACCGGGATGCGGCGCGCGGGCGGACTCGTGGGCGAGGGTGAGGACGCGGCGTTCGCGGCGATGGGGTTGACGCCCGACAATCTCGCGTCGTTCGAGGCGCGCGTGCGGAACGCGCCGGCGGGCACGCGACGGCCGCTACGGATCGCGATCGAGCACATCGGCGTCGAGGCGGGGATCGACGAACGCGGGCACTACGTGCGGTGCTCGTTCGACCTGCCGCGCGGCGCGTTCGCGACGACGGTGATGCGGGAGGTCGTCAAGCCCGAGGCGATCGGAGATGACGACGAAGACGCGGGCGACTGATGGGCATGCGTTGACGCAGGGTCAGGCGCAATAACGTTCGTGCGGAATGGCATTCGCGCGACTCGCGATGTTTCACTCCAGATCGAGCGCGACGTCGAGTTCGACGGTCGTGCGCGCGAGACACTCGGTGTCGGTGCAGGCCTGGAAGGTGACGGACAGCAGCGGGCGCCCGGACCACGGGCCCTCGCGGGCGAGGGCGACCCGCAGCTCGAACTCGCGCTCGTAGATGCGGATGTCGCGCAGATCGCTCGCGATTGCTTCGTTCTGTTGCGCGGCGCCCGCCGGGTAATCGGCGTACGCGACGACGCCCCCACCACCGATGATGCCGACGCGGAAGGGCGCGAGGTTACGTGCAATTTCCGAATCACCGGGGTCGGCGGCGATGACGTGGTATCCGGGCGCGATGCGCACCACGAGCGTGAGCTCGGCGGGATCGTCCCGCGCGATCGCGACGCGATCAACGCCCGCGTAAATCTCGACGGGCGTGAATCCTGGGGACTGGTGCGTGTTCTCGCGGGCGCCCTCCGGAGCGTGCGCATCGCCCGCGGTGCGCGAGCCGCCCTTCATGGCGTCGTTGGATTGAACGGTCGGCCCATTGCTTCGACCATCGCTCGAATTCTCATCAAGCCCTTCGTTCAGTTGGGCCGCGAGCTCGGGATCGGCAAGGACGCGCATGAGCACGCGTAGGTGCGTGGTCATCGTGACGGGCTGCTCGGCGAGGTGCCCGCTTGAGACGCGGAGCAGACGGACGACCTGACGCCGAAGCCACGCGGCGGTCTCGCGGCTCTCGTCGTCTTCGGCCTGCTTGTAGAGCTCGGCGAGGTCGAGCATGGCCATGAGCAGCATGCCCTGCGCGCTGGGGATGGCGCCGTCGGTGAGCGCGCGGGGAACGACGAAGAGGTCGGGACGGGAGGGCTCCTCGGCGAACGGATCAGGGCGCGATGGGTCAGCGGCGAAGAGCGGACCCCCGTCAACATCGGAGAACAACTTCAACGCACGAAGTATGAAGTGATCTCCCTCTTTCGCGAGGCCTTCCACCACCTCCTTCTTGTCTTCGCTACGGGCGAAGGCGAGGGCGCACTTCACGATTCCAGCGGCAACTGCGGCATAATCCTCGAGTGCACCGCGCCTGGAGCGCACTCCTGCCTTGTACGAACGGACAACGTCGCCACCCCTTGTCAACACTGATTCCCGCAACTCTCTGACTACGTTATAGCACACGTCCCTCTCGATTGGAGCTAATGCGGAGCACATGAGCCCGTTCCAGCATGCAATGACCGTTTCGTCCCGTCGGGGTAGATGGCCCGAGTCATGTGGATCGCGCCAGAGAGCAGTTCGAATGTCCCGCAGTCTGATCAAGAAGTCTTCTGCTGTCAATCCCAGTTGAATGGCAATTGCTTCTGGGCGGTGTGCCATTCGGAGTACATAGACTGGCGGCTCCTCGGGGTGATGCGGATCCTTGAAATTGGGAGGACGGTCCAGCCCGAAGATTGTCATAGCCTGATCGCACATCTCCCGAGCGCGGTGCGGATTCTCTACCCACTCGTTGATTTGTTGCAGGAATGAATCTCGCGTCCACACATACCCGCGTCCCTCTATTCCATCACGCTCAGCATCGACTGATGCAGCAAAGAGGTCACACTCCTCGCTTACGCCGGGCAGAACCCCTGGAACGCTCTGCATGAACTCAAAGAGCCAGTGCCAGGTTCGCGCGACAACTGACCGGTACCATCGATCCTCGTATGCGCTCGCCGAACGGCTATACACACTCAACAACTGCGCATTGTCGTACAGCATCTTCTCGAAGTGCGGGACGGTCCACGTCGCGTCGACGGCGTAGCGGTGGAAGCCGCCGTTGATGTGATCGTGGATGCCGCCGATGGACATGGCGTCGAGCGTGCCGCGGACGGCGATGTCGATCGCGGCACGGGTTGCGTTGTCGGCGCGCTCGCGAGCATCGAGCAGGAACTCAAGGAAGACCGGCTGGGGGAACTTGGGCGGGCCGCCGAAGCCGCCGTTCGTGCGGTCGTAGAGGCGGAGCAGGGCCTCCACGGCCTGCTCGATCGGTCGCGCGGTGAGGCGGACGGGGGGCTTCACCTCGCCCAGGTGTGCGCGCACGGCTGTCGCGATCTCGCGCGCGTGTGCGAGCACTTCGTCGCGTCTGTTCTTCCACGCGTTCGAGAGGCCTTCAACCATTTGCGGAAGGCTGGGCATGCCGGGTCGCGGCTCGGGCGGGAGGTATGTGCCGGCCCAGAAGGGGAGCAGTTGCTCGGGCTCGAGCGCGACGTTCATGGGCCAGCCACCACGCCCCGAGATGGCCTGGAGCGCGGTCATGTAGACCTCGTCGATGTCGGGACGCTGCTCGCGATCGACCTTGATGCAGACGAAGTTGTCGTTGAGCACGCGGGCGATATCTTCGCTCTCGAAGCACTCGCGCTCCATCACGTGGCACCAGTAGCACGTCGAGTAGCCCACGGAGAGGAAGATGGGCACGTCACGCCGGCGCGCTTCCGCGAAGGCCTCCTCGCCCCAGGGGAACCAGTCGACGGGATTGTGCGCGTGCTGGAGGAGGTAGGGGCTGCTCTCGCGCGCGAGGCGGTTGGTGAAACGAGGCGGGTTGGAAGATTCACTCGTCATCATGGGCTTTCGGGCGTGATTCTGGGGTTGGATTGCGCGCGTCCTTCGCGTGTGGCTGTGCGGTGATTGCGCTCTCGACCCAGTCAAGCATCTTGGGGAAGCGTGCGGGGAGCGTCATGAACACAAGCTCGTGCCCGACGGGCGTGGACCAGCGCTTCGGTCGGCCCATGCGTTCCCAGAGCGCGTCGCCCAGGTCGGCGGGCACCGCGGCATCGCGCGAGGCGTGGATCATGAGGATCGGCATGCCCGAGTCGCGGACGAGCGGGGCCGTGTGCCACGGGTCGAGCGTGGCGTGCTCGCGCACGGCGGCGAAGAACGCGGCACGCTGTTCGGCGGTGGGCGGCGTGGTCCAGTTCAGGCGGACGATGTCGAGCATGTCGGCGTAGGACGAGCGTTCGACCATCTCGGCGAAGTTGACGCCGCCCGCGATGAGGACGGCCGCGTCGTACGCGGGGAGATCGCGCGCGAGGGTCGTCGGAAGCATGATCGCGCCGCCCGAGCAGCCGATGGCGATGCGAGGGAGCTCGCGCAGCCCCGGCTCGCGACGTTCCACTTCGGCGAGCACGGCTTCGGTCGCAAGGGCCATCTCGGCGATGCGATCGTTGATGGCGAGGGCGAGATCGCTCGCGGCGCGCGCGACGGAGGCGTCATCGCCGGGGTCGATCGCCAGTTCGACGCGTTCGGTGTGGCGTGAGGGCAGGTTGAGGGCGCGGACGACGAGCCAGCCGCGATCGGCGAGCGCGCGGGTCATGGCGTCGAGCACGGGCTCGGGCGTGCCGAGCATGCCGGGCAGGACGAGGGCGAGGCCTCGCGCAGGCTCATCCGTGGGACGCCACACGCCGAAGGACGTCCGCTGCAGAACGGATCGCGGCTCGCGCTCGCTCGGCGCGGTGCGTGAGGCGAACTCGAGCACGAACGCGGGCGAGCCGCAGGTCGGATCGCCGTATGGCTCGGGGTGGCAGGAGACGAAGCTGACGCCGTCGCCCTCGCGGAAGAGGCGTTCGCCCGTGGGGAGCTGGAACGCGTCCACGACGTCGGCGATTCCCTCTTTCGGTCCGATGTCATGGAGGTTGTCGGGCCTTGAGAGGTCGCGCTCATCGTCCTCGATCGCGTGACGCTGGACCCACCACCCCGGCGCTGCACGCTCGATGATGACGCCCGATGCGCCGGCGATCGGAACACGCTGCGGCCAGACGAGCGCGGCAGGCGCGGGGTCGTCATGGACGCGGGGCATGGCGTGCGCGAGCACGCTGGTGGCGACGAGGCACGCCGCGGCCAGCGAGTGCTCGAAACGCCGATCGAAGGATGTCCGGCGTGCGTGCGCGCGATTCACCTGTATCCCTCCGGGTGCTTCTGGAACCAGTTCCATGCCGATCGGATGATGTCGTCGAGGCTCGTGATCTCGGGCGTCCAGCGGAGGTCGCGCTGGATGGCGCGCGGATCGGCGAAGAGCGTGGGCGGATCGCCCGCGCGGCGCGGGCCCTCCTTGATCCTGATCGACGTGCCCGTGACGCGTTCCGCGGCGGTGACGATCTCGCGCACGGAGTAGCCGCGCCCGATGCCGACGTTGTATCGGCGGGCCTCGCCGGTGCGCATCGCGCCGAGGACGAGCAGGTGCGCCGCGACGAGATCCTCGACATGAACATAATCGCGGACGCAGGTGCCGTCGGGCGTGGGGTAGTCGCCGCCGAAGATGGTGATGGCGTCGCGCTTGCCCATCGCGGCCTGCAGGACCACGGGGATGAGGTGCGTCTCGGGGTTGTGGTCCTCGCCCAGCACGCCGGTGCGATCCGAGCCCGCGACATTGAAGTATCGCAGCGCGGCGTAGGCGAAGTCCGTGTTCGCACGCCGGGCGGCCTCGAGCTCGTCGGCGAGCATGTGCTCCACGTGCAATTTGCTGCGGCCGTACGGGTTGATCGGGTGCTGCGGGCAGTTCTCCGGGATCGGGATGAACTCCGGGCCCGGCTCGCCGTAGGTCGCGCAGGTGCTGCTGAACACGAAGCGCGTGACGCCCCGCTCGCGGCACACTTCGAGGAGCGCGAGGGCTCCGGCGGCGTTGTTGCGGTAGTACAGCAGCGGCTTCTCGACGCTCTCGCCGACATAGGCGAGCGCCGCGAAGTGCATGACGGCCTCGACGCGATGATCGGTGATGAGGCGGGCGATCGTCTCGCGATCCGCGATGTCGGCGCGGGCGAAGTGCAGGCGGCCCTGGGCCTGATCGCGCAGGCGGGCGATCGCGCCCTCGTGCCCGCGGGACAGATTGTCGAGCGCGACGACCTCGCGCCCCTCGCGGAGGAGACGCTGCACGGCGTGCGAACCGATGTACCCGGCGGCGCCGGTGACCAGGATGCTCATGTGGGCCTCTCCCTTGCCGCTCAACCCGCGGAGCGCAATCTATACTTGCGAGCATACGCGGCGCGAGATGCGCCCGCGATCGAGGGAGCGGGCGCATGGACGCGGGATCCGACGCATCGGGACAGTCACGAGCCCGCCCGCCCGTGCGGGGCGGGTTCCGACCCAGCGACGCCGCGGGGCTGGCGGGACGCGGGTTCCTGATGGGCATCGCGGACGTGATCCCGGGCGTGAGCGGCGGGACGATCGCGTTCATCACGGGGGTGTACGAGCGGTTCATCATGGCGCTCCGCTCGCTGGGGCCGAGGCCGCTGGTGCGACTCGCGCGCGGCGATGCGAAGGGCTTCGTGCGAGAGGTCCGCGCGATCCACTGGGGCGTGCTCGTCCCGATGCTGGGCGGGATCGCGCTCGCGATCGTGACGATGAGCAAGGTCGTGACGGGGCTGATGGAGTCGCGCCCGGGCCCGACGTACGCGGCGTTCTTCGGGCTGATCGCGGCGAGCGCGTGGATCCCGCTGGCGCGGATGAAGCGGTTCGGCGCGTCGCACGGGGTGGCGCTCGTGCTCGCGATCGCGGGGGCGTGGATGGTCGTGGGCCTGCAGGCGGGGCCGCTCGAGCTGCGGATCGCACGCCGGGATGCGCGCGCGACGCTGGCGGTGTATCCATCGACGCTGCGATCGGTGGAGGACGTTGGCGCGATCGGGCGCGTGCTGGATGGTGCGAGCGTCGACGCCGACGTGCGCTGCGTGGTGCTCGATCGCAAGAACGTGCTCGATGGCGTGGCGATTGAGAACGGACCGCGCGAGATGGTCGTGCTGCCCGACAAGGCGTCGCTCGAGGCCTACCTGCAGAACGCTGGCCCGCTCATCGTGCTGGAGGAACAGCGTGCGTCGCTCGGATGGATCGTCGGGTGCGGGATGATCGCGATCAGCGCGATGATCCTGCCCGGCATCAGCGGCTCGTTCCTGCTGCTGTTCCTCGGGCAGTACCACGCGGTGTTCAGCGCGATCCACCAGTGCATCGCGCACGTGATGGGATGGCTGGGGCGAGAGCCGGGCACGATCGCCTCGCTCACCGCGCACGAGTGGCAGGCGGACTTCCTGTTCGTCGGGTGCTTCCTCGTGGGCGTGGTGCTGGGGCTCGCGACGTTCAGCCGCGTGGTGGGATGGCTGTTCGAGCACGCGCACGACGTCACGATGGCGGTGCTCACCGGCATCATGATCGGCGCGCTGCGCCACCCGGGGAGCGTGGTGCTCGACGAGGCGGGGCGTGCTGCTTCAGCGGGAACCTATTGGGCGATCGTGCTGGGCATTGCAACGCTCGCGGCGTGCGTCGTGCTCACGCTGCACTTCGCGGACGGGTACTTCACGCGTCGGCGGGCGAGGTAGCGTTTCGCGAGCCCTTGCGTCCCCAGCCGGGCACGACGGGCAATGTGCGACGCCCCTTCCACGCGAGCACCAGCACGCCGCTGATCACCATCGCAACGCTCAGCCACTGCCCGCGGCTGAGTCCGAGGATGCGCTGTACCGCGAGGTGATCGTCGGGCAGACGCCAGACCTCCGTCAGGACGCGCAGCACGCCGTAGATGATGAGGAACGATCCGGAGAGCAGCCCCGGGCGTGCGGCGCGGCGCGCGATGACGAGCAGCGCGATCCCCAGCACGACGCCCTCGGCCAGTCCTTGATAGATCTGCGAGGGATGCCGCGCCGAGACAAGCGTCGCGAGCTGTGCCGCGAGCTCGGGCGACCCGGCCCACAGGCGCGACATCATCGCATCGAACTGCACGCGGAAGGACGCGCCGGGCGCGGAAGCCTCGAGCAGCGCGGCGAGGTGCGCGGCCTGATCGGGCGTGAGTTCGGGCGCGTGGCGCGTCGCGATCTCCTGCGGAAACCGCACCGCCCACCACGGCGCGTGCTCGCCCGGGGCGGCGACGATGCGTCCGAGCAGCTCGCCATTGATGAAGTTCGCGATGCGCCCGAGCAGGATGCCAGCAGGGGCGGCGATGGCGTAGGCATCGGTGACGCCCAGCACGGGCACGCGCGGCAGCCCGCGTGCCATATTCTCGCGCGTGATGGATCGCGCCGAGAGCCACGCGACGACCGCGAGGCCGATCATCCCGCCGTGGCTGGCGAGCCCGCCCTTGTTGATCGCGAGCGCGTCCCAGAAGGGCAGCGCGGAAGAGAACCCGATCAGCAGACTGGGCTGGTAGATGAGGATGTACCCGACGCGCCCGCCGATGACCGCGCCGAAGGCGCCGGCGATGATGACGTCCGCGGCGCGGTGCGCGGGAATGAGCGTCGCGCCGCGCGAGGCGAGCCAGCGGAGCATGAGGTACGCGAGCAGGAAGCCCACGACGTACGCCATGCCGTACCAGCGCACGCCGAAATCGCCCGAGATGCGCCAGACGTACGGGCTGACGTCGTGGAGCCACGCGCCGAGCGTGGGCGTGGCGGGGAGCGCGATCGCGTCGAGCGTGCGAGCGATCATGCCCGATCTCCGCTCGTCGCGAGGCGGGCCGCGGGGATGCCGAAGAAGCGCTCGGTGTTGCGGTTGATCGTCGCGTGGAAGCCCGCGCCTGGATCGTCGGGCGATTCCCAGGGCACGCCGCGCAGGTCCGCGAGGAAGCGTGCGGTGAGCATAGACATCGCGGGCTCGCACGGGCGGACGCCGCGCTTCGGCTCGGGCGAGAGGAAGGGCGCGTCGGTCTCGACCATGATGCGATCGTCGGGCACGAGCTTCGCCGCGGCGGCGACGTCGCGGGCATTGCGATACGTCACGACGCCCGTGAAGGAGATCATCGCGCCGAAGTCGAGCACGAGGCGTGCGTCGTCGGGCGTGCCGGTGAAGCAGTGGAAGACCATGCGCGTCGGGTCGAGCGGGGCGGCGCGGAGGATGGGGATGAGGTCGGCGAACGCCTCGCGGCAGTGCAGCACGACGGGAAGGTCGAACGCCGCGGGCTCGCGCTCGCGCAGGCCCACGATCACCGCGAGCTGTTCCGCGAGCACACGGTCCTGCACGTCGCGCGGCGGATGGTCGTAGTGATTGTCGAGCCCGAGCTCGCCCCACGCGACGCAGCGCGCCGAGCGAGCCACACGCTCGATCGACGACCAGTCGTGCGGGCTCTCGTGGCTGTGGAGCGGATGCACGCCGCTGGTGCACCACACATTGTCGAAGCGTTCGGCGATCGCGAGCGCCTCGAGGCAGTCTCGCGTCGTGGTGGAGATGGTGATGCACCCGTGGACGCCGGCCTCGCGCGCGGTGCGCAGCACCTCGGGCACGCGAGCCGCGAAGTCGGGGAAGGTGAGGTGGCAGTGCGTGTCGATCACGCCCGGAGCGTAGCCGGGACGGGGCGGGGCGCGCGGCTCGGACGCGGCTCGTACACTCCGGGCATGAGCTCCACGCAGGGATCGACGCGCAATCGGGGGCGGAAATCGGCGAGGCGCACGCTCGCGCTGCTCGCGGGCCTCGTGCTCGGGCTGCCGACGTGGTTGTCGGTTGGGCTCTCCGTCGGGCTCCCGCTCGTGGCGACGCCGCCCGCCCACGCGAACCCGCCGCCCGCGGCGACGGCCCCGGGGCGCGAGGTCCAGACCTTCGACCGCTGGTACGTGCTCGAGCTGCAGGGCGCGCGGGCGGGATGGATGAACGAGTCGCGCCGCGTCGAGGGCGGGCGCGTGGTCAGCGAGAACCGGTTCAACATGTCGATCCGGCGCGGCGAGGCGTCGATCGCGATCTCGATGGAGAGCACGTTCGTCGAGACGCCCGACGGCGAGCCGGTCTCGATGACATCGAAGATGGGGATGGGAGCGGCGCCGATCGAGACGCGGTATGAGTTCGGTCCGGACGCGATGCGCGTGGTGACCCTCACGCAGGGCCGCGAGAGTGAATCGACGCTCCCGCTACCCGAAGGCGAATGGCTCACGCCCGCGGAATCGACGGCGTTCGTGCACGCGATGCTCGCGTCGGGACGCAAAGAGTTCAGCGTGCGCGAGATGAGCGCGATGGAGGGCCCGAGCCCGATCACGTCGACGTATCGCGACGTCGCGCCAGCGAGCGTCTCGGCGATGGGACGCACGGCGCCCGCCATGCGCGCGACGCTGATCTCATCGAGCTCACCGGGCGTGCCGAGCACGGTGTATCTGAATGAGGGCGGCGGCATCATCCGCACCGAGATCAAGATGGGCGCGATCGCGATCACGATGGTGCGAGCCGACAAAGAGCTCGCACTGTCGGACGTCGCCCCGCCCGAGATGATGGCGTCGACGCTCGTCGAGCCCGATCGGCGTATCCGCAACGCCCGGACCTCGCGGCAGGCGACGTATGTCCTCTCCGTGCCCGACGGCTCGATGCCCGAACTGCCCAGCGCGGGCGCGCAGACGGTTGAACGCGTCGACGATGGGAAGGTGCGCGTCACGATCGACATCGCGCGGGCCATGCCGGCGCAAGCCACGCCCGAAGAGCGCGAGGCGGCGACTTCGGCATCGACCATGATCGACGGAAACGATGAACGCATTCGCGAGCTGGCCCGGCGGGCGACCTCGAACCTCGCGAAGGACGCGAGCGTCGCCGATCGGGCCGAGGCGCTCCGCGCCGCCGCGTTCAAGCACATCCGATCGAAGGGCCTCGACGTGGGCTTTGCGAGCGCGAGCGAGGCCTGCCGCACGGGCGAGGGCGACTGCTCGGAGCACGCGGTGCTGCTGGCGGCGCTGCTTCGTGCGGAGGGCATCCCATCGCGAACGGTCTCGGGCCTGCTGTACGTCGATGAGTTCCTCGGCAAGCGCGGCGTGTTCGGCTATCACATGTGGACGCAGGCGCTGATGACCGTGGATGGCGAGGAACGCTGGGTCGACCTCGACGCCACGCTCCCTCCCGGCGTTCCGTTCGACGCGACGCACGTCGCGATCGCGACCAGCGCGATGAGCGATGGCGAGAGCGTGAACGCCATGGCGGCGATCGCCCCGCTGCTCGGCTCGCTCGAGATCCACGTCGAGAAGGTCGAGTAGCCCCGCACCACTCGGGAACGCCGCGCCATGTTCAGCACCGACGACGCACCACTGCCTGCGCTCCCCGCACGCGACCCGCGCGGGCACAAGGGCACGTTCGGCACGGTCGGCTTGGTCGGCGGGTGCGCGATGCCCGCGTCACGCATGATCGGCGCCCCCGCGCTCGCTGCGCGTGGCGCGCTCCGCTGCGGCGCGGGGCTCGTGCGACTCGTCACGCCCGCGCCCGTGCTCGACGCCGCGATCGGTGCGGAGCCTTCGGCAACGGGAATCGCACTCCCCACCGATGCATCGGGCGCGATCGTGCCTCATGAGGCCGCGGAGGTGCTCGACGACGTGCTCGAGAAGTGCGACACGCTCGTGATCGGGTGCGGCATGGGCGAAGAGCCCGGCGCGGCGGCGCTCGCGCTGCGGGCGGTGGCGCAGGAGAGCGTGCCGATCGTCGTCGATGCGGGCGCGATCACGGCGCTCGCGCGCACGCCCGAGTTCTGGCTCGACCTTCGCGGGCCGTGCGTGCTCACGCCGCACCCGGGCGAGTTCGCGCACCTCGCAGCGGCGCTCTCGATCGCGGGTGATGCCACGAGCGATCGCGACCGACCGCGCCTCGCATCGATGGTCGCGCAGCGGCTGGGATGCGTCGTCGTGCTCAAGGGCGCGGGCACCGTGGTCAGCGACGGGCTCCGCGCGTGGACGTGCGCTCGCGGGCACCCGTGCATGGGCACCGCGGGAACGGGCGACGTGCTGGCGGGCGTGATCGGCGCCTTCGCGGCGTTCGCGAGCGTGGGGCCGATGGTCGCCGCACTGGCGCGCGCGGGCAAGGCCCCGAGCGGCCTCTCGCTCTACGACGCGGCGCGGATGGGCGTCGAGGCGCACGCGCGGGGCGGCGAGGCATGGGCGCTGCGCACGGGCGCGCAGGCGGGCATGCTCGCACGCGAGCTGGCGGACGAGCTGCCGAACATCATGGATGGGATGCGCTCGCCTGCGTGAGGCGGACGCACAGAACTTCGCTGCCGCGACGCCTCGCTCAGTCGACGCGACGCGGCGCGACGGACGACACGAGGCGGATCGTCGCCGTCTGGAGGCCCGAGTACACCGCCGCGTCCTGCAGGTCGTTGGGTCGGATGGTCAGGTCGACGGTCGCCAGCCTGAGGCGCGGGCCCACGTCGTACTCGAGCGTGAAGGTCGCTTCCTGCAGGTCGCGGATCAGCACGCGTTCCTGGCTGTCGACCAGCGCGTCGTTCGCGTAGTTCTCGATGACGTACCACAGCTCGAACGGGCTCTCGGACCCCTCGGGCGCGTCACGCCGCTCGATGCGCGTGACCTGGTGGGTCAGGGCGCCGTCGTCGCGTGCGGAGACGAATTCGATCTCGTTTGTCACGAGCTGCGGCTGGGCGATGGGATTGGCCGGATAGGGGCCAAACTCCGAGCCCGTGCGGATCATGGTCATGATGCGATGCATGACGAGGCGTGAGACGACGTTCGTCGAAGCGCTCTCGGTCGTTTCCTTGTATGAGCGGAACGATGCGTCGAGCGCGCCGAGCGTCGCGGTGAGCAGCGTCGCGCTGATCGTCAGTGCGACCAGCATCTCGACGAGGCTGAACCCGCGGGCCCGGCGGACGTGCTGTCGGACGGCAACGAAACTCACGGCTTGCCCTCCCGATAGCTGCCCGAGACCGCGCCGATGCTCATGGGCAGCATCACGCCGTCGGGCAGGATCATGTTCGGATCGAATCGCAGCGTCACCTTGCCGTACCCATAGAACGGGACGGCGGTGGAGCCCGGGGGCTGTGCCTCGAAGGGGCTGACGTCGGCGAGCCCGTCGCCGTCGGTATCCCAGCCGACGATGCGATCGCCGCCGACGATGGGGAGCGTCTCGGGATCGAGGGACTCCTCGTCACCGTCCTCGGGTCCGAAGTACCCGATCGACGAGTTGAAGTTGGCGGGGTTGCCGATGGGATTTCCCAGGAAGTCCCGCAGCGGCCCGGCGCCAGCGGTGGGCGCGAAGGTGAGCAGGAGCGCGCCGTCGATGGATGCATTTCCGCGGACGTCGAGCACGCCCGCGATCACGGCGCCCTTGAGCTGCACGTCCTGCGAGTTGGGGCTGTTGAAGGCGCCGATGTCGACGGAGTAGTTGGGCAGGAGCATGGAGCTCTTGATGATCTCGGCGACGTCGTCCGACTCCGGGTTGTACTGCGGATCGTCGGGGAACTCGGGATGCTTCTGCTGGAAGCGGGTGGCGCCCGTGAACTGCATCTTGTTGCGCACGTGGGTGTACTGCTCGGGCGTGTCGCTCACGATCGAGCCCACAACCAGGCAATCGTGGAACCGCAGGTTGTTCGCATAGAGCTTCGTGTCGGTGACGCGCTTGCCCTCGATCAGGAGCGGGTCGGGAAGGTTGGCGTAGTCGCCCGCATCGAACGCGCCGACCTGGCTGTCAAGGATGTCGCCCTTGTCGAGCGGCTCGTCGGCGAGCAGCAGGAGCTGGTCGGGCGGGATCGCGCTGCCGGGCAGCATGCTCGGCGCATCGGTGCCGTCCTCGCCCGCGTCATCGCCGTACACCGTGCGCGGATAGGCCGGCGCGGGGTGCCCCTCAGCGGCGTCCCAGACCATCCGCCCATAGAGGGACCAGTGCGGGTGGTTGTTGAGCGGATAGGAATGGACCCATGTGACGCCGATGAACGTGCAGTTGACGAACAGCGCGTTGGTCCCGCGCGGGATCTGCACGTCGCGGAAGGTCATGTTCTCGATGACGGGGCGGTAGTACCAATCGGTGTAGTTGGGCGAGTTGAAGGGCATCTTCTCGTAGTACGCCGTCGCGTAGTTGTCGGGCAGCCCGTCGCCATCGGTGTCGGGATCGAGGCGGAAGTAGCGCGGCTGGTTGGTGCCGTCGGGCTTGGCCTCGGAGTACGCCGCGAGCGCATCGACGGAGACACCGAGATTGTCGGCGAGCTGCTGCTCGAAGCTCGCGCCATCGGCATCGTCGCGGAGCTCCTCGCCCGTCTCGCCGAGGGTGTCGACGTCGATATAGGGCAGGTCGTCATCGCTCACGCCGAACTGGAGCGGCGCGCCGTTCCCGCCCGTGATAGGCCCGCGGAGCTTGTCGCCGTAATCACCCTGCGCAGCCGTCCAGCCGGCGGAGGTGATCTTGAAGCCGATCGATCCGTGGACCTTCGAGTACTGGTCGAGCGCGTCGAGCACACCGTCGCGATAGCCCAGCACCTGGTCGGGGTAGGTTGAGTTGCGTGTGTCGTAGTCGAGCAGGCTCTCGTCGGCGGGGTCCCAGCGACCATTGCCATTGAGGTCGGTGAAGCCGGACACGCCGTTGCGGTTCCGGTCGGGGCTCAGCGAGTCGATGAGCAGGGCGAGGTCGTCGTCGGCCGTGAACTCGGCGGCGAGCCCGTCCGAGGGCGTGCCATAGCGGAGTGCATCGGAGAGCGCAACGCGCCCATCGTGGTTGGTGTCGTAGTGGTTGATGAACACATCGAACTCGTCGACGTACCCATCGCCCGTGATATCAACGAACGCGTTGTCGGGAGAGGCGTCGCCGTCGTAGTCCTCGGAATTGTCGGGGATACCGGCGCCCTCGATCGGATGGCCGACTCGGAGACGGTTGTCCTGATCGACGTCGAAGTTCTCGAGCTGCGCGAAGAGGTCTTCGAGCTTGGCGTCGAGCGTGGGATCGATGCCGTAGAAATCGGAGCGGATGACCACGGGATCGCCGTTGTCCTGGTTGATGTCGCTGTAGCGTGCGCCCATGTCGCCCTCGACGTGGACGTTCTTGCCGATGAGAATGCGTGAGGGGCTGATGATGGCATGGTCGACCCGCTTCGCGAGCCGGAAGTCCTTCATCATGGTGCGCGTCACGGGCTCGCCGCCCGCGGTCTGCGCGAGGTCGTAGCCCACGACGATCGCGCGGATGTCGGTGCCGTTCGCGAGCGGCGCATAGATGATCTGGAACGCGGCGACGGTATTGAGCGCGTCGCCCTCCTCGCCCAGCGAGATCGCGGGCGTCATCACCCAGCCGTCGGCCATGTACTCCGTCAGGTCCGCGCCCGCCATCGCGGAAGTAATCACCGGCGCAGAAAGCCCGTTGAGCTCGACGATGTTCTCGTCGGCCGCATGGATGTTCGCGACCGCCTCGGCGAGGCCTGAGGGCTCGCCTTCCTCGTCGTGACCGCTCGGCGCGGCCTTCACGTCGATCGTCCCGAGCGAGCCCGTGTTGCCCATCCACAGGTTCCAGGCGAACGAGCCGTCGATCGTGCTCTTGGCGACGACGAACCGCGACGCGGCCTCACCGAGGCGCGCCTCCGCGACGCGCATGCCCGTCTCCGCGGCGCCCATCGCGCGCAGGACGTGCTGGTGCGTTTCGGCGGTGCGGATGTTGCCGCGGGACACGACCGCCATCGCCGCGACCAGAGATCCGAACATGATGAGGAACATCATCGCGAGGACCGACGCGACGCCGCGGCGCTTCGCCGTACGAACACGGCCGCCCACCGCGCGTCCGACGCGCACGATCAGCCCGCACGCGCGACGCGCACGCCCGACCTCGCCATTGGAATCACGAGCAGCCATCGTTCCGTCCCTCCGAACATCCCCGCGTTCTCACGCACGGACCACACCTCAGGGCACGATCCACGCGACCCGCGTGACCTCCGTCGGCTCATCGTCCTGCAGCCCCTGGTAGAAGACCGTCACCTCGACACGCAGCGGGTATTCGTCCACGCGACGACCACGGAAGCCGCCCGACGGGGCCTCGAACTCGTTGTCCGCCAGCGCGACGCCCGTGTTGAACGGCGAGACCTTCCACACCGTCACGCTCTGCGTCCAGCCCTGCATGGGGAGTACGTCGCCATCGCCATCAACCTCTATCTCGCCGTCGAGGTCGATCTCGGGAATGACGTTCCCCACCGCGTTGATCGGCCCGGGCAGATCCCCGCCCATGCCGAAGGAGAGCCCGTCGAAGTCGTCGAGGTCGTCGAAGTCGGTCGCGATGACCTCTCCGGGCTCGGGCCCCCAGCCGATGAGCACGTCGTTCCCGTCGATATCCGTCCCGCGGGAGAGCCCGGTGACGGGATCGTGGCGGGGCAGATTGCGCGTGAGCTCGCGGATCTCGTTCGCGAGGAGCGTCGCGGTCGCGGCCTGCGAGGACCACAGGTTCGCCTGCACGAAGGCACGCTGCGCATCGATGACGGCGACAACCCCGACACCGATAATCACCGTCGCCATCGCGGCCTCGATCAGCGTGAAGCCCCGCGCGTTCCCGCGAGCCCGGCGCAGTCGGCGTGCGACACCATTCCCACGCATCGCGGAACCTCCGTCTCCCCAGCCATGCCGGACGGGCCGTGCCCGATCCGTCCGGGGCCCATGGGCGGCCCCGCCGAACCAATCGTGCGTTACCCGACGATCTGGGACATCTTGAAGATGGGCAGGATGATCGCCATCGCGATGAATCCAACGATTCCACCCATCATGAGGATCATGATGGGCTCGATCATGCTCGTGACGGCCTTGATATTGTCCTTGAGCTGCTTCTGGTAGTACGTCGAGATCTCGTCGAGCACCTCGCCGAGCTTACCGGACTCCTCGCCCGCCGAGATCATCTGCACGACACTCCGCGGGAGCAGCCCGTCCTTGAGCAGGGGCGCAGTGACCTTCTTGCCCTGCTTCACGCTCGTGTACACCCGGCGCCACATGCCCTGGAAGAGCTGGTTGCCCGAGATATCACCCGTGATCGCGATCGTGTCCAGCATCGGCACGCCCGCGTTGATGAGCTGGCCCATCGTCTGCAGCGACCGGCTGATGTAAAGCGAGCGGAACATCGCGCGCAGGATCGGGATGGTCAGCTTCGTGCGATCCAGCCAGAACCGACCGAGCTCGGTCTTGGTGAACATGAAGAACGCGCCGAACGCCGCCACGGCGCCCGCACCGATGTAGATCTTGTACTTGACGATGCCCTTGCTCAGCCCCATCAGGAAGGTCGTCGCCCAGGGGAGCACGTCCTCCTTGCCCTGGAACACGCCGTAGAACTTGGGCAGCACGAAGGTCAGCAGGAAGATCGTGACCGCGGTCGCGAGCACGCCGATGACGGCGGGATAGATCGAAGCGCCGACGACCATCTTGCGGGTCTCGAGCTGCTGCGCGATGTACCCCGCGATCCGGTCGAGCATCTCCGCGAACGAACCGGACATCTCCGACGCGCGGACCATGTTCACGTAGAGCGGCCCGAAGAGCTTCGGGTGGCGTGCGATCGCCTCGGAGAACTGCTTGCCGCTCTCGACGTCGGCCTTGAGCTGCTGGATCACCCGCTTGAAGCCCTGGTGGGTGATCTGCTCCGAGATGCCGTCGAGCGCCGCGCGGAGCGAGATGCCCGCCCGGATCATGACCGAGAGCTGCGTCGTGAAGTCGAGCACGTGCTTGGTCTTGGGCTTGCCCGCGTTGAGTTCCTTGAACTTCGCGAACAGCCCCGACGCGTCCGTGCCCGCGGACACCGGGTTGAGCTGCAGCACGTGGCAGCCCTGGTTGCGCAGGATGGCCGCGGCGGTCGACGCGCTGTCTGCGCTGAGCACGCCCGTCTGCACCTGCCCGTTGGACGTCTTGACCTGGAAGCGATAGTTCGCCATATCCGCACAACCTCACCCGCGACGCGCGGGAACTCGGGCACCGATCACACAACCATTACGCCGCGAGCTGGCGCTCCAGCTTGTCCGGGAACGCCGCCTGAGCGATGGCGTCCTCCTTCGAGATCATGCCGTTGAAGTACAGCTCCGCGATCGACGTGTCGAGGCTCGACATGCCGATGTGGCGGTTGGTCTCGATCACGTTGGGAATCTCGAACGTGCGCGCCTCGCGGATCAGGTTCCGCACCGCGGGCGTCACCAGCAGCGTCTCCACCGCGGGCACCATGCCCGGGCGATCCACGCGGCTGAACAGCGTCTGCGACACCACCGCCTGCAGCGTGCCCGCGAGCATCGCGCGGATCTGGTTCTGCTGGTTCGCGGGGTACATGTCGATGATGCGCTCGACCGTCTGCGAGGCGTTGACCGTGTGCAGCGTCGAGAGCACCAGGTGGCCCGTCTCCGCGGCGGAGATCGCCAGCGCCGTCGTCTCGAGGTCGCGCATTTCGCCCACCAGCACGATGTCCGGATCCTGACGCAGCGCGTGCTTCAGGCCCGACGCGAAGCTGGGCATGTCCTGCCCGAGCTCACGCTGCTCGATCAGGCACTTCTCGCTGCGGAAGGTGTATTCGACCGGGTCCTCAAGCGTGATGATGTGCTTGCGGTACCGCTCGTTCATCGCCTGGATCATCGCCGCGAGCGTCGTCGACTTGCCCGAGCCCGTGTCACCCGTCACCAGCACCAGCCCGCGCGGGAGGTACGTCAGACGCGCGATCACCTCGGGCAGGTTCAGGTCCGTCAGCGGCGGGACCTTGCTCTTGATCATTCGGAGCGCCATGCCGATCACGCCCCGCTGCATGTGCGCGTTCACGCGGTAGCGGGCCAGCCCGTCGATCTGGTACGAGAAGTCCGCGTCCTTCTGGCGATCGAAGATCTGCTGCGTCTCCTTCGAGGACATGTCCTCGAAGAACTTCCGCATCATCTCCGACGTCAGCACCGGGAACTCCATCGGGGAGATCACCTGGTGCACGCGCATGGTGGGCGGCTCGCCAGAGATCAGGTGGATATCGGACGCGTCGTTCTCATACGCCGCCTGAAGGATCTCGTTCAGGTTCACGGACCGGTCCTCCTGATCGTGCGGGGAGCACGCCAGCACGGCACGCCCCATCCCGCCACGCTCGGATCGTCGGTCCAAGGTGTCCGATTCACATGCCGCTCGGGCAAGCGGGGAAAGACGCGACGTCTGGCCCGCGCACGCGGCGCTACACGCCGCAGCGTCGGCACGATCGGCACCGCTTCACGCGCGAGGGTCCGATCACACGCGCCGTCCATCTGCGGACCAGGGCTCGCGAACCATCACCCGCGCACGAGCGCCTCGCGAGCCTCGACCGCGAGCCGATCGCACCGCTCGTTCTCCGGATGTTCGCTGTGCCCCTTGATCCAATGGAAGTGGATCTCGTGGCTCGATCGCAGCTCGTCGAGCCGCTCCCACAGGTCCTGGTTCTTCACGGGCTTCTTGTCCGCGGTGCGCCAGCCCCGCCGCTTCCAGCCATCGAGCCACTCGCGCAGCCCGTCGAGCGTGTACTTCGAGTCCGAATACAGCTCCACCCGTGACGGACGCGTCAGCGACGACAGGCCCTCGATCACCGCCGTCAGCTCCATCCGGTTGTTCGTCGTCTCGCGCTCGGCCCCGGCCCGCTCGATGCGCTTCCCGCTCGCGGGGTGCTCCAGAATGAACGCCCACCCGCCCGGCCCGGGGTTCCCCGAGCACGCGCCATCCGTATACAACCGAACATGCGGGCGCTCCGCGCCCTCCCGACCCGCTTCCATGCACACGCTCCCACGCCCCCGCGGCGGGAGCGGAACCAATGAATCACCCGCGAGGATAACCGCGCCGTCCGAGAACCGCGCCCCGGCGTCTACCATCGCGCGATGCCCGACCACGCCCCCACCGCGACGCCCGTCCGCACCGAGCTGCACCGCATCGAGGTCCACCCCGCGCCCGATCGTCCCGATCCGCGGGCCGAATCGCTCGTCCGCGAGGCGAAGCAGATCGGGCTCCCGCTGCGGGCCGCGCGTGCCGCGCGCGTCTACTTCCTTGAGGGACCGCTCGACCTCCACGCCCTGAACCACGTCCGGCGCGAGCTGCTCGTCAGCGGCGTCACCGAGCACGACGTCGACGGCGCCTCCCCGACGCCCGCGGGCTGGCACACCATCGAGGTCCACCCCCTGCCCGGTGTCATGGACCCCGCAGCCCAGTCCATCCGCGAGGCGATCGCGGACCTCTTCGCGATCCGGGCCGAGGTGTCCACGGGCTGGCGGTACGACGTCTCGGGCCTCACGCGCGACGAGGCCGATGCGCTCGCCCGGCGCCTGCTCGCGAACCCCGTCGTGCACGCGATCCACCACGGCTCGTGGCTGCCCGAAGCACTCCCGCGCGGGCGGGCGTACGAGTTCCGCCTCACGCACGTCCCGATCCGCGATCTGGACGACGCGGCGCTCGAGCGCATGAGCCGCGACGCGCACCTGTTCCTCTCGCTCGACGAGATGCGCGCGATCCGCGACCACTACCGCGCGCAGCAGCGCGATCCCTCCGACATCGAGCTCGAAACCCTCGCCCAGACCTGGTCCGAGCACTGCGTCCACAAAACCCTCAAGAGCACCATCACCTACCGCGGCCCCAGCGACACCAATGCGGACCCCATCGACTGGTCCAACCGACCCGGGCACGAGCGCCAGCCCGACGGTTCGGTCCTCATCCGCAACCTGCTCAAGTCCACCGTCGCCGCGGCGACGCGCGAGCTGACCGCCCCCGCGCCGCACGGCGGCGGCATCGACTGGACGCTCTCGGTCTTCGTCGACAACTCGGGCGTCGTCGCACTCGACGACCAAAACGCCGTCTGCATCAAGGTCGAGACGCACAACCACCCCTCCGCGCTCGAGCCCTACGGCGGCGCGGCGACCGGCATCGGCGGATGCATCCGCGACGTCATCGGCACCGGGCTCGGCGCCAAGCCCATCGCCTCCACCGACGTCTTCTGCGTCGCCCCGCCCGACACCCGCGAGCTCCCGCCCGGCTGCCTGCACCCCAAGCGCGTCCTGCGTGACGTCGTCGCGGGCGTGCGCGACTACGGCAACCGCATGGGTATCCCCACCGTCAACGGCGCGGTGTACTTCGACGATCGCTACGTCGGCAACCCGCTCGTCTTCGCCGGCTCCATCGGGGTCATGCCGCGTAATCGCATCAAGGGCGCCGCCCGCGCGGGCGACCTCATCGTCGCCCTGGGCGGTCGCACCGGGCGCGACGGCATCCACGGCGCGACGTTCTCCAGCGCCGAGCTCACGGACTCGCACGCGGACGAATTCGCCCACGCCGTGCAGATCGGCAACGCCATCGAGGAAAAGCGCGTCCTCGACGCGATCCTCCGCGCCCGCGACGTGGGCCCCGAGCCGCTGTATAGCGGGCTCACCGACTGCGGCGCGGGCGGATTTTCCTCCGCCGTGGGCGAGATGGGCGCGACCCTCGGCGCGGAGGTCCACCTCGACCGTGCGCCGCTCAAGTACGCCGGCCTCTCGTACACCGAGATCTGGATCAGCGAGGCGCAGGAACGCATGGTCCTCGCGGTGCCCGAGGCGAACCTTGCCGAGCTTGAACGCATCTGCAACGAGGAACGCGTCGAGCTCGCCGTGCTCGGCACCTTCGGCACGCCCAACGCGGAGCTCATCCTCCACTACCACGGGCACGAGGTCGGGCGCATGTCGATGCACTTCCTGCACGAGGGCATCCCCATGCCCACGCGCGAAGCGGTATGGACGCCCCGCACCACAGCAGCAAACGCACGCACTCCCGCGCGGCCCAGCGACCCAGCACCATCCGCGCGCGACGCGCTGCTCGCACTCCTCGCTCATCCCAACATCGCCTCCAAGCACGCCATCATCCGCCAGTACGACCACGAGGTGCTCGGCAACACCGTCGTCAAACCGCTCGTCGGGCCGCAACTCCGCGGGCCGTCTGACGCCGCGGTGCTCGAGCCCGTGCCCGGCTCGGAGCGCGGCATCGCGATCGCCTGCGGCCTGCAGACCTCGCTGGGCGATCCCGAGCTAGGCGGCGATCCGTACCTCATGACCCTCGCCGCGATCGACGAATGCGTGCGTAATCTCGTCTGCGTCGGCGCCGATCCCGATCGCGTCGCGATCCTCGACAACTTCTGCTGGCCCTCGTGCAAGAAGCCGGAGAACCTCGCGACGCTCGTCCGCGCCGCCGAGGGCTGCTACGACGGCGCGAAGGCGTATCGCACGCCGTTCGTCTCGGGCAAGGACTCGCTCAACAACCAGCTCACGATTCCCGAGGAGCGTCTGCCCGATGGCAGCGTCCGCCCCGCGCGCACCATCGAGATCCCGCCCACGCTGCTCATCACCGGGCTCGCGATCGTGCCCGAGCTCTCACGCGTCGTCACGATGGACGCCAAGAAGCCCGGGAGCGCGATCCTCTACGTCACAGGCGCCGATCCCGACTCCCTCCGCGGCCTGCGCGGCTCGCACTACGCGAAGCGTTTCGACATCGCGGGCCTGCGCACCGACGAGGGCGACCCGGTCGACCATTTCCCGTGCGCAGACCTCGCCCGGGGCCCCGCCACCGCCCGCGCCGTCGCCGAGCTCATCGCACGCTCCGCGCGCGATCCCATCGCCGGATGCCGCGTGCACGCGACGCACGACATCTCCGACGGCGGCCTGCTCGTCGCGCTCGCGGAGATGCTGATCGCGGGCTCGTCGCCCGAGGCCCCGCTCGGCGCGTCGATCGCCTTCCAGGGCGCGGGGCCGGACGCGAGCGAGCTGTTCGCCGAGGCGCCGTCGTCGTACCTGATCGAAATCGACAGTCCCGCGAGCGACGAGGCGTACGAGGCGCTCCTCACCCACTTCGAGCGAGCCGGGGCGTACACCGAGATCATCGGCGACGTGAACGACACGGGCGTGCTCGACGTGATGCAGAGCTGGGGCGGCCGCTTCGACGTGCCGATGGAAGACCTCGCCCGGGCCTGGCGCGGGACGTTAGACTGAACGCCCATGGGGCGGAACGTAGCCATGCGAAGCCTGCGCGAGCACAGAACCGCCGCGGCATGCGTTGCTCTCGCGTGCTTCATTGGAGTCGCTCACGCACAGGATTCTCGTCTAGCGATCGATGATCGCACGCATGAGGCCGCCGCGTCGCTCCTCCGCGGGCTCGCGGCGTTGCCTTCCGACGCGTCGCCCGTGCTCGCGGGCGCGTGGCCCATCGCCTGGCCCGCCATCGCCTCGGGGCGCACGCTGGGCGACCTCGCGCCGCGCGACGCTTCCGCCGTGCGCGCCGCCGAATCGCGCCTTGGCGCGACACGCGCGCAGACCGACGCGATCGTCGCCGGAATCCTTGAGTCCGCGGTGTCCAATGCCGCGCCGCCCGCGGTCGCGCCAGGCGACGAGGCATCGCCCGATCCAGAGCCGCCCGACGCGAACCCGCCCGCGCCGATCCTCCCCGACGCGGGCCTCGATTCCGAGGCCCTCGCCCGCCTGCTCGCGCTCGACGCCGCGTGCCTGCTGCTCGCGCCTGCGGACGAATCCCGTGATCGCGCCCGCGCGGTCGATCGCCTGTGCGCGCTCGCCTCGCTCGCCACCCTGCCCAGCGCCGATCCGGACGACGCGGCGCCCGACCAGCTCGTCTTCCTCGCGCGGACTCGTGCAACGACCGCCTCGCTCGCGATCGATTGCATCGCGTCGCTCGTGCTCTCCCCCACCGCCGCCTCGCTCACGCGCGCCGAGCTCGAGCAACTCAACGCGGTGCTCCGTCGGTTCAAACCGCACGATCCCGCCGGCCTGCTCGCCGCGTGCGATCGCGCGATGGTCGAAGGCGAACTCGCGCTCGAGGCCCGCGCGCTGCTCGCGCCGCCCGGCGTGGACGCGCTCGCCGTCGCGCGCGACGCCACTCGCGTCCTCCGAGCACGCCTGCACGGCGCGTCCATGGCCGTCGAGCTGCTCCATCCCGATCTCGCATTCCGCTGATGCGGCTCGCCGCGAACGCATCGCTCCCGCGAACCCCGCGACGCGCGCGCCCGTACGACACAGGCAATCACGCCAAGCAGGGAGGTGCACGCATGAACGTCCGCTTCGCCGCCGTCGGCATGGGCAATTCCGCCGCGCTCGAATCCCACGCGTCCGACGGGCTCAACGCCTCATTGGGCCGGTTCGCCCATCGCCTCCAGCGGGTCGAGATGCGCCTTCGCGACGTCAACGGGCCCAAGGGAGGCGTCGACGCCTGCTGCGTCGCGATCGCCCAGCTCAAGCGCGGCGGGCGCGTCGCCATCCGCGCGACCGACGCCGACGCCTACCGCGCCATCGACAAGGCCGCCCACACCCTCCGCGATGCCATCCGGCGTCGCTACGGGGACATCTCGCACCACGGCGCCACGATCCGCGGCGCGTAGGGCGTCATGCGTACGGCCATCTCGCGGCACGCTCAGCGTGCGCCAAGCTCGACCGACGTCGCGCCCTGGAACGCGCCCGTCGCGAAGTGCGACCGGTGGTCCACACGCTCCGCCGTGAGCAGCGCGATGAGCACCAGCCCCGCCGCCAGCATGCCGAGCATGGCCCAGGCCTCGCCGACGCACAGGCTCTCGGCGCTGGACTGCATACGAACGTTACCCGAACGATTGCCCAGATCGAAGCGCATGAGACACCTCCCACGGCATCTGCCGTGCCCTGTTCGCCATTGGGGAACTTGATCGCTATAGTGTATATACTCTCTTTAGAGTTTCAAGTTCGCCATAGCGATTTTCTTTGGAGGCCTCGTCGTGGACATTGGTGACGTCATCCGGACCAAGCGGCTCGCCCAGGACCTGACCCAGGCCGACCTCGCCGATCGCTCGGGGGTGAGCAAGGCGATGATCTGCGACGTCGAGGGCAACAAGAAGAACCCGACCATCCGCATCCTCGGGCAGATCGCGGCGGGGCTCAACTGCGGCATCAGCGAGCTGCTCGACCTCGACGAAACCCCCGCGATGGAGCTGAACGCACGCGACCACCAGCGCACGCTCGTCGACCCCGAGAACGGCATGGAGCGCCGCGTGCTCAGCCGCCAGATGGTCCGCCACGGCGTCGAGGTGCTCCACTACACCTATCCGAAGGGCGCCGACTGCAGCGGGTTCCCCGCGCACCCGCGCGGATCGATCGAGACGGCGTACGTCATCGAGGGACGCATCCGCATGAGCGCGGGCGAGAACAGCGTCGAGCTCGGCCCGGGCGACGCGGTCACCTATCGCGCCGATCTCGAACACTCCGCGACGAATCTGGGCGATGGCGACGCGCGCGTGGTCTACGTCACGCTCATCCCGCGCGCACGCTGATCGCCCTCGCTCTCGTGCCTCGATTCAACGATGCGCGTTGGGAAGCGTCACACCCCGGGGAGATGCTCGATCTCCCGCGGGAAATTCGCCTTCGTGACGAATCGATCCGCTCCCGAATCGATCGCGGCCTGCCGAATCGCAACAGACTCGTCCGCGCTGAAGACCCAGACGGGGATGCTCCCCAGCACGCCGCTCGCCTTGGCCCACTGCGCCAGCTCGATGCCGATGCCGTCGCGCAGGTGCACGTCGGTGATGACCAGGCCCGGCAGCTCTCGACCATTCGTCCCCGCGCCCGCCTCCCGGAGCCAACGCTTGGCATCCGTGAGCGTGCGCACGGCCTCGACGCTCCATCCGCGGCGTTCGAGGAGCACGCGCACGAGCGTGCACGCGAGGGGGTCGTCGTCCACGACCAGCGCACACCGCGTCGGGGGGGACTGCCTTTGCCTGTTGCTGTTCACTCTCGACTACCGCGCCGGCCATCGGGCTCTCTCCTCGATTCCCGGTGTCGCAATTCCTACGGACTCTGAGGTCCAGATCTATCGTGCGGCGACACCCCCGGATTGAGGATCTTGCGAGGCGAAAACGATTCAGATCGAGCACCATCGAATGACCGCGTCCGAAAACTCGTCACCGGAGCCCGTATTCCTTGAGCTTGCGGTAGAGCGTGCGCTCACCGATGCCCAGGAGCTTCGCGGCGTGCTCGCGATTGCCGCCGGTCAGGCGGAGCGTCTCGCGGATCGCGCGCTTCTCCAACTGTTCAAGGCTCGCGCCGGCGAGCGATCCGGGCGCGGCCGGGCCGTGCGCTTCGCCCTCGTCCTCGTCGCCCGAGCGGACTTCTTCGGGGATGTGGCGCACGTCGATCGTCGCCGCGTCGCCCTCGCCCAGCGCGGTCACGACCATGTTCTGCGTGACGTTCAGCAACTGACGCACGTTGCCCGGCCAGTTGTAACTGGTGAGCCGCATCAGCGCCGCATCAGTGATATCAGGCGCGGGCAGGTCTGGGCGCAGATCCTGGGCGAAGCGCGCAATCGCGTGACGCACGATCCGCGGGATGTCCTCACGCCGCTCGCGCAGGGGCGGCAGGTGCACGTGCGCGCCGTTGATGCGGAAGTACAGGTCCTCGCGGAACTTCCCCTCCTCGCACAGCTTCTTGAGATCGCGATTGGTCGCGCTCACGAAGCGCACGTCCGCCTTGCGCGACTCGTTCGAGCCCAGACGCACCACCTCGCCGCTCTCGAGCACGCGCAGCAGCTTCGCCTGCATCGTGAGGGGCATGTCGCCGATCTCGTCGAGCAGGAGCGTCCCCCCACTCGCGTACTCGAACACGCCCTCGCGGTCCTTGTCGGCGCCCGTGAACGCGCCCTTGACGTGCCCGAAGAGCTGGTCCTCGAGCAGGCTCTCGCTCTGCCCCGCGGTGTTGAAGGTCACGAGCCGCTTGCCCGCACGCTTCGAGTTGCGATGGATCGCCTGCGCGATGAGCTCCTTGCCCGTCCCGCTCTCGCCCGTGATGAGCACCGGGATGCTGCTCGCGGCGACGGTCTTGACGGTCTTGAGGATGCGGCGCATCGCCTCCGAGCCCGCGATGATGCCCTCGAACCCGTCGTGCTGCACGAGGTCGCCCAGCCCCGTCGCGAGCGCCGCCGAGTCGTGGCGCAGCAGCACGGTCTCCGCCGCGCGATTGATCAGCGCGCGGAACACCTCGAGATCGAGCGGCTTCTCGATGAAGTCGTACGCCCCGTGCTTGAACGCGTCGCGCGCCGTCGCGACATCGCCGTGCGCCGTCACCATCACCGTCTCGGCGTCGGGCTGGAGCCTTCGAGCCGCGTCGAGCACGCGCATGCCCGCGTCCGCGCCGTCGCTCGCCGTGCCCTGCACGCCCGCGCTCGCGGGCATGCGCAGGTCCGTCACGATCACGTCGAACGAGCCGTGGGTCAGTTCTTCGACCGCCTCCGCGACGCCGCCCACGATCGTGCACACGTGCCCGGGCTTGCGGAGCGCCTCGGCCATCACGTCCGCGTGGTCCGCCTCGTCCTCGACGATCAGCACCTGCGCGCGGGCCGAAGACCGCGCGGGACCGCCCCCGGGAACCACCCTCTCGCCCGTGCCGTCGCTCATGCCGAGAGTTTAGGAACCCGCCCCCGGCGCGCTGGAATGTCGCGTGACATCGCCTCCCGCCCCATCGCCTCGACCCGGCGCGCCGCGCACAGCGCGATCGCCATCGCGTCGGCCATGTCCGGGGGAGCGGGCAGCTCGGGCAGCGCGAACACGTCGCGCATCGTCCGCTGCACCTGCTCCTTGCCCGCGCCGCCGAACCCGCTCACCGCCTTCTTCACCTCGCGCGGCTTGAGCTCGACGACCTCCACACCCACCCGGCGCGCCGCCAGCAGCAGCACGCCCCGCGCGTGCCCCATGACGATCGCCGTCGCGGGATGCCTGTAGTGCGAGAACAGGCCCTCGATCGCGACCAGCCCGGGCGTCGTGCGGTCCAGGAGGTCGCCAAAGTCCCGATCGAGCTCGAGCAGCCGGTCCGCAACGCTCGGAAGCGACTTCGTGCGCGCCGCGCCAGCGTCAGAGCCCTCGCCCCCGCTCCGACCCCCGCCCCGCACGAGCCGGAACACGCCCGCCTCGATGATCCGAGGCGTCACGCCCGGCGCGACCGACTCCAGGCAGGCATAGCCCGTGATCCGGAGCCCGGGATCGATGCCAAGCACGCGCACGCCGCGAGTCTATCGGCCAGCGAGCATCGCACGCGCTACCTCGCGGCGTCCGTGCTCTCCGCGTTGCGCCGCCACGCGAGCGCCCGCTCGACCTGGTGGGCGATCGTCTTCGCGAGCACGTCCGCCTCGATGTTCACGCGATCGCCCGGGCGCAGATCGCCCAGGGTCGTGAGCTCGAGCGTCGTCGGGATCAGCGCCACCTCGATCCACCCCGCCCGGCCCGACGCGTCCCCGACGTCGCTCACTCCCGCCAGCGTCAGCGAGACCCCCTCGATCGCGACCGACCCCTGCGGCACCATGTACCGCATCAGCTCCGCCGGCGGGCGCACCCGCACCCGCCACTCGCCCTCCGTCACGACGCCCTCGACGACGCCCACGCCGTCCACGTGCCCCTGCACCAGGTGCCCGCCCATGAGGTCGCTCGCGGTGAGGGACCGCTCGAGATTCACGCGATCGCCCGGCGTGCGAGCCCCGAGCGTGGTGAGCGAGAGCGTCTGCGGGATGACGTCGAACGCGAGCACGCCCGCGCGTCCGCTCGCGTCCGCGGGCTCATGGGCCGCGAGGGTGAGGCAACATCCGGACACGCTGATGCTCTCGCCGTGCCCCGGGCGGTGGTCCCAGCCCGCCGCGTCGACGCTCAGGCGCTTCCCCGCCGGGCTCGGCTCGATCGACACGATCCGCCCCGCATGCTGCACCAGCCCCGTGAACATGCCGCGACGATAGCCCACGCGTCCCGCCGCGCTTTGCTGTGATACCGCCCCGCGCCTTGACGCTCGGGCGGGCGGGCTCGATACTCCCAGCCCCGCGGCACCGCGCGGGCCGGGGCCCCGCCCCGATACCGATTTTCAACTCGTTTGATTTCAGAAACTTACGCACGGAGCACCGCATGCCCGCCCCCCGCCTCCGCACCGCCGCACTTTCCGCCCTCGTCGCCGGAGGGCTCCTCGTGCTGGGCGGGTGTGCCTCCGGGGGCGGTTCCAGCGGTCCGGGCCCGGTCCGCGAGCGGGACCGCGCCGTCAAGAGCGACTTCGACCATCAGGCCTTCGCCGACCTGGGCTACCGGCTCGACTGGGAGGGCTTCCCGATCGTCTCCAAGCGGGGGAGGCTGACCAAGCTCGTCGCCTATCCCGACATGATCGTCACGCAGGAGTCGGGCAGCAGCGTCTCCGTGCTCGAGTCCGGCACCGGCGCGCTCCGCGGCGGCATCGAGCTGGGCAGCCAGCTCACCAAGTTCCTCTGGCTGGGCCGGCGTGAGCTGGGCGGACGCTACGACCTCCTCGTCGCGAGCGAGACCGAGCTCTTCGTCGTCTCGGGCGAGACCCTCGCGATCCTCGCCCGCCAGCACTTCGACGAGGTCATCGCCACCGCGCCCGCCCGCCTCGGCAACCTCGCGATCTTCGGCACCCTCCGCGGGCGCCTCCTCGCGCACGACACGAACTCCGGGCTCCGCCTCTGGGGCAACTCGATGGACTCGGCGATCGAGGCCGCGCCCGCGCTCGTGGACGACACCGTCGCCGCGGTCTCGCAGACCGGGCAGGTGCTGTTCGTCCGCGCGAACGATGGCACGCTCGTGAGCCAGGCCCGCGTGCTCGATGGTCTGGCGAACGATCCCGTCGCGAGCTCGGACCGCGTGTTCATCGCGGGCCTCGACCAGTCCGTGTACGCCCTCGACCCGCGCACCGGGCAGCAGATCTGGCGCTTCCGCACCAGCGAGCCCGTCCGCTCCCAGCCGCGCTACCACGACGGTGCGCTCTACATCGGGCTCGACGACCTGGGCTTCACCGCGATCGATCCCGTCCGCGGCACGCCGCGCTGGTCGAGCGCGGGCGTCAAGGGCGAGCTCGTCGCGGTGCAGAACGGCGACCTGATCGTCTTCGACGGCACGACCGCCTCCCGCCTCGACGCCCGCACGGGCGATGTCATCGCGAAGGCGAAGCTCACGGGCATCTCCGCCCTCGTCCCCGACGCGTTCGTCGATGGCAGCCTCTACGCGATCCGCAACGGGAACCGCGTCAGCAAGCTCGTCCCGCGCTGATCGAACCGGCTCAGTTCGAACCGGCGCAGCCTGAGCCGAAGCGGCACGCGACCGCCCTACGCTCGGGCATGACCCACGCCCCCGCGTCGAAGCAAGCGCCGAACTTCACACCGGTTCGCCGCGCGCTCCTCTCCGTCAGCGACAAGTCCGGGCTCGTGGAGTTCGCCCGTACGCTCGCGCAGCGCGGCGTTGCGCTCGTCTCCACGGGTGGCACCGCGAAGGCCCTCCGCGACGCCGGGCTCGACGTCACGCCCGTCGAATCCCTCACGAAGTTCCCCGAGATGATGGACGGGCGCGTCAAGACCCTGCACCCCGGCGTGCATGGCGGCATCCTCGCGCTCCGCAATGATGACGCGCACCTCGCCGCGATGCGCGAGCACGCGATCGAGCCCATCGACCTCGTGTGCGTGAACCTCTATCCGTTCGAGGCCACGGTCGCGCGCCCCGGATGCACGCTCGAGGACGCGATCGAGAACATCGACGTCGGCGGGCCCGCGATGATCCGCGCCGCGGCGAAGAACCACGCGTTCGTCACGGTCGTGACCGACCCCGCGCAGTACGCGCGTGTGCTCGATGAGCTCGCAGCCAACGACGGGCGCACGACCCACGCACTCCGCGCCGACCTCGCCCGCGCCGCCTTCGCACGCACGGGCGCGTACGACGCCGCGATCGCGAACTACCTGTCTTCTTGCGCCGCGCGCGATCCATCGCATGAACCCGCGTTGGACGCACCCGAAGACAACGCATTCCCGCCGTCGCTCGACCTGCACCTCCCGCGCGTCCTCGCGCCGCGTTATGGCGAGAACCCGCACCAGCGCGCCGCCGTCTACGCCGATCCGACATTCACGGGCCCGAGCGTCGCGACGACCCGCCAGCTCCACGGCAAGGAGCTCAGCTACAACAACCTCGCCGACGCCGCCGCGGCGCTCGCCGTCGCGATCGACCTGGCGTGCTTCGACCCGGCGCGGACCGGCGCGGCGGTCGTGAAGCACACCAACCCCTGCGGCGCGAGCGTCGCACCGACCGCGCGCCTCGCCGTCGATGCCGCGATCGCGGGCGATCCGCTCGCCGCGTACGGCGGAATCCTCGCTCTGGGCGGCCCGATGGACGCCGACGCCGCGGAGCGCCTGTGCCGCGACGACGTGTTCCTGGAAGTCGTCCTCGCGCCGTCCTTCGAGCCCGCGGCACTGGACCTGCTCCGCTCGCGCTGGAAGAACCTGCGCGTGCTGGAGGTCGGGCCCATCGGCACCCAGCCCACGAATCTCGCTCAGCCCACGAATCTCGCCCAGTCCGCCACGATCGATCCGGCCCGCCTCACCCTTCGCTCCATCCCCGGCGCGATCCTCGCCCAGGAACGCGACGACGCCCCGCCCACGCCGAGCGCGTGGAAGCTGGCGGCGGGCTCCGAGCCGGGGCCCGATCGTCGGCGTGATGCCGCGCTCGCCGAGATCATCGCGAAGCACCTGTCGAGCAACGCCGTCGCGATCTGCGGCGTCGACCCGGAGCGGGCGGGCACGTTCCGCCTGTTCGGGGCGGGGGCGGGGCAGATGGACCGCGTGGCGTCCTGCCGCATCGCGGTGCAGAAGGCCGGCCCGCTCGCGGCGGGGGCGATCGCGGCGAGCGACGCGTTCTTCCCGTTCTCCGACGGGCCCGAGGTGCTGCTGGACGCGGGCGTGACGCTCCTGGTCCACCCGGGCGGCTCGAAGCGGGACCAGGACACCTTCGACCTCGCGACGGCCCGCGGGGCGAGCGTCCTGATCACGGGCGTCCGCCATTTCCGGCACTAGTTCCGGCACCCGTTCCGACATTGGGCGGGCGTCCGGATCTCCCCCGGAAATCCGCCCGGGAACCCCCCAACGTCCGCAAAGTCTTGGTGAATCTCGGCTCGCGGCGCGCGATCCGGCTCGACGGGGCTTGCGAAAGAGCCGATACTGAGAGAGAATCCCCCCGGATGGGGCCCCCATCGTGGGGCGGGCGAAGTCCCGATTCCCCCCGTCCGACGCGTGCCGACATGCCCCGCAGGTCGAGCGAACAGTCCGCGTCCGTCGAGCGCCCCTCGGGCGAGGATGTCGATCTCGATGGCCCAATCGGCGTCGCGGGCGCGGCGGGGCTCGGGATCGGCGCGATCGATGAGGTCGGCGCGCTCTCGGCGAAGGTCCTCGTCCTGAACAAGGCGTACACCGCGATCCGCGTCGTCAACGCGCGCCGGGCCTTCAGCCTGCTCGTGCGCGACGCGGCGGAGGTGATCCACGTCCAGGACGGCGTGTACGCCAACTACGACTTCAACTCCTGGCGCGAGCTGTCCGAGGCGTGGGACCGCCTGCGCCACGAGCACGAGCAGCACCCGTCGAACAAGCTCGACTGGGTCCGCACCGTGCGGTACGAGATCCCCGTGCCGCGGATCATCCGCCTGCTGGGCTACGACCGCCTGCCCGCGACGGAGGTGAAGCTCAACCGCCGGAACCTCTTCGCGCGCGATCGCAATCGCTGCCAGTACTGCGGCAGGCACTTCATCACGAGCGAGCTCTCGATCGACCACGTCGTGCCGCGCTCGCGCGGCGGCGGCGATTCGTGGACGAACCTCGTGTGCGCGTGCATCAAGTGCAACGCGCGCAAGGGAGGCCGCACGCCCGACGAGGCGAGCATGAAGCTCATCCGCAAGCCGGTGCGTCCGAAGCGGAACCCGCTGATCGCGGTGCGCATCGGGAGCGAGAAGTACGCGTCATGGCGCGCGTTCGTCGACGAGGCGTACTGGTCCGTCGAGCTGGGTTGAGTTCAGTTGGCCTGAGTTCAGTTGGGCTCACTCGAACGGATCTGTTCCGTCCGCCCGCGCTTCGCTTGGCACGACGAGCGTGCTCTCACGTTCCTGCCGCTCGGGAGGCGGGCGACCATTCCGCCCCGCGTAGAAGAACTGCCCCAGCCCCAGCGTGAAGACCAGGCATCCGTAGAGCGCGTGCTCCAGCCACGCCGCGGCGAGCGATCGCGCCCGCACGTAGGTGACCGCGAACAGCAGCCCGCCCGCGAACGTGAGCGCCACGCTGAGCCAGTGCCCGAACACGACGTGCAGCCAGCCGAACGCCGCCGCGTTCACCACGATCACGCGCCAGACGCCCCGCGGCATCGCGTCGCCCGTCGCGGTGATCGGGCGTGCGCCAAGCAACGGCGCGTAGCGATGGAAGAACATCGCGCGGCAAAACAGCTCCTGCGGATACACGCTGAAGATCGGGTACAGGCACATCACCGCGACCCACAGGCCCGGATTGCGCCGCGGAAACTCCAGGAAACGATCGGGCGCGAAGGCAAGCACGCCGAGCGTGATGAGCGCCGCGCCCACGAGCCAGACCACGACAATCCGCGGCGCCTCTCGCAGCGCCGCCCATGTGTTCCACAGCATCCGCCGGTCGAACGTGCGATCCGTGAGCAAGACCAGCACGCCGTACGCGCCCACGACCAGCAGCGTCGGGATGATCCCGATCAGGCGGACGCCCATGATCCACAGCGTGGGCCCCACGAAGAAGATCGCGAGCATCTCGAACCATCGCCACGCGAGCCGCCACCAGGGAAGCGGCGCGAACACCGCGGCCCGCGCGATCGCGCCCGTGCCGCCCCGTGCTCGCGTCTGCGCAAGGGGATCGCCGAGCGTCACGGCGCGTGCTCCACGTTCGGCATCGACGATGCGTCACCAGGCGTGGTGCGAGCCGCGGGCGAGCGCCCCATCATCGAGACGATCACCGCGAGGAAGATCAGCCCGAACGCCACCATGTCGTTGGTGCGCAGGCGTTCCTTCAGCACGAGGATCGCGAACGCGCTGAACACCGCCAGCGTGATCGCTTCCTGCAGCACCTTGAGCTGCGCCGCGGAGAACGGGCCGCCGTGGCTGGTGTGCCCGAACCGGTTCGCGGGCACCTGCAGGACATACTCGGGCAGCGCGATCAGCCAGCTCACGAGGATCGCGACGACGAGCGACCAGCCCTTCTGCTTCAGGTGCCCATACCACGCCCACGTCATGAAGACGTTGGAGCAGATCAGCAGCACGACCGTCAGGATCGCGCGGCTCACGGATACTCCTGGCGCGTCGGGCGGATCACCACGTCATTGACGTGCACGCTCGCCGGCTGCGCGAGGCAGAACATGATCGTCCGCGACACGTCCTCCGCCTTGAGCACCGGGCCGACGCGATCCATGAACGCGCCGAAGCCCTCCATCTCGTACCCCGCGCTCTCCTGGAACTCCGTCCGCACGATCCCGGGCTCGATCAGCGTCACGCGCACGCCCTTGGGCGCTATCTCGCGGCGCAGCGCCTCGGCGAGCGAATTCACCGCGAACTTCGTCGAGCCGTACATCGAGCTGAACGGCGAGATGTGCCGCCCCACCGTCGAGCCGAGCACGACGATGTCCCGCGGCTTCCGCTGCCACGCCTCGTCGAGCACGCCGCCCGGGCTCTCGACCATCGCGACCATGCGGTGCGCCGCCTCGCGCATCAGGTGCGCCGCGCCCAGCAGGTTCACGCGCACCATCTCTTCCCACTGCGTGGTGTCCGAGTCGCTCACGCTCCCGCGCAGCCCGCGCCCGGCGTTGACGATCACCGCGTCCGGCGGCTCCTTGAACTGCGTCTCGGCGGTCTCGAGCATGGTGAGCGCGGTCGATCGCAGCGACGCGTCGCCCGCCACCACCGCGACGCGCGAGGAGCCGAACTCCTCGCGCAGGGCCTCCAGCGGCTCGCGCCGGCGGGCCGAGACGACGACGCGTGCGCCCGCGCGGAGCAGGTCGCGGGCGAGGGCCTGCCCGATCCCCGCGCTCGCCCCGGACACCACCGCCACGCGATCGGAGAAATCCGACGGATTCATGCCGCTCATGCCCCGACAGTAGCGGGCGTGCACCACGCCGCGCCGCACTCCGGGCAGCACTGCGTGCCCCGCTCGTCCCGCGGCACATCGGACAGCTCGTACCCGCACGACGCGCATCGCCCCAGCGCCACCATCGCCCGCGCGATCCGCGAGGCCTCGAGCACGCGGAGGATCCACACGAAGGCCAGCGGGCCCGCCGCCCCGATCGGCACCGCGAGCGCGACGCCGATCCACTTCGACCACCCCGGGAGCGAGAAGCTCGCGATCGGGATGAGCACCGCGGGGATGAGGAACACCGGGACCGACAGGAGCATCGCGAGCGCCACGCCCCGCGTCGCGCCCCGGCGGACCATGTGCTCGCCCACCTGCTGGCGGAGCCGCCACTCGTGGATCGGCATCAGCCAGAGGACGACCCGTCGCCCGGAGTCATCCTCCACCGAGCCCGCCACCAGGGCCTTGATCCGCGAGCCTGCGCCCATGCCCCCAGTATGCCGCACGCGGGGCGGGTCCGTTCGCGGGCCCCGCTTCACACGTTCCGGGGGGAGATTCCGCGAACTCGCCGCTCTTGGGGCGGGTATCCACGCCCCGGCGACCGACCGGGCCCAAGCGGGGCGCTAAGAATGCCGACCTGTGTTCCGCCCCCTCCTCGTCTGGAAAGGGGCCGCGACGCACCGACCGCCGATACCCAACCACCATGCCTTCACAGCCCCATCCATACCCGACCCACCCCTCCCGCCGCGGCATCGGCACGCGCATGGACCGGACCGCCCCTCGGGCTGCCGCCCTCGTGATTGCGAGCGCCGCGGCGCTCGCGTTCATGGGCTGCGCGAGCACGCCCAGGCCCGACGCGGGCGAGGACGACCCCGTCGTCCAGCTCTCGCCCGCCGAGGCCGCGGCACAGACGTACGCCCGGGGCGAGGCGCTCGCACAGCAGGGCCTGACGGACCAGGCGCTCGCCGAGTTCGAGCGGGCGATCCTTGAGAACCCCGAGCTGACCGTCGCCTACCTGGGCGCGGGCGAGATCCACCGCCAGCGCGGCGACTTCACCCGCGCCGAGCAGAGCTTCGCGCGGGCCGCATCGCTCGAGCCCCGGAACTTCGACGCGCAGTACATGCACGCGCTCTCGCTGCAACTGCTCAACCGCCTCGAGGAGGCGATACGCGCCTATCTGCGTGCGCTCTCGATCGAGCCCAACGACTTCGAGGCGAACCTGAACGTCGCGACCGCCTACCTCCAACTCGCCGAGCCGCGCGAAGCGCTCGTGTACGGGCTCCGCGCGGTGCGCATCGACGGCAACTCGGCTGCGGCCCGCGTGAACCTCGCCGCGGTGTACGCCGCGCTCGACGAGCACGAGATGGCCGTGACGGAATATCAGCAGGCGGCGGAGCTGATGACGCTCACGCCCGAGCTGCTGCTTTCGCTCGCGGACTCGCTGGGCAAGGTCGGGCGTTACGCCGAGATGGAGAGCACGCTCGAGCGCGTCGTGCAGACCGAGCGGTCCGCCGTGGCGCTCGAACGCCTCGGCTCGGCCCGCTTCCGCCTGCGCAAGTATCCGAGCGCTTTGGCCGCGTTCCGCGAGGCCGTCGCGGTCGATCCGAACCACTACCCCGCGCTCAACGGCATCGCGGTGTGCCGCCTGAACGACTTCCTGTGGTCGGACCGGACCGATCTCGAGGCCCACCGCGAGGCGATCGACACGATGCGTCAGAGCCTGCGGATCAACCGCGATCAGCCGAAGATCGTCGAGCTGCTCGCGCGGTACAAGTAATCACGCCGCCGGGTCGCGTTTCGGCCTTCGCTCACACGTCAAGATCGAACTCGGCGATCACCGGCGCATGGTCGCTGATCGCGAGGCCCATCTCACGCTCCGTGCGCACGCCGGCGAACGCCTTCCGCGCCGCCTTGTTCGCGAGCAGATAGTCGATCCGCCAGCCACGATCGAGCTGTCGCGCCCCGCCCCGATTGCTCCACCAGCTATACGGCCCGTGCACGTCGCCCGCGTGCTCGCGTGTCAGGTCGTGCCAGCCCGACCCGAGCAGTTCCTCCATCCACGCCCGCTCGTGCGGCAGGAACCCCGAGTTCTTCTCGTTGCTCTTCGCGTGGAAGATGTCCTTCTCCGTGCGCGCGATGTTGAAATCGCCCCCCAGCACGCAGGGCACGCGCGATCGCGCGAGCGGCTCGGCCCAGCGGATGAACTCCGCCATCCACTTTTCCTTTTCCACCTGGCGGTGCTCGCCGCTCGAACCGCTGGGCAGGTACACGCTCGCGACGCGCATGGGTCCTACCCGCGCGAGCACGAGGCGCCCCTCGGGATCGTCCCCGGCCCGTCCTTGCGCAAGCCCCACGCCCTCGACCTTCATCGCGTGCCGGGACGACACGAGCGTGCCCGCGTAGCCCGCCTTCTGCGCGGGGTTCCAGTGCACGCGCTCGTGCGCGTCGGGGCCCCAGCCCTCGGGCGCCGCGTCGGGCGTCACGCGGATCTCCTGGAGCAGGAGCACATCGGGCACGATCGCGTCGAGGTGCGTCCGCACGCCCTTCTTCGCGGCCGAGCGCAGCCCATTGACGTTCCACGTGGCGATCCGCATGCCCATCGGGTGCAATCGTAGCGGGCGACGCCGGTACCATCCCCGCATGAGCCAGCGCACCAGCATCATGGCGGGCATCCCCGCGAGCAACATGAGCCTCTACCACGCCATCCGCTTCATGGTGGGCGATCCGTGCGTCGTGATCGACCAGCCGGGCACGGGACGCACGCTCATCATCCGGGACATCGAAATGGACCGCGCCCGAAAGCACGCCCGGGCCGACCGCGTGCTGTGCCCCGCGGACTGCGCGCCCGCGAGCGGGCTCTCGGGCGATCGAGAGACCGCGACCGCGCAGAGCGCCGCGGAGTTCCTCCGGCGTGAGGGCGTGATGAGCGTCGTCGCGGATCGCACGCTGCCGCTGATCTTCGCCGACACGATGCAGCGCGCGGGCGTCACGGTCGCGTGCGATCCCGAGATGGGCGTGCGCGAGCGCCGCGCGAAGGACGAGGAGGAGATCGCGTCCCTGCGCGAGGCCCAGCGCGTCACCGAGGGCGTCATGCGTCGCGCGTGTGAGACCATCGCCCGCGCCACGCCCGACGAGAATGGTGTCCTTATGCACGCTGGCGAGTGGCTCGAGAGCGAGCGCCTCAAGTCGATGATCGAGGTCTGGCTGCTCGAGCTCGGCTACCGCTCGCCCGGCGCGATCGTCGCCTCGGGCGCCCACGGGGGCGACTGCCACCACCGCGGCTCGGGCGCGATACGCACGGGCGAACTGGTCATCGTCGACATCTTCCCGCAGAACATCGAGACGCGATACTGGGGCGACTGCACGCGCACCGTCGTGCACGGCGCGCCCTCGCCCGAGGCCGCCCGCATGCACAAGGCCGTGCTCGACGCGAAGCACTCGGGCGAGCGGGCCTGCCGCGCGGGCGTGACGGGCGAGGACGTGTACCGCGCCGCGATCGCGGAGATCGAGCGTCACGGGTTCCAGCGCGGGCTGCCCGGGCGCGGATTCCCCGAGGACGCGACGCTCATGCAGCACGGGCTCGGGCACGGCATCGGGCTCGACTGCCACGAGCCCCCGCTCGCCGACGTCGGCGGGCCCGAGCTGATCGCCGGCGACTGCCTCACCATCGAGCCCGGGCTCTACAGCATCGTGCACGGCGGGGTGCGGATCGAGGACAGCGTCGTCGTGCGTGCGAATGGGTGCGAGAACCTCGGCGCGGGCCTGCACGAGGGGCTCGCCTGGGCCTGAGCCGGGCCCGAACTTGGATTCAGTCGGGCGTGATGGGGCGAGGAGCGCTTCGCGCCGTCCCGTTACCATCCCGCCAGCATGTGGACCGCGATCGTCATCCTCGCCCTGCTCCTGCTGCTCAACGGCATCTTCGCGATGGCCGAGCTCGCGATGATGACGAGCCGGCACAGCCGGTTGCAGCAGGCGGCCCAGTCGGGCAGCAAGGGCGCCCGCGCGGCCCTCGAGCTCTCGCGCCAGCCCACGCGGTTCCTCTCGACGGTGCAGGTCGGGATCACGCTCATCGGCATCCTCGCCGGCGCGTTCGGCGAGAACTCGCTCTCGAGCCAGCTCCAGCCGCTCATCGCGAAGATCCCCCCGCTCGCGCCGTACGCGGGGACCATCTCGCTCGTGCTGGTCGTGCTCGCCATCACCTACTTCTCGCTCGTCATCGGAGAACTAGTGCCCAAGCGGATCGCGATGGCCTATCCCGAGGCGGTCGCCTCGGTCATCGCCCGCCCGCTGAGCGTGCTCTCGATCATCGCGGCCTGGCCCATCCGCATCCTCAGCGGCTCGACGGACGTGCTGCTCCGCATCCTGCGCATCAAGGTGGAACGCGGCGACGACGTGTCCGAGGACGACGTCCGCGCGCTGATCGCCCGCGCCGCCGGCACGGGCATCTTCATGCCGCAGGAGCTCAAGCTCTTCCAGCGGACCATGCGTGCGGGCGACTTGGTGGTGCGCGACCTCATGGTCCCGCGCACCGAGATCATCTGGATCGACGAGGGCACGACGATGGACGAGCTCCGCGTCCTCGTCGGCACCAGCCCCTACTCCCACTTCCCCGTGTGCAAGGGCACGATCGACACCATCGTGGGCGTCGTGCACATCAAGGACCTGATCGCCTACGGGCTGCTCGCGCGGAACAACTTCCGCGCAAGCGAGGTCGCCCAGAAGCCGCACTTCGTGCACGAGTCCATGCCCGCGCTCCGCCTGCTCGACCAGTTCCAGAAGACGCGCATCCACGTCGCGTTCGTGGTCGATGAGTACGGCGCCACGCTCGGCATGCTCACGCTCAACGACGTCACACGCGCCATCGTGGGCGACGTCACGCGCAAGGGCGAGGAGATGCCCGCACGCGTGCTGCGGCGCGGCCCGGGCGTCTGGCTCGCCGACGGGCTGCTCCCGCTGCACGAGATGCTGGCGTCGCTCGAGATCCCGCAGGAAGCCGGGGCGGAGATGGACGACGTCAGCACCGTCGCCGGGCTCGTCACGAAACTCCTGGGGCACATCGCCCGCGAGGGCGAGCGTGCGGCGTGGCGGGGCTTCGGCTTCGAGGTCGTGGACATGGACGGCATGCGCATCGACAAGGTCATGATCACGCGCCTGCCGAGCGAGGCGGGCGATTCGAAGACGCCGGATTAGTCCGTCACGGGATCAGTCCTTCACGCCCTCGACCCGCCCCGGCTCCAGGTACTTCGAGCACGCTTGCTCCAGGTCCACTCCCGCGATGTTCGCCAGCGTCGTGAGCCACGCCAGCACGTCGGCGAACTCCTCGGCGAGGTTCGCCCGCTGCTCGGGCGTCGGGGCCTTGCCCGGGGCGTTGTCCTGGAGCGCCGTCGCGAGCTCCCCCACCTCCTCGATGAGCCACATGAACGTGCCGGGCGTGCCGCGGGCGGAGTCGGTCGGGAAGTACCGGTCGTAGATCAGGCGCTGGAACGCCGCGAGGGTGAGGGGAGCCCCCCCCTGTGCGGGTGGGGTCGGGGGCGGGGTCCACTTCGGGGGCTGCGGGAGGGCGGGGTCGCTCATGGGGCCAGAATAGGGTCGAGCCGCCCCCGCGCGGTCTGGTCCCCTCCCGGCGGGGAAGACGCTTCCGGATCGGGGCCCCGCGCACGCTTGGCTCCCCGGGGGGCCCCGCCTAGAGTTGCGGCCCCGCGGGTTGCGGGGTGAGGGACCGACCGCGTTATGCCGACGATCAACCAGCTCATCCGCAATCCCCGCCGCTCCCCGGGCACCAAGTCCAAGGTCCGCGACCTTGAGCGTTGCCCCGCGAAGCGCGGCGTGTGCCTGAACGTTCGTACGACCACGCCCAAGAAGCCCAACTCGGCGCTTCGCAAGATCGCCCGTGTGCGGCTGAGCAACGGGCGCGAGATCACGGCGTACATCGGCGGCGAGGGGCACAACCTGCAGGAGCACTCGATCGTCCTCGTCCGCGGCGGGCGTGTGCGCGACCTTCCGGGCGTGCGCTACCACATCGTCCGCGGCGCGCTCGACTGCCTCGGCGTCGATGGTCGCAAGCAGGCCCGTTCCAAGTACGGCGCCAAGCGCGGCAAGAAGTAAATCACTGAGTTCTCTGCTCGCGCGGTGAGGGGTATTCCACGCCGCGCGTCCGTTTGAAGCATGTTCGACATGGGCAAGTAATCGTCCCCACGCCACGCCCGGACTCGTGCCGGAAGGGGGACGGTGAACGAAGGCGGCAGTTGGGCCTCCCACGCCGCGGATGAGCCGAAAGGGGCAGCACGATGGCCGGACGTATCACCGCAAGCGACTCCCAGCTCCGTCCCGACGCGAAGTTCGGGGACGTGGTGCTCTCGAAGTTCATCAACTGCGTGATGGAGGACGGCAAGAAGTCCGTCGCGCAGCGGGTGGTGTACGACGCGATGGACCTGATCGCGGAGAAGCTCAAGAAGGAGCAGTCTCCCGACAAGCCCGAGAACGAGCTGCAGGTCTTCCACCTCGCGATCGACAACGTCAAGCCCTACGTCGAGGTGCGCAGCAAGCGCATCGGCGGCGCCAACTACCAGGTGCCCATGCAGGTGAACCGTCGGCGTCAGCAGTCGCTGGCGTTCCGCTGGATCATCAGCGCCTGCCGCGGGGAGAAGGGTCGCCCCATGGCGCAGCGCCTCTCCGAGGAGATCTACGCGGCGGCGAAGCGCGAGGGCAAGGCGATGACCACCCGTGACCAGACGCACCGCATGGCCGAGGCGAATAAGGCTTTCGCGCACTTCGCCTGAGCGAAGTGCTGGGGCTTTCGCGCACTTCGCCTGAGCGAAGTGCTGGGGCTTTCGCGCACTTCGCCTGAGCGAAGTGCCGGGGCCCTGTCAGGCTTCGCCTGAGCGAGGCAGCAACCACTCGATCTTCCGCGGGCCGCTCCGAACTGGGGCGGCCCGTTTTCGTATGTTCCGCGTGCAACCACGCACGCCCGGACGAGCCCGACGCGTTCCCTTCCGATGGCTCGCCCCGGCCTGCATCGTCGCCTCCGCGGGCTGCCTCGTGTACGCGTGGCTGTTCAACGCGATCAATCCGGACGTCGATGGAACGGCCCTCGCCCTGCTCGCGTTCGGGGCGCTGTTCATCAGCTCGTTCTGGGTGTATCCCGCCGTCGGGCTCGGCGTGGGCGTCGTAGCGAGCACGCTGCTCCGACAACGCCGATGGGCAATCGCGGGCGGCGCACCCCTCGCGCTCGGACTCGCGCCGTCGCTGCTCACGCTGCCGCTCGGATCGCACACGCCCACCGGCGACACGCTGTGCGTGATGAGCGCGAACCTCTGCTACGGGCGCGGCGACGTCGACCGCCTGTTCGAGCAGATCGATCGCATCGCGCCCGATGTGCTCCTTCTCCAGGAGTACACCGACGAGTTCGCGGCCCGCGCGGGTGATCGCCTCCACGCACGCTTCCCGCACGCCATCGAGGTCCCCGCGGGCGATGCGTTCGGGCAGGCGGTGTTCAGCTCTTTCCCGTTCGTTGCGAAGCCGCGGATCTATCCGGCGTCGAAGAGCAGGCCCAACTCGGGCTGGCCCGCGCAGATCCACGCGGAGATCGACGTCAACGGCACGCGCGTCGCGATCATGAACGTTCACCTCCTGCCACCGGCGGGCGTGCAGATGGTGATCGATCAGCATCGCATGGCCGACGGGCTGGCGGAGTCGCTCGCGTCATCGGACCGCCCCGCCATCCTCGCGGGCGATTTCAACAGCAGCGAGCGCGGGCTGCCGATGCGTCGCGTCCTGAACGCGGGGTTCCGGAGCGTGCATCGCGAGGGCGGGCTCGGCATCGGCGCGACATGGCCCCGCCTGGGCGCGCTGCGTCACCTGCCCGGAACGCGCCTGGACCACGTGCTCTTCCGTGAAGGCTCACTCCGCCTGATAGAGCAGGGCGTCGGGCGCGACTTCGCCTCGGATCATCGCCCGGTCTGGGCGCGGTTCGAAGTCGTCCGCAACTGATGCTCGCCCACGTCCCACTCCTCCGCCATCACACCCCAGCCGATGCGATCGGTCAGCCCGATGCCATCGAGGAAGTAGTCCTCACGCTGCACGACCTCGCGGCGTACGCCGAGCTTCTCGATCACGCGCATCGACGCGGCGTTCGCGCTCGAGCAGTAGATCCGCACGCGACGCAGGCCCAGCCCGCCCGCGTCCTTCGCGCGCAACGCCCACGAGATGGTGTGCCGGCACGCCTCGCCCGCGATCCCCTGCCCGCGCCGATCGCCCGCGACCCAGTAGCCCGTCTCGCAGCTCGCGGTGTCGGGGCGGATGTCGTGCACGCCCGTGCCGCCGACGATCGCCCCCGTCGCGCGGTCGGTGATGAGCAGGCCGCGATGCGGCTGCGTGCTGCCCACGCGAGAGGCAAGGATCTGCCCCGCGACCCACTCGCTCGTTTCGACGACGTCCTTGTGGCGCGTCGCCGCCCAGGAGACCCACGGCGCGAGCGTGCTTCGCCACTTCGAGATCTGCTCGAACAGCGGCTCGATGTCGGAGAGCTCGTACCCGCGGAGCACGAGGCGCGGCGTCTCGATCCGCAGCGGGACCGGGTCCGGCGGCGTCCAACCCAGGCCCTTCACCGGATGCTCACGCTCGCTCGCGCACTGCGTCATGCGAGCAGTCTACCGGCGCGCGATCCGCGGCAGGGACGCCCGTACAGTTCCCCGTGCCCCCCACCCCGCGAGCCCGCTTCCACCGCCAGATGCTCCTGCCCGACGTGGGCCCGGAGGGGCAGGACCGCCTGTCGCGCGCGCACGCGATCATCGTCGGCACGGGCGCACTGGGCTGCGCTGCGTCCGACATGCTCGCCCGCGCGGGCGTCGGCACGCTCACGCTGATCGACCGCGACCTCGTCGAGCACACCAACCTGCAGCGTCAGTGCCTGTTCACGCAGCGTGACGCCGACGAATCGCGCCCCAAGGCGCTCGCCGCGGCGGAGCGGCTTTGCGCGATCGATCCGGATCTGGTCGTGCGTCCCGTCGTTGCGCACCTCTCGCCCGACAATGCGGACGACGTGTTCGACGACGCGCACGACGCCGCACCGCTCGGCGTCATCGTCGACGCAACGGACAACTTTGAGACGCGTTTCCTGCTCAATGACCTCGCGATCGAGCGCACCATCCCACTCGCGTACGCGGGCGTCGTGGGCACGAGCGCCACGCGCGCGACGATCGTTCCGGGTCGCACGCCGTGCCTGCGCTGCTTGATGGAGGACCCGCCCGAGGCCGGCGACGTGCCCACGTGCGACACCGCGGGCGTGCTGGGCCCCGCGGTGATGATGATCGCCGCGGCTCAGGCGAGCGAGGCGCTCAAGATCCTCATAGGACGCGAAGGCCTCGTGCTCCCGGGCGTGCTCACGCTCGATCCGTGGCGCGGCGTGTTCGAGACGCGTCTTGCCGATGCGCGACCTCGCGCGGGATGCCCGTGCTGCGCCGAACGCCGGTTCGATTTCCTGCACGGGCGGCGCGCCTCGCGCACGCTCACGCTCTGCGGGCAGGGTGCGGTGCAGATCGTGCCCGGCACGCCGGGACGCATCGCGCTCGACGAACTCGCGTCCCGCCTGATCGCGCACGGCGAGGTCGCGAGCGCGGGCGTCGCGGTGCGGGCACGCCTCGCGGGCGAGCGTGGCGACGACGGAACGCCCCTCACCATCACGATCTTCGAGGACGGGCGCGCGATCGTCCACGGCACGCGCGACGCCGACCGGGCCCGGGCCATCCACGCGCGGTACGTCGGGGTCTGAGCGGGGCCCGGGGGCGGGCACGACCTAGAATCGCGGCGATGAGCCTTTTCCAGAGCAAGCCGGGAGCCACGATGCCCTCCAAGTCCGACCGCCGATTCATCCGCGACATGCAGCCCTCGGAGCGGGTCAGTGGCGCGTTCGCGATCTGCAACGCGCAGATGGGGCGCACGCGCCAGGACAAGCCGTACCTGCGCTGCCTGCTGCGCGATCGCTCGGGCGAGGTCGCGGGGCGGATGTGGTCGGTGGAAGAGTCGACGTTCAACCGCCTGCCGACGGACGGGTTCGTGTGGATCGAGGGCGAGACGCAGGCCTATCAGGGCGACATGCAGCTCATCATCCACACGATCGACACGATCGAGCCCTCGCCCGAGCAGATGCGCGAGCTGCTCCCCGCGACCGACAAGGACGTCGATGCGATGTTCGCCGAGGTGCGGCGTCTGCTCGGCACGCTCACGCACCCCGCGATGCAGGCGCTCGCGCAAACATATCTCGAAGACGACTTCCTGATGGACGCGTTCCGCCTCGCCCCCGCGGCGCAGAACATGCACCACGCGTACCTCGGCGGGCTGCTCGAGCACACGCTGCAGCTCATGCTCGTCGCCGACGCGATCTGCCCGCTGTATCCGAAGATCAATCGCGACATCGTGCTGCTCGGGCTGTTCCTGCACGACCTGGGCAAGACGCGCGAGCTGGTCTACGACCGCCCCTTCGGTTACAGCGACCGGGGCTACCTCATCGGGCACATCGTCGACGGCGCGATCATGCTGCACGACAAGGCCCAGCAGGTCATGCGTGAGAAGGCGATGCGCTTCCCGCCGCACGCGATCATCGTGCTCCAGCACATCATCCTCTCGCACCACACGCTGCCCGAGCACGGCGCGGCCAAGGTGCCCGCAACGCCCGAGGCCATCCTCGTCGCCTGCCTCGACAACATGGACGCGAAGGTCGCCATGACCCTCGCCGCCGCCCGCCCCGAGCGTGCCAAGGCCTTCGACGCGGGCGGAAACTTCACCGAACGCCACTGGGGGCTCGACACGCGCGTCTTCAAGCCCGACCCGCTCGCGACGTAATCGACATCTGTTCCATTCTCGGGGCCATCCGTTGGCGGCCCGCTGCGAATAATCCCACACATGAGCGAGAACGCAGAGACCATCCGGGTGAACTTCTCGCGGCCGGTGCCGCTGTTCCCGCTCGATGCGCCCGCGCTCCTCCCCCACCAGGTCCTGCCCCTGCACATCTTCGAGCCGCGGTACCGCCAGATGGTGTCCGACGCGCTCGACGGCTCCGGGCTGATCGCGATGGCCGTGTTCCGCGGCGAGCACTGGAAGCAGGAGTACCACGGTCGCCCGCCGCTGCGCACGGCGGTGTGCCTGGGCCGCATCGCGCAGCACGAGAAGCTGCCCGACGGGCGGTACAACATCCTGCTGCAGGGCGTGTGCCGCGCACGAATCCGCCAGGAGCTTGCGCCCGTCGAGGGACGCCTCTATCGCGAGGCGCTGCTCGCGCCGGTGGAGGACGCCGAGGCGCCCGATGGTCGCGAGGCGAGCGAGCTGCGCTCGTGGCTGGGCGAGGAGTTCCGCGGCGGCCCGCTCTCGCGCCTCCGCATCGCGGGGAGCGTGTCGGAGATCATCGAGCGTGACGACGTTCCCACGCCCGCGATCATGGAGCTCGTGAGCTACGCCGTGCTCGCCGAGCCCGAGCTGCGATACCGCCTCCTCGCCGAGGGCGATCCCGAGATCCGCGCGACGCTGATCCGCTGCGAGCTCGAGCACCTGTCGGACCTGATCCGGCGCGCCGGCTCACAGCACCCCGAGGACTGGCCCAAGGGCCTGAGCTGGAACTGAGCCCGATCAGCCCGCCGAACGCGCACGCAGCGAGTCGAGCACCTGCCGCACCTCTTCGGCCATGCGTGAGTTGGGAAACTCCGCAACGATCCGCTCGCCGATCTCCGCGGCCTGCGCCCAACGTCGGTCCTGCACCGCGAGCTTGAACTGTGCACCGAGGTTGTCGCGCGCCTTCCCGATGACACCCCGCGCGACCTCGCGGTACCGCTCGCCCTCCTGCTCGGTGAGATACGCGTCGAGCTCGCGGAGCAGCTCCATCGCGTCGTCGATGCGTTCTTCCTTCGCCGCGAGCAGGAAACGCCGCTCGACGTCGTGCTTGTACGCGTCGCGCGAGCGTTCCACGCGGTGGCGCAGGCCCTCGATGCGCGGCGAATCGGGATACAGCCGCGTGATCCGCGCCGCCTCGGACATCGCCTCGTTCCAGCGGCGTTGCACGATCAGGCGATCGAGCCCGGCGATCGCGACCGAGACACGCCGGTCCTGCGTCTCGAAGCGTGCCTGATCGATGCGGGCGCGGTACTCCTCCGCCTCGCTGCGATATCCGAACGCCTCGGCGAGCTCCTTGACCAGCACCATCGCGGCGTCCCAGTCCTCGGACGCGATGTCCTCCTCGATCGCGTGCGTGAGCAGCTCACGCTCGCGGGTGCGATTGAGCACGCGCCGCGCGTCGTCCGACAACGCCGCCTGCTGTGAGAGCACCTCGATCGAACGCGCGAGGCGCCCGAGTTCCTCTGCCATGCCCGGCGCGCGCGCACGCATCGACTGCGTGTGCAGCACGAACGTCAGCGGCGCCACCGCCGCGACGACGACCATGCCCAGGAGCGCCACGATCACGTACCCCGGGTTGCGCTCAACGACGCCCCACACGAGCAGCGCCACGCACACCAGCGACGCGATCGAATAGATCAGCCACAGGTCACGCCGCGACCCGTCCGCCCGCTCCACGCGCCGGCCTTCCGCTGACTGGTTGCCCTGCATGTCGGCCCCCTTGCTCCCCGGGGTGTCTCGCCGCACAACTCACGATCCGGGCGTTTGTCCGCCGCAGTTCCGCTCCACCGGCACCATGCACAGGAAGCGCAGCGGCTCGTTGCCCGTCGCGCGGAACTGGTGCTCGCTGTCGGCACGCACGTAGAGCACGTCGCCCGCGCGGATCGCACGCTCCTCGCCCTCGAGCAGCACGTGCCCCGTGCCCGACACGATGAACACCTCGTGCTCGTAGTCGTGGCTATGGCGCGGCGTGTGCCCGCCCGGCTCCACCTTGAACTGGCGGAGCGCGAAGTGCGGCGCACCGCTCTCCCGCCCCACCATCACCGCCATGCTCGCGCCCTTGACGCCATCCATCTGCACGGGCGTCAGCGGTGCGTCCTCGATATTGCGAACGAAACTCTTCGCGTCGGTCATCGTCACGGCGGGGTCCCTCCCGGGTCGTGGTGCGACGGGCTTTTTCGATTATAAGGGCCGCGGGCCCACGGGCCTACGCTGACGTTCCGGACCGGAGACGACCCGCATGGACCACGCCCAGGACATCCCCAGGATCGGCGGGCGGGCCGAGATCGCCGCGTTCGAGCTCGGCCCCTACGCGACCAACGCGTACGTCGTCCGCGAGGCCGGCACGCCGCGCTGCTGGATCGTCGACGCGCCCTTCGAGCCGGAGGAGGTCGTCGCGTTCGTGCGCGCGCACGAGCTCATCCCCGAGGCGATCGTCCTGACCCACGCCCACCTCGACCACATCGCCGGGCTGTTCGAGCTGAGGCGTGGGCTCCGCGGGCCCGATGGGGGCGACCTCCCCATCTGGATCCACGAGGCCGAGCGCGACTGGCTCACCGACCCGCACCTGAACCTCAGCACCGCGATCGGGCTCCCGATCACCGGGCCCGCGCCCGATCGCCTGCTCCGCGAGGGCGACGTGCTCGACCTACCCGCTGGCCCGTGGCGCGTGCTGCACACGCCCGGGCACTCGCCCGGCGGGATCACGCTGGTGAATGACGTCGCGGGGATCGCGATCGCGGGCGACGCGCTGTTCGCGGGCTCGATCGGGCGGACGGACTTCCCCGGCTGCGATTTCGACACGCTCGCCGAGAGCATCCGCACGAAGCTGTACACGCTGCCCGACGAGACCCGCGTGCTCCCCGGGCACGGGCCGACGACGACCATCGGACGCGAGAAGCGCAGCAACCCGTTCGTGCGCGCGGAATGACATCGCACGCGCCGTCGATCATCCCACGCAACAGCCGGGGTCAGTTCTTCGGCTTCTCGGGGCTGGGCACGTGCTGGTCGATCAGGATCGGATTGCCATCGGGATCGGTGAGCATGAGGTAGGCGGGGCCGGTTGTGGACTCGTCCGCGGCGGGGTCGGGCGTGAGGCCCCTCGCGCGGAGTTCCTTCTGCAGGTCGCGGACGTCGTCAAAGTCCGCGAGCGTGGACTTGTCGCTGTCCCAGCCGGGGTTGAAGGTGAGCATGTTCCGCTCGAACATGCCCTGGAAGAGCCCGACCTTCGTCGTCCCGTTCTGCATGACGACCCAGTTCTGGGCCTGGTCGCCCGAGACCATCTTGAACCCGAGCTTCTCGTAGAACGCGCGGGACGCGGCGATGTCCTTGACCGTGAGGCTGACCGAGAAATTGCCGAGGCGCATGGGGGCATCTCCCGCATCGGTGGCGGCCGAGGAGTGAGCCGCGTGCTGCGACGCGCACGCCGAGAGGCATCCCGCGAGGACGACCGCCGCCGCAACACGCGTGAATCGTGGCATGGACTGCTCCGAAGGGTCGGGACGCTTCCCGCTCCGCCAATCAGGGCGACTGGATTCGAACCAGCGACTTCCTGCTCCCAAAGCAGGCGCTCTACCAAGCTGAGCTACGCCCTGCACGCGACACGAGTGTACGCACCGCGCCCATCGGCGCGCCCGGCCCGCCTTTCCTTGCCCCGCCCGGGGGCGTCAGTACGGCAGCTCGCGGAACGCCAGCACCCGCGGGCGATCCCCCGGCTGCACCACGTTTGAGCGGTCCACGATCACCAGGAACCGGCGCTTGATCGACGGCGTCATGGGCTCCTTCGCCCGCGACCCGGTCAGGCCCGTGACGTCCGACTCGCGGTACCCGTGCACGACGAACCACACCGCGAAGTAGTCGCTCCGCACGCTCAGCGACGGGGTCACCGCGTTCATGAGCGAGAGGCGTTCCTCCAGATCGTCGATCACGCCGTCGTCGTTCGCGCCGCTGTTGTACCGCACCGACTCGAAGCCCTTCGCATCGAGCGAGTCCCCGTCGAAGGCGAGGCGGTCCATCGAGTTCGGATATGGATACGTCGTAGAACCCGTGACACCGTGGTCCCGCACGGCGAACAACTCACCGAGCGAGCGGAATCCGGGCTGCTCACGGATGGCGTTGATGCGGGTGGCGCTATAGCGACCGTCCTCGAGGATCGGCGTGCCGACGCCGCTCGGCTCGTTCCACTTGACGTCGCCGTCGGTGCCCAGGCTGGGAAGGAGCCCTCCCACCATCGTCCCACGCATGCCTTCGTCGCCCGCGAAGCTCACATAGTCATCGCCCGAGAGCGGCCACACGCGCGTGCGATCGCGATACGCCACGATCGCCGCGGCGAGATCCGAGTCCTGGTTGTGCGGGAGGCCCGTGCCGAACTGCGTGTACCACCACGGATCGGTCACGTCGCGCCCCGGATCCATCGGCGACAGGAACGGCACCGCGCGCAGCACGCTCAGCGGCGCGGTGTTGATGTTGATCGTGCCGAAGGTCGGGCGGACGAACGTGCCGAACTTCCGCGGGACGGCGCCGAAGGCGTCGAACACGCCCCACGCGAGCGGCACACCCGTGCCGGCGATGCGGTCCTGCATCGGATCGAAGATGCGATCCCCGTTGTTATCGAAGAAGGGCGTAAAGGCGTCGACGTTGAGGCGTCCGGCGACGAGCTTGGCCCGGCGCGTGGATGGATCGGCGGGATCGGCCGTGGCGTGCGGGTCGGGATAGGCGGGGCCGCGGTACCCGATGCCAGTCCCGTTGTCGGTCATGAACAGACCGACAGGATCGAACTGGTTCTCAGGAAAAGCCCCTGATGTGGGATCCATGCGCGCCCAGCCCGATGCGAAGGCGAGCGCCTCGCTCAGCGTGGTCCAACGTGCGTTGTCGAGCGCGAAGTTGTCCGTGCTCATCGGTTGCGCGAGAGGGTCCGGATTCTTCATTGGGCCCACGCCCAGAGCCATGAGCGCGTCACCCGGGCGCGTCCGCGGGCGCTCGTCCGTATCTTCGAGTTCGCCTTGGAGAAGGCGCATGACCATCGTCCCGCCCGAGGCGGCCTCGCCCCAGCGCAGCGGGAAGGGCGTGCCCTGGCCCGCTGCCTTGGAGATCTCCTTGCCGTCCCATTCGTCCGGATCTTCGCCGAGTTCGCCCATGAGGGTCTTGTTGGAAGATTGTGCCGAGAGCATGTTCGCGAGCGTATTGCTTCCGGATTCCCGCATCGTGCGTTTGCGAAGCTCCGTGTTCTGCACGATGTCCTTCGCGCCCTCGACGTTCGTCAACTGCGTGGGCGAACCCTCATTCCACGCATCCTTCGCTTCGAGCAGGTACGCGGGGATGTCATCGTGACGCGACCCGCTCGCGAGTGAATCGCTCGGTCGACGCAGGTGAATGAACCGCACGACCGACCACCCGCTGTTGTCCTGGGACCCCGCACCGGTCCCGCCGGGTGTGAGCGGGCCTCCCGGCGTGACCTCGGGACCCGGCTCGGCATCCTCGATATCGAGCTGCAAGATGCCGTTGACGTCCTTAGTCGCGACGAGCTTGCGATCAAGCGAGGGAACGTCGATCGGAAAACGGAAACGATCGACAAGCACGTCATTGTCAACGTTATTGATGGGGACGGTGGTAAAATCGTCGTTGATCGCCAAGGAGGTCACGCCCGTGGAATCGCGTCGGGTAATGCGCCACAGGGCCGCGAGCCCACGATGCCCCGGAACACCGCCGACAATCGGATCATCACCGCTGTAATCGAAGGTGCCGTTCAGATCGCGATCGTTGGGATGAATGTCCCACATCCTGTACTGACGCCCCGTTGTGGCGGAGCCGTTCAACTCCTCCTTGACATCGGGCACCATGAACGTACCGGACTTCGGACTGATCATCGGGACCCAGTATGCATTCGGACCGAACTGTTTGCTGACCCATGACGCGAAGTTCGTACCGTCGGTGAGGATCAGGTCGGACGACGAATACTCACCGAGGCGACGCTGTATCTCTGGCGGGGTCATGCTGGTCGAGTACACCACGATCGTTGATCGTGGTGGGATCATGATGCCCTGGTACGACATCGGAAGGCGTGTCCCCGGGTCATAGTTCACGGGGGTAACAGGGGCGAAGTACCGGTTCTGAAAGAACTCGGCCTTCGCCGCATCGGCCAAAAAACTCTGCCCGTACGCGCCGCGACCATACTGAAGCACGATCGCGCCATCCGCAAGTTGGATACGGTCCGCCAGAGCGCCCACGACACCGGGGTAGATCGAGCCCGCGGCTAGGCTGACCGACTCATCAAACGGGTTGTGGATCTGAAATGCGACACCCTCGAACAGAAAGTCTGGGCCAAGCTGTTCAAGCTCTCCCGGATAGCCCGCCCTCGGATCGATCGTGGGCTTCACATCCCACTGATCGCCCGGATCAAGCACGCCCGCCGTTCCTCCATCAATCCACTCCTCGTCACCACCGGGCGGGGGACGATCCGAGTATCCAATGAACCCCGCCGCGCCGACGATGAATGCCTGCGGCTCGATGCCGTAGATCGTGAGGAATGGGAAAGGCACGTCATTGATGTCGTCCGCCGTGCCCGACGTGGGCGACGTGTCCGCAAGCTTGCCCGTGGGCAGGCGGATCAGCGGATAGGGCGAGACCACGCGCGGGTTCACGCCAAGCTGTGCATTCGAGGTGTCGTTCTCCCAGTCCTGGGCGATCTGCTCCTCGGCCACGACCGTGTACGTACCGGGCGCCGAATCCCCGTCGGCGCTGTCGGACATGTTCGCGGCGAGGTGCGCGGCGAACTGCAACGCCTCGCGCGCGCCGTCGTAGCCGTAGATCAGCGTGCGGCGGACGTCGTAGTCGTTCGACGCCGGGTTCCAGTCGCCCGCGCTCTGGCTGAGGAATGGCATCAGGACGTTCGCGTACGCGCGGAAGAGGTCCTGCGTGCTGCCCGAATCGAGCAGGGCGGGCAGGCTCTCACGCAGCTCGAGGTCCGTCGCACCCGAGCGGAACGGGCGCGCCCCGGAGACCGTCGTGAGCAGGCGGCGCAGGCTCGTCGCGTGCGTGAGCAGGGCGCGGGCGTATTCCGAGCCGGTCGGGGGCGTGGACGCGTACTCCATCGCCGACGTGAAGCGCGGGTCGCGGTCGTACGCGCTCGACACGTTCGAACGCAGCGGCGAGGGTGGATAGTTCGGGTTCACCGAGTCGCCGCGCCCGCCGACCGCCTGCTCCAGGCGGGTGGTCGTCGCGGGATCATTGAGGCCCCAGTAGGTCAGGAGCTCGACGAGGTCCTCCATGCCGAACGTGCTCGGCATGCGATACGTGCTCTGGCCGACGAGCCCGGGCGTGAGCCCGAAGCCCCCGCCCAGGAGGTACCCGTCGTGCCGATCCTTCGCCTCGACGGGGAGGACGTCGTCGTCCGTGCCGGGCGTGAGGACGTCGTACACATCGACGCCCGGGCGGAGCACGATGCCCCGGCGCAGCGCGTAGCGCAGGTTCGCATACGCAGCGTCGCCGATGTCAACGGCCGCCGCAAAGCTGTAGTCCGCGTACGCGGCCTCCTCGGGCGTGGGCGTGTAGCCGTTCGGCGGAGTGAGCGCGGCCATCGACAGGTCCTTGCTCGTGAGTTCGGACTCGCGGGAGAGGTCGAGCATCGCCATCAGACGCCGGAGGTCGACGCCCGCGGGCGTGCGTTCCACGGGCATCGGATTCGCCTCACCGGGGTTCGGGCCCGCGAGGAAGTCGGTCGCGACGTTGATGTTCACCAGCCCCGACAGGTCGATCGCCCGCGCGGCGAAGAACCAGCGGATGTTGCGATCCTCGGGCAGCAGACGCCGGAACGCGTTGCTCGTCGCGCCGTCGACCATCTCGTGGAAGCGTGCGTCGGCGAAGCCATCGCCGTCGGTGTCCGCCCACTGATACGGGATGTAGCTCTCCTCGTCCGGGCCCGCGTCGAGGTCGACGATCGGGCGGAACGCACCGAACTGGTTGATCGACCACAGGTAGGGCCTGTTGATCGCGGCGGTTCCCGTCACGCTCGGATAGCTCGGGGGACGATCGCCGGGAATGGACAGGTCCTGGCGAAGCTCCTCGGCGGTGGCGCCGAAGTTGTTGCGCAGCGCGAACAGGTTGACGAACTGACCGTCGGGCGCGAAGTTCGAGATCGACGACCAGTCGCGCACGTCCAGGTACGTCGGCGGCGCGGTGGGCAGGATGCGCGTCGGCTCCGTCGACGCCAGCCAGGGATCATCACCCCACAGGCCCTCGGGACGGAACCAGTTGCCCTGCGGATTGCCCGGGAAACGCGACTGCACCAGCGGGCTCGTGCCCGGGATGTCCCACGCCTCGGCCAGCGTCACCGACGGGTCATTGGTCCTGCCGTTCGGCGCGAAATTGCCCTGCGTGTTGCTGAGGTCAACGACGCTCGCCGTCACGTCCGCACCGATCACCGAAAGGATGTGATCGAGGTACACGTCGACGACCTGCTCGTAGTCCGCCTGCGCCTTGATCGCGCCGGCGTTGCGCCGATCGCTCAGCCCGATCGTCACGTACAGGACCGTGATCGACGCGAGCAGCGCGAGCGTGCCCACCACGAACACCAGGAACGTGCCCCGGCGCGAGGCGTGCGATCGGCGAGTTCGGATTCGGAGTGCGATGCGCATGGCTCCACCCTCGCGGCTCAGGTGCCGCGCGTCAGACCAATCGTGCTCAGATCTCCGGATTCCCCGGCAGGTCCAGCACGAACTGGTACGTTTCCTCGATCGATGGGTCATTCGGATCGGCCAGCCGCACCGTCACACGCAGCAGCGTGGGCCAGGTCGCGGGCTTGTACGACGTCGAGTGCTGCACAACACCCGCCACAGCGCCACCGTCCGGATTGATCGGAACCGCCGGCGCCGCCGGGGGCGTGAGGCCCGAGGGATCCACGAACCCGAAGTACGCAGTCCGGATCCGCTCATTGATCTGCGGCGTTCCCCACGCGAAGCCGTAGCCGTACACGGAGCCCGCATCCAGCGGCGGCGCCTGCAATCGCTGCGTCCCGTTGATCGAGCGGAGCGAGAGCGGCGCCCGGGCGTCGTTGGCCCCGGCGCCCTGCCCGTCCTGGATGCTGCCCATCGACGAGTCCACGTACCACGGATAGGGGAGCGCGACGCGGGCCGAGTCGGTATCACCGGGGCGCACGCCGTCACCGTCGGCATCGAGGCGTCGCTCCAGCCCGTGCCAGATGATCTGCCCGCCCCGATCGATCTTGCCAAAGCTGTACTCGACGATGAACTCCGAGCAGTTCGGGACCAGGACCGCCGAGGCGAGCGCCGCGTAGTCCGCCTTGCGCACCGCCTGCTGGAGCGGGGTACCTGTCGTGACCGAGCTCAGGAAGCCCGCGGGTCGATCGTCGAAGCGGATCCGCTGCGAATGCGCAAAGGGCGGGTTCGTGCCGAGCTGCGGATATGCCGCCCGGACCGTCGTGAGATCGATCACGCTCGATCCGTCGGGCAGCATGGACGTGGGCATGAGCTGGTCGATCCACGCCATCATCTTCTCGCGCGGGAGCGGATTGCCCCCGAGCTGTCCACCGACGACGCTGCGTGCGAACTCCACCGGGCCCGTGCCGAAATCATCGAAAATGTCCGACTCGCTGTCGTACTCCTCGGGCAGCATGTCCGACCGCATGACCATCATGCGCAGGGCCGGGAGATCCGTCGACGCGATGTCCACCATCCCCGACGCGACCGTGGGCAGCAGCGAGTTCGTCGTCGGCGTCGCTCCGGGCCTGGCCTGCTTTGCGACGCTGTACGCCGCACTGTTCAGGTCCGAGGGCACGCGACCCGCGTCGAGCTGTCCGAGCGAGAAGAACCGCCGGAACAGGTATGGCGTCGCGGGCTGGCCCCCGACCTGCACCATGCTGTCGCGAGCCTCCGCGAGAGAGAGGCCAAGATCGCTGAGCGCATCGTCGGCATCTCCGGAGAGTGACCGCGGCGACGTCTCCCATGGCGCGAGCAGCGTGACATGACGCAGCAGCGCCCAGTTCGAGGCGTACTGATCCCGCGAACCGACGACGCCCAATCCAAAGGGCTCGTTGGCGAGCGCCCAGGGGAACAGCTCGTCGGTCATGTCCGGCGCGAACGCCTCGTCGTACCCTGGATCGCCCGAACTCGGGTTGTTCGGCGGACGAACGCCATGCCCGTAGTACACGCGTGCCTCGCTGGCATGGACCTCGAGATCGGGATGCAGCGCGGTGCGAGCGGAGACGTAGTCGCCCAGGGCGAAGAACATGAGCTGGTCTGAGCGGCGCGGATGGGGCTTTCCGTCCTCTTCCCACAACTGCACGCCGCGCCCCGCGCCGCCGGTGCGCTCGGGGTCGATGTACTCGTTGCGGACCACGAGGAAGCCCGAGCGGTCCATCGCGGCGACGTCGCGCCGGAGCTGCGCCTCGAGCAAACCGGCGTACTCGTTGAATCGCTGGAGGCGTTTGCCCGAGGAGACGGTGCGTCCAACGGACTGGAACACCGCCGCGATGCCGACGGTGATGATCGCGACGGCACCGACCGCGACGAGGACCTCCACGAGCGTGAAGGCGTCGCGTGCGGACGATCGAGCGTGTTGCACGGTGCGAGCCACGTTCAGTCCTCCGGGATCTCGATGCGGACCACCCGAGCGTCGCTGGCGCCCTCGGGCGCGAACACCGCCTCGAGCGCGCCGCGCTGCGCGAGCTGGATCGCCACGTCCTGCGACTTCGCGCCGCTCCCGCCCGCGCGGGACAGAGCGGGCTCGACGCGGACAACGTCGTCCTCGAGCACCTCGACGACCTGACGCACGACGCCGGTCGAATCGACAAGCCGCTGCCCGAACACGGTCAGGAAGCCAATCTGGTCCGCGTTGCCCTCGACACGGACGAGGTCGGGCCGCTTGGGATCCGCGGAGCGCAGCTTGAGCACCATCAGCGGTGCATAGGCGTCGCCCGTTCCGTTGCGGGTCAGGCGGTCCTTGGACGAGTCATACCCCACGGGCCACGCCGGCGCGACGCTCCCGGGCAGGCCGAACCGCGCCACCAGCAGGTCCGACAGGGTGATGTTGCTCTCCCACGACGACTTCCGCTTCTCCCGCGGCACGCGGATCGTCGGATCGATCGGACGCACGAAGATCGCCAGCTCGATCTGGTCCTGCTTGCTCGGCTTGGGATTCCGGATGTTGCGATCGGCGAGGATCCGCCGCGCGGCAAAGTCCGACACGAACCGCGGCTCGCCCGTCTCGCCATACGCCGGCGGGAAGAGGCGCGACGCGAGCGGGATGTCGATCGCCGTCTGGCTGGGCGCGCCGGGGTTCGCGACCGTGAGCGTCGTGGGCAGGCCGGTCGCGACGTCGGCCCGCACCGGGAACGAGTTGCTCGAGCCGGGCACCACCCACGCCCCCGTCGGCGAGAACCCGCTGTTCCCGCTCGAAAGGTTGTCGCGCCACAGACGCCAGCCCAGGTGCGACACGTTCGTGATCAGCCCGCCATCGGAGGGTCGCCGATTGGTGAGCACCCCGCTGACCTGGTAGATCGGCTCCTGGTTCAGCGCCTCGACGCGCGTGAGGAAATTCTCCGTCGAAGAGCTCGCCATCACGCCGAGGGTCGTCTGCGTCGCGACCTTCTGCTCATTGATCACCACCGGAAACACCGCCGCGAGCCCGAGCAGGGCGAGCGCCAGGACGACCACGGCGATCAGCACCTCGATGAGCGAGAACGCCCGCCGCACGCCCCGACGATCGGTCGAAAGGATGGAGTTCGTGCCGCGCATGCTCAGTCACTCCCCTCGATGGGCGGGATCTCGACCACATCGCCCCCGCTGCGGGTGATGGTGTAGAGCGAGGCCTCGGGGCGGTCGTCCTCGTCGCCGAAGGACTCGGAAAGGTTGGTGTCGCCGAACATCCACCGGTTCAGCTTCGTGATGTTGGCGGCGTTCATCCCGTCCACGAGCTGTGGGTCGTTGCCCTGCCTGTAGAGCGAGCGGGTGTCTCGATCGAGGCGCACGCCCAACTTGCCCGCGAGACGCTCTTCCTGGTACACGCCGAAGTCGGTGATCGGCGCCGCGAGGATCGTGTCGCCGGACACGTTCCCGATCAGGTTGCGCCGGAGCCCGTCGCTGAGGCCGGGGTCCGACAGGATCGAACGCGTCCACACCCCGAGGTCCTCGGCCTGATCGATGTTCTGCCACGGCGCGGTCACACGCCGACGCGCCGAGGACACCGGCCGCGGATCCACCATGAGCGCCGGTCCGCCCGACGTGCGGAGTTGCCCCGTGCCGCCCGCGAAACGCACCATGAACGACTGGCGATCATCGCCGTCGGTGAGCTGCGTGCTGTTGTACCAGCCGGTCTCGGGGAAGACCCAGTTCGCGGCGTTGGTCTCATAGTTGCGATTCGCGCGGTCGTACCAGTCGAGGCGTCCGAGCCGCCCCGGCGTGACCAGCGCACGCACGTTCCAGCCCAGGGGGAGCGTCGCGGGCTCGGCCAGCGGCGAGGGCGCGAACACGTCCCGCCGCACCAGCCCGCCCCCCGGGGCGCCGTTGTGCGAGAAGCCCGAGCCGGGGATGTCGTACGTCGAGCCGGCCTGCGTGTACGCCACGATCCGCGTCGCGCCGCCCGGCTCGAAGGTGAACATTGCCGCGGCGTCCTGCCCCGCGGGCTGCTGGAGCGCGATGTCCCGCGCCGCGTTGATCGCGAAGCGCACATCGTTCTGCGCCCGGGTGCGGTTGTTGTTGTTCAGGATCGAGCCGAACGCCGGCACGCCGATCGCGATGAGCAGCACCAGCAGCGCCATCACCACCAGCAGCTCGATGAGCGTGAACGCCCGGCAATACGCATGGAACGCGCGCTGCTTCATCGTCCCACCTCGACCACGTTGTCCTCGCGGGCGCGACGCTCGAGCGCCGCGCCGGTCAGCGATGTGCCCGTCGCGGTCTGCATCGCCGAAACGCTCTCGGTCAGTTCCTCGCCGAACACGCCGTTCGCACCCGCGCCGACGATCGCGTACTCCGCGTCGCGCAGCTTGGTGTCGTCCGTCGCGGGCGAGTAGTCCGGATCGATGGGCCCCTCCGGCGTGCCCAGGATGTTCGGCACGTTCCGCTCCGCGAGCTTCGTGACCGAATCGTCCGGCAGCCAGCGGTAATAGCGGTACGCCACGCCGTTCTGGTCCACGATCTCGTATCGCCCCTCGTCGACGTTCACCACGCGGAGCTGGATGCCCGGCTTGGCGACGTCGATGAACGGCTCCACCCGCTTGCCCGCCGCGAGATCGAACTGCCCGTCACGCTTCGGGCGCGACATCCCGGGGCCGTCGAAGCCGTCAAGGTCCTCCGGCAGCGCGCCCGCGAGGTAGTACGCGAGCGAATACACGCTGTACCGCCCGTCGGGATCGCTCGTGCTTCCGCCGAAGTCCTGCAGGTACTGCTTGTCCGCGGGCACGCTCCTCGAGAACGTCGCGATCGCCTTGTTCTGGATCGGCTTGTTCCCGGGCGGCGTCGGCGCACCCGACACGAGCCCGTCCTTCACCAGCGGGGGAAGGAAGCCCAGGTCCTGCTTGAAAGCATCCACGCCCACGCGGATCGAGATCGCGTTCTGGCGCAGCGCCGCCTGTCGTCCGCTCTTTGTCGCCGCGCGGAGCCCGACGATCGCGATGCTGATGAGCAGCCCGATGATCAGGATCGACACGATCAGCTCGATGATCGTGAAACCGCGCCGCCCCCCCGCCGCTCGGGCGGAACAACCCACCGGCCCGCGGGCGATGCGAGGGGGCTGCGCGATGTTCGAACCATGCACCATTCGTCGCCTTCCTTCCGGGAGATGCGTCACACCCCGCCGCCGCCCTGCAGCGACTCGATCATCGCCACCATGGGCAGGAACATCGCCACGACGATCGTTCCGACCATGCCGCCGAGCACCACGACCATGAGCGGCTCGAGCAGCGAGACCAGCGCCGCGACCGCGACGTCGACCTCTTCGTCGTAGTTGTCCGCGATCTTCATGAGCATCGCGTCGAGCTCACCGGTCTCCTCGCCCACGTCGATCATGTTCACGACGATCGCGTCGCACGTCTTGCTGTCGCGGAGCGGGCCGGCGAACGTCTCGCCCTCGCGGATCGAGTCGTGCACCTTGCCCAGCGCCTTCTCGAACACGTAGTTGCCCGAGGTTTCCTTCGTGATGTTGAGCGCCTCAAGGATCGGCACGCCCGCGGAGATCAGCGTGCCCAGCGTCCGCGTGAAGCGGGCGATCGTGCTCTTGCGCAAGAGGCTGCCGAAGATCGGCAGACGCATGAGCAGGATGTCCGTGATCGCCTTGCCCGGACCGGCCTTGCGGATCAGCTTCCACGCCACCACGGACATAGGAATGCCCACGATGATGAACAGGAAGCCGGGGATCTCCTGGCCCTGGTTGTTGCCCGCGACCCAGCGGCTCGTGTTCATCAACCAGAGCGTCAGGCCGGGGAGCTTGACGCCGAAGTCGCGGAAGATCTCCTCGAACTTCGGAATGATGAACACCATGATGCCCGTCAGGATCAGCGTCGCGATGACCACGACGACGATCGGGTACACCATCGCGCCCTTGATCTTGCGCTTCAGACGCTGGCTCTTCTCCATGAACTCGGCCAGACGCTGCAGGATGATGTCCAGCACGCCGCCGATCTCGCCCGCCGCCACCATCTTGACGTAGAGCTTGTCGAACGCGCGCGGGTGCTTCGCCATCGCCTCCGAGAGCGACGCACCGCCCGAGACGTCCTCGATCACGCCCGAGAGCGTCTTCTTCATCACGCCCGGCTTCTGCTGGCTCTCCAGGATCTGCAGCGAACGCAGCAGCGGCAGGCCCGCGTCCTGCAGCGTCGAGAGCTGGCGGGTGAACAGCGTGAGCTGCTTCGCCTTGACCTTGCCGATCGAGACGCCGCCCGAGGCCTTCTTCTTCTTGCTCTTGACCGCCTCGCCCGTGGCGACGGAGCTCTTCTTGACCTTCTGCTCGCGCACCGACGTCGGGAAGTAGCCCTGCGCCTTGATGCGCTGGATCGCTTCCTCGCTGGTGCCGGCGTCGACCGTGCCCTTCTGGGGCTTGCCCGCCGCGTTGAGCGCCTCGTACGTGAACGTCGCCATGTGCCGCTCTTCCTTTATCTCGCCGCGTGGGGTGCTCCGCACCGCGCCGCGAGGAAAACCGCCGTGTGCTCGCCCCGGGCGGGCGTCCGACTACTCCTCCGCCAGGGTCTCGCGCACCACCTCGTCGATGGTCGTCTGCCCCTCGAAGATCGCCATCAGCCCGCACTCGCGGAGCGTCCGCATCCCGCGCTTCCGCGAGTGCTCGCGCAGCACCGCCGTGCTGGCCTCCTTCATCACCAGCTCACGCATGGTGTCGTCCATCATCATGATCTCGAACAGCGCCATGCGCCCCTTGTAGCCCGACCCGTTGCACGTCGTGCAGGGCTGCCCGCCGACCTTGCCCGTCCCGCGGTGGAACGTGCGCCCCTTGACGTCCTCGGGCGTGAGCGAGAGCTCCATGAGCTCCTCCTCGCTCGGGACGTACGCCTCCTTGCACTGCTTGCAGATCGTGCGCGTCAGACGCTGCGCAACGATGCCCTCGATCGTCGCGGTCAAAAGGAACGGCTCCACGCCCAGGTCCACCAGGCGGATGATCGAGCTCGGCGCGTCGTTCGTGTGCAGCGTCGAGAGCACAAGGTGCCCCGTCAGCGACGCCTGCACCGCGATCTGCGCCGTCTCCAGGTCGCGGATCTCGCCCACCAGGATCACGTCCGGATCCTGACGCAGGAAGCTGCGCAGCGCCTTCGCGAAGGTCAGCCCGACCTCCTCGTTCACCTGGCACTGGCACAGCCCGTCGATGTCGTACTCGACCGGGTCCTCCGCCGTCAGGATCTTCGTCTCGATGTCGTTCAGCTCGGCGAGCGCCGCGTACAGCGTCGTCGTCTTGCCCGAGCCCGTCGGGCCCGTCACGACCACGATGCCGTTGGGCTTGTTGATCAGCCCGCGGAACTTCGCCAGGTCGTCGTCGCGGAAGCCCACGCGATCGAGCGACAGCTCCACGTTCGAGCGGTCCAGCACGCGGAGCACCACGCTCTCGCCGTGCATCGTCGGGAGCACCGCGATACGAAGGTCCACCGGCATCCCGCCCACCTGCAATTCGATTCGCCCGTCCTGCGGCAAACGACGCTCCGCGATGTCCAGGTTCGCCATGACCTTGATGCGGCTCGTGATCGCCGGGCCAAGGTGCTTGGGCGGCGGCACCATCTCGTACAGCACGCCGTCGATGCGGTACCGCATCTTGAACTCGTTCTCGAACGGCTCGAAGTGGATGTCGCTGGCGCGGTCCTTGATCGCCTGCAGCAAGACCAGGTTCAGCAGCTTGATGACCTGGTTGTCCTCCGCCGCCTCAAGCACCGCGTCGAGGTCGATCGACTGCCCGCGGTTCTCCAGGCCCTTGAACTTGCTGTCGGTCGCCAGCGTGCTGATGACGTCCGTCACCGACTCGCTCTTGGCGTAGTGCTTCGCGATCAGCGCGTCGACGGCCGCCGCGTCGGCGACCACCGCCTCGACGTTGAAGCCCATCAGCAGACGCAGGTCGTCCACCGCCCGGAAGTTGTCCGGGCTCTTCATCGCGATCTTGATCCGCTTGCTGTTCGGGTTGAACTCGATCGGGACGATCTGGTACGTCCGGGCGTTCTCCGCCGGGATCGCCCCGATCGCCGCGTCCGGGATCTGCACCTTGCTCAGGTCCACGAACGACAGCCCGGCCTGCCCCGCCAGCGCGGCGCTCACGTCCTGCTGCGAGCAGTACCCGAGCTCGACCAGGAGCTGCCCGATCGGCACCTTGCGGGTCTTCTGGACCTCGAGCGCCTCGTGCACCTGCTCGCGCGACACCTTGCCCATCTTGGTGAGCACACGCCCGAGCTTCCGGCCTTTCAGTTCCGCTGGATCGATCGACATCCGACGCTCCCAACGACCCGGCAGCGTCCCCGACCATCGTCAGGACGCCGTCCATGTCCATTCGACCCGCCCGGCATGGGCGGTTCGAGTTCTATGACCCAAAAATCCACCGATTTGAGATGCGACTTCGAGTTTTTTGTCTTTTAGACTGTTCGGGGGTCAGCCGCGTATCCGTTCGAAGCCCCGTCCGCCCCCCCGCTCGAAACCCGTGCTGGGCCGGGTTAGCTGGCCTCGCCGGTCTCGTCCAGGTCCGTCCGGCCTTTGATCGTCCGGCCGATCTTGTGGACCTTATCGGTCAGGTCAGTCGGGTTTTTGCTCTTGTCGACCATCTCCTCCGCCGAGATCTTGCCGGCCGAGTACAGGGTCCAGAGGTGGTCGTCGAGGAGCTGCATGCCGTACTTCTTGCCGGTCTGGATGGCCGAGTCGATACGGAAGCTCTTGTTATCGCGGATCAGGTTCGCGATCGCGGGCGTGACGACAAGGAACTCGTACGCCGCCACCATGCCCTTGGTGTCCACCCGGCTCAGGAGCTGCTGGGAGAGCACGCAGATGAGGGCGGTCGAGAGCTGGACGCGGATCTGGTTCTGCTGGGTCACCGGGAAGGCGTCGACGATACGGTCGATCGTCTTGGCCGCCCCGGTGGTGTGCAGGGTGCCGAACACCAGGTGGCCCGTCTCGGCGGCCCGGATCGCGGCCTCGATGGTCTCGAGGTCGCGCATTTCGCCGACGAGGATCACGTCCGGGTCCTGACGCAGCACGCGCCGGAGGGCCTCGGCGAAGTTGGGCACGTCGTTGCCGACCTCACGCTGGTTGACGATCGACTTCTTGTGGTAGTGGTAGTACTCGATGGGGTCTTCCATCGTGACGATGTGCCGATCCATCGTGATGTTGATGAAGTCGATCATCGTCGCCAGCGACGTGGTCTTGCCCGAGCCCGTGGGCCCGGTGACGAGGAACAGCCCACGCGGGCGGCGGATCAGCTCCTTGCAGATGTCGGGCAGGCCGATCTGATCGAAGGTGAGGAGCCTGTTCGGAATCTGGCGGAGGACGATCGCGAGGTCGCCGCGCTGGCGGAACACCGAGACGCGGAATCGGGCCGCCTCGCCATAGGCGAAGCCGAAGTCCGTGCCGCCCTCTTCCTGGAGTTCCTGCTGGTTGCGCTCGGGGGTGATGGACTTCATGAGCGAGACCATGTCCTCGGAGTCGAGCACCTTGGTCTCGAGGTCGCGGAGGTGCCCGTGCAGTCGGACGGTGGGCTTTCGGCCGACGGTCAGGTGCAGGTCGCTGGCGCCGGTCTTGACGACGGTGTCCAGCAGTCGGTCGATCTGAACGACGGCGCCGCCCTTGGCGCTCGAGGTTTCCGCTGCCTGTGCCACGCTTGCGCTCCTTGCGCCCCGGCGTCCGGGGCGTCACACACATGCCCGCCCCCCTCGTGGGGAGGGACGCGAACTAGACCACCTGCGACACGCGGGCGATCTCGTCGGGCGTGGTCACCCCGGCGAGCACCTTGAGCTTCCCGTCCTCGACGAGCGAACGCATCCCGCTCTCGAGCGCGGCCTTGCGGATCTCCACCAGCGGAGCGCACTGGAAGCCCAGGTCGCGAATCCGCGCGTTCATCAGCATCATCTCGAAGATCGCCTTGCGCCCCCGGTACCCCGTGCTGTTGCAACTCGGGCAGCCCACCGCCTTCATCACCTTGCCCGCGCCCTCGGCCTGCGAAAGCCCGATCAGCGACAGGTACTTGGGGTCCGGCGACGGATCGATCTGCTTGCACTCCTTGCACAGGATGCGGATCAGACGCTGCGCCATCACCGCCTGGATCGAAGACGACACCAGGAACGGCTTGATGCCCATGTCGATCAGTCGCGTGAGCGCCGACGGCGCATCGTTCGTGTGCAGCGTCGAGAACACCAGGTGGCCCGTGAGCGCCGCCTGGATGGCGATCTCGCCCACTTCCTTGTCGCGGATCTCGCCGACGAGGATGATGTTCGGCGCCTGACGCAGCATCGAACGCAGGATCGCGCTGAACGTCAGCCCGATGTGCTCACGCACCTGGCACTGGTTGATCCCGTCGAAGTTGTACTCGACCGGGTCCTCGGCGGTGATGATCTTGCGGTCGGGGCGGTTGAGGATGTCGAGCGCCGAATAGAGCGTCGTCGTCTTGCCCGAGCCCGTGGGCCCGGTCACGAGGAAGATGCCGTTCGGGCGCTTGATGATGCGGTTGAAGATCGTGAGGTTGTCCGCCTCGAAGCCCAGGTTCTCGAGGCCGATGCGGACCGAGTCGGGGCGCAGGATACGCAGCACCACGCTCTCGCCGTGGTACGCGGGGCAGGCCGAGACGCGGAAGTCGATGTCCTTGTCGTCCACCGGGATCTTGATGCGCCCGTCCTGCGGGATGCGCTTCTCCGCGATGTTCATCGTGGACATCAGCTTCATGCGCGACAGCAGCGCGTTCTGCATGCGCTTGGGCAGGTCGTCGCGCACGATGCACACGCCGTCAATGCGATAGCGAAGACGGACGCGATCGGCCATCGGCTCGACGTGGATATCGCTCGCCCGCATCTTGACCGCCTCGACGAGGATGCGGTTCACGAGCTTGACGATCGGCGCGTCCTCCGACGCGACGTCGATCGACTTGTCCACCGAGCGGTCCACCGAACGATCGATCGAGCGGTCGATCGAGTCGGACACCAGCGACTGCCCGGCCTCGACCATGCGGGGCTGCGCACTCCCGCCCGCACCGCCGCCGTCGATGAACGCCTTGATCGCGCTCTTGGGCGCGAGTCTCGGCTCGACCTCCGTCCCGAGGCGGAACCGGAGCATGTCGAGCAGCTCGAGGTCCATCGGGTCGTGGATGATGAGCTGGAGCTTCCCGCCCGCCTTGCCCATGGGCAGGATCGTGAACTTCTTGATGAGGTCGTCGGGGATGAGCTTCATGTCGACCTTGCTCGTCACCTCGCGCGACGACAGGTCGACGAACTCCATCCCGAACTGCTGCGCCATCCCCTTGGCGACCTGGTCTTCCTTCGCCATCCCCGTCTCGACCAGGATGTCCGAGAGCTTCTTGCCCCCGCTCTTGGCCATGTCCTCGGCCTTCTTGAGGTCGGACGCCGAGAGCGTGCCCCAGCCGACGAGGATCTCACCGAGCGATTTGCGAGTCCGGATCACCAACGCCTGATACTCCTGCGATCTCGACGGGGATCGCGCACGCGCGAACGTCCGCGACGGGACGAGACGGTAGGGCCCATCGCGCCACGCGACCAACCCGATGTCGGCACGCCGCGCCACGCGCCGAGCCCTATCATCGCTCGCGGAGGACGCGTCTCGTCCACGCGGCGCGCACGCGAGCCGCGCGTCCCACGCAGGAGCTCCCCGACACGATGCCCAGCGCCCCACAGCCCCGAACCCGCCACGATCCCGACGTCCCCCGCGTGCTGATCACGTCCGGCCCCACGCAGGAGCCGATCGACGCGGTGCGATACATCGGGAACCGATCCTCGGGACGCCTCGGAGCGGCCCTCGCGGACGAGTCCGCACGAAGGGAATGGACGACCACGATCCTGGCGGGCTCCGGGTCGAAGCTCCCGGAGAGTCCGCAGGTCACGGTCCATCGGTTCCGCTCCACCGCGGACCTCGACGCCCTGCTCCGCCGGGAGCTGCCCCACTTCGACATCCTCATCATGGCCGCCGCGGTCGCCGACTACCGCCCCAAGTCGTCCCAGACGGACCTTTTGGGCAAAATGCGTCGCGAGCCGGGCGGGCTGGTGCTTGAACTTGAGGCAACTCCTGATCTGCTCAAGGGTTGCGCCGAACGCCGCCTCCCCGGGCAGGTGCTGACGGGCTTCGCCCTCGAGCCGCGTGAGGAGATGACCGCCTCCGCCCGCCGGAAGCTCGAGCGCAAGGGCATCGACCTCGTCGTCGCCAACCCGCTGGAGACCATGGACGCGGGAACCATCGAAGCGACGGTCTTCGGACGCCGCGGGACGGGCCTGGAGGACGGCGAGGGAACCCCCGGCCCCATCCCCAAGGAAGAGTTCGCCCCCTGGCTGCTCGACCTGTGCGCCGGGGTCTGGTGCCGCCTGGGTGGCGGGGATTCGGCGACCAATAGCGAGGCCAAGCCCGCGGGACGCACGGGTGCGCATGGGTAAGCGCCCGTCGAATCGATCCAACTCGTTCGGGCGCAAGGAGTTCGTTCCTCGCGGCCCGCGCGCGCCCTCTGCCCGTCCCCCCCAGAAGAGGGCCGTCCTCGCACGCCACCTCGACATCATCCACGAGGACCGGGACATCGTCGTGGTCAACAAGCCGGTGGGCATGCTCAGCGTGAGCCCGCCGGGCAGCCGCCAGGACGGCGCGTTCGAGATGCTCAAGGACCGCTACAAGGGCCGTCGGCGTGTGCGGGGCGAGCAGAACGTCTATGTGATCCACCGCCTCGATCGCGACGCGAGCGGGCTGCTGGTCTTCGCGCGCACCCGGGCGGCGTTCGAGTCGCTCAAGCGGGCGTTCCAGACGCGGGACGTGCACCGCATCTACCTCGCCGTCGCGGTGGGCGAGATGGAGGCGAAGGTCGGGCGGCAGGCGAACCAGGGGACCATCAACACGGCGCTGGTCGAGGGCGAGGACGGGCTGATGCGTCCCGCGTCGGAGGGCGAGCCGGTGCGCGTGGGCTCGACGGCCCGTGCGCTGGGACCGGCGCGCGGGCCCAAGCCGGGCCCGAGGAAGCCCCGCGAGCCCGACCCGTACCTCCCTCCCCCGCGCGAGCTGACGACGCCCCCGGGTGTACGGCGCGCGCCCGCGGAGGACGCGGACGAGGACGACGGTTTCGCACGCCACGCGGTCACGCACTTCCGCGTGCTCGGCTCGGGCGAGGGGTGCACGCTGCTGCAGGTGCGCCTCGAGACGGGGCGCAAGCACCAGATCCGCGCGCACCTCGCGAGCATCGGGCGACCCCTGGTCGGCGATCGCCTCTACGCGCAGGACCCCCACTTCCGCAATCCGCTCAAGCGGCTCGCGCTGCACGCGGCGGAGCTCGGCTTCACGCACCCGGGCACGGGCCAGGGCGTGCGCTTCCACGCGCCCGCGCCCGCGAAGTTCTGGGCGCTCGTCGGGATGGTCCCGCCCTCGGGCGCACAGGCGGAGCGAGAAGCGAGCGGCGCCTTCGAGGCCGCTCCGGAGGCAGGCCCCGGGATTGGATCGCCAAAGACGCCGAGTGCGGCATCGTCCGCGTCCGCGTCGGTAGATCCCGCATCGCGCGCGGCCCCGGCAGCGCGCGAATCACGCGCGCTGCGCGAACCGGCTCCATCGCGTGAATCCACTGCATCGCGTGAGCCGGCTCCATCGCGCGAGCAGCCTTCTCCGCGCGGATCGCCCGTCGCACCGAACGATCGTGCGCCCGATCGCGCTGCGAGTGGCGCATCGTGGGAGCACGTCGCGCAGTGGTACGACGACCTCGTCGGCACGCGCGGGAGCGATCATCACGAGAACGTCATCGTCCCCGGCGTCGTGCGCCTGCTCGGCGTGCGATCGGGCGGGCGATACCTCGACGTCGCGTGCGGGCAGGGCGTCGTGTCGGAGGCGATCGCGCAGGGCGGCGCGAGCGTCGTGGGCATCGACGCGAGCGCGTCGCTCATCGAGGCGGCGAAACGCCACGCCAAGCCGCAGGTGTGGGCGACGCGGGCAACGTTCCGCGTGGGCGATGCGCGGGAGCTTGACGGGCTCGAGCCCGAGAGCTTCGACGGCGCGGCGCTGGTGATGGCCGCGATGAACATCGATCCGATCGGGCCGGTGTTCGCGGGGTGCGCCCGCACGCTGCGGCCCGGCTCGCCGCTGGTGGTCGTGATGCTGCACCCGTGCTTCCGCGCACCGAAGCGGACGTCGTGGGCGTGGGAGGGCGCGGGCCCGCACGCGCAGCAGTCGCGCCGGGTCGACGCGTACCTCTCGGAAGAAGCGCTCCCGATCACGATGAACCCCGGCGCGGTGGCGCGGGGTGAGGCTCCCGTCGAGACGTTCACGCACCACCGCCCGATCGAGCACTACGTGCGCGCGCTGGCGGAGGCCGGGCTGGTCATCGACGCGATGGAGGAATGGGCGAGCCAGCGCCGCAGCGAGCCCGGGCCGCGTGCGCGTGAAGAAGATCGCGCACGGCGTGAGATCCCGATGTTCCTCACGATCCGCGCCCGGCGCGCCTGAAGGGTTACGACGGCCCGATCACGACTCGCGCGAAACGACCATGATCGTCAGGTCGTCGTCGAGCTGCTCGCGCCCCGCGAACGCGCACACCGCCTGGTGCAAGAGCGGCGGCAGTTCGGCGCGCGGGTCGCGCGCAATCGCCTCGCGCAGCCCCGAGACACCAAACCGATCGCCCGACGGCGCCGACTGCTCGGGCAGCCCGTCGCTGCACACCATGATGCGATCGCCGGATGAGAGATCGAACGCGGCGGGCTCGTACTGCGCGTCCGCGTCGATGCCCACGACCACGCCGCCACCCTCGGTGAGCGGCTTCACGTCACCCCCTGAGTGCAGCATGAAGGCGTACCCGTGCCCGGCGTCGATGTACACACCGCGTCCGGACGCGGGATCGATGCGGGCGAGCCACAGCGTCAGGAACTCGCCGATGCCGACTCGGGCGGCGATGTAGCGGTTGAGAGCGCTCGCGGTGCGTTCGAGCGGCTCGTGCTGGTCGAGGCTCGCTTCGAGGAACGACTGCGCCGCGGCCATGAGCATCGCGGCGGCGGAGCCCTTGCCCGCGACGTCGCCCAGGAAGATCGCGACCTCACCCCCGCGCAGCTCGCGGACGCCCGCGAAGTCGCCCGCCATGCCCTTGCCGGGGATCGCGGTGAGCCCGACGCGCAGGCCCGCGACCGTCGCGCCGGCGCGTGGGAGGAAGCGCTCCTGCACACGCCGGGCGGCGCTCAGCTCGCGCTGGATCTCGGCCTGTCGCGCCTCGAGCTCTCGCCGACGACGATCGGCGAGCGCGAAGCCCGCCATGTGCGTGAGCGCCTCGATGAAGATCGCGACCTCGTCATCGAGCTCCACGCTCCGGCGCGACGACGCGAGGTACACGTACCACGACGCCTCGTCGCCCACGCGCACCGGAGCCGCGATCGCCGCCGCCGTGCGGCTCGAAACGATGCTCGCGCTGCCCGCGATCGAGGCTTCCTGCTCGAGCGTGACGGGCCCGTCCTTGGCGGCGTGGATGAGCGATCGGCTCACGCTCGCCTCGCCCGGGCGATTCTGCTCGGAGAGCACGTCGAAGGCATCCTCCGCGCCCGCGTCGGCAACGACGGCGCCCCACGCGAAGCTCGTGCCCGCCATCGAGGTGCGGAGAAGGAGGTCGGCCAGTGCCACCTCATCGCTCGCCTCGAACAGCTTCGCGCCCAGCTCGGTGACGAGGCGCAAACGCTCGCCCGAGAGGCGCTGCTTCGACGACTTGAGGTGCTGGATCGAGAGCGAGGAGATCGTGCCGGCGTCCTCGAAGAGCGCCTGGATCTCGCGCCCCGCGGTGCGCGCTGTGGCGGAATCGCCCACGACGAACGTCCACGGGCCGATGCGGACGCGATCGCCCAGCCCGAGGTCGCGCGGCTCATTCTCGCGAAGACGCACGCCGTTGACGAACGTGCCGTGGCGGCTGAGGTCGGTGATGGACCAGTCCCGCTCACGCGGGAGGAGCTCGGCGTGGCGGCGTGAAATGTCCGGCGCGTCGAGGCGGACGTCGCAGTTCTCGGCACGCCCGATGACGCCCGGGGCGGCGAGCTCGATCCGCGTCGGGCCCGACTCGGGCCCTGCGACGCGGGTCAGCACGATGCTGGACGCCGGGGCGGGATGTGCGGAGGCTGCGTCGGACATCGCGGAGAGTTTAGAGCGGTGGGCGAGGACGCGCGATCATGGTTGCGTGCCGTCGTCAGGGCATCGCCGTGCCGTCGTCGATCGCGGACGGGTGGCCTTCGCCTGCTCTGCCCCCCGTGGCCCGTTGTGACGTTTGCCTCGCCCAAAAACGAGAAAAGCCCTGAAGAACAGGGCAATTCGTCAAAGCGGGCGATCGGGATCGAACCGACGACATTCAGCTTGGGAAGCTGACGTTCTACCGCTGAACTACGCCCGCGGCTGATCGATTGTACCCCGGAGCGGACGTGCCGTCGCGGCCGCCGGTTTCGATCTACCCCTCTCGGTCCGACCTCAGGCCCGCACCGGACGGGGCATGGCTCAGGCCACGAGCTCGGTCATGCCCGCGTCGGGCTTCTTGCCCGACGCCCCGAACCAGATCAGGCAGAACACGGGCCAGGCGAGCGAGACCGCCGTTATTGCCACGGCGATGATGAGCCCCGCCGCGGACTGCGACTGCCCGGCCATTGCCTTGGCCATCTCGCTGTTCGGATAGTCGTGGAGCCACTGCTCGAGCTGCGCCCGCTCCGAGAGCTGCACGACCACGCCCAGCCCGACCACGCCGAACATCAGCAGCCCGTACAGCAGGTGCATCCCGCGCGCCGCGCCCTTGCGCGCAACGCACATCGCGCCGGCGATGACGAGCAGCAGGTTCACGCTCAGCGACGCCGCCATCGCGAAGATCTCGAGCATGGAGAGCGTCAGGTTCGGGGGCAGTGGATCACCCCCAAGCTGGCCCTTCACCATGCCCGCCCACACCGGCATCATCGCGACGCTTCCGCCCACGCAGGTCAGCGTCAGCCCGCCGAACACGATGCTCAGGATGCCCACGGGCTTGGGCCACTTGGGCAGCGGCTCCGGCTCGCCGAACTCATCACGTTCCATCGTCTCCGCGTCGTACTCCATCGCATTCCTCCCACGCCCCGGAAAGGGAACCCTGCGACGATGCGAACTCGCCGCGTCACACCTGCCTGAGGAACCGCAGGTCGTTCTCGAAGAGCATCCGGATGTCTGGGATTTTGTACTTGCCCATTGCGAGGCGTTCGATGCCGAAGCCGAACGCGAAGCCGGTCCACCGCTCGGGGTCGATGCCGCACGCGTTGAGCACCGCGGGATCGACCATGCCGCACCCGCCGAGCTCGATCCATCGCGGCGGCTCGCCCGGGCGCAGGGCGATCTTCATGTCGAACTCGGCGCTGGGCTCGGTGAAGGGGAAGAAGCTGGGGCGGAGGCGGATCTCGGCGCCCTCGCCGAAGTACGCGCGGGCGAACTGAAGGAGCGTCGTCTTGAGGTCCGCCATCGACACGCCCTCGTCGAGGTAGAGCCCTTCGATCTGGTGGAACATGAACGAGTGCGTCGCGTCGACCGTGTCCGGGCGATACACCCGCCCCGGCGAGATCACCTTGATCGGCGGGCCCCAGCCACGCTTGACCGCGTCTTCCATCACGCGGATCTGCACCGTGCTCGTCTGCGAGCGCAGCATCCGCGGCGCCTCGAAGCGGGCCGGATCGTCCACGTAGAAATTATCGATCGGCTCGCGCGCGGGATGCCCCGGCGGGATGTTGAGCTTTGCGAAGTTGTGCTCGTCGTCCTCGAGCTCCGGGCCGCTCGCGACGTCGAAGCCCATCCGCGCGAAGACCTCCACCAGCTCCTCACGCACGCGGGTGATGATGTGTCGGCGTCCGATCGCGTGCCCCTCGACGATGCCCGGCTCGCTCAGGTCGAGCATCGGGCCCTTCGCGGGCGCGGGGGCGCTCGCAACGCCCGACTGGCGCTCCGCGAACGCCGCCTCGATCTCGCCCTTCACCTCGTTCAGGCGTTTGCCCGCGGCGGGCTTCTCCGCGGGTGATACGTCCTTGAGCCCGGCCATCATCGCCTTGAGGCGACCCTTCGCCCCGAGGAACTCGACGCGCCAGGCTTCAAGCGACGCCGCATCGGACGCACGGGACAGGCCCGCGAGGGCTTCGCTCCGGAGTTGTTCGAGCGCTTCGAGCATGGGGCGGATGATAGGTTGGCGTGGAGCGTTCGCTCGCGTGCGTTGCCGTCACAATGGGAGGAGCTGCCACAATGGGAAAGGGCCCGCGCGATGCGCGAGCCCCTTCATCATTCGAGAACGAGTTGCCGAAGCTCGGCGGACTCAGCCCTTGTTGACCGAGCAACCGGTCTTGGTCGAGCAGCCCTTCTCGGCCGCCGCGGGAGCGACCTCGGTCGAGCAGCCAGACTTGGCCTCGCAGCCGGCCTTGGTCGAGCAGCTCTTCTCGGCCGCCGCGGGGGCAACCTCGGTCGAGCAGCTGGACTTGGTCTCGCAGCAGGACTTCTCCGCGGCGGAGGGGGCGACTTCCTTCTGCTCGCAGCAGGAGCCGCCGCACTTGCAGCCGTCCTTGCAATCCGCCGTGCAGCCCGCGCTGCAGGTCACCGCGGCGGCGCCGCTGTCATCGCTTTTGCACCCGCCCGCGCCGACCGCGAGGAAGCACGCACAGACGCCCGCCAGACCGCTGAGGATGAGCTTCGACATGTTCGTTTCCTTCCCTATTCCAAAGGTCTTTCGAGCGACGCCGGCGGGGACCATCGACCGCACGGGACGCCCGACCCATCGAGACATCATCGGACCAACCAACGCCCGGAAGGACGTCGGCTGGTCCGTAGAATAATAAACCCCGCGAGGGCGCGGGGTATTCTGGGTTTGTTCAGAATTGCGTCCGAGAGGATCGTGCCGCCGGGCGACCAGGACGGCCCCGTCGCACGACTTCCCGTCCGATCGGCGAAAATCAGGCCTCCGCGGCGGGGGCGGCCTTGGAGGCCCCCTCCTTGCGGAGCTTGGCGGCGTACGCCGTGCGGCGGTCGGCCGTGCGGCGACGGGTGCTGGTCCGCCCGCCGATCTCCGGGCCTTCCTCGTTGCCCACGAACTGGATCACGCACAGCTCCGCCGCATCGCCCACGCGGTTGTACCCGAGCTTGACGATGCGGGTGTACCCGCCAGCCCGGTCCGCGAAGCGGGGGGCGACGTTCTCGAAGATGTGCCGCGTGAGCTTCGGGGCGGCCCGCAGCTCGCCGTAGCGGTTGCGCTCGACCTTGTCCGACGCGGGCACGGGGAAGAAGCCCTCGGCCCGGTCACGCATCTCCTGCACGCGCTGACGCTCCTGCTCGGGCGCGTCCTTCGACAGGTAGAGCCAGTCGAACGCGCGACGCTCGCCGCCGAGCATCGCGATCACCTGACGCCGGGCGTGCAGGTCGCCCCGCTTGGCCTTGGTGACGATCTTCTCGACCAGCGGCTGGAGGGCCTTGGCCTTGGGGATCGTGGTGGTGATCTGCCCATGCTGGAACAGCGACGCCGCGAGGTTGCGGAGCGTCGCCGCACGATGGGCGGTGGTGCGACCGAGGCGGAATCCGGCACGACGATGACGCATGGCTCAGACCTTCCCGACCAGACAGGGCCCCGGGGCGCATCCCCAAGGGCCCGGATTTTAGACCAACCACGAGCGGGTTTCGACGCCCCCCGAACTCCGGGAGCCCGACCCGCCGCAAGCCGCCCGGAGCACCCCGGGCCGGCTCACTCGGTGATGTACGCGTCCGCCGCGGGCACGGGGTTGCTGACCACGGGGGCCTGGTAGCCCTCGGGCAGGGACATGCCCAGGTCGAGCGCGATCTCCTGGAGCTTCTTCTTGACCTCGCGGAGGCTCGTGCGGCCGAACGAGCGGAGCTTGAGCAGCTCGGGCTCGGTCTGCTGGACCAGCTGCGCGACGTACTCGATCCGGGCCGACTCCAGGCAGTTGCTCGCCCGGACGGACAGGTCCAGCTCGGAGATGGGCATGTTGAGCTTGCGGATCAGCTCCTCGTCCACGCCCGCCGCCGCGGCGGCCTCCTCGGTCACGCGGGCCTCGCCCAGCTCGAAGTACTGCACGAACGGGTTGAGGTGCTTGCGAAGGATCTTCGCGCCCTCGACCAGCGCCATCTCGGGCGTGATCGTGCCGTTGGTCCAGATCTCGAGGATCAGGCGGTCGTAGTTGGTGCGCTGACCGACGCGGGTCTCCTCGACCTTGTACCGCACGCGGAGCACGGGCGAGTAGATCGCATCAACGAGGATCAGCCCGATCTCCTGCTCGTCCTTCTGCTGCGCGTACACCTCGCTCGCGGGGACGTACCCACGACCGCGGCCGACGTGCAGGTCCATCTCGAAGCCCACGTCGGTCGTGAGCGTCGCGAGAACAAGGTCCTTGTTGATGATCGTGACCGACGCGTCGGCCTCGATCAGCTCCGCCGTCACCTCGCCCGGGCCCTGGGCCGCGAGGCGCATGACGCGGGGCTCGTCGGTCCCGAGCTTCACGACGAGGTTCTTGACGTTCAGGATGATGTCGGTCGCGTCCTCGAGCACGCCCGGCAGCGAGGTGAACTCGTGCTCGGCGCCCTTGATCTTGACGCCCGTCACCGCGGCGCCCTCGAGCGACGAGAGCAGCACCCGCCGGAGCGAGTTGCCCACCGTGGTGCCGAAGCCCCGCTCGAACGGCTCGATCGTGAATCGCCCGAACGTGGGGGTGCTGACGCGATGATCCAGAACGACACGCGCGGGCAACTCAAGCCCACGCCAGCGAACGCGCATGCTCAATGTCGAAGCTCCAGCCCCCGCCGATTTCCGCGAATCACGCGAGCCGTCCGGTGATCGGGATCACGCGCCCCGGCGGGTCGGGCGCGGCCCCTGCTGTCCGGTCGGCCTCTCAAAAAACAACGCCCGCGCCCCTTCGGGCACGAGCGTGGAATCACTCAGACGCGACGACGCTTCCGCGGGCGGCAGCCGTTGTGCGGCACGGGCGTGTGGTCCTCGATCGCCGTGACGCGGAGCCCGGTCGAGACGAGCCCGTTGACCGCGGACTCGCGCCCCGAGCCCGAGCCGCGGATGCGGACCTCAAGCTCGGTCATGCCCATCTTGCGAACCTTGGAGCCGCACTGCTCACCGGCGCGGGTCGCGGCGAAGGGCGTCGCCTTGCGGGCGCCCTTGAAGCCGATGGTCCCCGCCGAATCCCAGGCGAGGGTCTCGCCGTTGGTGTCGGTGATGGTGACGATGGTGTTGTTCTGGGTCGCCTTGACGTGTGCGATCCCGCGCACCACGTTGCGACGCACTTTCTTCTGCTTCTTCGCCATGCTTCCCTCGCTGCGAACGGTTCCCTGGTGACGCCAGGCACATGCCGGGGGCGACCGGCGGGCGTCGGAACCTCGCGATGGAGTCGATTACTTCGCCTTCACGCCCTTCTTGCCGGCCACGGTCTTCGCACGACCCTTGCGGGTGCGGGCGTTGCACTGCGTGCGCTGACCGCGAACGGGAAGCCCGCGCCGATGACGATCGCCCCGGTAGGAGCGGATGTCCTTCAGACGCTGGATGTTCTGCTGCACCTGGCGACGCAGCACACCCTCGACCACGAAACCCTGGTCGATGATCTGCGTGATCTGCGCCAACTGCTGCTCGTTGAGCTCATTGGCCCGCAAGCCGCGGTCGATCCCCGCCTCAGACAGCACGTCATCGGCGACCTTCGGGCCGATCCCGTGGATGTACTGCAGCGCGTAATAGATCTTCTTGCGATCGGGGACGTCGATACCAGCAATACGCGGCACGGCCTGTTCCTCAATCTCGGGTGCGAACAACCGAGCGCCAAACGCGCTCGATCAGCCCTGCACCTGCTTGTGCTTCGGATTCGTCTTGCAGATCACGCGGACCTTGCCCTTGCGCCGGATCACCTGGCAGCCCGCACAGATCCGCTTCACGCTCGATCGGACCTTCATCACCGCACCTCACCGGTCCGGCCCCCAGACAGGGCGACCGACCGCTCACATGGACCCAACGCGAGACCCCGGCAACCCCCGCGGACCCCCGACGATCGAACGCCGGGACGCCCCCGAGGTGGCGGGAACCATAGGCCCCCACCCCCGCCAAGTCACGCCCAAGTCTTCTCACCAACCACACACACCACCCGGGCCAGGCCCCGCCCGAACCGGGGAAAATCCGCCCGTTCGGGCTCGAAACCCGCTCGGAGCGGGTCAGTGCCGGTAGGTGATCCGGGCCTTGGTCAGGTCGTACGGGCTCATTTCGACGGTGACCCGGTCGCCCGGGAGGATGCGGATCCAGTTCTGGCGCATCTTGCCCGAGACGTAGGCGAGGACCTCGGTCTTCTGCTCGTTGGGCAGACGGACCTTGAACATGGCGTTGGGGAGGGCCTCCACCACCACCGCCTCGAACGTGAACTTGTCGTCCTGCTTGGCCATGCGTTTGCGATCGAACCCCTCCGGCCGAGCCGGCGACTCTCCCTCCCCACCGACGGGCGTCCGTCCGGACCGGGGCGGCGATTCTAGGGCACATCCAGCCGCCGGGGGCCCGCGCGCGTGATCGCGACCATCGCCTCCTCGAACGCGACCATCGGGCAGTCGGAACGATCCGCGAGTTCGGCTGGAGAGCGATCGGTTCGAGCGTGATCGGTTGGAGCATGTTCTTCCGACGCGGGATCTTGCAGCAACGCAACTACCGGCTCGATGCAAAGCACCATGCCCGGTCGCAGCTCGAAGTCCGCTCGTCCGCCGATATCTTCCGCCGCGCCGAGCATCAGCGCGGGCGGCTCGTGCAGGCGCCGCCCGATGCCGTGCCCCGCGGGGATCGTGTCGATCACACGCACGCCGCATGCCTCTGCCTCATCGCGGATCGCGCGAGCAACGTCCGACCATCGCGCCCCGGGAACGAGGGCAGAAACCGCCACACTCGTGCATGCATGCGCGGCGTCGACGAGTCGGAACGCGATCGGATCTCTCGCGCGTCGCTCGGATGCATCATGGACGGACCGCGCGATCACCCCGCATCGTGCCATGTCGGAGTGCCAGCCGTCAACGCAGAGCGCAAGATCGAGCGTGACGAGTTCGCCCGCGGAGAAGGGTTCATTGAGATGCGATGCTGCATCGGCTTCGTCATCGCACGCATCATCGCGACCAGACGCACACGCCGCATGAGCATGGAGCGTGAGGAAGTGGCGAGCGTTTCTCGCGCGATGCACGCCCAAGACCACGGGCTCGCGCGAAGAAGACGCGCCCCCCTCCGACGCATCCTCTCGTGGAGCATGACGCGGCGAGGGCAGGTCGATGCCGATCGGGGGCATCGCTCCTGCACGTGAGAGCGATTCGCCCGCGAGCGCCCGCAGCGCTGCGGGCGTGACGCCAGGACGCGCCGCGCCGATCATCTCATGGAGAATCGTGCACGCGAGCGAGGCGCTGCGCGCGATCGCCGCGATCTCGCCCTCATCATGGAGCACGATGGACACGACCCAGGGTCAGCCCCGCGCGGCGCGGAGTCGCTTGCCCCCACCACCACCGCCGCCCGACGGCTCCTCGCCGCTGAGGAAGCCCTGGTAGTTCCGCATCATGAGGTTCGCCTCGACCTTCTGCAGGAAGTCGAGCGAGACCGACACCACGATGAGCAGGCCCGTGCCGCCCAGGAACTGCGTGACGGCGAAGTCGATGTTGAGCGCTCGGTTGACGACCATCGGCGCGACGGCGATCACCGCGAGCATGGCGGCGCCGACGAACGTGATGCGCCCCATGACCGACTCGAGGTACTCCGCGGTGCGCGGGCCCGGACGGAGGCCCGGGATGAACGAGCCGTGGTCGCGGAGCTGCTTCGACATCTCCTCGGGATTGAACTGCACGGTGATCCAGAAGTAGCTGAAGAAGAAGATCATCACGATCTCGCACACGACGTACGGGAACTGCCCGTGCGAAAAATTGCTGCTCAGCCAGCGGGCGAACCCGGCCCACGCCCCGGTGCCGGTGGTTCCCGTGGCCTGCGCGAGACTGCCGAAGATCACGCTCGGGAAGATCATGAGCGACGACGCGAAGATGACGGGCATCACGCCGCCGTGGTTCACGCGGAGCGGCAGGTAGGACCGCTGCCCGCCGTACACACGCCGCCCGCGGGTGTGCTTCGCCTGCTGTACCGGGATGCGTCGTTGCGCAACGGTGAGCAATACCGATCCCGCGACAACGAGCACGAACCCCGCCAGGAGCATGATCAGCCCGCCCCAGCCCATCTTGGTCGGATCGCCGGGCTCGAAGTTGCCGCGGATCCAGAAGATCGCCTTGGGCATGCCCGTGAGGATGCCGGCCATGATGAGCATGGACACGCCGTTGCCGATGCCGAAGCGATCGATCTGCTCGCCGAGCCACATGAGGAACACGGTGCCCGCGGTGAGCGTGCCGACCGCCATGACCCACCAGAGCGGGTTGTGGCGCCACTCGGCGAAGACCATGTTCTGCGAGGCGATGAACGAGAGCCACCCGATCGCCTGCACAATGCAGAGGATGACGGTGGCGCGCCGCGTCCAGTCCTGGATCTTCTGACGCCCCGTCGGGCCCTCTTCCTGGATCTTCTTGAGCGCGGGGTACACGGACCCGAGGAGCTGGAAGATGATCGAGGCGGAGATGTAGGGCATGATGCCCAGGCCGAAGATCGTGCTCTGAGCGAAGTTGCCGCCCGAGAAGATCGCGACGAACTGGGCCGCACGCCCCGCGGCGTTGCCCTCGCTGAGCGCCTTCTGGAAGTACTCGCTGAGCTGCGCCTGGTTGACGCCTGGCAGCGGCACCCAGAACCCGATGCGATAGACCGCGAGCATCCCGATCGTGAAGAGGATCTTGGTCCTCAGCTCGGGGATCTGGAAGATGTTGATCAGCGTCCGAAACATGTGTCCCGCTCTCCGGGGTCCGTCCGTGAACCGCCCGGGCGCCGGGGCCCGAACCGAGCGTCAGGAGCCCGAGCATAGGCCGTTGCGATGCCGCGCCCCGCGAGGTGCGTCGATCGCACGTTCATGCCCCTCGCCCGGTCCCGTGCTCGTCAGGCCTTCGCGCCCGCCTTGCCCCGCTTGAGCTTCTTGGTGAGGTTCTTGGGGGCACGATCCTCGCTGTTGCGATCGATACCGCGGACGCGGTCGCGCCGGGTGCCGGTCTCGGAGACCGAGCCGCCCGCGCCCTCGATCGCCTTGCGAGCCGATGCCGAGAGGCGGGACGCGGTGACATCGAACTTGACCGAGAGCTTCTTGCCCTCGCCCAGGTCGCCCAGGATCTTGAGGTCGCGGCTGTCGTCACGCACGAGGCCCGCGCGGGAGAGCGTGTCGGCGTTGACCGTGCCGCCCTTGGCGAAGTCCGGGTGCGCGACGATGTCGCGGAGGTTGACGATCCAGAACTCGGTCCGGAAGTTGACGTTCGAGAAGCCGAACTTGGGCATGCGCCGGAAGTACGGCATCTGCCCGCCCTCGAACTGCGGACGGTGCGACCAGCCGCGCCGCGAGCCGTGGCCCTTGTGACCGCGCCCGGCCTGCTTGCCGTTGCCCGAGCCGTGCCCGCGACCGACGCGCTTGCGGTCCTTGTAGCGTCCGGCGAGTTCGGTGATGTCGTGGATCATCATGGGAGCACTCTCCCCTTCGCTCGTAATCCCGGCGTTCATCGCCGGGTGTGCTGACTGCTTGTTCACGCCGCCCGATCAAACAACGGTGGACGGCCGCCGGATCTCGATCTTCATACTCGGACGATTCGGGCCGAGGCCGATCAGGCCTTGCTCGCGTCGCCCGCGGGAGCCGCGGACTCGGGGGCCGCATCACGCGGACCGCCGCCCCCGCCACCACCGCCGCCGCCACCACCACGGGGACCGCCGCGACCACCGCGACCGCCACCACCGCCGCGACCGCGACGCTCCTGACCGATGGTGTTCACGGGCCCGCGCATCTTCTCGCCGGACGAGAAGGGCTGGAACCGCTTGCCCTGGTCGATCTTCTGCTCGATCGCGGTCGACTCGATCTCAACGCCGCGAGCGCCCGCGACGGCCTCGCGCTGACGGAGACGCTCGAGCCCCGCGAGGGTCGCCTTGACGATGTTCAGCTTGTTGGTCGAGCCGTAGCACTTGGTGAGGCAGTCGGTGACGCCCGCGACCTCAAGGATCGAGCGGACGGTGCCGCCCGCAACGATGCCCGTGCCGGGCGAGGCCGGGATGAGGCGGACCTTCGACGCGGAGAAGGTGCCCTCGACCTCGTGCGGGATGGTGCCGCCGACCATGGGGAACTTGAGCATGGTGCGTCGGGCGTGCTTCTCGGCCTTCTCGATCGCCTGCGGGACCTCGGTGCCCTTGGCATAGGCGTACCCGATGCGTCCGGAGCGATCGCCCGCGACCACGAGGGCCCCGAAGCTGAAGCGGCGTCCGCCCTTGACCGTGGTCGAGGTGCGATAGATGTGCACCGTGTTGGTCTCGACGGACGAACCAGTATCTTCGACGAACTGCGTCATGTGCCTTCCCGCCGCCCGAATCGGGCCTTCGTGCCTCGCCCGCGCGCTCCGCGCGGGATGCCCATCAGAACTTCAGACCACCCTCGCGGGCCGCGTCGGCAAGAGCCTTCACGCGCCCGTGGTACCGGAACCCGCCGCGATCGAACACGACCGACGACACGCCCGCGCCCTTTGCCTTCTCGGCGAGCTTCTTGCCCACCGCCTCGGCGCCCGCGACGTTGCCGGGCGAGCCCGCGGAGACGTCCTTGTCACGCGTGGACGCCGCGACGATCGTGCGCCCCGCGAGGTCGTCGATGACCTGCGCGTAGATGTGGTTGAGCGAGCGGAACACCGCCAGCCGCGGACGCTCGGGCGTGCCGATGACGCGCTTGCGGATGCCCGCACGACGGCGTCCCCGACGAACCTGCTTGAGCGATTGCTTGTCCATGCCCCGACACTCCTTCGATCACGAACCCGCCGCCATCGGCCCGCGGGCGGCCGAGATCTGACCACAACCGAACCAACGACTCACGCGCCGAACTTCTTGCCTTCCTTCCGGCGGATCACCTCGTCGGTGTACTTCACGCCCTTGCCGTTGTACGGCTCGGGCTTGCGCTTCGAGCGGACCACCGCGGCGAACTGCCCGACGGCCTGCTTGTCGGCACCCTCGATCTTGACGATCTGCTTGTCAACGCTGACCTTGACGCTCTCCGGGATGTCGACGAGCACGGGCGCCGCGAAGCCGAGCTGCAGCTTGAGCTGCTTGCCCGCGAGCTGCGCGCCCCAGCCGACGCCCACGATCTCGAGCGACTTGGTGTACCCCTCGGTGACGCCCTTGACCATGTTCGCGAGCATCGCACGGGTGAGGCCCCAGTACGCCCGGACGAAGCGGTTATCGCTGTCCTTCTCGTCGATCGTGACCGCCAGCGACTTCTCGTCCTGGTTCCACGCGATCTTGACCTCGGGGCGCGGCTTCATCGTGAGCGAGCCCTTGGGACCCTCGATGGTCACGCCGCTCGAAGCGACGGACACCTTCACGTTCCCGGGCACCGACACGGGCTTTTTTCCAATTCGAGACATCGCTTCATCACTCCCTGGCTGTCGTCGTCGTCCGGCGCTTCCCGCACCGGGGAGTCCAGCCCGATTGGTTCACCTCGTCCAACTCACTCCACCGTGGCGAGCAGCTCGCCACCCACACGCTCACGCCGGCACGCACGGTCGCTCAGCACGCCGCGGCTCGTCGAGACGATCGCGATGCCCAGGCCCTGCAGCGGCGCGGGGATGTCGTCCACGCGGGAGTACCGCCGGCAGCCCGGCGAGCTCACGCGCTGCATGCGTCCGAACATGGGCTGCCCGCCGGGCGCGTAACGCAGGCGGAGCTTGATGAGCCCCTGGCGTCCGTCCTCGACGACGTCGTATCCCTCGACGTAGCCCTCGTCCTTGAGCACCTGCGCGATGCCGCGGCAGACCTTGCTGTTCAGCACGTCCACGGTCTTCGCTCGGTTGCGGGCCGCGTTGCGGATCCGCGTCAGCATGTCTGCAATGGGGTCGCTGATCGCCATCTGCCGTTCCTCGATCCGGGGCCTATCCCCCGGCGATGTTCAAGCTGTTTCCGCCTGCCTTGCCTCAAACCATCCGAACCAGTCACGCCGAACGAATCACCACGACGCCTTGCGCATGCCCGGGATCTTGCCCTCGAGCGCGAGCTTCCGGAGCATGATGCGGCTGATCCGGAACTTGCGGTACACCCCGCGGGCCCGCCCGGTGAGCTGGCACCGGCGGACGATCCGCGTGCTGTACTTGGGCGTCCTGTTCGACTTCGCCATCTGCGCCTTGGTCGTCATGCGTCACCTTCCGTCGCGGAAAGGCCCGAAGCCCGCCGCGTCACTGATCCGATCCCTTTACGCCTTCGCAGGCACCCGCGTGAAGGGCATGCCCAGCTGCTCGAGCACGAACTCGCTCTTCGCCTTGTTCGAGTTGCGGATGCTGATGTTGATGTTCATGCCGTGCGTGAACTGCGCCTCGGCCATGTTGATCTCCGGGAACACGCCCTGCTCGGTGATGCCGAACGAGTAGTTCCCCTGGCGATCGAAGCCCTTGCGGTTCAGGCCCTGGAAGTCCTTGATACGCGGGGTCGCGAGGTGGAAGAGCTTCTCGAGGAAGTACCACATCCGCTCGCGACGCAGCGTCACCATCGCCGCGGTCGGATAGCCCTCGCGGACCTTGAAGTTCGCGACGCTCTTCTTCGCGGCGAGCATCACGGGCTTCTGCCCGGAGATCTTCGTGAGCGTGTCGAGCACGGTCTCGCGGACGTGCGGGGGGAGCTTGTTGCCGTCGAGATGCCGCCCCATGTTCACGTTGATGGTGACCTTCTCGATCGCCGGCTGGGCCATCGGGTTGGTGACCTTGAACTGCTCGGCGAACTTCGCGCGGACCTCTTCGTCGTACATCTTCTTGAGGCGCGGGGTGCCCTTGGGCGCGGCGCCTTCCAGCACCGCTCCGCCCTTGCCGCCCTTGCCTTCCTTCTTCGCCATGGCTTTGCCCTTCCGAACCGATGCGACCCTCGCCCCAGACCCGATCCCCTACGCACAGACTTCCGTTACGAACGCGCCCCGCGGATGGTCCCCAGGACCTTGCCCCCCCGGGCCGCGACGCGGACCTTGCTCCCGTCCGCCTTCACCTCGAACCGCACGCGGGTCGGCTTCCCGTCCACCACGGGGTTGACGTTGCTGATGTGGATCCCGGCCTCGCGGGTGACCACGCCGCCCTGGGGGTTGAGGCGCGAGGGCCTCATGTTCCGGGTGCGGAGGTTGATGCCCTTGACGAAGACCCGATCGTTCTTGCGGTCGATGCGGATGACCTCGCCCACCTCGCCCTTGTGCTGGCCGGCGTTGATCATCACCGTATCGCCCGTGCGGACATGACTGGCCATCGCTCAAACCCCTTCGAACACCTTGCCTACCCGAACCAACCAACCCGAAACCCGTGAGACCCGACCGATCGTTCCGTCACACCACTTCCGGCGCGAGCGAGACGATCTTCATGTAGTTCTTGTCGCGCAGCTCGCGGGCGACGGGCCCGAAGATGCGCGTGCCCTTCGGATTGCCGTCGTCGTTGATCAGCACCACCGCGCTGGTATCGAACTTGACGTACGACCCGTCCTTGCGACGCGTGGGCTTCGCGGTCCGCACCACGACGGCCTTGGAGATGTCGCCCGGCTTGATGTCGCCGCCCGGGAGGGCCTTCTTGACGACGACGAGCACGCGGTCGCCCACGTGCGCAACGCGCCGCTTGAACCGCCCCTTGGGCGTCGAGCCGCCGTACACGCGGAAGACCATCGCGATCTTCGCCCCGCTGTTGTCCGCGACCTCGATCCTTGACTCGTTCTGCAACATCGCTTGACCCGTCCTTGCCCCACTCGGAGCCCCGCCCGGAGGCGACCGACCCGACCGCTATCCATCCCTACGCCCGTCCAGCGGCTCGCTTCACCCGCTCGCCCCCACTCACGCGGGCTGCGAACGCTTCTCCACGATGCGGACCAGCTCCCACGACTTGGTCTTGCTGATCGGGCGGCACTGCGCGATCTCGACCACGTCGCCCGTGTGCGACTCGTTGTTCTCGTCGTGCACGTGGAGCACCGTCCGCCCGCGGACGTACTTGCCGTACTTCGCGTGCTTCGACATGAAGTTGATCACGACCTTGCGGGTCTTGTCCCGCGCGTCGGTCTCGACCACGCCGATCTTGATGCCCTTCTGACGATCCTGCTCGGCCATTCTGGCTCTCCACTGTCCTGCACGCGTCCGCCCAAGCCGCTCCACACATCCGCCGGACCGGCCCCGAGGCCGACCCGTCATTCCCCAACCGTCCTCAGGCCTTCGCCGCGCGGGCGGTCCGCTCCGTGAGGAGACGGGCGACGTCCTTGCGCAGGCGACGGATCTTGGACAGGTCCGGCACCTTCTCCGTCACGGTCTGCGTGCGGAGCTTGAAGATCTCGTGACGGAGGGCGCGGGTCTCGGCGACCAGCTCCTCCGACTTCATGTTCCTGATCTCGCGCGGGTCCATTCATTGCCTCCGAATCACCATCGCCCCGGAACACCCTGCCCACGAACCATCCGATCCCGGACTCAGACCGCAACGCGACGCGTCACGAACCGGCACCGCACCGGCATCTTCATCGCCACACGCACCAGCGCACGCTTGGCCGTGTCCTCGGTCACGCCGGCGAGCTCGAACAACACCGTGCCCGGCTTCACCCGCGCCGCCCAGTAGTCCACGTCGGCCTTGCCCGTGCCCATTCGGGTCTCGAGCGGCTTCTTGGAGATGGGCTTGTCGGGGAACACGCGGATGTACAGCTTGCCCTCACGCTTGAGGAAGTGCTGCGCCGCGATACGCCCCGCCTCGATGTTGTTCGCCGTCAGCCAGCAACCCGAGAGCGCCTGGAGCCCGAAGTCGCCGTACGCGACGTAGTTGCCCTTGGTCGCCTTCCGGTCGCGGATGCGGCGCATTTCCTTGCGGAACTTCACCCGCTTGGGAATCTTGTATGGAGGCATCGCTTACGCTCCCAGCTTCAATCCACGCAGTCCAAACAACCCGAAACAACCGATCCGACACACGTCCCCGGAAACCCATTTCCCCCGAAACCCGTCTCTCCCACATCCGGCCGCGATTTCTCTCCACCCCGCGGCCGGCCTCACGACTCCATTCCGCGTCCACCCAGGCGGACGCCCCCCACCCTCGGACTCAGCGACGCCCGCGGGCACGAGCGCGACCGCCCGCCGCCGTGGTCTGCACGTCGTCCGGCATGACCTCCGAGTACATGCCTTTGTAGATCCAGACCTTCACGCCGATCACGCCATAGGTCGTGATCGCCTCTGCGACGCCGTAGTCCACGTTCGCCTGCAGCGTGCTGAGCGGGAGCGAGCCCTGGCGCACGTCGAGCGTGCGGGCGAGCTCGGCGCCGCCCAGACGACCGGCGAGCTGGATGCGCACGCCCTTGCCGCCCGCCTGCATCACGCCCTCGGCGCGCTGCTTGACGACGCGGCGGAACGCCATGCGCTTGTTCAGGCCCTCGCACACCGCCTCGGCGACGAGCTTCGCGTCGAGGTCGGGGTTCTTGATCTCGATGATCGAGATCGCGACCTTGCGCCCCGTGAGGTACTGGAGCTCCTCGGTCATCCGATCGACCTCGGCGCCCTTGGGCCCGATGACCAGGCCCGGACGCGCGGTCTTGATGATGATCTTGAGCTCTTCACGCGTGCGCTCGATGTGGATGTCCGACACCGCGGCGCTCGGCGGGCGCTTGTTCAGGCGACGATCGAGATAGTCGCGGATCTTCTGGTCCTCGACCAGCAGCTCCCCGAACAGCGCCTTGGGCGCGTACCAGCGGCTCTTGTGGGCCTCAGTCACGCCGAGTCGAAGGCCGAAAGGATGTGTCTTCTGTCCCATGTCCTTACCGCTCCTCGACGCCGATGGTGATGTGGCTCTGCCGCTTGAGGATCTGGTGCGCACGCCCGCGGTCCTTGGGCTGGAAACGCTTGATGTGCGTCGCGCCGTCGACCCGGCTCTCGCACACCACCAGCGCGCCCACGTCCGCGTCGAACTGCTCCGCGTCGGCGATCGCCGCGGCGAGGCACTTCTTGACGTTCACCGCCGCCCGCTTGTTGGAGAAGGTCAGCAGGTTCATCGCGACGTCCACGGGCTTGCCGCGCACGACGTCGACGACGAGCTTCGCCTTCTTGTTGCTCCCGCGGTGCCAGCGCACCTGGCTCTGGAACACCACGAGGTCCTTGGGAGCGCACCCGAGCGCCTGGGCCAGACGCGCCACGTCCTCCGCACGGCAGTGCGGATGATCGCGACCGACCATCCAGTTCCGCACGGCGCTCGGCGCGGCGGAGCCCTTGAGCCCCGCACGCTGCACCGCAGCGGCGAGGTCCTCGACGCTCACGCCCGCCGCCTGGGCCCGGGCCTTCAATTTGTCGCCACTGATCTTCACGGCGTTCTACCCCTGCAGACGTTGCGATCCCGAACCAACCAACCCGTACCAACCGATGACCGGGCCCGCGCCCCAATCCCCATACCGAGCCGCCCGCGCGATCACCCGGCCTTGAGGCCTTCCTTCTTGTTCGTGTGTCCGCGGAAGGTGCGGGTCAGGCTGAACTCGCCCAGCTTGTGCCCCACCATGTCCTCGGTCACGAACACGTCCAGGAACGCGCGCCCGTTGTGCACCTTGAACGTCTGGCCGACGAACTCGGGCACGATCGTGCAATCGCGCGCCCAGGTCTTGATCGCCTCGCGCCGGCCCGACTGCGCGTTCTTCTCCACACGCCGGTACAGGCGCTCGTCGACGTGCGGTCCCTTCTTCAGGCTGCGTCCCATCGATTCGCTCCCGATCAGTGCAACTGCCCGAACCGCTTCGTCCAGCGGCGACGGATGATCAGCTTGGTGCTGTGCTTCTTCTTGTTCCGCGTCGGACCACCCTTCGCGAGCACGCCCGTGGGACCGCACGGCGGGCGATTGCCCTTCGAGCGTCCCGAGCCGCCGCCCAGCGGGTGGGCGTTGTGGCTCTTGGCCATGCCGCGGGTGATCGGGCGACGCCCGAGGTGGCGTGTGAGGCCCGCCTTGCCGAGGATGCGGTTCTGGTGGTCGGAGTTGCCCACGACGCCGATCGTCGCGCGACAGTCCGCGTGCACGCGCCGGATCTCGCCCGAGGGGAGCACCAGCGTCACGTAGTCGCCCTCACGGTTGCTCAGGCGGGCGTGCGACCCGGCCGAGCGGCAGATCTGCGCCCCGCGCCCGCGGGTCAGCTCGACGCAGTGCACGTCGAGACCCACCGGGATGCGACGCAGCGGCATCACGTTCCCCACCGACGGCTCGATCGCGTCCCCGTTCGAGGAGAGCAGCGTCTGCCCGACCTTGAGGCCCTGCGGCGAAGGGATGTAACGCTTCACGCCATCGGCGTACTCGACGAGCGCGATGTGGCAGGTGCGGTTGGGGTCGTATTCGATCCCGACGACCTTGCCCTCGATCCCGTCGCGATCACGACGCGAGAAGTCGATGACGCGATACATCCGCTTGTGGCCGCCGCCGCGACCACGCACGGTGATGATGCCGGTGTTGTTGCGTCCGCCCTTCTTGGGCAGCGGGCGCAGCAACGACTTCTCCGGATCCTTCTTGGTGACCTCGGCGTGCGCGTTCACCGAGGCGTTGCGTCGCCCGGCAGTCGTCGGCTTGTACACGCGGATGGGCATGGTTCGTTCCCCAATTCAACCGAAACTCGTCAAACCTCGAAGAGGCCCCGAAACACCGACCAGAACACCGATCGAAAGGCCGATCAGAACAGCTCGATGACCTGGCCTTCCTTCAGGCGGACCGTCGCCTTCTTCGACGTCTGCTCCGTCACGTACCCGTAGCGCAGGCGACGCTCCTTGCCCTTGCGGTTCTGCGTCCACACGCGCTCGACCTTCACCTTGTACAGCTCCTCGACCGCGCGCTTGATCTCGTCCTTGCGGGCGAGGCGATCGACCAGGAACGTGTACTTGCCTTCCTCGTTCATCGCGTGCGTGCTCTTCTCGGTGAGCAGCGGCTTCTTGATGACGTACATCGCGTCCATGGCTTACGCCCCCTTCCCGGAGCGAGACGCCGCACGCGCCGCGATCTCCGCGGTCGTGGGCTTCGCGTCCTTGCCGGTCTTCGAGCTCGAGCCGCTCAGCCAGGCCTCGAGGTCGCCCTTGGCGATCACGAGGTAGCGGTGGTTCAGCATCTCGAAGCAGGTGAGCTGGTCCGCACGGCAGAGCGTCACGTCCTCGACGTTGCGGGCCGAGAGGCGGGCGTTGCGGCTCTTCGCGGGGTCCGCGGACAGCGCCACGAGGGCCTTGCGATCGAGGTTCAGCGCGCCGAGGAAATCGACGAACGCGCGGGTCTTGGGCTGCGTGAACTCGATGTTGTCGATCACACGCACCTCGGCATCAACCAGCTTCGCGAGCAGCGCGTTGCGGTTGGCCTGGCGACGCATCTTCTTGGGCATGTCGAGGCGGTAGTCCTCGCGCGTCTTGCTCTTCGCCTTGGCGTGACCACCGTGGCGGAACTGCGGCGCGAGGGCGTTGCCGTGGCGGGCTCGCCCGGTGCCCTTCTGCTTGTACAGCTTGCGGGTGGTGCCGCTGACCTGGTGGCGCGTCTTCGTCCGCGCGGACCCCTGTCGGGTGTTCGCGTGGTACATGACGTACGCCTGCTTGATCAGCGCGGGATTGATGGTGCCGCCGAGGGAGTTCTCATCGATCGAGAACGATCCCACCTGCTGGCCCTGCATGTTATAGACGGGGACATCCATCTGTCCGAACCTCCGCCTGACGCCCTCGAGCGGCACCATGCCGCCCATTCGCCTCGCCGACCCGCGCCCCATCACAACCCTGGGCTCGGGCTCGGCACCGACTCGGCCGTCCGCCCCGTCCGCCCGGGTTCATGCCGGCGCGGGGGAGCGTCCATTCGTTTTTTCCGCCCGGTGGTCTCGGTCGGGCTCACACCCTTCCGACCCTCCGGACAGCGAGGCAGGCCTTCACACGCCGCCCCGCGACCGATCCTTCAAACCCTCCCCACGATCCCACGATCGCGAGGCCCCCGGCTCCGCCGGGCTTACTTCCCGTCCTTGATCCGACGCGTCTTGCTGCGGTTGAGCCGCACGGCGGGTCGGACCTGCACCATGCCCGTGTTCGGACCCGGCACCGGGCCCTTCACGAGCAGGAGGTGATTGTCTGCATCAATTCGCACAATGTCCAGACTGCGGACCGTTACGCGCTCATGCCCCATGTGCCCGGCCATGCGCTTGCCCTTCTTGGGCTTGCCGCTGTGACCGCGGTTGGTGGCGTGCCCGCCGATCGAGCCCGGGGAGCGGTGCTTGCGCTCGACGCCGTGGCTCGCCTCGAGGCCGCCGAAGTGGTAGCGCTTCATGACGCCCGCGAAGCCCTTGCCCTTGCTGACGCCGATGACGTCCACGAAGGGCACGCCCTCGAGGTCCTTGACACCCAGCTCCTGGCCCAGGCTGTAGCTGCCGGCCTCGCCCGCCTCGACGCGGAACTCGCGGTGGTACCGCTTGGGCTCGGCGCCGGCCTTGGCATCGTGGGCGATCAGGGGGATCGTGGAGTTGCGGGGCTTGATCGCGCCGCTGGCGACCTGCACCGCGGCGTACTTGTCCGCCTCGACGCTGCGGACCTGGGTCACGATGTTGGGCTCGATGCGGATCGCCGTCACCGGGATGCTCACGCCCTTGTCGTCGAACACGCGGGTCATGCCCACCTTGGTGCCGATCAGCAGCACGCCCATGGCTCGCAACCTTCCGTCCTGCCGGGCCCACTCCACCCGCTGGTCGCGGGGATGTCGGGGCTCGGGCCGGCTTCGGGCCGGCGGCCGCTTCGTGCCCCGCCGCGAACGCCGCGGGAGGGGGCAGAGGAAGATTCGGGGATGAAAAAACCGGCCTCCCTGTCGGGACGCCGGCTCGTAAGTCTGGTCAGGCCTTGATCTTCACGAAAACGCCCGCGGGAACGACGAGGCGGTTGAGCGCCTCCACGGTGCGGGCATTGGGCTCGATGATGTCGATGATGCGCTTGTGCGTGCGGATCTCGAACTGCTCGCGGCTCTTCTTGTCGATGAACGGCGAGCGGAGCACGGTGTACCGCTCGATGCGGGTCGGAAGGGGCACGGGGCCCTTGACCTTCGCGTCGGTACGCTTCGCGTGGTCGACGATCTCCTTCGCGCTGGCGTCCAGAGCGAGGTGGTCGTACGCCTCCATCCGAATTCGAATCCGTCCGCCCGTCATTTGCGACCCCATTCCCGGGCGTCAGGCACGCCCAGAGCCAACCGGAACCAACACGGGCCGGCAGGCCCCAACTCCAATCAATACAACTCGTGAAGCCAGCCCCACCCGGCGAACCCGCCGCGAGAATGCGGCGAACCGGTCCGGGCGGAGCCGGTAAGCCTACGCCCCGACCCCGGTAAGTCAACGCCCCGCACGCGACCGATGGCCCGCCGGCGGGTCGGGCGGGGGTGGAGATGGGGCGGGCGAAGCGTCGATCCTACATTGAGTGCGAGCCCCGGCTGTTGATAGCAGGCCCCGGCGCCATCCGCACCGAGCCGCCAAAGCTCCCTATTGAGGTGGTTTTCGGCGCCCCGAGCATCGCTCGACACACGCCCGAGACACGGATGAGGTTGTGACATGCCAAACCGAATGATCCGATTCCCCATCGCCCGAGCCCCACTGACCCGGGCCCCCCTCACGCAAGTCCTGACCGCGGCCGCCCTGCTCGCGGCGTGCGGCGGGCCCGCGCTGGGCCAGAACACCCGCGCCGGCGGCGCCGCGCGGGTCGCGACCGTCCCGCTCGCGCCCGACCCGGTCCGGATCGAGAGCGTGGGCCTGCGGTTCTGGATTCCCGAGGGCGCGACCTCGTCGAGCGCGGGCATGGGCGGCGCAGGAACGGTGCAGATCGTGCCCGCGGACAGCACCTGGCTGCTGACCATCAACACGCACCGCACCGCGAACAACCAGCTCACGCCGGGCGCGGTGGGCGACGACCTCGTGCGCCAGCTCCTCGGGCAGAGCGTCAACGAGCGAGCGAACGCGCTGGGCGCGCACCCGACCGCCGCGGGGGAGCTTGTCGATCGTGTAAGGGACCTCCGGATCGGGAACACGACCGCCGATCGGTTCTATGTTCGTTCGCGCGTGGGCGAGAACGACCGCGTGATGCGTGGTTACAGCGTCTTCGTTCCGTCGCCCGGAAACGTCGTGACGTTCGAGCTGTACGCGCCGGAAGCGGTATTCAATCGCGCCCGCGAGGCGTATGAGACGATCGTCGCGAGCGCGATCTTCGAGGATCCGGGCAAGCTCGCCGACGAGCGGGGCGAGGTGGTGCGGAACGGGATCGCGCTGCTGGGGCGCCTCACGCACGACGACATCCTGAGCATGATCCAGTCCGAGCCCGAGCGCTGGGAGCGCCTGTACCGCCCCGCCGCGACGGGCGCCGATAACGACGCGACGGAGCTGGGCTACCGGCGGCTGCGGATGCGCCTCGGACAGCGGGGCGAGGTCGATCCGCGCAAGGCCAAGAACCGCTGGACGAGCGCCGACCGCGAAGACGGATACATCGTGCAGCTCGACGCCCGCGGGCTCCGGCGCAGCGACCTCACCGGCGCGGTCGAGGGCACGGTCGACGTGCAGGCGATCTACTGGCTCTCGATCGATCGCGAGAGCGAGGCGTGGCTCAACCGCACGGCGATCCGGACTCTCGGCGCGCGCGCGGCGCAGGTGTGGGTCGAGCTCGGCGCACGCGACAAGAACGGGATGAGCGTGTCGATCGCGCGCGAGGGCGGGAGCGCACGCAACATCAAGCCGATCATCCAGGGCGATGGGTACATCTCGCAGGTGGAGCTCCAGCTCCTGCCGCAGATCATGCTGCGCGGGCGCGTGACGGGCGAGTATGGGTTCTACGCGTTCCGTTCGTCGGACGAGACGATCAAGCTGCGCCGCGAGATCGTCGCGCAGGATCCGACCAATCCGAAGGTGTGGACGATCACCACGCGCCCGAGCGAGGACGCCGAGGCGCAGGTCTCGACCTATTCGGAGGATGGGACGCTGCTGCGGACGATCCAGCCCGGGGGGACGATCCAGGAGCCCACCGCGGTGAAGCGTCTGGCGGACCTGTGGAAGCGCAAGGGCCTGCCGATGGAGTAAGGCTCCGCACAGATTTGCACCGAGCAAAACAGAACCGGGGAGGGCACGTGCCCTCCCCGGCCTGCGTTGTGGGTTCATGCGCGCCGCGAGCGGCGCTTCGTGCCCGAGGCTTAGCAGCCGGAGGAGTACGCGTTCAGGTAGGCGAGGAAGTCGGAGGAGTTCCAGTTGCCATCGCCGCCCGTGGGGGCCAGGTCGGCGCAGGGATCCTGGTTGGCGTAGGCGTTGAGGTAGGCGAGGAAGTCGGACGAGTTGGGCGCGCCGCCCGAGTTGTCAAAGTCGGCGGTGCAGACCGGGCAGATCGGGGCGCAGTCGCCGAGATTCGGGACCTGCTCACCCTCGAGGGCGCCGGGCGAGCCGAAGTAGAGCGCCGGGGAGGCGGCGTTGAAGATCGCCGTGTCGGTCTTGGTGCGGGCCTGGTCGAAGGGCGAGAGCGAGGCGGCCCAGCTGAAGCCGCTGTCGTTGCTCGCCGAGTCGTAGAAGCCGGGGAGCAGGTAGATGCTCCAGGTATCGTCGGCGGGGAGGCCCGACGCGTCGCGAGGCCAGACGAAGCCGTCGTCGTCGTAGTTCACGAGGTCGGAGACGCTGCCGTCGGCCTTCATGAGGCGCAGGATCTCGTTGCCCGGGTTCGGGCCATTGGCGAGACGCCCGATCGTGTTGTACCCCGAGCCGAGGTACCAGCCGGAAACGCTGAGGATCTGGTAGTCGCAGCCCCAAGCATCACGGAAGGCCTGCGTGGGATTGGGAACCTCGCTGGGATAGTCGCCCGCGCCCCAGATCACCGCGACCTCGCCCGCGGCGAGCGTCGTGTTCGCGGGGAAGCCCGAGGTGCGACCGTCCTCGTCCTGGATGTACCAGCCCGAGATGTCGACGCTGCCCGCGGTGGTGTTGTAGATCTCGATGTACTCATCGATGCCGTCGCCCGTGCCGAGGGGCGAGCCCGGGAAGTCGGAGTTCCCCGTGTAGGCGATCTCGGTGATGATCACCTCGCCCGAGGGCTGCTCCGGCGCGCCGGCGGGAACGAAGCCGGGCGAGCCGTAGTCCTGACCGAGGCTGCCGGTCCAGGGGTTGCCGGTGTTGGGATCGTTGCTGGGGGTGAACTCGTTGCTGCGCCAGGCGCCGTCGAGGCCCTCGATGTGCAGGTCCCAGTCGCCGCCGTTGTCATTATCGAGTGAGCCCACGGCGTTGCCGTAGAGATAGATCGAGCCGTGCCCGTCGCGGGTGGGCCAGCCGCCGGTGGGGATGCCGTTGGAGTCGGGAGAGAAGTAGTTGGCGACGTCGACCACGACGCCGGAGGCGTTGATGACGGTGAGGATCTCATCGACGCTGGAGGCGTTGTTGTTGCGTCCGCCCCAGTTGCTGAGGGGGATGAAGCGGATGGGCGTGCCGCCGGGGGTCACGGAGCCCCAGGCCGCCTCGTAGTCGGCGCGGGCGAGGGCCTCATCGCCGACGGCGTTGTTGCAGAGCACGGCGATCTCGCCGGGCCCGAGGATGGTGCCATTGGGCACGGGATCGGTCGGGCCGTCGCCCTCGATGTCGTTGATGACGTAGCCCGAGATGTCGATCGAGCCCGAGGTGATGTTCTTGATCTCGACGTACTCCATCTCGGTCGCCGAGAAGGGGTCGTACATGATCTCGGTGATGACGATGGTGTCGGCGAGCTCGCACTGGTCGAGGATGCCGTTGTTGTTGCCGTCGAGGAGCGGGTTGCTCAGGATCTCGCAGGTGTCGAGGACGCCGTTGAGATTGCAGTCGCGAGAGGGATCCTCCGCGATGTCGCAGGTGTCGGGGGTGCCGTTGTTGTCGCAGTCGGGCTCGCACTCGTCGGGGACGGAGTCGCGGTTGCAGTCGCCGCTGAAGCCGGTGAAGATGTCGATGACGTCGTCGACGCCGTTGTTGTTGCAGTCGACGAAGGTGAAGGTCTGCTCGACGTAGCCGGGCGAGGCCTGGCTGCCCTCGCTGAGGACAGTGAAGTTGATGCCATCGGGCGCGAAGACGGTGACGTCGACGCTGGTCGTGGCGCCGTCCTTGCCGTCGGTGCCCAGGGCCCAGGCGAGGCCGTTGTCGTTGTCGACATCGTTGAGGAACTGGGGCAGGACGTAGATGGAGCGTCCGCCGATGACCGCGGGCCAGCCGCCGGTGTTCGCGGGGTTGGCGCCGTCCTCGTAGTTGGCGCGATCGATGAGGACGAGGTTCGCGTCGTAGAGCTCGAAGACCTCGTTGGTCGGGTTACCGGTGTTCGCCAGCGTGATCATCTGGTCGAGCACGATCACCTGGTAGGGCTGCCCGGCGGCGTTGGTCGCGCCCCAGGAGGCGTAGAAGTCGGCGGCGGTGATGAACGGATCGGTCGGGTCGAGCGGATCGTTGGGATCCAGGCCCGAGATGCAGACGATGAGCGCCTCGCCCGGGTCGAGCATCGTGCCGTTGGGCAGGATGCCGACGGGCGTGGAGTCCTCGTCGTCGAGGATCCAGCCCGAGAGGTCGACGGTGGCGCCGCTGTAGTTGTACAGCTCGAGCCACTCGCCGGGAACGTCGGTGCCGGCCGGATTGACCAGCAGCTCGCTGATGATGACCTGGCCCGACGCCAGCGGCGCCAGCCCGCAGGCCGCCGCGAGCGAGAGCAATCGCGCACGATTCATGATCTCTCCTTCACTCTCTCAATGGACTCGCTCCCGAACGGGGGGCTCGTCCGCGATGGAACACTCGAGCGACGCCGCACGGCCCCGCCCGTGGGATCGGATCAGCGATCGACGCGCCACCGCGTCCAGTTGTTGCGCCCGATGCGGACGCTCTCCTTCTTCAGCCCCGGGTGGAGCTGCAAGATGCGCTCCTGCACGTCGTTCGCCGCGGTGGTGTTGCTGCGCAGATAGGTCTCGATCAGGCCGGGGCCCTTGCGGACGAACTCGGCGTGCCCGTCGAGGAAGGAGATGTTGACGCCGTCCGCCTTGTGGTTGTTGTGCTCCTCGGGCCAGTTGTTCAGCGCCCCCGGGTAACGCTGCTTCTGCGTCGCGAGGTGGTCCTGATCCGAATCGAGCGTGAGCAGCACCTCGTTCGGGCGCGGGATGTTGCGGTTGTTCTTGAGGATGCCCATGTTGCCGGGCGTCGCTTCGGGATCGCGCGCCACGTAGCCCGGGTCGCCCGGCTTGACGCCCCGCTGGCGATTGCGGTCGATCGTGCCCATCGACCGGTCGTACCACCCCGTGAGGTACATGGTCCAGCCGCCGTTGGGCACGCCCGTCCCGTTGTTGCTCGACATCCACGCCCACGTCTCGAAGCTGAACCCGCCCTTCTGCGTGTTCACGCCCTCGCTCCCGGAGCCGTCGTCGTACGCGTTGTTCGCGGAGATCGTGAGGTGCAGCGGGACGTCCACGCCGTACTTGTTCCGCCGATCGCTCTCCGGCAGGATGACCGACGGATCAACGAAGTTCTTCGTGCTCGGGCACACCGCGAGCTCGGGCTGCCCGATGAACTCCACGAGCCAGGCGAGGTCGTCGACGCCGCCGCCCTCGGTGGGCAGGTACGCGCCGTTGGGATGCTGCTCGGCGTACAGCGTCGCGGCGAGCGCGATCATGCGCTGCGCGCTCAAGCAGACCGTGCGCCGTCCGGACTCGCGGGCCGCGCCGAGCGACGGCAGCAGGATGCCGATGAGCAGGGCGATGATGGCGATGACGACGAGGAGCTCGATGAGCGTGAACGCACGCCGGTTCCTTGACATGCGGACCTCCTATGGACAGACCTATCGCGGGCGCGCCTTGCGGCGCGTGGAAGCGGCGAGCACTCAGCTTCCGGAAGCGCCACACCCTATCTGCTTCAGAGGGCGCATTCCGCCAACGCTTGTTGAATGAATCGCAAAGAGTTCGTGAAGACGCCCGCGCGAGCGCGGATCATGCGCTCCGCACGGGCACGGAGAGTGTTCGATCCGCTGCGTGAGATGTCATGACATCGCACGGAGGGCGCGCAGACCATCGCGCACATCAGCGTCACGCAAGGCGACACGCCACTGAGATGATGCACGCCATTCCAAAAACAAAGAAGCCGCCCGAAAGGGCGGCCTTGGCACAGCAGTTCCATCTACGAGCACACGAAGTCTGCTTACGGACAGGCCGCCGAGTAGAGATTCAGGTAGTCCTGGAAATCTGTAGAGTTCCAGAATCCGTCGTTGTTCAGGTCGGCCTGCGGATCCATCGCCGAGTACAGGTTCAGGAACTCGAGATAGTCCGAGGAGTCGACCGCCCCGTCAGTTACCCAGTCCGCCGGCTGGATCGCGAGATAGACAGCAAGCTTGTCGTCGTTGTCGAGATCGCCGTCGAGATCGGCGTCGAGCGCGATGTTGTAGCTCATGTCGTTCGGAGACGAGGCCGAGGGGAATCCGCCCATCAGTCCGAGCAGCGTGTCGAGGTCGTCGCAGTCGGCGTCCCCGTCGGCGTCCTCGTCGCCCAGGATCCCAGCGGAGAGCCCAGCGTCGATGATGGACTGGAGGATGGCGACGTCGTCTGCATCGATGTCGCCCGAGGCGTTGAAGTCGAAGTACTGCAGCAGGTCGGGATCGGTGGAACTGATCTCGTTGGCGAGCTCAGCGACGTCGAGCTCGTTGAAGCGACCATCGCCGGTCAGATCGAATTCCTGATCAGAGAATGCCACGCTCGTCACGTACTGCGTGTTCTCACCAGGGCAGTACTCGACGGGGAGAACACCGACCCACTCGCCACTCATTGCGTCGTATGTCAGATTAAGAATCATCCGACCCAACAGAAAGTCGCAGATTGCAAACACACCAACGGTCTCTCCCATCGGCGAATCGCACACAAGCCGCACGATAACAAGACGGCAGACGCGACCTCCACCTGGCGGGGGTTCGGGGCTCGCAGGAGCATCCATAGTGACCAAGAAATCATCATCGATCGGGAGGGGACACGTGTTGTTAAGAGTCATATACCCAGCGGCCGCACCACCGACGAACCCAAGATTACACCCGACATGCGTGTCGGGATCCGGGCAAACACCGCCGGACCCAACAGACATGTTCATTTGATAAAAAATCTGATTCCCGATTTGATAAACAATAACCCTAGCGTCCGGCTCTCTCGCCACATCCCCGGTGGGTGCCCAAGCATCTAAGTATCCTCCGCAACCACTGAAGGAATCCGCATCAAAGTTGGACCTAGGAATAAACAAACTGCAATCAATGTCTCCAGGACACGCCAAACATGCTGCGGGATACAAGTACGTTGCGTAAGCCAATCCTACCGCAACTACACTTTGGCACTCAATGCATGCTGGCAGCGCAGGCGAATTAACATACACGTCCCAAGGCGGGCATCCTTGAGAGAACGCCCGAGAAGCCACCATCGCTGACAAAGCGGCCGCTCCATAACATCCATATTTTTTGACCCGGATCATACTGCTCCTCTTCTTCGCGGCAATCATCAAACCGCGAGATGAGGATGGTACGCCAATGTCAGTCAGCCGCACCTTCGGATTCGCCTAAATTTGCATTAATCTCGAATGCGGACCGCCCGAATAGGTGATAAAGAAAATCATGACGAAGACCTAGCGTGATTAGTTTCTAGAATTATGAGAAGCCCGAGGGAAACGCTCCTCACAAAGCCGAAGCAAGTCTTACGGAATTTTGTCGCCCGTTTCGTAACGGACTGCGGCCTCTGGAGTGGATTCGCCAGACCCGTTCCAGACGCTACCCCCGGGATACCAAGGGGTGGCATCGGTCCACACGCTTTGTTTTTGCATCGACTCGACATGCCCATCGAAGAAACCCGCATTAATCGAATCGCCATGACGGAACGTGAGGCGCAGATTTGTCTGATCGGCGGCGGGACCACCGACGCGAGCCGAAAAGCCTCTCCCAAACTCTGCAGACCCGTTGTAGATCGGACTGGAAGAGAGGAATGAGCCGAAATCACTCGGATTGGTCGAGAGGTCAAAGTCAAGCACTGCACCAGAACGACTTGGGGCGTAATAGCGTGTTCCGTCGTGAACGATCACTTTTCCCGACGGCTGAACACCAACACGCGTCTGACGCGGAACATAACTCCTAGGCATTTCAATCGGACGGTGCTGAAATGGCTCCCAGAACGCGGGAGCCGTGTCCAGAGGCCGACCAAAGCGATCGACCCCTCCCTTGCCCTTGGCCACACTCTCGCTGTAATAATAATGGAATGATGCAGGCGAAAGATAGCTCACCTGACGGAACCCCTGCGAAGATGCCACTGCATCAAAATCTCGCTTGTCACGCGCGCCTCCGTAGAGGTCCGTGTTGATTTCGGTTGCGGTCGGACAGCCGTGAACGTTGAAGAGCTGCGCGTGACGCTCGGCTCTGGATCCGCCGAGCGAGAGCTCGGTTCCGAGCGTCGGAGTGATCCAATCCATGATCGTCACCGGATCCGTACCCTTGCCTTCATAGCTCGTGAGGTACAATTCAAAGCTCGCACGCGCAATAAAGCCCGACGTGTTTGGCCCGGCAAGGTACTCGTCATTGTCGTTCATGTAGTACGCTTGACCCTGAGCCAACGAACGAATCTTGGCGGAACACACAACCGCTCGTGCCGCCTCGCGCGCCTTCCCCAGAGCGGGAAGCAGAATGCCGATCAAGAGGGCAATGATTGCGATGACAACCAAGAGCTCGATGAGCGTGAATCCGCGCTGACGCCTCATGATCACGGCAATTCCTTTCCTTGATCGGTACCAGCTTCTATTCACGACCCGCGAACTGCCACTTCGCCCGTCTTGCGATTGACCAGCGCCGTCGGCTCCCCCTCGATCTCCGAAAGCATGGGCAAATACCGATCCATGATCCTGTATTTGCCGTCGTCGCCCTTCTGCACCGGAAGCAGGGTGTACTTGTCCGTCGCCGGATTACGACAGGGGATGAGCAATGTCTTGCCCTTGCGATCGATCGTGATCAGCTCTCCAGTCGTCATATCGACGAACTCGAAACGATCCCGAAGATTCACAGGGCCAGCCCCCGTCACCGACGAGTACACCGCGAATCCCACCGCCCCGAGCGCCGCGACAAAGAGCACGATCTGCCAGGGCTTGAGCTTGCCGTCCATCCTCGACGCCTCCCGCCCGATCGTCGGCCCGTATGGAGCCGTCGCGCCCTTGTCCCGAACGCCCCGGCGAAGCCCGCGGGCATCCTACACGCGGCCCCGCGGCGACCGCCCGAAGCACCTGGAGAGCCGCCCGGATCGAGCCGCTCCAAACCCAGCGTGGGCCGGCCCCACGACCTCCCGCCGGCGTCCGCGAGCGCGGCTCGGGCGAGTGGCGGAGAGGATATCCCCGAGGTTCCCGGGCCGCCAATCCGGGTGGGCCCTGCCGCGCAGGTCTTGCCCGGCTTTGCGCAATCTTGATGATTCTCCCCCCGGAACGCCGAGGCGCGTCACTCGTCCTTGGGCACGATGTCCAGCGCGACGGGGAAGTGGTCCGACGCGTAGCCGACCGGGGCGGGGGTGGTGCGCCAGTCCGAGCCCTCGCTGCGGACGGGCGTGCCGTAGACGAAGCCCGAGCCCTTGACGATCTCGTGCTCGAAGTTCTTGTTGACGAGGATCATGTCGATCCGGCGCCCGGTGGAGTGCGTGACGCTCGTCTTGGGCAGCGCGCTCTGGGGCGCGTCTTCCTTGTCCGGATCGAAGGGCGCGAGCACGTCGATCATGCCCGCCGCGCGGTAGATCTTGAGCGGCTCGTCCCACGCCTGGGAGTTGAAGTCGCCCAGCACCGCGATGTTGCGCCCCTCGCGCTCCGCCTCGAGCTGCCTGATGATCTCAACAACCTTCTTCGCCTCGGCCTCACGCCAGTAGCCCGAGCCCGAGCCGCTCTTGTGGTGCACGACCAGCAGCGTGAGCAGGTAGGGCGGCTCGTTCGCGTTGGTCTGGATCTCGAGGTCCACCATCAGCGGGGAGCGATGGAAGACCAGGGGCTGGCCGGCGTACCAGTTCTCGCGCCCCTCGTACTGGTCCGGGTGCACGCCGCCCAGGGGCTCGTGGACCCAGTTCTTGACGGCCTTGATGGGATAGCGGGAGAGCACGGACTGCTCGATGCCACGCTCATCGCCCGCATCGAGCGAGGCGAGGTAGGTGTAGCCGAGGTTCTCGAGGTAGGAGTCGCGGTACCAACGAACGACGGCCTCGCTCTCGACCTCCTCCAGGCAGAGGATGTCGGCCCCGACGGTCTCGATCGCGGCCGCCGCGGCCTCAAGCTCGCTGTAGGGCTTCGTGTCGTCGATGTCCTCGTTCCGATCGGAGAGGTTCGGATCGTCGATCGCGTCGAACAGGTTCTCGATGTTGTACGTCGCGAGGCGGACGCGCCCGGGCGTGGGGCGCGGCGGGTTCTCGACGCCGAAGCGCCGATCGCCCCCGACGCCGACGCGCCGCTCGGGCTTGCCGCCCGCGTCCTCGGGCTGGAGCGACGCGAGGCTCGTGCTCGCCCCGGCGATCGCCAGACGCTCGGCTTCCGCGGCGCTCGCCCGCGCCTCGCGTGCCGCCCGCTCGGAGCGGGCCTGTCCCCAGAACGACATGCCGAGGGCGATGACCGCCAGCCCCCCCACCACCGTCACGAGGCCCAGCGCGTTCGTCGCGCCGCGGCGTTGCTGCCTGTCCATGTGTGAGCTCCCTCGTTCGCGCAGGTCCGAGCGGGCGAACTGTAAGCCCGCGTCGCGCCGGGAGGCCAGCGGCGGCTCCTCCTACGATCTCGCGTGAGGCTCGTCCTGGCCAATCCCCGGGGGTTCTGCGCGGGCGTCCGCATGGCGATCGACGTCGTGGACATCGTCTGCGACGCGTTCCAGGGCGAGCCGGTGTACGTCTACCACGAGATCGTGCACAACCGCCACGTCGTCGAGCGTTTCCGCGCCCGGGGCGTCACCTTCGTCGAGTCGATCGACGACGTGCCCGCGGGCGGCATCGTGGTGTTCAGCGCGCACGGGATCAGCCCCGCCGTGCGCGACGCGGCCCGGTCACGCGGGCTGACCGCGATCGACGCGACCTGCCCGCTGGTCACGAAGGTGCACGCCGAGTGCGTGCGCTATGCGCGTCAGGGCTACCAGATCCTGCTCGTGGGGCACCACGACCACCAGGAAGTCATCGGCACGATGGGCGAGGCGCCGGGCGCGGTGCAGGTCGTCGAATCGCCCGAGGACATCCCGGGCCTCCGGATCGACGACCCGGCGAGGCTCGTGTACCTCACGCAGACCACGCTCTCGACCGACGACGCTGGCGTCATCATCGGCGCACTGCGCGACGCGTTCCCCGCGATCAAGGCGCCCCCCAGCGAGGACATCTGCTACGCGACGACGAACCGCCAGAACGCCGTACGCCAGCTCGCGCCGATGTGCGACGTGGTCCTGGTCGTGGGCTCGAAGAACTCGAGCAATTCGGTGCGCCTGACGGAGATCTCGCGGAACGTGGGCACGCCGGCGCACCTGCTCGACGACGCGGGCGAGCTCGACCACGCGTGGTTCCCGACCGGGCGGGAGGTCGTGCTCGTGACGGCGGGCGCGAGCGCCCCCGAAGACCTGGTCGCGACGCTCTGCCGCACGTTGGTGGAGCGGTACGGCGCGACGCTCGAGCAGCACGACGTGTTCGATGAGAACGTGGAGTTCGCGCTGCCCGCGTCGCTGCGCCGGGAGATGGTCCGGCGCGGGCAGGACCCGGGCGACGCACGCGTGCGGGTCGAGACGCCCGTGCTCACGCCCGAGGCGTACGGCACCGTGGCGCTCACGGTCTCGGCGCGCAGCGACTGACGGGCGCGACGGCCCGCTCGTGAATATCGGCAAAGCGATGGACAGTGGCGCGGCGGGGAGGCCGCGAGGCGAGCGTCCATGCGCCCCGATCGATCGGATCAGCCCGCGTGAATGGAGCCGATCACGTCTGGTCGGGCTTCAGAGATCTGATCGGCGATCTCCCGGCGGTGGATCTCCACCTCACGCGGGAAATCGAAGGCGACGCGCACGCGTTCGCCCTTGATCGACGCAATCCGAACGATGCCGATCGGATTGCGCGGATCGCCGATGACCACCTCTTCGCCCTCTCGGCGAGTGATCACAAGCATTGGAAACTTCCGATCCCGGCCACACAGCCGTACTTACCACCGCGAGCAGTCTACCAGACGCCCACGCCTCAGCAAGCGATGGATTGGAAGTTTGTCCACCTATTATGGGGATCAGGCTTTGGCGACGAGGGGATCAGTCGTCCAGCGCGCGGACCTCGCGGATCTCCGGCACGTGGACCTTGAGGTTCCGCTCGATGCCGACCTGGAGCGTCATGCTGCTGCTCGGGCAGCCCACGCACGCGCCGTGGAAACGGATCGAAACGATCCCATCTCCTGAAACGTCAACGAGTTCCAGATCGCCACCGTCCGCCTGCACCGCGGGCCGGATGAGCTCGATCACCCGGTAGACACGCTCGAAGAGCGAGGCCCCGTGCGGACTCGACGCGGCGTCCGTAGAGGAAGTCGGATTCCCCGAGGCCGGACCCGGGCGTGGTGCCGTGGTGCTCAGGGCGGGCTCCTGCGCTCGCGGACGGGCGAGTGCCGCGCTCCGCGTCGGACCGAGTGAAATGGGCGCGGCTGGATTCGAACCAGCGAAGGCATTGCCAGCAGATTTACAGTCTGCCCCCGTTGGCCACTTGGGTACACGCCCTGTCGCGGGAGGGGCCTCCCGCAGGGGAGAACATAGCCCACACCCCCGCGTCTGGCAATGCCCGGGGCGGGTTGCGGATGGGATCGTACGGAACGGGGCGGTCCTCACGCTCCGAGAAGGAGCACGCCTGCGAGGCTCGCCAGCCCCACCGCGAGCCCGCCCCACGCGATCACCCGGGCCCGGCGGTCGATGGGGAGCCCGCCGAGGGGGAGCCCGGCAAGGTCGCCCAGGCGGCGCTGGCGGAGCCCGATCGACCCGTGTCGCCACGACGGACGCCGGGACGACACGCCGTTGAGGTGGGCGATCCGCCCCAACGTGTGGGCGACGACGTGCGCGTCCTCGGGACGGACGACCGCACTCCCGGCGTCGCGCGAGGCGGAGGAGGCGGCGAAGGCGTCGGCCTGCCACTCGAAGGTACGGCTCGCGAGCATGAACGCGCCGAAGACCAGCACGCCCGTCAGCACCACGAGCCCGAGGTCGATCGCGCCGGCGAGCGTCGCGGGATCGCGCAGGACCTCGCCCGAATCGGGCGATGCGAGCGCGGGCATCGCACGCTCGGCGAGCGTCGCGAGGAGCACCGCGACGCACGCGCTCGAGGCGACGATCACGCCCAGCCAGGCCATGTGCCGCTTGCGGAGGTGCGCGAACTCGTGGCGCACGACGGCGTCGACTTCGTCGGCGTTCAGCGACTCGAGCAGCAGGTCGGAGATGACGAGGTAGCGCGGGCGGGGGAGGACGCCGAGCACCGCGGCGTTCGCGAGCGACCCGTGCGTGCGCCAGACGCGCACGCTCCCCACGCGGACGCGCTGCGCACGGGCGAGCGAGCGGAGGTGCTCGAGGAGCGGGCCGCGGGCGAGCGGAACGGTCGACCAGACGCGCACGATGATCGCGGGCGTGACGGCGAGCAGCGCGAGCGCCCCGGCGAGGCGCGTCGCGTCGAGCGACAGGCCCGGCTCGCCCGGCCAGAAGCGCTCCACCGACTCGCTCCACGCGGAGATCAGCGCGAGCGGCACCAGCAGGAACAGCGCCTGGTGACGCATCTGGAACCACACCCACGCGGGGCGCGACGCAGAGGGATAGATCGGGCCACCCGCGTCGAGCTCGCGCATGAACATCGCCTCGCGGACGCGGCGCGCGACGGGCTCCTGCGTCCACCACACCCCGGCGAGGGCGAGGACGATCGGCGCGAGCGCGATCACGTCATCGACCAGCACGAGGTCGCCCGCGAGCGAGCGCGCGGCGGAGAGCCAGCCGCCGCTGAGGAGCGCGTAGACGAACAGCGCGAGATCGGCGAGGCGGACGCCCTCGGCCCACAGGTCCGCCGAGCGGAGCGCGAAGAGGTCACCCCGATCGACGCGGCGCAGGAGCAGGCGCGTGCGGGCCCAGAGGACGGCGTGCGCGAGGGCCATGCCGGCGAGCGCGAGCGGCCACGCGTCTCCCTCGGGCGCTGCACGCGCCAGGGAGAGGGCCGCGATGGAGACGAGCACGACGAGCTGGCTCATGGCGTGGTGCGCACCATGTCAGCGTGATCCGGCGCGGGAGGTCGCGCGGGCGATCTCGCCCATGTCGATGATGCGTCCGTCGGGCTGGTACAGGTCGACGCCGATGCGGTCGCGGTCGAGCGTGGTGAGCACGATGCAGGTGCGTCCGGACGACGCGGCGTAGCGCAGGTCCTCATCGCTAGGCCCGGCGTACTCGGCGTTCTTCCACTTCTGCGCGTGAAAGTGGTACTCCGCGAGCGCGGTCGCGCCCGCGCGGATCATCTCTTCCGACGCGACGAAACGCCGATCGCCCGTGCGCTGCGACGGACGCGGCGGATACAGCAGGGCGCGGTACACGGGCTCGGCCCCGCTCGTGCGCTCGAGGATGCCGCCGTACTCGGTGGAGGTGTCGCCGTTGTCGAGGCTCGCCTGTCGGAAGAGCTGCTCGACGACCGTGGGGGCTCGGACCGCGTCGTCCACCGCGAGCATGGTGAGCAGGTCGGCACGCGAGAACGCGTCGCGCTGCGGGGCGAAGGTCTGTCGGCGTGCGCGGCTCAGGCTGTCGAACAGGTCGTCCCGCGAGCGTGTGTCGCGAGAAGCAAATCGCGCGTCGGCCTCGGTGCGCAGCGCATCGGCGTCCATCGCGAGGCGATCGCTCGCGTGGCGCGAGGCGTCGACCAGCGCGGAGAGATGCCGCAGCGCGAGGGACGAGGAATCATCAACGAAGCCAGCGCTGGTCGCGGCGCGGACCGCTTCTTCCCACCACGCGCGGTGCGCGGGCTCGCGCAGCATCACGAGCCAGCGCAGTTCCTCCGCGGTGGTGGGCACGAGCGAGAGGTCGTGCAGCGCGGCCTGGAGCGCGCTGAGCATCGCGTCCGCATCGTCGGCATCCGTCGCGGCGAGCAGCGCCCTTCGGCGCGAGGCGTCGGGATCGAGGCGCGCGAGCACGGCCCACGCGTCGGCGCGGGTGCGTTCGTCCCAGTCCACGCCGTAGGGGCCGGCGTCGGTCGCGGGCTGCATGAAGACGCCGAAGGCGATGGTCGCGAGGTCCTCGCTCGGGAAGAGCTGGCGCAGGGCCTGGACCTCGGAACGCTGCTCGAAGGACAGGCCCGGCACATCACGGGAGAGCGCCCGAACGAGCGCGGGCGCGAGCTCCGTCCAACGCTGCTCGACCGCCTCGCGGCACCACGCGGTCACGAGCCCGCGGCTGCGCTCGCGCGGGAGCATGAGGCGGGCCATCTCGAGATTGTCGGCGCGGCCTTCGGGGCTCTCATCAGAGGCGAGCTTCTGCACGGCGCGGACGCGGAGCTCCTCCGGCGCGCTCGGGGACCACGCGATGGTCTTGAGCGCCTCGCGCGTCGGACGCAGCTCGTACTCGCCCTGCTCCGCGGCGTTCCACGCGGTGTCCATCGCGTCGCGCCGGCGGGCGATGGGCTCGGTCGGGCTGAGCATGCGGAGGATCGGGTCGTCGGAGACGCCCGGGCTCGGCGTGCCGCACGCGGCGAGCAGCGTCGCGAACGCCGCGAGCAGCGAGAGCCGGGGCACGGTCGTGCGGCGGACGGAGCGAAGGGGCTGGGGTCGTTGCATCGTGGGAGTCTCGGGGATCGTTGGGTCGGAATGGCCTCGCGGAGGGGCGGCGCGATCGGATACGATCGGTGCGTGCCGCCGTAGCACAATGGTAGTGCTCCGTATTTGTAATGCGGGGGTTGTCGGTTCGAGTCCGACCGGCGGCTTTGGTGGGGATCGCTCGGGAGGCAGGGCATGGCTCGTTCGATGACGCGGCGTGAGGTGATGGGCGCGATGGCGGGCGTCGCGCTCGCCGGCGGGGCGGTGCCCGCGATCGCGGGTCGGGCCCGCGGGAGCGGCGCGGGCGGAGGGCGGGAGGACGTGCCGAAAATCTCGCTTGCGCAGTGGTCGTTCCACCGGGCATTGTTCGCGGGGGAGCTCGACCATCTCGACTTCCCCAGGCTCGCGCGGGACGAGTTCGGCATCCACGGCGTGGAGTACGTCAGCGTCTTCTTCAAGGACCACGTGCTGGAGAAGGACTACCTCGCGGAGATGAACACCCGCTGCGCGGACCTCGGCGTGAAGCAGCTCCTGATCATGGTCGATGGCGAGGGCGCTCTCGGCGACGCGGACGACGCGGCGCGAGCGAAAGCCGTTGAGAACCACCAGAAGTGGCTCGACGCGGCGAAGGTGCTGGGGTGCCACTCGATCCGCGTCAATGCGCAGAGCGCGGGCTCGTACGAGGAGCAGCAGAAGCTCGCGGCGGACGGGCTGCGGAAGCTGTGCGAGCGGGCCGAGCCGCTGGGGCTGAATGTGCTGGTGGAAAACCACGGCGGGCTGTCGTCGAACGGCGCGTGGCTCTCGGGCGTGATGAAGCGGGTGGATCACCCGCGCGTCGGCACGCTGCCGGACTTCGGCAACTTCTGTCTCGACTGGTCGAAGGCGGACGATCCGAGCGCGTGGTACGACCGGTACCAGGGCACGAAGGAGCTGATGCCGTTCGCGAAGGCCGTGAGCGCGAAGAGCTACGAGTTTGACGAGAAGGGCGAGGAGGTCCGCACGGACTACCTGCGCATGCTCACGATCGTGCGGAGCGCGGGGTACGCGGGCTACATCGGCGTGGAGTATGAAGGCTCGAAGCACACGGAGCCCGAGGGCGTCCGCCTGACCAAGGCGATCATCGAGCGCCACTGGGCTGCGGCGGGCGCGTGAGCACGCCGTCCGCACGCGTCACTCGGCCTTGCCGCGCGTCTTCGGGCGCGGCATGCACAGATCCAGCAGGATCAGCACGCATTGCAGCACCAGCCCGGCGTTGAACACGCCGCCCGCAACGACGATCACGCGTGCGAACAGCAGGTTCTCGCCCGCGAGCCACCACGACGTGATGTCGAGCAGGAGCCCGGCGCACGTCGCGAGCACGACGAGATTCACGAGGACGCGCGGCCAGCTCGTCATGACCGATAGCGCCCCCACCACGATCACGAGCATCGAGAGCGAGAGCGCGTGCGTGTGCGTCGACGCCGCGAGGATCTTGCGGTCCACAGGCTGGATGTCGCGCGAGACGGCGAGCACGCGGACGTCGTCCCAGAATTCGAGCGGGACCTTCGCGTACGCGTCGGGCCCGGTGCTCGATCGGCTGTGGCACGAGAGGCAGTCCTGCGCGAGGATCTCCGCGGGCGCGTCGTCGCCCAGGTCGAGGTCGTCGTAGGTCGCGCCGGGGTTGTCGCTCGCGAGCCACTCGAGCAAGAGCTTCCGCTTGCGCGGGTCCAGGTCCTTCGGATGCCCGTTCGAGATCGCCTCAACAAGCGGCGAGGGCGTGCGCACGCCGTGGTAGTGCCCCTCGATGTCCGTGAGCGTGAGGCCCGGGGACTCGTCACGCTTCTCGTACTGCATATAGAGGAACAGCCCGCTCGCGGCGGACCCGCCCACGAGCGTGAGCAGCGCGCACGCGAGCGCGAGGCGGAGCGTCACGGGGAGCGAACGCAATCGGAAGACGTGCTGCATGCGTGGGCGTGCTCCTGCGGAACGGTTCGGCGGGCTCAGACGACCAGCGCGTCGGGCGGGATCTCGACGCGCACGCCCTCGCGGACGGCGCGGGCCGCGTGGATGCCGACGATCGTCGCGCGAGCGCCCTCGTCGGCGGAGCACGCGACCTCGGCGCTGCCCGTCGTCGCTTCAAGGAAGTTGCCCAGCGCGTAGTAGAGCGAACTGAACGGGAGCCCCACGCCCTCCTTGAGCTTGCCCTGGCTCGCGAGCTTGGTCGCGTCGGCGATAAGCGTGATGCCCTCGTCGTTGTGGAACTGCTGGCGATTCGCGTAGACCTCCCAGCCCTGGGTGGGCGCGTCGGCCTCCTTGAACATCCAGCCGTGCGACCACGCGAGCTTGATCGTCGCGTTCGTGCCCCAGAGCACCTCGAACTCGCGCCCGTACGTCGCGGCGATCGAGGCGAGGTATTGCAGGCGCTCGCCGCGCTCGAAGGCCAGGTCGAGCGCGATGGTGTCGGGCACCTGGCGTCCGTCGTTGTACGCGCGGATCGAGCCGTTGCCCGCGACGCTGACGGGATATCGCCCGGTGTACCAGTGCAGGACGTCGAACTGCTGCGTGCCCAGCTCGCCCGCGAGCCCGAGCGAGACCTCGGGATCGAGGCGCCAGTTGAACGCCTTCTCGCGAGCGGCATCGGACGCGGGCGAGCGCCACGTCGTCTTCTGCATGCTCTGGGCCTGCATCGCGACGAGGTCGCGCACCGCGTCGCTGCGGAAGAACGTCCACGCGAGCTTGTACACGGGGTTGGACCGCCCCTGCAGCCCGCTCGCGAAGACGACCTTTGCGCCACGAGCCGCGCGGGCGATCGCCCGGCAATCGTCGACGGTGTGCGCGATCGGGGCCTCGCAGTACACGTGCTTGCCCGCGGCGATCGCGTCGAGCGCGATCTGCTTGTGCAGGTGCGTGGGCGTTGCGATGCACACCGCAGAGACGTCCTTGCGATCGAGCAGCGCGCGATAGTCCGCGACGCCCTCGATGCCCTGGGCTCGGCGCAGCGCCGAGCGGAGGCGACCATCATCAACATCGCACGCGGCGGGGATCGTCACGCCCTCGATCGAGAGCAGTTCGGCGATGATCGCCCGCCCCTGGCGCCCGCACCCGATGATGCCGACGCCGGTCGCCTGATCGAGGCGGAGGCGTGCGTGCGCGACGTGCGAGATGATCGCCGAGGCGGCGAGCGCACCGGCCGCCTGGACCAGGAAATCACGCCGATCGATCCGCTGCGCCAACGCACCGCCCTCCTTCGCCCGTTCCGGGGTTCTGGGCCGGGCACGCACGCGGCGACCGGCCGGGCCAGCCTAGCGTCGCGCGCGGGCCCGTGTCGCTCTCGACCCATCCTTCCAGCCCGCTCGGCAGACGTTCCAGCAGGGCCCCGCCCTCGACGACGAACGCCGTCGACCACGCGTCCGCGAACGCCGCGGCGTGGCGGAGCGTGCCCGAAGCAACGCACGCGGCGCGGGCGGCGCCGCCCGCCGGACGCCCGGTGCGCGGGTCCATCTCGTGCCCGAGTCGCTCGCCCGCCCGCTCGACGTACTGCCCGAGGCGATCGGAGAGCGAGAACGCGGCGTCGCGAAGAGCGACGACTCCCGCCCCGGGAATCATGACGTTCCACTCGCGGGGGCCCATCGCCAACGCCGAACTGGTCCCCGCGTGCAGGAACGCGGAGGCGACGCCCGACTCGCGCAGGACGTCGGCGGCACGATCGAGCGCCCAGCCCTTCGCGATCGCGCCCAGATCGAGGCGGACGGACGCGTCGCGGGTGCGGACCGAGCGCGACGCTGGATCGAGCGTGAGCGAAGCGCCGGCGTGCGTGTGAAGCCCGCAGGACGAATCGATCGCGCATCGCCCATGCTCGTCGCACGCATCGCCTCGGAAGCCGAAGGCGTGCATCAGTCGCCCGACGCACGGATCGAACGCGCCGCCCGACTCACGCCGGACCTCCTCCGCGAGCGTGAGCAGGGCGAAGGTCTCCGGGTCCACCACCACGGCGTGCTCGTGCGCGTCGCGATGGATGCGCGACACGAGGCTCGCCTGGTCGAAGGGCGAGAGGCGGGCGTGCCACGATTCGATCTCGCGCAGGGCCTCCTCCCCCGCGGCGAGCGCGGCGTTGCGTGCGAGATCATCGTCCACCGACCGCTCGGGCGCAGCGGCACCACGCTCGAGATCGATCACGATCTCGAAGCGGGTGCCCATCGCGCTGGTGGCGAGCCGGAGCGCGCATTCTGCCGCGGGTTCACGCACCGGCGGCGCCTTATGCCTCGCGGGCGGTCATGGTCTTGGGGTCGAAGGTGTAGGCCTTGCCCGTCCACATCGAGCGGGTCGCAAGGTCCACGATGACCATGACCTTCGTGCCCAGGTCGATCCCGCTCGGCGGATGCTGGCGCGAGCGGATCGCCTTGAGCCACATCTTGCGGTGCACGTCCTGGTCGTTGCCGATGTCGGGGCACTCGACGGTCTGCTCGTCGACGTCGTCAACGAACAGGCGCTCGGGGCGGACGACGCAGTGGCGCCCGCCCAGGTAGATGTTGCCCTTGTGCCCGCGGATGAGCGTCTCAAGCCCGACCTCGTTGCAGGTCGAGCCGGCCACGATCATCGTGTGGTCCTTCTCGAACTGGATGTTGATGTTGACCTGGTCGTGGTTCTCCATCGCCTTGTCGATGTAGTGCCCGCCCATCGCCTGCACGCGGACGGGCCAGCCCACGTCGTCCAGCGCGAGCACGAGCGGCGTGACGACGTGCACGAGCAGGTCGCCGATGATGCCGGTCGAGAACTTCTTGTACCGGCGCCAGCGGGCGTAGATCTCGGGGTTCCAGGGCTCGGGGCCGAGGTTGCCCAGCCACGCGTTCCAGTCGAGGTTCACGCCGGGCTTCCAGTCGGGATCGATGCCGTAGTACAGCCACTCGCCGTCCTTGCTGTTGCGGCAGTAGCTGGTCTGGCTGAAGGTCGGGTGCCCGATGACGCCCTGCTGCATGAGCTTGCGGGCCTCGTGGTACTTGGGCAACTGCATCATCTGCGTGCCGACCTGGAACATGTTCTCGGTGTGCGAGAGCACGGCCTCGCGGAGCGTGAGCGCCTCGTCGAGGCGGAGCGTCATGGGCTTCTCGCAGTAGACGTCCTTGCCCGCGGCGAGCGCGTCGATGGCGTGCTGCGCATGCCAGTGCTCGGGCGAGGCGATGAGCACGCCGTGGATGTCCTCGCGGGCGAGGAGCTCGCGATAGTCGCGGTATGCGTCGACGGAGATCTTCTGCTTCTCCTCGCAGGCGTTCTTGGCGCCGTTGAGGTGCGAATCGCACACGTCCGCGACGGCGACGATCTTGACGTTCTCCTCGCCCCGGGAGGCGATGTCGCAGAAGGCGTGGCAGTGCCCGGTGCCCATGCCGCCGGTGCCGATGACGCCCATGAGGATGGGATCGTCCTTGCCCGGCACGCGGACGGGCCCGCGCCGGACCCGCGGATCGAGGCGGATCGACCCGATCGCGGCCGAGCCCGCGCTGACGGCGACGCTCGCCGCGGCGGCCCGGGCAAGGAAGTCACGCCGAGAGTGCCCGCCCATTCCCTTCGTCGTCATCGCACGCCTCCTTCGACGCTCCCGCCCGCGGGCGGTTGATTGATTTGCGGATTAAATGACTCCCCGCGGAGCCCACCAGCGTAACGAAACCCGAGCACGCTGCAAGCGCGCCGAGTGATGCGGTGCGCGGTTGGTCACGCGGGCTCTTCCCGCGCCGGTGCGGCGCGATCCCGGAACAGCAGCACGAACACAACCAGAACACCAAGGGCGAAGACCGCGGGGTAGGTCCAGACGGTCTTCCAGTCGATGATCGAGACGGTGCCATCGGTCTTTGTGTAGTGCCCCACCAGGCGACCAATGAGCTGCGCACCGATGAGCATGCCGAGGCCCTGCGTGATCAGGACGAAGAACCCCTGCGCCTGGCTCCGGATCTTCACGCCCGCCTTGTTGTCGACGTAGATCTGCCCGGTCACAAAGAAGAAGTCGTAGCAGATGCCGTGGAGGACCACGCCGCCAAGCACCATCCACTTGATCTGATCGTCCGCGGCCCCGGCGAAGAGCCCATAGCGCACGACCCACGCGAGCATGCCCACCGCGAGCATCCACTTCACGCCCAGGCGGGCGAAGCAGAGCGGCATCACGAGCATGAACAGGATCTCCGACATCTGCCCGAACGACATCGTGCCGGCGATCTTCTTGAAGCCCGACTCGCCCACGAACTGCCCGGCGTACGCGTAGTACGCCGACAGCGGGATGCAGATGAGGAACGCGCAGACGCAGAACACCGCAAAGGACGGGTTCTTCAGCAGCACGAGCGAGTCGAGCCCGAGGGCGTCGCGCACGGAGAACGGACGACCCTTCGCCGGCGGCGGCGTGTGTGGAAGCGCGAAGCTGAACGCGCCGAGCAGCAGGCCCGAGCCCCCCGCGACGTAGAACATGTTGGGCGACTTGTCGAACGCCAGGGTCGAGATGACCCAGTTCGCGGCTATCCATCCGATCGTGCCGAACACGCGGATGAGCGGGAACTGCTTCTCCGCGTTGGTCATGTTGTGCATCGCGAGCGAGCTGGTCAGCCCGAGTGTGGGCATGTAGCAGAGCATGTGGGCCAGGACCATCACCACGAACAGCGTGGACGACTGCGCGGCTGCGGTTGGCGCCAGGCACAGGAACACCCCGCCGAGCAGGTGCATCACGCCGAGCACGCGCTCGGTCGCGAAGAAGCGGTCCGCGACCATGCCCAGGAAGAACGGGGACGCGATCGCCGCGATGGGCCCGACCGTGTACGCCCAGCTGATCGCCGAGCTCATGCCGTTCGCGGCCAGATACGGCCCCATGGTCACGTACCACGCGCCCCACAGGAAGAACTGCAGGAACATCATGATCGAGAGGCGGGCCATCACGCCGCCCCGTCCCGGCGTGTTGCCGTACTCCGGAAAACCCGTCCCGCCCGATGCGTGCGCCATGCCATGCCTCCACGAGCCCGCCCCCGACGCGGGAGATCGGACAGGCTACACGATCCCGCCCTTGGGGGTCCTGCCACGGCGGGCACGCCGTTACCATCGCCCGCCCGCGTCGCGGGCCCGAAGGAGGTGCGCATGAGCCCGTCCCGACCGATCGAGCCGCGCCCCGTGACGCTGTTCACGGGCCAGTGGGCCGACCTTCCGCTCGCCGAGCTCGCGCCCCGGGCGGCGGACATGGGCTACGACGGGCTCGAGCTCGCGTGCTGGGGCGACCACTTCGACGTGCGCCGCGCCCTCGCCGAGCCGGCGTATTGCGACGCGCAGCGCGCGATCCTCGAACGCCACGGGCTCGCGTGCCACGCGATCTCGAACCACCTCGTCGGACAGTGCGTGTCGGACCCGATCGACCGGCGCCACCGGGCGATCGTGCCCGACCGCGTCTGGGGTGACGGCTTGCCCGAGGGCGTGCAGAAGCGGGCCGCGGACGAGATGATCGCGACGGCGCGGGCCGCGGCGAAGTTCGGCGTGGGCGTGGTCAATGGCTTCACGGGCTCGCCGGTCTGGCACCTGATGTACTTCTTCCCGCCCACCAGCGACGCGGACATCGACGCGGGGTACGAACGCTTCGCGGCGCAGTGGAGGCCCATCCTCGACGCGTTCCAGGAGCATGGCGTGCGGTTCGCGCTCGAGGTCCATCCGACCGAGATCGCCTATGACGGGCCGACCAGCGCGCGTGCGCTCGAGGCGCTGAACCACCATCCGTCGTTCGGGTTCAACTTCGACCCGTCGCACCTGGTCTGGCAGGGCGTCGAGCCGCACCGCTTCATCCGCGCGTTCCCCGATCGCATCTTCCACGTGCACGTCAAGGACGCGCAGCGCACGCCCGACGGCACCGCGTCGATCCTCGGCTCGCATCTTGCCTTTGGTGATGCGCGGCGCGCGTGGGACTTCCGCTCGCCCGGGCGCGGCGAGGTGGACTTCGAGGAGATCGTGCGCGAGCTCAACCGCGTCGGATATCGCGGGCCTCTCTCGGTCGAGTGGGAGGACATGGGCATGGACCGCTTCCACGGCGCGCGCGAGGCGGCGGAGTTCGTGCGTGCGCTGGACTTCCCGCCCTCGGACCGCGCGTTCGACGCCGCCTTCGACAAGGACGCCACCTGATGGGGACCCACGCGAATGACGCCAGCGCATCCACACGCCCTACCCCCGTACGGATCGCCATGATCGGCGGCGGATCGGGCGCGTTCATCGGGGCCGTGCATCGACGCGCGGCGGAGCTGGACGGGCTCGGATCCGTCGTCGCGGGGGCGCTGTCCTCAACGCCCGATCGCTCGCTCGCCTCCGCCCGCGCGTGGGGCCTCGCGCCCGATCGCTCGTACGCCTCGTGGAGCGAACTGCTCGAACGCGAATCGGCCCGTCCCGCGCACGAGCGGGTCGAGTGCGTCGCGATCGTCACGCCCAACCACACGCACTTCGAGATCGCAAGGGCCGCGCTGGAGAAGGGCTTCCACGTCGTGCTCGACAAGCCCGTGACGCACACGAGCGAGCAGGCGGCGGAGCTTTCGCGCCTCGTGCGTGAGAAGCAGCGCGTGTTCGCGGTCACGTACACCTTCGCGGGCTATCCCATGGTGCAGCACGCGGCGAGGCTCGTCCGCGCGGGCGCGCTGGGCACGCTGCGGCGCGTGTACGTCGAGTTCCTGCAAGGCTGGCTCGCGAACCCGATCGAGCAGCCCGCGCCGGGCGCCGAGCCGCAGAAGCAGGCCGACTGGCGCACCGACCCCGCTCGCTCCGGGCCCGCGGGCACATTGGGCGACATCGGCACGCACTGCGAGCACATCGCGGCGCTCATCACCGGGCTCGGGATCGAATCGCTCGCGGCCGACGTCGTCACGCACGTCCCCCACCGCAAGCTCGACGACGACGCGAGCGTGCTCATCAAGTTCACGGGCGGGGCCCGCGGCGTGCTGTCGTGCTCGCAGGTCTGCGCGGGCGAGGAGTGCGCGATCCGCATCCGCGTGTACGGCGAGCGAGGCGGGCTGGAGTGGGACCACGAGCGATGCAACGAGCTCGTCGTCATGCCGCTCGACGGGCCCAGGCAGATCATCACACGCGCGGGGGCCGGGCTCGGCGCGATCGCGCCCATCGGCACGCGCCTGCCCGGCGGGCACCCCGAGGGATTCCACGAGGCGTTCGCGAACATCTACGCCGCGGCGCTGCGTGAGATCATGGCACGAAGGGACGTTGACGCTTCGCAGCGCTCCACGTCGCGACACGCCCCGCTGCACACCGCGACCGACCTGTCCGAGCTCCCGCCCGATCGCATGCTCTACCCGACGATCGACGACGGCCTCCGCGGCGTGCGCTTCATCGAGCGCTGCCTGCAGAGCCGCGACGCGGGCGGCGCGTGGGTCGCGTTCTGACCGCGAGGCAGCCGCGGCACATGATCGTAGCGCGATTACTTCTTCCCGCTCGGCGTCCGCACCTGGATGTCCTTGTACATGATCACGTTGCCGTTGTGGTGCGTCTGGAGCGCCATGTGCCCGCGCGAGAACTCATCGAGCGTGGCGTTCACCATCGGCACGCCGTTGATCCACGTCTCGACGTGGCTCCCCACCGCGCGCACGCGATAGTCGAACCATGCGTCGTCGCGTGTGATCGGGGACTTCGCCTGCGGCCAGGCCTTGTCGTAGATGCTGCCGGTGAAGTTCTTCGGGTCGTGGTTGTCGACCTGGGCCTCGTAGCCCAGCGGCCAGGTGTTCGGATCCTCGGGACGGGGCACGGTGCGGAAGTACATCCCGCTGTTGCCGCGTGCGTTCACCTTGACGAACGCGCGGAACTCGATGTCGCCATGCTCGGCGTCGCAGAAGAGGTGCCCGGGCCCGTTGCGTCCGACGATCGTGCCGTCCTCGACGCTCCACTCGCCGCCGCCGCGGGCGGTCCAGCCCGTGAGGTCGCGCCCGTTGCACGCGGGCGTGAAGTCGCCCGGATCGGGATCGGACGAGAGGTCCTTCACGCGGATGTTGCGAAAGCGAACGGCGTCGCCATGGTCCTGCAGCGAGATGTATCCGGTCGTGAGGCGATCGCGCAGCGGGGTCTTCTGCTCGGGCTGGCGGAAGTAGCCGCGCTCGTCGAGCTTCTGCGCGTCCTGCACGTGCGTTCCGTTGAGCCAGACGTCGAGCGTGTCGCCGACGAGGCGGATGCGATACTTGTTCCACTCGCCCGCGGGCTTGCAGGCCTGCGTGCTCGGCGCGATGGCGTTGTACACCGCGCCGCAGACGTTGACGTCGACGGGATCGCCGAAGTTCTCGAAGATCTGCACCTCGAGCCCGGTGAACGCGGGATCGCCGTACGACGAGCCGCGGAGCCCCACGCCGGAGTTGCCGTCCTCGGGCACGCTGAAGTCGAGCTCAAGCTCGAAGTCGCGGTACATCTTCTTCGTGCGGAGCCACCAGCCCTGCCCGGGCTTGACGACCTTGAGCTCCCCGCCCTCGACAGCCCATGCGGCAGGATCGCCCAGCGTGGTCCACTGCTCGGTCGTTCCGCCCGCAAGGAGATCGGTCCAGCCGTCACGCGGCTGCTGCGCGGACGCTCCCGACGCCAGCCCACCGATCACGATCGCAGCGCACATCCATCCACGGGCGTCGTTTCGCATCGCATCCCTCCCGCGCGGGCGGCGTGGCACGCGCATGCCATCAGGCTAGCGGGTCGCACGTCCGGACGCGAGCCGCCCGGCACATGTGGCCCCTCCACCCCTTTGTTGCCCCGCAAAAACACACGGGGCGCGAGCCTTCGCCCGCGCCCCGTGGGATGGTCAGGTTGGACGCCCTCGTGAGCGTTGTTCGCCGGCAAGATTGCCGGGATCAGCAGCCCTGCGAGAAGGCGTTCAGGTAGGCGAGGAAGTCCGACGAATCGAACACGCCGTTGCCGCCGGCGGGCGCGAGGTCGGCGCGGGGCTCATGTGCCGAGTAGGAATTGAGGAACGCGAGGAAGTCGCTCGAGTCGGGCGCGCCGCCGGAGAGATCCCAGTCGGCGAGACAGGGCTCGACCTCGTGCGCCCACGCCAGGGTGGGGATGACGACCTTGCTGATGCCCGGGCCCTGCCAGCGGACGATCAGGCCCGCGCCGCCGCCGTTCTCGAAGAACTCGACACGGATGCGGTGCGTGCCCGCCTGGAGCCCGATCTGCCCGGAGCGTTCGGTCATGCCGTGCAGCCCGTCGTTGTTCACCACGAGCTCGTCGCCGATGTAGAGCGCCGAGCCGTCATCGGACTCGGTGAAGAGGTTGTAGCTGCCGCTGGTGGGAACGTTGAGCACGCCGGTGAACACCGCACCGACCTGGTCGGAGCGCCCGCTGGTCGCGAAGACGCCGTTGGTCGAGGGGATGTTGATGGTGCTGCGCTGGGCCTGGGCGTAGGGCGTCAGGGCATCGAAGTTCGGGAGTGCGCTCGGGTTCGTGAGCTGGTAGTACGCGACCTCGACGCCCGGCTCGCTCGCGGGGATCAGGTCGGGCTCGCGGAGCTGGTCGATGTGCACCGTCACGATCGCGGGGGTCGCCGAACCGACGATCCAGTAGTTGAACGCATCATCACCGGTCGACGCGTCCGGCGCCGGCGTGTACCGCAGGCGCGCCCGCGGGAAGTTCCCATCGGCGGGCACGAGCTCGACCTCGCCGCCCTGAATGCCGTCCGCAAAGCTGGCGATCTCGACGAGGTCCGGATCGCATGCCGCGGCGATGTCGTTGAGCAGCACGTCAATCACGACCGACTCGCCGGACACGACGCCCGCAACGTCGGGCACGGCCTGCACGCTCGTCCCGGGCAACTGGCACACAAAGCTCCCGCTGATATAGGAGGTGATCGTGTCGCGCACGCGAGGGCCGAAGGTCAGCTCGATGTTCGAGAGCCCGCCCGCGCACGTGTGGCAGTAGCTCATGATCGTGCCCTGCGCCGAGAGGGTGCAGTCGCCCGTGCCGCAACCGTCGATCTGCGGGCTGTAGTCGTGCGTGTGCGGGGCGCCGAAGTTGTGCCCGAGCTCGTGGGCCATCACGACGATGTCCCAGTTGCCGTTGTTGTTGTCGAGGATCGGATAGGGGAACGTGCCGCCAAGGTGGCCCGACACGCCGTATCCGAAATTGGCGCTGCACATGGCGCTCAGGTATGCGACGCCGCCGTACGACAGGTCGCTGCGTCCGCTCAGGAGGTGCGTGAGGGTGCGCGGGACGCTGCCCTGCTGCGTCCGCCAGTGGTCGGCGACCTGCGCGAGCAGATCACCGCCCGAAACGCTGTAGGGATCGACGTCGCCCGACCAGGTGCGGACATAGGGCACCAGCAGGCGGAGGTTGACCTCGTCGCGATAGATCTCGCTGATCGCCGCGGTCAGCGTGATCGCGTAGCCCGCGCTCGCGATCGCGTTCCCGCCGAACAGGTTCGAGGTGAACTCCCAGTCCGAGTCCACGGCGATCCGCGCCACGCGGCACTGCGGATCGTCGCGGTTGGTCCACTGGGCCGGGCCCTCAGGAACGACAAGGTCCGCGTCGAACGGCGTCGCGCAGAACTCCACCGGGGGCGGGGGCATGTCCGCCTCGCGGAGGTCGGTCGCCAGCAGCACGCCCGGACCATCGAGCGGGCCCGTCGAGACGCTCAGGAACCGCCCGTCGGCACGACGGATGAGCCCATGCAGGCCCGCCGCGCTTTGCCCGACGACGACGCGCGAGCCCGCCTCGCCGACGATCTCGCCGCGGAGCAGGAGCACGCCGAGGTTCTCGCCGCGCGTCTCGCCCAGCGGGCTGGTGATGACCACCGCGGTGGGGTCCTCGAGGATCTCGAAACGCTCCACGTCGAGGGTCAGCACCTCATCGCCAACGAGGAGCACGACGCCCGCCCGAGCACCGACCGGCATGCCCTCAAGGCCGGCAAGGTCCATGCTCGCGGGCATCACGCCGGGAGGCAGGTTCGCAATGCCCCGTACCGAACCGACAGAAGAGCCCGCGGTGATCGCACCGGCCTGGCCCAGCGCCAGCGGCGCAACCGTGAACGGAACCGCCGCGACCACCAGAGCCGCGACGCCAACCTTCGCCTTCTGCATGACCCCTCCCCTTAACCCGGCAATAAACCAAACAAACGTGCCGAACGGCACAGACAGAATGAGACGCCTGTCGAAGCGTGCACACAGTCCGCACATACGAGCCGTGGGGTTGCATGGTACGGGCCGGACCCACTGCATCGGCCCGCACCGGCCTCTGCCGATGCCCGACGTCGGCTATCGCCCCCGATCGAACGGGCACTCGACGCAGTCGGCAGATCCTGCACGAATTCACCCCTCAGGGGTCCTTCTTTGCTTGACGGGGTTGTTCCGATCGTCGGGGGGGCCGATCACCGTCCCGACCCGGTCGGCCGATGCGCCGTGGACGCCGCGCCGAAGCCGGAACGCTCAGAGGGGATGGTGTCGCATGGCCGAATCGAAGCGCAAGGGGATGGGACTGTCCGTCAAGATCATCGCCACGAGCGTGGCGATCCTGGTCGGCGTCGTCGCGATCAACTACATGGTGTTCATGCGGGGCTACTCGCGCGACACCCAGGCGGGCCTCGTTGAGGTCGCGCAGGGCTTCACCGCGGTCGCGGACGAGTCCAAGAACTACGCCTCCTCGATGATCGCCAATGGGCAGGTCGATCTGGACGCGCTTGTCGATGAGGCCCTCGAGCACGTCGAGAAGGGCGGCGACTACAAGGACACCCGCTTCTTCCACGCGATCCCCGTGATCGTCGGTTGGAACACCGCCAAGGCGGCCGCTGAGCGTGAGAACCTTGAGTTTGGTGTCTACGCCTTCGAGGCCCGCAACAAGGCCAACGAGCCCGCCTCGGGCTCCTTCGAGCACAAGCTGCTCACCGACCTCACGCAGCAGGTCAAGACCGGCGCCGGCGACACCATCAGCCGCGTCAACCCCGAGACCAACAAGCTGCATTACATGCGCGCCATCCGCCTCGACGAGAGCTGCATGATGTGCCACGGCGATCCCGCCCGGTACGACCAGCGCGACGAGGACGGGAAGTTCGACGGGCTCGACGTGCTCGGCTTCAAGATGGAGAGCTGGCCCACCGGCTACATGCACGGCGCCTACGAGCTCGCCATGCCCCTCGACGAGATGGACGCCCAGATCGCCGGCTTCTTCAAGAACGGCATGATGATCACGGTGCCCGTCGTCGTGCTCGCCCTGGGCGGGTTCGTCTTCCTGCTCCGCAAGCTGCTCGTGCGCCCGCTGAACAACCTCGTCGCGATGGTCAAGGACGTCGCGACCGGCGACGGCGACCTGACCAAGCGTCTGAACCTCTCGCGCAGCGACGAGATCGGCACCCTCGGGCACTGGTTCGATACCTTCATGACCAACCTGCACGGGATCATCTCGCAGGTGTCGGGCTCGACCAAGGAGGTCGCCGCGGCGGCCACCGAGATCGCCGCCAGCGCCGAGGAGATGGCCGCGGGCCTGACCCGTCAGGAAGAGCAGACGGCGCAGGTCTCCGCCGCGGTCGAGGAGATGGCCCAGAGCGTCACCGAGGTCGCCCGCAAGAGCACGGATTGCTCGAAGGCGTCGCAGGAATCGCAGGGCGAGGCCGAGCAGGGCGGCGGCGTCGTCCGCGAGACGGTCGAGGAGATCCGCCAGATCGCGACCGACGTCGCCGAGAGCGCCGCCTCGGTCGCCGAGCTCGGGCGCAAGGGCGAGAAGATCGGCGAGATCATCGAGGTCATCAACGACATCGCGGACCAGACCAACCTCCTCGCGCTCAACGCCGCGATCGAGGCGGCCCGCGCGGGCGAGCACGGTCGCGGGTTCGCGGTCGTTGCCGATGAAGTGCGCAAGCTCGCCGAGCGCACGCAGACCGCGACCGAGGAGGTCGCGACCAGCATCCGCGAGATCCAGGACGAGACCTCGAAGGCCGTCAAGCGCATCGAGGCTGGCTCGGAGCGTGTGAAGAAGGGTGTGGACCTCGCGTCCAGCGCGGGCGACGCGCTCGGGCGCATCGTCGGCTCCTCGGGCAACGTCTTCGGCATGGTGCAGTCCATCGCCGCGGCCGCCGAGCAGCAGTCCGCCGCGAGCGAGGAGATCGCGCGCAGCGTCGAGGCGATCAGCGCCGTGACCCGCGAGAGCAATGAGGGCGCGAGCCAGGCGGCCCGCGCGGCGACCTCGCTGTCCGAGCAGGCCGAGAGCCTCCAGGCGCTGGTCGGACGCTTCAGGCTCTAAGCGCTCGCGACACCATCCACATCACCATCCGACGGGCGGCTCCGCGAGGGGCCGCCCGTTTTCTTTGCTGTTCTGCGGATGCCAGCGGGTCGACGCACGCATTGCCCTGTGACACATGGAGGTACGTTGGAAGCAGCTTCCGACACGCGCTGGCGCAAAGCGAACCACCGCACAACGCATCTTCACATCCGGAATCGTGCGCGTCGACAGGTGGCGCGATCACGTGGCGACACATGAGCCGGTATCTTCGGTGGTCCTTGCGCGACTGGAGCGTCCGCTCGCGCGAGCGATACCCGTCTCACTCGCTGCGCGACATCCGGAGAAGCCATGACACTCGCACATAAGCTCGCAGTCCCGCTCGCGTTCGCCGCCGCCCTCGCGAGCCCGAGCGGCGCCGCCGCCCAGAACGTGCCGCCACTGATCAAGCAGGTCAACGGCGGCAACTGGCTGGCGCAGGACGAGGCAGAATCGCTGCGGAGCGAGCTGTACTTCCAGCGCGCGGTCTACGCGTACATGACCATGCTCCCGGCGATGAACGTCATCGGCATGCGTGATGGATCCGAGCAGGCCTTCGGCGCTGGCTACAACGTCCTGCCGATCTGGAAGGATCGGATGGACAGCCGCACGTGGGTGCCCACGCCCAACGCGGACGTCATCTACTCGATGAACTACCTCGACCTCAGGGAAACGGGCCCCCTCGTCATCAAGGCGCCGCCGAACGTGATTGGCATGTTCACGGACTTCTTCCAGCGCACGATCACCGACGTGGGCGCGGTCGGGCCAGACCGGGCGCGCGGCGGGCTCTACCTCCTGCTCCCGCCCGGATACCAGGGGCACGTCCCCTCGAGCTACTACACCTTCGAGTCGAGGACCTACAACGTGTTCCTCTTCTTCCGCACCGTGATGAAGGACGGCGCCGGCAAGCCCGATCCAAAGCCCGCGGTCGCCCTCGCCGAGACCACCCGCATCTATCCGCTCTGGGCGGAAGAGAAGAACATCCCCCCGATGGAATTCCCCAACGCGAGCGGCGTGCGCGTCAACATGATGTACCCGACCGACTTCGCCTACTGGACGAAGCTCAAGGAGTTCGTTGACTACGAACCCGTCGAGGCGATCGACCCGGAGCTGCGCGGCGTTCTGGCCTCGATCGGCATCGTCAAGGGCGAGCCCTTCAAGCCCGCCGACTGGCAGCACAAGCAGCTCCAACGCGCCGTCGAGACCGCGCCGAAGATGATCCTCGCGACGCGCCAGCTCGGACGCGAGGACGGCCGCAACAAGTACTACGAAGATCGCCAGTACGAGCGTGCCTGGGCCGCGGGCACAGCCGAGTGGATGCAGGCCAGCTACCTCGACCTTGACGCCCGGAGCGCGTTCTTCCAGTATGCCTATTCCTCCGCGCCCGCGATGGTCATGCGAACGACCGGCGCGGGCTCAAAGTATCCCTTCACTGCGCGCGACGCCGACGGCAAGTTCCTGGACGGCGCGAACACCTACAAGCTCCACCTCCCGCCCAACCCTCCCGCAGCACTCTTCTGGGCCGCGACCGCCCCCGAACTGAACCAATATCCGAAGACAGCGCTTTGCGGTGTGGCTGCGGCGTCGGACCGCCCAACCCCGTCCCAGTAGCGTTCCCAGAGTGTCTGAAACCGGCCGGTCACTTCTCCCGGAAGCGCCTGATCGGACCCCGACAGGCTGGACCCGACAAACTGAACGGCGTGTGATCGGACAGACACGTGGGTGGTGGTCACCAGCTTTCGAATGATGCCGCCGTCTGCTGCGATCGCGTCGTCGCCAGCCTGGCCGAGGTCTCCGCGACCGAACAAGACCATCAAGTGCTCGCCAAGCCGCGACCAGACTTTCTCGCGTCGGTTGTCGCCGCTCACGCCCGCGTGCTGGGGTCAAAAAGAGGATGGCCTCTTGAATGTCCGGGGCCAGGCGCAGCAGGTTCATGATCTGGGTCATCCGCGGCTGCGTGACGTTGCAGATCTCGGCGAGTTCGGACTGGTCCGCCACGACGCCCTTGCGGAGCATTCCGTCGAATTGAATCGCCAGCGCCATCAGGCGTGCTACGCGGGGCACGCGATTGGGCAGGGCCGTCGGGGCAGCGTCGGGCGCAGAAACGGCCTTGGTGCGCCGGCCACGTCGAACAAAGTGAATCGGGCGTACGACGGTCGTCATGCAACCTCCTGCAGTTTGCTGCGGCAGCCGGCCCCTCGGTTTTCAGGGAACGCCGCCGAGAGACCTCGGCGGCGTTTTCGCTTTTTGGCCCATGCTCCGAAGGGTTCGCCAGACCGACCCCCCGCGGGCCGGGTCTCTCCCGGGTCGCATGGCCATAACCGGGTTCGGCCCGCTCGGGCCATCTGGGGGTGATTTCGGCCGAAAGTCTCTCCGCGTCTCACCACGCGAGCAAGCCCTTGATCTTCACCAGCGTCGAATACGACGCCGACGCCGCCACGGTGGCGGTGACGTTCCGCCCCACGGGCATCGCGGCGCTCTGCTTTCGCAACCGGCCCGGCAATAGTGGTGGATACAACGTAATCGTCAATCGTCCCGTAAACAGTTGACACTCAGAATCGCCCGCGCCTTCGCCGGACTCGGCAACACCAAATATCATCCGTGCCTACGGGGTCTCTGACCCGCTTCAGAGACTCTGATCGGGCATGAAAGCCGCGCCACTGGCGGCTAGTTCAAAGTTCGACTTTCAAATAGCCGCATCGGTTGCCAGGCCGCCCGTGTCCGGGGCCTGCCCGGCTTCACCTGCGGAGCCGGTCGTTCTGGAGGAGGAGAGCCGAGCCCCGAGAGTTTGAACGCGGGGAGTTGCTCAGCCTTGGACTCCGCGTGGATGCGTCCTTTCCTGGCTCGCGGTGTCCCCTAAGGACCGGCTGCGGCGGGTCCTGGACCGTCGTCACTCATGAGACCATGTCCGCCGCCATTTGCACTCGACGGCGAAGCTCTAGGAAGTCCTCATTTGCCGGCCCCTCATCCAAGTGAGGTTGGAGTTGGTTGTACAGAGCGTGGACTTCGACGCGCGTCAGCAGCCGTCCGAACCCGTGTCGAAGTGCCAGTTGCTCCGGTCGATCAAATCCCTCACGCAAGCAGGCCGCAGAAGTAGCCAGCGTCAGAGGGATAGATGAAGCGGAAGGTTCTCCGCCGGCACGCAAACGCACAACTTGCGGGAACAGGCCCATCACATACGACAAGTCGATCACCAAACGTCGAACAAGCCGGCGGGCACGGGTGCAAGTCCTGAGTTTGGCTTCTGGCGTTCCAAGCGCACGCTCGATCTCGCAAAGAGGGTGACCACCGACCCAAAGCTTGATCGATTCTCTTAGAGGGCTGCAGATCCGCTTTGCGTCGCTGCATTTCGAGGCGGGAATCAAGTTCTTAAATATGCTTTGCAACTCTGAGACAGAAAGAAAGTAGGCAAGACGGTCATCGTTTCTGCAGAGCCAGTCGATGCATGTCTCGATCCATTCCAAAGTTGATACGGCGGGTGGCGGATCATCGATCGATTCGTCGATGTTCTGAAGGAGTGTTGCCGGGATGCCCGTCGACGAGGCGAGTTGGTCGTACCACGCTTTGTCCTGCACATTAATCAGCAATCCTGCACGCAACTTCCACGCCTCGGCCGTCTTTCTGTCGAACTCCGCCGTGTACTCGGCCTGCCTTGCCCGGAATGCACCAAGCGATCGTTTCAACAGGCGATTGAAGCGATCTTCGCCATGTTCCAGTTCGTTTGACGGCAGCCGGTTTAGAAAGTACAGAACCGTCCTCTGGACGGGGTCCTGGGTCGCCTGCAGCCGGTCCAGCAGATGCTCGACGGGATCGTCGATGTGAAGGCATTGGTCGGGCCGAGCAAAGGCGCCCTCTCGCAGCAAGTTGCGATCCGGCGCGGAGTTGGCGTCCGGGATGGTCATAATCTCCCCAGGAATCAGGATGACGATCCCCATCGCCGCGTACCCAGCCCTGCCCGCGCGTCCGGCGGCGTTGAGCAGTTCATGCGCAGCCACCTGTTCGCTTGCTTCCGCGTCAGCGACGAAACGACCGTCTCCGGCGATGATGACGGCTTCGGCAGGCAGGTTCATTCCCTGAGCGAGCGTTGGGGTTGCGACGATCACATTCGCCCCATTCTCGCGTGCGAAGAGGCTCTCGCTGAGCTCACGCTCATAGGAGAGCATGAGTGAATGGTGGCACATGCCGGATCCCGTCGTCACCCCGATAACATGCTGAGAGTTGCCCATCTCGAGTTTCGCCTGCTCCAACAGCCGGGCTTCATCACCATTGAGGTTCGGCTCGCCCAGTTCAACCTGCTGTTCGATAGAGCGTGCGATCGATTCCACGTGCTGACGATTCTGGGCGAACACGATGGTCTTCATGCCGATCTCCGCAAGACGCTCGGCCAGCGCGGTAGCAACAACATTCTTGTTCGCGGTGATCTTCCAGGAGTTATTGATTGCGAGAAGCACTGTCTCGTTGAGGAGGGGGACGACGGTGAAGTCCTCTTGATCTTCCGTGTCCCAGGTCTGACGAAGGCAAAACACCGCGTGCGACGATGCCTGAAGGGTCTTCTTCAATGCAGCGGGCGGGTTTTTCGTACGCTTCTTTCCCTTCGCCCGACGTTGTTTGAGAGCCTTCTTCTGGAGCTGTTGGACCTGTTTGTTGGGGTACACCACGCATCCACGCGCCTGTCTCGTGGGCTTCCAGTCTAAACGAAGCCCTAGGGCGGAACGTCCGGTCGCGTCGCATAGCCACTTGGCAAGCTCCTCGACGTTCTCCATCATCGCCGAGAGATACAGATGGTCGGCATTTGGTGCGTTCTCGAAGATGCTAAGCACGCAGAGCATCGCGTCGATCGCCCGCCGCTCGTTGCGGTCTGGATGCAGGAGATGACACTCATCGAAGACAAGGAGATGCACATTTGAGAAGATGTCCGGGTACAACCCGAGAAGAAAGAGGCAACGCTCAGGTGTCATGACAGCGATGTCCGGCAGTTCTCGCTCGTCTATGTCCGCAAAGTACCCCTCGCCGACCATGGAGTCGGCGACGCGGTGTTCAGGGAATGCGAGGCGGAACGTGCGGACCGTCTGTCCGACCAAAGCAAGCGTTGGTGCGAGGAACACGACCTTGCCACCCGTCGCCAGCGCCGCGGCAATGCGAAGCTCAGAAAGCGTCGATTTGCCGGCTCCGGTCGGGAACCCGAGGACCGCGGAAGACCCAGGGCGGAGCAGACCCTTTGATATCGCATCACGGTGGTTCTGCCAGAGGTAGGGCCGCCGGCTGGCGAGCCCGGAGAGGATGGCTATCCACGCGTCCGGGTTCGTTCCTGGAGGCGGTGGGACATCGATCAGCGCGGCATCGCCCAGTTCGGCGGAGGCTCGCAGAAGTAGCGTCGCAAGGTGGTGAGGACCAGCAAAGGTCGTCAGTACCGTCCTGCCCTCGAACTCCGGAATCGCCATCTCGTTCATGGCCGCGTTTTGAACGGCGAGGAAGATTGCCTGAGCATCCTGTAGGCTTGGGCGATCTTCGCTTGGCATCGAGAGTATTCGCTGCGAGAGCAGGCGAACGCCATGGAAGACCTGCCGCCACAACGCCTGCAGTGCGCGTTCGTGTGGTGCATCTTCGTCATCGCCATCAAGTTCTAGGCCCCGGTCTTCATTAAGCGTTGATTGTTGTTCGCCGCGGACGAGCCGGGCAATAGCGTCCATAAGAGCCTTCTCTGTCGCAGTTCCGGGCTCCGAATCCACGCCCCGAATGGCTTCATATGCATCGGCGTGATACCCTGCAATGAGAAAGAGCAGCGAGGCTGACACGCACGATGGGATTCCGGAGCGGGTCAGACCACGCCCGAAAGTGCTTGTCGAAAGACCGACTTTAGCTGCACGGCCGATTAGGTTGAGGGCCGTTGCCGATACGAATGCCGCCGGTTTGACTCGCTCCGGGCGGTCCGAGAGCGATGCCTGAATGCCGTAGATGTTGGCCGCCTGAACGAGAAGTGGCTCATGCGTCCTGAACGCATCTGTGCTTTCAGTGATTTCAAGCCGGGCGCTGACCAGCGAGGCGAATATTCTCGTGAGGGTCTCGGGGAGCGCATCGGGATCGATGTTGAGCACCCGCTGTGCGTTGCGCACGAGCTGTGCGGTGGCCGGGTCATACATGGGCGGCACTCTCTAGTGTCGACAATTGATCTAGGACGAGCCCGCAGAAGCCGTCCATCCATTCGCGGAGCGGCGCCAAACAAACCGTCTCGCCGTGCCGTCTGTCGATGCACCCCGGTGCCACGTTGTCGTAGCCTTTGAATAGAGCTGCATGACCTTTGACATTGTCGCGGGAGGTCTCGATGGTCACGGAAACGCGATAGACCCTGTGCCGGCTCCAGTCGATTGCGGCCAGCGCGCCGTCGATGTCGAACGCGGGATCCGTGGCTTTGAGCTTGTATAGCAGCGTGGTGACTTCGGAGAAGAGTTCCCCATCTCGCTCTCCGGCCTCGAGCTTGCGGACCTCCGGCCAGACTTCTTCGCGAACGGTGTCTCTGGGATTCTCGGTAGCCTTCTCCTCACAGACGATGATGCCCCGCAGCTGTCGCTTGTCGTCAAGCGAAATCATCAGCCCGTCGAAACCCTTGTCAGCCATGCGACTCTGAGGCGCTCGGATCACGGCCATTGGCGGGTCTAGCTGATGCGCGGCGACCCAGGCGATGATCTGCATGATCCAGCCATCTCTGTGATAACGTGCTACGTCCGTAGCCGGAGGTCCAAGTTGCCGCCGGATACGCGCACAGTCTGCGGCCGCAACCTTTCGACCTGCGGTCGTCCCGCCGGTCAATACGGCCTCGGCGTGGGCGTGCTCGCCCAAGACCACGCGAACGACAAGCGCCGCAAGTTCGGTCCGCTCTGCAATGGCCCAGCGATGGCCATGGCAGAGAGACGGGTGTGAAACCGGTTCGAGAGTTATCGGCAAGGCTGCGGCTCCGTGACGACAGATCCCTCGGTCGGGGCGTGGTGCAGGATACGAGAGAGACACGGAAAGTGCATCCCAACAAATGTCTGGTTATACCACTAGATCCGTCCTCGACAGAGGCCGCCCACGTCGCTGGCCTGGTCGAATTGGCGGATCGGAAGGTCTAGTCAGTCTTAGTGTACGGGGGTTGACAAGCCCCGGCAGCGATTGGCCAGGGCCGTGCTCCCATGGGGACGCCTGCACCGGTAATGGGTGGGGATCGGGGTGGTGCGGTGACAACGCGCTGAGAACGGTCCGCGATGAGCTTGGTCGGTCTCAGGTCTCATGGCTGAGACCAGTCAGTGAGACTCTGGAATCACCCTTCCTGCGTTCTCAGGCGGGCAAATCTGGCCCGAGTCTCAAAGTCTCACGATCTGGAGATTGCGTGTGGATGCCCCGTTGACGCCGACATCAGCTTTTCATCCTGAGGATGTCACGATCGGCGGTTCCTGCCGAGTCTGAGCCGGCGTGCCGTCGCACGCCACGGGTGCCGCCCCAACACGGAGGCATCCGATGGAACGCCACACCCCCTCATCCCTAGCCACAGACCTCCTGAGCATCGCGCGGTCACTGCGTGATCTGGCCGACAAGATCGAATCTGCAGCGATCGATACGCCAAACGCGTCGGTCGATGAATCCAGCCTTAGCCATGCTCTGATCGTCGATCCCCGCACGTTGTCGGTCCGGTGGAACGGGCACGAGTGCGTTCTCGGCGCATCCATCGGTTTCCGGCTGATTCAGCGACTTGCGCGGCGGCCGAACCACTACATCTCACACTCCGACCTCTTGGACGACGTGTGGGGATGTCGGCGCTCGACATCGACGGTGCGTAGCGCCGTCCGCGACCTCCGGCGGCGTCTCGTCGAAGCCGACATGCCGGAGCTGGCACGCAGAATCGACGGCACCCACCGTGGCTACTACGTGCTGATGCTGGACTGATTTCCGCCTCGGGAACAACGCCCGGACGAAATCGGACAGCTTTCGCACGCGCACCCCACGGGAACTGCACAGCGGCAGCGCAGAGTGTGTTGGAAGTCTCACCGCGTGGTGTGACCTGACACCGATCCGGCCCTATCCCCGTGCGGTACCGCTCAGAGGAGCAGCCGCCCAGACCACCACCCGACGTGACCCATGCACAGCGACGATGCCATCCCTTCTACGCCTCACATCCGGGCCGCGCAGTACGTCCGGATGTCGACGGAGCACCAGCAATACTCGACCGAGAACCAGGCCGACGTGATCCGCGAATATGCCGCAGCCCGCGGCTACGAGATCGTCAAGACCTACGCCGATGACGGTAAGAGTGGCCTACGCCTCGACGGACGCGAGGGCCTGAAGCGGCTCTTCGCTGACGTCGAGGCCGGGGAGACCGACTTCGAAGCCATCCTCGTCTACGACGTCAGCCGCTGGGGTCGGTTCCAGGACACCGACGAGAGCGCCTATTACGAGTATCGGTTGAAGCGGGCGGGCATCAAGCTCGTCTACTGCGCCGAGCAGTTTGAGAATGACGGTAGCCCGGTCTCGACGATCATCAAAGGCGTCAAGCGGGCCATGGCGGGCGAGTACAGCCGAGAGTTGTCGGCCAAGGTCTTCAAAGGCCAGTGCCGACTCATCGAGATGGGGTATCGCCAAGGCGGACCGGCGGGCTTCGGGCTGCGGCGCCAACTCATCGATCAGAGCGGCGAATCAAAGGGCGTGCTCAAGAGAGGCGAGCACAAGAGCCTGCAGACCGACCGCGTCGTTCTCGTCGCGGGCCCGTCGGAAGAAATCGACGTGGTTCGGTCCATCTACAGGATGTTCCTCGAGGAGAACCGCTCGGAGCGGGAGATCGCCCAGATTCTCAATGACCGCGGCATCGCCACGGACCTTGGCCGGGCCTGGACCCGTGGCAGCGTCCACCAGATCCTGACCAACGAGAAGTACATCGGGAACAACGTCTGGAATCGGGTGTCCTTCAAGCTCAAGAAGAACCGGGTTGTCAATTCGCCCGACCAGCTCGTCCGCGCCGACGCCGTATTCGATTCCATCGTCGAGCCGGAGTGGTTCTTCACCGCCCGAGGCATCATTCAGGAACGGAATCGCCGCTTCACCGACGAGGAGATGCTCGAGCGGCTCCGGGCCGTTCTGGACACGCACGGCTACCTCTCGGGGGCTCTTATCGATGACGCCGACGGCGTTCCCTCCAGCGCCTCGTTCCGGTATCGATTCTCAAGCCTCGTCAACGCGTACCGCTTGGTCGGGTATACCCCGAACCGGGACTTCGAGTACATCGAGATCAACAAGCGGCTCCGGGACAAGCACCCCCACCTGCTTGGCGATGTCATGCAGGACCTCGAGGCGGTGGGTGCCAGCGTCGATCATGACCCCGAGTCTCGTCTGCTCACGATCAATGAGACCTACACGGCCGCGATGTGCCTGTCGCGCTGTCGTCACACGGACAGCCGCTCGCCCCACTGGCTGGTCCGGTTCGACCGCGAATCGGCGGCCGACATCACCATCGTGGTTCGCATGGATCCGGCGAACGACATGCCGTCGGATTACTACCTGATCCCGAGGCTGGACATCGAGTGGTCGAAGCTCGCGCTCTCCGAGCACAACGGGGCCAGGATCGACACCTACCGCTTCGACACGCTCGGCTTCTTCCGTGACATGGCCACGTGCGTCAGTGTCGAGGGGGTCGCATGACCGCTGGCGAACGCGAGATTGTGATGATCCCGATCGATCGGATCACCGTCGTGAACCCGCGGTCCCGCGGCCGCGAGAAGTTCAAGCAGATTGTCGGGAACATTTCGAACCTAGGACTGAAGAAGCCGATCACCGTCGCCGAGCGGCCGACCAACAACGGATCGCCGCGGTACGACCTCGTGTGCGGCCAGGGGCGGCTTGAAGCCTACAAGCTGCTCGGCGAGACGGAGGTGCCCGCGTTCGTCGTCGAGGCAACGAAGGACGAACTCCTCTTGATGAGCCTCGCGGAGAATCTCGCTCGCCGCTCGTACCGGTCGAACGAACTCATGCGTGAGATCGCCGCTCTGAAGGATCGTGGCCACAACTACGCTGAGATCGCGAAGATCACCGACCTTCAGCTGTCGTACGTCAAGGGAATCATCCGGCTGGTGAACAAAGGCGAAGACCGGCTGATCCGGGCGGTCGAGAAAAACCAGATCCCGCTGAGTATCGCCGTCACGATCGCCAGCTCTGACCACGAGGAGGTCCAGGAGGCGCTCCGGGAGGCGTACGAGAAGAGCACGCTACGTGGGAAGGAGCTACTCCGGGCCAGAAAGCTGATTGAACAACGCCGCGTTCGCGGCGTTCGGAGCACTGGCGGCCGGACGTCGACGATGACCGCCGATGGCCTGATGAAGCGATACCAGGAAGAGGTCTCAAAGCAGCGCCGGGAGATCAACAAGGCCAAGGTGACCGAGACTCGGCTCCTCTTCGTGCGTTCGGCCCTGAAGCGTTTGCTTCAAGACGCTTCCTTCGTCCAAGTCCTGCGAGACGAGGCGCTGGACGAGATGCCGCAGGTGCTTGTCGATCAACCCGAAGTCGGGGAGCGTGGCTGATGGGGCAGTCTGTCCGAATGGCGTTCAGACCGGAGGGCAAGACGATCGCCCTGTCGCAGTTGCTTCCGCTGAGGACGCTGCCGAAGTCGACGCGGACGTCCTCTCGCTACCAGAGGATCGTGGCCTCGATGGGGCAGGTTGGGATGATCGAGCCCATCGTTGTGTTCCCGCAGGCGGGATCACGCGGTCGGGGCCAGAAGTATCTCATCCTCGATGGGCTGCTGCGGTATGACATTCTCAAGGAGCAGGGCGCGACTGAGGTGTTTTGCCTCATCGCGACAACGGACGATTCGTTCACGTACAACCACAAAATCAACCAGATCTCGCCGATTCAGGAACACTTCATGATCGTCAAGGCGATCAAGAACGGTGTCTCTGAAGACCGGATCGCAGCAACGCTCAAGCTCGATGTCTCGGCGATCCGCAAGAAGCGAGACCTACTCGACGGGATCTGCCCGGAAGCAGTCGAGTTATTGAAGGACCGCCACGCGACCCAGGGCACCATCCGCGAACTCCGGCGTGTGGAGCCGATGCGGCAGATTGAGATGGCTGAGTTGATGGTGGCATCGAACAACTTCGCTACGCCATATGCCAAGTGTCTGGTGGCCGCAACGCCTCCGGATCAACTCGTCGAACCAGAGCGCGGCAAGGACGCCGATGGACTTCGCCCTGAGGATGTTGCACGGATCGAGCGCGAGATGGCCTCAATCGAGCAGGACTTCCGCTCTCTCGAGGAGTCGCACGGTCGGAACGTCCTCAACCTCGTCCTGGCAGTCGGGTACATTCGGCGATTGTTCGGCAATGCCGCCGTCGTGAAGTTCCTGTCGCGGAAGTACCCGGATATCTACGCCGAGTTCGAGAAGCTCTCGGAGATCACCGAACTCGGGCAGCCCGAGGCGTAGTACGTGACCAAGCCAAGTCGCCAACCAACCGCGCCGGGGGATGCGATCTCCGTCGGCACCTACGCGGAACTGGATCGGTACATCTGCAAGGTCATCGACGGCTCGCTGTACGTGCTCCTGCTGCTCGGACGCCCGGGAACGGGGAAGACCGAGCGGGTGCGTCGGGCCATCCTCGAGCAGTGCAACGGTGATGCGCTGTATGTCGAAGGCCATGCCCAGCCCTTTGGGATCTACCGAGAACTCTGGGAGCACCTAAACCAGCCAGTGATCCTCGACGATCTCGACCGTCTGTACGCCAACCCAGACTGCGTACGCCTCCTCAAGCCGCTCTGCGAATCGAAGCCCGTCAAGCGAGTCGCTTGGCGGACGCGCGTGACCGACGACGATGTCACACTGCCGAAGGAGTTCGAGACACGGAGCCCGGTAGTTCTCATCGCGAATGAGTGGAAGACCATCAACGCCGACGTCCAGGCTCTGGAGGATCGAGCCATCATCGTGCACTTTGATCCGGATACTGCGGAGGTTCATCAGGAGGCCGGACAGTGGTGTACCGACGACGTGGTCTACGAGTTCGTCGGTCGTCACCTGCATCTGGTGTCGCACGTCTCGATGCGGTGGTACGCCAAGGCGGCGCGGCTGCGAGAGGCCGGATTCGTTGATTGGCAGGAGAGCCTGCTCCAGATGATGTGTGGGAATCGAACAATGTCGATGGTTGCCGCCGTGGTGTCTGATCCCCGATTGAGCACCGAGGTTGAACGCCTCGCCGCGTTCCAGGAAGCAACGGGTCTCTCCCGGGCGACGTACTTCCGCCTCAAGAAGCGTTTGCTGCTTGAGGCCGCTGAGCCGGGGGAGTGAGCCTGCGGGTGCGGTCGGCGAGATTCGACGCCCAGAGAGCGCGATAGTCATGCCGCCGGCCTTCTACCCACGATCCCGCAAAGAGATGGGCCTGCATGAGCAGGCGAACCCGGTCGGGATTCGTCGCCACCTCCGCAACGGTCGGGTGGAAGCACGCCGGCGGCCAGAAGGCCACGTCGTCGTGCTCGAGCATCATTCGGGCGATGAAGCCCGGGCCGGCCTGCTCGCCGACAGCCCGTCGTTCGAAGAACGACTCCTCGATCGCGTTCACCGCCCGCCACGCTGCCGGGTGGTTGGGTGCGAAACCCATCGCCGCGTTCGAAATGATGTCTCCCTGCTCGCAGGCGACCCAGGCGTTGACGCCGGGCGGGCAGCAGGCGTCCAGCGGGCGGACGGGTTTGATGTCCGTATCGAGGTAGACGCCGCCCACGCGGGCCATGAGTTCGAGGCGGAGAATGTCGCTCCGCATGACGCAGCCGGGAACGCCGCCGAGGGCGAGGCAGGCGTCCCACGCCCGGCGGTTCAGGATCGGGAAAGGCAGGTGTTCATCGGTCCACAAGTGGAGCGTCCAGCCCGGGTTCATTTCGGCGAACCGGCGTCGCCACCGGCGCTGCTGGACGGGCATCTCGCCGCGGCCGAGCCAGATCTGGTGGAGCACCTTTGGGATGGGGGAGGTGTCGGCCATCAGGCGACGGCCTCCGCGGGCTGAAGGCTCGCGTTGAAGAGGTGCGCCCCGCCGTGCTCGCGGGCGTCGGCTTCCGCCTGTTCGAAGAGGGCCCAATGGAACGGGACCACATCGCGGAAGTGCCCATGGTCGCGAATCACTCGGCTCAGGAACCCCGGCCCCGTCTGATCCCAGACACCACGGAACGTCGCGATGGAGTGGGCCAGGTCGCGGACGCAGTGCCAGAGGGCGGGGTGGCACGGCACGGCCCCCATCACCGCGGGTGAGAGCAGGTGCGGGCGGCCGTGCTGCTGGGTGGTCGAGCAGAACGCCCGGACGGCGCTGACCAGTTCATCCATCGGGCGAAGCGGCAGGCGGTCCGGGTCGACGAACACGCCACCCTCGCGTGCGAGCAGTTCGTAGCGGAGGGTGTTGAGGCGCGACGCCGCGCCGGCGGGCTCGGGCAGCTTGAACGTTTCGGTCCACTGCGCGTGGTTGAAGATCGGCTCGCGGTCTTCGAGCGTGATCACGCGCACGTCCCACTCGGGGTGATGATGCTGCCACTCGGACTGCCAGCGCCGGAACGGCTCCGGCAAGAGTGACTCGGCGAGGTGCGCGGTGTAGACGATCTTGGGGATCACTTCGGTGCCTCCTGCGTCATGCTCGATTCGACCTGCCACCCGGCCGGCGGCACGCCCTCCATACCGCCCTCGATGAACTGCTCACCGAACTTGCCGATCGCGACCGACTCGTTGCCAGAGCTGCCGGAACCCGACCCGGGGTCGATGGTGACCTCGGTGCCGACGATGGTGCCGCTGGGGTCGGTGGTCCACGTGCCGGTGAACGAGTCGGAGCTCGTGCCGATGGTGATCGTGGTGTTCTTGATGGTCCCGTCGGAGCCGAGGGTCAGCGTGTTGCTGAAGCTGTCGCTGGGCGACTCAACGGACGAGCTCTCGCTGCTGGAGCCGGACCCGGAGCTCTCGCCGCTCGACGCGCCGCTGCTGGCACCCGACGAGTCCATACTCGATTGACCGGAGCTGCCGCCAGAGCCGGATCCACCGGGACCGGAGCCGCCCGGGCCACTGCCGCCCGGCCCAGAACCGCCGGGTCCGCTGCCACCGCCACTCGAGCCGCCACCGCCCGACGAACCGCCGCCGGACGACACCGGGTCGTCCGTGGAGGCCATGGACGACTGGATCGACGAGCCGCCAGAGCTGCCCCCGCTGGAACCCCCGCTCGACGCACCGCTGGATCCCCCGGATGACCCACCCGACGAGCCCCCGCTGGATCCGTCGGTGGACCCGCCGCTGGGGTCGTCTGTTGAGCTCGGGGCCGTGCTGTCGGGCGTGCCGCTGTCGCTCGTGAACGCGTCGGTCGTGTAGAACGTCAGCGTCGGCGTCCCGCTCGGGCCGGTGGTGTAGATCACATCGCCCGTCGTCGAGTAGCTCGTGCCTTCCGAGGGCGTGGGCGTGCTGCTCGCCGGGGTCTGGTACGACGAGTCCGGCGTCCCCGGCGTGGAGTAATCGCTCGAGCCGCCGCCCTGCGGGGCGCGGCCCGTGGCCCAGACGGGGATGTAGAGGTAGTACCGGGTCGGCTCGCTCATCGGTTTGTCCCCTGGGCGGCCTCCTTCGGCGGCTCGATCGGCGTGTACCACCCCTGCGTGTTGACGGGCTTGGCGCACTCGGCGCTGGCCGCCGCGATCGCGTCCTCGTAGGCCATCCGATCGAACACACCGAGCTCGCTGCCGGGTGAGCAGTTCACCACGCGGAAGCGGTGCTTCTCGAAGTGCGGTTGCAGGGCCTCGAATCGCCGGCTGAGCGAGTCGTAGAGCGTGTTGTTGTGCTTGATCGCGGCGGCCTCGCGGGTCTCGTCGAACGCGTACTTGCGGTCAGCCGCCATTCGGAAGTCGCAGCCCAGCAGGTACACCGTCCGGAACCCGAGATGCTGCAGGAGCCGCAGCGCCACGAGCATCACGCTCCGCTTGCCCTTGATGCCCAGCGAGTCGGTGGACTTCGGGTCATTCCCCCAAGGGACGGTGTCGCCCGTCAGGAAGCGCTCATGGTCGAAGTGGTTGCTGCGACGGAAGAACAGGACGCTCGGCATCTGCGCGACACGGAACGCGCTGTCGCGCATCGTGCCATCCTTCGCCTGGATCCGGAGCTTGCGGCCCCAGTGGCAGACCGGCACGAACTTCAGCACGCCCGGGTCCTTCCAGCCTGTGTCGATGAACCGGCCAGGATCATCCACGCAGGTCCAGAGCGTCGGACGGTGCACGGTCCATGAGTTGTTCACGCCCATGGTCACGATGCCACGCCGGTTGAGCTGCGTGAGGTCGATGTCGTTCAGCGACGGGCCTGACAACACGAGGAACGCCGAGCGGCCCTTGTAGAACCCGCCGAGCGAGATCGAGTCGAAGTCGCTGGTGTAGAACCGCAGCCCGCTGCGGGCGGGCGCACGGGCCTTGATGCCACGCTGCAGGGCGATGATGTCGGACTGGTTGGGGTTGTTCACCGGAACCTCCCGGTGATGTAGCGGCCGGCGGCGCGCGTATCGCTGATCACGCCCACACGGCCGATCGTGTCGACCCACCACGCCAGCGGCCGGACGGTCGGGTGGAGGTTCTCACCGGCGACCGTGATGCGGCTGGGTCGGGTGCAGACCGAGACGCAGAACCACCCACGCGACCGGGCGACCCGCCGCATCTCGTTCAGCACCGGGACCACGTCCTCGGTGAGCAGGTGCTCGAGCGCGTCGAAGCTGGTCACGACATCCGCGACGCCCTCGACGAGACCCGTGTCGTGCATCGGCTTGGCGATGTCCGCCTCGGGGAACGCGAAGTCCACGCCGAGGCCGTCGATGGCGTGCCGGCGGAGTTCGGCGATGAAGTCGTTGCGGCCGCAGCCGAAGTCGACCACGAACCGCGGCTTCCAGCGCTTCACGATCGCGATGGCGCCGCGGCCGTGGTTGGTTGCGCCGTACGCCGAGCCCGGGCGGGACGCCAGCGTGACGTACTTGCTGCGCTCGTGCTCGCGTCGGGCGTCGAGGTCATTGGTGGTGGCGCTCGTCGGAGCGGTCATCCCGCGCCCTCCACGAACAAGTTGAACTTCCGGTCGCCGTCGGCGGGGTCGGTCAGCTCCATCAGGGTCATGGCCTCGAAGACCCAGACGGGCCGGCCCTTGCTGTTGCGCTCGCAGGTGAGCTGCACGCACACGCCCTCGGGGATCGGCACGAGCTTCGGTTGCAGCGAGCGGGCCGGCGGGCAGTCGGGCAGCACGCCGGGCAGGTCGCACACAGGGCCGAGGCCGAGCAGGCCCTCGAAGCCGGTGCCCGGTGTGCCCTCGTTCATGTGGTGGGCTTCGAAGCGATTGATGGCGAGCTTGGTTGGGTCCTCGCCGCCGCTGGAAAGCTGCGATGAGAGACCCTCGGGGGCCGCGACGTAGCGGAGGTACGTCTCGCTGCCCGGGTCGCCGTCGAGCCGGGCCTCCTGCCACGGGTACCGCCAGCGGTTGCTCTCGGTCGGGATCGGCTGTGCGACCCCGAGGATCGCGGTGACGCGGCCGGGCGATGGTCGGCCCATCTCGATGACCGCCCACTTCTCTCCGACGCCCGCTTCCTTCCAGAGGATCGGCACGCCGCCCATGGGCGTGCTGGTGAGCACGGTCTCCTCGGGCGCGAGCTCGCAGGTGGTGTCGAGTTCGCTCGCCACATACACCCGGGCGGGCGTCACGCCTGACAGGACACACCGACCGAGTTCGCCCGCCTTGATCGGCTGGATCGCCAGCACGAACGCCATGGGGCTCGACTCTTCGGTCGCGATCTCGCCCGTCAGCGGTGTGCGGCTGTGGAACGTCCGCTCCTGGTCGTCCTCGCCCGGCTCGACGAGCACGCCCGAGATTGCGAGCACGTGGTAGGGCTCGATCGTCTGGTCGGAGTCGTTCCGCACGAGCACGAGCCCGCGGGGCACGGCATCGGCGAGCGGCCCGCCGCCTTGCGTCTGCTCGCGCCGGCGCTCGGCCACGGCCGCATCGACGAAGGCGTTGTACGCCCGCGCGGGGATCACCAGCGGCTGACCGGTCTGGACTTTGCGGAAGGCATCTGCCATGGGTCAGATCCCCAGCGCCGAGAAGTTGCCCTCGTCATACACCCGTTCGATGTACGCCGCGACGGGCCGCTTCACGATCGCGTTCGAGCCCGAGTCCTCAGCATCGGCGTAGCGGACCCACAGGTACTCCCAGCCCTTCTTGCTGATGCCGCTGATCGGCCCGACCGAGATGCCCGATGCGTTCGGGCTCGCGGCGAACCGGAACGTGATCTCCCAGTCGGAGTCGGAGCTCGTGCCGCGTCGCGAACCGGACGCGCCGAGGAACAGCACCTCGCCGCCGTTGAAGCCCTTCCACGAGCCGCTGTTGACCTTGCCCGTGAGGCTGAAAAGGGTGCCCTTGTACGACTGAGTCACCTGCGTCGCGGGGAGATAATGTGTCTCGCTGAACTGGTAGACCGGCACCGCGATGTCCACGCCCTCGACGCCGTCGGCGGTGACGCCGATCGCGCCTTTGAAGTCGGGCGCGGTCGTGCCGGATGCGCCGTAGCGCTGCACGGTCTGTTTGCTCTGGGTGACGTGCTGCGTGCCGCCGCCGGTGTCGAAGCTGAAGACGCTCTCGCCGGTCTGCGGGAACCCGCCGAGCTCCTCGCGGCCGTAGCGGACCGTCGCCTCCCAGTGGTCGGGGCCGACCGGCTCGATCGAGATCGAGAGCTTGGTCAGACCGTCGTAGTTCGCGGGGCTCGCGGTGTCGGCGTGGCCACGGGCGGTGAGGTCGTTCTCGACGCCGCGGATGTCGTAGACCAGCTCGGCCGACGGGTTGTCGCCCGTGGTCGAACGCCGGCTCTCGAACTTCTCCGTGACGATCGTCGGCACGCGTCGGGTCTCCTCAGGCGAAGGTCAGGCCGCCGGACTGCGCGGCGTCGGCCAGACGCTTGGTGTTGCGGGCGGTCTGCTCGGTGGCCTTGGCGGTGCGCTCGGCCGCGGCGTCCCCGCCGGCGAGCGACTGCACCGCCAGCGCGTTGAACGTGCCGCGCACCTCGATCCGCTCCGCGATGGCATTGCCTAATCCGCCGAGGCGATCTTCAAGATCATCGATCAGGCGGCGAGGGCCAGAGGCTCCGTCTGCCTCGGCGTCTTCGCGGCGCTTGCGGGCCTCGGCGATCGCGGCGTCGAGCTTGGTTCGGGCTTCATCGAGCCGGCGTTGCGTTTCTTCGAGGCGGGCGTCCGTGCCCTCCCGCAGCGCGTCCTGCGCCTCCTCGAACTGCCGGCCGATCTCGGCGAGCGTGGCCTCGTTCAGGGCGTCCGACCGCGACCGGTCCGCGGCCCGGCGCTGCTCCCGCTGATCGATGTCGCGGCGTGCACCGGCGTCGATCTCGCCGAGCCGGGCGTCGAGCTGCTCGTCCACGGCCCGCTTCGCGGCCTCGACATCGAGCCCATCGTCGAAGAACCCCTGGATCTCAAGCATCCGCTTGGCGACGAACGACGACGCCCGCTCCCAGACCTTCTGGAACCCCGCCGTGAAGCGGGTCCAGGTCTTGGAGAGGAACGCCGTGCTCTCGATCCAGGCCGTCTCGAGCGCGTGCAGCACGACCTGCGCCGCGGCGAGTGCGCCGTACCACATCTTCTGCGCGTTGCCGACGAAGAACGCCCGCGCCTGCAGCCAGACGGCGTTGAGCTCGGCGACACCCCGCTCCCAGGCGACCTTGAGCCCCAGCCAGAGCACCTCGGCGGCGAGCGCGATGTCGCCCGCGGCGAGCGCATCGCCAATCCCGCCGGCGACGCGGCCGACGAACGCCCGCAGCTCCCCGAACCGGTCCATCAGCCAGGACAGGGCTTTGCCGCCCGCGTCGGTGTACCGCACGATCGCCACGCCGAGGCCGACCACGGCCGCGACCACGAGCCCGATCGGGGAGAGGATCGCCCCGAGCACGGCCCCGGCGGCGGAGACCACCGTCGCCAAACCGCCAAACCCGGATGCGACAACGGTGATCGCGATGCCAACGCCGGCAAGGGCCACCCCCGCGAGCAAGACGCCGGCGGCGATCTTGGCCGCCGACACGACGACCGACTTGTTCTGCTTCACCCACTCGCTCGCGGAGACGACGACGCGTGTGATCGCGTTGGAGAGCTTGACGACCGTCGGCGCGAGCGCCGAACCGACGATGAACACGCCCTGCTTGAGCACGCGGAACAGGATGTTCATCGTGTCGTTGAGCAGGGCGGCGTCCTTGGCCGTCTTGGCCGAGATGGTCAGCCCAAGCGAGCGGGCCTGCGCCTGCAAGGCCTCGATGCCGTCGACGCCGCCCTCGATCAGCGGCAGAAGCTTGGTCCCGGCGCGGCCGAAGATCTGCATCGCCACCGCGGCCCGCTTGCTCGGGTCCTCGATCCGGCTGATCGCCTCGGCCAGCGTCTTGAACTGCTGCTCGGGCGAAAGCCCGCGAAGGTCGTCGGCCGTGAGCCCGAGGTCGGCGAGCGCGTCCTGGGCGGTGGCCAGCCCACGTGCAGCGTCGTTGAGCGTGCGCTGCATGACGCGGACGCCGTTCTCGAGCGTCTGGAGATCGGCCCCGGACTGCTCGGCCGCGAACCCCAGCTCGCTCAGGGCCTCGACGCTCACGCCGGTCCGCAGGCTCATCTTGTCGAGCGTGTCGCCGGCGGACGCGAAGAGCTTCACCGCACCCGCGAGCGGCGCGAGCGCGGCCCCGCCCAGCCCGGCAAGCCGGAGCCCGAGCGAACGCACGCTCTCGCCGAAGGCCTTGAGCTTGCGCTCGGCCCGCTTGAGCGCGGCGGTCAGCCGGTCGCTGACGCCCAGCTCGACGAACGCACGCCCGGCCCGGATGCCTCGCGTGTCCGCCATGGATCAGCCTCCCCTCACGCTGTTCTTCCAGACCTTGGGGAGGTTGGGCGCTTCTTTCTCGAGCGCGGGGCCCATGTAGGGACGGGCCTTGATGGTCACGGCACGGCTCTCGCGCTTCCCGCGGCGTCGGCGGACGATCGTGGTCCGGCCGCCGAACTCCAACACGTTGGGCGCGGTGCTTCTGCGGAACCCGACCGGACCAACCACGACGCTGTCCGAGCCCCGGTCGTAGCCGAACAGGACGAGCCGGCGCAGCGACCCCTCGTGGGCGTACGGGGGCTGGCCCGGGCGGCTGGTGCCCTTGCGTTTCCGCATGCTCGTGCGGGCCCGGGTCCGGATGAACGCCCCGGCGCGGGAGAGCGATCGGCGGCGGGCCGCGTCCACCGAGCGGATCACCGCAGGGCGATCGAAGAACAGGTTCTTCACCCGCATGTCGATCACGCCGCTTCCCGAGATATTGTTGTGGGATGACTGTTCCACGAAAGCACCACTGGTTGCCCAAGATGTTTCTGTCCGCTTGGACAAGCGACGGCTCTACCACTGGTCAGTTGCAGGTCATGGACAAGAAGTCTCTTCACCGCTGGAACGTCAAGCCCGTCAACGCAGCAGTCGAGCGCGACCTTTACATGATCGATATGGCCGAGATCGAAGGCGACATCGTGGCAACAGAGATCGAAGACACCTTCGCAACGATCGAGGGAGTTGCCGCGCCTGTGATCAAGTCCATTCTGGATGGCAATGAGATACCAACAGGTGAGGACCGTGAAGCCCTCATTGCGCTGATCGCGATTATGGCAATCCGAGTGCCGGCGAGGTTGGATTGGATCGATGATGTGATGCGTGCGCCCGTTGAAGCGTGCCTTCACCGACTGGAAGCAAATGGCGAGCTTCCCCTTCCCGAAGATCCCGAACTCGCAGCCAAAATGAAGGAATGGATCAGTCAGGGACTCATTCAAGTCCAAATCAAACAGAATCCTCGATTGGCGATGATGGTCTCGATGCTCCCGACAGTGATGGACCTGCTTATGCGTCGCCACTGGTCTGCTCTTCGCGTCTCTGCTGGTTCTGGAGACCTGATCTGTGTTGATCACCCCGTTCTGTTGGAGTGGATTCGCCCTGTCCCCGCTGGAGCATCGCCAGGCTTCGGACTTCACAACACAGCGGTGTTTGTTCCCATAGGGCCGGAGACGGCTCTGCTTGGGCTCTGGGATGCCGAACCACAGACTCATCTGCTTGCGAACCAGCAGGTTGCATTCTGGAATGGAGAGCTTCTGGGGCATGTCGACCGGTTCGTGTTTTCCAGAGGTGACTTCGTCGCGATGCATCTATCTGGTGAGCTGGACAACTCGGCGAAGGTTCTTGAGCGATGGAGTAAAAACGTCGCAACGACTTAGTGAATCCAAGCTGTTGATCAAGACCCCTGTCCTGCTTCCGCGCCCTTCTCCAACCCCTTGTTGAACGACGCCTCCTTCTCCTTGCGGAGCCGGCCCGCACCGATGAACAGCCCGACGAGCCCGGTCAGCGCCGGCAAGGCCGGGCCGGCGACGGGCACACCTGCCAGCGTCGGGCCGACCTCGTCGAGGGCGCTCAGAGTCAGCTGCCCGAGCAGGCCTCGGATCTCGCCGCCGCGTTCGATCGAGGCCTTCCACTGCGCTCCGGTCCGCTGCACGTCCTCGAACCACGCCTGATACTCGGCTTCCGCTTCGTTGAGCGTGGTGGCGCGCGGCAGGCCGCGGGTCTGCTGGATCTCGTTGGGCGTCTTGACCTTGACGACATCGCCGAGGTCGAAGCCGGCGCAGGCGGCCAGTGCGAGCGAGACCATGACGAGTCCGAACGCGAACATGATGTGCTTGGGATCAACCTTCATCCGAGCCTCCGTGCCCTGTCTTCTTCTTGATGAACACGTCCTTGAGCACCCCGACGTCCGTAGGGATGCGATCGCTCTGGTTCGTGGCCCGCGCGAACGGGTCGAAGTCCGCGGGCTTGAGCGGCCGCGACTTCTTCGGGTCGCGGTGGCAGTTGGCGAGCAGCGCGAGCAGGCTGCTCGTCATCGCCCAGTCGTGTCGCTGGCGGGCCTCGGCCATCGCCAGCAGCTCGCGCAATGTCAGGGGGCCCGGGTCGACTCCGGCGATGCCGGCGCACTGGTAGACGGCTCGCCAGAGAGCGCCGCCGTCGCCATGCCGCCGATCGCTTCCGGGGCCGTCAGCTCGTCGAGCCTCGCTTCTACCAGGTCGCGGGCCTTGTCCATCACGTCGTACATCGCCGCGACGGCCTTCCCGAGGGCGGCCCGGTCCCTCGGGTTCGGGCAGAAAGACACGAGCTCGTCCACCAACGCCTCGGTCGCCGCGCCGATCGGGTCGCCGTGCATCTCACGCCCGAAGTCCTCGTCGCTGACGCCGCGCTCGTCGGCCTGCGGCTTGACCGCCGCGTAGACGACGTCGCACAGCAGCACCGGGTCGCGGATGAGCTTGGCGACCACGCCCGCGCCGTCGTCGGCGAGCAGGTCGACACCGGTGAGCGAGCGGATCCGCTTGATCGCGGTCGTGTGCAGCTCGATGGTCCACTCCCGGCCGGCGGTGTCGGTGAATGTCTTCATGATCAGCTCCCCTCCAGCCACTCGGGTGGGGTCTCTGAGTAGGTCACCTTCGCGGTGACGGAGACCGTGATCGCTTCCTCCAACGCCTCCGATCGTGTGAACCCCGTAATCATGAAGTCCGCCTGGAGACCCTCGCCGGAGGTGCCATCAAGCACCTGCAGCCCGATCGCGGTGTTGTTCAGGTACGCGTTCTTGATGGCCGTGAACCCCGCGTCGGCGGTGTCCCAGACCATCTCGAACTCGACGCTTGCGTCCTTGAGCGTCGCGACGGTGGCACGCCAGCCGGCGTTGGCGCGGGTCGTGACGTCCGCCTCGCCCGTCTCGAGCGTGAGCGTGACGTCGCGGACGTTGGCAAGCTCGGTCCACGAGCTGGCCCCCGTCTTGTAGTTGAGCACGGCCTCCATACCAAGCCGGATCGCCATGGGTTACCTCCTCACCCGGTAGGTGACACTCAGGACCGTCGTCAGCGTCGACCGTTCGTCGAGGTGCTCGCTCGCCGCCACCGGGTCGTGGGCGATCGAGAGCCACGCGGCCTCGGGGAAGTCCGCCAGCCGCTTGTGCCGCAGGTGATCGCCGACCGCCTCGGCGAGATCGAGCAACGCGTCGATCCGGGCCTCGTCGCCGGCCGGGACGCGCTGCTGGATGCCGACGTCGACCATGCAATCGACCTGGCTCTGGAGGCGGGCCAGCGCCGCGATCGTCATGGAGCGGGGCACGACCGTGACACGGGTCTCGGCAAGCTGCTCGAGGTCGTACGACGGGCGGTAGGCCCGCACGGCCGTGAGGGGCTCGGCGAATGTTGCCGCGTTGATGGACGCCGCGACGGCGTCGGCGATCTGGACAAGCACGCTCATGGGCCGGTCCTCCCGTGATCTCCGTTGAGCCGGCCCTCGACGTAGGAGAGCCGGCGTTCGATGCCCTGGTACTCGTGCCGCAGCGTGCGGGCCTCGTAGATCAGCTCGTCGAGCCGCTTCTCGACCTGGTCGAGCTTCGTGGTGACCACGCCCCACTGGACGATGAGCGCCGCGATGGCGAGGCCACCGGTGAGCACGACGCCGGCCCAGCGGGCTTTCCCGTTTCCATTGCCGTTCACGGGGCTGTTGCCGTTGCTCACGCCGCCCCCGTTCGCACGAACTTGGTGTGGATCCGCAGCGTCGTCCGCTGCGGGTCGCTGTACCGCCACGCCGGTTCTCCTTCCGGGGCCATGACCTCGTACTCGTGCACGCGGGACCCGTCGGTCTCGGTGATCCGGTCGCCAGCCTTGGGCGCCACCGTCTCGCCAGCGAGCAACAGGTCCGCCGCGGTGACGAGGTAGTCCCGCGATTCGATCCGGTGGATCACGCCGTACTCGTCGGTGCGGTCGAACGCGGTCGACCCGACCGCGGCCGCCAGTTCGACTGTGTCATCGCCACGGCGGTAGACCACCGTGCGCGACAGGTGCGCCCGCCGCGTGCGATCGATCAGTTCCGAGCCCTTGGCCAGCAGGTCGCCCACGTGGTCACCCCGTTACTGCGAGAGGCGGACGCGGACGGTCTCGGCGGCGTCGGCCGCCGCGGCGACCGCCTTGCCGATGAGCTTGTTGCCCGTCGCCGTCTTCGTCGCGACCTTGTTGGTGTTGTCCCAGTACGCGAGCGCCCCGGCGGTGAAGCCCGTGCCCGCGGTGGTCGCCTTGGGGAAGTCGAACACGCCGTCGACCGCGAGCGAGCCAAGCCGGTTGGCGGCGAGGTCGGTCCGCGTGACGCCGATGAGGTCGCCCTGCAGGACCACGGTGCCCGCGGGCGTGTCCGCCGCCGGGGTGTAGTCGATCGCGTTGCCTTCGTGCACGAATCTGGTCATCCGAGAGTCTCCTGTTCCGGGCCCGGGGCCCGAGTCGTGGTCGGTGTCGAAAAGGGTGTCGAACTCGCCGGGGAGCTGGCCCCCGCCGAACTGGCTCATGCCTCACCCTTGCTCTTCACGCCGCCGCGCGGGTCCTGCAGCGCGACGCCGAAGTCGTGGTACCCGCGCATCTGGATCCCGAGCCGGTTGAAGCTCTGCTCGGCGGTCTCGATGGTCGGGGCCTCCTGGCCGTTGAGGAACGCGACCTCGATCACCGGCAGGTCGTTCGCGTCGGCGAGCAGGTACCACGCCTTGCTCGAGTTGCCCGTGAACGCCGCGTTGCCCAGGTACCGGCTGACCTCGACGCGGAACTTGCCCTGGTGCGGGTTGGTCACCGGGTACTTGGCCGCCGAGGTGTTGTCGCGCAGCTCCATGCTCTTGAAGAGCTGGCTGCCCATCGCCGAGAGCGCTGTCGGGACCAGCAGGACCTGCGGCAGCACGCCGATCGGCTTGCCGTCCTTGTCCACCTGGTCCATGAACGTGACCTCGGCCTTGGTCAGGCCGTCGATCGAGAGGACGGTGTCGGCGCCCGAGATGAAGTTCTTGTTGCCGGCCGTGAAGAACGCCGAGTTGGCCAGGAACGTGGTCCAGAAGACCTCGTTGATGGTCTTGCCCGAGCCCGCCCCGAGCTTGCGGGGCACGGTGGTGATGGCGCCGAGGTCATCGTTGATGATGTCGGTGCGGTCGATCGAGAGCATCAGGGCGTAGGTGTCCGCCTTGTTGCTGTAGCTCTCCTCACCGAGCGAGCCGTGCTTGATCTCGCCGCCGGGCGCCACGCGCTCGTAGGTGTCCCCGCCGGTGAGCCGGAAGCTGGTGACGGTCTTGAAGTCGGCGACGCTGCGGACCGAGCAGATGTTCCGCCAGGTGCGCTCGACGCTGAAGAACCCCTCGAGCAGGAACTTGTTGGCGACGTTGGAGAGGATCCCGGCGATGCTGATCGTCGAGTTGCCCGCGGCCTCGATGCCGCGGCCGAACGCGGCGTCCATCACGCCGCGCGAGTCGCGGAAGGTCCGCCCGGTGTAGCCGTTGGCCCACGCGGCGTGGAGCAGGAGCTCCTGCAGCCCGATCGACTGCCCGAACTCCCGGCTCGCGGCCTCGAGGTCCTGCTCGGCGCAGTGCCGCTCCGGGCTGGCCAGCCGGCCCGAGAGCACGCACGCGGCCTCGAGCACGCGCTGCGACAGCGGGCCGGAGCCGGCGGGCACGTGGACGGCAGGGGCCTTCGGGCGGCTGGCCCGGAGGACTTCGAGCTCGGTGCGCGTCGAGTCCCACCCGTCGCGGATGGCCTGCGCCTCGATCTGCGGGTGCTGCCCCGCGCACAGGCGACGGACCGCGGCGATCCGCTCGGTCTCGGCGGCGACCTGGGCCCGCATCTCGCGGACCGGGTCCGGCGCCGGGGCGGCGGACAAAGCCGGCGTCTCGGGCGTCTCGCCCGAGGCCGGGGCCGCTCCGGGGTTCGGCCCCGCACCCGCGGCGATCGTCGCCGTGGTGGCCCCGTCGGCGCCGAGGTCGACGAAGCTGATCTCTCCCAGCGTGGACTTGCGCACGATGTTCAGTGGGCCCGCGACCTCGCGGCCATTGACCGTCGCCGTCTGGTTCTCGCGGAGGAACTCGAAGGCCTCGACGCTGGCGCCGACCGAAGCCTGCCAGGGGAAGCCGTTCCGGGCCGACACCACGACCTCCCGGGCCGCGGCGGTGTCGCGGGAGATCATCCCGGTGGCGATCAGCTGCCCGGCCTCAACCGCGACCGCGTCGGTGTGCCCGACCCCGGCCGCGGCGTCATGCCCGAACCGGATCGGCCGCGACGGCGAGGGGATGTGCAGACCGGCCAGGTCGATCACGACCGGGTGCCGCCACCCGCTGACCTTCATCGGCCCGCCGGTGTACGCGACCATCCGGAACCGGGGTAGCGGCGCCGGGCCGTCGCCGGCGTCGCCCGCTGCCTCGACCTCGAACTCCGCCTGCGCGGTGAACGACAGCCCGGGCAGCTTCGAGGGCGGGGCCTCGGACGCGGCCGCGGCGCGGATCATCAGGGAACGGGGCTCGGTCGTCGGGATCTGTGTGCGCATGGTCACGCGGCCTCCTTGAGGGCTTCGTCCTCGTCGGGATCGGGGGTGTCGGGGCCGGCAGGTGCGGGCGCTGCGACCGCGGCGCCGAGTCCCAGCTCGTTCATCAGCGCGAGCTCCTTGGCCCGCTGCCGCAGCTCGGTCTCCCAGTCGCGGCCCTGTCGGGCGTACTCGTGGGCGAGCGTCGTGGTGTGGCTGGCGAGTCGCGTCGCCTGCGCGCCGGCTTCCTTGGCGGGGTCGACGTGCTCGACGCCGTCCCAGAACCAGCCGTGCGGGATCGATGGCTGGGCCGCGAACTCGCGCGTCCGCATCCACTGCGGCAGCAGGCCCTCGACGAGCACCGCCTCGGCCAGCCACGCGCGGAGCACGCGGTCGAGCACGGTCACCTCGAGGTGCCGCTGCTCGACGCGCAGGCTCTTGAAGTAGGTCTGGTGGTCCAGCCGGCCGCTGGCGTAGTTGTACCCCGAGCTATTCCCCGCCGCGACGTTGAACGGCATGTTCAGGCAGCGGGCGATCTCGTTGAGGATCTCCCGCTTGAACTCGCCGTAGGTCGTCGACGGGTGCTCGGCGTGCAGCTGCCCAAGCTTCCAGCCGCCCGGCAGCACGGTTGCCATCCGCTTCTCAAGCTCGATCTCGTCCATCGGATCGAGCGGGTCGGCCTCGCCGTTGGCGGGCGCATCGGTGTAGAGCACCGCGGCGAAGTCGGCGGCGGTTTCGGCCGCGGCGATCACCGCGAGCGTGTACCGCCGCAGCTGCGCGAACAGCGGCAGGGCGGGCGTGATGTCGGGGATACCGCGCCACTGGCCCGGGCGGTCGGCCCGGAAGTAGTGCAGCACGGCAGAGGCAGGGAGCGTGTCGTACTCGTCGTTGCCCGCGGCCTTGCCCCAGGTGATCCCGTCTCCCGGGTGCCGCCGCATTACGTGGTACCCGGCCGGGTGCCCCGCCGCGTCGAAGACGATGCCGTCAATGTCGTTGGGTCGGGCGTTGCGGGTCCACGGAGAGCAGACCTGGTCCGGCTCGACCAGTCGGACATCGAGCTTCACCGGCGTGTCGAGCATCGGGCTGCTGGTCAGCAGCCCGAACGCCTCGCCGCTTTCGGCCCGGGCCATCCGTGCGGTGCGGAGCTTCGCCGCCAGGTCGACGGCGCGGGCCCAGTCGCTGAACGCATCTTCGATCCGCCGGTTCGCGTCCTCGTCCTCGGTCAGCATCTGCAGCCGCGGCCCGGTCCCGATCGTGTCGTTGGCCAGCGTGAGGACGATGCCCTTGGCGTAGCTGTTGTTGGCCACCTCGTAGCGGGAACGGTTGCGGAGGATCCGGCGGACCTCGGGGTTCACCGCCGCGTTGGGGGAGAGCCCGTCGGCCGCCGCCCAGTGCCGACGGTTGTCCGCGGTCGTCTGAGCCGAGTCGAACCGGGCCCGGACCGCACGCGGGCGGCGGACCACGGCGAGAGCGCCGCGGCGGGGCTGCGCCGTGTCGGACAGGCGGGATCCCAGCAGACGCTTCAGCATCCGCCCTCCCCGCCGCCCTCGGCGCCGGGCGGCGAGAGCCGCACGAACCGGATGCCCATGCCGCGCTTGCGCGAGGCCTTCTTGGACTCGAGGTAGCGGTCGGCCTCGATCTGGTCACGGATCGCGTGCTGCTCGACCGATTGGCCGTCCACCGATGCCTTCGACGGCCCGACGGCGTTCTCGGCGATCGCCTGGTCGAGTTGTGGATCCTGATCCGGCACGGGCGACCTCGCAGGGCCGCGGTCCGCGGGCCCTCATTGGTCACCTATGCCGTCAAGAAGACAACTGCGCAGGCGTTTCAGTAACCCCGACTGGTTGGTGATTCAATCGGCGAGCTGCCACGGACCGCCGGCGGGCCATCGCTGATCAAAGTCAACAGACTGGTGAATCGACGCTGCGACCGGACGCAGGAAGCGGGCGATCTGCTCAACTACATCCTCGAAGCTCTCGGGGGAGACCGTCGGGTTCAGCCGTTTGCGAAAAGCCTTCCACTGCGCGATCTTCGACGGGTTCCGAGCAAACCCACTTGTGAAGGCTGTGGGTTCCGCGGGCACCGGTGTATCCCGGTGGCTGCAGGTCACTCGGATGGCGTCCGCCAACGTCGAGCCGGCGAAGTCGAACCGACCGGCAATCCACCAGATGTCGTGGAAGTCTTTCATTCTGCTGTTTGCCTCAGCACGCTGAAGCATGACCTGGAACTTCTCGGCCACGACGGTTTCGGGTGGATAGGTCTGGAGGCGGGCCGCTGGCATGGCCAGCATCGCCGGAAACTCGACCGTCAGCGGGGCCGGCGTAATGCGGTCCCCGAACCCGATGTCCAACTGCATGGAGAGCCGCGCATTGCCCAGTTGCCCCCGAAACGTCACGCGAAGTCCGGCGTAGTCGGCGTCCTCCACGATTGCATCCGACTGGACGCTCGCAGGGTCGAAGGCAAGCCCATCCGGATCGACGTCCTGCTCGCAGACATCGCGGATGATCGACTCGACGACCTGGGCTTCGTTGCTGACCCTGCCGAGCAGATCGATATCGCGCGTTGTCCGGTACGACGCCTGATCCCAGACGCGAAGCAGCATCGCGCCCTTGAGCACAAAGCGGTCGCCATGCTTGGACACCGAAAGGCGGTACAGGAACCTCTCCATTGCGTAGAGCTGGAGGAGATCATTGAATGACCGACCGCCCGGTCGGGCTTGGTTGAGCAGTCGGGCGTGAACCGAAGCAGCGACATTGCCCGTTGGCTTCGTCATCCGAGCACGGCCTCGATGTACGGCATCATGACGCCGCGAACTCTATTGACGTCGGCGTAGCTGAGGAGAGCATCGACGCTCGACCCCCGCCGTCGCAGGTACGCTCGCAGCGCTTCAACCGCGACATCCATGCCGACTTTGTTTCGGAACTTGAAGCAGTCCGTGACACTCTTGGCGGCATCAAACACCCGGATCGTCGCTCCTCCGACCTCACGCTCCTCGGCCCCGGCGGCTATCGATGCATTACTGAACCGGTAGTAGCGAACCGGGGGATGGGAGAGCTTGGGGGGAGTCGTGCCGTGGGGCACCGCGACATGCACCGCGTGTGGGATCTGGGTGGTCAGCTCGTGGATCGCGAGTGCAGAGATCAGGCACACGACGCCCTTCGGCACTTTGAGCGCCACGACCGCGAGGTCGGGGTCGCCCGCCGCGGACTCCGGCAGTTGGTAGACACCGCGACTGATCCGGATCAGTTGGCCCCCGTCCACCATCTGGCTGAGTGTGCGGGGGTGGACCCCGCGTGCCCGCGCCTGTCCAGCGCGCAGCGTTCCCCCTGCATCGCGGAAGATGCTGAGGGCGTCCTCGATCGGGTTGGCTGGGTGGTGAGAGTCCATACTGGATCAATTCGGCTATATCTGACAGCAAGTATAGTGCGTTTGATCCATTCGTGCCAAGCGCACGCCGATGTGCCACTTCTGGCACTTTGCAAGGCTGATCGCCAGCAGAAGTGCCAGATCTGGCATCATCAGTGACCGTGCAGAATGCACTGCGGAGGGGTGGGTCCGCCAGCATCATGGTCAGAAACCAGTGCGGGCACGCTTGGCCTCGGACAGCCTGAGGCGGACCCTCGGACGCGGCTTCACATCCGTCCCGAACAGCACCGCCCCCTGCATAGACGCCGCGACCGCGGATCCGACCAGGCAGTCGAGCCAGTGGTTGTCGAGGCCATCGACCCGCAGCTTCCACTCGTCGACCGTCCGGCCACGGCCCTGGGTCTTCACGCGGTACTCCGCGGTTAGGTGCTCGGCGAGCAGGCGGTGCGTCTCTGGCTTGTGGCCGAACAGCGCGAGCGAGCCCGGGTCGCCCATCGGCACCGCCAGCCGCGCGTGCACAAAGCTCTTCCAGAAGTTGGTATCGAACACCACGTGCCGGACGGCCCGACGCCCCGTCACCACCGGCACCCGCCAGTTGAGCCCGACGCGATCGCCGCGCTTGCGCTTGTACTCGCTGAACGGGATGCTGCTGGCGCCGACGTACCGGCCGTGGCTTGGGAGCAGTACCGACGCGAACGGGCTCTGCCGGCAGAACTGGTAGACCACATCCGTGGACGTGCCCCAGTTCGCGTCGATCAGGCACCGGTCGATGCGGACCGCGGCCCCGTCGTCGCGCTTCCACTCGCGCCCGAGCGTCCGCTCGAAGAGCCGGTCGAGCCCCGCGTAGATCGCGCCCTCGACGCCGGCCCGGGGTGCCGCCGCGCCGAGGGTCTTCCGGACATCGCGGAGCGTGAAGTACGCCGTCTGCTGATCGGGCTCGGTCCCGTAGTCGATGACGTACCCGGTGAAGTCGTCCTCCCACGCGGCGACCATCCAGAACAGCGCCTTGCCCTGGACGTCCACGAACATCGTCAGGTGCGAGCAGCCGATCGGGACCTCGCCGCGCTTCTGCCCGCTGAGCTTTCCGGCGATCTGGTCCGATGTCAGCAGGTCGTCGTCGGCCGCGACCTCGGGCAGCGGCTCGTTCTGGTACTCGGCGAAGAACGCCGCCTCATCCTGAAGGCGCAGGTTCATAGCGTGCTGGATCGCCGATGCCTCGTCGTGGTTGTACCGCTCGGGCCAGGCGATCTCCGCGCCGGCGTCCATGGCCTTGCGGTTGCGCTTGTAGAACGCAGTCGCGGCCTTGATGCCCCGGTCGCTGCGGAGGCCGTCCGCACGCACCTCTGCGTACTTGGCCCACATCGCTTCGTCGGTGGGGAACGCGTACACCATCTTCGTGCGCTCGCCCTGCCACTGCGGGTGCTTGTCGCGGTCGAGCAGGCGGTCGGCCAGGTCGTCGGGGCGCACCACCGTCAGCGTCATGAGCCCGGCGATCTTCTCGCCCGGCCCGGCGAGCCCGAGCACCGCGCCGGCCAGCACCCGCTCGCGGTTGGCGCACTGGCTCGGGCTCCGGGCGCTCTCGTCGGTCTGCGGGTCGTCGATCAGCACCAGCGACGGCCGGACGCTCTGGCCATCAGCCCGCTTGAATTTCATGCCGCGGATCCGGCCCGTGATGCCGGCGACGCGAATGATCGCCCCCGACGCCTCGGACCCCTCAATCGTCGGGAGCACAATCTCCTTCGCCGTCCACCCGATGTGCGTCTGCCGACCGCGGTAGAGCTGCCCGGCCGCCCGCTGCGTGATCCCTTCGAGCGATCGGATCGGATGACAGACCTCGGGGAAGTCAGCCGCGAGCAGCTCGCTGTTCTCGAGCTCGGCCTTGATCGAGTCGAGCATGTCGGCCGCGTGCTCCTCGTCCGAGCCAATCAGCGCGACGAAGCCGCGGTGCCCGTAGAGCATGGCCCAGAGGCACGCCGTCTCGCAGAGGCTGGTCTTCCCGCTGCCGCGGGGCATCGCCATCGCAAACAGGCCGCCCTCGAGCACCGCCTGCTCGATCTTCGCGATGACCTTCAGGTGGTCGGCCGACCACCGCAGGTGGAATGTCTGCGGGAAGTATGCCTCGCAGAAGAACCGGAAGTCGCTGCGGGCCCGGTCCTTCCGGGCCGGTTCGGCCACCTCTGGCAGCTCGCCGATGTCGCGGCCCGAGAGCGACATCGCCCGGGCCTCGCGGGCCTTGCGGTCGCGGTACGCCTCGTAGTCCTCGGCCTCCGCCGGGTCGGCTTTCGGTTCATGGCGCGTCGCCGCGAGCCACGCGACGTACCGGAACAGGTCCACGCGGCCGGTGTCCCCGTCCGCCGCGACGCGGAACCCCGCGCGCGTGCGGTGGCGGTGCAGCTGCCGCTCGCTGATGACCTCCCCCAGCGGCGTCGAGTTCAGCAACCGGCAGAGCTCGCCGGGGCGGAGTTGCCGCGGGTCAATCGGCACGCGGTCCTCCCGTGGCCATCTCCCTCACCAACCACGCCGCGTAGTACACGAGGTTGATGCTGCCGTCCGGGTTCATCGGCGCGCCCGCATCGATGTCCGCCTGGAGCATGTCCGCGGTGACGGGCTTTCCGCCCATCCGCGACAGCACCTTCGCGGCGTCCTCGACGCGCAGCGCTGCGGGGTTCAAGCCCGGTTTGCCGCCGGAACTAGGCGCGTGTTCGGGAGTCACGCGGAACCTCCCGGACCTTGGCGGCGACAGGCCGCAGAATCTCGGAAACATCGAGAAATCAAGGCCGAATGGCCTTCCCTTGCCGGCGATGTCATGGCTTCATGTGTCACGCGCGGAGCGGGTGCCCGCGGCATAAACGACCAGAAGGAGGCCAGACCATGTTCATCAAGAAGATCGTGATCGAGGGGGTCGAGGGCGATGTCGAGATCAGCCGGACCGAGACCGGGGCGGTGGTGACCGCCAACGACATCGACGCCGAGATCGACCGCGACATGACCCGCGAGGACCGCTACGCGGTCGCCTGGAACGCCGCGAAGGTGATCTGCGGCACGACCAAGCGCGGTGAGCCCAACGCGACCAACTCGATGATCCACGACGTGCTCGACCAGATCGACCGGGTCGCCGGCTGCTGAGGAGTACCGACCATGCCCACCGCACGCGACAACGCCATCAACCGCATCGCCCGCGAGGTGCTCGACCTCGAAACGCTTGAGTCCCGCAGGATGGACAGCCTCGACTTCCACGAGCACGCCGTCTGGTCGATCAAGGACGCCCTCGAGCGGGCGTATGAAGCGGGCCGGAAGGCGGCACCGCCGACACGAACCACCTGCCCGGCCTGTGACCGGGACATCGAGATCCGACCCCTCACCTGAAGCCCGCTCGTCGCGGGCTTCGTTGTTTTTGCAACCCCAAGGAGTACCGACATGGCGAAGAAGACCACCACGAAGAAGACGACCAGCAAGACGACGCCCAAGAAGTCCCCCGCCAAGAAGACGCCCCGCATGTCCGCGATCGCGGCGCGGGCCGAGCGCGCGGCCAAGACCAAGCGGGCCCTCGCCGACGCCAAGGCGAGCGTCGACGCCAACCTCAAGGCCATCGCGGCGGCCGACCAGGAGAACGCGACCAAGCGCGATCAGCGGGCCGCGAGCGCGGACGGCATGACGCCGAGCGAGCGTGCGATGGCCGCGAGCGCCCCCGCGAAGGCCGCGGCGAAGCGCCGCAGACAGGACGGCGGGAAGGATCCGGTCGCGAAGATCGCGGCCAAAGCCGACCGGAGGCCGAGCGGTCTCGACCTCGCCGCCAAGGTCCTCGCCGATGCGGGCGAGCCGTTGCCGGCGAAGGCCATCGCCGAGCGGGCGATCGCCGCGGGGTGGCAGACCAGCGGCAAGACGCCGCAGGCCACGCTCTACGCCGCCATGCTCCGCGAGATCGCGAAGAAGGGTGACGCGGCCCGCTTCCGCAAGGTCGATCGCGGGCTCTTCGAGACCCCCCCGGCCGCAAAGCCCAACTCGAAGAAGGGGGTGTGAGCGATGAGCGACAACACCGATCAGCACGACAGCACCCCCGTCGAACCCGCCTTCGCCTGCCCATGGTGCGGCGAGCGGGAGATGGACCTCCTGATCCGGGTCGAGGACGACGTCGTCGAGTGCCACACCTGCGGATGCCGGTACGACCCCGGCCCCGGGCTCATCTGGCGCGAGGGCGACCCGGCGTGCGAGCGGGAGGCCGAGGCATGAACCGACGCCACCCGGTCGAACTCTTCCGCGTCGATGACCAGGGCGCGCTCGTCCGCACACGGATCAGCACCGACGGCCACCGATACGAGCACCGCTGCTCGCTCGACACCCTGCAGGCCGTGGCGCACCACTTCGACGGGCGCGACAGCGACCAGCGGACGCTCAACCAGATCGCCGGGGCCGAGCGGGTCGCCTGGACCCAGGCCGCGGTGGCCCTGGCGTTTCTGAAGGAGCGCGGCATCGTCGAGCGCCGGGGCGACTCCAACCACGCCGCCAGCGGGGACTGCTACCTCGACGCGATGACCGAGTACCACGCCCTCCGGGAAAAGGGCCCCGAGCCCGCGGACGCCGGCTGACCCCGTCGGGGCCGCCCGATCCCGCTTCCCCGGCCGCCGGCCGGGGTTTCTCGTGTGGAGCATCTTGGTAAAGTCGGCTTGACTAGCGAGCTGATCTAGTACAGAATGCTGAACTAGTGAACCCCGTTGGGAACGTCCGCTTTCACAAGGCCGCCGAACATGCCCCGAGAGACCGGCACATACCGAACGAGCACCACCCACGGCGAGACCGTGAAGGCGTTCGTGCCGCACCCGCTGCCCCCGGCGGACCCCGCCCTGATCATCGAGGGTGACCTCGCCGAGCGTCACGCCGCGGCGGTCGCCGCCATCGGTCGGCTCCGCGTTGCGGGCGCCATGGTTCCGGATCCGGGCTGGTTCCTCTACGGCTTCGTCCGCAAGGAGGCCGTGCTGTCCTCGCAGATCGAGGGCACCCAGGCGACCCTCCGCGACGTCGCGACCTTCGAGGCCACCAGCAGCACGGACCGCCCGGCGGATGTCGAGGAGGTCTGCAACTACGTCGATGGCCTCAACCACGCCCGCGCCGCAATCGCCGATCCCGCCGGCCTGCCGCTGAGCACGCGGCTGCTGTGCGACGTGCACCGCATCCTCATGCGCGGCGTCCGCGGCGACGACAAACTCCCCGGCGAGATCCGCCGGAGCCAGAACTGGATCGGCGGCTCGCGCCCGGGGAACGCCCGCTTCGTCCCGCCGCCGCACGAGGAGGTCGCCCCCGCGCTCGCGGCCCTCGAGAAGTGGATGCACTCGGATGACCCGCTGCCGCACTTGGTCAAGGCCGGTCTCGCGCACGTGCAGTTCGAGACCATCCACCCGTTCCTCGATGGCAACGGCCGCATCGGGCGCATGCTCATCACGCTGCTCGTCGAGCACTGGGGCCTGCTCGACCAGCCGCTGCTGTACCTGAGCGTCGCGTTCAAGCGCCGCCAGCAGGAGTACTACGCGCACCTCGCCGCCGTGCGTACCGCCGGCGACTGGGAGGGCTGGACCGCGTTCTTCCTCGAGTGCGTTGCCGAGGCCGCGGAGGACGCGGTCGATGTGGCCGGTCGTTTGTTCCGGATCGTCAATGACGACCGCGCCAAGCTGCTCGCGTCGGGCTCGGCGACCGTCAACGCGATCCGGCTGCTTGAGGCCATGCCGCAGCACCCGGTCATGACGCTGCCGCGAGCTGTCGAACTTCTCGGTGTCGCCAAACCTACGGCCTCCAAGTGCATCGAAGAGTTGCTCAAGGCCGGCGTTCTGCGCGAGACCACCGGCAAGCAGCGCGACCGCGTCTACATCTACGAGGCGTACCTGTCGGCGCTCACGGATGACGAAGCCGACGATCGCGAAGCACGGTTCCAGCGGGCGTTGGCGAAGGTCAACGAGGAGTTCGGCGACGCGCTCCGCCGCCTCGCGGACTGACGGCGGGGCCTGGATATGGCTCTGGGTGGGCACGCTCACACCCCGCTCCCAATCTCCACCGCCGCCTCGGTTCCGATCCCCGCCTGCTCCACGCCCTCCGCATCGAAACGCGTCGCGACCTCTCCGGTGAACCGCTGCCAGCGCCGCACCGCGACATCCACGAACGCCGGCGAGATCTCCATCGCGAAGACCCGCCGACCTTCCTGCTCGCCCGCGATGAGCTGCGACCCCGACCCGCTGAACGGCTCGTAGCAGACCTGGCCCGGCTTGGTGTGCTTACGCATCGGCCGAGCGAACAACTCGACCGGCTTCTGCGTCGGGTGCTCGTTGCCGGTGACTCGCGACTTCTCGCCGCCCGAAGCACCACCAGTTCCGCCCTCCCAGCCGAGTTCCCAGACGGAGTTCATCTCCATCGAGTGGTCGCCGTCGTGCTCGGGCTTGCTGCCCTGAACCCAGCCCATCATGCACGGCTCGTGGCGGAAGTGCCAGAACACGCGGCCGAACACCGGCGTCGGCTTCACCCACACGACCGACTGGTGGTCGAGGATGCCGAGGTCGGCCCAGATCTTCTGGATCACACCGCAGCGCTTGTGCGCGTGCCAGCAGTAGATCGCGGCGTGCGGCGCGATGACGCGGACGACGTTCTCGAACACGCTGCGGAAGAACCCCTCGGCGTCCTCGATGTCGATCTCGCGGTAGTTCTCCGTCCAGTCCTTGCCCGTGCCGTTGGGCCGCTCGCCGGTGTAGTCGACCAGGTACGGCGGGTCCGTCGCGACCAGCGCCGCCCGCTCGCCGTCCATGAGCCGATCGACGTCACCGGCGTTGGTCGAGTCGCCACAGAGCAGGCGGTGCCGGCCGAGCACCCAGAGATCCCCGGGCCGCGTGACGACCTCGTCTTCTTCGGGCGTCTCGGGCACGTCGTCCGCGGGCGTTTTGCCTTCCGTGCCGGCCGGCGCGAGCATCGCCTCGACCTCGCTCATATCGAAGCCGAGCACCGACAGATCGAACTCCGCGTCGCGCAGGTCGGCCAGCTCCAGCGGCAGCAGGTCCATGTCCCAGGTCGCAAGCTCGCCGGTCTTGTTGTCAGCGATGCGCAGCGCCCGCACCTGCTCGGGCGTGAGATCCTTGGCGACATGCACCGGCACCTTCGCCAGCCCGAGATGCTGGGCCGCCTTCAGCCGGGTGTGGCCGGCGATGACCACGCCCTCGACGTCCACCACGATCGGCTGCCTGAACCCAAACTCCCGGATGCTCGCAGCAACCGCCTCGATCGCTCCGTCGTTGTGGCGGGGGTTGTTCTCGTAGGGGGTGATGTCGGCCAGCGGCTTCATCTCGATCTTCATGCGGCGCTCCTTGCCTCGATGGGCGTGCGGCTCCTCGCGGCGGTCGTCGCCGCGTGTGGCGTTGTCCTGGCGGGTGGCCCGAGACCCCGGGATCTGTCGGCGGACGCGACGTGGGCCAACGTCGGAGCCCGTGTCGCGACGGGGGCGGGGGCTCCCGGCCGGCGCTCGGACAGGTTGAAGTAAGTCAGTCGGGTTCCGCGGCTGTTCCCGCGGGCGTAAGCCGGCCGATCCGCCCGGGAGGACCCGTGGCGCTCAGGCTTCTTTCCCTCCTTCACCCCATTCACCGGGGTGCTCACGCGCACGCACGCGCGGGAGGGTGGGTGTAGGGTGAAAGAGAGAAAGAAGAAGTTTTTTATATATACAGCCGTCATTCCGACCCCCCTTCGTTCACCCCTTCTTCACCGTCCTTCTCCGCGAGCCGGTAGGTCACCGCGTCGCGGCCGGCGGTCTTGGCGACCTCGACGGCGATGTCCCCGCGCTCGACGAGCGTCTCGACGAGCTGGCGGAACGCCTTCGCGTCGAGCTTCATCCGCTTGAGCAGCAGGCTGTGCGGCAGGCGCCGGTCCTCAGCCTCGCGGAGCTTGCGGAGCAGACGCAGGGCCAGCTCGTCGAACTCGCCCTCGGCGGCGTACCCCGAGGCCATGTAGAGCATCCGCCGGGTCTGGTGCAGCACGAGGCCCGTGGCCCAGCGCACGGCCTCGGCGCCGATCTCGGGCGAGCGCGGGTTCTCGCTGATCGCGTAGAGCAGCGCGAGCTTGCGGGCGTTCTCGCTGACGCGGCCCCAGACCGTGGTCGCGACGGCGTCGGACCTTGCCTCGGCCTCCGAGTACGCCCGCTCGGCCTCCTCGCGCAGCTCGACCAGCAGTCTCTTCGCCTCGGCGGTGTGCGGCACGGTCTTCGGAACAGGGTGTGCGTCGGCGAGGTTCCCGCTGCCCGGCCTGAAGTTGGCCCACCACGCGGCGGTCTCGACGACGCGCTCGGGCGGGTCGAGGATGCCCGGCTCCTGCCCCGGCGGGCGGGGGCCGGACTCCAGGACGATCATTCGGGCGAAGAGCCCGTTGGTGAGCATGCGCTCCGACAGCGCCGCGTAGTAGTGGTTGGGGATCGCGGTCCCGAAGAGCACCAGGCACGGCTGGTCGATCACGCCCGGGTCGGGGTTGTTCGCCCGGCGGCGCATCGGGTAGACCGAGTTCGACGCCGAGTACATCGTCAGCAGCGTCGCCATGATCGACTCGTACCGGGCGTCGCGGGCCCGCTTCATGGACTGCAGCAGCGTGTCGATCTCGTCGGTCTGGAAGAGCATCGCCGGGGTGGCGAACAGCGCGTCCTGGATGCCCTCTCCCGAGGCGAGCTGCTCACCGAGGCGGTTCGCCATCCCGACCCTCTGGAGGATCTGGGTGTTGACCTTGCGCGGCCAGTCCTTGCCGCCCGACGAGTGCGCGAGACCGAGCAGGTAGATGTTGGTGCGGTTGTCGCCGGGGTCGCGGACCTTTCGTCCCGCGAGCATGGCAAGCAGCGACAACGCCCCGCAGAACGCGAGCGTCTGGTTGGGGTACGGCGCCCCGGCGAGGCAGTGGTCCATGACCTCGCCGACGAACCCTGGGACGCGGAGCGTCTCGGGCGGCAGCGGGCCGGGGTCGGATGCCTGCGGCCCGGCGGCCTCGGGCGGCGGGGCTTTGGCGATGAGCCCCGAGATGTCTACGCCGGGGGCGGCCGGCGCGACCGACGCGGACTCGAGCAGCCAGCCGCGCGGCCGGTCGTGCGGCTTGGACGCCGCGTCCTCGACCTTGTGGCGGAGTTCCTTCTCCGACCACGGCGGCTCGCACCGCGGGTTGTACCGCTCGAGCAGCATCCGCAGCGCGATCTCCGGTTCGAGCTCGAACCCGTGCACGAGCGCCGTCGCGGCGGCGTAGGCCCGACCGTGCCCGCCCTGGCCGGAGATCGCGGGCGGCATGGCGTCGAGGTACGCCGCGGCGCGGCGGTCAATCAGGTCCGCGCTCGGCGGCGACCGCGGCTCCGGGCGCGTTGGTGCGGGCGAGGAAGTCCGTCCGTGGCGGTGTTCGACCACCGCGTTTGCGAGCGCCTTCACGCACGCCGCCAGCATCGCCGCCGGGACTGCGGCCGGCTCCCCCTCGAGCGGGTCGTACAGCTCGCCGTCCGGGTGCAGGCTCGGGCCCACCACCGTCTGGGCGCCGGTCGAACGCAGCTCGACGAGCATGGCGCCCGAGGCCGGGTCCTTGCGCTTCACCGTCGCTGCCCGCTCGCAGACGTACCAGCGGTGCGAGCCCGGCCGGCTCGGCCGCCCCGTGACCGCCCCGGTCGGCGGCAGGTACTGCTCCGCGAGCTCGACCGCCTCATCGCAGTCAAGGTCGACATCAACGAGCCAGCCCGACGGCTCGCCGAGCAACAGGCCGATGTTGCCCGTCCCGTTGAAGTGGAGGGGCAGGTCGCCCTCGGACAGGCGCAGCGCGTTCCACCCGCGGATGACGGGCTTCTTCTCACCCGCCGGCAGCGGGATCGGCGCATACCCGCGGGCGTGGTACCAGCGGGCGGCGTCGAGCAGGCTGGAGGCGTCGCCGGCCATCAGAAGGGGATCTCGTCCTCGGGGATGTCGAAGCCGCCTGCGGCCCGCACGTACTCGGGGCAGGCGTCGGGGTCGTCGAGCCGCGCGGGCTTGTCCCCGAGCCGGTGCCGCACGATGCGGTCGAACTTCTCCCCAGCTTTCTTCTCGACGGTGATCGACAGCGTCGGCGCCAACGCCCCGGCCTTTGCCAACTCCACGGCCTCCTCGACGCCGCCCGGAACCGGCTCCACCGAGCGGGCGCGCCACCATGATTCGGCCTTGGACCGGGCGTAGCCGTCGTGGTCGAAGCAGACCCATTCTCGGTAGACCTGCGCGATCCCGGCGTGGTACTCGACGCGCATCGTCAGCGGCGCCGCCGGGTCGTGCTTCTTCCAGTGGACGTGGTACGTGACCTCGTCGACCTCGTGCTCGCTGCGCGTGACCTGCCCGGTGAGGATGCCCTCGTCCGACGCGCGGGCCTCGTGCTTCGACCGGTTCGGCGGCGGGAACTCGTGCCCGCACTCGGGGCAGTTCTGGTAGCCCGCCGCGATCAGGGCCCGGCAGGACGGGCACTCTTTGGCCGGCGCTTCGCCGCCCTCGCCACGGTCGTCGGTCGCGACCCGCACCGCATCGACCGGGCCGTGCCGCAGCACGTTGCCGCCGAAGTCGAGCACCAGGCAGTCGTCCTTGCCGGGGTGCAGACGGAAGCCCCGCCCGACCATCTGGTAGTACAGCCCCGGGCTCATGGTGGGGCGCACCAGGGCCACGCAGTCGATGTGCGGGGCGTCGAACCCAGTCGTGAGCACATTGACGTTCGCGAGGTACCGCAGCTCGCCCGAGCGGAACCGGCCCAGGATCTCGGCCCGCTCGCCGGCCGGCGTCTCGCCCGACACGAACCCGCACTCGATCCCGTGCCGCTCGCGCAGCACCGACTGGATGTGCCGCCCGTGCTTGATGCCCGTCGCGAAGATCAGCGTGGCTGCGCGGTCCCGCGTCTCCTCGGCGATCTCGGCGCACGCGCCTTCGACGAGCACATCGTCGTCCATCAGGTCCTCGGCCTCGCCGCTGGCGTACTCGCCCGCGCGCACGTGCAGCCCCGCGGTGTCGGCCTTGGTCGTCCCCGCCTTGGTGCGCAGCGGCGACAGGTAGCCCTGCGCGATCAGCTCGCGCACGCCGACCTCGTAGCAGACCTCGTTGAGGATGTTGTCCGGCCCGCAGATCTCGCCGGTCTTGAGCCGGTACGGCGTGGCGGTGAGGCCGACGATCCGGACGTGCGGGTTGATCCGCCGCATGTCGGCGATGAAGCGACGGTACATGCCGTCGTCCTCGGCGGGCACCATGTGCGCCTCGTCGATCAGGATCAGGTCGAACGCGCCGCCTCCGTTGGCTAGGTCGCACGCCCGCTTCCAGACGCTCTGGATGCCCGCGACGGTGACCGCGTACCCGGTGTCCCGCCGCTTGAGCCCCGCCGAGTAGACGCCGAGCGGCAGGTCGGGCCCGATCGCCCGGATCTTCTCGACGGCCTGCTCGAGCAGCTCCTTCACGTGGGCGAGGATCAGCACACGCCCGTTCCAGAGCTCCACGGCGTCGCGGCAGATCGTCGCGATCACCGGCGTCTTGCCCCCGCCAGTCGGGATGACGACGCACGGGTTGTCGTCCCGTTCGCGGAGGTGCGCGTACACCCGGTCCACCGCCTCGCGCTGGTAGGCCCTCAGCTGCATGGGCCCTCCTCGTACGCGCGGACGGCGTTGACCCAGAAGCCGTTGGCCTGTTCGTCGGTCGCCCACGCGGGGTCAGATCTGCCCGGGCGTGATCGGATCGGGCCACCGACGAAATCGGCGCGTGCGCGCTCAGCCGTCGGACCGGGTTCCGACGTCGTATCGAGGCAGGTCTTGGCGTTGGTCTCGGTCATGGTCGGTGGCTCGTTCATGGGTTCAGCTCGGAGATCGCCACGCGGACAAGGCCGCCCCGCGTCACGGGGCCGCGCTCGACAAGCAGGCGATCGATCTGGCCGTCGTCGCGGTAGACGCCGGCCTGCTGCATCGCGTCGAGCAGCGCCTTCAGGCGGTTGTCGATGTCGAGGGCACGCCGCGTCGGGGCGCAGAGCTCGATGCAGACATCGAGCCGCCCACGCAAGGGCCCACGGCGGCGCAGCCCCGCGAGACGGGCGACCGCGTCCCTGCGGAACGCCCGGCCCTCGCGGCTGATGAGCACACGCACGCCCCGGCCCCGGCCCATCGGCACCGACCGCCAGTACCGGTTCACGCTCGGCGGCCAGGGCAGGGTGAGTTGGAGCGTCTGACCCGCCATCCCTGGCGACGCCTCCCGGGTTCACGAAGGGGTGCACGATGGGTTCACGACTGGACCGCGACTCATCGCTTCCACGGCGGCGTGCTGTTGCCGCCGGCCGATGCCACCGGCGTCCGGGCCGGGCCGGGGCTCGTCGACCCGCCGCGGGCCGAGTAGCCCTTGATCTCGTTGGTCATCTCGCCGGTGTCCTCGCGGCGCTTCACGCCGACCTTGATCACGAGCGGGATGTTGTGCAGCTCGATCGAGTCCCTCGGCTGCAGCACGTTCACCGCCCGGCAGATCGCCGAGAGCTCCCCCTTGGCGATCTTCACCGCCGTCTCGCTGGGGTTGTCGAGGTTGAGCCGGGCCCAGAGCAGCCGGCCCTTGTGCTCGCCGTCCACGATCTGGAACGTGAACTGCAGGTAGCTGCCGGTGCCCGCCTTGGTGGGCTTGGTCTCCGATTCGGTGATGACCGCGGTGTACGAACCGGGCGCAATGGGCTCGAAGTCCGCCGCGGGGTCGACCTCGCTCGCGTTGAATCCGTTCAGGCTGGGCATGTTCAGGCTCCTTGCGTGGTGGTGGGTGTGTCGCTCGTGTCGGTGTTGGATGGCTCGGCGGTCGCGCTGCCGTCGCGGTGCGCGGCGTAGGCGCGGAAGTCCAGCGGCAGCTCGTCGGGCAGGCTCAGGCGGTTCTTCGCGACGTGCGCCGGGCGCTCGGTGGTCTTGAGCACGCGCTCGCCGCTGCCCACGCCCTGCACGCGCTTGCGGTTGAACCCCTCGTCGGTGCTCTTGGTCAGAACGCGGTAGGTCGCGAACATCACCTCGTCGCACCACTCCTGGATCAGCGCGGAGGCGTGCTTGTTGAGGCGGGGCGCGTACCGGTCGTACGTCTCGGTCTCCGGGTTGGCGAACTTCTCGACCGCGGCGTGCGCGATCAGGACCACCTGCATGCCGCGGTCGTTTCGCAGCGCGTCGAGCCCGGCGAGGACCTCACGCCAGGCGTCGAGGGCGAAGATGTACCCCTTGGCGTACGGCACGTCCTCGATCGACTTCACGCCGCGGTCGCGGCAGGTCTTCGCGTGGATGAGCCGCTCGAGCCAGTCCAGGCTGTCGATGACGACAGTCTGGTACCCGTGCTCCTCGGTGTAGAGGGCCCCGAGCATCTCGATGACCTGCTTGAACTCCGTCGCCAGCGGGAACCGCTCGGCGTCGATGTCCGCGAGGCCGTCCTCGGTCTGGATGAAGACCGGCCGCTCGGCCATCGCGCCGAACGTCGACTTCCCGATGCCGTGCGTCCCGTAGACCATGATCCTGCGGGGGCGCGCGGCTCGACCGCGCTCGATGTGCTTCATGAGGTTCATGCGTTCTCCTGTGGGTGGGTCGATGAGGGGGCGGGTGCTTCGATATCGATCAGGCGCAGCGACTCGAACCTGGTCTGCCAGATGTCGTGCTCGCGGCAACGCTTCAGCTCGTTGATGGCGGCGAGGTTCTCGTCGGCGGCCCGGTCGAGAAGCCGGCGCGAGAGCTGCCACACGCCGCATCGGTACGGCTCGCGCTTCTCGATCGCGACCAGATGCACCTCGAGCTCGACGCCGCAGGCCTCGACCACGAGCTCGCGGTAGAACGCCATCTGATGGACGTACCCGTAGCAGTGGACGTCGTGCTCGAAGTCGTCAAGGTTGTCGCAAGTCTTCAGGTCGACGATGCCGCGGCCGTCGACGGGGTTCAGCCAGTCGATCCGCGCCTGGCACGGCACGCCGCCGTACTCAGCCCGCACCACGCCCTCGGCAACGCCCGAACGGAGCAGCTCACGAGCGAACACGTGGTCGTGCACGCCGGCGCGCATCTGTTCGAGCAGCCCCGCGTCCGCGTCGCTCAGCACTGGTCGGCCGACCGACGCTGCCCAGTCGGCAAACGCCTTCGTCTGCACGCCGAACGGCTGGCCGGTCTTCGGGTTGATCGGCCCGCCGACGGCGAACTCGGCCTCGAACCGCTCCCGTCCCTCAAGGATGAGCACGTGAGCCGCCCGCCCAAGCGCGTACGCCGCCGAGTCTCGCTGCGGCACGAGGCCGAGCTGCTTCCGCCGGAACAGCTTCGGACAGCGCCGGAAGTCGGCGAGCTGGTGCGAGGAGAGATTGTCCTTGGCCTTCGCGTGATAGACGCACGCCGGCTCGGTGGTCAGGAAGCCGAAATCGAGCTCGTGCGTAGGGCGTTCGGATCCATCCAGATCCTCGGGGCGGATCTCCCGCTCGTAGTCGCCCTGGCCAAGCCGCACCAGCGGCGCCTTGCGTTCGGTGCTCATCTTGCTCAAGCCGCCGCTCCCGCCGGCGCCGGCGTCAGGGGCTGGGCTACGCGAGCGCGGCGTACGGCGAACGCGCGGTCCCCGAACTCGCGGGCGGCGAAGATCGTGAAGATCCGGGCCACGGCGTCACCAGGCTGGGAGCCCGTGTCGAGATGGATGACGCGATGCGAGCGGTCGGCGAAGTACGCGACGTCCATCCGGACACGGGCCTCGCCGTACAGACCCTCGGCCGCCAGAATGGCCAGGTGCAGCGTCGCCTCGGCGTCGCTGAGGTCGATTCGGCTGTCGAACGTGAATCGAAGAACTGTGCTCTGCACGCGGTGCCTCCTGCGATCGGGGTCGCCCCTGCCGGCCCCGGGGACTGGTGCCGAATGGCGCCCCGGGGCCGGTCGTCGGGCGACGGAGGCGGGCGCGGCCTCCTCCTGCCACCTATGCCGCGCCGCCTCGGAGTGCGCACTCAGGCAAGGCCGAGGCCCGCGTCCTCGAACGCGGACCGCAGCGTGGCCAGCCGCCGCTCGATCCAGCGGCGGCAGATCGGGCGGCCCATCCGCCGCGTCCACTCGCGCGAGGCGCTCGACCAGCCGTGCTGCGCGACGTGCTCGACCAGGTCTCGGTCGTCGGGGCGAAGCCGGGACATGGCGTGGCCGACGGCCTCGGTCAGGTCCACCGACTCGAACGCGTCCAGCGTGACCGTCGCGGTGCGCCGGCACCCGTCACGCTCGCCGGCGGCGTCGCGCAGAGCGGTGGCGCCACCACGGCCGCCGACCTCGGTCTGCTCGAGCGAAACCGCGACGAGGTTCCCGCTGCGCTTCTCCTGGGACCGGAAGCGCAGCTCCATGCGGACGAAGGTGTTGATCGCGGTCGTGACGAACGACTCGATGTTGCCGCGGTCGGGGTCGAAGAGGTGCGCCTTCTCGAGCAGGTAAGCGGCCATGCCCTGCCGGAGGTCGTCGTAGTCCGACCTCGAGAAGTCGCTGCGCCGGCAGAGCTGCGCGGCCTTGATGCGGATGAGCTTGGCGGTGAACGGGTCGCTGACAACGGTGTGCCTGTCGGCCATCGGATTGCTCCGAGGCCGGCGATTAGGCTCCCGAACCAGTCACCAGGAACACGTCGGAAGCGGTGCCGCGACAGCTCGTCGTGGAAGAACACCGGTGCGCCCGTGACTGGCCGGTGATGAGCCGGCCGGCCTCGGACGAGGGCCGGGGTGTCGCGGATGGCGCAAGAAACAGGGCGAGCCAAAGGCCCGCCCCGAAGTCTGCAAGAACCTGCAAATGCAGGTCTTAGCGATACTGCTCGATTTTCTTTGCCCTGTCGCGGCTGTGCGACGCGACAGTCCGGGCGACGGAGTTCGAGTCGTCGAGTTCGGAGATCGCAGCCAGCCCACCAGCGCGGTCGATGGCACGCTGGACCTGGTCCTTGGACACAGGCCGACCCAGCTGCTGCGTCAATGCGCTGGCGGCCTTCCTCGTCGAGCCATGTGTCAGGCGAGCGGCGATGAGCACATCGTCGTTGAGGTGGCCCTTGATCTCGGCCTTGAGCTGGCGGCGGACGACCTGCTTCTTGACCTGGGGATCAACCGGGAGCAGGCTCTTGGATTCCGCAACCGCGTCCGCCTCGGCGACGATCTCCATGAACGCGACGCCGTCGATCACGAGCTTGTCGCCGTCGAGCTCGCCCACGCGGTCCAAGGGCATGACCGCCGGGACCCGCCCCGGCCAGATCCGGTCGTCGGGGACGAGACGGGGGACGACCACGATCGCTCGCCCGCCGACCCCGACATGTGCCACCACGGAGGTCGCATCTGCCTCACCAAGCCGCATGGCGAACACGACCTCGCGGTTCGTGCCGTCGCAACGGATCCGACCGAGTCGCCAGAGCCGGTTGGGAACCACCGTCTTCGGCGTGACCTTCAGCCCCAGCTCGGCAGCGACGCACGCGGCCAGCCCGTCCGGGTTGACCTCCCAGCCCTGGCACATCTCGGGAGTGACCTCGAGACGGAGTTGCTCCGGGCAATAGATGTAGAGCCTTGTCTGACCATCGGGACCGAGCCGCTCGGCCACGACCTCGATGTGGCCGTCGTCACAACTCGGGCACGACGCGGTCAGGCCGCCGGCGGACCGGCGGACGACGCCGAGTTTCTGGAAGACCTGGAGTGACCCCGGGGGCCACTCGCTCAGGTCGCGGTGGTCGAAGGTGCGGCCGAGGTCATCGGCCGCGGCGAGCAGCAGTCGCATCACGGCCTCACTGGTCATCGGTCACCCCCCAGCGCCGCAGGCACCGCTCGCCGACGGCCCGCTGCTCGTCCGGCTTGCTCTTGAGGTTGCTCGAGTTCGGCGCCGAGACGCTGAACCGAAGCGTGGGCGCCCGGCCAGGCCCCTCGTGCCGGAACCGCATCGCGACCTGAGCCGACAGGACCTTCGCGCCCTCGGCCGTGACATTCTCCGCGCGGAGCCACCGCTCGAACTTGCGGTAGATGTCGTTCGGCGAGGCCTTGGGGTCGGCCTTGATCTCGACCCAGCCGCCGCTGCCGCGCGGCGCGACGCGCATCTGCGTGATGCGCGCGTCCTCGACGCCATCGGTCGCCTCGACGGTCAGCGGGAAGTCCGGGCTGAGCAGGTGGTCGAGCTTGAAGGTCGGCTTCAATGGGTCGGCCGGGTCCACGTCGCGGCCCAGCACGGCCTTGCAGAACGCGAGCTGCAGCGGCTCCCAGACCGGCTTGCCGCCCTGCGCAAACACCTCCATCGACCCGTCGTCGGCGTTGTACACGAACACGTTCTCGAAGGCGTAGCGGTCCGACCGCACCACGGGCTCGTCGCTGTCGGCGTCGAACACGATGTGCTTGTCCGGGTAGTCGTCGAGGTAGGCGAAGAAGTAGTCGGCCCCGCCCTGGCGGCGGTAGTGGACCACCTTGCAGCAGCGACCGCGCATCTGCTTGGGCCCGTAGAAGGCGGTGAGCGCCTCGCTGAGCCGATCGAGCATCTCGGGCGTCACCTCGAGCGGCACCTTCGGCAGGCTGTTCCGACGCTTCCAGTGCCGGCCGGCGGCGACGCACCACGGTCAGGACAGTCAAAGTCGCTCACCGAATCCGAGCGGTCGCTGCTCGAACGATTCGTGAAAGCGCTGGACGCGAACACCGAGCGCGACCCCAAGTACGAGGTCGTACTGGAGTGTCTCCGGGGCCGATCATGGCTTGATCGCGGCTGCATCATTTTCAGCCAGTACTACGACTCGGTTCGCTGGCTGGCCGAGCAACTCATTGTCGATTTTCCCGGGGAACCGATCGCCATTTATGCTGGCTCGGGCCGGTCCGGAATCTATCGCGACGGGCGATTCCAGGTCTGTGATCGCGAAGAGATCAAGGCAGATGTCCGTCGCGGCGCGCTGCGGCTCCTCCTCGGCACCGACGCCGCATCTGAGGGGCTGAACCTCCAGCGGCTCGGAACGCTCATCAACCTCGACCTTCCGTGGAACCCGACTCGGCTGGAGCAGCGCAAAGGCCGCATCCAGAGAATTGGCCAGCGTCACGACGTCGTCTTCATCTACAACATGCGATATCTCGGGTCAGTTGAAGACAGGGTGCACCAACTGCTGTCATCACGCCTTCAAGGCATCTTCACGCTGTTCGGTCAGGTGCCCGACGTCTTGGAAGACGTCTGGATCGACCTCGCGATGGGTGAAGAAGAGCACGCGAAGAAGGTGATCGACGCCGTGCCACAGAAGCATCCGTTTGAAGTTCGATACAACGCTGTGTCACCCGTGAACTGGGAAACCTGCGAGCGGGTGCTTGCGCGAACCGCCAAAGATGAGATCCTTCGCGCGGGGTGGTAGCGACTGGAGGCCGCATGATGCTCGGAAAGACAATCCAGATCTACTGCCCATCCGGCGATCCTCGTGGCGTTCGTATTGCAGAGATCACCACGCGCATCGTTCAGGCGGTTGTCGCCCCTCGTGCGCGATTAGAGGAGGCTTCAAAGCGGCCGGAGTTGGCCGGAGTAGGAGTCTATTTTCTGTTCGGCGGGTCCGACGTCGGCGGGCTTCCAGTTGTGTACATCGGTGAGGCAGAAGACTGTGCCGTGCGATTCAAGCAGCACAATGCTAACAAAGACTTCTGGAACGTCGGAGTTGCCATCGTGTCGCGAACTGGCAGTTTCACCAAAGCACACGCGAGGCTCCTGGAGTGGATGGCAATCGAGAAGGCAAAGACGGCGGGACGTTTCGAACTCGACAATGGAAATGCTGGGATAAGGCCAACGATGCCAGAATGGATGGCGGCTGATGTCGCCGAGGTGTTCGAGACGGCCGATGTTCTGTTGAGCACGCTCGGTTTTCCAGTGTTCGAGCCGGCCGCCGAGCAAAAGACGGATGTGGATCATGTGTTCTTTTGCCGACGTGGAGGTGCGGAGGCTCGCGGCGTCTACAACGAAGAGGGGTTTGTTGTGCTCAAAGGGTCGATCGCACGTCGCGAGACAACGGAGTCGTCTCATGACACCGTAGGACCGAAGCGAGAGGAACTTGTTGGTGCGGGTGTACTCACGGGAACTCCGGAGGGGTAACCGGCGGACCGCGGAGCCACACTGAGCCCTTGATCGCCCGGCAGTTCAAGGCATGTCTCGCCGTCTTCGTCGAGGTTCTCGCGATCGCCGATGTCGGCCGTGTGCTTCGCTTCGAGAGCCCGAACCAGACCACGGGCGAGAATGCCGGCGACCTCGTCGCGGCGCTCGTCGGCCGTCATCGTGTCCGGATTGCGCGTCGTGTCGGCGTAGTGCTTGGGCATCGCGTGACCTCACGGGCCGCGTGCTCAAGACGCCGCCCTGATGTCACCTATGCCGCGCGCCCAAGGGGTGCGCAGAGACTTCACCGCCGGTGCATTGAACGATCAGGATCATGCTCAGCCTCCAATCCGAAACAGGCCCTTGCGGACCGCCTAGCAGAGACGAAGAGCCCTTAACCCCGGCACCCGCCCAAACCAGAGACGCAGAGACTTTGGCGGCCAGAACGCCCCGCACGGCCGGCGATGCCCCGAGCACGGTTATGACCTGCCGCCGAGCGGAGACCCGGCCCCGGGTTGCCCCCTGCTCTAAACCCTTGCGGAGACTGGCCCTAAAAACGACAACGCCGCCGAGGTCTCTCGGCGGCGTCAGTCGTGAACCGGTGAGCCAGTCGCGTTTGCAACCGGCTCGGAAATAG
>JAVEWV010000006.1:0-164154 GCA_034004365.1 Phycisphaerales bacterium
CCATCCCGAGGACGCCGCGGCAAACCGACACACCCCCACTCACGGAGCCCGTCGCCCCAGCGTCGCCCTCCGCGGATTTCCCGGATTTCCGCCAGATCCCCCACACCGGATTCCTCCGAGATGGATCCCTGACGTCTTTTCCAACCTATCGACGAGTAAAGACGGCGTCAAGATCCATCTGCGAACTATCTCGGATGGATCCCTGATCCATATTCCTGTTCCACGACTCCCCACCTTTCGCTATTATGCCGATACTCGTTGGGCGGGGGGATATCGCGTTCGTCTCATGCACGGGGTTGCGAGATCATGCAAACCACTGGCATTCCGCGTCTTAGCGCTCCACTGGACCGGGAGATCGAAGAAGTCTCCTCGTCCCTGCGCGACGCCGTCCTGCCGATCGTCGAGCACCTCGTCGGGCCGTCACAACGTCCCGCGGGGCTCGCCCGGCGCCTCAATATCGATAAATCGCTGACCGGGCGCATCCTCCGATCGATCAAATCGGGCGACCCTTTCGAGGTCATCCACAACGCGCCCGCCCCCACCGGGCTCCGCATCTTTATTGACGCCGCGGCCCAGGCTGGCGTGGACCAGTCCCTCCGCGATCGCGCCGAGGCCTCCATCCGCCGCTTCGAATCGCTCATCGAGGCCTTCCCCGCCGGGCGTGCGGCCCTCGAGGCGGCGATCTCCGACCACATCCCCGAGGTGCGGAGCGCGAACGAACGCGCCGCGAAGCAGGCCGCCTTCAAGTCGATGTCCTACCTCCTCGGGTACCAGGCCGAGGCCTCGTTCCACTCCTGCATCCTCACGCCGTCCGCCGACGGCATGGCGGTCGATTCCACGCACATCGCTGGCCTCCGCGGGCTCTGCCGCCTGCGGGGCCGGTCGCCCATCAACATCTTCGGCATCCGCCGCACCGGCGCCGACGCCCCCACCACGAGCTGGATGGAGACGCTCGACGGCGAGCGCGATTCCCGTGACGCGGCCCACTACCTCATGCCCGACTTCTGCGACAAGCCCGTCCCGGACCTCTCGGTCATTGTGGATGGCGTGCTCACGCAGACGGTGCTCGACGCGACCTCGCTCCCCGTCAACACGCCCACGAACCTCGTCAACGCCTGGATCGGGCGGCGTGCGATGGACCGCTACCGCTCCGACCAGCGCCAGTTCGTCCGCCACGTCGGCCTGCTCCGCATCCCCTGCCGCTACCGCGTGCAGGACTACTTCGTGCACGAGGATGTGCTGCCCGGCACGCCGTCGATCCGTCCGCGCATCCACGGGCTGTCGGGCGACTCGGTGGACCGCCCCGAGCGTGAGCAGGACATCGACGAGATCGACCTCTCCGTCCCCACCGAGAGCCTGGGCATGGGGCTGGACATGCCCGAGCTCCGCAGCCCCGCGTCGCCTCGGTACCGGGCGATCATGCGGAGCGTGTTCGAGCGGTCGAACCTGCGCCCCGAGCAGTTCCGGGTGTACCGGGCCTCGATGGTCTATCCCGTGCCGTTCGTGTCGCTGATCGCCTGGTTCAAGCTGCCCGAGCGTCCCGCGGGCCTCTGAGGCCCCCGCGAGGGCCCCGGCGGGCCCATCCCGGGGCGTCGGCTGGACAAACGCCCCGCCGCGCCGAATACTGAGCCCCGCCCGCGCGGGAGCGCGGGGCTCGCCTCGCGTCGCCCTCGGGCCTGCGTGGGGCGGGCCGCCCCCCCCCTCCGGGGCGCGGAAGCCCTTCCGCCACGATGTGTTGCGGCGGTCAAGGCCACCTTAGCTCAGCGGTAGAGCGATGCTTTCGTAAAGCATAGGTCGTGGGTTCAAATCCCACAGGTGGCTCTACGCGCTAGAAGCCAGACAGGTAGCAGACTGCAATCCAGAGTCGCCCTAAGAGATATAGCACCGTATAGACCGACCCTGTGCCAATGAAGAACCAAGCAGCCCATCGAAGGTGCTTCTTGCTTGCACTCGCCGCGCGATACTCCACCATTGATTGACGCTTCTCGACCGTCCACTCGGTCTCCGAGTAGAGCTGCACAAACTCCGGGCAATACATCCGATAGATTGTGGTACCAACCGCGACAAAGAGCAATGCCACTAGCTGGACAGCAAAGAATCCAGACGTTGGGAGACTCGGAAGATGTCCCAGCCATCCTGCGGCCGGAAGCGTATCGCTCATTTTGACAGACCAATCTCGAACTGACCGGACTGCCTCATTTATTGGTCGAGTCATCGCGGCATATAAAATGCCCGCGACAAACGACACATATGACACACCAACGAGCCGCAGATCATGCGACCAACGGAGTCTGCTCCACGCAAGCGGATCATTCGAGTACTTTGCCTCATCTGCACGCAGGCACTTATCTGTGACTGCCTTTGCAGGCCCCCACAGCCCGATCGCCCCAACAAGATTTGCACCCTTCAAGTCTGCTCCATCCATACGCGCGTCTCTGAAATCCGCGCCAGCGCAAATCGCATTCACCAGCCGGGTCCGCTTCATAGTAGTTTCGTGAAACCGTGCTCCAGTCAGATCAGCACATTCGAAGTCTGTGTCTATCATGATACAGCCATCGAACTTGCATTCTGACATCTTCGCGCCGCGTAATCGCGAATTACTAAAATCCCACTTTATGAATTCACAGCCTGACGCTTCGGCGTGGGACAATACAACCGCGGCGAGCTCGGGCTTGTCGCCCTGCCACGGCGGGCAGCCCTTCAGTGCCGCTGGAGAGGCTCTTGTCGACAGGACAATAACGTACTCCTTCTGACTGGCGTCCCGAAGACTACGACGTCGCGCATTGAACTCGTGGTACTCTCCGCGGCGAAGCAAACCAAGCAAATCCGAGGCCAGATCGTACAAATCCGAATATTCACTATCGTTGTACTGATCGTGGACTTTGTATCGCGAATCGCGCGCGGCTCTCGATGCTTTCATTATTTGATCATACATGAAACAACGCGGGCGAGCCCTTGAAGGCCCGCCCGCGCGTGATGGTCATTCCGTGTTCCGGCCGCGCTCCCGTGTCGCGGCGTCGGCTCACTTGTTCGCGGCGCCCGATCGGTGCGCCGCGGGTTCGTCAGGCGGCCTCGCGGGCGAGGGCGACGTTGCCGAGCTCATTGCCGGCGACGTTGAAGGGGTACGCGCCCTGGAAGTTCTGGGTGATGCCGGTGGGGTAGCCCGTGAAGTTCGTGGGGTAGCCAGTGAAGTTGGTGGGATAGCCCATGATGTTGGTGGGGTACACGCCGTTGGTGTACAGGCCGGTGGTGTTGAGGGGGTAGCCGAAGTTCTGGATGCCGGTGGGGTAGCCGCCGAAGCCGTTCACGAACGGGGTCTGGTTGAAGAGGTTGGTCGAGAAGGGGTTCGAGTTGAAGAACGACGGGGTCTGGAAGTTCCCGAAGGTGGGGATGGTGTTCCAGAGGTTGTTCACGCCGGTGAAGGGCGTGGAGAACTGGCCGGCGAAGAGGCTGTTCTGGAAGGTGTTGAAGGGGGAGACGGTGTTGAAGGGGGTGGCGAAGTTCGAGCCCGTGAACGGCGAGCCGAAGAGGCCCGTGCCGAGGACGGGGGTGGGAACGTTCGTCGCACCGAAGACGGTGTTGATGAAGTTATTGGGGATGGTGGAGGTGTTCCAGCCCGAGCCCACGAAGGGGGTGGTGCCGGTGATGGGCTGGACGTTGGTCAGGCCGGCGTACGCGCCGGGGACGAAGGGCGTCGTGCCCGTGATGGGCTGCACGCCGTAGGTCGAGAAGGGGGTGGTGCCGGTGATGGGCTGCACGTTCCAGGGCGTGGAGTTCCAAGGGGTGGAGCTCCAGGGAGTGCAGTTCCAGGGGGTGGAGTTCCACGCGCCGGGAGTGCACGAGCCGGGCAGGCACGCGCCGGGGGTGCAGTTCACGCCGCAGGACGCGAGGTACTGCGCGTAGAGGTTCTGGGAGATGGGGCTCTGGATGCCGGCGAAGGGCGAGCAGTTGAGGGCGGAGTTGAGGCCCCAGTTCTGACCAATGTTCTGGGCGAAGTTCTGGCCCCAGTTGAGGCCGGCGTTCAGGCCGTTGAACTGGTTCCAGCCCTGGATCGGGCTGAAGCAGTTCTGCATCGAGGGCAGCACGTTCCAGGGCTGGGTGACGCCCATGCCGTAGAACGACGAGCCGTAGATCGCGGGGTTGATGGTGTTCTGGAGGTTCCAGCCCATGGAGGGACGGAAGCCGCCGAGGAAGTTCTGGGGGACGTAGCCCTGGGGCACGTAGCTCTGGGGGATGTAGCCCGGGACGAAGCCGCCCTGGGGCAGGCAACCCTGCGGGTAGCAGTTCTGGGGGTTCACGCCGAACGCGGGGTTGGCGTTGATGGCGGGATTGGTGGTGGTATTGGTGCCGGGGATGCAGTTCGTCGTCATCGTTCGGTCTCCTATGTCTCTGTGCCAGCGTCCGCACTGTGGAGAGGGACGGACGCGTTCCCTCGTTCCCGCCCGGGTGTGAGGAGAACGCGGGCGCGGCGATCGCGCCGTCCCATCCCCGCACATCTGGGTTCTGATCCGGGTTCACGCCGGAGCCCGAGCAGACGGTCCGGGGCCTCGACGTGGTGAGAGGTATCGGCAGGCGTCAGACGCGGCTATTGGAAAGCGGGTGAATTCGGTCGAATGCGCGGGCGAGTCCGATAACTGCGGACGAGAACTACCCTTTTTTGGGTATTTATCTCCCCAAACGGCGGGACCGACGTACAAACGGCTCGCCCATCGCGCCGATTCAGGGTGGGAACTCGCCCCGGCGTGCCGCGTTGAACCGGGACGAGGCGGGGCCGACGGCGTCCGCCGGGAGCAACCTTTCGGGGGCTCAGACAGGAGGCACACATGGACAGGCATCGCGGTGTTCGCCTCGTGGTGGCGGCCGGGCTGGCGTGCATGGCTCTGGCGGCGCCGGCAGCGTTCGGACAGTCGGGCGCGACGCCCGGGGCCCGGGCGACGGGCACGACGGGGAACCCCTCACGCGACACGCTGGTGCGCGTGACGCAGCCGATCACGATCGAGTTTGCCGACCAGCCGCTGCGCGAGGTCGTCAAGTTCATCACGGAGTGGACGGGGGCGGAGATCGAGCCGCTGTGGATCGACGATCGCAACGCGACGGGGCTGGACCCCGACGCGCTCGTGAGCGCGAAGAGCTCGGGCGGATCGGTGCTCGACCTCATCGAGCAGGTGCTCGAGAAGACCAGCGATGATCTCTCGGGCGGAAACGGCTGGCAGCTCTCGAAGTATGGCGCGCTGCAGATCGGGCCCAAGGAGCGTCTGAACCGCTTCAAGCGCACGGAGGTGTACGACATCTCCGACCTGCTCAGCGAGCTGCCCGACTGGACCGAGGCGCCCGAGTTCGACCTGCAGAGCGTGCTGCAATCGTCGCAGGGCGGCGGCGGGCAGAGCCCCTTCACCGACCCGGGCGACAACGACCGCGAGCGCGTGCCCAAGAGCGAGCGCGCGCAGGAACTCATCGACCTCATCACCGCGCTCGTCGAGACGGAGCAGTGGCGCACCAACGGCGGCGACGGCGGGAGCATCACGTACTACCAGGGCGCGCTCGTCGTGAACGCGCCGGACTACATCCATCGCCAGCTTGTGGGGTATGCGTTCTGGCCCAAGACCTCGCAGCGGATCGTGCAGGCGCCGGGACGCCGGTACGTCTCGATCGGCGCGGACGCGGCGCTGTCGGACGTGGTGGGCTTCGGGCAGGAGGACGTGACCGCGGTCGTGGGCGGGCAGCTCCGCAACTCGCAGCGTCCGCCGGGCGGCGGGTGAACACCAGGCCGGACACGTGCAGCAACGAGGCTGCGTAAGCAACCAATGAAAGAGGCGCGGAACGAGTGTCCGCGCCTCTTTGTCTTTTGCTCAGCTCCGGTGTGCGTGCTACGCCGAGTACGCCTCCATCGGCGGGCAGGCGCACACGAGGTTGCGATCACCGAACGGATTGTCGACGCGGGCCACGTGCGCCCAGAACTTGCGCTGGCGGAGCCAGGGCGCGGGGTACGCGGCCTGCTCGCGCGGGTAGGCGTGCGTCCACTCGTTCGCGCTGACCATCGCGATGGTGTGCGGCGCGTGCTTCAGGGGGTTGTCGTCCTTCGGGAGTTCGCCCCGCTCGACCTCCGCGATCTCCGCGCGGATGGCGATGAGCGCGTCGCAGAAGCGATCGAGCTCGGACTTGGGCTCGCTCTCGGTGGGCTCGACCATGAGCGTGCCGGGCACGGGCCACGACATCGTGGGCGCGTGGAAGCCGTAGTCGATGAGGCGCTTGGCGATGTCGTCGATCTTGACGCCCGCGGACTTGTCGAACGCGCGGCAGTCGAGGATGAACTCGTGCGCGACGAGCCCGCCCGGCCCGCGGTAGAGCACGTTGTAGTGCTTCTCCAGGCGCTTGGCCATGTAGTTCGCGTTCAGGATCGCGACCTGCGTGGCGCGGCGCAGCCCTGCGCTGCCCATGAGCGCGATGTACACGTACGAGATCGCGAGGATGAGCGCCGAGCCGAACGGTGCGGCCGACACCGGGCCGATGCCGTGCGCGCCCACGCCCGTGACGCCGCGGGCCCTGCGCGCCTCTTCGAGCACGTCGGCGGGGCGTACGACGGGATGCCCGGGCACGAACGGGGCGAGGTGCGCCGCGACGCCGATGGGGCCCATGCCGGGCCCGCCGCCGCCGTGGGGGATGCAGAAGGTCTTGTGCAGATTGAGGTGGCAGACGTCGGCGCCGATCTCGCCGGGCGAGCAGAGCCCGACCTGCGCGTTCATGTTCGCGCCGTCCATGTACACCTGCCCGCCGTGCTCGTGCACGATCGCGCACACGTCGCGGATGGTGTCCTCGAACACGCCGTGGGTCGAGGGGTACGTCACCATGATCGCGCCGAGGTTGGCGGCGTGCTGCTCGGCCTTGGCGCGGAGGTCGGCGATGTCGATGTTGCCCATGTCGTCGCACGCGACGGGCACGACGCGGAAGCCGGCGATGATCGCCGAGGCGGGGTTGGTGCCGTGCGCGCTGGTGGGGATGAGGCAGACGTCGCGCTGCGACTCGTTGCGTGACTCGTGGTACGCGCGGATCGCGAGCAGGCCCGCGTACTCGCCCTGGCTGCCGGCGTTGGGCTGGAGGGAGACGGCCGGGAAGCCCGTGATATCGCCGAGCCATTCCTCGAGCTTCGCGATCATCTCGGCGTAGCCGCGGGTCTGCTCGCGCGGGGCGAAGGGATGGATGTTCGCCAGCTCGGGCCACGTGACGGGGAGCATCTCGCTCGTGGCGTTGAGCTTCATGGTGCACGAGCCGAGGGCGATCATGCTGTCGGCGAGCGACAGATCGCGGTCCTGCAGCGTGGAGATGTAGCGGAGCATCTCCGTCTCGGAGTGGTGCGTGTTGAACACCGGGTGCGTCATGAAGGCGCTGGCCCGCTCGAAGACGCTCGGAATGTCGAGGCGGGCGCCGCCCACGAAGCCATCGAGCTTCGACACAGCGTCGCGCTCGGGCATGCCGAAGGCGATGAGCAGGTCGGCAAGGAGCGTGCGATCGCTGGTCTCGTCGAGCGTGACGCCCAGCGTGCCGTCGCCGAAGTCGCGGAGGTTGATGCCCCGCTCACGCGCGGCATTGAGCACGCTTGCGCTCGATCCCTTGACGCGCACGCGGAGCGAATCGAACACGAGGTCCTCATCGATCGCGTGCCCGAGCGAGAGCAGCCCGGCGCGGAGCGCCTGGGTCATGTGGCGCACGCGCCGCGCGATGGCGCGGAGCCCGTCGGGCCCGTGGTACACGCCGTACATCGAGGCCATGATCGCCAGGAGCGCCTGCGCGGTGCAGATGTTGCTGGTGGCCTTCTCGCGCCGGATGTGCTGCTCGCGGGTCTGGAGGGCCATGCGATAGGCGGTGTGCCCCTGCGCGTCGCGCGAGACACCGATGATGCGCCCGGGCATCTTGCGGACGTGCGCCTCGCGGCAGGCGATGTACGCCGCGTGCGGGCCACCGAAGCCCATCGGCACGCCGAAGCGCTGCGCGCTCCCGATCGCGATGTCCGCCCCCCACTCTCCCGGGGGCGTGAGCAGCGTGAGCGCGAGCGGATCGCACGCCGCGACGAGCATCGCGCCCGCCGCGTGGGCCGCCTCACCGAGCTGCTTGTAGCAGTCCACGACGCCGAACGTGTTGGGATACTGCACGAGCACGCCGCAGACGTCACCGGCGTTCCCGCCCGACAGCACGCGCCGCATCTCGTCGGGCGTCACGACCTCGACGACGAGGCGCATGGACCACGCGCGGGTCTTGACGACCTCGATGGTCTGCGGATGGCAGTCGCTCGCGACGAGGAATCGCGTGCGCGCGTCGCCCCCGCCCGCGTGGCACATCGCCATCGCCTCGGCCGCGGCGGTGCCCTCGTCGAGCAGCGACGCGCCCGCGACGTCGAGCCCCGTCAGGTCCGCGATCATCGTCTGGAAGTTCAGCAGCGCCTCGAGGCGCCCCTGCGAGATCTCGGCCTGGTACGGCGTGTACTGCGTGTACCAGCGCGGGTTCTCGAGGATGTTGCGCTGGATGACGGGCGGCGTGACCGTGCCGTGGTAGCCCATGCCGATGCACGAGCGCATCACGACGTTCTTCGCCGCGATCGCGCCGAACTCGGCGAGCAGCTCGTGCTCCCCGCGCTCGGGGCCGACCGAGAGCCCGCGCGTCGTGCGGATCGACGCGGGCACCACGGCGCGCGTGAAGGCGTCGAGATCGTCATACCCGAGCAGCGCGAGCATCTCGGCGACCTCGCCCTCGCTGGGCCCGACGTGTCGATGCACGAACGTGTCGGTGGGCGCGAGCGGATCACCCGCCAGCGCGCCCCGCGCCTCGCCCGCCCGACCCGCGACCGACTTCAACTCCGCACGCACGCCCGACTCCGTCATGGTCTGCGTCATGGAACCCCTCGTGCACGGGCGGGCACGGCCCTCGCCGAGCGCTCGCCCCACATACCGGCACCCCGGCGGAAGCACGCCCCGCCCGGGGCGCTCGCCGATCGCGTCACTGTAGGTGCGGCGATCGGAAATCCCACGCGCCGTGGCATGGGGGCAACCCCGCGCGGGGGGCGGCGGTATGGGAAAGATGCCGCGCCGAGCGCGAACCCTCTAGACTCGACGCGCCCCCACAGAAGGAGCCCGACCATGCCGACCCGTCGCGCCGACCGCCCGGTCCTCGTCCTCTCACTGGCCGCGCTGGTCGCGTTCGCGGGGCACGCGCGGGGCGAGGACGGCTCGCCCGCCTCGACGTGCGACGTGCGCGACGCCCTCGCCTCGCTCGGGGCCGACGGCATCCGCTACGAGCAGCACATCGTCACCCTCTCGAACCCGTTCTTTGAGGGACGAGCCCCCGGCACCCGGGGCAACCTGCTCGCGGCGGACTACATCGAGACGCAGTTCCGGCGCGTCGGGCTCACGCCCCTGTTCCCGGAGAGCGAGCACGCCGCGGACGGCACGGAGGTCCTGACCCCGCGCTCGACGTTCCGCCAGCCGTTCCAGATGGGGTACAAGACCGAGCTCGTGGGGAGCCAGGCCGCGTACAGCGCTTCGGGCCAGCGGACGCTGCTCCGCCCGGGCGAGGACTACAACGTGATCGGGTTCTCCGGCGCGGGCGAGGTGACGGGCCCGCTGGCGTTCGTGGGCTACTCGATCGCGACGGGCGACAAGGGCTACCTGGGCTATCCCGACGATGCCGACCTGACGGGCAAGGTCGTGATGGTGCTCCGCTTCGAGCCCATGGACGACGAGGGCGATTCGCTCTGGTCCGGGCAGCCCGGGGTGTGGTCGTGGAACGCGGGGCTGGACGCGAAGATCAACGCCGCGGCCCGGCGCGGGGCGGCGGGCATCATCCTCGTGAACCCGCCCGGGGCGAACGACCCTCGGGCGGACCAGCTCGAGACGATCGACTCCGTGTCGCCCTCGCGCGGGGCGCTCGAGATCCCGGTCGTGCAGATGTCGACGCAGGCGGCGGACGCGCTGGTGCGCGCGGCGGACGCCGAGCATCGCTCGCTGCTCGACCTTCGCAGGCTCGCCGACGCGGAGGGCACGATCCTCGACCTGGCGCAGGGGCAGGTCACGCTGCGTTCGGACATCTCGCGCACGGACGTGTACACGGACAACGTCGCGGGCGTGCTGCCCGGGCGGGGCGCGCTCGCCGATGAGTACGTCGTCGTCGGTGCGCACTACGACCACGTGGGCTACGGGCTCTTCGGCTCGCGCGCGGGCGCCGAAGGACGCGGCGTGATCCACCCCGGGGCGGACGACAACGCCAGTGGAACCGCGGGCATGCTCCTCGCCGCGGAGAAGCTCGCGAGCGCCTACGCCGAACTGCCCGAGGGGCAGGACGCGCGATCGATCATCTTCATGGGCTTCACGGCGGAGGAGTCGGGCCTCAACGGCTCGCGCTACTTCATCGACCACCCGCCGATCGACCTGACCAAGGTCCAGCTCATGGTGAACATGGACATGATCGGGCGGTACAACGAATCGCTCGAGATCGGCGGCGTGGGCAGCGCGACGGGCCTCGCCGACTGGCTTACGACGTACTCGCAGCAGTCCGGGCTTGAGGTGAACCCCACGCCCAGCGGCATGGGCCCGTCGGACCACGCGAACTTCTTCCAGGCGGGCATCCCCGTGCTGTTCTTCTTCACGGGCCTGCACGACCAGTACCACATGCCCAGCGACACGCAGGACCTCATCAACCGCCACGGCGCGGTGATGGTCACCGACCTCGCGTGCGACGTCACGCTCGCCGCCGCGACGCGCACCGAACGCTTCGCCTACGAGAAGGGCAACACCCGCGGCGGGCAGATGAACACGATGCGCGGCGTCAAGGTCCGCTTCGGCATCTCGCCCGGGAATTACTCGGACAACAAGGCGGGCATCCTCGTGGGCGATGTCTCCGACGGCACCACCGCGAGCGAGGCGGGCCTCAGGAAGGGCGATCGGCTCATCAAGTGGAACGGTGAGGAGATCGGTGACGTCGAGTCGTGGATGGCGATGCTCTCCAAGCACGAGCCGGGCGACGAGGTCGAGATCACCTACGTCCGGGGCGACGAGACGCTCACCACCAAGGCCAAGCTCAAGGCACGCAGCCGGGGTGGGTGAGCACGTGCGGCGAGAGCGCGAGACGTCTGAGCAAAATCATCTCAGTTGAAGCGTGTTAGCCAAACCAGCGAAGCCGCCAGTTGCCCTTCTCGAAGACCATGTCCATGGAGGTCCATTTCAGGTCGCCCGCTGGCCCGCCCGACTGCATGCGGAACACCCCGTCGCCGACCTTCTTGAGGAACACGCCCGGCGTGAGTTCGCCGTTGGGCATGCGCTGGAAGAGCTTGTTGACGTCGACCTCGCGGCGTTTGAGCTCGCGGTAGGCCTCCTTGGGGTCGTAGCCACGGGCGATGAACTCGTTGCGCGTCGTCTCGCTCAGCACCTGCTCCGTGAAGAGGTCTTCCTCACCATCGCGGAGCGTGCGCAGGATGTGGATGATCAGGTGCTTGCCCGTGCGGCTCACGAGCGTGACGCTCCCGTCATCCGCAACGATGCGCAGCTCGTCGGGCGAGTACGCCCGGACCTCGCCCTTCTCCCTCGGGCCCTTCTTGACCGCCATGCCCGACTGCGCCCCGGGCAGGCCCGCGAGCGGCGGGTCCCACGCGACGACCTCGGACTCGGCCTCGCACGCACCAAGGAACAGCACCGAAACGAGCAGCGGCGCGACGGCGCAGCGCACCGAGCGTCGCGAGCGCGCATGAACGCACGCACGCGCCGCCCCGCTTGCAGATGTCACTTTCCGTGCGCGATCCTGCATCGCCCCGCTCCCGCTCAGCCCGTTCCCGCTCAGCCCGTTCGCGCGGGCTCACCCTGCCGCACCACGACCTCGCCGTCCGTCCCGTGCACGGGCTCCACGCTGGGGTCGTGCTCGCCGCGCCGCCACGCATCGTGCGCGCGGAACTGGTCCACGGGCGACTCGAAATCGCTCCGCCAGTGGCACCCGCGGCTCTCCTCGCGCCACGCGGCGCTCCGCGCGATCAGCGCCGCGGCGAGCAGCATGTTCTGCGTCTCCCAGCCCGCGGGATCGTCGAACACCTTGTCGAGCGTGTAGCGGGCCCAGAAGTCGAACATGTCCATCGCGTCGCGCAGCTTCTCGCCCGTGCGCACGAGCCCGACGTTCCGCCACATCGCGCTGCGCACGCTGGACCGCACGTCGCTCAGGTCGATCTCGCCGTGCGTGCTGGGCGGGATATCGCTCACGACGCTCGCGGGGCGTGGGCCGTTGTCGCCGCCCAGCGTGCGTGCGCTGCCCGCAACATGCCCCGCGATCTCGCCCAGCACGAGCCCCTCGAGGAGCGAGTTGCTCGCGAGGCGGTTCGCGCCGTGCAGGCCCGACGCCGCGGCCTCCCCCACCGCGAGCAGCCCGGGCACGTCGGTGCGTCCGTCCGCGTGCGTGCGCACGCCGCCGATGGTGTAGTGCGCCGCGGGGTGCACGGGGATGAGATCGCGCGACGGGTCGAGGTCGAACGCCGCGAGCGTGCGCGCGATCGACGGGAAACGCTCGGCGAACCCGGCGATCCCGCGGCAATCGAGCCACACGTGCCTGCCGCCCTGCCGCGCAATCTGCTTCACGATCGCACGGCTGACGATGTCGCGCGGCGCCAGGTCGGCCTGCGCGTGGACCTCGGGCATGAACCGGTGCCCCGCCGCGTCGAGCAGCACCGCCCCCTCGCCCCGCACGGCCTCGCTGATCAGCGCCCGCTGCGCGCCGGGCACGTACAGCGTCGTCGGATGGAACTGCACGAAGGCCATATCCGCCAGCGTCGCGCCCGCGCGATACGCCATCGCGATCCCGTCGGCCGTCGCCACGGGCGGGTTGGTCGTCTCGCGGAACACCACGCCCGCACCACCGGTGGCGAGGATCGTCGCGCGGGCCCAGACCATCTGCAGGCCGTACTTGGGATGGTGCGTGATCGCGCCGAGCACCGGCGAGCCGGGCTCGGGGCTGGGCGTGATGAGGTCGAGCGCGAAGCACCGCTCGAAGATGCGCACGCTCGCCCGCGCCCGGGCGGTCTCGCCCAGGCATCGCTGCAGCTCCGCGCCGGTCTGGTCGCCACCGGCGTGGAGGATCCGGGCCAGCTCGTGCCCGCCCTCCATGCCCCGCCGCGGCCGGCCCGAGGCATCGCGGTCGACCCGCATGCCCCACGCGAGCATCTCCTCCATCCGCTCCGGGCCATGCTCGACGACGAGGCGGACGATCCCCTCATCGCACAGGCCGGCCCCGGCGATGAGCGTGTCGCGGACGTGACCCTCGATGTCGTGCTCGTCCCCGGCCCGCGCCGCGGCGATACCACCCTGCGCCCACGCGGTGTTCGATTGTTCGAGCGTGCCCTTGGCCAGCACGATGACCTCGCCGTGCTCGCCGGCGGCGATCGCCGCCCGCAGGCCCGCCACGCCGGCCCCGATGACGAGGGTGTCGGTGAAGATCTGCGGCAGGAGCCGCGAGCGGAAGGGGATCAGGTATCGGCGTTGGTCGAACAGGCCGTCCATTGGGGAACGATAGGTCTAGGGCGTGGCCTGAAGCGTGCGGTGCACTCGCGGTCCCCAGATCCCGACGACTCCCAAGGCGGCTCAATCGGGTCGCCGATCCCGGCGCGATCGCTCTTCCCAATTCCAATTCACCGAGCGGCCGCCAACTTCCTTGAACTCCATCGCAGGGTCATTCGATTGCACCAGCAGTAGCATTCTACGCCCGAAGAGCAAATGAAAGCGTATCACGTACGTGCAGAAGTTCATAAGGTTCCAGACGAAATCGTCGTAATCGACCCGGATGCCATCGACGCGCCGCAACACCACGGCCAATCCACCGACCTCAGGTACATCAACATCCATCAGCATACCGTGGATTGCACGCGGGCTTCCAAGATACCAGTGGGAGAATTCGAACTGTTCTGACACGTCATTGTGGATCGCGTCTTGGCTCGTCCATCTCTGGCAATCAAATTCCATGATCACGTAGTCGTTGCGAGCCAACCAAGCCACATCGTTTTTGAGTTTCTGTGTTGAGCAGTAGAGTATGATTCCAAAGCTATCGCGAAGAGGACCAAAATCAAAGCGGCCCCAACCCTCTTCCTCATTGTTCTTAAACACGGCCATATGACTGCTCCGCGTCCTACCTCTTCCCCGCGCACGCGCAGTTCGGACCGCACCCCGCGGCGGCCGGCGGCTGATCGGGGATCGGGCCCAGGAACCGCTCGATCTTGCGGTTGAGGAACCGCGCGTGGTGCTCCAGGTGCCACGTCACGAAGCCGACCATGCCGCGCACCGTCAGCTCGCCCCACTCCGGGTGCATCGCCCGGCGTTCCCACTGCTCGGGGCTCAATCGCGACCACAGGTCCGCGTTCCAACGGCGCAGCGTGTAGATGACCGCGACCGCCCCGCCGATCGGCAGCGCGGGATGGTGATCGGGCGTCGCGAACGCGTAGCCCTTGCCCGCGTGCAGCCCGGCGTCGATGAACGCGTTCTCGTCGAACGCCGCGAGCATCGGGCCCTCCTCCGCCAGCGTGCGCCGGACGCGGTGCGTGATCGCGACCTCCTCGTCGGCGAGGTGCGCCAAGAGGGCGCGGATGGGCCACGTTCCGACTCCCGGCCCGGCGTCGGGCAAGAAGGCCTGGTCGAGCTGCTCCTCGCTCAGGTCGAACACCCGCCGGTCGAAGTGCTCCACCCCCACCGCCGCGCGGGACACGAGCAGGCCCGTGGGCAGCCGCTTGATCTCCTGGAACACGTCGCACGCGGGCTCGGTCAGCACGGGCATGGGCCACCTCCGGCACGATGCTAGGACCACCTCGGAACTCCGCCCGTCGCCGGCGCCGTCCAGCGCCGCCCCGCCGCAATCCCGGCCCCGACCCCGTGCGAGATCTAGGCTTCGCCATGCCCGAGCCCACCGCGCAACCCACGCCTCGCGATCCGTTCCCCGGCCTGTCCCTCGCGCTGCGCATCGTGACCATGCCGCGCGACACGAACCAGTACGGCACGATCTTCGGCGGCGTGATCCTCAGCCACATCGACCAGGCCGGCTTCGTCGAGGCCCGCCGCCATGGGCAGCACCGATGGGTGACCGCGTCGCTCGACCGCGTGGACTTCCGCTCGCCCGTGATGCTGGGCGACGTGGTGTCGTTCTACGCCAAGACCGAGCGCGAGGGCACCAAGAGCGTGACCGTGCGCATCGAGGTCGAGGCCGAGCGGTACAACTCCGGCGAACGACACCACGTCACGAGCGCCACGATCACGATGGTCGCCGTCGGCGCCGACGGCAAGCCCATCCCCTTCCGCTCGCCCGCGACGGTGCGGGACTCGTTCTGCTGACGCATGCACATCCCCGCGGCACATCCCGCCCGGCTCCTCGTCATGCTCTCCGGCGGCGGACGCACCATGCTCAACCTGCACGACGCGATCGCGCGCGGCGAGCTGCCCGCCCAGATCGCGCTGGTCATCGCCAGCCGTGCGTGCGCGGGCGAGGAGCGGGCCCGCGAGCGGGGCATCCCCACGCGCGTCGTCGCCGGCGAGATCCCGGCGGGCGAGCTGGCCGCGATCGCGCGAGAGAACCGGATCGACCTCGTCGTGCTCGCGGGCTATCTCCGCCTCGTCCACATCCCGCCCGGTCTCGACGGCCGCGTCGTGAACATCCACCCGGCGCTCCTGCCCGCGCACGGCGGCCGGGGCATGCACGGGCGCCATGTACACGAGGCCGTGCTCGCCGCAGGCGACGCCGAGAGCGGCTGCACCGTCCACCTGTGCACGCCGGAATACGACCGCGGGCCGATCCTCGCCCAGGCCCGCTGCCCCGTGCTCACGGGCGACACCCCGGAGACCCTCGCGGCCCGCGTGTTCGGGCTGGAATGCTCGACGTACCCGCACGCGATCGCCGGGCTGATCGCGTCGATCGGTCGAACGGAGGGCGGCGGATTCGGGGAACCGAACGCCCCGCGCGAGGTATGACCGGTCATATGCGGGGAACGGTCCACATCCTGCGCGCGTGGGGGCTCGCGGTGCTGCTCTTCGCGGGCGTGCAGGCCGCCCGTGCGCAGGGCGATCGGGCCGCGTTCGAGCAGGACGCGTCCGAAGCGCAGAACCTCCAGTCCCGCGCCATCGGCGCGTTCCTCTCTGGCGACTACGAGCTGAGCGAGAAGCTCCTCCGCGACCAGCTCAAGCTCGAACCCGACAGCTATTTTCCACACTACAACCTCGCCTGCACGCTCTCCCGCCAGGGCCGTCTCGATGAGGCCATGGGGTTCCTCGAGCGGGCCGTGGAGCTCGGCTTCAGCGACGTGTACCAGTTGCAGCGCGACGAGTCGTTCCGGCCCCTCGCGTCCATGGATCGGTTCAAACGCCTCATCGCGGGGTGGGACCGCGTGCTCGACGCACAAGGCGAGGCCCGCCTCGAACGCCTCCGCGCGACCTACGGCAAGGCCTATCTCTACGAGCGCGATGAGCGCCTGCGCCTGAACTTCGCGACGGGATACGACGAGGGCTCGTTCGCCGACGCACGGCGAGAGCTCGCCATGCTCGCCGATTGGGCGACGCGCGAGGTGTTCCCCGAGCTGGCGCAGGGCGGCGAGGGCGACGCGTGGGTGAGCGTCGTGCTGCCCACGCGAAAGGACTACCAGCTCTGGCTCGCGCGCACGTACGGCGCTTTCGCCTCCCGCGGGTTCTCCACGCTCGGTGGCGCGTACTCCCACGACCGCAAGGAGCTCGTCGCGCAGGACCTCGGCGGCACGCTCCGCCACGAGTTCCTGCACGTGCTCCACTTCCGGTCCTGCACACGGCTCAGCCAATCGCACCCCGTCTGGATCCAGGAGGGCCTGTGCTCGCTCGTCGAGGACTACGACCTCACCCCCGACGCCGCGCCCCTGTTCACCGCCAACTGGCGGACCAACATCCCCCGGCGGCTGCTCAAGGCCGGCAAGCTGCCGACGATCGCGGAATTGGCCGGCACCTCGCGCGAGCAGTTCACCGGCTCGCGCCCCCTGGCGTTCTACGCGCAGGCCCGCGCGGTCTTCCTGTGGATGTTCCAGCGCGGGTGCCTCGGGGCGTGGTACGCGCACTACACGACCCACTACAAGGACGACCCGAGCGGGTACGCCTCGATCGTGGCCGTGACGGGCCTCGAGGGCGACGACCTCGAGCGGGCCTACCGCGCGTGGCTCAGCGCGCTGCCCGAGGTGCCCGAAGAGATCGAGCCCGGGCGGGCGTCGCTGGGCATCGAGGTCGGGCCCGGCTCGGGCGATGGGCCGGTGATCACCTCCTCGGTCCCGTCGTCCCGCTTCCGCGGGCAGGACGAACGCCTGAAGCTCCGCGACGTGATCACCCACCTCAACGGGCAGCCCACCCGCGACCTTGCCGAGCTCATCCGCCGCCTGTCGCGATTCCAGCCCGGGGACGTCGTCGAGATCCGCTTCCGGCGGGGGTCGATCCACGGCGTGGCGCGGATCGACCTGCGTCGTAAATAGCCAATACACAAGCGATTATCTTCGTTTTCGACGATCGTCCGCCCCCTCCGCCCGGACGCCCGCAAGAAGGTATGCTTTTTTGTCGATACTATGCAACACATAGTATTGACGCCCGTATAACAGCCCGAGAAGGACGCCGGACCGGGGCCGGTCCTCGACAGGAGCACGCCATGAAGATCGAACGCGAGCTGATGCGCGGCGCCGGGCCGCTGGCCGTCCTGAAGCTGCTCGAACGCCGCGAGATGTACGGGTACGAGCTCGTCGAGGAGCTCGCGACCCGGACCGAGGGCGTGCTGGCGATCGGGCAGAGCACGCTCTACCCCATGCTCTACAATCTCGAGGCGAAGGGCCTGATCGAGGCGGAGTGGCGGGAGGACGGGCTGGCGAAGCCGCGGAAGTACTATCGCCTGACGGGCAAGGGCGCGGAGCGTCTGTCGCGTGATAGCGCCCAGTGGGGCGCGATCGCGCGGGCGATGCTCGCGCTGGGCATCACCGGCGAGCGCGCGGGGGAAGCGAGCGCCGCGCCGTTCGCGAGCGGGCTTTCTGTTGGAATGCCCGGGGGACTTTCCGGGGGATTGTCCGGGGGACTTTCCGGGGGTGCGATGTGAGCGCGCGTGAAGCCGAGCCCGCGCGAGCGGACGGCACGCTCACGGTGCGCCAGGTGCTGCGCACGCCGATGGGGCGACTGGTGCGCGGCCGCCTCGGGCCCGCGCCGCACCCGGTGGCGCGTTCGCGTCGCGGCGCGTGGCGTGCGATGGTGCGTGAGAGCGTGCTGCCCATCCAGCTCCGCGACCTTGTCGATCGCGTCGTGCGCCGCACCCGCCTGTGGAAGGGCGAGAAGCTCGACGTCGCGCTGGAGCTCGTCGCGCACTTCCGCGACGGCATCGAGGCCGGACGAAGCGCCGACGAGCTGTCGGCAACGTTCGGCGATCCGGACCGGGCCGCACGCCTGCTGCGCCACGCGGCGAAGCGCAAGCGTCCGGCGTGGTGGCACGCGATGGTCTTTTTTAGAAGGGGGATCCTCGCCATGTTCACGATCCTGGTCGGCGTCTACCTGTTCCTGTTCCTGCGATACCACATGGGCGAGGTTGTCGTCTCGCACGACTACCTCGCGGACATGAACGCCCGCGCCGCGGCCGCGCCGGAGGCGGATCGCGCCTGGCCCCTCTACCGGCAGGCGATCATGCAGACGAAGCGCGAGGGGCCCGTGCAGCCCTCGGAGGCGATCCAGCAGTTTGGCCTCGATCGCATCGGGCCCGACGACCCGCTCTATCCCGAGGCGCTCGACTACCTCCGGCGCGCTGCGCCCGCGCTCGATCTCGTGCGCCAGGCGGCGAAGAAGCCCTCGCTCGGGCTCGAGATCGGCTTCCAGACCGACGCCGAGCTGTACGACTACGCCGATGGCGGCTACACGCCCGGCGACAAGCCGCTCGACGGCTGGCTCGTCGGCGTGCTGCTCCCGAGCCTCGGCGATTTCCGCGGGTACGCACGCCTGCTCCGCTTCGATGCCCAGGTCGCCGCGCGGAACGACGACGCCGATCGCGTGTTCGAGGACATCGAGGCCATCCTCGCGATGGGTCGCCACGTCCGCGAGCACCCCGTGCTCATCAGCGACCTCGTCGGCATCGCGCTCGGCGCTGTCGCGAGCGAGATCACCAAACGCACGCTCACCGAGCGGCCCGAGCTTCTCTCGCGCGAACAGCTCCTTGCGCTGGCGCACGACTTCGCCGCGTGGAACGAGGGCCTCCCGCTCCTGCAGTTCGAGGGCGAGCGTGCGTTCTTCGAGGACTTCCTGCAACGCGCCTTCACGGACGACGGGCACGGCGACGGCTTCATGACCTCGGACGGGTTGAGAATTGCAATGGATGCAGCCGATGACATGCTCTTCCTCCACGACCAGCAGGAGCCCACACGCTTCATCAGCGCCGCGATCGAACCGGTCGCGTCCGTGGTGGTTGCGCCACGTAAGGAGCAGCAGCGCGAGTACGACCGCATCATGGCGCTCGTGCAGGATGCACTTGCCGCCGAGCCGTGGGAATCCGACGAGCCCCTCGCAGTGCTGCAGGAGGAGTCAGAACGCTCGCACAGCTTTCGTTACCTGCCGGTGCGTTTCCTGATGCCCGCGTTCGGGCGGGCGATCACGAGCGCCCGCCAGGGCGAGGCGGACCGTAACGCAACGCTCGTCGCGATCGCGCTGGAGCTGTACCGGCGTGAGCACGGGTCGTACCCCACCACCCTCGCCGACCTCACGCCGCGGTTCCTGCCGAGCGTGCCGCGTGATCCGTTCGATGGACAGCCGCTGCGTTATGAAGTGCGCGACGGCGTCGCCCACGTGTGGTCCATCGGCGCCGATCGCAAGGACGATGGTGGTCGCGCGACCGAGAAGGGCCCGTGGGACGCGACGGTGCGCTCGCGAATGCCGCTCGAACAGGTGCAGCAGACGCTCGCCGACCCGAAACGCCGCGGCACCATCGACGGCGACTGGCTCATGCTCCCCGCCCCGGCGTGGGCGTTCACGCGGAGCGATCGGGACGAGCAATTCGTGAGTTGGTTACACTCGCGGGAGACCGATTCCTCTCCGCGATGAGTAGCCGCATGCGACATGAACAATCACGGACCGATGCGCGGCGGGCCGGGCGCTCGGTCTTTCGGCGGCTTGCACGCTTCGTCCTGGCGTTCTTCGGCTCGCTCGTGGTCGGCTACGTCGTCACCTTTGTGCGATTCCATCTCGGCACGCCAACGGTCTCTCACGACTACCTCGCGGATGTCAACGCCCGCGCCGCGGCGGCACGGCCCGAAGAGAGCGCCTGGCCGCTCTACCGCGAGGCGATCGCACAGATCGGGCAGGATGGCCCCATCCAGCCGAGCGCCGCGGTGGTTTTCTACAGCTTCGGCGAGATCGGGCCGGACGACCCGCTCCTGCCCGACGCGCTCGCGTACATCGAGCGTGCCACACCCGCGCTCGACCTCGTGCGCGAGGGAGCACGCCGTGCAAAGCTCGGACTCGTCGTCGGATACGACACCGAGCACGATCTGTTCGGCATGCCGCCCTGCCCCGAGCTTGGCCCGCTGAAGCCGGGCATCGACTCCTCACTCCTGAACGTGCTCCTGCCGCAGCTCGGCGTGTTCCGAAGCCTCGCTCGCACGCTCGTGTTCGAGGCCCGGATCACGACCGATCCCGATCGTCGCACGGAAGATCTGCTGTCGCTGTTCCAGCTCTCGCGCCAGACGCGCGAGGTGCCGATGCTGATCAATGACCTGGTGGCGATCGCCATAGCCGAACTCGCGTGCAACGAGATCCAGAACGGCCTCGCACGCGACCCGGGCATGCTGAGCAGCGAGCAGCTTGAGCGTCTCGCTTCGGCGATCACGTCATGGGGCGAGGGCTACCCCAACATGCAACTGCAAGGCGAGCGAGCCGTCTTTGGCGACACCCTTCAACGCACCTTCACCGACAATGGGAACGGGAGCGGACGGATCACCGCCGAAGGGTTCAAGACCGTGAAGGAAAGAGACATCTTCGCCAACGGGTTGGTCGGCGCAGTGATGAAGCCGATCGTCGCGGCGGGGATGGCATCGCGTGCCGAGCATTCACGGGCCTTCAACGCGATCATGGACAGTGCCGAGCGCGTCATCGCCGCGGAGCCGTGGGAGCGGGACGACACCGAGCTCGCCCTGATGTCGCACGAATCGCGTACGGACGGCCTGCGCATGCCGCTCGTGGAGTTGTTCACGCCCTCGTTTGGTAAGGCTATCTGGTCCGAGATGCACTGCGACACGACTCGGCACGCAGCCCTCATCGCGATCGCACTGGAGCTGTACCGGCGCGAGCACGGGGCGTACCCCGCATCACTCGACGCGCTCGCGCCGCGTTTCCTGCCGAGCGTCCCGCGCGATCCGTTCGACGGACAGCCACTGCGATACGAGCTGCGCGACGGCGTGGCGTGCGTGTGGTCCATCGGAGCCGATCGCAAGGACGACGGCGGGCAGCCCACGCCCTCCGGTCGCGAGATGAGCGGGGCGTGGACGCTGGTGCCGCGGGGTGAGATCGCCAACCGCCTCGCGACAGAGCCAGACAAGTACGACGGCGACTGGCTCCTGCTCCCGCCTCCGCCCGAGGCGTTCGTCCTGAGCTCGGAAAGCGAGGATTTTCAGGACTGGCTCCGATCCAACACGCCCGAGTGAGGCGGGCGCGGGCTCCACGCCAAAGCCTCAATGTCTGAGCCATCACTCACGCGGCTTCCTGTGGAAAACCTGTCGTTTGCACGCCCTCGCGTCGCAACGCGCGCGTGATCTTGCAATCTTTGCGCACCGTGCCGACGATGGGGCCATGAGCACGGACGCCGCCACCACTCCTTCTTCCCCCACCTCCGGCGTCGAGCCCAAGCCGGCGAGCCCCCACGCCCGCGCGCGCCACCCACTGCTCCCCGCGCCGGGCGAACTCACCATCACCGATACGCCCGCGTCCTCACGCCTCGTGGACGTCATGGGCGGCGCGCTGCGGCGTGAGATCCGCGTGCACGAGCACGGGTTCATCGCGCTCGTCGACGCCATGCCAAGGCTGGTGCCCGAGGGCCAGACCGCCGACGCCGCGATCGTGCAGGCCGCCCGCGTCTCGTACGGCGAGGGCACCAAGAAGGTGAACGAGGATCGCGGACTGATCCGCTACCTCCTGCGCCATCGGCACACCACGCCGTTCGAGATGCTGGAGTTCAAGTTCCACGTCGCGATGCCCGTGTTCGTGGCCCGCCAGTGGATCCGCCATCGCACCGCGAACGTGAACGAGTACTCGGCCCGCTACTCGATCGTGCCCGACCGCTTCTACCGCCCCGCACCCGACGCGGTCCGCAAGCAGAGCGTCAGCAACCGCCAGGGCGGCGAGGAGCCGCTGGACCTGGGCGACCCGGCCCAGGCCCGGACGGCGGAACAGTTCCTGTCGCTGCTCTCGGACGCGGAGGGGCTCTACGCCCGCTACGCCGCGCTCTTAGAGGAAGGAGTGACGCGGGAGCTGGCCCGGAGCGTGCTGCCGGTGAGCGTGTACACCGAGTGGTACTGGAAGTGCGATCTGCACAACATCCTGCGATTCTTGAGTTTACGACTCGATTCCCACGCCCAGAAGGAGATCCGGGACTACGCCCGGGCGATGTACGCCCTGCTGGAGTCCATCGTGCCCATCACGATGGAGGCGTTCCGGGACTACGAGCTGGACGCGATCCGCCTGACGGGCCCCGAGGTTGAGGCCCTGCGCACGGGGCGGGCGCTCGCGTCCGAGAATGCCCGCGAGCGGGCTGAATGGGAGCAGAAGCGCGGGCGGATCGGGCTTGCTCCCTTGGAATGACCCTCATTGAGGGGGACGGTTCCGTCAAGATACGATGAGGACCGTGGGAGAGTCGTCCTCGGATTGCGCGCCCGAATGGGTCCCCCTTCCACGGGCCGCTGGGGCTCGGGCCGGGCCTTTTTCGCGACCGACTCCGGCCTCGCCCATGTGCCGAGATGCCGGAGAAATCCGAATAAGCCTCTGAGCGGATGGGCTTTGTGCGTCCAGATCCCGTGGATGCGGGAGCGTGGGAGCGTGCCGGGCGGGGCCTTGGTGCGGCCTCTGGGGCGGTTTCAGGGGGTATTTCCCTCTCCAGAAGGCATGGCGGGGGGTGGCGATCTGGAGGGCGCCGGGGAATGGGGCAAAGGCTGCGGATTTTCGCGAGCGGTTCAAAAATCGCTTGCATCCCCCCGGAAGTGGCTCTACATTTACGATGGGTCAGGAACGAGTCGTTCGTTCTCTTTGTGTGCAGAAACGTGTGGTTGCGGGGTCGTGCGACCCCCCAGAACGCTTGTGAGGAGATTTGAAAATGACGAAGGCTTTCGCTGTTCTCGCCGTCGCTGGTCTCGCTGCTGCCGCCAGCGCGCAGTCGGGCATCATCACCATCACCACTGACGCCGGCGGCCCCGTTGCCCCCGGCACCATCGTCAACGTCGTCGTCAACGTCGGCTACACCGGCGTGACGGGCGGCACGGGCGTGGCGGCCCTCCGCGGCGCCGTGACCCTCCCCGGCGCTGACTCGGTCGGCGGCACGGTCGAGAACTCCAACGAGGCGATCCAGGCCGTCCTCCCGTCCGACCTGGCGTGGACCAACGGCCGTCGCCCCGGCCAGTTCTCGCAGGCCTCCTTCGGCCAGACCGGCTACCGCCTGACCGGCGCGAACGACAGCGGCGCGGGCGTGTTCGCCGGCGGCCAGCTCTCCTTCGACGCCGCGTTCGTCGCGGTCTCGGGCCTCCCCACCAACAACAACATCGACATCTTCAAGTTCTCGTTCACCCGTAACTCGGGTGGCGTGGTCGACCTGGGCTTCATCGTCGCCAACATCGGTGTGTACACCAACGGCGGCCCCTCGAACCAGTCGTTCACGGCCGCTCAGGTCAACGGCGCCAGCGTGACCTTCACCCCCGCGCCCTCCTCCGTCGCCCTCCTGGGCCTCGGTGGTCTGGTCGCCGGCCGTCGTCGCCGCTAATCTCGGCATGATGGTCTGATCAGGTTCCTCTGATCATCTCACCCCCCGGTCCTTGAGGCCGGGGGGTGTTGTTTTTGCTCGATGTCGCGCTTCCTTCGGTGCACACGCTCCGACGCAGGCCCTGTGAAACCACCCGCGGCTGCATGAAGATTCCTCCGCACCGCAACAGCGGGCTGGCAGGCCGCGAACCTCGCGGTATCTTTGCGTTGGGCGTGTTCTCGGAGCTTCTCTCCGGCGCCCGGGGGGCATCCATCTTGGGACGGCTCTCGCCCGGCATGTGGAGGAAGTCAATGCGCACCCTGTCCGCCCTCATCGCCGTTCCCGCCTTCGCTTCGATCGCCCTCGCGCAGAGCGGGACGTTCGAACTGATCCCCTCTACGAATGTGGCCGCGCCCGGCGACAGCGTGGATGTTCTGGTGCGCCTGTCCGTGAGCGCTGGCGGAGGCTCGGGCATCGGGGCCGTCCAGGCTTCGGTGCTGCTCGAGGGCGAGGATGGCGTTGGCGGCATCATCGAGGATGCCGGCGAGACCCCCGGAACGTGGATGTTCGGACGCCTGCCCACCCTGCGGCTCGGCGGGGCGAATGGCCCGGGCGCGGGCAGCTACGACCCGATCGCGGGCACGATCTCCTTTGACGGCGTGTCGACGATTGGGGACCTGCCCTTCACGCTCGACGTGTTCCGCTTCACTGTGACGCGGAACAGCGTCGGCGTCGTCGACCTGAGTGGCGCGGTCGGCGTTGTCGGTGTGTACATCAATGGCGGCCCAGCGAACTTCACGATCCCTGGGAGCGCGTTCGATGTCGTCGGCGCTCAGGTGTCGTTCGTCCCGACTCCCGGCACGTTCGCGGGCATGGGGCTCGCGACGCTGGTCGTCGGCTCGCGCCGTCGGCGCTGATCGCCCGGCTCTCGAGGAATCTCAGGCCGACGACCCGAGCCACGGGGTGGGTGTCCTGCGCGCCAGGAGCGATTCGAGCTCGCAGCGATCGGGCTCGAACATCGCATGAAGCCGCGGGCGCAGCGTCGCATCGAGCGGCTCCCGCGTACTACCCGCGTTGCTGCGCCTCGGCGCGACGGGGGCGCGACGCTCCACGGGCACGCCCAGCCAGTCGAGCACCTCCCCCACTCCCCGCGCGGCGTCCTCGAACAGCTCCTCGAAGAACCAGACGCCCACCCGCTCGCGGCCGATGGCGTCGAACCAGCGTGCGAGCTGCGGGGCGTACATGCCGCGGGCGATGTAGGAATGGTGGCGATGGGCGAAGCGCCCGGCGCGGCCCCGCTGGGCAAGGCGCGTGGGCTCGGCGTCGACGGCGCGCTCGAAAGGCAGATGCTCGAGGCCATAACGAAGGTTGTGCTCGTGGTGCGATCGGGCCCGCTCGATCGGGTCTCGGAGGATCGCGATCACGCGAAGGCCGGGGTCGCGCCCGAGGAGTCGGGCGGCGCGGCGCGGGACATCGGGATGGAAGAGGTAGTAGGGCGTGGCCTCGAAGACGTGCGGCCGCGGCTTGTGCCGATCCACGAGGGGAAAGAACGTGCGATAGATCGGCAGGAACCGGACTGGCGAGGTCAGGAACTGCGGCTCCTTCACGCGCGAGCCGACGAACTCGGGCTGCTCCGCGAGCAGGTCAAAGAGCGTGGTCGTGCCCGCTTTCTGCGCGCCGATGATGAGCAGGTTCGGCAGCGGGCGACGATGGCAGCTCGCGAGGCGATCGATCCTCAGCCATGGCCTCCACAGCACGCCCTGGGCGGCGCGGTACCGGGCGTTGCCGCGGGGTGGCGCGGCGGCGTCGATCGCGCGATTGACGCCCGTCACGTGGTGACCTCGCTCGTCGGGATGGGGTGCTCGGGCGCGAGGCCGCCCGAGCGGACGAACTCGGCGGCGCGGTGTGCGCTGAACGCTTCGAGCGTCGCGCTCATCGCGACCTCCGGCGTGAAGCGCTCCAATATGGTGCGGCGGGCGCAGTCCGAGATCCGCGCAAGCTCAACGTCGTCGAGGCCCGCGACGCGCGCGAGCGCCGCGGCGACATCGTCGGGCTCCTCCATCGCCGCGATGAAGCCGTTCCGACCGTCGTCGATGCACTCGGCGATGCCGCCGACGGGATTGGCGAGCATGGGCACGCCGCACGCCATGCACTCGAGCATAGTGAGCGGGAATCCCTCGAAGGAGCTTGTGAGCAGCGAGAGATCGAAGACGGGGTGCCATCGTTCGGGCCGATCACGGGGACCGACGAGGTGGACGCGGTCTTGTATGCCAAGCTCGCGAGCACGCGCCGCGCAGGGCTCGCGCAGAGGTCCATCGCCGATCCAGACGAGGTGGGCGCGCCGGGCGCGCGCGACGCTCGGGCCGCAACGATCGATGAACCTCGCAAAGCCCTCGAGCATGAGCAGGGGGCGTTTCTGCTGGTTGACGCGCGAGATCGTGCCAACCACCCACGCATCGCGCGGCAGGCCGAGTTCCTCCCGCGCGGCACGCCCACGCGCTGCGTCCGGCCTGAAGCGATCGGTCTCGGTCCAGTTGTGGCGGACGACCATCGAGCATTCGGGCCAGCCAAGTCGATGCGAGAGGCCGTCGCGGACGGCCCCGGACACGGCAATGGCGCGATCGATGATGCGGTGCTGCACGCGGGCGAGGCGTCGCGGCGGATCGTTCATCGAATCGCTGGATGGTGCGTTGTGCTGGATCACGAACGAGGCTCGCCCGAGGATGCGCATCGCGATCGCCTGCGGAAATCCCATCGCGCGATGATCGGGGCGCACGGCGATCAGCGTCGCCCCGAGGGACGCGCGGAGCGCGGCGAATGGATGATCACGGGGCCCGATAACCGCGACCGCGCGCTCGGGCGTGCGCTCGCGGATCACGCCGGCATCTGGGGTGATGATCGATGCGTTATCGCCCGCTCGCACGATGGCGCACGCGAGCTGGATCGTGTGCGCCTGCACACCACCGAATGGTCCCGCGGGAAGGATGAAAGTGAAGGCATGTCCCATGCGATCTCGATCGTGGCGTTCTCGAATGTTCGGCTTGTCATTGTCCTGTGTTGACGTTACCTTCGCGGAGCGACCTGTTCGATGTGTCTACGGGACGATGTGGCCATGATGTTTCGGAGATGTTTGGGATGCACGTGCTCATCTACGAGCCCCAGCATACCGGGCATCATCTGCCCTACCTCGCGCGTCTGCTGCCCGCGCTGCTGGATCTGCCGATCCGCGTGACGCTCGCGACAACGCGCGAGACTGTCGCGTCCGATGAGTTCCACGCGGAGCTCGAGGCGTTCCTGCCACGGCTTCGCGTGATCGATCGCTGCGAGAAGCCCGAGAAGGGTCGGCCCGCCCGCTACGCGTTCCGCACGCTCCGCGAGCTCTCGACGATCGTGCGTGAAGAGCAGCCCGACCACCTTCTGGTCATGTACGGCGACGCGCTCTGGATCATGTACGCGGCGATGCACGCGACAACGCTCGGCCTGTGCGGGCGCCGGCTGCGACAACAGTCCAGCGAGGCGATTCTGTACCGCGGCGGATTTACCTATCCCGATGCGGGCGGGCGCGGCAACCCTCTGAAGCGTTTGCTCTTCCGGCACGCACTCCGGTCCCGCCTCTTCGACCGATGGCATCTCGACGATGAGATCATGCACGACTTCGCGTCACGAACGCTCGGCGCTCGATCGCACGAGGTCACGCTGCCGCCCAATCCGGTCAACATCGAGGGCGGCCTCGGCATGGACGAGGCAAGGCGCGAGCTGGGGCTCTCGTCCGCGGGTCGGATCATGTCGCTCTCGGGGGCTATTGCGCGGTACAAGGGCGCGGACCGCCTGCTGCGCGCCTTCGCGAAGCACCTCGACGCCCGCGAACGGTCGGACACGCTCGTGCTCGCCGGCCCGCACGAGGATGAGGTCCGCGATGTGCTCGCCGACTCGGAAGTCGCTCGGCACGTCGCGTCGGGACGGATCGTGTCGATCGATCGCTTCCTCAGCGCGCACGAGATGTTCCTCTTCGCCGCGGCGGCGGACGTCGTGGCTGCGCCATATCCGAACCACTCGGGACGGTCCAGCATCATCCTCTGGGCCGCGGCGGCGGGACGGCCCGTGCTCGCAACGGCACGCGGGACGATCGGATTCGTCACACGCGAGCACGGGATGGGCATGACCGTGGACCCACGCGACGGCGCGGCGTTCGTGGACGCCATCGGTGATGCGTTCGAGATGCCCTGGTCCCGATCGGACGAGCGACGCGTCCGCCTGTACGCCCGTGAACACTCGTTCCAGCGCTACCAGTCCCACATGTCTCGGCGTGTGCGTGAGCTGCTTGGAAATGATGATCCCGGCCGCGGGGCCGAGTCGGCCACCGCCTAGGACGCATCACGCGAGCCGCTGCGCCGCGCGGAGGCTCCTGGCCCCGGTGCGACGGCGCGTCACGCGTACGTCCCAGATCGGGGCGCACACCCGCGCGAGTATCGCGTGGCGAGCGCGCTCGGACAGCCCGCTCGCTGTCCCGGGCTCGTATCCCCAGCGCGCCAGCTCGGGCCGCATGAGCATCGAGAGCCACCTCGCCGCCCGCGGCTCCATCGTGCGCTTCCACGCGAGCGCGCGGCTCGGATCGAGCTCGCGCGTGGCCTTGTCCTTCCAACCGGCCTCCCAGCCGGGGACGGTCGATTCCTCGCCGCGCGGCGCGAGCATCTCGGGATCGAACGCGACGCCGATGAATGCGCACGCGCGGGTCAGCACCGCCTCGGGGCGCGCGAGGAGGTCTTCGTAGCGCAGCACGAGCGCATCAGCCCCGAGCGTCTCCGACATGTGCCGCGTCACCCGCATGCACAGGCGCCACTGGCGGGCGTGCATCTCGCGCGGCTCGCCGCTCGTCCACGGCACCTTCGCGAGCGATTCGACGACGTCACGCCCGTCACGCACCACGCACAGGAACCGCGCCGCGGGGAACCATCGCCGCAGCACCGGGTACGAGAACAGGTGCACCGGCGACTTTTCCGCGATCACGTCCTTGGGACGGTCCGTGGTGCGCTCACCGCTCGCGAAGGCCTCGAGCATCGCGCGAAGCACGACCCCGCGTGGGTCGAGGCCCGGGGCGTCCACTCCGTGGGCCGCGCGAGCGAGGTCCGCTGCAGAGACGCCGAGGTCCGCGAAGCGAGGGATGCCCGCCGCCCAGGAGAGCACCCCGTCGAGGTCGGTGCCCTGCGGGGGTGGTGTCCGCGCGAGATGCCAACAATACCCTGTTTCGGGGGGCATCGACACGCGAGGGTGCCGCCCCAGGATCGTCGCGAGCAGCGTGGTGCCGGACCGTTCGCAGCCCACGAGGAACACGGGACGGAAGGCTTCCGGCTCGCCGCCCCGTGGGCCCGAGGAGGGAGTGGGTGAAGCGCGGTCCTGTGTGGGCTGGTGTTCCAGGGCGGATTCCGGCAGGGGCGGGATGGCGACGGGGGTGTCCGTGCGAGTCCTGTCCATCGGCATGATCCGCATGGTCCGGCCGGTCCGATCCGAGGCAGGGAATGCGGAGGCGAGGAGTTTGGTTGTCCGTATGGCGCGCGGCGAACCCATCGCTCGCTCGCCAACGAAGGCCACCATACGGCGACGGGCCGGACCACGCGTGTGCGTGCGGCGCGCGGCCCGATGGTGTCGAGGAATGGCCATGAGCAATGTTGCGCGGTTGGCGATCCTGGGCCTGATTGGCGCTTCGCTTGGGCTTGGAGTCGCGTTCGTGCTGCTCCGTCCGAGCGACGCGTCGGCACGCCTCGTCGCGCTGACGACGCAGCAGCCCGAGAACACAGGAAAGGACCAGATGCGGCACACGACGGCGGAGGGTGCGGTGGCGGGACATGCGGAGGTTCATTCGATTTCACGCAGCGCGTTCGACGTGACGCCGCTCGGGCCCGAGCGGGTCCAGCAGCTCGCGGCGAAGCTGACGGAGGACGAGGCCCGCGTGATCCTGAAGAAGGGCACGGAGCCCGCGTTCTGCGGGACGCTGGTGGACAACCACAAGCAGGGCACGTACGTGTGCCGCCTGTGCCACCTGCCGCTGTTCTCGTCGGGCACGAAGTTCGATTCGGGGACGGGCTGGCCCAGCTTCTTCGCACCGTACGACCCGCAGCACGTGTCGTACGAGCGTGATTCGGGCCTCGGGATGGAGCGTGTGGAGATCCTGTGCGCGCGGTGCCACGGGCACCTCGGGCACGTGTTCGACGATGCGCCGGGCACGCCGACGGGCCTGCGGTACTGCCTGAACTCCGCGTCGCTGGAATTCGTTGAGGACGGCACGGCGCTGCCAGGGGACGCGGGGCAGATCGCGACGCAGAAGGCGTACTTCGCGGGCGGGTGCTTCTGGGGCACGGAGGATCGGTTCCAGCAGGTGCCGGGCGTGGTGAACGTGGTGAGCGGGTACCAGGGCGGGCGCGCGCAGGAGCCGACGTACAAGCAGGTGTGCTACGAGGACACCGGGCACGCGGAGAGCGTCGAGGTGACGTTCGACCCGAGCGTGGTGTCGTACGCGCAGTTGCTGGACTACTTCTTCAAGTTCCACAACCCCACGACGCTCAACCGCCAGGGCCCGGACGTGGGCGAGCAGTATCGTTCGGCGATCTTCGCGGTGGACCAGGCCCAGTACGACGCGGCGAAGGCGTGCATCGCGGAGCTCTCGAAGCTCGAGAAGTTTCAGAAGAAGCCGATCGTGACGAAGGTGGAGATGTTCGCGCCGTTCTACCCGGCCGAGGCGTACCACCAGGACTACCACGAGCGGAATGGCGGGCACTGCCCGATCGACGTGGAGTAGGCACGGCGCAGCGGGCGGCACGCGGCCGCGCGGTTTCTCCCATACGCTCCCGGCGTGGCAGGATTCGACGACAGCGCGACCATCGGGCGACCCGGGCCCCAACCGGGCGCGGACGGAACGCAAGTGGGCGCCGCTTCGCTGCGTTGCCCGTGGCGTGACCACGCGCGGGTGCTGCGCGAGGCGCCCGCCCGGTCGCGCGTGCCCGCGGGCACCACGCTCGAGGCGGTGCTGCCGGTGCGCGGGAGGATCGATGGCGAGGTGCTCGCGCGCGGGAACGACCGCCTGCGCGAGATCGCGGGGCTGGACGCCCAACTGCGCCAGGAACGCGCGGGCAGTGCGGGCGTCGTGGTCCGCTTCCCGCCGGGGCGTTGCCCGATCGACGTGATCGAGCGCGCGCTGTCGCCGCTGGGGTTGGGCGTCGAGGCGGAGCGATGCGTGCAGTGCGCGACGTCGCCCAGCGTGGAGCTGCGCATCAGCGCGCCGCGCCATCAGCACAAGGCGCGAGGTGGAACGCTCGACAATCTCGGCGCGATCGCGCGGGGCGCGCTCCGCTCGCGCGAGGTGATGCTCGTGCTGGCGGGCGGCGTGCTCGTGCTTCTCTCGACGATCGTGCACGCGATGGACGGACCGGCGTGGGCGCGGATCGCGCTATGCGTCGTGAGCGCGATCCTCACGAGCCGATCGACCTTCCCCGACCTCGTCGAGACGCTCCGCAGGTTCCGCCTGAACATCGACGTGCTGATGTTCGGCGCGGCGCTGGGCGCCTCGGCCCTCGGGCACTACGAGGAGGGCGCGCTGCTGCTGTTCCTCTTCGGGCTGGGCTCGGCGGGCGAGCACGCGGCGATGACCCGCGCCAAGGACGAGATCGAATCGCTCGGACGCCTCGCGCCCGATGCGGCGGAGGTGGTGCTCGACGATGGCTCGATCCGCACCACGCCAATCGAGGGCGTGCCCGTGGGCGCCACCATCGCGGTGCGCCCGTTCGATCGCATCCCGCTCGACGGCGAGATCATCGAGGGCAAGACGGCGATCGATGAGTCGACGCTCACGGGCGAGCCGATCCCGGTGGACAAGGGCGTCGGCGCGAGGGTGTTCGCGGGCACGATGAACACGCACGCGGCGGTGCGCGTGCGCGTGACGCACGGCGCGGGTGAGACAACGATCGATCGGATCATTCACCTCGTGTCCGAGGCGCGGGAGTCTCGATCGCGGGCGCACGCGCTCGTCGAGCGGGTGGAACGGGTGCTCGTGCCGACGCTGCTCGCGCTGACGCTCGCGCTGATCGTCCTGCCGCCCATGCTGACGGACGTGCCCTGGAGCATCGCGTTCTATCGGGCGATGGCGTTCATGACGGCGGGATCGCCCTGCGCGCTGGCGATCGGCGTTCCGGCGGCGACGCTGTGCGGGATCGCGCGCGGTGCGCGGGGAGGCGTGCTGATCAAGGGCGGGGCGGTGCTCGACGCGCTGGCCTCGGTGCGCGCCATCGCGATCGACAAGACGGGCACGATCACGATCGGACGCCCCGACGTGGGCGATGTCGTCGCGCGCGAGGGCGAGGACGCCGGACGCGTGCTCGCTCTCGCGGCGGCGGTGGAGCGCGACGCGACGCACCCGATCGCGCGGGCGATCGTCGAGCATGCCGACCGCGCGGGCATCGACGCGCCGCGGGCCGAGGGCGTGCGCCAGGTCGCGGGCGTCGGGGCCGAGGGCATGGTGGATGCGGTGCGGATTGGTGTCGTGAAGCCCGCCGCGGTGCGCGACGAGCTGTGGACGCCCGGGCTGCGCGGGGCGATGGACGAGGGCGCGTCCCGCGGCGCGACGCTGGTCGCCGTCACACAGGACGACCGGCTTATCGGCGTGATCACGCTGTCCGACGCGATCCAGGACGGCGCGAAAGATTCGATCGCGCGCCTGCGCACGCTGGGCTTCTCACGCATCGCGATGCTGACGGGCGACCACGAGGCGTCGGCCCGCGCCGTGGCGCACGAGGTGGGCATCGATGAGGTGCACGCCGCGCTGACGCCCGAGGACAAGATGCGCCTCGTTGCGGAGATGGACGAGCGCGAGGGCGGCGTGGTGATGGTGGGCGACGGCGTGAACGACGCGCTGGCGCTGGCACGCGCCCGCGTGGGCATCGCGATGGGCGCCGCGGGCGCGGGCGTGGCGCTCGAGACGGCCGACGCGGCGCTGATGGGAAGCCGCGTGTCGGCGCTGCCCGACGCGCTGGAGCTGGCGCGCCGGACGCGATCGATCATCCGCCAGAACCTGACGATCGCGCTCGTGGTGATCGCGGTCGTGGCGCCGATGGGCGCAATGGGATACGCGTCGCTGGGGCTCGCGGTGCTGCTGCACGAGGGATCGACGGTCGTCGTCGCGGGCAACGCGATGCGCCTGCTGGGACGTCGGGTGCGTTAGATCGCAAGTGTTCGAGAGACGTCGCTCGCGCGATTCAGGCCTGGCCATCGCCCCGCTGTTTCGCGAGACGCATGGCGCGCTTCACGCGGTGGCGGATGATCTCTCCCGAAGAGAGGTACACGACGTCCTCGGCGATGGAGGCCATGAGGTCGCCGATGCGTTCGAGCTCGCGCGCGACGCGATAGAGCATGAGGGCGTTGTGCAGCTCGGCGTCCCGCCCGTTGGCCTGGTGCAGCAGCTCGAGCACCTCGTCCACGCACCGCTTCTCCAGCTCGTCGATCGTCTCATCGCTGCTGACGATCTGCTGGGCGCTGCCCATGTCCTCGTCGAGCACGGCGCGCATCAGCGTGTGGCACATCAGCGGGACGCGCTGCCCAAGCTCGCGCAGCGCGGTGGGCAGCGGCGGGACCGGGGGACGCAGGCGACGCACGACCTTCGCGATGCCCGTCGCATGGTCGGCAACCCGCTCGATGTCCGCGTTGACCTTCAGCACGAACGCGATGGTGCGGAAGTCGCGCGCAACGGGCGCGTAGAGCGCGAGGATGCGATAGCACTCCTGCTCGATCGCGACCTCCTGGTCGTCCACCTCGTCATCGCGGCGGAGCACCTCTGTCGCGGTGCCGACGTCACCAGTCCAGAGCGCGGCGAGCGCGTCCTCAAGCATGCGGATCGCGAGCGTCGCCTCGTGCACGAGCCTCCGCTTGAGCGGCGCAAGCTGGCGCTCGATCTCGAATCCACCCGGACGAGGCGGGGCCGGGCGCGCAGCATCCATGCCCGCGGCGTGCGGGGGAATGGGGCTCGGGCTGTTGGCATCCGGGCGGATGGGCTGACTCCCCCTGCGCTCGACCGCGTCGTCCGAGCCCTTGATCGGCTGACCCGGGCGCGGGCCAAACCGAGAGTCTATGACGCCTCACACCCCGAACCGGATCGCCGAACGGGGAAAGATCCCACCAATTCGTGGGGTGGCTCGGGGAAGACCTACCTCCCGGGATCGCGACGAGCCATGTCGTGCTCCGCCGCCGCACCGGCTATCCTGACATATTGGAGGCATGAGCGGAGACCGCCGCCTCCCCCCCGGAACAGGCCATATCGAGAGGCGCGCAAGGGAGGCCCCGCGTTGGCGAGCGAGAACCCCCACAACCAAGCAGAGGGCGGCGCCAAGGCGGCCCTGAAGCGGCTCGCGTTCCGGGCCATGCGCCCGGGCCTGAGCGAGGTCGTCGCTCGGCTGGACCGGATCGAGGCCCTCGCCCGCCAGCGGACGCCCGCGGAGCCCGCCGGGCCGGGTGCGCCGGTCGGGCCCACCACCTGGCGCGGCGACCTGGCGACGGGACGGGCCGTGGACTCGCGCGGGCTGATCGACCGGGCGGCGACGCGGAAGTATCGCCAGGAGCTGTCGTACTGGGTGCAGGTGGTCAAGCGGACGCACGAGGTCCCGAACTTCCCGGGCGAGTTCGAGGCGACCTATGGCGGATGGCAGCGCGGGCGGATCGAGGAGCTGCGCCAGTTCCTCGGGCTGGGCGGGCAGGAGGAGCTCAACGCCTGGTGCGCGGAGCGGACGGTCGTCGAGATCGGTCCGGGCCCGTACCCCTCGATCGCGACGCGGGTGTGGAAGCGGGCGGTCGCGGTCGATCCGCTCGCGGACGGCTACGTGCGGGAGGACCTGCTCCCGAAGCGGTGCCACTGCGATCGCGTGACGTTCCTCGCGGCGCCGGGCGAGATGGTGCCGCTGCCCACGGCGTACGCCGACCTTGTGGTCATTGAGAACGCGCTGGACCACGTGGACGAGCCGGGGAAGGTCGTCGCGGAGGTTGCGCGGCTGCTGCGTCCGGGCGGGCTGCTGTGGCTGCTCGTGGACCTGATGGACTACTCCGACGAGATGCATCCCAACCCGTTCAACGAGGAGACCATCCGCGGGCTTTTGGGTGAGCATGGGTTCGAGGTCGCGCGGGATCGGGTGAGCGAGCACAAGAGCCACCCGCAGGCGTACGGCGAGTATCGCGGGCTGCTGCGCTCGACGGCGCGCGTGCCGGGCGCGATCGAGGCGAAGCCCGCGACGAGCGCGGCGCATGCCTGAGGCGCGCGAGGCGATCGCGAGTGAACCACGCGGCGTGCGACGCCTGATCGGCAGGGCGGCCCGCAAGGCGGCGGTCGTGTTGCTGGGCGAGGGCGCGCTGACGAAGCCCGGCGCATCGACAGAATCACGCGCGCTCACAACTGGAGTCGCGCGCGACGCGGCGACGCAGGACGCGTCGGTGTGGCGCGGCGGTATCGCTGGCGCGGCGCGATTCCCCGATGGCTCGATCGATGAACCCACGACGCGGCGCTGGCGGGGCGAGCTCGCGTACTGGCGCGACCACGCGGGGCCGGGCGCGAAGGATGCCGAGGCCTTTGAAGCACAGTTCGCGCGATGGCAGCAGTTGCGCCTCGAAGAGTTCGGGCGCGCGATGGGCTTCCCCGCGGGGCGCGTGCTCGAAACGTGGTGCGCGGGGGCGGACTGCGTCGAGATTGGGTGCGGACCGTTCCCGATGGTGGCGTACCACGCGTTCCGGACGGGCGTCGCGGTCGATCCGCTCATGGAGGGGTACAAGGCGGAGCGGATCGTGCCGCGGACGGCGCGACCCTTCGTGTCGATCGCGGCGGTGGGCGAGTGGCTGCCTCTGGTCGCGGCGAGCGCGGACCTTGTCGTGCTGGACAACTGCCTCGACCACACGGAGCAGCCGGAACGCGTGCTGGCGGAAGTGAATCGCGTGCTGCGCCCGCACGGCGCGCTGTGGATGCTCGTCGATGTTCTGGACGAGGCCGACGCGCTGCACCCGAGCCCGATGACGCGCGATCGCCTGGGCGCGATGCTGGGCGCGCTGGGCCTGCGTGTCACGTTCGAGCGGGTCGCCCCGCGCGCATCGCACCCGCGGGCGCGGGAAGCACTGCGACTGCTCGTGCGCAAGGGCGCCTGGCTGGACGGCGAGGCGGAGCGTCGGGCGCGAGGCGTGAGCGATGTCGGCGCGAGCAGCGACGTACCGTTCGTCGAGGGCAAGCCCCGCGGGCGGTCCCCGGACGCGGCGTCGCGACCCGGAGCCTGAGGACCAGCGCGGGCGTTCGGAGCGTTCGCTCCGCCCTCATGCCTCGAGGTGGGGCACACATGCTGCTGAACATCGTGCTGCTGGTGGCGTCGCTCGGCGTGCTGACGATCGGGGCCGAGATGCTGGTGCGCGGGGCGTCGGGCGTCGCGAAGCTGCTCGGCGTGTCGTCGCTCGTGATCGGGCTGACGATCGTCGGCTTCGGCACGAGCACGCCCGAGCTTGCAGCGGGCATCACGTCGTCGCTCAAGGGCGTGAGCGACCTCAACGTGGGCAACGTCGTGGGCTCAAACATCTTCAACATCCTCATGATCCTGGGCATCACGAGCCTCATCTGCCCGATCGCGGTGCAGATGAAGGTCGTGAAGCGCGAGGTCCTGTGGGTGATCGGAGCCGCGCTCGCGATCTACACGACGCTCGTCACGGGCGGCACGGTCACACGCGTGCACGGCGTGCTGCTGCTGGCGGGGCTGGTGTTCTACATCGTGCGGACGTACCAGCTCGGCCGGGTGGAGACGGCGCCGATGGAGGACATCCCGGGCGTCGAGAAGGGGCGCCCGCGCGTGTGGCTGGACGTGGTGCTGATCGCCGTCGGGCTGGGCATGCTATGGGGCGGCTCGGTGCTGCTGGTGGATTCGTCGGTGGACATCGCGCGAACACTCGGTGTGAGCGAGCTGACGATCGCGCTCACCATCGTCGCGGGCGGAACGAGCGCTCCGGAGCTCATCACGAGCACCGTCGCGGCGCTGCGCAGGAAGACCGACATCGCGGTGGGCAACATCCTCGGCTCGAACGTGTTCAATATCTTCGGCATCCTGGGCACGACGTCGACGATCTTCGGACAGAAGGTGAGCACGCAGGTGCTGCGATTCGACGGGCCGGTGATGGTGCTCGCGTCGCTCGCGCTCATCCCGATCATCGCGTCGGGGAACCGCATCACGCGGACGGAGGGCGCGCTGATGCTCGTCGCGTTCGCGGCGTACCTGGTGCTGCAATTCACCCTCGTGCCGGGGTGGTTCGGCGCGGAGGCGAGCGTTCCGTAACGGACGGGTCGCTCTCGTCGCGACTGCCCGCCTTGTCCGGCGCGGACGGTGGCTTTGCGCCGAGCCGTGCGCGCAGGACGCGGAGGAGCGTCACGGGCTCGAGATAGTTCTCGGGCGGGCGGTAGTAGGCCATGTGCAGGTCCGTGCCCGGCTCGGGCGGGAGCGTGCGCACGGTGGCATTCTTGTCGACGAGCAATTGTTCAATCGCGCCGGGATCGCGCGTGCGGAAGATCACGTCGCGCTCGCGCACGCTGATGGCGCGCACGCCCAGCCGCGACGCCGCGATGCGCACCGACGCGAGCTCGATGAGCCGTTGCACGGGCTGGGGTGGTGAGCCGTAGGCGCTGGTGAGGTCCGCCTCGACACGAGCGAGTCGTTCGAGCGAATCCGCGGTCGCGAGGCGGCGGTACGCCTCGAGCCTGCGTCGATCGGACGGGATGTACCCGCGCGGGATGAGCCCGACGACGCCGATCTCGACGCTGGTCGTGCTGGGCGGCTCAAAGATCTCGTCGTTCTTCAGCTCCTTCACCGCACGCTCGAGGAGCTGGCAATACAGATCATAACCCACCGCGGCGATGTGCCCGGACTGCTCTGCGCCGAGCAGATTGCCCGCGCCGCGGATCTCGAGATCACGCATCGCGATCTTGAAGCCCGCACCGAGCATGCTGTACTCCTCGAGCGCCTTCAGTCGCTTCTGCGCGGTCTCCTTGACGGCGCGCTCCTTCGGGAGCAGGAGGTAGCAGTACGCACGATGCTTCGAGCGACCGACGCGCCCGCGGAGCTGGTGCAGATCGGCGAGGCCGAAGCGATCGGCATCGGCGATGATCATGGTGTTCGCGGTCGGGATGTCGATGCCGCTCTCGATGATGGTGGTCGAGACAAGAATGTCGGCGTCGCGTCGGATGAAGCGGAGGATGACCTCTTCCAGCTCGTGCGGGGCCATCTGCCCGTGCCCGACGACGATACGCGCGCCCTCCGGCGAGAGTTTCGCGACATCATCCGCGACGCTCTGGATGTCGTGCACACGGTTGTGCACGAAGAAGACCTGTCCTTCGCGGGCGAGCTCGCGCGCGATCGCCTGGCGGATGCGCCGATCATTCCACGGGATCACCTCGGTCACGACCGCACGCCGATCGAGCGGCGGCGTGGTGAGGCTGGAGATGTCGCGCAGGCCCAGCATCGCCATGTGCAACGTGCGCGGAATGGGCGTGGCGCTGAGCGTCAGCACGTCGACGGTCAGGCGGAGCTGGAGCAGGCGTTCCTTATGCTCGACGCCGAAGCGATGCTCTTCGTCGACGACTACGAGCCCGAGGTCCGCGAAGTGCACATCCTTCGAGAGCAGGCGGTGCGTGCCGATGATGACGTCGACCTGCCCCTTGCGCAGCGCGGCGAGGACCTGGTTGATCTCACCCGTGGTCTTGAATCGCGACAGGCTCTCGATGCGGAACGGATAGCCCGCGAAGCGTGAGCGGAACGTGCGTTCGTGCTGCTCGGCGAGCACCGTCGTCGGAACGAGCACCGCGACCTGCCTGCCGAACTCGACCGCCTTGAACGCGGCGCGGATCGCGACCTCGGTCTTGCCGAAGCCCACGTCGCCGCAGATCAGGCGGTCCATCGGGCGCTCGCTCGACATGTCGCGCTTGGCGGCGAGGATCGCGGTGGCCTGGTCCTCGGTTTCTTCGTAGGGAAACTCGGCCTCGAACTCGTGCTGCCAGGGCGTGTCGTCGGGGAAGCGCGTGCCGGGCATACTCTCGCGCGCGGCGCGAACGCGCAGCATCTCCGCGGCGAGATCACGGACGGACTCGCTCACCTGCTCCTTCTGCTTCTTCCATCGCTGACCACCCAGCGTCGAGAGCGTCGGTTTTCCCGCGAAACCGCCGACATATTTCTGCACGAGGTCGATCTGCGTCGCGGGCACGTGCAGCTTGGACCGCCCCGCGAACTCGAGCGTGAGGTACTCCTCCATCTCGCCGTCCTTCGACGCGGGACGCCCGGGCAGCGGGCGCGGGGGCATCTGCGTCAGGCCCGCGAAGCGGCAGATGCCGTGGTCCGCGTGCACGACGATGTCGCCCTCGGCGAAATCAATGAAGTCCTCGATCGTGCGCCCGCCACGGAGGCGCTGCGTGCTGCGACGGGTGGTGTAGCGATGGACGACCTCGTGGTAGGGCACGAGCGCGAGGTTCCGCTCGGGCTCGTCCCACGCGAAGCCGCGGTGGAGGTACGCGACGCGCCGATGGAACAACTTCGCATCGTTCGGTGCGTACTGCGCAATCAGCTCGCCGAGGCGCGTCGATTCGCCCTCGTTCGCGCACAGGCATTCCAGTCGCGCACCCTCATGCGCCAGCGACGCCAGCTCGGCGATGCCCGCGTCAATGTCCTCGGCGATCTGCGGCAACTGGCGGATGGGCAGCTCGACGTCGATCGTTCCCGCACCGCCCGCCTGCAGCAGGGGCCCCACTTCCGCGAGCCCGCGGCACTTCTCGCGGAGCGTCTTGAGCACCGCGGGCGGGCCGAAGATGCCCGCGGGATCGGTCACGCGCTCGTAGTAGCCGCGCCCCTGCTCGACGACCTCCATCGTCTCGCTGACGATCGCGCTCACGCAACCCGGCACGAGCGAGAGCGGCTGGATAGCGCTCGCGTCGAGCTTCACGAGCGCGGCGTCTGCGCAGACGATCTCGCAGGACTCGACCTCGCGATCGGAGCCCATCGTCGCGAGATCGATCTCGTGGATACGGTCGATCTCGTCGCCGAAGAAATCGAGACGCACCGGGAGCGAGGGCGAGCCCGCATCGCTCGACGCGCCGGGCGGGAAGACGTCCACGATGCCGCCGCGCACGGCGAAGTCGCCCGGCTCCTCGATCGCCTCGCGCCGCGCGTATCCCACGCTCGCGAGCCAGTCGATGAGCGTGCGCTGGGAGAAATCCTGCCCGCGCGCGAAGCGTTTGCAGAGTTGTTCAAGACGCGCGGGCGGATGCACGCCCTGCATGAGCGCCGGGATGGGCGCGACGACGACGCACGCGTCGCCCTCGTGGAGCGCCATGATCTCGCGGAGCGCACGGACGCGCAGCGCGAACAGGTCCATCGCCGCGGCGGTCTCGCCCGGGAGCGCCTCGAGCGCGGGCAGGCGGACCACGCGCACGCCCAGGCTGGAGAGCTCGCCCTCGCACTCGTCTGCATCATCGAGGTGCGCAACGACCAGCAACGTTGGCCGCTTCGCGATCCGCGCGAGCGCCGCGGCGAGGAGCGACGTGCTCGAGCCCGCCGCGCCGCGGGCCATCGCGTGCGCGCCCTTCTCGAGCGCGCGGGCGAGCTCTTGGGCTGCGGGCGAGGCCGCGATGAAATCGATCAGGTCGAGCACGTCGTGAAGATCCTCTGCCACTTCGGAGCGTGGGCGCGTGCGCGGGCCTCGCGACGGGCGTGCGCCCGCGCGTGGACCGAGCTCCTCTCGACGGGGATTCTACGTGCAAGTCGGCGGCGCGGCCGCCCCACGCGTCACGGCCCGACGCGGGCGTGCGGACGGATGCGTTCGATGGTGCGCGGGCCGATGCCGCGGACGCGGTCGAGCGCGTTGACAGTCGCGAACGGGCCCTTGGCCTGGCGGTCCTCGATGATGCGCTGCGCGAGCGCGGGCCCGATGCCCGGGAGCAGCTCGAGCTCCGCGGCGGAGGCGGTGTTGAGATCGATGAGCGTGGAGCCCGACGCGGGGAACGCGGTACTCACGGGCGCCGGCGGCGTTCCAGTTCCCGCACGCTCCGCTGGCCGGGCGGGCTCGCTCAAACCCATCGCGGCGCCATTCGGCAGGGAAGCCTCCCCGTTCAAACCTTGCTCGCTCGCGGCGTGCATCGGGGTAACGCGAGCCGGCTCGCGCGTGAGCAGCGCGTACGACATGCCGCCAAGGCCGAGCACGATCGCGAGGATTCCCGCGCCGAAGCGGGCGGAGCCCTCCGTCCAGTGCCGCATCGGTTCGCGCACGCGCACGCCCCCTTAAGCGCCGGTCGTGGTCCCCGCGGGAGTGCGCGCAGCGCCGAGCGTGCGCAGCGACGCCCACGCGGCGAGCGCGGGCTTGGGCGCGCCCGACGCGTCGATCAGCCCGCCATACGGCATCTCGCCCGCGTCGCCCGGATGGTCGCGCACCTGCTGCCAGCAGAGCGAGATCACGTAAGGCCGCGTCGCGGCGATCCGCCCGACCTCCTGCGCCCATCGCGCCTGCGAATCGGGCGTCCAGCCCGAGCGCCAGCGCCCCGGCGCGAGGCGCGCGGCGGGCGACTCGGGCTGATCGTGCGCCTCGTGTGGCGAGGGCGCGCTCGGTGCGCCCAGGATCGAGAGAGCGATGGGCTTCTCGAGTTGCGCGTACCGATCGAGCATCGCGGCGAGGGCCGCGGGATCGCGTGCGCCCTGCCCGGGCTCGGGCTGGCCCGTCTGCACGCGGAGCGCGATGACGTCGATGGGAAGCTGCGCCTGCTGGCACATCTCCAGGTACGCCACGGGCGGGAGCGAGTGTCGCGAGAGCGCGTGGTACTCGCCCCAGGGCTGCACGACCTCGACCTGCACGCGCGCCTGCGGGTGCAGCTTGCGAACCACCAGCACGCAGATGCGCGTGAGGTCCATGATCTGATCGAAGTTCATGCGGAAGTTGCTGCTCGTGTGCAGCCCGGAGCAGACGGTCCATGTCTGCACGGTGCGCCGATAGCGCGTCACGATCTGGCGCAGGTGCTCGTACACCATCTCGCGAAGCGTGTCGTAGTCGTTCTCCCAGATGTAGAGCCACTCGGGCACGCTCGAGGGACGCAGGTCGATCACCGGCCCCGCAACGATCGGCATGCGCGCCTTGCGCACCGCCCACTCGATCCACGCGTCGGTCCGCGCGAAGGAGTACGCACCCTCGGTCGGCTCCAGGTCGATCCATCGCATCGGCAGCCCGATGAAATCGCTGGACTTGGCGACCGCAAGGCGCACGGGCTCGGAGATCTCGGGCTCGTCCGCCGTCGCGCCGATCGCCGCCCGCCCGGGCAGCACCACGCCCAGCGCGCCGGGCAGCAGGATGGGCGCCTTGGGCGGCGGATCGCTCTCGCGGATCGCGCGGTAGCGCGCGACCGCGTGCTCGTAGCCCGAGCCGCTCGCGCGCGTCTCGGCATCGCGCTCCGCCGCAGCCTGCGCGAGCAGCTCCGACGACGCGAGCCCGAACGCGAGCGCACGATGCGCCAGCACGCCCCGCTCCTCCGCATGGCGCGAACGCGTGAGCGCGTCGGTGAACGCGGCTCGAGCCCGCTCGAACATCACCATCGCGGGATGGTCGGGCGAGAGATCCGCGATCTGCCAGTCCTCGAGCTTGTTGAGCACGAGCATGATGCGGTGCCGCGCGAGCTCGAGCGCGAGCCCGTACGCCCCGGCGCGCGGGGGGAGCAGGCAGGTCTGGAGCGTCAAAAGATCGGGCGGGCCCGCGATCGGCTCTCCCGAATCGTCCACACGCGCGACCGGATGCTGCAACGACAGGCCCAGCGGCTCGGGCGACGAGGACGCGATGACGATCTCGCCGTTCTCGAAGCGCACGTCCGCCTGCACGGGCAGGTCGTCGGCCGCGAACGCGTGCGCGTGCGCGAGACGCGTCGGGCCCGCCGGTCCACCCTGATCAATCACGAATCGCAGCATCGGCGTGTCGCGTTCCGGGCCCGGACCGCCGCTGGAAACCGCCCCGCGCGGGCGGGCGGTCGGGCCCGCGGGGGTCCGCGAGTCTAGCCGGGATCGAACGCCCCGCCCGGTCGCTGGTGCGATCGCCGGGCGAGCCTCTACGATCGCCCATGGCGAGCACGAGGGCGGGCACCGGAGCGATCGAGGTGGACGTGGACCACGCCGGCGCGAGGGCGCTCGTCGAGACCCGCCTCGACCTGCCCGACGCGAGGCGGGGCAAGGTCCGCGACGTCTACCGCCTGCCGGGCGAGCACGGCGCCGACTCGCGCGTCCTGATGATCGCGACGGACCGCCTGTCGGCCTTCGACGTCGTCCTGCCCACGCCCGTGCCCGGGAAGGGACGCCTGCTCAGCCAGCTCGCGTGCTGGTGGCTCCGCTGGATCGAGGCACGCGGGCTCGCCCGGACGCACCTCCTCAGCAGCGACGAGCGCGACATCCCCGCAGCGGCCCTGCGGGGCGCATCGCGCGACGACCTCCGCGGGCGGGTCATGATCGGGACGCGATGCCGCGTGATCCCGATCGAGTGCGTCGTGCGTGGATACCTCGAGGGCGCGGGTTGGAAGGAGTACCAGTCGCGCGGGAGCGTGAGCGGCGTGGCCCTGCCCGCGGGGCTCGTGCAGTGCTCGCGCCTCCCCGAGCCCATCTTCACGCCCAGCACGAAGGCCGAGCCTCCGGCGCACGACGAGGCGATCAGCTTCGATCGCGGGTGCGAGCTGGTGGGTGAACCGACAATGCGCGCGATCCGCGATCGCTCGCTGGCGATCTACGCCGCCGCTGCAACGCATGCGCTGGGATGCGGGATCATCATCGCGGACACGAAGTTCGAGTTCGGCGTGCCGATCGACGACGCGGGGCGCGTGCGGGGCGATGAGCCGATCCTGATCGACGAGGCGCTCACGCCGGACAGCTCGCGGTTCTGGCCCGCGGACCGGTACGAGCCCGGGCACGCGCAGGCGTCGTTCGACAAGCAGTTCGTGCGCGAGCACCTGGAGCAACTCGTCGCGCGGGGCACGTGGGACAAGCAGGCCCCCGGGCCCGAGCTGCCGCGGGAGGTCGTCGAGGGCACGCTCGAACGTTACCGCGAGGCGTGCGAGCGTCTGACGGGCACGCGCCCCGCCTGATCGCCCCACGCGATCTCCAGTTCTGCCGATCTCTAGTTCTGCTCGACGTCGAGCTGCAACTGACGCTGCTCCTCGAGGCGCCGCTGCGTCCACGCGCGGAACTCGTCCATGCCCTCGGGCTCGGGGAAGCTCTTGTCGAACGAACCGGCCTCATCCTCGTCCATCGCGGGCTTGTAGGTCTCGACGAGGATGTCGTACGCGAACTGGCGGAGGTCGTTGGGCGCGTTGTTGTACATCCGCTCGGCGTTGTCGAAATCGAGCCCGCCGATGAGCGCCGCGAACACGCCGCCCGCGACCACGCGGAAGTCCTTGTCCATGTACAGCCCGGCGCGCGGGCCGGTAGCGCGATTGGCGATCGTCGCGTCGATGTGGTAGGTGAAGTACGCCCGATGGAACCTCGCGGCGTACTCGAAGCTGTTCTTGAACACGTCGAGGTCGCCCGCGATCAGGCCCGAGACGTACGCGCCCTGCAACGCCGCGACGATCTCGCTGTTCGCGACGTACGGCGTGCCATACCGCTCGTCCTCGAACTGGGCGTTGACGAAGTCGTCGAGCGGGAGGGAGAGCTCCTCGCGCCGGAACGCGCCCTCATGGATGTCCTGTCCCGCCCAGGTACGCAGGACCTCGTAGTAATGCTCGGCCTCGTCGCGCTGCCCACGCCGGTAGAAGAACCGGATCACGTCCTTCAGGAAATTGTCGTACCCGGAGGCGTACGGCCGCTGGCCGCGGCTGGCACGATCGGCCCACGACCGCCCGATGAGCGAGTCGAGGATCCGCCCGTACGTGTCGGCGAACGACGGGCTCGGCATACCGAGGTACGTCGGCGCGGGGTCGCCCAGGATGAAATCGAGCATCGAGAAGTAGATCTCACCCGAGCGATACAACTCCTGTACGGCCTGGATGGTCACGCGATCGGTGTTGATGAAGTCGAAGTCGCGCTTGTTGCGCTCGGTGACGCGCTGCAGCGCCCGCTCGACGCCGCGGTGGCTCCAATAGACCGCGTGCGTGGCACAGTGGCGCCAGTCGAGCGGCCCGAAGTAGCGCGTGTAGCGCTGCATCAGGTCGGGCTCCATGTGGTAGTTGTCGATGATGACCCGCCGACGGACGTGCGGGAGCAGCGCGTCCCACGCGGACTTGCGCGCAGGATCGAGGTACAGGCGAGAGATCGCGGCGGACCGCTCTCCCATCGCACGCTCGATCATCGCACGACGCGGGCTGGCCTGCAGGAGCTGCATGGCTACAACCCGGCGCAGCAGGTCGATGTCGGGCTTGATGCCCGCCTGCGTGCGCAGGTCATCAACGAGCGCACGCACCTCGGGATGCTGCTCCTCGAGCGAGGACAGCGTGTCGGGCGCATCAACGATCGGTTGCAGCCACTGCGCGTACTTCTCCGTCACCGCGTCGCGATCGCGCCCCGTCGGATCGGGCGTCGGCGGCGGACCCAGCACGACCTCCCACTCCGCCGCGAGCATGCGCTTGTAGTACAGGTTCGAGTCGTCCGTGTACCCGCCGATCTTGTGCAGGAAGATCCACGCGAGCTCCTTGTGCAGGAGCATGTCGTCGGGGTTGGCGGGGATGCCCTCCTTGCGCAGCAGATCGATGCCCGCGCTCACCCACTGCCATCGCTCCGCCTCGGTCTGCGTGGTGACCGAGATGTTGTACGCCATGTTCCACGCGTGGAAGGCCCACACGCGCGGGAACCTCGGCTGCAGACGCGTGATGGTCCGCGACAGCTCGATCGCCTCGTAGAATTTGCCCTCTTCCTTGAGCACGTTGGCCCGGATCCAGAGCATGTTCACGAACACGCCGCGCAGGGCGCCCATCGCGATGCCGAGGGCGACCTGCGGCGGATCGTTCGCGCCCGCGGTGTCGGCGTACGCGAGCTGGTTGCGCCCGGTCGAACGCGCGATCGCGCCCGCGACCACGCCGCTGCCCGCGAGCATCGCGAGCATGACAAGGCACGCGACGAGCTGGATGACGCGTTCACGACGCATCGATACCTCCGCTACGAGCCCGAGTAGGTCGCCAGTTCGCGCCGGCGGAACGCGATCAGCGCGATGACGAACAGGACGACCGTTCCCAGCGCCAGCACGCTCGTGCCGCCCACGAGATCACCCCAGGAGAGCATCCGCCCGTCCGTGAGACGCTCCACAGGCTTGAGCGACGCGTACGCCGAGAACAGCTCCGACACGACCTTCGAGATGCCCCAGATCACGGTCTTCCAGTACACCACCTTGCGATGGTCGTCGAGGTACGAATACTGCTCGACCGCGCCCGAGAGGAACGACGCGCCCTCCGCGATGAGGAACGTTCCTATCGAGAGCATCGCCGCGACGGGGAAGCTGAGGAACGTCGACGCGCACACGCCCAGCATCGCGAGCACCGCGAGCTTGAGCCACAGCACGAGCGTGATCCGCAGGAAATTCCAGCGGTAGGAGCCCGCGGAGAACGTGATCTCGAACGTGCCCTTGGGTAGCGAGATCGAAGACGCGTTCGGTGTCTGAGCATAAATATCGCCGTTGAGCACGCTGACGCGCAGCGTGCCGTCGGCCTCGACCGCGCCGGGCGCGAGCAGCAGCGTCTGCCCGTGCCCGAGGGCGACATCGCGCACGACCGGCTCGCTCGCGCCGACGATGAACGTGATGCGATAGAACTCGTCGGGACGGTTGGTTCCGCCGTCGATGCGATACCGGAGCGTGGGCGCGCCGCCGCTCTCACGGAGCGACCTGAGCCCGGTGAAGATGTACTCGCGTCCGTCGGCGGGCGCGATGGAGCGATAGTTCTTGACCTCGCTCTCAAACAGATCGCGCTCGACTTTGGCGAGCTCATCGCTCGTGGTGGCGAACGAAGGATTGTTGTTCTTGAGGCGGTAGTCCTCGACGTACGCGCGGAGGTTGGCCTGGAACTGCTCGCTGTCCCGCGTGAGCCCGATCGCGGCGAGGTCGGGCTCCACGCCACGCCGTGCGGTGAGCACCTGCGTCTCGAGGATGTAGCGATCCTGTGAGATCGCGCCGCCGTCGGCGATGTACGCGACGCTCTCGCCCTGCGCGGGCTGCATGCGCAGATGCTCGGTGAAGGCGAAGATGCCGGTCGAGCACACGCCGAGGAGCGCCGCCGCGACACCGCTCACGCCCAGCCACTTGCCCAGCAGGTACTGCCAGTGCGCAACGGGCTTGGTCATGGTCTGCCAGATGACACGATCGCGCTGCTCGCCCGTCACGCTCGACACCGCGAGCAGGATCGTGAGCAGCGCCACCAGCCAGAACGCGCCGCCCGTCGACCAGCTCAGGAATGTCTGCACGCGATACCGCAGCGGCTGCTCGGGATCGAGGATCCCAGGCAACGCCGCCAGCAGCAGCACGAGCGCCACGATCAGCACGATCGACACCTTCAGCCGCACCGCCTCGATGACGACGTTCCGCGCGATCGCGAACGCCGCCCCGGGGATCGAGAACACGATCCGCAGCACCGCGAAGAACGCCGTGAAGCTCATCGCGAGCATCACCACGCCCAGCAGCAGCACCGCGAATGACTGCGTGGAATCGCGCCGGAGCAGCGTCAGACCGATCGCCCACGCGAGCCCGAGCAGCGCGAGCGCCGTCACGCCCAGCCCGAGCCAGACGAACACGAGCAGCACGCCCGCGACACCAATGACCAGGAGCGGCACCGAGCCACCACCCGCGCGACGATCAATGATCGAGTCGATGAGCCGCGCCGTCGCATCACCCGCCGCGGGGGCCGCGGACGCGGCGTCGTCGCCCGCCGCATGCTCGCTGTCGGGCGCACTCACCGCCGGGGGCGGAGCGCTCCCGAGCGGATCGTCCGCCGCGTGCCGCTGCACGATCGACGCCACGTAGACCGCGATCGCGGCGACCACGATGACGATCGTCGCGCCGATCTTGAACGCTCGCGACTTCTGGGCGCGATCGATGACGCCGAGCCACCGCATCATCCGCGCGACTCCCCACCGCCGGAGGCGCCGTCCTTCTCCGAGCCCTCGCGCCGCCCGGAGAGCAGCGAGTCGATCACGCCCCGGTCCACATCAGACTCGCGCGGCGCGGAGGGCGCAGGGCCCGGCGCGGGCCGCGATTCCGCGGGCGCCTCGGGCCCGCGCGTGAGCGACTCGATCACATCCTTCTGCGGCGTCGCCTCAGGACGACGCGCCTGCTCGGGCTCGGACACCGGCTCGGGCTCGGCGCGAGAGAGGCTCTCGATGAGCGCCCGTCCACGGTCTTCCTCGTCGCCCGCCTCGCCGCGCAGGAACGCCGCGGTCTGCCCCGCGTGCGTCGCGCCGCTCGTGGTGAGCTTCTCCTGCTGCGCCCGCTCGACGATGCCCAGGAACAGCTCCTCAAGCTTCTGCCGGGGCGAGCTCACACGCAGCACGCTCCTGGTCCCGCCGCTGCGCGCGCGCACGATGCGATCGATCTCGGCGATGGTCTCGTCGTCGAGATGCTCGGTCTCGATGCTCGTGATCCCGTGCTGCGTGAGCAGATCGTCGCAGGTGCCCTCCTCGCGCTTCTTGCCGCCGTAGAGGATCACCATGCGATCGACGCAGTCTTCAACATCCGCGAGCAGGTGGCTCGAGAGCAGCACGGTCTTCCCGCGCCGCCCGAGCTCGATGATCAGTTCCTTGACCTGCTTCGTGCCGATCGGGTCGAGGCCCGTGGTGGGCTCGTCGAGGATGAGCAGATCGGGGTCGTTGATCAGCGCCTGCGCCAGCCCGATGCGCCGCTGCATGCCCTTCGAGTAGTCACGCACCGGACGGTACTGCGCGCCGCTGAGCCCGACCATGTCCAGCAGCTCGTCGATGCGCTTCTGCCGCGTGCGATGGTCGATCTCAAAGAGCTTGGCGTAGTACTCCAGCGTCTCGCGCGCGTTCAGGAACGGATAGAGATAGCTCTCCTCGGGGAGGTACCCGATCCGCTTCTTGATCGACACGTCCGTCGGGGGCCTGCCGAACACCGCAAGACGCCCCGACGTCGGACGCAAGAGCCCCAGCAGCATCTTGATCGTCGTGCTCTTGCCCGAGCCGTTCGGACCCAGGAGCCCGAAGATCTCCCGCGGCTGGATCTCGAACGACAGGCGATCCACCGCCCGCGCCCGCGGACGCATCCAGAAATCGCGGAACACCTTCGTCACCTGCTGGCACGCGACCACCGCGCGAGCGCTGCTGGACGAGGACGACGGACTCGTAGTCAACTGCGTCATACCTTGCCCCGCTTCCGCCGTACGCTCCGCCACGCCCCGCTGGTCAGTTGCCCCGCGACTGCAGGTTCAGTCCGGTCTGCACGCGATTCGACTGCCTGCGGCGTTCCTCCTGCGTGCGGGCCTGGGCCTCGTCGGCCTCCTTGCGCTTCTGCTCGCGATCGAGCGCACGCACGATGTCCGGGTCCTGGTTCACGATGATCTCGACTTCCTGGTCCGACGACGCGAGCATCGTCTGCACATAGTCCCGCGACAGGAACTCGCGCAGCGCGTCGGCCCACGTCGTCTCGATCACCACCCGCGGATTCGCCTTGAACTGCTCGAGCTTCGCGCGGAACACCGCAAGGCGACGCTGCGCGTCCTCGACCTGAGCCGTGGAGTACAGGTGCGCGTCGTTGAGCAGCCGTGCCACCTCGCCCGACGCGGCGGACGCCCCCTCCCGCCCTTCCATCAGCGCATCAATCGCGGCGAGCTGTTCCTCAAGCTCGGCGTTCCCGTCACCCCGCTCGATCGCGGCCTCGTACCCGTCAATCGCCGCGAGAATCTCGTCCGACGCCGCGCCCGCCACCGCGGCGAGACGCGTCGAACGCGTCGTGCGCGCCTCGGCGACGCTCCGGCTCGCCTGGCTCTCGGCGCTCTGCACCGCAATGAACTTCTCACGCAGGTACGCCGGCGGGATCTTCTCCACGAGCGTGAGCTGCTCGATGCGGATGCCCGACCCGAGGCGATCCAGCCCGTCCTGTGCGACCTTCTGCGCACGGAGCGCCAGCGTGCTGTTCCCGCGATCGGAACTCTTCAGCAGCTCGTCGATCGTCGTCGCGCCCACCGCGCGGACGATCCCGCGCTCGACCTGCGCCCTGACCATCAACTGCTCGTCCTCGGGCCAGATGTTCTCCGCGAACGCCGTCGCGTTGCTCCGGCTGTAGATCACGCTCCAACGCGTGTGCGCGATCGCGCCATCGGCGGTCAGCAGCGAACCGTCGCGACCCGGCTCGAGCGAACGCGACGAGGTCAGCCCCTCAACGCCCCGCTGACGCTGCTCGGGCGTAACGAAGGGCCAGAACGACTCATCGAGCGACATCGAAACGCTGCCGATCTGCACCTTCTCCAGCTCGCCGAACGGGTACGGCGCGCTGAAGCGGAAGCCCGGCTCGATGTCGCTCTCGACAACGCGCCCGAAGAGCAAGCGGATGCCCCGCTCGCCCTCCTTCACCGAGCCGAACCCGCTCAGCAGGAACAGCGCCAGCAGCACCACCATCGCGAGCTGCAACAGGCGGAACGTGATCCGCAGCGCGTCCGCCAGCGACTGGTTCGCCGATTCGAGGAGCTGCGAGGTCGTTGCGGTCCGCTCGCCCTCGCGGCGCAGCGTCATCGACGCCGCGCGGCCGCTGCGACGGATCGGCCCGCTCGGGCCCATCGGCACGTCCGGCGCGCCGGGGCGCGCGTCAGGCTCGCTCACGGGCGGTCCTCCGCGGAGGCGTTCGTGCTCGCGGGCTTCTCGCTGCCCAACACGTCGGGCACGCCGTTCGACGTCGACATCTCATTGAGCGCGTTGGGCGAGAACAGCTTCATCCCGGGCAAATCGAACGGCACGATCAGCGTGACGCGCTTGCCCAGCGACTCCTTCATCAGCTCGATGTTCCGCAGGAACACCGCCAGATCCGGATTCTCGCGGAGCTGCGCGAGGAACTTCGACGCCTCTTCATCGCCGCGCGACTGGATCTCCGCCGCACGACGGCGCGCGAACGCGAGGATCTTGTTCGCCGACGCCTCGGCGCCCGAGCGGATGGTCTCCGCCTCGGCGTCGCCCCGCGACTGGATGCTCTGCGCGAGGAGGTCACGCTCGGCGCCCATCGCCTCGAAGATCTTCTCGCTCGTGTCCGCGGGCACCACGATGCGGTTGATCCCGACGTCCGCGACCTCGATCCCGTACTGATCGAGCGCCTGCCCCGACGCGTCGCCCGTCGAGCGGAGCGCCTCGAGGATGTCCGCCTCGAGTTGCCCCAGCTTCGAGCGCGACTCGTCCCGGGTGAACAGATCGCCCATGCGGTACCGGCTCGTCCGGGCCATCGCGCTGCGGAGCGCGCTGTCGAGCAGTTCCTCCGCCTTGCGGTAGTGGTCGGGCGCCCGCTCGCCCGCGTTGCTGAAACGCTGGAAGAACAGGTCGGGGTCCTTCACACGCCACGTCGCGAACGCCTCGACCGCGACCTGGCGATCGTCCGCGGTCTGCTGCGTCTCGAGACGCGCCTGCAGGAACCGCAGGCGGGTGTCGTACTTCGTCACCGACTGGATCGGGTAGGGCCACTTGAACTTCAGCCCGGGGTCGGGCGTGGAGCTCGTCGCCTTGCCGAACGTCGTGAGCACCGCCGCTTCCGTGAAGCGGACCTGGTACGTCCACGTCACGCTCGACAGCGCGAGCACGAACACGACCGCAATGATGGCGATGATCAGCTTCCGCACACCTGACTCCTGGTCGGGCCCGAACCGCCCGAGCGAATTACTCGTCCATCCGCCTGAAGACGTCCGTCCCGATCTGCTGCGTCTGCGCGTCGATCCGAATCTTGGGATTGTCCACGCCCACGAGGAACACGCGAGCGTCGCGCATCACCTCGGCGAGCGCGTCGAAGTACAGCCCCGCCTTGTACACGAGCGGCGCCGCCTCGTACGACGCCCGCTGCCCCGCGAACATCGCGACGCGGGCCCGCTCGCCCATGTGCTTCTGCCAGCGCTCGGCGCTCGCGGTCTCGACGAGCTTCGCCGCCTCGCCGCCCGCACGCTCGACCGCCGCCTGGATCTCGAGATCAAGCCGCGAGAGCTCCGCCGCATTCGCGTCGGAGGTCCGGCTCGCCTCGCGCTCGTCGAGCAGACGCACGACCGCGTCCGCCTCGTCCACGCCCCCCACCACCTCGCTCAGACGCTTGATCGCGTCCGTGCGCGCAATCGCGATGTTCGCCTCGCGCAGCTTCTCCGCCTGCACCACGCGCTCGTAGTTCGGCGCGACCTTCCGCGGCGGGTGCACGCCCTCCGCCCCCACGAACAGCACCTCGACGCCCGCACCCCGCGCCACGCCGTGCTCGTCGGGGTTCAGCCCGTCGAACGCCCGCGCGACGCGCTGGCGGATCTCGTCGGAGAGTTCGGCACGCTCCATCCCGATGATCTCGTCCACCCCGCGCGAGGACAGGAACTTCATGACCTCACGCTGCCCCACCGCGCGAAGCAGCTTGTCACGCATCTCGGGCGTGCCCAGCTCGTCGTACAGCGCAACGTCCCGCACCGCGTAGTGCAGCGGCACCTCGATCGCGACCATCGCCAGATCGCGGAGCTGCTCGCCGCCGCCCTGCGATCCGCCCGAGCCCGCCGCCCCCGATGCGCCGCGCGCCGGCTGGCACAGCAGGAACTCCTCCTGCGCGTGCTCGTTCGTCCACAGGATCGGGCCGATCCCCTCGGACGGATTCGTCCCGAGTTGCAGCGTGCGCACGCCGGTCGCGGTGTACGAACGGTTCTCGATCTTGCCCTTGACGTCCCGACGCTCGTACACCGGAACCTCGACGCGATCGATCGGCCACGGCGCCTTCACCAGCAGCCCCGGGCCCACATCGTCCTGCACCACGCGACCGAACCGGAGCACCATCCCGCGCTGGTGCGGCTGCACCACCGTCAGCGCCGACAGGCCCCACACCACCAGCACCGCCGCCGCGAACAGCACCCACTTCCATCGCGACACGAGCCGGTAGAACCAGCTCCCCGCGACGTCGCTGCCGAACTGGTAGTTGATCGCCTCGCCGATCGACTGGGCGATCCGGTCCGGCGCCGCGACATATCCCAAGAGGCGGCTCTCGAACGCCGCGCGCGGCGCCTCGCCCGGCTTCCGCGGGCGGTACACCTCGAGCACGAAGTTCAGGAACACCTCCGCGCCCAGCACCAGCATCGCGCCCGGGATCACGACGAGCAGGGCCCGGCGCACCACGTCGGGGCCCGCGATATCAACGAAGTGCCCCACCGCGACCGCGAGGCCCATGAGCGCGACGCCGACCATCTGGGCCGCGCCCGCCTTGAGCGGGCTCCAGACCGCCTGCTTCGCCATGCCCGAGACGTACCGCCCGAAGACGAAGCCGACGAACGCCGCCGCGAGCCCGATCGCGATCGCGAACCCGCGAAGCGTGCCCCCCGCGACATCGTCGAGCTCGTACAGCTCGCGCCCGCGGGTGAGCGACCACCAGCCCGCGCCCAGCAGGGCGAGCCCATAGACCACCGCCACGATCGGGATGATGACCCGCTGCGTGAACGCCAGCCGCCGCCCCGCGACCCTGACCTCACCTTCGCCAGAGAACACCGAACTCGCCTCGGCGCTGTCGCGCAGGGCGTCGATCTCCGCGGTCTCCAGCCGCTCGCGCCGGTGCTGGTCGAACAGGAAGACCAGCGCGCCCCACACCACGCAGCCGAGGTACGCGAACCGCGCCGCGAACTGGCTCGACGCGTCCCCCGCCACCACGCCGTAGATCAGCAGCACGGTCGCCAAGACCGCTTGCAGCACGAGCCCGAGGATGGAGACGCTCGTCGCCCGGCGGTACGTCAGGTGGTCGGCCTTCATACGCGCGTCCGTCTCCTGGATCGATCGGTGCCCCGTCCGAGTGGAAGGGCCTATTCAAACCACCATGCGCCCGCCTGTCTAGCCCGAGCAGTGATTGGTTACCGATCAGACTCCGAATCCCGCGAAGCCGGGCGGCGATGCACCTGCCTACCCCACCCGCGGGATCGGGTTGCGAGCCGTCGCGCTACGCCCGGGCGCGCCCGCGGGTTCGTCCGCCCCCGGGAACTTCGTCGCGCGACCCGAGATTTCCTGCGCACTTCCTGCGCCGGGCTCGCCCCACCGAAGATGATGAGCATCCCCGCCCCTCGGAGCGATCCGTGCGCGAGCGGGGCGCGTAGTCTTTGCACCCATGCTCCTCCAGACCGCGACCATCGCGCGCAACACCTTCGTCGAGAGCATCCGACAGCCGTTCTATCCCATCGTCATCGCGCTCTCGGGCATCCTCCAGCTCTTCAACACCTGGTCCGCCGCGTTCAGCATGGGCTGGACCGAGACGGGCGAGTTCTCCGGCGACAACAAGCTCCTGCTCGACATCGGGCTCTCGACCGTCTTCGTGCTGGGCATGCTGCTCGCTGCCTTCGTCGCGACCGCCGTGCTCAGCCGCGAGATCGAGCGCAAGACCGTCCTCACCGTGGTCAGCAAGCCGATCAGCCGCGCCGCGGTCGTCCTGGGCAAGTTCCTGGGCGCCGCGGGCTCGATCGTCTGGGCCACGCTGCTGATGGTCCTGTTCCTGATGATGGGCCTGCGTCACGGCGTGATGAGCACCGCGGCCGACACGCTCGACATGCCGGTGATCCTCTTCTCGCTCACCGCGATCGGGCTGAGCCTCGCCGTGGGCATCGCGGGCAACTTCTTCTACGGGTGGTCGTTCCCGCAGACGGTGTCGATCCTGCTGCTCCCGCTCATGCTGGTCGCCTACGCGCTGGTGCTCGCGCTGAGCAAGAAGTGGGCGTGGCAGTCGCTCGCGACCGACTTCAAGCCCCAGGCCATGCTGGCCTGCCTGAGCATGCTGCTCGCGATCCTCGTGCTCACCGCGGTCGCGACCGCCGCGTCCACGCGACTCGGGCAGGTCATGACGATCGTCGTGTGCGCGGGCGTGTTCATGGTCGGGCTGCTGAGCAACTACTTCATCGGACGCTCCGCGCTCGAGAACACCCCCGTCGCCCGCGTCGGGGCCGCCGAGCCGCTCGATCCCTCACGCCCCGACCTCACGCAGCGCGGCACGTCGTACGTCATCGGGTTCGATCAGCCCGCGCTCACCACGCTCCAGCCGGGGATGTCGTTCTACTTCGGCCCCGCGGCGAACGGGAGCGCCCTGGCGGTGCCCGCGTTCCCCCCGATCGATCCGCCGCGATATGACGCCGACGCCGCCCTCGCGGCCGGCCAGCCCTCGCGCCTCGTCATGACCGAAACGCACGAGCAAGGCCTGATCATCCGCAACATCGGCGAGCAGCCCCTCCGCGTGCAGAGGCCGCCGGAGCGGGGTGACTTCATCTTCCTCCGCCCGACCCGGGTGAACGCGCCCGCCTATGCCGCGTGGGCGATCATTCCGAACATGCAGGCGTTCTGGCTGCTCGACGCGGTCTCGCAGAACAGCCCGATCCCCCCGTCGCACGTGGGCCTGCTCGCGATCTATGCCCTGCTCCAGATCGGGGCCTTCCTCGCCCTGGCGGTCGCCCTCTTCCAGACGCGCGACGTCGGCTGACCCCCCACGCTCGCATCGGGGCACGATTCGGTGTAAAATCGGGTCGGCCCGATCGTGGGCCATTTTCGTTCGTTCCATCAGCTTTCGACGGGCCCGGATTCATGCGGGCCCATACGTGACGCCGCCTGTCCTTCCCGGGCGGCCCCAGCGAGGTCGATCATGTCCCAGCGCCGCGTGCTCTCCAATCGTCTGTGGAACGTCGCCGTCCGCCGCGGTTCGGCCCCCAAGGGCGATCAGGCGAAGCTGGCGATCGCGGTCCTCGCCCTGGTTGTGGCCTTCGGGCTGATCGCGTGGAACTTCGGCTGGCTCCCCATCCTGTCGTCGAAGCCCGCCTACGCCCCTCCGAGCGAAGAGGCGATCCAGCAGCTCGAACAGCAGGAGCAGGAGCAGCAGCGCATGGAGGACGAGGGCAGGGTCATCCCGGGCGGCGCCTGAGTTCCTGATAGTCCAGGGCTTGAACGATGTGAGGCGAACCGCTCATGCCCGGGCACGGGCGGGCGCTCAGCCCCCGGCCATCGCCGAGTACACCCGCTCGCACCGCGCCGCCGCGCCGTCCCATGACAGCCCGCGCAGCTCCATCGCGCCGTGCTCGCGGAGCGTGGCACCCAGCGGCGCGTACCTCAGCACGGCGACGATCTTGTTCGCCATCTCGTCGATGTCCCAGAAGTCGACCTTGAGCGCGTGCGTCAGCACCTCGCTCACGCCCGACTGCTTCGAGATGATCGTCGGCACGTCGCTCCGCATCGCCTCGAGCGCCGCGATGCCGAACGGCTCGGACACGCTGGGCATCACGTAGCAGTCCGCGAGCGAGAAGACCCGCTCGACGTCCTTCCCGCGCAGGAAGCCCGTGAACAGCACCTTGTGCCCGATCCCGAGCTGCGCCGCCTGCTCGATCATCCGCAGGGCCAGGTCGCCCGAGCCCGCGACCACGAACTTCACGTTGTCCATGACCTCGAGCACGCGCTTCGCGGCCATGATGAAGTACTCGGGCCCCTTCTGCATCGTGATCCGCCCGAGGAACAGTACGATCTTGTCCTTCGACTCGATCTGCGTCCCCCCGCGCACGTCGCCGCCGTTCTGGTCCACGCCGTTGTAGACGACCTCGATCTTCCCCGCTGGCACGCCGTACCGCCCCGAGCAGATCTCCTTCGTGAGCTGCGAGACGGCAATGACCTTGTCCGCCGCGTGCATGCCCCACCGCTCGATGTCGTACACGCCCTGGTGCACGTGGTCGCCCGAGCGATCGAACTCCGTCGCGTGCACGTGCACCGCCAGCGGCTTGCCCGACACCCGCCGCGCCTCGACGCCCGCGGGATAGGTCAGCCAGTCGTGCGCGTGGATGATGTCGAACTCCTCGCGCTCGGCGAGGCGCGCCACCAACCTTGCGTACCGATGCGCATCACCGAACAGGTCGCCGCCATAGTTCCCCGGGCCGCCGCCGCCGATCTCCTCGGGCTCGCCCGTGTCGGGGTCGATGCCCAGGTCGCCCAGCACGCCGCGAGCGGCACGATCGCCTCGGGCGGATCGGACGAGGAGCTCCTCGATCGTCTGCTCGCTCACGCTCGCGCGGAGCTGCTCCATCGGCCCCGCGGGCTGCGCCGCGAACGGGCGATAGGGCGAGTCAAAGCCCGCCTCGATCTCGAAGAAGCGCGCCTTCTGAAACCCCGGGCGCTCCTCACCCACCGTGGGCTCATCCTGCCCGAACGACAGAAAAGGGCGGAGCTTGCGTCCTCCCGCGCGCCGCACGACCTCGCGACGACGCGCCCCCAGCGACGCCGGGGTCAGCAACTGAACATGCGACGCCATGGACGTATCGACCGCCCGCGGGAGCACGAACAGCACCTCGTGCCCACGCCGGTCCAGCGCCCGGGTCAGCCCGTAGCAGGCCGTACCGAGGCCCCCGGCAATGAACGGGGGGAACTCCCATCCCAGCATCAGGATCCGCATCGCTCCCCACTCGCTTCGCGCCGACCATCCGGCGGCTCATCGTACGCGGGTGGTATGGAGGATTCAGAATCGAATCGCGCACGGACGCGAAACGTGTCGCGCCGGGGGTCAGTCCTCGTCGTCCCCCGCCTCCATGTCCCCGAGCTGGCGGAAACACTGCTCGTACGCGAGCAGCAGCGTCCCGACGTCCCGCGCGTCGTGGCGGGCCAGATCGACGGGCGATCGGAACGTGAACAGCAGGTCGTCCGAGCGGAAGTGCTCGAAGGGCATCCGCCCGTGGGTCCAGCCCAGGTCGACCAGCTCGTCCTCGAGCAGCTCGTCGAGCTTGTCCCCGGTGTGCACGAGGTCCGTCTCGATGCTCTCGCTCAGCCAGCGGTCCTTCATCACGAGCGTTACCCAGATCCGGGTGGGAGACGACGCATCCCGCTCGACCCGGTAGAACGCCGGCTCCGCCGAGTCCTTCGCGGCGCAGACCAGCATCCCCCCCTCAAGGGCGACGCTGGCGAAGACCCCCGCCTCGCGGGCGACCTCTCCCACCCCACGAAGGACCGACTCGATGTCCAGCGCCCGCGTCCCCACCCAAGGCCTCCTTCCGACCGCGCGGGCAGCCGACCAGCGACCCGTCCCGCGGGGCACGATAGGACGCACCCGCCCGAGGTTTCGGGACGTGGGACGCTTGCTGGACGGGAGGGGACGGGCCCCGGGAGGCGTCTATACTCCTCGCCCCTCGGGTCGCCGGGCCGAAATGGCCGGGTGCTCCGCGGGCCCACAAGCCCAAGTGGCGGAACTGGCAGACGCGCTACCTTGAGGTGGTAGTCCCGGTAACGGGGTGGAGGTTCGAGTCCTCTCTTGGGCACTGACGCGGGCACCTACAGCGGGTGCCCGCGTTTGTTTTTTGGCGATGGAGGCCGCGTCCCGGCCTGCGCGTTCCGCGGGGTGGCTCAATCCCGCGCGGGATCTGGCCGATGCCTGCAGGAGCGCCGGTTTCCGACGCCAGAAGAAGAAGACGAAGAAATAGATGGGGGGTCGCGTGATGCCGATCCGGGTGCTGATCGTGGACGATTCGGCGGTGATGCGCACCGCGCTCTCGCGCATGCTCGCGGGTGAGGCGGACGTCGAGGTCGTCGCGACGGCGCGGGACGGGGAGGACGCCCTTACCAAGATCCGCGCGCACCACCCCGACGTGGTCATGCTCGACATCGAGATGCCCAAGCTCTCGGGGCTCGACGTGCTCCGCGCGCTGCGCACCGACTTCCCGGCGTCCGATCGCCCGGCGGTGCTGGTGTGCTCGACGCTCACGACGCAGGGCAGCCACGCGGCGCTCGACGCGATGCGCCTGGGCGCGGCGGACTACATCACGAAGGACGTATCGAGCTTCGCGGGCGGGACCGAGACGCTCCGGGCGGACGTGCTGTCGAAGATCCGTGCCGTGGGAGGCTCGCGCCATCAAGGCGCGACGACGACGCCCGCGCGACGCGGATCGCCGCACGCGCCCGCGACGCACGTGAGCACCGAGATCCCCGCGTTCGACGCCTCGGCGTTCGACCTGCTGCTGATCGGCTCGTCGACGGGCGGGCCGCCCATCCTGGAGACGGTGCTGTGCGGGCTGCCTCGCGATCTCGCAATCCCCGTTGTTGTGGCGCAGCACATGCCGGCGCTGTTCACCAAGAGCCTGAGCGAGCGGCTCGATCAGTCCTGCCGCGTGCGTGTGGTGCACGTGTCCTCGCGTGAGCCTCTTGAGGGCGGACGGATCCACATCATCGAGGGCGGGAAGCACGGGCACATCCATCGCTCGCTCGCGGGTCGTCTGTCGCTCGAGGTGAAGCCCGAGCCGTTCGACGAGGTGTACAAGCCGAGCGTGAACGTGCTGTTCGAGACCGGCGCGAAGGCGTGCGGGTCGCGCTGTCTGGGCGTCGTGCTCACCGGGATGGGGGAGGACGGCCTGGTCGGCGCACGCCCCCTGCACAAGGCGGGCGGCACCATCCTCGCGCAGAACGCCGCGACGTGCGCCGTCTACGGCATGCCACGGGCGGTCACGGAGGCGGGCCTGGCACGTGCGTCGCTGGACCCCGAGCAACTGGCCCGTGCGATGGGCCAGCTCTCGCCTGCTTATGGGCGTTCTGCGGCCTGAGCGTCACGTCCGCCCACCGCGCGAAGGTGCCGCGCGAAATGAAGTCGAATTGAGGACTCGCCGATCTGGAGCAGGATCGGGGCGGCCTCGCGCGGGCGCAGGTCCTTTGCGGGCACAAACTCAAAGGGGGCGGACATGGCGAGCATCGAGGCATCGGCCGAGCAGTCGGGCAAGACCTCCGGCACGGACCAGCTCCAGCTCGTGACCTTCGAGGTCGGGGGCGAGGAGTTCGCGGTGGACATCCTGAGCGTTCAGGAGATCAACCGCATGATGGAGATCACCCGCGTGCCGCAGAGCCCACCGGACGTGGAGGGCGTGATCAACCTGCGCGGGAAGATCATCCCGGTGCTGGACCTGCGCAAGCGGTTCTCGATGGCGGTGGGCGACAAGAGCGACCACAACCGGATCGTCGTGGTCGAGGTGTCGGGGCGGGTGCTGGGCTTCATCGTGGATCGCGTGCACGAGGTGCTGCGCATCTCGAGCGAGATCGTCGAGCCCGCGCCGCCCATGATCTGCTCGATCGACTCGGACTTCATCGCGGGCGTGGGCAAGCTGGCGGATCGCCTGATCATCCTGCTCGACCTCCCGCGACTGTTCTCGGAGAAGGCGCTCGCGTCGGTGGACCAGACGCTGCGCAAGGCGGCGTAACGACAAAGCGCCACCCGCCGGACCAATCCAGCCTTACGCGAGGAGCAGACCTTGACGATCGCCGCGAAGAAGCCGACGCTGAGCCCCGAGCAGTTCAAGACGCTCTCGGAGATCATCTACAAGCGCTCCGGGATCCACTTCCCCGAGAACAAGAAGTACGTGCTCGAATCGCGTCTGTCGGCCCGTCTCGCGGAGCTGGAGATCGATGACTACGACCACTACCTCGTGCTCCTGGACGCCGGCCCCTACCAGAAGGAGGAGTTCCAGGAGATGTTCAACCGCATCACCATCAACGAGACGTCGTTCTTCCGCAACGAGCCGCAGCTCGAGGCGTTCGAGAAGCAGATCCTGCCCGAGCTGATCGAGGCCCGCAAGGGCGTCAAGCGCCTGCGCATCTGGTCCGCGGCGTGCTCCTCGGGCGAGGAGCCCTACACCCTCGCGATGCTCATCCATCGCACGCTCGGCGTCCGCCTCGCGGACTGGAACATCGAGATCCTCGGGACCGACATCTCCGAGAAAGTTCTCGAAACGGCCCAGTCCGCGAAGTACACCAGCTACGCGATGCGCTCCACGAGCGATCTGCTCAAGCAGCGCTACTTCTCGGCGGAGGGAACCAGCTGGACCGTCAAGCCCGAGATCCGCGAGATGGTCCGCTTCGAGCTGCACAACCTCAAGGACCGCCTCGCGGCGAAGCGGCATGGAACGTGGGACGTGATCTTCTGCCGCAACGTGATGATCTACTTCGATGACAAGATGAAGGGCGACGTGCTCTGCACCTTCGCCGAGGTGCTCGCCAAAGACGGGCGCCTGTTCATCGGGCACAGCGAGTCGATCCGCGGGACGAAGGCGCCGTTCGATCCGCTCCCCCTCGCGCAGGCGTTCTGCTACGCCAAGACGCCCAACGGCAAGGCGGCCTGACCGAAGCGTGCCCGGAGATCAGTCCAAAGGAGACGCGTTGTGAGCATCGGCGGCTTCGATCGAGAGATCCTGCAGGACTTCCTGACCGAGTCGGGCGAGCTCCTCGCGCAGCTCGAGGGCGACCTCGTCACGCTCGAATCCACGCCCGAGGACCCGGAACTGCTCAACCAGGTGTTCCGCGCGCTGCACACCATCAAGGGCAGCGCGTCGTTCCTCGGACTCACCAACCTCGTCAAGATCGCCCACGCCGCGGAGAGCGCGCTCAACGCCGCTCGCAATGGCGTGATCGTCGTTGATCGCGCGCTGATGGACTGGCTCCTCGAGGCAGTCGACGTCGTCAAGACGCAGATGGAGCAGCTCGAGCGCGGCGAAGAGCTCGTCGCGCCGCGCGGAGAGCTGGTCGAGAACCTCGCCGCGGTGGGCGAGGGTCGCGTTGCGGCTTCGGTGAGCGCCAGCGCAGCGAGCGCGGCGCCGGCCGCCCCCGAACCCGTCAGCACGAGCGTCACGGGCGCGGACGCTTCGCCTAGCGCGGGCGCGCGGTTCGATCCACTCCCGCTCGACTCTTCCAAGAGCGACCTGCTCGAGTTCTTTGTCAGCGATCTCGAAGAGACCCTCGGGCGCCTCGACGCGCAGCTCACGGTCCTCGCCGGCGCATCGGACCGTGCGGGGCCCGCGGGCGAGATGCGTGCGCTGTGCGAGGAGCTGGTCAAGACCTCGGACTTCTTCAGCGTCGAACCCCTGAGCCTGCTCATCCGCACGCTCGACGAGGTGTCCGACCGCGTCGCGGCGCTCGACCACGACATCTTCGCGCAGCTCATGCCGCGCCTCCGCTGCATGTCGTTCCTGCTGCACGAGCAGGCGTCGGCCCTGCGCGAGCAGAAGGTCCGCCACGACCCGCTCGCGAAGCTGCTCGATCGCGTCGAGACGCTCTCGAGCGGGCGCGAGATCGAGGGCGAGGCGGTCGTCGCGCCCGACGAATCGCCGCAGCGCGTCGCAGAGGTCGACGGCGTGCTGGGCGACACTGGCGCGCCGGTCGCGAATGCCACCGCGAGCACCGCGGGCGATGCTGCATCGACTCCAGAAGCTGACGATGCGGCCTCGCCATCGATCGCCGCGACACCTACTCCATCGAGCAATGCAATCGCCAGCGCGCCGAACGCACCCGCCGCCGGGGCGCAGGCGTCGAGCCCGAGCGACGCGCCCGCGAAGAAGCCCGCGTCGAACGACGCGATCGAGCACACGGTGCGCGTCGAGGTCGGGCGTCTCGACACGCTCATGAACCTCGTGGGCGAGCTCGTCCTGCAGAAGAACCGCATCGCAGCGCTCGCACGCGACGTCGTCGGGGGCGAGACGGACGAGCCTTTCCGGGAGAACCTGACGACCGCGGCGGGCTTCCTCGATCGCGTGACGGCCGACCTTCAGCTCGCGGTCATGCGCACGCGCATGCAGCCCCTCGACAAGATCTTCGGGCGCTACCCGCGCCTGATCCGCGACCTCGCGAAGAAGACGGGCAAGCTGATCCGCCTCGAGATCGAGGGCGGCGACACTGAGGTCGACAAGAGCGTCATCGAGGAGCTGGGCGACCCGCTCGTGCACCTCATGCGCAACAGCGCGGATCACGGGCTCGAAATGCCCGACGACCGCACGGCGACGGGCAAGGACGCAACGGGCGTCATCCGCCTCGTCGCGCAGCACGCGGGCAGCCATGTGCTGATCCGCATCATCGACGACGGGCGCGGGCTCGTCCGCGAGAAGATCGCGAAGAAGGCCCTCGAGCGCGGGCTCGTGACCGAGGGCGAGCTCACGAACCTCTCCGACCGCGAGGTCAACCGCTTCATCTTCCTGCCCGGGTTCTCCACGGCGGATCAGGTCTCGGACCTGTCCGGTCGCGGCGTGGGCATGGACGTCGTGCGCACGAACATCGAGAAGCTCAAGGGCAGCGTCGATGTCTCGAGCGAGCCGGGCAAGGGCACCGAGATCATCATCGGCATCCCGCTCACGCTCGCGATCATGCAGGCGATGCTGGTCGAGGTCTCGGGCGAGATCTACGCGATCCCGCTCTCGAACATCGTCGAGATCGTCCGTCCCACAAAGGACGAGATCTCAAGCGTGGGCGGGCACCCAGTGATGCGCCTCCGCGACAGCGTGCTGCCGCTGGTGGACGCCAACGGCGTGTTCGAGGTCGATCCCGCGCGGCGCGCCCTCGCACCGTTCGCCGTCGTGCTGGCGGTGAACGAGAAGCGGACGGGGCTGATGGTCTCGCGGATGATCGGGCAGCAGGAGATCGTCATCAAGCCGCTCGACAAGTCGAGCGAAACGAGGGGCCCCGTGAGCGGCGCGACGGTGCGCGACGACGGCGGGGTCAGCCTGATCGTGGACGTCGCGGAGCTCGTGCGCCGCGCCGAGGGACGCAACGAACCACGCGGGGAGCAACGCGCCCGCGCCGCATGAGCATCGCACCATACCAGGAGCCACGCATGGACCCGAGCATCATCACCCCGTTCATCACGAGCATCCAGAACGTGTTCTCCACGATGCTCCAGCTCCCCGTCGAGATCGGGGAGCCCTACGTCAAGAAGCAGGCCGATCCGTCCTTCGACGTGTCGGGCATCATCGGCATGAGCGGCGACGCGGTCGGGAGCGTCGTGCTCTCGTTCCCCAGCGCCACCGCCGAGCGGGTCGTCGCGCTGTTCTGCGGCGAGGAGCTCGCGCAGGGCTCGGGCGATTTCAACGACGCGATCGGGGAGCTGGTGAACATGGTCTCGGGCGGCGCCAAGGCGCTCTTCCCGGGAAAGAAGATCTCGATCAGCGTGCCGAGCGTGGTCAACGGGAAGGGGCACACCATCGCCACCCCCAGCGACGCGCCGGTCATCTGCATCCCGTGCACCACCGACTGCGGCGAGCTGCACATCCAGATCGCCATCGTTGATCGCCAGAACGCGGGGGCCAAGGGAGCGGCCGCCCACACCGCCCAGGCCTGAAGCAACCGCACACGAAGACTCGGGAGAACCCACAATGAAGATCATGCTCGTCGACGATTCCAAGACGATGCGGAACATCCAGAAGTCCGTGCTCTCCACCCTCGGGTATCGCGACATCGCCGAGGCGTGCGACGGGCAGGACGCCCTGAGCAAGGTCGTGGCGTTCGGGCCGGACCTGCTGCTGGTGGACTGGAACATGCCCAACATGGACGGGCTGACGTTCGTGAAGACGTACCGCCAGACGAACAAGCTGACGCCCATCATCATGGTCACGACCGAGGCCGAGAAGTCGCGCGTCATCGAGGCCATCAAGGCGGGCGTGAACAACTACGTCGTCAAGCCCTTCACGCCCGACCTGCTCAGCCAGCGCATCAACGAGACGCTCGCCAAGTGCAAGGCGGCCAAGGTCGCCTAGCGGGAGCACGCCATGTCGATGGACCTGCTCGACAGCGCAGCGTCGATCTCCATCGCGGGCGACCGCCTCTCGGCCACCCTGCGTCTGCACCCCGGCGCGGAGCCTTCCTGCTGCACGCCGGAGCTGCTGCTCGCACTGATCGACGCCAAGGGCATCGCGCGCGCGACGGTGGACGTCGCCGCGATCGAAACGCTCGCCGCCGAGCACCGCGCCGACAACTCCGCCGAGCGCAGCGCGATCATCGCCCGCGGCACGCCGCCCAAGCACGGGCAGTCGGGGCGATTCGAGCTGGAGCCCTCGCTCGCCGAGGAGGTCGCCCGCGCGAAGGGGAACGCCCCGCCGCACGGGCCCGAGCACGCCGAAACGACAGAGGACGAAACCCCGTCGGTCCCTGAACCGGCGTCAAGCGACGCGCCCAACACGGGCGACGCGAGCGAGCACGTCTCGTTCTACGAACAGTCGCACTACGTCATCGTCAAGGCCGGGCAGACGCTCGGATTCGTGCGAGCGCCCGTCGAGGGCGTCGACGGCATCGACGTCACGGGCGTTTCGCTTGCCGCGAAGCAGGGCGCGTCGTTCGCGTTCGCCGAGGACGCGTCGATCGAGCTCCGTTCCACGGGGCACGTCATCGCGCTCGTCGAGGGACGGCTCGACCAGACCCCGCGCGGTGTGCGCGTCGTCCGCGAACTGATCGTGGACGACTCGGTCGACTTCTCCACGGGAAACATCGACTTCCCGGGCGACGCGCTCGTGCGCCGCGGCATCAAGGACTGCTTCAAGGTCGCCGTCGGCGGAAACCTCCGCGTCCAGGAGCTCGTCGAGGCCGCGACCATCGAGTGCGGCGGCGACTGCACCCTCGACCGCGGCATGACCGGTCGCGGGAAGGGCGAGCTGCGCGTCGGCGGCACGCTCTCGGCGACCTTCCTCAGCGATGCCCGCGTCGACGTCGCAAAGGACCTCTGCGTCTCGGGAGAGATCCGCGCCTCCACCATCCACGTCGGACGCGCCATCCGTTCGCCCCGGGCCGCGATACTCGGCGGCGTCACGCACGCGACCCTTGACGTCGAGCTCGCGCAGCTCGGGGGCGAGGGCGAGGTGCACACCGAGCTCTTCATCGGGCACGCGCCAGCGCTCCAGGAACTCGCGACGCGCATCGGCTCGCTCGTCCCGAAGATCCGCGCCCAGGCCGAGCACGCGCAGCAGGCCCACAGCGCGCTGGCCGCCTCGGCCCCGCGACCCACCGCGCAGCAGAAGGAGCAACTGCTCGAGCTGCAATACGCCGCGAGCAACGCGCAGGCGAAGATCCCCCCGCTCGAAGCCGCGATCGAGGAGCTCTCGCGCACCGCATCGCGCCACGTCGCCGCCCCCTCGGCGACCTTCCATCGCATGATCTTCCCCAAGAGCGTGATCGTGATCGGGCCGTGGCGCATCGAGGTCGAGAACCCGATCAAGGGCCCGGTGCGGATCACCATGAATCAGGGCGCCGCCCCCACGCTCTCCAGCCCGGCCTCCGGCACGCCCCGCTCATGGAAGGGGCTCGCACGCGTCGCCCACGACGAGCGATTCGCGGCGCTCCCCTCCTCGTTCTGGTCCACGCCGCAGCCGGCAGCCGAACTCCCACCCGCGGCCTGACCCGCCCGCCCGGCATGCGAACAGGCCCCTGACGAAAACACCCCGCTGGACATGCACCGTCCCCGCGTGCCACAATGCCCGCGACATGCCGCCGAAACGGCGCGCCCGCCCCCACACCCCGAGCATGTTTCCGCGACTCCGCCGCGCGATGGCTGTTGCTGCGCTCGCGGCGCTCACGCTCGGCGCGGGACAGCCGGACCTGCCCGAGTGCGTCGTGACGCTGCGGGACGGCAAGCGCCTCAGCGGGCTGCTCGTCGAGCGGACGGAGGACCGGGTCGTCATCCGCGTGGGATCGATCGATACCACCTTCACGTTCGTTGATGTACAGCGCATCGACGTGCTCCCGCCGCTCGAAGAGCGATACAACCAGATGCGGAGCACCATCGCCGATGACGACGCCGAGGGCATCGTGCGGCTGGCGCGCTGGCTGTGCTCTCGCGGGCGGTACGACCTCGCGCAGATCGAGGTCTCACGCGCCCTCCGCGCCTCGCCCGAGCACCCCGCAGCGATGCGCATGCAGGACGAGATCAGCGGCATGCTCGAGCTCATCCGCAAGCGGCAGGCTCGCGAGGGCGACACGGAGCTGCAGCCCGATCCCCCCGCGGATTCGGCGGACGCCGACGAGCCGCCCGAGGGGGACGACACATCGCTCGATTCGGGCGAGATCGCCCGCGCGCGCGCGGAATGGCGACGGAACTTCCCGCGCCTGACGCCCGAGCAGATCAACCTCGTCAAGGTGTTCGAGATCGACCTGAGCGATCCACCGCGCATGCGCATCGACCGCGCGACCATCGACCGGCTCATCCAGCGATACGCCGGGAGCGACCTCATCCCCACGACCCGCGAGGGACGCGACGCGCTCTACCGCAAGCCGCCCGCCCAGATCCTCGAGCTGATGTTCCGCCTCCGGGCCCGCGAGCTCTACGAAGAGGTCCGCGTGCTCGACCAGCCCCGCTCCATGCGACTCTTCCGCGACAACGTCCACGCCACATGGCTCGTGAGCGCATGCGCCACCACCGACTGCCACGGCGGGTACGACGCCGGACGCCTCCAGATGCTCGCGGGCAACCGGCGCGGGGAGGACGCCGTCTACACCAATTTCTACATCATCGAGAAGGCGACGCTCAAGGACGGCACCCCGCTGATCAACTACGACCAGCCGGGACGCTCCCCGCTGCTGCACATGGCCCTGCCCCGCAGCGAGTCGCTCTATCCGCACCCCGAGGTCTACGTCCGCGGCGAGCGCCCCGCCTGGAAGCCCGTCTTCCGCTCCATGCAGGACCCGGGCTACGTCCGGGCGCTGGAGTGGATCTCCTCGATGTACCGCCCGCGCCCCGAGTACCCGATCGAGTACGTGCCCCCCACCCCGCCGGCCGAGCCGCCTCCCCCCGCGAGCGAGCCCGTCCCGCGCTAGCCCCACCCCGCGTGAACCGGGCCGGGGGGAAACCGACGGCCCGGCAGGCCGGACCGCAACCGCGCCCGCCTCCCGTCCGGACCGGCAAGCCCGACCCTCTCGCGGGCGGACTCTGCTAGAGTCCTTGCCACGCCCGAGGGAGCCCGCCGGGCGCCAAGATCCGTCACCGAAACTCGCGCCGACCCCGGACGCCAGCCAGGACGCCCCACCATGCCCCACCACCTTCCTTCTTCCGGATCTCGACGCCAGGCCCCGCGCTCGGGTCGGAACCCCGTGTCGCGCCTCGTCCACGCCTGCGGCATCGCGATCGCGCTGGCCTCTCCCATGCTCCTGACGGGGTGTGACGAGCCCATCGTGCAGACGAAGATCGAGGAGGCGTCCCGCGAGCTCGCGACGCTGGGCGCGGGCTCGAACGTGCCCGCGAGCGCGACCCGCGCCGAGCAGGTCTACTCCCGCGTGCAGTCCATGCTGCGCGAGGTCGAAGGCTCGGGCACGCCCGCGCAGAACGCGGCGATCGACCTGCTGCTCGCGCAGGTGGACATCGGGCGGGGCTCGGCGCCCGCGACACGCCTGGCGGAGCTCGAGGCCGACGCGCTGCGTCTCCAGACGCTGGCCCGGGCCCACCTCGCCAACGCGCAGCAGGCATCCTCGATCGCCGACTCTCTCGCGAGCGTGGACTCCGCGCCGTACATCGCCGAGGTGGAGCGCGAGGGCGAAACCCTCAACACCGAGATCGTGCAGCACCGCGCCCGCGTCAAGGACTTCGACGATCAGATCGCCTCGCTGCGCAAGGAGGCGGACGACATCACCTCGCAGGCGAGCGAGCGGATGCAGGAGTACGGGCGCCTCCAGATGGAAGCGTCGCAGAAGTCGGCCCAGGAAGCCGCGGAGATCGCCCGCCAGATGCGGGGCCTGCGCCGCGAGGCGGACGCGCTGAACCTCCGCGCCGCTGAACTGCGCGGCGCGTACGAGCAGCTCCAGCCACAGCGTGACGAGGCGGCGCTCCTGCTCCAGCAGACGCAGAACCAGCTCGCCGCGGCGATCGCGTCGCGCGAGGAGCTCCAGGCCCGGGCCCGCGAGCGGGCGAGCCACGCCGGGGAGTCCCGGGCGGCGGCGCAGGCGGCCCGCGTCGAGCTTGAGCGCGTGCTCCGCGACCTCTCGGCCCTGCGCGAGGGCGACCTCGCGACGACCGCCGACAAGGCCGCGAGCGCGTTCAAGTCCGCCGCGTCGCTCGCCCGCAAGGCGCAGTCCGCGGACCGGGGCGGGGCGAACCTCGCCGTCGGGCAGGCGCAGGCGGCGCTGGGCGACGTGCTATGGACCCGCGCGAAGGGCCTCGCGACGCAGGAGCAGCTCTACGCGACCATCGCCGAGACGCTCCCGGGCGTCGCGGGTGCGGCGGACACCGCCCGCGCCCTGCGCACGGCGCGTGCGAAGGACGTCCTGCCCGGCGCGATCGAGGCGTATGAGGCCGCGGCGAGCGCGCTGCAGGCCGCCGGGGCCAAGGGCGACGCCCAGGCCCGCTTTGAGGACGTGCAGGGCAAGCTCGAGCAGGCGGTCGCCGCGCTCAAGGCCGCGGTGCGCGACGCGGGCGGCACCGTGACCGAGGACGCTGGTACCTCGACGGATGCCACGAACGACGCGTCCGCCAACGACGACACGAATAGCGAGTCCGGCGGGTACTGATCGCTCGATCGCCCGCGACCTCGCGCCCACAATCGCACATGACCACGCTCGACCCCGAGTCCTCCGCACGAGCGGCGCACGGCACGTCCCCTGGCGAGCCCGTGCTCCCCGACGTGCGGATGCACCTGCACCGCCCCGACGATCCGGGCATCGCGACCGTCGTCCGCACCGAACGCTGCACCAGCCCCAAGAGCGGCGCGTTCGTCCGGCACGTCGTCCTCGACGTCTCACGCACCCGCCTCGCGGGCGCCTTCCGCGTCGGGCAGTCCTTCGGCGTGCTCCCCCCCGGGCTCGACGAGAACGCCAAGCCCCACAAGCTCCGCCTCTATTCCATCGCCTCGCCCAGCGCGGGCGAGGACGGGCAGGGCATGCACCTTGCGACCACGGTCAAACGCTCGATCGACGAGCACTGGGAGACGCACCGCCTGTTCCTCGGCGTCGCGTCGAACTACCTCTGCGACCTGCACGAGGGCGACGAGGTCCGCGTGACCGGGCCGCAGGGCAAGCGGTTCCTGCTGCCCGCAGATCCCGCGGCGCACGACTACCTGTTCATCGCCACGGGCACGGGCATCGCGCCGTTCCGCGGGATGCTCATGGAGCTCGAAGCGCTCGGCGTCCCCTCGCGCCGGGTGCTGGTCATGGGCTCGCCCTACGAGACGGACCTCGTCTACGACCCCATGCTCCGCGAGATGGCCTCTCGCACGCCCCAGTTCGACTACCTGACCGCACTCTCGCGCCAGCCGCACCCCAGCGGCGAGCGGGCGATGTACGTCCAGGATCGCCTGCTCGCGGCCCGGGACCGGATCGCCCCGCTGCTGGCGAGCGAGCGGACGCTGGTCTACATCTGCGGCATCGCGGGGATGGAGCTGGGCGTGCTGCGGGCGATCGCGGAGATGCTCCCGGGCGACGCTGCCCAGGGGCTCGTCCGCATCGATCCGGCCGTGCGGGCCGACCCGGGGTCGTGGGACCGGCGGATGATCCACAAGCAGGTCGCCCCCACGCGCCGGATCATGATGGAGGTGTACTGACCCCCGGAACGGCACGGCCCGAGCCGCTCCGGTTGACCGCGTGCATGGGCACTGGTAGGTTTCCCCACCTCCGACGGACGGATGGCGCGTCCTGCGGGGCTCGCCCAACCCCCTGATGTGGGCATGCGTTGACCACTGTGGAGGCGACCCGTCGACCGAGGCCCGAGTCGCCGACCCGCGAGCCGATGCGCGAGGAGCATGCTTGATCCCCCACTTCCCGATCTTCCGACGTGTGCTTGGCGTGGTGGTCGCGGGCGTGCTGCTCGCGCTGCCTCCGGTGTGTCGTGCGCAGCAGCCGCTCCCGCCCGAGATCGTCTCGGCGCCTTCTCTTTCGAGCGACGCACGCTCGTCGATCGGGACGTACGTCTCGGAGATCGTTCCGAAGCTCACGGGTGAGGACGATGCGGCGTTCTTCCGGGCCCGCGACGCGGCGCTCGAGCCGCTGCAGCAGCCGTCGTGCAGCGTCGCGTTCCGGATCGAGTATGGGCGTCAGCTCATGGACACGCTCAAGAGCCTCGCGGCGGGCTCTTCCGAGGTCCGTGCGATCAACGCGATGCGGATCGCCGGGCAGCTCGCCAGCGATCCCGCGGTGGACCTGCTCCAGCGTTCACTGACCGATGAGCGCGTCAGCGTGCGATACGCGGCGGTGCTCGGGCTGCGGATGGCGTTCGAGGCTATTGAGTCGCAGCCGCCGGCGATCGTGCCCGACAGCGCGTCGCGGGTCGTGGTGCTGCTGTCGAAGCGGTTCGACGCGGAGCAGGACGCGTACGTGATCGACGCGATCATCCGCGCGCTCGACGCGGCGGGACGCATCACGAGCGCGAACTACGCGGCGACCCGCGACCAGGCGTACACGCTGCTCGCGAAGGAGCTGGGCAAGCGCGTCGCGAACGCGAAGCCGGGCGAGTTCGACGAGGGCCAGCTCGCGTCGCTGCTGCGTGCGGGCGTCGCGCTGCGCGACGCGGTCACGCGGATCGCAGTGCCGCTGCAGCGCGACACGCTGATCGCCGCGGCGGGATACGCGGGCGACCTGCTGGCGCTCTCCGCCCGCGAGGTGCAGGGGAGCGACCTGTCGCCCGAGCGTCGCGCCGCTCTGGTGAACCTCGTCGCGGCGGCGCAGGCGATCGTGCCCCTCGCCGCGGACCGCGTCGCCCCGGGCGGCGGGTTCACGGGCCTGCCCGCGGGCATGAACGACGCGCTCGCCGGCGCCACCCGCACCAGCGACGCCCGCTTCCTTGAGCAGGTCGACGCGGCGGTCGGCCCCAACGGCAAGCTCGCCGGGACGCCCTTCTCCTTCCCCCCGACGCGGTTCCGCACGAAGCCCTGACGAACCGGGGCGAGGCCCCGCGCGGAGCGCCCGCGCGCGGTAGTGTGTGCGCATGGCCCGCCTGATCCTCCCGCTCCTGGTCGTGCTGGCGCTGCTCGGCGCGCTGATCCTGATCGATCCGCCCGAGGAGCGGGCGGACCTCGTCTTCATCAATGGCAACGACGTCACAACGCTCGACGTCACGCGGATGAGCTGGATCCCGGACATGCGGGCCGCGGACCTGCTCTTTGAGGGGCTGGTCCGCAACGACGTGCTCTCGACGGGCTTCGACGTGATCCCCGCCGCGGCGGAGTCGTGGACGATCTCGGACGATCGCACGCGGTACACGTTCACCCTTCGCGCGGACGCGAAGTGGTCCAATGGCGAGCCCGTGCGTGCGGCGGACTTCGTGTATGCCTGGCGGCGCGGCATGCTGCCCGACACCGTTGCCGACTACGCCGCGTGGTTCCTGCTCGTGCGGGGTGGGCAGGCGTTCTTCGACTGGCGCACCAGCGCGCTCGATCAGTACGCGGCCCGTCCCGCGAGCGAACGCACGCAGGACGCGGCGGACGCGCTGTGGGCCGAGACGCTCCAGCGGTTCGACGAATCGGTGGGCCTGCGCGCGAGGGACGATCGCACGCTGGAGATCACGCTCGAACGCCCGGTGCCGTACTTCCTCGACCTGATCGCGCTCCCGGTGTTCTGCCCGGTGTATCCGGCGCTGGTCTCTCGCTACGAGATCCCCGCGGCGGACACGGGGCGGCTCGAGCTGCGCCAGGGCTGGACGAAGCCGCCCGAGATCGTGGGGAACGGGCCCATGAAGCTCACACGCTGGCGCTTCAAGCGCGACCTGCGCTTCGAGAAGAACGAGCACTACTGGGGGCGTGACACGATCACGCTGGACACCATCCTCATGCTCTCGACCGAGGACCCCAATGCGCAGGTGCTCGCGATGAATTCGGGCACCGCGGACTGGCTGAGCGACGTCACGCCGCCGTACCGGGGCGACATGCTCGCCGAGCGGCGCGCGTTCCACGCCGAGCACGCGGCGGAGTATGAGCGGCTCGTGGCGGAGGGGCTGCCGCAGTACGAGGTGGACCGCCTGCTGCCCCCGGACCCGCGGAAGCACGTGCAGTCGGTGACGGTGTTCGGGACGTACTTCTGGAACTTCAACTGCAAGCCCGAGCTGCCCGACGGACGCGAGAACCCGTTCCACGACGCGCGGGTGCGCCGCGCCTTCGCGATGGCGATCGACAAGCGCTCCATCACCGAGGACATCCGGCGCCTGGGCGAGCAGGTCGCCACGACGCTCACGCCGCCCGGCTCGATCGGCGGGTATCAGACGCCCGCGGGCGTTGCGTTCGATCCCGCGGGCGCACGCGCGCTGCTCGCCGAGGCGGGCTACGGGCCCGATGCGAAGGGCGGCGCACGCGAGTTCCCCGTGATCGTCGAGCTCGCGTTCAACAAGGACTCAGGGCACGACCTCGTCGCGCAGGCGATCGCACGAAACTGGCAGGAGCACCTCGGCGTCAAGACGCGGCTCGTGCAGAAAGAACTCAAGGTCTATCGCGAGGACCTCAAGAACGCGAACTACATGACCTCCCGCGCGGGCTGGTATGGCGATTACGGCGATCCCACGACGTTCCTCGACCTGTCGTACTCCACCGACGGCAACAACGATCGCAAGTTCGCAAGCCCCGAGATCGACCGCCTGCTCGACGCGGCGCGGGCCGAGCTCGATCCCGACGCGCGCACGCGCATCCTCGAAGAGGTCGAGCGCATCCTCATGGACGAGGAACTGCCCATGGTCCCGATCTTCCACTACGCGCAGCTCTACATGTTCGATCCGGAGCGGGTGACCGGCGTCTCGGCCCACGCGCGGACCCGCCAGCTCGTCGCGTGGTTCGACGTGCTGGGCGATGGAAAGGGCGACGACGTGCCCCGCTCGACGCACGCGCCGGGCGAGCCCACGCCTTATCTGCCCGACGCCTGGAAACGCGCGGTGCACGAGCGAAGTGCGCCCGGCACGTCACCATCGCTGGAGCCCGCGTCATGATCGGGCTGATCGTCCGCCGGCTTGCGCAGCTCCCGCTGATCGTGATCGTGATCTACACCATCACGCTCGTGCTCGCGTGGAAGATCCCGGGCAATCCGCTCGAGCAGGGCGAGGGCCGCCGACCCGCGCCCGAGGTCATCGAGCAGATGCAGAAGCAGTACAACCTCGATAACTTCTGGACGTTCTACGGCACGTACCTCTGGAACGCGTCGGGGCTGCGCTACGCGAGCGACACGATGAGCGGCGCGCGGGCACGCGAGGCCCAGCACGCCGAGGAATCGGGCAGCGCGCCCGCGACGCGCCCGGTCTTCGACCTGGGCCCGTCGCTGCAATACAAGGACTTCTCGGTCAACGAGATCGTCGCGTCGGCGCTGCCCGTCTCGGTCACGCTCGGCGGCGTGGCGATGCTGATCGCCGTCGTGATCGGCGTGGGCGCGGGCGTCGTCGGCGCGGTTCGCCCCAACTCCTTCGCGGACCTCGCAACGCTCGGCGTCGCGCTCCTGGGCATCTCACTCCCCACCTTCGTCATCGGGACGGCGCTGCTCATGCTCTTCGGTGTGTGGCTCCGCGTGCTGCCCGTGGGCGGATGGGGCACGCCGAGCGACATGCTCCTGCCCGCGGTCACGCTCGCGCTCCCCTTCGCGGCGTACATCGCGCGCCTCACGCGCATGGGCATGATCGAGCAGCTCTCGAGCGATTACGTCCGCACGGCGCGGGCCAAGGGCGTCTCGGAGCGCGGCGTGCTCATGCGCCACGCGCTCAAGAACGCGTTCCTGCCCGTGCTCAGCTACCTCGGCCCCGCGACGGCGCTCGCGATGACCGGCTCGTTCGTCGTGGAGAAGGTCTTCGTCGTGCCGGGCATGGGGCAGCACTTCGTCAACGCCGTGCTGAACAAGGACCTGTTCCTGATCATGGGCGTGGTGCTGGTGTTCGCGACGATGCTGATCCTGTTCAACCTCGCGGTGGACGTGCTGTACCGATTCGTGGACCCGAGGATCGAGTAGCGTTCATCCTCAATCGCCGCACGCGGTGCGCGTCACGCCTGCTCCCGATAGCTCGCGCCGTTCTCCACGCCGAAGGTCACGAACTGCCCGACCTCGAAGTCGCCCGCCTTCTGGCGCGGGTCGGTGGGCGTCACGTGCACCGGCACCCCCGCGTGCACCACGATCTCGTTCGACGCCGCGTCGACCCTGATGATCGAGCCCTGCACCCGGCGCGGCGTGCCGATCACGGGCTCGACGTACCGCCCGCCCGTGCCGCAGACGTCGATCCGCTTCGCCCGTGCGGAGATGACGCCGACCGTCCGCGTGCCGGGGCGGGCCCGGACCTCGCCCTCGGGCACGAGGTGGAGCTGGTAGTCGGTGTTGGCGAAGGTCACGACGGCGTACGCCGGGCGGGTGACGCTCGCGGGGATGACCTCGCGGAGCGTGCCGCGGGCGAGGGCGGGGTCGATGGTCGAGACGGGCGCGGGGTGGATCATGCGTGGAGGGTAGGGCGGGACGCCCCGAGCGCGCACGAAAACGGCCCCGCGCGGAGGCGCGAGGCCGCGAGGCTCGGCGTGGTGCGGCTCAGCAGCCCGCGGAGTAGATCGCGAGGAACGCGAGGAAGTCGCTGGAATCGAACGCGCCGTCGCCGCCCGAGGGCGCGAGGTCCGCGGCGGGCTGCTGCGCTAACCAGTCGTTGAGGTAGGCGAGGAAGTCGGAGCTGTTCGTCTCACCCGAGGCGTCCCAGTCCGAGGGGCAGGGCTCGGGGAAGTCCGCGACCACAATCGCCTCGCTGCCATCGGTGAACTCGACGTACAGCGGGATGCGGATGGACGAGTCGGCAGGTGTCTGATCGAGGGCGAAGACTTCGCGGTGGTCCGTCCGGTAGATGGCGTGCACCCGCTCGATCTCGCGCGAGTCCGGTTGAGCACCACCCGAGCCAACATCGATGTCCGTCCCGAACATGCACAGCAAGTGAGTGCGCCCCATCCGATCAACGACCCAGACACCCTGCACGCCGGCTCCAAACGGATCCTGAGATGCCGGCCGCACCCCGGCGACGGATGTGGACAGCACGACCTGGCCCGAGGAGCACAGGATGGCAGTTGGATACACGCTGAGCTGCCCTAGCCATGTCACTTCCGCACCAAATTGAGGGACACGCGCACCCTCTCGCCATACTGATCGGAGCACTCCGTTTTCCCGCAGCCAGAAGCCCCGATCGTCTACCTCGGTCACATCGCCGCCCGCAAGACCGAGACTGACGAGCAACTGCCCTTGAGCATTCACCACGAACGCGTCGGGCCCTTCCGCCCACACGTCGGGCGCGATGCCGGGCAGCGGCTCATTCGCGCGGTAGAGGATCGACCAATCTTCATCTCCACGCTGGACCACCGACCCGTAGCCGATTCCAGCGGGGTTCACCGGCGTGTCGAAGGACGCGAGCATCGCCGGCCCTTCATCCCCCGCGGCATGGATGCCCCCGAGGCCCGTCTGCGCCAATCCATCGACTCCCGGCAGCTCATCTCCAAGCCTCGCCTCGATACTCACGCCGCCGGCATTGCCGCGGATGAGCATGACCGAACTCTGGGGAGTGACACCCTGGCCCCTGATATTTGCCCACACCCAGAGATCTCCCGATGAGTCGATGAACGCATTTCGCAGCGGACGGAAGTAGAAATCGTCGTACGACACGCCATCAAGCCCGGGGACGGGCCAGCCCTCGATCGCGATCGGGCTGAGCGCACCACCGCTGTAGAGCCAGACGCCGGTATTGTCCGAGGGAACGGCCCGCACCCCGGTGATCTCGGACACGAAGGCGATCGCGCCATCTTCGGATTGGATGAAGTCCGTGACGAACTCTCCGAAGTAGGTGTCCTGGCCAAGGCCCGAAGCCTGAGTTCCCTCCCGCGCGATGATCCGCGACGAGCCGTCCTTGCGCTGCCAGATGCCCTCGTTGTTCGCCTCGGGGAACCCGGTCAGCGTCCCCACCCACGCAACCCCGCCCGTTTCGTCGATCTGGGGAATGAACTGCTCGGCAAAGGTCGTGACGGGGATCACGCCGGGCGCGATGTCGCCCTCGCGCACGATCCTTGTGATGGTTCCATCGGGCTCGACCAACCACACTCCCTGGTCGTTGGTGCTGTTCACTTGGGGCCCGCTGATTATCGCATTGAAGACCACCGCGCCAGACGTGTTGCGCTTGGCCCCCCAGATCCCTTCAAACTTGGTTCCACCATGCATTCCCGTCACGGTCTGGCCGGTCCGTACGAGGGGGCGGAACTCGACCTGCGCCACGCCAGGCGCGCACAACGCCATGGCCATGAGGACGTGCAGCGACCGACAGCGATCGATGAGGGACATGGGCATGACTCCGAGCTTGCGGCCGGACCGCGCCCGACCAATCGATCGCGCGACCGACCCAACGTGTTCGATCCCACCCGGCGACTCGCCCCCCACGAGCCGATCACGGTTGATCGGGCTGGGCCGAGCGCCCCAGCGCACGGGCTTATCTGCCGTCACCGGGCGGGTTGCGGCTTCGGCACAAAAACCTTGCCAAAGGAATCGGGGCCGACCGTCCGCTTGGGTTTGGACCGTGCCAGCGGAGAGTGCCGGCCTACCCCAGGATCCGCTTCATCGCGTCGCCGAAGTCCTGCACCAGCTCCGGGCAGGTCTCGGCCCACACGCTGCAGTCCACCCGCTTGAGCACGCGCTCGGTCGTGTGCCCCAGGAGCGCCTGGGCCGCGGCGGTCCGCCAGTGCGTGCTCATGACGAGCAGGTCGACCTTCTCCTCGGCGATCAGCTCGGGCAGGCGGCTCGCCGCGTCGCCCTCGACGATCACGCTGCGCACCTTCCCGCCCGCGGCGTCGGTCTTCTTGATGAACTGGTCGGCCCGCTCCTTCGACACGGCGCCGAGCTTCTCGATCGCCTGCTCATAGCTCATGATGCGGTGGTACCCGTGCGGCAGCTCGTACGCGTGCAGCAGCACGACCTCACCGATGCCGAAGTGCTGCGCGAGCGTCCGGGCCCGCGCGATCTCGACCCACGACGTGTCGTCGAACGCCGTCGCAACGCCGATGCGCGTGAACGCGCCGCGGTGCGTGGGCTCCACGACGAGCGTGGGCGTGGGGTTCTTGCGGACGAGCGCCGCGGCGACCGAGCCGATGCTCCCGCGCTTCAGACCGCCCTTGCCGTAGCGTCCGAGCACCAGGAGGTCCGCACCGATCTTGTTGTGGAGCGTGAGCAGCGCCGTCGAGGGCTCGCCCGACACGACGTGCAGCGTCGCGCCCGCGCCCACGCCGTGCGCGTTCGCGAAGGCTTCCAGGTCCTCGTGCGCCTGGCGCTGGTGCGTCTCGGCGAGCCCGGGCACGGCGGCCTCGGCAGCGGCGCTGATCGACTCGATCGCGTGCGCAATATGCAGCTCCGCGCCGAGCATCGTCGCGATCGCCCGCGCCTGCAGCAGCCCGCCCACCGACTCGCTGCTGAAGCCCGTCACCGCGAGCACGCGCCGGATCGTCCGCAGGTCCTTCGCCGTTCCGCTCGACGCCATGGATGCGCTCCTTGATCCATCCTCCGAAGGGCGGGAGGCGGCCCCCTCGCCCCGCTCCCGGTACATCGACACGCGCCGGGGCCCCCGAACAGCGAACCCTACTCCTTGGGCAGCAGACGCTCCCGCAGGTTGGGCTGGCGACGCCCGTACTCGTCGAACACGTACTGCTCCGCCCGCACATTCCGGGCCGCGTCGAAGCGGTCGTACTGCGATCGCGGCTTGTCCGGCGCGAGCAGGGGCTTGGCGCACCCCGCCATGCCCGCGACAAAGGCCGCAATCAGGGCCGCGGCGCAGGCCAGAGCGAACGTCCGTGTTCTGAGTGGCTCACGGGGCATCACGCCATCGTACTCGCCGCGGACGCCCGGCAGGTCCCAGAACCATGCCCACGGGCCTCCTCAGAGAGACGTCGCCCGCGCACGAACGCGACCGCACCCCTCTCCCGGTTCGGGGAAAGAGGTGCGGTCGGCAGAGAGGAGAGCAGTGGTTGCGGTCCCCTGTGATACTGCGACCCCCCGATCCGGGTTCGCGCATCGCCCGGAATCCTGTGGCGGATGAGCACGCCCGCACCAGCGCCCCGCGATTATCCGCCAAGCCCCTCCGGGAGCGGGCTGGATCCCCGCTCGTCCCGGAACGAGTGGCGGAGCACGCCCCCCACGGCCCACGCCGCACCACGGGCCACTTCCTGCCGCACGCCCTCGTACGCCACCGCGCACACCGCGGTCGCGAGGTTGAGCGATCGCTCTCCCTCAGCCATCGGCAGACGCAGCACACGCTCGGGCGGGAGCGATTGGCGGACCGACTCGGGCAGCCCGCGCGTCTCGGCGCCAAAGAGCAGCGCGTCGCCCATGCGAAGATCGGCGTCGAACACGCTGCGCGTGCCGTGCGTCGAGAGCGCCCAGACGCGCTCGGGGCGCTCGTCCCGCAGGTATGCGTCCCAGCCTTCGTGCTCGCGCCAGGTCAGGCGCGGCCAGTAGTCGAGCCCCGCACGCCGGCACGCCTTCGCGGAGAGCTCGAAGCCGAGGGGATGGATGAGGTGCAGCGTCGCGCCGAGGGCGACGCACGTCCGCCCGATGTTCCCGGTGTTGTTGGGAATCTCGGGCTCGTGCAGCACCACGTGGAACATCGCGTCAGCGTACGCCCCGAATCGCCCGGCTTATCCGCCGTGACGCCGGATGTACTCGTCCTCCGCCTGGCGACGCGCGCGGATTCCCGGATCGACCTTGAGGACCTTGTCGACCGCGGCGCGGAAGGCATGATCGCCGGGGTGCCCCCACCAGCGGATGATCCCGTCGCTCGAGATCACCGCGGCGAAGGGGATGTAGCTCTCGTTGCTGCGATTCCGCTCGTTATCCGGATTGGCGGCGGTGAGCGCGGCGGCGTCGACGTCCGGGATCAGCTCGTGCGACAGGCGGAACGACTGCTTCAGGCCCGCGATCTTCTCGGGGATGCTCGCAGCGAGCTTCTTCGCCTCCTCGTCGTCACGCCGGTTGTTGTTGTCCTGCAATGGAACGAGCAGCCCCGCGACGCGCACGTCACGCACCATCTGCTTCTGCAGGAGGTCCATCGAGGTCACGTACTCCACGGTCCGCTGCTGCTCGGGATTGAACCCGTACACGATCAGCGCCTGGCCCGGACGCCCCTTCGCCGCGGCCATGATCGCCGCGTGCGCCGCGTACTTCTGCGGCTCGCGCGGGCCATCGCGGTACGAGCGGTTCTCGTCGCCCTTGGGCGGATTGGGCCACGCGGCGTTCTTGTACTGGTCCTCGCTCGGCGGCGTGAACGGGATGGGCGGGAGACGCGTGAAATCCACGCTCGAATTGATGTTCTCGACGCGGCGCGCATCGCGCTGCGCCTGCGCCCGGTCCGCCGCGAGGCGATCGTTGATGCCGCCCGCCTGATCGGGGGTCTCCTCGACGACGATCTTCACCGCCGACTCGACGCTGCCCGTGTCGATGTCCGCGAAGCGGAGCTGCCCCGCACGATCGATCACGTAGAAGTCCGGATCCTGGTCCGACAGCATCGCGCCGCGCCACGCGCTGCCCGTGTCGCGCGCGATCGGGAACGTGATCTTCCGCTGCTTCACGAGCGCCTCGGCGTTCTCCCACCCGCGCTCGTGGTGCAGCCCGATCACGATCAGGCCCTGCGAGGCGTACTTGTCCGCGAGCTGCTGCGCGAGCGGGAGCGCCCGCAGCGAGATCGGATACCACGACGCGAACGTCACGATCAGCACCGGGCGTCCGCCGATGTCGCGCACCTCGGAGCCCTGCCCGTTGATCCACGCGTCGAGCCCGTTCCACGCCTCGGCGGGAAACGGCTTGAGCTCCATCTTCGCGAGCTTCTCGCGCCGCTCGCCGCCGCCCTCGCGCACGATGTCCTGCGCACGGGCCGAGCCCGCCGCCAGACCCGCAGACAGGCCCACCACCATCGCCAGCCGCATCACGTCACGCATCGAACACGCTCCCCTGGCCACGATGGGCCGTGCGCCGGACCGGCGCCGATCGAACCAGCGTAGCGATCGCCCGTTCGTTCTTCGAGGTTCCCGATGCACGGGTTCGACGCGCCGGGGCGCCCCGCGTTCCCGCTATCCGCACAGATTCCGAATCAGTCTGCGTCCGCTCGGACCAGGCGGGACAGCGCGACGCCCGTTGCGACCACCAGATTGAGCGAGTCCGCCCCGTGCCAGATCGGGATCCGCACGCGGACAGTCGCCCGCGCCATGGTCGCGACCTCCAGCCCGGGCCCCTCCGCCCCGACCAGCAGCGCCACACGCCGCCCGCCCGCCGTCCCGAACCGAGTCGCGGCTTCGTCCAGATCGATCGCGTCCGGCGCGGGCGTGAGCGCGAGCACGTCGAACCCCGCGTCCCGCACGGCGTCGATCGAACCGAGCCACGCATCACCCTCGCATCGCGCCCATCGCAGACGCAGCGCCTGCCCCATCGACACGCGCACCGCCTTGCGATAGAGCGGGTCCACGCACCACGGGCTGAGCACGACGCCCGCGCGCGGGCCCGCGAAGGCCGCGAGCGTGCGGAACAGCCCGCCCATGTTGTCGTGGTTCGCGACGCGCTCGCTCATCACGATCGCGCTCGCCGAGCGTGCGAGTTCGGTCACGCCCATCGGCGCGGGCCGCTCACCGCACGCCAGCACGCCCCGGTGCATGTCGAAGCCCACGATCTCTTCGAGCGCCCCGCGCGACGCGACGAGCACGCGCGTGCCCGTCGGCAATCGCGCGAGCGTCTCCCCCACCGCGTCCAGGCGATGCTCCGCGACCAGCACGCTCCTCACCCGCACGCCCGCCTCGACCATCTGGCGGAGCACGCCCTCGCCCTCCCCCATGAAGAGGCCCATGCGCTTGTCAGCGGGGTCCTCGCCGCGCTGCGCCGCGAGCCAGGCGTCCTTCTGGTTGCGATAGACGTCGAGCTCGTGCGCAATGCCCGACGCGTCGCCCGCCCACGCCCCCGCGGGCACGTGCACGACGTCGAGATGCGCGGGGCCCTCCATGCCGATGACACTACACTCGCCGCCCCCGCACCGCGCACTTCGCACCCTCGGAGCCCCGCATGCCACTCGCCACGCTCGCGACCCTGACCACCGGCGCGGGGCCCGTCGCCCAGGGCTGGTCCATGGAGTGGTGGCAGGCGATCGTGCTGGGCCTGGTCGAGGGCATCACCGAGTACCTCCCCGTCAGTTCGACGGGGCACCTCATCCTCGCGTCGTCCTTCATGGGCCTGTCCGACGCCGACCGCCCCGCGATCAAGCAGGCCGTCGACGCGTTCAACATCGTCATCCAGGGCGGGGCGATCCTCGCGGTGCTCGGGCTGTACCGCGAGCGTGTCGCGCAGATGCTCCGCGGGCTCGTCGGGCGCGACCCCGCGGGCCTGAGACTGCTCGCGAACCTCTTCACCGCCTTCCTCCCCGCGGCGGTCCTGGGCGTGCTGCTCGACGACTGGATCGAGGCGCGCCTGTTCCACGCGGGCCCCGTGCTCGTGGCGCTCGCGGGCGGGGGCCTCTTCATGATCGCGCTCGAGCAGTGGCGCCGCGGACGCCTCGGCACCCGTCGCTCGCAGCTCTTCGCGCACCACCTCCGCGAGCGCGACATAGATGAACTCACCCCGCTCGACGCGCTCACCATCGGGCTCATGCAGTGCGTCGCGATGTGGCCCGGCACAAGCCGCAGCATGATGACCATCACCGCGGGCGTCATGCGCGGGCTCCCGCCCGGGAAGGCGGCGGAGTTCAGCTTCCTACTCGGGCTGCCCACGCTGGGCGGCGCGTGCGTCTACAAGCTCGCGAAGAACCTGAAGGAATCCGCCGACGCGGGCACGCCCAACCTGTTCGAGACGATCGGCTGGTCGGCCTGCATCCTCGGGCTCTTCGCCGCGACGGTCTCCGCCGCGCTCGCGGTCCGCTGGCTGGTGGGCTTCCTGAACCGTCGAGGCTTGACGCCGTTCGGGTGGTACCGCCTTGCGCTGTGCGCCGTGCTGGGCGCGCTGATCGCCGCGGGAGCGGTGAGCATCTAGGTTGGGTGTGTGAATCGCTGCGACGCGGAACGGGCCTCAGCCCGCGTACCTTCCCACGATCAGCGTCACGTTGTGACCGCCGAAGCCGAAGGTATTGTTCATCGCGTACTTCACCGGGCGCTCGCGGGCCTCGTTGGGCACGAGATCAATATCGAAGCCCTCGTCGGGCTCCTCAAGATTGATCGTGGGCGGCACCACGCCCTGCGACACCGCGCCGATGCACGCGATCAGCTCGATCGCGCCCGACGCGCCCAGCCCGTGCCCGTGCATGCTCTTTGTCGAGCTCATCATGAGCCGCCCGCCCGCGCTCTTGCGGGCGTGATCGCCGAACACGCGGAGCGCCGCGGCAACCTCGGCCTTGTCGCCCAGCGGGGTCGACGTGCCGTGGGCGTTGACGTACTCGATGTCGGTCGGGTTGAGCCCGGAGTCCTCGAGCGCCCAGAGCATGGAGCGCGCCGCGCCCGAGCCCTCGGGATCGGGTGCGGTGATGTGCGCCGCGTCGCTGCTGTTCGCCGCCCCGACCAATTCGGCGTAGATCCTCGCGCCGCGGGCCTTGGCGTGCGCCTCGGTCTCGAGCACGAACATCGCCGCGCCCTCCGCGAGCACGAACCCGTCGCGCATGCGATCGAACGGGCGGCTGGCCTTCGTGGGCGCATCGTTCCGCTGGCTGAGCGCCTTCATCACCATGAACGCGCCGAGGCACAGGGGCGAGACCGCCGCCTCCGCGCCGCCGCACATCATGACGTCCGCGTGCCCCCAGCGGAGGTAGTTGATGGCGTCGCCGAAGGCGTGCCCGGAGGACGCACAGGCCGTGGCGTGCGTCGAGGCGGGCCCGCGCAGGTTGAACTTGATGGAGATGTTGCCCGCGGCGGCGTTCGCCATGAGGCGGGGCACCGTGAACGGGCTCATGCGATCGGGCCCGCGCTCCATCATGACCTGGTGCTGTTCCTCGATCGTGGTGATCCCGCCGATGCCCGAGCCGATGACGACCCCGCGCCGCTCGAACTCGCCCGAGGCGAAGTCGAGCCCGGAGTCCTTCGCCGCCTCGATCGCCGCGGCGAGGGCGAGCTGCGTGCACCGGTCGATCCGCTTGGACTCGCGGTGCTCGAGCACGCTGGTCGGGTCCCAGCCCTTGATCTGACCGCCGATGCGGACGAGCCACTTGTCGTCGAAACGCGCGAAATCTTCCCCTTCAATAGGGGATATTCCGCTCCGGCCCTCGCGCATCGCCGACCACGTCTCCGGCGCGTTCCGCGCGAGATTGGTCAGCGCCCCCATGCCGGTGACGACGACGCGGTTCGGCTCGGCGAGTTTTCGGCGGTGTGGGGTCATGCTCGCTCGGTCAGAAGAACCAGCCCGCCGCGCCACCGCGGCGTGGAGCACGCCGGGCCCCGACGTGCGAGAACACCCCCTGTAGAGGGATGCTCGCCCGCCGACCCGGCCGCTTCACACCCCGATCAGGCGACGCCGTTGGCCTTCTTGATGAAGTCGATGGCCTGCCCGACGGTCTTGATCTTCTCGGCCTCTTCGTCCGGGATGGAGGTCTCGAACTGGTCCTCGAACTCCATGACGAGCTCGACGGTGTCCAGCGAGTCGGCGTTGAGGTCCTCGAAGAAGCTGGTATCGCGAGAGATCTTGGCCCTGTCCGTGCCCATCTGCTCCGCGACGATCTCGATGACCTTGGTTTCGATCTCCTGCTCGGTCACGCGTAAGCCTCCACGCGGGCCTCATCGGGCCCGGGCACGATCCAAGGAAACCGCCCCCACGGGCGGGGATTCCCGGACGGCGATCATACCCGTGGCCTGGGTGGGGGGCCAACCGCCCGCGCGGCCTCCATCACACTCCTCGGACCCGCGCGAGCCCCATAGCACGGGCGGGCGTCCGGTCGTGTCGGTTGTTCCGGAACCTGGGGCGGGGTGAGCCCGGCGGAGGCATGGTCGGGTTGACCCACCCACCGGGCGCGGTCGATGCAGCCACGCGAGGAAAGGTGCCCGCCCGATCCGAATTCGTGCGGGGGGGATGGAGCAAGGTTGCCGGCGGAGTGCCGGGGCTCGACGGAGCACGCCCTGCTGAAGGGACGTGCCCGGCGGGCTGAGCAAGGGAGTAACGCGACATGGGTTCACTGCCGCGGGAGCCGGAAGCGTTCGCCGAGACGGTCGCGACCATGCTGCGTCAGCTCCAGCCGGGCTACGCGGTCGATCTGATCGGCCCGCGGGAGCTGATCGTCAACGGTCGGCGCCTCGACCTCGAGAACCTCTATCGCATGGTCGCGCACGACCCGGCTCGGGGGAACGAGATCGTCGAGCAGTTCCTCGACCAGCTCTTCAGCGGCGAGTCGCTCATGAACGCCGAGAGCAGCTTCGAGCTGGCCCGCCCGCGGATCATGCCGCGCATCCAGCCCGAGAACATCTTCGAGCATCTCAACCGCGAGCTGGTCGCGCACGTTCCGTTCGTGAACGACACGGTGATCGTGTTCGTGACCGACCTCCCGCAGATGACGGTGAGCATCACGACCGACCAGGTGCTCCGCTGGGGCACGACGGTCGAAGAGCTCGAGATCGTCTCGCGTGAGAACCTGCTGCACTACACCGACGACATCGAGATCCAGATCGTCGAGAGCAAGGAGGGCGGACGCGCGGCGATCATCAGCGAGCAGGACGGCTACGACGCCGCCCGCCTGCTGATGGGCAACCTGCACGATCGCCTGTCACGCCAGCTCGGGAGCGATTTCCTCGTCGCGATCCCGGCGCGAGACATGTTCGTCGCGATCAGCAACGACCCGCCCGAGTTCGTGGACCGCATCGCGCAGCGCGTCGAGCAGGATTTCCGCCGACTGCCGTACCCGATCACGAGCCGCCTGTTCCTTGCGACGCGCGACGGCGTGGCGGGGACGATGCAGCGTCGCACGGCGGCGTAGTCAATAGTCGCGTCCATGCACGCCGTTGGGCGTATCCACCACGGGTCGCGTGTCGGGCTTGAACGAGATCGCGGGCGGCCGGGCGGCCTTGGAAAGCCGCTTCACACTCGCGTGCCCGTCGGCAAAGAGCATGGGGCGCAGGTCGCGATCGGCCTTAGGCTGGTTCGCGAGGTGCGTCAGCTCTTCGTCCCACATCATCACCTTGTTCGATGGGAAACGCACGTCTCGCTGAGAGACGGGCCGGTAGAACGTTGCACTGTCCACCGGAGCGGGAGCCCAGACCTCGGGACGCGCGAAGAACGTGTGCGAGAGGTGATACGACGGAATCCCCGCGCCACGCGCTCGCAGCCAGGGCCGCTCGGCGTCGTCAACCCCACCCGGCCCGACCCAGGATCGGAAGTTCTGTCGCCAGGGCGCCACGTCATGCATGAGCGCTGTCCAGTAGATGTCCAGATTCCAATAGCCCGGATACACGGATGAAGGCTCTAGATCGTCCGGTGGCGTGATCGTGAACCATGTGCCAGCGGGGGCCCATGGATAGGTCTGGTCGTATGCGCCAAGATAGGCCTCCATGGTCAGAGAGAGCTGGCGCAGGTTGCCGAGCGTCACGACCTCGCGACCGCGCGAGCGGGCCCCGAGCAAGGCGGGCAGCAGGATCGCCAGCAGCAGTGCGATCACGCCGATCGAGACGAGGAGCTCGATCAGCGAGAAGGCCCGCGCCGCGCTCGGGCCCGTCGTCGTGCTTTCAGAACGGAATCGCTGCATACGTCGCCCGCCCAGAGTGGTATATCACGTTCTCCAGCGGGAGCCAATGCTCGCGTGCCGCGCTCCACACAAACTGGAACCCCACGAGCACCGCACCCGGGTCATCGCCCCGCACAGGTCGGATCGCCATCGGAAGCCGCACCTCGACCACATCGGACCGCGATGCGACGGGATCTGCCGGAACAGGGAAGGCGCCCTTCCCCGTCTTGGAGAAGACACTCATCGCAAAGCCTTCCGCCACGCCGCTGGGCGCGATCCGCTGCCCGCGAGAGAGGATGTCACGAACCTCGATCCGTTCCGGACCGATGGACGCGCCCCTTGTCCACGAGGACCACTTCTCCCAGACTCGACGCGGCTCTTCCGCGGCTGGATCGGGGGGAGAATCCATCCCGCGAGCGATCTTTGCTCGAAGATCGCGCTCATACTCCCCGTCGATGGTCGCCGCCAGGCGCTCCTCGAACGCCGCGATGAGATCTTCACGACGACTTGGTGGAACCGAGACCGGCATGATCGATCTCAGCCGATCCGACGCGGCCCTGACCGGACCGCCCGTCGCGTCGTCCAGCGTTCGGTCAACAAGATCCGGCCCGAGGGCCTCCATCTGGGGCGTCATCTGGATGGGAACGGCACCGGGCTGCTTTGCCCCCACAAGGTATGGCCACAACCGCCATACGACGGCACCGATGCCGATGCAAGCGAGCGAAGCCGCAAGAACGACGCGCGTGTGTGTTCGTGGGCTCAGCATGCTGACATGTTCCCAAAGTGTTCGATCGAACACCCCTGGTGTTGATCAATTCGGCCTTGGCTTGCATTCGGCCTGAGCCCAGACAATTGGCTCACAGCCGCCGCTTCCGGAGCACACCTGATTCGAAGCGCATCCCTGAACGCATGAGGCCGCCGTGTTCAAGCCACCGTTTCCATCCGGGCACGACTTGCTAAAACAGCACTGGCTGTTGTCTCCCTGTCCTGGATTCAACGTTGCAAGCGACACTCCGGCCACCATGACTCCGAGGATGGCCCCCACAATTGTTCCGACACTCTTTCCCGATTGACACCTCATTTTACTCGTCTCCTTTGTCTTAAGGACTGCGCACCTTACACGATGCGAAGAACACGCCGACCATGGAAATCGCCGCAAGCCCCGAGGACCGGCCTATTCCCAATGCACGCTCGTGGTACACAGAATTAGACACTGCAGACGAGGCCATTCCGCATCCGCAAGGAACGGGAGCGTTCGCGACCTGTTGCGCGATCATCCAAAGCACGAACACCATAAATAGCACGGCTGCAAGGCCGAGCGTCGATCGACGCCCCGGCACCAGCAGGAGCGATATCGCGAGAGCGAACTCGATGCAGACAAGCAGCACAAGTAATGTACCGGCCGCTTGGTCAGAGAACGCCCACGAGAGCGAGCGAAATGCTGGGTCGGGCATAGCTAGTTTGTGAACTGCCGCCCACAGCAGCACGCCACCAGCAACGAATGAAGCAACCGGAGGCACGAATGCTGTCCACACGTGCTTTGCTGCCATCCTGTGGCACCGACCCGACAACCAGCCCTGAACTGGGCCGAATGGGCGAGCGGCGAGCGGCGAGCGGCGAGACATCGTGTCGGAACTCCCCGGTAGGATCCAATGCATGCTACCACCTCATACCACCGAGCTGCAAGCCTCGCATTCGGTAAGGAGTGATATTCATTCAATACTCCCTCCCCCACCCCGGGGATATCATCCGCTCGCATGATCCTGCTCATCGACAACTACGACAGCTTTACGTGGAACCTCGTGCAGCGGCTGGGCGAGCTCGACGCCTCGCTCCGCCCGGGGCAGGAACTCGTCGTCGTGCGCAACGACAAGGTCTCGCCCGACGAGGCGGAGTCCATCGACGAGGGGCATCCGCCCGAGGCGATCATCATCTCGCCCGGGCCGTGCACGCCCAAGGAAGCGGGCGTGAGCGCCGCGATCATCGAGCGGTTCGCGGGGCGCGTGCCCATCCTGGGCGTGTGCCTCGGGCACCAGTGCATGGCCGACCTCTCGGGCATGAGCGTGGTGCGTCACGAGCGCCCGATGCACGGCAAGACCAGCCCGATCCATCACGACGGGCGCGGCGTGTTCGCGGGGCTCTCCAACCCGTTTGACGCGACGCGCTACCACTCGCTGGTGGTGCGGGCCGACACGATCCCCGCGCTCGATGCCGCCCGCGGCGGGTGGGAGGTGAGCGCATGGACGGACGAGTCCGACGACGCGGGCAGGAGCGTGCGCGTGGTGATGGGACTTCGGCGCGTGTGGGCGCCGGACGCGCGCGATCGCGCCCCGCTCGAGGGCGTGCAGTTCCACCCCGAGAGCTTCATGACGCTCGAGGGCCCGAGGCTGCTGCGGAACTTCCTCGACATGCGCGCCGCGCACGCTGTGTGAGCGCCGATCGTCCGATTCTTACCACAGAGGCACAGAGACGCAGAGAGAGCCTTGGGGTTCATACTTGCGGCATGCCTCGCGAAGCGAGCCGTCGCCAGACGCGAAACGCATGGACGTTGTGCTCTCACGCTGCCCATTTACACCTTTGCTCATTTGCCTCTTTGCCATTTGTCTATTGGCTGCTTTGTCTCTGTGTCCCTGTGCCTCTGTGGTGAAACCATTCTCAGTACTGACGCTCGCGCTCGATCTCGGCGCACAGCGCATCGGCCAGATACCGATACTGCGCTTCGGAGTTGTAGAGCTGTGCGCTGATGCGGATCGTGCGCACCGGCGCGGGCGCGCCCGGCGATGGATCGACCGGGCCCGGCGGGTATCGCCAGATCGGCACCTGGATCTTCCAGCGATCACGCAGCGCGTCCTGCAACGCGTCGGCGTGGCGCGTCGGTCGCGCAAGGAGGCGGCGCGTCCGCTCCGCGTCGTGCGCGGGCAGCGGGATCGTCGCGATCGGACCGATGAGATCGTCGTGCGCGGGGGGCGAAACGCCCATCGCGTCGCACAGGATGTTCCGCCCGCGCAGGCACAGCGCGCGGTTGTGGTCCATGATCGCGCGCCACGCGCCCGTGAGCGACGCCGAATCGTGCGGATCGAGCCCGCGCGGCAGCAGCCCCACTTCCTCGGCGATCTCCGCGACGATCCGCATCGCGTGCGGGACCGTGAGCCACGCCGAGACATCGCTCGTGCCGAGGAAGTCGAACCCGCGCATGGGCATCTCGCGCCCGGGAATCGGGTGCGCGTTGAAGTGCGAGAGCGCGAGCGGGCGGAACACGCCCTCGATCGTGAGCGGGCCGCGCTGCGCGTCGCGCCGGACGTGCAGGAACGCCGAGCCCTTGGGCGCACACAGCCATTTGTGGCAGTTGCCCGTGGACCACGCCGCGCCGATCGCGTCAAGATCGAGCGGGACGCACCCGGGCCCGTGCGCCGCGTCGAGGATCGTCTCGATGTTCCGTTCACGCAGCGCACGCACGATGCGGGCCACGGGGAAGCGGAGGGCCGTCGGGCTCGTCACGTTGCTGAGCAGGCACAGGCGCGTGCGCTCCGTCGCGGCGTTCACGATGGCGTCAAAGATCGCCCGCTCGTCCAGCACGCCCACGCCAAAGGGGATGTCCGCGAATCGCACCGTCGCGCCCGCGCGCCGGGCGGCGTCGCGCACCTGGATCAGGCACGCGGGATACTCGTGCGCCGAGACCAGGATCTCGTCGCCCGCGCGGAGCGGGAAGTTCGCCAGCGCCGTCGCGACGCCCGTGGTCGCGTTGGAGACGAACGCGAAATCGTCGGGGTGCGCGCCGATCAGCGGCGCCAGCGCCGCGCGGGCCGCGTCGAGCATTTCGAACGCGTCGGTGACGTAGAACGCCACCAGCTCACGCTCGGCCCCGTCGATGATGGATCGCTGCGCGTCGAGCACGCGCGTCGGGCACGCGCCGAACGAGCCATGATTCAGGTACACAACGCCCGGGTCGATGCCCCAGTGGTGCGCGACAGCGGACGGCGCGGGGAGCGTGCTCATGCCCGAGCGTAGATCGCGCGGAGGCTACTCCGCCCCGACCACCCGCCCCAGCACCTCGCCCCACGTGATGTCGCGGGTCGGATCGGGCAGGGGCTCCAGGACCTCCTCGTACGAGCGCACGGCCGGGCCCAGCGCGAGCGCCTCGCCCTCGTCCGCGTCGCCCGCGCGCTTGAGCCCGAGCGCCCCGTCGCCCGTGGTCGTGACGATCCATCGCCCGTCGCTCAGCGTGCGATAGACCGCCTTGCCGTGGTCGGGCACATCGCCCACGTCGTTGGGCGCCCGCCACTGCACCTCGGCCAGGTCGGGCTCGATGACCATCGCCTGCCCGGGGGGTGTGGCGACGTCGAAGATCCGCCGGATCCAGAGACGCCCGTCGAGCACCACGTAATCGATGTAGATCTCACCGCGCGGGTCGAAGGGCGTCTCGATCACCCGCTCCACGCCGTCGATCGTCCGCACCCGGACCGACAGCGACCCGCCCCGGACGATCAGTTCCGTGACCGCGGTGCGTCGGACGGCGTCGTTGTACCGATCGCGCAGGGCGGCGTACTCCTGCCCGAGCGCGTCGAGGCGGGCCCGGTACATGCTCGCCGCGACCCGCGACGCGAGCATCTCGTACCCGACTCCGGCGAGGACGACCAGCGCGCCGAGCGTCACGATCGACTGCGCCCACGCCAGCGGGCGGAACCCGCGAGGGCGGGGCAGGGATGGAGATCCGCGCGAGGACATCACAGGCTCATCGACCGGCGGCGCGCACGGGCTGCACATATCCCGTGTTCCGGGGATATTCGGAAGAAAGCAGGGGGCACGCCCGCCCAAGAATCTCCTAACCTTGCACATTCGTCCGAGTTCGATTCCGAGGGCCGATCCAACCCCCGGCCCGGTTCTGGAGCAGGCATGAACGCCCGATACGGCCCCGTTTTCTCCCAGTACGCGGACTTCGGTGAGTCCGCGCCCATGGTGCCCGCACGCACGAGCGTGCTCGCGATCGTCGCGCTCGTGTTCGCGGTCCCGTGCGTCATCACCGGGCCCATCGGGCTCATCCTGGGCGGGCTGGCGCTGCTGCTGATCGCGCTCAGCCGCGGGCGCGTCCGGGGCGTGGGGCTGGCGGTCGCGGCGACGGTGCTCGGGCTTCTGGGCACGGTGGCGCAGGTCGCGCTCGTGTGGGGCGCGGTGCAGGGCGTGCAGTTCATGGTCGCACCGGCGGCCCGCGTCATGGCGGCGGCCGATGCGAACGACATCGCGGGCGTGCAGGGCGAGCTGTTCCTGGGCGTCCGCCCGATGGTGACGCCGGAATCGCTCGACGCGTTCCGCACGGCGTATCAGGCGCAGGTCGGCGCGTTCGTGAGCGCTCCCCAGGGGATCTTTGAGTACGCCAGGCAGGCCGAGAATCTTGGTCAGGGGTGGAACCAGTTCGGGAGTTCGCAGCGTCAGAACGAGATCCCGATCCCGTGCGAATTCTCGAACGGACGGGCGCTCGTGCTGCTGGCGCTCCCGCAGCGCAACGTCACCAACCCGAAGGGCCTGCCGCTCACCGACGTGGGCGTCTCGCTGCCCGATGGGACGGACATCTGGCTGATCGGCGGCAGCAGCCCGAACCAGGACGGGCAGCCGCTCGGCGCGACGCCGCCCAGTGCGCCGCAGGCTCCGGGCGCACCGCCCTCGACGCCGGCGGGTTCGGGTGATGCCACGGATGACTCGTCCGGCGGGGACTGATCGCGCCGATCTCGGGGTTCACGACACGGGCGGGTTCGCGCTGGCCGATACAGTCCCCCGTGGCACTCTTCCGGCGCAAAGAACAACCGACGCCCGAGATCTCCCCGATGGCCCGGGGCGGATCGACGGCGATCCAGCTCGGGCCCGACGGGCGCCCCGAGCCGGTGATCGCGATGCACAACGTCGTGAAGCGGTTCGGCTCGCAGACGGTGCTCGACGGGCTGACGCTCGACATCATCCCGGGCGAGATCATGGTCATCATGGGCGGCTCGGGCTCGGGCAAGAGCACCAGCCTGCGCCTCATGATCGGGAGCTTCCCGCCCGACTCGGGCGATATCCAGATCTTCGGGCGGAGCGTCTGCGGGCTGACCGAGGACGAGATGAACGAGGTGCGCAAGCGCTTCGGCATCCTCTTCCAGTCCGGCGCGCTCTTCAACAGCATGACCCTCGCCGAGAACGTCGCGCTCCCGCTCCGAGAGCACACGGACCTCGACCCGGACATCATCGACATCCAGGTGAAGATCAAGCTGGAGCTGGTCGGGCTCCGCGAGCACGCGGACAAGTACCCCGCGCAGATCTCGGGCGGCATGAAGAAGCGCGCGGGCCTCGCCCGGGCCCTCGCCCTCGATCCCAAGATCCTCTTCTACGACGAGCCCAGCGCGGGCCTCGACCCCGTCACCAGCGCCCAGATCGACCAGCTCATCCTCAGCCTGTCCCGGCGCCTCGGCGTCACGAGCGTCGTCGTGACGCACGAGATGGACTCGGCCTTCACGATCGCCGATCGCATGGCGATGCTCGACAAGGGGCGCATGCTCAAGGTCGAGTCGCGGGCCTGGTTCGAGCGCCTGCGCGACACGCCCGAGGACCAGGCGCGCGATCTGCCCGACGACGAACGCCTCATCCGCCAGTTCCTGCGCGGCGATGCCGAGGGCCCCATCACCCAGCGGCGCGACGAACAGGCGTTCGTGCGCGATCTGCTGGGCGTGCGCCTCGGCACGCGCGTCATGCCCAGCGTCGAATCCACCCGCGGGTAGGATGCACCGGTCCGCGCCCCACGGAGCACCATGATGTCGCGACAGTCCAATCGCAACAACCTCCTCGCGGGCGGGTTCCTGGTGGGCGCGATCGTCGTCGCCGTCGTCATGAGCTTCGTGCTCTCGGGCATCGAGATGGGCAAGCGCTCGAAGTACCTCGTCGAGTTCTCGCTTGTCACCGGGGCGCCGGGCATCCAGCCGGGCTCGCCCGTCAAGGTCGGCGGGCAGCAGGTCGGAAAGGTGCGCGAGGTGCGCATCGCCAACGGGCCCGACGGCGTGCCCCGGAACGTCGAGGTGGAGATCGAGGTCCGCGCGTCGATCGGGCTGTACGAGGACGCGTGGGTGTTCCTTGAGAAGCCGCTGCTGGGCGCGCTCAGCTCGATCAACATCCCGCACGTGGGCGTGGGCGACGTGCCCGTGCCGCAGGGCGGGAATCCGCGGCTTGCGCCGGGCGAGCGGCTCGAGGGCAAGATCGCGCCGCCGGCGTTCCTCGCCGACGCGGGCTTCGGGCCCGACCAGTCGAAGCAGTTGCAGCAGGCGATCGGGAACATCTACAAGATCACCGAGGACGTGCGCGTCGCGGTCGAGCGGATCGCGCCCGCCATTCCGGACGCGGTCGATGGCGCCTCGGTCGCGGTGACGGACGTGCGGACCATCGCGGGCGACATCCGCACAAACTGGCCCAAGTGGCGCGACGAGTTCTCCTTCGCGAGCGAACGCTTCGCGACCGCGAGCGACGAGCTCGCCAAGGCCTCGACGGGCGCCAACGAGGGCGTGAGCGAAACACGTGAGCTCGTTGCGCGGGCCCGCGACACGCTCGACGACAACCGCCCCCGCCTCGACGCGATCGTCGCGAACACCGACGACCTGATGCGCGGCCTTCAGGACGGCACCCGTCCGGCCATCAACGCCGCCGTCGATCGCTGGTACGCCGCGGGCACCCGCGCCGACGACACGCTCGCGCGAGCGCAGACGCTCATGGTGCAGGAATCGCCCACGATCCGGGGCGCGTTGGCGAACCTCCGCCTGATGTCCGACCAGCTCAAGCTCGTGGCGCTCGAGGTCCGCCAGCAGCCCTGGCGGCTGCTCGTGCGTCCCGACACGCGCGAGCTCGAGGGACAACTGCTCTATGACGCGGCCCGGACGTACGCCGACGCGGTCAGCGACCTGCGCGCCGCGAGCGAGAGCCTGAGCGCGCTCGCCTCGAACGCGCCGGACGCCTCGCCCGACGCATCCGGCGCCGCGTCCAGAATGGTCGACACCGAGGCGATCGGCGCGATGTCCGAAGAGGTCCGCGCCGCGTTCGAGAAGTACCGAGCCGCGGAGGCGGAACTGCTCAAGCGCATGGCAGAACAGGATGATCGCTAAGTCGGCGTTCGCGTGTTACTGCCTCGCCAATCGCACCATCGCGTCCGCGAGCCGCGCCCGTGCGGGCGGGTGCTGCTCCAAAAACAGCGAGGGCTCGATGAGCTCCAGCTCGCTCAGCAGCGGCGTCCCCCGCTCGTCGCGCATGAGGTCGATCCGCGCATAGAGCACGCCCGCGTCGCATGGACGATCGATCGCGACGCCGGGGATCGCCGCGCCGAGCACGCGCCGCGCGACCTCCATCTCGTCGGACGCGATGGGCAACGCGTCGGACACGCTCTCGTCCTGCCCGGCGAAACGCGGGCTCTTGCGGATCGCGTGCGTGAACGCACCATCGATCCACATGACCGACCTTTCGCCCGAACCCTCCACGCTCGCCATGTACGCCTGCACGAGCGCGTCGCGCCGCGTGAGCACCTCGCGCAGGAACGCCTCGCCGTCGTCGAACGCGCCCGTGCGGAACCGCCGCGTCGCAAATGAACCCGCCGAGACCGCGGGCTTGACCACAACATCGTCCCACCCGCGACGAGCGCACAGCTCGGCGAGCGACGCGCGGGGCGCACCTCGCTCTATGAACTCCGTCGGCACGACGGGCACGCCCGCGCGGTCGAGCTCGGCGAGATACCGCTTGTGCGCGTTCGTGCGCACGACCTCGGGCGCGTTGAGCACGCGCGTGCGAGCCGCGAGCGCGTCGACCGCCGCCAGGAACGCGGGCAGGTCGTGGTGGTAGTTCCACGTCGAGCGGATGACGACCAGGTCGGGCGCCCACGCGTCGGCCCCACGCTGGTCGAGCAATGCCGCGGCGTCCTCCCACGCGAGCATCGACGCGTCCGCCCCGCGCTCCCGCAGCGCCGCGAGCAGCGGGCCCTCGTCCACGTCGGGCTCGGGGATGTTCCGGCACGTCAGGCAGACGATCCGCATGGGCGATTGGTAGGCCGCGCGTCACGCGCGTTCGCCGAACACCCGATCGCGATAGCCTGTCACCATGGCCCAGCGCCGGCACCACTACGACCAGGCCTTCGAGAAGTACCTCCGCGAGCGCCGGATCCCGTACGTCGCGGTCAACGAGGCCCGCCGGGCGCTGTTCGGGGGCGACGGGCCCGCGCTCCGCGCCACGGACGAGGCGGGCGCGACCAGGTCGCTCAAGAGCTTCGACTTCGTGATCTACGGGCCCGAGCGGAACCTCTTGCTGGAGGTCAAGGGCCGCAAGATCGCGTACGGCGCCAGCACGACCGCCCGCCTGGAGAGCTGGGTCACGATGGACGACGTCTCGGGGCTGGAGCGCTGGGAACGCCTGTTCGGCGAGGGGTTCGAGGCGGCGCTGGCGTTCCTCTATTGGTGCGAGGCCCCGCCGCCGGACGGGCTGTTCCAGGAGATGGTCGAGCACCGCGGGCGCTGGTACGCCGTGCGGGCGGTGCGCGTGTCGGAATACGCCCGGCACATGGTGGTCCGCAGCCCGCGCTGGCGGACGGTGCACGTGCCCGGGGAGGCATTCGTTCGGATCAGCCAGCCGCTGTCGGGGGCGATGAGGTCGGGCGAGGGGGGCGTGCCCTGAACCAGCCCACTCCCCGGGCGAACGGTCGCCCGGGCCGCCCCGGCGCGGTAGCATCCGGGCATGAGCAAGATTCGTGCGAACACGGGGGCGGGCCGCGGGGCGTGGATGGGCGGGCTGTCTCGCCTCGGCATGGTGGCGTCGATCGCGGTGGGCGTCCTCGGGACGAGCTTCATCGCGTCGCCCGCGGCGATGGCGCAGGACGGCGACAACACGCAGGAGCGCCTGCGTCCGCCAACGCCCGCGCGCGAGGAGAAGGCCCCCACCATCTCCATGATGCTTTTGAGCGCGGTGCTGATCGCGGCGGTGGTCGGGGCGAGCGTGATCCCCAGCAAGCGCGGGCACCAGGACTGAGTCCGCATCCCTCTCGCGGCGGGACGGGCCGACCAACGGCGAAAGGACCGGAGATGGAACGGAACGCAGGGGCGTCGGGCCTGAGCAGGCCGCTGATCGTGCTGAACGTCGTGCTGCTGGGTGTGCTGGGCGTGGTGACGCTCGCGCCGCGCGCGGACGCGCAGGCGGGCGCGGGGCGTGGTCGCGGGACGTACACGATGGTCGCGGGCACGGCCCAGACCGGCAACAGCGACGTGACGTACATCATCGATGGCGCGAACCAGGAACTGGTCGCGGTCCGCTGGGATGGCAGCCGCAAGGAGCTCAAGGGCGTCGGCTACCGCGACGTGCAGACCGACTCGAAGGCGCAGGTGACGCGATGAGCGAGCACAACGACGCGAAGACGACGAGCCGCGTGGGATCCGCGGCCCTGTGGGCGAGCGCGGTGGTCCTGTGCGGGCTGATCCTGACGCAGGCGTCGAGCCTCGGCACGAGCACCGCGCAGGCGGGGCTGGTCTCGCAGGTGTCGGAATTGACGGCACTGACCGTGCGCTCCGGGGCGGAGGACTTGCTGCTCGTGCTCGACAATCGCACGGAAGAGCTGTATGTCTACCAGATCGGGAGCAAGGGGAACTCCGTCGAACTGATCGACAAGGAGTCGGTGTCGCAGATGTTCACCAACGCCCGGACCAACAAGACGGGCGGGTAAAGCCGCACGCGAACTCGCGACCCGCTACGGGCAGCCTTCTTCAAACCGACGCAGCATCTCGGCGAAGTCTTCACTCCTCGGCGTGCCGCAGGGCCGCACGAGGTCGGCGGTCGAGAGCCGGGCGGCATACGCGTCCAGGTACTCCAGGATGTCCTGGCTGTTGCGGACGCCGTCACGGTTGAAGTCCCCGCAGTCGTGCTGGGGCTGGTACTCGAACGCTCCGAGGTCCATGATCAACAGTCCGCGATCACATTCGAAGACCGTCACGTCGACGCACGCGTACGAACCGAGCGGATCAATCAGCGGCAGGCCGAAGAGCCGGCTCCCGCACCCAACAATGTCGATGCACGGTGAGTCAGCGAGCAGGCGATAGTCGTTGTCCGACGCACGCATGGGATCACGATCGAGACCGACGGGGTCGACGAACCGTGGGTCCTTCTCGATCAGGAATCCCCGAACCTCGGGCGCTTCGGGGCCGAGCTGGGCGAGCCCTCCGACCACGCAGCTCGACTTCAGGTAATTCTTCCACTCTCCGGTCTCGACCGCTCGCGGCGCACCCGCGTTGCCGGCGACGATCGAGAAAGAAATATCAATCCAGTATTCGGCGAGCGCACCCGAACCGAGCGGCGCTCTGTTCTGCGCCAGCGTGAGTCGGTAGCCGCGTATCCAACGCGTGTAGATCCCACCCCCGGCGATTGTCGCGCGATTCCCGGCCACGAGCACGCGATCGAACTCAAGACGACCGACGCTCGGCTCGTAACCACCGCCCGCGAAGCCCCCGCCGTACGCGGCTTCGTTGTCCACGATCTGTGTGGCGTGGAGCTTCGCATCGTCGCAGTAGATGCCTCCCCCGTCGCGTGTCGCTCGATTCCCCGAGACCATCCCGCCCGAGACCAGCAGACCCCCGTGCGAGGCGAACAGATCGGCCGCCGGGCACACGAAAATGCCACCCCCCGAACTCGCAAGATTGTCGCGCACGATGCAATCCGTCAGGCTCACAGATCCGTCCTGAAAGCGCGGCACATTGACGCAGATCCCGCCGCCATTGCCTTCTCGAGCATTGCCGCCCTCGATGACGAGGCCGTCCAGTTCGACCCGGACCTGTGGTCCGTTGGGCGCGAAGATGACATGCTCGCAGTTGTCCTCGCGATTCGCAAAGTCCGGACCATCGTCGCCCGCAAGGTCGCCCGAGAGCACCGTGACAAACCGCGACGGATCACGCTCGTCCGGATCCGCGTGGCCCAGCCCGGCGAAACCGCCCCGGATCGAGAGCGTGAGCGCGCTGTTCGCGGAGTAGGTTGGCACAGTCTCGATCTCGAACGACGATCCGGTATCCATCGTGCCGCGATCGGGCGTGTACCGCCCCTCCGCGATCCGAATCTCTACGTCCGCCAGGATCGCCTCACGCCGGACCTCGAACGCGTCCTGAAGATCGTTGAAGGCTGACGCCCACGAGAAGCCGTCCCCACCCGTCGGGGCGTCCCGATCCACGTACAGACGCATCTTGATCGGCTGCGCGTGCAGCGTCGTCGCGCACGCCAGCACCGCGAGCGAGCCTGCGAGCTTTCGGGCGAACACGGTCGTCGCGAACTCTGCCATTGCGTCATCCCCTGCGCTCGGTGCGATCAAGCGATCCCCCCGATGGAGGATCTCCTAGCAGCCCGCCGCGTACAGCATCATCGAGGCCATGAAATCGTCCGAGGTCCACGACGTGCACGGCTGCGCGAGGTCGGCCTGCGTGCGCTGCGCCGAGTATGCGTTGAGATAGGTCAACAGGTCGGCGCTGGAGAGCACGCCGTCGCCGTCGAAATCGCCCGGACAGGCGGGCGGCTGGTACTCGTATGCGCCGATGTCGCGAAGACGGTAGCTGTCATGGCACGAGGCGATGTTGGCATACACGCAAGGTGGATTGGCGTTGAGATCGCTGGATTGGAACACATCGCAGTAGTATCGATCGATGCATGGCGAGTCGAAGAGGAGCCGGTAGTCGTTGTCTTCCCAAGTGAGCGCATCCCCATCGGGTCCGAGCGGATCGCGGAAACGTGGGTCGGCAAAGGTGGAAGTGCCGTTCCATCCAGAAGCCGGACCGATCTGATCTTCTCCCCCGTCCACGCAGCAAACGGAAAGAGTGCACACTCCGGATCCCACTTCGATCGCGCGCGCGGCACTGAACTGTGGACCAACGATGGCGAGGCGCATGGAGCAATTGCCATCGACAAACCAGGCCGAACCTTCCGCGCCGGAGTTATGAACGATCGTCGCGCGCGTGAGGCTCATGCCCCCGCCGAATCCGCCGCCGCCGCGCTCGGTCGCGGAGTTGGCGGCGATCAGCGCGGTCTCGACACGGAGCGTGCCACCCGATCCGTCTGGCGGGAAGACGGCGATGCCGCCCCCTTCGCGCGCCTCGTTCTGCACAACCTTGACGAATTGCGCGGTCAGAAAATTGGCGTAGATCCCGCCCCCCGAGCCGAGTGCGAGATTGTTGAGGACCATCGCGCTCGAGAGGGTGAATACGTTGGGCCTGTAGTACGGCTCGGACTGCGTGTCCGCGTAGATCCCGCCCCCATGCTCTGCGACGTTATCGCGAACGAGACAGTTGGAGAGTCGAAGCTTTCCCTCGCTCAGACCGGGCCGAACGTAGATACCTCCGCCCCGATCGTCCTGCGCACCCACTGCGTTCCCGCCCTCGATCACCAGATCTTCCAGGTACATCAGTTGGCCGATCGTGTCTCGGACCGTCACCACGTGGTGGCTGTTGTCCTCCCGATTCACGAAGCCCGGGGCGTCATCCCCGTTCAGGTCCCCCGAGAGGATGGTGACAAACCGGTCGGGGTCATGCTCGTCGGGATCGGCGTGCCCCAGCCCCGCGTACCCGCCGCGGATCGTCAAGGTGAACGCGCTGCTGACTGGCGGATATTCGGTCGCGAACCCGAGCTCGAAACTGGCCTCCCGATCCAGCGGATTGTCCGTTGGTGTATACGAACCTTCTGCGATGCGAATCTCGAGGCTGAGCAGGTTGAACTGCCTGCGGAGCAACAGCGCGTCCTCCAGGTTCTGGAGGGCCGTATCCCAACTGAGCCCGAGCCCGCCCGGCGGGGCGTCTTGATCGACGCGCAGCACGAGGTGCTGCGCGTGCAGCGTCGTCGCGCAGGCGAGGAGCGTGAGCGAGCCGGCGAGGGCGCGGACGGGCGTGGTCGGCGTCATGGGCGAATCCCCCTTCCGGACCGCCCGCGTGCCGCCGGAACCCCGGCGCGGGATCGGCCCCCGCGGCTTCATCGGCCCGGGCCGCGCGCGTGCGACAAATCCGACCCGCCGCGGATGGAGTCTTCACATTCGCGGGCTCCTGACGGGGGAACTACACTCCCCCAGTCGCGGCCGGCCCGGCTCGTCCGGACGCCGTGACCAGAGAGTGCTCCCTCGCCCCGGCCTTCGGGGCATCATGCTTGGAACCGCTCGGGGCGCCGGTACCGCCGCGCGGATTGAAACCCAACTCCGGCGTCAACAAGAGCTTACGAAGATCGTGCCGCGTGCCCGACCGGTGCCGCGCGGCGTGGAGGGATGTCGTGCCGATCGTTCCCCTGCCGCAGTTCGAGGCGGACCTCGCCGAGCTCGAGGCCGACCGCAAGACGTACGCGAAGCTGAGCGTGCCCGAGACGCTCGTGGTCCGCTTCGGGTACCTGAAGTTCGTGGGCGAGTTCCCGAACCGCGCGGGGGCGAAGCCCGGGTGCGGGTCGAAGATCGTGGTGCGGACCGGGCGGGGCACCGAGATCGGCGAGATGCTCACGAGCACCTGCCCGAACTCGGGCTGCTCCAAGAGCGTCAGCCGCAAGGAGATGCTCGACTACATCGAGAACTCGGGCGGGAAGGACTACCCGTACTTCACCGAGGGCGAGGCGCTCCGCATCGCGACGGCGGAGGACATGGACCGCCAGGCCCGCATGGAGCAGGCCCGCCACGGGATGCGGATCGAGGCAAAGACCCGGGCCGAGCGCCTCGGGCTGCCGCTGAAGGTCGTGGACGTCGAGCCCATGCTCGGGAACGAGCGGGTGACGGTCTATTACCTCAGCGAGGAGCGGATCGACTTCCGCCAGATCGTGCAGGAGCTCTCGAACGTGTACGGCACGTACGTCGAGATGCGCCCGGTGGGCGCGCGCGACGAGGCCCGCATCACGGCGGACTACGAGCGCTGCGGGCAGTACTGCTGCTGCAAGAACTTCCTGAAGGTGCTCAAGCCGGTCTCGATGAAGAGCGCGAAGGTGCAGAAGGCGACGCTCGACCCGCTCAAGATCAGCGGGCGGTGCGGTCGCCTGATGTGCTGCCTGCGCTACGAGGACCAGACGTACGACGATCTCAAGAAGCGTCTGCCGCGGAAGAAGAGCCGCGTGGGCACGCCCGAGGGCGACGGGATCGTCATCGACACGCAGATCCTGACGCAGCTCGCGCTGGTCCGCCTCGACACGGGCAAGGACGTCGCGATCCCCGTCGAGAACCTGGGCGAGCCGGTCAGCATGACGCCGCCCGAATTGCCCGTGGCCCCGATCCCCGGCGCGCGCGGCGGGCGATCCTTCGGTCGGCCCGGCCCGGGAAACGCACCCCGCCCCGGCGGCCCCGGGCGCGACACGCGCGAGCGTCCGCCCGAGCCGCGGACGAGCGAGCCGGCGGGCGGACGCGCACAACCACCCGCCCCGCGTGATGCGCGAGCGGACGCCGGAGCCGCGGACCGGCGCGCGGGCGGGAACGAGCTCGACGAGATCATGGCGTCGTTTGGCGCAGAGCCGGGCGCGGACACCGGGGCCGAGGGCCCGCCGCGGAAGAAGCGGAAGCGCCGCCGGAAGAAGCGTCCCGCGGGCGAGGGCGGCCCGGTCGCTCCGGATGGGACGGGCGACGCGAGCGCTGACGGCGACGGCGGGCCGGGCGAGGACGACTCGGACGGGCCGGACTCCGGACCCGACACTGGAGCGGATACCGCGTCGGACTCTGGCCCGGACGATTCGGACTCGGGCGCTCCGAACGCCGATGGTGGCGGAAAGAAGCGTCGCCGGCGGAGGCGTCGGCGTCGCGGGGGCGGCGGGCCGGGCGGTGACGCCGGTGGGCCCGCGGGGGGAGAGCCGGGCGCCGGCGGCCCGGACTAATTCGGCGGAGATTTCGAACGATGCCGTCGCGCGGCGATCGGACCGCGACCGGCACGGAAGGGCGTGACCAGCGATGGCATCGAGCGGGACGCAGGGCGGCGCGAGGCAGGCCGCGGGCGCGAAGGAGACGATCACGTCGCTCACGATCGCGTTCGTGATGGCGTTCGTGTTCCGCGGGTTCGTGGTCGAGGGGTTCCTGATCCCCACCGGCTCGATGGCGCCCACGCTCCTCGGCAAGCACATGCGGTTCTGGTCGCCCGAGAGCGGCGAGTCGTGGGCCGTGGGCCCGTGGAACTACCGAGATCCTGAGAAGCAATTCCCGGAGCCGACGCAGCGGAACGTGCGCGTGCACGACCCGGCGACGGGCGCGGAGATCGCGTCGCCCGCCGAGCCGCTGCGCGTGGGCGATCGCGTGTTCGTGCTGAAGTACCTTCCCTATGTGTTCGAGCCGCAGCGTTGGGACGTCGCGCCGTTCAAGTTCCCGGGCGACGCGCGGGTGAACTACATCAAGCGTCTGGTCGGGCTGCCGGGCGAGCAGATCGCGATCGCCGACGGCGACATCTTCGTGCGTCCGAAGGCCGCGCGTGCGAAGGGCGATGCATCGGGCGTGAGCCCGTGGGCGCAGCAGGGCTGGACGATCGCGCGCAAGCCCGAGCGTGTGCAGCGCAGCATGCTCATGAAGATCTTCGACAGCGACGACGCGCCGCTGCATCCCGACAAGAACTACCGCGCGTGGTTCGAGACTCCCTGGAAGGGCGGCGCGCCGGGCGAGCCCGCGGACGCCGGCTGGACGATCGGCGCGGAGCGCGACTATCGCTACGAGGGCGCGGGCGCGACGGGCCTGTGGTGGGACGCGTCGGCCCGCTTCGGCGATCGCACCTGGCGCATCGTCGATCGGTACGCGTACAACGAGACGGGCGACGGCATGCGCATGGAGTTCCCCGTGGGCGACGTCGCGATGTCGCTCGCGATCGAGCCCGGCGCGGGCTGGACGGACGCCAGCAGCGTGATAGGCGTCGTCGAGACGCGCGGGCACACGTTCCGCGCGGAGGTGTCGAGCGGCGCGGTCGTCGTCCGCATGCGCGCGGGCGATGCGCCGGAAGGCGAGTGGACCACGCTCGCGAGCGAGGACCTCCGCGCCCACCTCCGCCCGGGGCACACCACCGATGTCGAGGTCTGGCACATCGACCAGGCGATCAGCGTCTTCATCAATGGCGAGCGCGTCGTCGAGGCGAGGTACGACTGGAGCCCCGCGGAGCGCGTGCAGCTCGCAACGAGCAAGACGCTCATGGAGATCCAGAACCCCGCGCGCCTCGGCGGCCCGTCGAACCCGCTCGTGCTCTCCGAGGACTACGGCGAGACGGGCGTGCGCTGGGAGTTCTCGGGCGGACCGTTCACGCTGCACCACGTGCGCCTCTCGCGCGACCTGTACTACCAGCCCGGCATCTATTCACGAGGGCCGAAGGCCGGGGCCCCGGCGCTCGCGACGCACCCGTTGAGCACGCTCACGCTCACGGACGAGCAGTACTTCGCGCTGGGCGACAACAGCCCCGCCAGCCTCGACGGGCGCCTGTGGGACACGCTCGATCCGTGGGTGCGCGAGCTCGATTCGACGTACGGCGTCGTGCACGCATCGCTGCTCATCGGCAAGGCGTTCTGCGTGTACTTCCCCGCGGCGCACCAGGTCGGCGGGCGGGCGCTGGTGCCCGACGTGGGACGCATGCGTCTCGTGTGGTAAATCAATGTGGTCGTTCAATGATGGTCAGGCGGGCGTCGTCGCCCAGCTCGGCACGGGCGCGTCTACCCCGGGCGGCGCGACGTAGTCCTCCGCACGCGTGGACCAGCCCGCCTCGCGCATGATCGCGCGGATCTCCGGATCACTCAGGTACGCATCGACCGCCTCGCGCGGGAGCGCGCGGCGCGACTCGCTCAGCACGCGCTGCGGCGTGGCGTCCTCCTGGATATTCCCGCTCGCGTGGTGGTAGCGCTGGGCCGCGTATGCGCGGGCGCGATCGAGGCGGTCCCGCGTCGCGTCCATTCCCCACGCGGCGAAGAGCGCGCCGAAGAAGCGGTCCGGATCGCGTTTGAGGTCGTCGTACCGCGCGCGGTTCGGATCGCGTGCCCAGAGCGCGGCGAACCGCTTCACGTTCGCGACGTCGTAGTCCGGGTCGATCGGCGGCGGATCGAACCACCCGCGGATCCAGATCGAGTTCAGGCGGTGCAGCGGGTTGCGGAAGAGGTACGCGTGGCGCTGCGCGGGCCACGTCGCGCGAACGTCCTCGGGCAGTGGGCGATCGTGCGGGATCTTGACGATCACGCCGAGCGCTCGCCCCCCGTGCTCGCCGCCCGTCCGCTCGATGCCCGCGATGACGCGCGTCGCGGCGTGCACGATCGCGGGCGTAAGCACCTTGCCCCCGGCCTTGAAGTCGACCGCGAGCCTCGCCTGCTCGGCGGGATATCGGTACGGGTCGCCCGTGCGATCCCACGGGCCGAAGGGCTCGTCGGCGACCGCGAAGCGCAGCGCGTGCCCCGCGGCGTACGCCGTCGCGCTCGAGCCCGAGCGGATCAGCGAGAACAACCAGCGCGTGACGCTCATGCGTGCTGCGGCTCGGTGCGCGGGCCGGGGACCACGCCCAGCACCGCGTCTTGCGTCTCCGTGGTCGGATAGTCCGCGGCGTCAGTGCTCCAGCCCATGCGCTGCATGAACGCGACGATCCGCTTGTCCTGCAGATAGAGCGCAATCACGTTGGGCGGGAGCATGATCTTCGATTCGCTCAGCACCGCGTCGGTCGAGCGGTTCGCGTCCTTGATCTTGGAGTTCGCATGGTAGTTCGCGCGGGCATACTCCGCGGCGCCGCGGACCTGCGCGGCGCTCGCGTCCCAGCCCCACGCGGCGTAGACGGCGCGAAAGAACGACTCGGGATCACGCCGGATGTCGTCGTACACCACGCCCGGCTCGTTCTCGAAGCGCTCAACGAGCTGGCGGTACTGCCCATAGCCGTAGTACGTGCCGATCGCCTCGTTCCATCCGCGCATCACGAGGCTGTTGACGCGATGGATGGGATTGCGCGCAAGGTGGATACTGGGCTGGTCAGGAAACGCGGCCTTCTGCTGCGCGGGCGAGATCACCCAGTGCGGGTGCTTGCACACGATCGAAGGGACCTGCCCCGGCGCGGGATTGCATCGCTCCGCGAGCTTCGCGAATACCGCGTGCGCCAGCTCGACCACCTCGGGCGAGAGCTTGTCGTCGTCGGGACGCGCCTTGAACGCGCGCACGAGATCAGACTGCACGGGCGGGTAGTCGTACGGCGGCGCCGTGCGATCCCACGGGCCGAAGATCTCATCCGCGACGATCCCGCCGAAGGGTTCCGCGGCGGCGTACGCCGCGACCGAGGAGCCCGAGCGGGGCAGCGAGAACAACCAGCCGACGCGGTAGGGGCGGGACGTGCCCGTGGTGTGTGCAGGAATCGGGGTCATGCGTGCTCCCATCGCGAACGCCGGCGGGAGCCCCGGGAAGGGCTCCACCGCGGGTCCGGGAATATCCCAGTTTAGCGCGGGCCCGCCCGGGCGTTCTCCCGGGCCCTCCCGCACCCGCGATGCAGGCGTCGCAGCCCGAACGCGCGAGGCCCTCGCGGGGGGCGATCGGCGTGACTGTCCGCGGAGTGGTGGCACATTCGACGTGAGAGACACGGCCCGCGTACCCGGGCCGCGAACAAGACATCCGGCGTCGAGCACGACGCCCGCCAGATACGAGGAGAGAAGAGATGAAGGCCATTGCCGCCCTTGCCGCGTCCGCCCTGTTCGCCGTCGCCGCCAACGCCCAGACCATGAACTTCTCGTGGCAGGTCTCCGACACCGGCAACGGTGACGGCGTGATCGAGCCGGGCGAGAACGCCCGCCTCAGCCTCTGGGCCTCGTGGAACTCGGCCGATATGTTCGCCGCGTCGCTCTTCAACGTCACGAACGTCGCGAACTTCGACACCGGCTCGATCGTGCAGGCCGCTCGCCCCGCGGGCCTGGCCAGCGCGAGCCCGCTCAACGGCACCGTGATGCCCGGCAACTCGATCATGAGCATCGACGCGTTCCAGTTCCCCGTCTTCATCAACCCCTTCGCCGACGCGTCGAACCCCATCAAGATCTACGAGATCGAGTGGCAGCCCGCCGACTACAGCGACCGCATCGTGCAGATCGCCAGCCAGCACACCACCGCCGCCGTCTACAACATGTTCGGCTCCTCGACCGCGATGGTCGCCGCGCCCCAGGGTGGCTCCTTCCACGTCGTGCCCGCGCCGGGCTCGGTGGCGCTCCTCGCCGCCAGCGGCCTCTGCACCCTCCCCCGCCGCCGCAAGGCCTGATCCAAAGCTCGTTCCCGAAGAGTTGGCCTCCAGCACACACGCACACGGCATCCCCGCGCTCGGAGAGCGCGGGTTGTCGTTTTGCCCTGAATCCTTCGGTGTCTTCGCCCGCGCGAACTCAGAACGACGCGCCCGCGACGTCCCGCGCACCCTCCCGCGTCGCGATCAGCAGCACCCGCTCGCCCTTCTTGTACCGATCGGGCGCCCACGACGGGATCGTCACCCGCGACACCGAGCCGAAGCCCGCGTCGTGCAGCATCTGCACGAGCGCCGCGGCGGTGGGCTTGAGGATGATGTCCTCGACGCCGTTGTGCTGGCGGGTCGCGTCCTCGCGCATGTAGCGAAGGAAGTTCCCGGGCTCGGGGATGACGTCCGAATCGACCACCGCGAGCCACGTCGTGCTCTCGAAGAGCTGGCGCGCCAGCTCCATCGGATTCGCGAGGTGGTAGAACACGCCCAGCGCCAGGCACAGGTCGTGCGGCTGGTAGTCCTTCGACAGGTCGTACACGTTGCCCACGCGGTAGCGGATGTGCGACGCCGGCACGCCCTTGACCTCGCGCACCAGCTCCGCCTTGCGAACGTTCTCGGGACGCGCGTCGAACGCGTCGATGTCCGTCGCGCCGCGGGCGTGCAGCTCGAGCGACCACGCCCCGGCGTTGCACGCGATGTCCAGGCACGAGAGCCCCGCGTACCCGCGCGGGCCCACGAGCCCGTCGAGCGCGCCGAACAGCAGGCGACGCCGACCGAGCTGGTACTCGTGGCTCGGACACACCGGCATCGTCTCGACGCCCGGGGCGAGCTCGAAGCGGTACTGCCACGGCGCAAGCTCCGCGACGAGGCGCGCGAGCTCTTCGGGCGAACGAACGGGCGGCGTGGCGGTCGGCATGGTCCACGATACGCCGGGTCCGCATGCCGGGACGTATGGACCATTCTCAGGCGTCCGCCGCGGTGCATGGGCCGGCGATCACGCGAACTTCGCGACGCACCGATCGATCCGCGCGAGGACCGACGCCTTGCCCACCAGCGCGAGCGTCTCGCCCAGCCCGGGGCTGACCGTGCCGCCCGTGATCGCGACGCGCAGCGGCTGGGCGACCTTGCCCATGCCCACGCCGCGCGACTCGGCGAACGACTTGGCCCACGCGTCGATCGCCTCGGGCGTGAACGCGCTCAACGCGTCGAGTTCGGTGCGCATCACGCGCAGGAACCCCGCGCCCGTGCCCAGCTCGGGCTTCGCGGCGTCGGTGGGCTTCTTCAGCACCTTCTCGACCGCCTTCTCATCGAACACGATCGCATCATTATCAATGAGCGCGAACGCGACGGGCCCGCGCGCCTCGGCGAGCGTGTTGCACCGCGGCTTCGCGGCCCGCGCGGCGATGAGCATCCGATCGCTCACGCCATCCTCAGCGCCCAGACGCGCGAGCACCTCGCGGTCGTACCGCGCGCACCACGCGCGCCACACCGCGGCGAACTGGGCGTCGTCCATCGCCTGGATCGCGGCGAAGTTGAACGCGCGGAGCTTGTCGCGATCGAACTTGCTCGCGGTCTTCCCGATCGCGGGCAGGTCGAACCGCTCGCCGAGGTACGCCGCGTCGAACTTCTCGAGGTCGGTCCCGTCCGCGTTCTTCGCCTTGGGGTTCCAGCCGAGCAGAGCAAGGTAATTGACGAGAACCTCGGGCAGGTACCCGCCCGCGCGGAAGTCCTCCACCTCGATCTCGGGCAGCGAGACACCCAGCACGCGCGCGATCGCCTCGGCGAGGCTCGGCGCGTCGGTCTCTCCCGCGAGGAACGCCGCTGCCTGGGCTGGATCGATCCCCGCCGCATTCGCGATCGACTCCGCCGATTGGGCGCCCGCCGCGACCGCGTCCTTCATCGCGCGCCGCGCGGCCTTCGCCTTGTCCCGCTTGCTCATCTTCGAGTTGTCGGGATTGAAGATCAGCGGCAGGTGCGCGTACACGGGCGTGCGGAAGGGCTCGCCATTGTCCAGGCGGCGCAGCGCCTGCTGCAGCGCGACGTGGCGCGGCGTGTTGTTCAGGTGCTCCTGCCCGCGCAGGATGTGCGTCACGCCCATCAGTTCGTCATCGATCACCACCGCGAAGTGGTACGTCGGGAACCCGTCGGCCTTGCGCAGCACGAAATCGTCGATGTGCTCGCGCTCGAACGCGATGTCGCCCAGCACGTCGTCCCGCACGCGCACGTCCGCGTCGCCCAGGCGCAGGCGCACCACGCACGCCTCGCCCGCGCGGTAGCGCGCCATCGCCGCGCCGCGGTCGTACGACGCCGATCGCGCGTACCGGAACGTGCGCTTCTCGCGCTCCGCCTCGGCCCGCATCGCGCCGAGCTCCTCGGGCGTGTCGAACGCGGGGTACGCGAGGTCGCGATCGATGAGCCAGTCGAGGTACGCGTTGTACGTCTCGAGCCTGCGCGCCTGGAAGAACGGGCCGACACCGCGCGGATCGCCGCCGAGGGTGCGACCCGCGATCTCGACCGCGGGGCCCTCGTCCCAGTCGATCCCGAGCCAGGCGAGATCCTCAAGGATGCCGCGGGCGGCCTCGTCGCTCGAGCGGGCCTGGTCGGTGTCCTCGATGCGGAGGAGGAACCGCCCGTCGTGCCTGCGGGCGTAGGCCCAGCAGAACAGGGCGGTGCGGGCGCCGCCGATGTGGAGGTGCCCGGTGGGCGAGGGAGCGAAACGCGTGATGACGGGCGTGGGCATGGGAGGGGAGGGTAGGGAGCGGACGCTTGCCGACGTTCAATCCTCTGGAGGCTGCGCCGGGCTCTGCGCCTCGCCATCCGCGGGGGGCGTTTCGGCTTCACCCTCGGCTTCGACCGTCTCCTCCGCCGGGTCTTCCTCGGCTTCGCCGTCGTCTCCATCCTCCGCCTGCGCGTCGGCCCGGGCCTTCGCGCCGCGGAACAGGTTCGTCAGCGCTCCGAGCGTGCCCGTGGTCTGTATCGACATGGAGTTCATGCCCAAGCTTGGATCCTCACGTTGCAAGGGCACGTCGGCGAGCACGATCTCGCCGTCGTAGTACGAGGTCATGCCGAGCGTGTATCGGGCGTCCGATTCGGACGGGCGGAGCACAACGTCGATCTTCGTGAGCGTGTCCGGCGGTTCCGCCTCAAGCTCGCTACCGAACGACATGGCCATGTTTCCGTTCATCACCGAATAGCCGTACACGCGCCCCGACACGTGCACATCACCATACGGGTCCTGAGCGACCGGCTCACTCGCGATGCTGCCAATACGAAAGAGCTTGCCGTCCATTCTCGCGAAGACATCGAACGCGAACGGAACATCGCACTGCTGCGTAGCGATCTGGACCTGAATCCCCGGCTTCACCACCCAGGGACCGTCGTTCACACGCTCGCGACTCTGCGTGATGCTGGCGTCCCACACATTCACGGCCGCACGGACTTTCGCCTCGGCCTCGGGCGTGGGAGTGATCGCCGCGAGATCCGTCGCGTCCCGCGGAAGCACCTCGATCGTAAATTCGCGGGTGAACTTGCGCTCCCGGGGCTCTGGGAATGACCACCTACTCGAACCCATCGCGATCTGGCGGTGCTGACCCCAGACGTTGCTCGAGAACTCGATCCCGATCCGTCGCGTGCCCGGCGCGAGGTCCGTCGGGAGTTGCAGAACGCCCATGTTGTCCTGGGGCCACCCGCCCCAGCCCGAGTTCCGGGCCGTGCTGCCCAGCAACTCAAAGCCGCCCAGCCAGCCCTGCGACCCGGTGGGGCCCATCATCATCGTCTGGAGTCCGCTCATGAAGCTCGCGTCCACAGGCGCATGCCATGCCCCGCTCGGCGTTGCACCGTCCACGGAGACAAGAAGCATGTTCATGCTCCCGCTTTCCTGCGTGCGCGTCGCGACGCGCGTATCGACCACTTCCATCGACACCGGCAGCGGATCGCCAGCTCGCGCTCTCTTCCTGGTCTCGAACTTGAACTCTCCCGCGTTAAGCAGGAAATCGTCCATGACGTCATCAGTGATCGCGCCCGTGCGGTGCGCCTCGACCACGAGATCGCCGAACTTCTCAGACCACGGCATCGCGCGGTCCTGCTGGATCTCAAGCACCATCCGCGCGAGCGATTCCAGCTCGTCGCCCTTGATCGTGTTCGCCTGGGCACGCCGCAACAGTTCATCCGCCGCACGCTCCTGGTGCGTGCCGCGGGCGTGGCGGACCTCCATCCGCAGGAGCGCTACGGGCTTGTACTTGTTCAGGTCCGTCGACGTCAGCGTCGCGTACAGCACCATGCCCATCACGCCCACCGGCAGCAGCACCATCGCGACGCCCACGAGCCCGACGATCGGCATGCGCTTCCGCACGCCCGTGCGCACCTTGCCGGCCTTGAGCAGCCCGCCGCCGCACTCGGGGCACGTCGTCGCGCCGGGGTACACCCCATCAAGATCGAACCGGCACCACCCGCACACGGGGTGCGCGTTGATCCGCCTCCCGCGCCACGCGAGGCACACGACGACCACGCCGAGCAGGAACACCGACGCAAGGATGCCGAGAACGATCACGGGCATGCGAGTCTTCCCCTGCGAGCAACGTTCCGAATACGCGAGCGATCTGCGCTACAGATCGCGTCACACCGACACGCTGGCGAAACTCGGCGCCTGAACCGAAGAGCAGCGAGACCTATCGACCCGAGCGGATCGATTGAACCCGGTTACGCGCCGTCTCGTGGGCGATGGCGTCCTCGGCCTCGCGCTGCGCCCGCTCCGCGTCGAGCTCGGCCCGGGACTTGTCCTCGATCAGCTGGAACGAGCCGTCCTCACCTTGGAAGTACGTTTTCTGACGATCATTCCGACGATCGATGATCCTGTTGTACTCCGGTGGGCCCGGCCGGATCACGGTTCCATTCGGGTCCGGCGCGCTCGTCATCACGCCCATGTCCACGCTGCCGATCGTCTCGACGCGATCGAGTATGGACACCCTGCTGAGCGTCCCATCGGCATCAAAGGACAAGACCGCATGTGCAATCATGCGCCCGCCAAGTGCGGGCTCACGGGCCCACGCGGTGTATCGAGTGCTCGTCCCGATCTTGGAGTATCCGTGCCCGGGCTTCGGATCGATCGCGACGAGCGTGGCGCGACCGATCGTGCCCTCGCTGGAAGCCGCATCCCATGCGCCTTCGATCTCGTAGGTCTGCCCGGAATCTACCGACTCATAGATCGCCTTCCATGTCGTTCTCGACTCGTCAAGAAACTCGAAGCGGTCCACAACAACGACGCGATTCCCATCACCGCCCCGGATGCCCACGAACCCGGACAGCTCCACACGAATGAAGTCATAATGCCCCGGCGTGTATGCTTCGCCTTCATCGGACATGATGGGCGGAAAAATCTCGAGCCGCCCTTCCGCTTGGACGCAGTAATCCTTCCCGTCCCATGTGAAGGTGGGATCCCAATCCGCATCCGGCTGACGCCATGAGATCCGCCACCTGTCCTCGCTCTGCACCCACGCCTCTTTGGAATAGACCCCGCCGTACTGCGGATCCATCGAGACGTTCGACCACACCACGTGGAGATCACTCAGATCGAGCGCCGTGTACGGCGTCGTCAGCACCGAGCGCGCCCACGCCTCGGCCTCGGATCTCCCCTCCTGCGTTCCAACGCCATCCTGCGCCGCCGCGCACGACGACATCAGCCCGACAACCATCGCGAGCACGGCTGGCATTCTCATGATCCGAGAATAAAGCGAACCGGACGCCCCCACAATCACCAACCCGCTCCCCCTTCCACCTCCTTCGCATTTCCTTTACAATGGCCCGGTTCGCCTCGCGCCGGTCGGGCCGCGAGCGTCTTGCCGCCCCTCCGGCGCCCATTGCGCGGCGTCCCGGGCGGTCCCTCCGCCGCGGGGCCCGGCGTCCCGCCCGTTCAGGGCATGCGGCGCGGGCCCACGCGAGAGGACCACGCATCCCCGGGCCCGTGGGGAGGTTCTGTCCCATGGCTGTACGAAACCCCGCCGACATCCGCAACATCGCCCTGACCGGCTCGGGCGGATGCGGCAAGACGACGTTGAGCGAGCGGCTGCTCCTTGCCACGGGCGTCATCCAGCGCATGGGCACGGTGCAGGAGGGCAACACGGTCAGCGACTGGTCGCAGGAAGAGAAGCACCATCAGCACTCCATCCGCCCGTCGCTCCTGCACGTTGAGTACGAAGGCCACTGGATCAACCTGCTCGATACCCCTGGGCGCGCCGACTTCCTCGGGCACGCCATCGCGTGCTTCCCCGCGGTTGAGACCGTCGCGGTCGTGATCGACGCGGCCAAGGGCATCGAGACGGCGACGCGAAGATTGATGCAGGTCGCCAAGGACCGCAACCTGCCCCGCGTCATCATCATCAACAAAATCGACGAGCCCAACCTCGATCTTCCCGGGCTGGTCGAGTCGATCCGCGAGGCGTTCGGGCCCGAGTGCCTGCCCATCGACCTCCCCGCGAAGAACGCGAGTGAGGTCGAGGACGTCTTCGACCGCCACCCCGAGGCGCCCGATCCCGACTTCTCGTCCAAGGACGAGGCCCACACGCAGATCCTCGAGCAGATCGTCGAGATGGACGACTCGCTCACCGAGAAATACTTCGACACGGGCGAGGAGGGCCTCGACCAGGGCAAGATCCACGACGCGCTCGAGAAGGCGCTCGACACGCACCACCTCGTGCCCATCTGCTTCGTCAGCGCCAAGACCGGCGCGGGCATCGCCGAGCTCCTGCACGTCTTCGCCTCGCTCCTGCCCAGCCCGCTTGAGGGCAACCCGCGCACGTTCGTGAACGTCGACGACGACGGCAAGATCACGGGCGAGGTCGCGCCCGAGCCCGCCGAGGGCAAGCCGCTCATCGCGCACGTGTTCAATGTCGTGAGCGATCCGTTCGTGGGCAAGGTCGGGCTGTTCAAGGTGCACCAGGGCGTCCTCAAGGCAAAGGGCGAGGTGCACATCAACGCGACGAAGAAGGGCGTGCGCGTCGGGCACATCCTCCGCCGCCAGGGCAAGGACAACCAGGAGGTCGAGGCGATCGGCCCGGGCGATATCGGCGCCGTCGCGAAGATCGACGAGGTCGCGTTCGACGCGGTCCTGCACGACGGCTCACAAGGCTCGCTGCACCTCAAGCCCCTGCCCCTCCCGCGCCCGATGTTCGGGCTCGCGGTCGAACTGAAGAACCACGCGGACGAGACGAAGTTCTCGACCGCGGTGCAGAAACTCACGGCGGAAGACCCGTGCTTCGTGGTCGAGCGGATCGCCGCGACGAAGCAGACCGTCATGCGCGGGCTGGGCGAGCTGCACCTCCGCATCATCACCGAGCGCCTCAAGGACGAGTACAAGATCGAGATCCTCACCGAGACGCCCAAGGTCGCGTACAAGGAGACCGTCACCAGCCGCGCCGACGGGCACCATCGCCACAAGAAGCAGACCGGCGGCGCGGGCCAGTTCGGCGAGGTCTACCTCAGCGTCGAGCCCCTTCCGCACGAGGAAAACCCCGAGGGATTCGAGTTCGTCAACGACACCGTGGGCGGCAGCATCCCCAAGCAGTTCATGCCCGCGATCGAGAAGGGCGTCCGCTCCGTCCTCTCCGACGGCGCCATCGCCGGCTATCCCATGCTCGGCATCCGCGTCCGCATCACCGACGGCAAGCACCACGCCGTGGACTCGAAGGAAGTCGCCTTCGTAACCGCGGGCAAGCGTGCGTTCATCGACGCGGTCCGCAAGGCCCGCCCGGTGCTGCTCGAGCCGTTCGTGCATCTTGAGATCACCGCCCCCGCCGACAAGATGGGCGACATCTCGGGCGATCTGTCCACCAAGCGCGGGCGCGTGCAGGACACCGAGATGCTCGGGCAGAACATCGTCGTCATCAAGGCGATCGCGCCCGCGAGCGAGCTGCAGAACTACGCGAACGAGCTCAAGAGCATCACGGGCGGCGCGGGCTCGTTCTCCATGGACTACTCGCACGACGAACCCACCCCGCCGCACGTGCAGCAGGCGGTCATCTCTGCGTTCCAGCCGCACGAGGAAGAGGACTGACCGCTCCGGGCCCGCCCCCGCGGCGTCCCGACCAACACGCAGCCTCCAGAGGGGGGCGAGGCATCCTCGTGGGGCCTCGCCCCCTCACTTTGCGCCGAGGGCCCGCGCGACGCGTCCGAGAACATCGCACCGACCCGCGCGAGCCGGGTGCGTGCATCGTCACAATCGAACGCACGCGCGCTGGAGATCGCCCCCTCCGCTCGCGTGCGCCGCACGGCGCGGTACACTCTCTCCCGATGGACCGACTCAACGCCCAGGGATCGGGCGCTCCCAACCAGCTCCGCCTCGTTCGCCCCGCGACCACGCAGGACGCACGTGCGAACGCAACGCCGCGCCAGGCGTCGTCGCAAACCACTTCCGGTCCCAACGCGTCGGCGTTCGCCCCGCGCGTCACCGACGGCATCGACACCGTCGAACTGTCCAACGCCGTGATCGCGCGCGTTCGCCCCACAGGAAGCGCGGCCTCCTCCACTCCTTCATCAACTCAAGCCTCCGCCCGTGCCGCGAACGTCTCTCGCCTCGTCGCCGGGCGCGTCAACACGCCCGTAGATTTCTCCCCGGCGAGCCCCGCGGCACCCGCTTCAAACACCGCGAGTGCGGCCGCATCGCGCCCGCCCGCGGCCCCCACTCCGACCGGCGTCTACTCGCTCTTCCGCACGCCCGCCGAGCGCAACAGCGCGGCGACGGGCGTCGAGGTCGGCCGCTCGCTCGACGTCACCGCCTGAGGCGTGACGACCACAACTCCATATCACACAACGCATTGCGTCACAAGACGCAACAATGTTTTGCATTGCGAATCCTCGCATTGAGCCTTGAAGCGGGCCCAGCGATTGTGTAGTTTCGCAATCTCGTCCCGCCGTTGGGCGTGGATGAATACGTGAATCGTCCGGCCCTCCGCCGGAACGAAAGCAATGCCGGATCGGAAGCAACAGAGGAGAAGTCCGATGCAGAAGCCCCTTGCCGTCCTTGCCGTCGCTGCGCTCGCCTGCGCCGCCTCGGCCCAGTCCTTCAACCCCGTCGTTGTTCACAGCGTGCTCGATCAGCCCCTCGATGGCAACGGGGACACCATCAACGGCCTGACCGGCCTGATCCGCCAGCAGGGCACCCGCGCCGATCGCGCGATGCAGGAGTACGACATCTCCTCCCTCGCCGGCAAGACCATCATCAGCGCGAACATCTCCGGCATGATCTTCAACAACAACGCCGGCGGCAACTGGCCCCGCGTGTTCGTGTATGAGGTCTACTCGGGCAACGGCACCGCGGACGTCACCGACTACGAGATCGCGCCGGTCGCCACCGTCGGCGGCGCAACCTGGGAGCTGGCCGACGTGACCGTCGGCGTTGCGATCAGCGAGGACGTCACCAGCGTGCTCCAGGCCCTCGTCGACGCGAACGCGACCCACTTCGGCTTCAAGGTCCGCGCCGACGCCAGCCAGTCCAACCTCTTCCCCACCATCCTCTCGGGCAGCACGGACGACGCCGTGCTCACCGTCGTCGCCCAGGACGGCGGCGATCCGTGCGATCGCGACTGCGACGCCGACTGGGACGGCTCGGGCGGCTCGCCCGACAGCAGCGACTTCCTCGCCTACCTCAACGACTGGAGCTCGCAGAACCCCTGCGCCGACCTCGCGCCCGCGGGCGGCGACGGCGCGTGGGATTCCTCCGACTTCCTCGCCTTCCTCAACGCCTTCAGCACGGGCTGCTAAGCCTCGCTGCCAGCGAAGCGCCGAGTCGCACAACGCTCTCCACGGGCCCGGGCACACGCTCGGGCCTGTTTCATTCTTACTTGTCCCGCCGATGGTCCGGCTTGCGCTTGTCCCGCTGCTTGCTCTTGCGGCTGCGGCGCTCACCACCCGTCATGCCCTTGAACCCCGCGCCGCCCGCGCTCCCGATCCCGCCGTACGCGCCGTCGGAACCGATCTTGAGCCCGAGCCCCAGCGTCTTCGCCTTGCCCGTCGCGCGGCTCGCGCCGTCCTCGACAACGAGGTCGAGCTGGCGACGCGCAAGGTCCACCCCCGCGATCTTCACCTTCACCCGATCGCCCATGTTGAACGAACGCCCGCTGTTCGCGTCCACCAGCGCGCCCGTCCGCTTGTCGATCGTCCAGCGCGGGGGCACCGTGCTCCGCGTGACATCGCCCGGCAGGTCGCTCGACTTGACCATCCCGTCGGCGAGGTACTTCTCGATCTGCACGAACACGCCCCGCTGCACCACGCCCGTGACCACGCCGTCGAACACCTCGCCCACGTGCTCCGCGAGCAGTTGCAGCACGAGGAACTGGCGCAGCGAGCGCTCCGCCTCCTCGGCGTTCTCTTCCTTCTGCGTGCAGTGCCGCCCGATCTCCCGGAGCGCCATCTCGTCCGGGCAGCGATCATCCTCTTGCAACTCGCGCCCGAGCGCGTCGGACTCCTTCTCGCCATGCGGGCGCTTCCGCCCGTTCTCGGTGCGCTCGAGGTACGCCGACAGTGCTCGGTGCACCGTCAGGTCGGGATACCGCCGGATGGGGCTCGTGAAGTGCGCGTACGCCTCGGACGCGAGCGCGAAGTGCCCGATCAGCGCGGGCGAATACTCGGCCTTGGTCAGCGTCCGCAGCACCGCCATGTGCACCGCCCGCGACGCCGGCGTGCCCCGCGTCGCGTTCAAGAGCGATTGCAGCTCCTCGCGCGTCGGATTCGCCGGGATCTTGAACCCCGCGACCATCGCCGAACGGCGCAGCGTCTCGGCGTCGCCCGGCGTGGGTTCGGGGTGCACACGCCGCAGGAGCGGCACGCCCAGTTCCTCGAACAGGCGCGCGAGGCACTCGTTCGCCTCGACCATGAACATCTCGATCAGCGTGTGCGTGAACGCGTCGTCCTCGCGCTCCGCATCCACGACGCGCCCCTCGTCGTTGAAGACCAGCTCAACGTCGGGCAACTCCAGCGAGATCATGCCCTGCCGCTCACGCCGCCCGCGGATCGCACGCGCCAGCGCGTCCATCTCGCGCAGCGCTCCAACGAGCTGATCCGTGTACTTCGGCTCCGTCTTCGCGTGCTTCTTCGCTTCTTCCGGATCGCCGTCGATCAGCGCCTGCGCCTCAAGATAGGTCAATCGCTTGACGCTCTTGATGATCGTCCCCGCGACGCCCTGCCCCTTGACGTTCCCCTGCTTGTCGTACCGCATGAACGCGGTCTTCGCGAACCGCTCCACGCCCTCCTGCAGCGAGCAGATCCCGTTCGAGAGCAGCTCGGGCAGCATCGGGATCACCAGCCGCGGCAGGTACACGCTGTTCCCGCGTTCGAGGCCCTCGGTGTCGAGCGCGCCCCCGCGCGGGATGAAGTGCGCCACGTCCGCGATGTGCACGCCCAGCTCCCACCCACCATCCTCGGTGCGTGAGATGTGGATCGCGTCGTCGTAGTCCTTCGCGTTGGGCGGATCGATCGTGAGGATGAACTCGCCCGTCAGGTCAAGCCGCCCCTCGAGCGCGCCCTCGCGCCGGAACCGCTCGATCTCCGCCTCAAACTCCGCCGTGATCGCCCGCGCCTCTTCCAGGCATTCCTCGGGAAACTCGCCCGGCAGGTTGTACGCCGCGATCACCGCCTGCGTCTCGACGTCGGGCAGCCCCGCCTCGCCCAGCACGCGCGAGATCACGCCCTCGGCGAGCTGGTTCCCCTCCGGATAGTGCAGGATGTCGACGACGACCTTGTCGCCGACATTGACGTTCTTCGCCTCTGCGTCGCGCACCACGATCGGGTCGCGCATCTCCTTGCCGTCGGGATACACCAGCCACGTCGGGCCCTGCTTTCCGATCTCGCCCGTGAAGCACGAGCGCCGGCGTTGCACGATCTCGACAACCTCGCCCGTGTACGCGCTCTGCCCCGTCTGACGCGCCCGCCGGTTGTCGTACGACACGCGCACGCGCACGGTGTCGCGATCCATCGCGTTCATCGTCGCGTGCGGTGGGATGAACAGGTCCCCGCTCCGCACGACCTTCTCGGGCTGCACGAAGCCGAAGCCCTTCTGGCTCGAGCGGAACCTCCCGACGATCTCCTCACCATCGCGCAGCTCGGGCAGGCGCACCTTGCTCCCGCCATCAACGCTCACGATGCCCTGCTCGGCAAGCTCGCGCACCGCGCGCTCGAACGCCGAAGCGTCGTCCACGCGCAGGTCCGCGCCAACCTTCTCGATCGTCGCCGGCTCGTACGTCTCGTGCCGCAGGTGCGCGAGCAATCGGGCCTGATACTTCAGCGGCATGCCATCCTCCGTGATCCCGCTGCCGAAGTCGCGGACGCACCCACGCGATCCTCGGCCCCTACATCGATCGCGCGTACTGCGCCATCGTCTCGCGGAACGGGACCAGACGGACGCCCAGCTGCTCCTCCGCCTTGTGCATCTCCGCGGTCGAGTCCTCGATCGCCATGAGCGCCATGCCGTCGTCGAACGGAAGCGCGTCGCGCAGCCCGATCCGCGCCGCGGCCTTCGCCTTCATCGCCGCGAACTTTCCTGGGATGCCGACGATCCGCATCCCCTGCTTCCCGTTGGGCACGTGGTCGCGCACCCACGCGAGCAGCTCGGGATACGTCACCCGCTCCGGGCCCGCGAGGTTGTACACCTCGCCCACGGCCTCTTCGTTCTCCAGCACGTCGCCGAACACCCGCGCCACGTCGCCCACATACACGGGCGACACCACCGCGCTCTCGAACCCGCCGCCCGGCGCGCTCCGCACGAAGTACGGCATCGCCACCAGCGGCAGCTTCCGCCCCCGCGCCCACGACGCCGCCATCTGCATGAACTCGCCGTCCGGCCCGTGGATCAGGCTCGGGCGGATGATCGTCCACGCCATGCCCGTGCCATCGGGACGCATCGCGCCGCGCACGATCCGCTCCGCCTCGGCCTTGGTCTGCTGGTACCGCGTCGCGCCCTGCTCGCTCACGCCCAGGGCCGACATCTGCACGAACCGCGCCACGCCCGCGCCCACGCACGCCTCGACGAGCGTCCGCGTCGCGCCGACGTGCATCCGCTGGAACGTCTGCCCGCCCGGCGCCTCGCGGATGATCCCGATCAGGTTGACGCACGCGTCGACCGCCCGCCCCTCGCGCGTCCGCACGAGGCCCGCCGCGACGCCGTCTTCCAGCACGTCCCCCTCGACGATCTCGAGCCGGGCGTCATCGCCCGCGAGCACCCGGGCGGCCTTCCGCGCATCCCGCGCCAGCGCCCGGGCCGTGAAGCCGCGCGACAACAGCTCCGCCACGACCGAGCGTCCCACGAAGCCCGTCGCGCCCGCCACCGCCACCACGCCCCGCCGCTGATCCATACCCTTCCCCATCATCGAGGACCGTCCCGCACCGCGCCCGATCGCGCCGCGCCCGCGGGAGCGTACGGACCGCCCCGCGCCGGGGCGAGCCAGCTCCCACCATCGGGCCGCGCACCATCCCGCCGCGAGCCCGCTCCCCCACCCGCACCCAGGCCCGCCCCACGCATGCCCATCGCCCTCGACAACGTGAGCGTCTCGCTGGGCCCCTCCTCGCGCGAGGTGCTCCGCGGCGTGTCGCTCTCGCTCGCGCCCGCCCGCCTGCTCGCGGTGCTGGGCCCCAACGGCGCGGGCAAGACCACGCTGCTCCGCGTCATGGCCGGGCTGTTGCCCCCCTCCTCGGGGCGAGCCACGCTCGACGGGCACGACCTCGCCCGCATCCCCGAGCCCGAGCGGGCCCGGCGTGTGGCGCTCGTCCCGCAGCGCTCCGACCTCGCGTTCCCGTTCTCCGTGCGCGACTACGTCCGCTTCGGCGCACGCGCGGGCGGCCCCGCCGCCGATGCGCTCGTGGATCCCGCGCTGGAACTGCTCGAGCTCTCCGCCCGCTCGCGCGACGCCTTCACTGACCTGAGCGCAGGCCAGCAGCAGCGCGCCACGCTCGCGCGCGCGCTCGTGCAGCTCCGCGCCGTGCCGGGTCGCCCGATCGAGCCCGCCCCCGCGCGCGTGCTGCTCGCCGACGAGCCCATCGGCGCGATGGACCCGCGCCACGCCGCCCGGAGCATGGAGGTGCTCGTGCACCTCGCCCGCGCGGGACTCGGAGTGGTGGTGGTGCTGCACGACTTCACGCTCGCGGCGCGCCACGCCGACGACGTGCTCCTGCTCACCACGGAGGGCCGAGTCCACGCCTCCGCCCCCGCGACTGAGGCCCTCGAGCCCGAATCGCTCCGCGAGGCGTTCGGCGTCCCGTTCATCCGCCACGGCTCGGGAGAGAACGTCGCGCTCGTCCCCGCCCGCGCACCCCTGAGATAAGGTTGGTCACTCTGCGCCACCGAGGCCCGCACGCCGATACCATGCTCGCGTGCAGAACTGGCAGCAGTTCATCGTTCCGTTCCTGATCATCGCCTTCTCCGTGGTGCCGGCGCTCATGCGCAAGGCCAACGAGGCTCAGGCGGCCAAGAAGCGTCAGGAGGCCCTCCGCCGGCGTCAGCAGGATGCCCTGCGCACGGGACGCGCCGAGCCCACCGCCGAGGTCCGCTTCGACCCGCCCGGAACGACCTCCGGAAGCCCGTCCAACTCCCCGCGCGAGCGTCTGGAGGACATCGCCCGCCGTCGGCGTGAGCAGATGGCCCGTCGCACGGGCGCTCAGACGCAGGGGCCCGTGCCGCCCACCGCGCCCCAGCAGCCAGCGGTCGAGGAGCGCGTGGTCTATATCCCCGGCGTTGGACGCGTGGTCGTCCGCACGCCGGGCGCACCCCAAGCCCCCGGAAACCCCTCCACCCCCCAGCGACGCACCGCGCCCACCGGGCGCGTCCTCCCTACCGCCCGCGGCCCGGGCCCGGCACGGACGCCCCCGCAGGCCCCCGCGCGCCAGGGCGAGCGGCGCACCGATCGCGCCCCCCGCCCCACCGCGCCGAGAATGCCCTCGGTCCGGCCCACGCCCACGCCGATCGAGGAGCCCGTGCCGCACCTGCCGCACGATGTGCCCCTGACCGCCGCGGCCCCGACCGCACCCTCCGCACCCGCGGCGTCGCCCCTCGCGCTCCGCGGCATGTCGCGCAATGACTGGCGGCGTGCGATCATCCTGAACGAGGTGCTCGCCCCGCCCGTCTCACAGCGGCCCGACCATCTCGCGCAGCGGTACGTGCCCTGATGTTCCTCCCTCGCCCACAGCTCGGCTCGATCGCACAGCGCGGTCCACGTGCCGCTGGCTGCCTCGCGGCCCTTGCGCTCCTTGTCGGCGGGTGCGACTCGCTCGAGAACGCGCGCGGCACGAACAGCCTGCTCACGGTCTTCTCGGCTCCGCCGCCGGGCGAGGCCGCACGCTGGGCGACCGACCCCTGGAACGCCGACCGGCGCGCCCAGGGCACCCTCCTGCTCGCCGCGCGTCCGTTCGCGGGCGAGCCCGTGTACATGGCCCTGTTCCGCGACCGCCTCGGCGACCCCGACGGCAACGTCCGCGTCGCGGCGGTCCGTGCGATCGCGGCGCACGGCGAGCCCGACATCGCCGTCGACCTCGCGGGCATGATGCTCGACGATCCCGAGCCGCTGGTGCGCCTTGAAGCGGCCAAGGCGATGCAGCGTCTGCACAACCCGCTCGTCGTGCCCATGCTGCTCCGCGCGCTGCGTGTGCCGTCCGAGCTTGCGCCCGAGCGGGGCGGCGAGCCCGACCCCCGCGTCCGGACGGAGGTCGCCGACGCGCTCGGGCAGTACGCCGAGGCCCGCGTCGTCAACGCGCTGATCGAGTCGCTGCACGAGGACCGGCGTCTGAGCGTGCAGGCCCGCGCCGCGGGCTCGCTCTCTACGCTCACCGGGCAGGACTTCGGGTACGACTACCGCACGTGGACCGCCTGGTTCGCCACCGTCCGCGAGCCCTTCGCCGCCCAGCGGGCGTACGTCTATCCGGTCTTCGACCGCGACCGGACGTTCTTCGAGCACTTCCCGCTGGTGCCCGACCCGCCCAACGAGCCCGCGGCGTCGCCCGTCGGGCTGTCCCCCTCGCCCGTGGCGTCGCGCTAGGCGGGCGCACGCGCCCCGAACCGCATAACTGGCCTCGCAATCCCCCGTTCCGGGTCCGGTTCGATGGACGCTCCGTCGCGTGCAAGCCGATGTTCTTAGCAGACGCGCTCGCCCCCGGGCGGGAGCGGCGCCCGATCCGGACGATCGGAGGCGACCGCGAGCGGCGCGAACGGAGGCGGTGTGCGAGCGATCCGGCGCAAGGACGGCGACGTCTTCCTCGATCGCAGCGCTCCCGAACCACGCCCCGAGCGCGGGCCCGACGCCGCCGACCCATTGCGACTGGTGCTCGTCCGCCCGACTCTGGTCGCGATCGGCGCCGCGGACGTTGCGCTCGCGCGCGGCGAGCAGGACGCTGCCCATGCGCCGAACGTGCTGGGGCACCAGTTCGTGGGCGTCGTGGAGGACGCGGGCGCGGGATCGCGCTTCAAGCGCGGGACGCGCGTCGGCGCGTCGATCGACATCGCCTGCACGCGTTGCGACATGTGCCGATCGGGCCTGAGCGCACACTGCCGGGAGCGGCGCGTGCTCGGGCTGCAAGGCTGGGACGGATGCCTCGCGGACCGCGTGCTCGTGCCGGAGGCGAACCTGTGCGAGGTCCCCGCCGGACTGGAGGACGCCCGCGCGGTGCTTGCGCTCCCGCTCGCGACGGCGCTGCACGCGGCGCGGGTGACGCGGGTCGAGGGACGCCCCTACGTCACGGTGCTGGGTGATGGATTGATCGGGCTGCTCGCGGCGCAGGCGCTCGCGCGGATGAACGCGAGCGTGCGCGTGCTGGGCGATTGCCCCGCGCGGTTCAGCCTCGCGGAGCGATGGGGTGTGAAACACCGTCACGTCGACGAGGTCGGTCGCCGCCAGGATCAGGACCTCATCGTGCTCGCCTCGGACGACGCTCGAATGGTCGAGATCGCGCCGCGCCTCGTGCGCCCGCGCGGCATGATCGTCGCGCTCGCGGGGCCCGGCGCCGCTTCGCGCGGGCCCGAGCTCGACCTTGGCCCGGTCATGGCGAACGAGTTGCAGGTCGTCGGCGCTCGCGGCGGGAGCGTGCCCGAGGCGCTCAGCGCCCTTGCCCGCGGCGACGTCGAGACCGCGAGCCTCATGGGGCGACGCTTCCGCCTCGACGATGGCGTCGCGGCGCTCCGCGCGGCGTCGGACCCCGACGCGGGCGTGGTGCTGGTCGAGGTCTGAGGCGAACGCCGCCTTCTTGACTTGCTGACTCTTTGACTTCCTGACTTCCTACTGCCCCATCCTCGCACGCAGCGCTTCGAGGCGCTTGCGATGGATCTCGCGGTCGGGCTCGATGATCGTGAGCGCCTCGATGTGGCGCAGCGCGTCGTCCATGCGCCCCGCCTTGATCGCCACCGTCGCGGCCAGCTCGCGCATCCGCGGATCGAACGGCGCGATCAGCGTCGCACGCTCCGCCGAAGCGAACGCCTCGTCCCATCTCTTCAGTTCCGCGTAACGCCGCGCAAGCTCCGACGCGTACGCCGGCGAACGCTCTTCACGCTCGTCGAGGTACGCCAGGTGCTCGATCGCACGCTCGACGGCGGTCGGCCCACCGGGCTCGTCGGGCAACTGCCCATCGAGCGCGAGGCGCGCGAGCAGGCGGTGCGGCAGATCATCGACGGGCCTCGCCGCGGCGTATCGCTCCAGCAGCGGGACCATCTCGGGCGCGGGCTTCCCGGCGTTCGCCTCAAGCGCAAGCCGCACCGAAAGCTCGAGCACGTCGGGGTGTTCCGGATATTTCTCCAGCCAGCGTGACACCATGTCGGGCGTCACGGGCGGGAGATCACCGCCCGGGATCTTCACGATCGGCGGGAGCTTCGGGATCGCACGCGGGTCTGGCAAAACATCGTTTTCCGCCTCTTTCTCTTCACCCGGACCTGCCGACTCGATCGCCTCACGCATGCGCAGCACGTCGATCGTGGGCATCCCCTCGGGCGGCAGCATCCCGACGCGCACCAGCTCGCCGCGCGCCCAATCGCCGAAGTCTTCCAGGAACTCGCGCGGCGCGAGACCCGTCACCGAGAGCAGCGCCGCGTCGTGTCGCTCGCCCGCGGCGTACAGGTCCATGAGCGTGAGCGGCGCCTCGGGCCCCCACCGCTCGACGATGTACTGGTACATCCAGTGCCCCTGCGCGTACGCCTGCGCGCGATCACTGGGCTGCTCGGGGCGGATGAACATCAGGTTGATCTTCTCAAGGTCGAAGAGCGTGTCCGTCAGCACGACGTGGCGCAGCAATCGCCACGTGCCGCTCGCGCGCGGGCGATCTTCCAGATACACCGCCGCCGCCTCGGTGAACCAGTGCGGCAGGCGGTTGCCCGTGCGGCTGAGCGTGACGGTGTGCGTGTACTCGTGCTGCAGCACGCGGGGCCAGTCGTACGTCCCGATCGAGAATCCCGCGCCGACCTGCGGCGATTCCATCGCGATCACCGGGCCCGTCGCCGCGGCCATGGTGTGCACCTGCGGCATGCCCGCGATGCGCACGGCGAACATCGCGTGGCTCGGCATGAGCTCGATGAGCGTCTTTCCCGCGGGCGCGTGCCGGATGCCGCCGGGCGAATCGCCCGTGACACGTGCGTAGATCCGCTCGAGCACGGGCAGCATGTCGCGCGCGAGGGCCTCGTCGATGCCGGGCTTGTAGCGCACGACGAAGTGCTCGCCCTCCCGGCGTTCGTACGTCTGCAGTTCTTCGACGAGCTTGAGCGAGTTGCCCGCGCGGATGTTGAACGGATCGAGGCGTGCCGCCTCGCGCAGCGCGTCGAGCGCCGCGAGGTCGCGCCCCGCCTGGACCTCGAGCAGGCCCAGCTCCGCCCACGCGTTCGACCAGTTCGGCGCGCCGCGCACCGCCTCGTTCAGGTACTTCGACGCCTCGGCGTACTGGCGCGCGTCGGCGAGCGCCCTGCCCACCTCGAACACGCCTTCGGGTGAGCCCGGCGCGAGCTGATCGAGCGTTGCGAGCACCTCGTCCGCAGCGTCGTAATCGAACTTGCGTGCGCACGCCGCGGCGTGCAGCGCGACGCGCTCATGATTGAGCGAATACTCGCGATCGAGCGCGCTGCTGACGCGCAGCGCATCGTCCGCGTCGCCCTGCTTTATCCGTGTCCGCATGAGCAGCAGCCCGCCGAGCAGCGAGCCGCGAGACGCCCGAGCCTCGTCGTGGAACTCGTTGTTCACCTCGCCCGGCAGGTCGGAAAGCTCGTCGAGGCGGCGTGAGGCGAGCTCGGCGCGATCGAAGTCGAACTGATCAACGAACATCCGCCCGAGCAGCGACCAGCATTCCGCCGAACTGGGGCACAGCGTGATCGCCTCGATGATCGCCGCGCGGGCCTCGGGGCGATTGTCCTTGTCGTAAAGGAGTTCCGCCTCGACGAGGCGCGCCCGCCACGACAGCGGATCGAGCTCGCCCCGCGCCCGCGAGATCCAGCCGAGGATCGACTGGTACGCCGCCTGCGCTCCCTGCGCGTCCGTGCCCGTGCCGCGAATGCGTGCGCGCATCATCGCGCAGCGTGCCCCCTCAACGAGTTCGTCCGCGCTCGACGACCGTTCGTGCGTCAGGCGCGTCAGCAGGCCATCCATCGCCGCGTCGGCCTCTGCGGGACGCCCCAGATCGATCAGCGCCTCGGCGCGAAGGCGCGTCGCACGCGCGAGCCACGCCGCGTCGCGCGCGTCCTGCCCCGCGTCCCGCGCCTCGAGCCCGTCGAGCGCCGCGATCACGTGCTCGGGCTTGCCCTGACGCAGCAGTGCCTCAAGCGCGTCGAGCGGCGACTCCTCAAGCCCAGAGAACACGCCATCGTGGTACGCCCCCGCGATGATCGCCGCCCGCGCACGCCGTGCCGGATCGCGCAGGTCTTCATCTGTCCAGAGCCCGTGCTCGATGCGCAGCTCGCGCTTCTCGTCGTCGCTCAGGTACGGTGCCTCGAGCAGCGCCCGCAGCGCCGGCGCGAGCTCGGGAACCTCCAGCGCCGTCGGGCGTGCGTCCACCGCATCATCGCCGGGCCGCGTGATCTGCGCGATCGCGCCGTGCGTGAGCGCGCACATCGAGAGCACGCACGCGACGCGCACGCGCCATCCCGCGCGCCGCCCCAGAGTCCTCCACCATCTCGACTCGATGCGCGCCATCACGCGCCGCCCTCGGCGCTCTCGCGCCACGGCCTCACCTGCACGTCCCACCCGCTGCCCGCGGGGGGTGTCGTCGTGTCGAGCAGCGCATCGTCGACCGCCGCGTTCGTGCGCACGTCGATGAGCTGCACAAGCGTCTCGTCACCTTCCCAGTCGACGGTCCGCGCCATCCGCGGCAGCAGCTTCGCCTTCTCGTACCACAGGCGGATCTCCTGGAAGGCCGCGTCGGAATCCCGCCCGCCGCGCGGCGTAAGCACGAGCTGGAAGCAGTCGCGCCCGAACGCCGCGTCCTTCTCCGACAGCCCCGCCTCGCCCGCGACCAGCTCCGCCTTGAAGCGCGACACGATGTCGTCCCGCCTCTGCCCGATCGGCAGCGGGAACGGTCCCTCGCCCACGCGCAGCGGATCGAACGACTCGCCCGGCGCCACCACCTGGCGCTTGATGAACAGCTTCTCGTCGGGCAGACGCTCGACCAGCCACGTGCCGTCGAACACGTACTCCTTCCGCTCGTCTTCCAGGCGCGACCCGACCTGCATCTTCTCGAACAGCACGGCGAAACGCCTGCGCACCGTCTTGCCCTCGCCCGCGGGGTCCTGCGCGAACACCACGCGCCCCACCCGCGTCTGCACGTCGCCCTGCAGCACGAACGTGCGCACGTGACGCATCTGCGCCTCGAGCGTGCGCAGGTCCGAGCCGGAGGTCTCGAGCGCGCGCAGCAGGTCGTCGGCGCTGCGGATCGACGACGCGTCAACCTCGGGCGGCGCGGGGTGCGCAATGACCGGAGCCGCGGGCGACGTCACGGGCCACTCGGGCACCTCGTCCCGAGCCGCGACCGATCGCGCCACCGACTCCGGGATCGGCGTCAGACGCAGCGTCGCCATCGCTTCCACGGGGCGGAGCATCGCCCACGTCGCGGGCGACACCGCGCCCAGCGGCGCCAGCGCGAGCTGGAACAGCGTCAGCACCATCGCGAGCAACGACTGCATGCGCGCACTCCTCTCGCCGCGAGCGGCCAAACGTTCTACCCGCGCCCCCGCCGCACGGTTCGGGCGCGGGTCACTCCGCGCCCCGCTCCTCATCGACCTGCGCAGGCCCGCGGCGCGACGAAAGGAAGTCCTTCAGCAATTCCGCCGCCGCGATCGCGTCCCGCCTCGCCTTCTTCTGTGCGTGCGTCAGCCCCGAGCCCGACATCGCCCAGTCCGCCCCCGCGCTCGTCAGACGCTCGTCGAACAGGTGCACCGCGCGCCCGGTCCGGCGCTGCAGGCGGGCGGCGAAGGCCTCGACCATCTTCGCACGAGAGCCCTTCGTGCCGTCCATGTTCAGGGGCAGGCCCAGGACGAGCTCGTCACGCGGGGCGAGATGCTCGTCGACCGCCCGCGCGATCGCGCCGAGCAGGTCGTCGCCCGCGCGACGCTCGATCGGAACCTCAATCAGATCAACCGGCGACGCCAGCCCCGACTCGTCGTCCCCGACGGCCAGGCCCGTCCGCTTGTCGCCCAGATCGATCGCGAGGAAACGCACGCGAGCATCCTACCAGACCGCACACCGCGCAAGGCAAACCGCCCATCCCGCGTTGCCCAACGCCTATGCCTTTGTCTGATGCCTTTCCTGGTGCCTGATGCCTGGTCCCTATTGCTTACTTCAGCTTCGCATCCACCCGCGTGTGCAGGTCCTTGAGGTCCTGCGCCTTCGAGCGCGGCATCACCAGCGTCGCGTCCGGCGTGTGCACCACGATCAAGTCGTCGCAGCCCAGAAGCGTCACGGTGTGCTTCGGATCATCGACGACCACGAGGTTCCCGCGCGAGGCTTCCGCAACGACCGAGCCCGTGCCGGCAGAGCGATTGCCCGACGCGTCGCCCTCGAGGGTCTCACCGAAGCTGGGCCACGAGCCCACGTCGAGCCACTGCACGTCCATCGCCACGCCGCAGATCTGGTACGCCTTGTCCTTCGACGCGGGCTCCATCACCGCATAGTCCACGCTGATCTTGGGCAACGTCGGATACACGCGCCGCAGCACGTCGTCCTGATCGCCCGTTCCCCACGCGGCCTGGATCTCGCGCAGGCCCGCGGCGCTCTCGGGCTTGTATCGCTCGAGGCAGGTCATGAACGTGCGCGCGCTGAAGATGAACATCCCGGCGTTCCACAGGAACTGCCCGCTCTCGACGTACGCCTGCGCCCGCGCGAGGTCGGGCTTCTCGACGAACCGCGCCACGCGGAACGTCCCGCCGGGCGAGGTCGCGTCGCGCTCGTCGTAGCCCGAGATCGCCGTCCCGCGCTCGATGTAGCCGAACCCCGTCGCGGGATACGTCGGCGTGATTCCGAACGTCACGATCCGGCGCGGGTCGTCCTCGACCAGGCGGAACCCGATCTCGACCCTCCGCCGGAACTCTTCGTCCGGCTCGATCAGGTGGTCCGCCGTCAGCACCGCGAACACCGCGTTGGGGTTCTGCCGCTCGAACACCGCGGCGCCGAAGCCCACCGCGTTGACCGTGTCCCGCATCGCCGGCTCGCCCAGGATCCGCGCATCGGCAAACCCCGGGAGCGCCGCCCGGATCGCCCCGCGGTACCGCTCGCCCGTGCAGATGTACCGACGCTCCGCCGGCACCACGCCCTCAAGCCGCCCCGCCGAGAGCGAGAGCAGGGACCGAGGCTTCTCGTCCCCGGGACGCCGGATGACGTCCAGGAGCTGCTTCGGGCGGTCCTCGCGCGAGAGGGGCCACAGGCGCGTGCCCGCGCCACCAGCCATGATCATCGCGAACCGCGGCTTGTCGCTCGTGCGGGCCATAGAGGCTCCCAGCGTAGTACGGGCTCGCGCCCGTCGTGCCCCGCCGACCTATCGGCCCACGCACGCATCGAATCGAGCCCCCGCACGCCTAAACTCCTGACCCACCCCGTCCGGGACCGGGACGACCATGCCGGAGGACTCGATGCCCCCCCCGATCAGCCTCGCCCTGCCCTCCACCCTCGCGTACCAGATCCCGCCGTTCGTCGTCGGGCTGCTGGTCGTGCTGTTCGTCGCGGTCGGGGTCATCCTCATCCTGACCGTCCTCATCCAGCGCCCGCAGGGCGGCGGGCTCTCCGGAGCGTTCGGCTCGGGCGCGGGCTCGGGCCAGACCGCCTTCGGCGCCAAGACGGGCGACGCGCTCACCATCATCACCATCGCCATGTTCGTCGTCTGGCTCATCTTCGCCGTCGGGCTCAACCTGACCATGCGACCCGGCGCGGCCCAGCCCGCCGCGATCCAGGCCCCCGCCGACCAGCCGCCCCCGTCGCCCGAGGGCACTCCCGCGACGGACGCGCCCGGCGCAACACAGCTCGGCACGTCCCAGCCCGGCGCCGAGGCCCCGAGCGAGCCCGCCCCGAGCCAGCCCCCCGCGGGCGAGCCTGCGCCCGATGGCGGGCTCCCGGGCAGCGTGCCGGAGTAATTCACTTCGCTCCCGCCCGCTAGACTCGCCCCGCGCGGGATGGGCCGCGACGAACGAGCAGCGGAGGACCGCGTGATTCGCAGCATGACCGGATTCGGCGACGCCTCGACCCAGGAGGGCGGCGAGCACTATTTCGCCGAGGTCAAGAGCCTCAACAACAAGTACTTCAAGGCCGTCATCCGCCTGCCCGACGCGCTCCAGGCGCTCGAGGCCGAGCTGGAGACCGTCCTGCGCAACCGCCTCAGCCGCGGAACCGTCACGCTCGTCGCGTCGTGCAGCGTCTCCTCCGCCGCCGCGGCGTACTCCATCAACCAGGGCGCGCTGGCGCGATACATCGAGCAGCTCGTCTCGACGCCCGGCGTCGACGCGGGAGCCATCAACATCGCGTCGCTCCTCTCGCTCCCCGGCGTGCTCCAGCCGCCCGAGGGCGAGGCGGACCGCCTGCAGCGGGCGCGTGGGATCCTCGTCCGCCTCACGAACCAGGCGTGCGACAAGCTCATCGAGATGCGCGCCCGCGAGGGTGAGGCCCTCCGCACCGAGCTGCTCGCGCACAAGGCCACGATCGCCGAGCGCCTGTCGCACATCTCGGTCCGCGCACCGATCGTGGTGTCGGACTACGAGAAACGCCTCAAGCAGCGGATCGACGCCCTGCTCGAAGCGGCGGGAGCGCGGGTCGACGCGGTCGACGTCATCCGCGAGATCGCGGCGTACGCGGAACGGACCGACATCGCCGAGGAGGTCATGCGCCTCTCGGGGCACCTGGTCCAGTTCGAGGAGCTGCTCTCGCACGCCGAGCCGAGGCCCGTGGGGCGCACGCTCGATTTCCTCGCGCAGGAGATGCTCCGCGAGGCGAACACCATCGCCAGCAAGAGCCCCGACGCCGAGATCTCGCGACACATCGTCGAAGTGAAGGGCGCGATCGACCGAATCAAGGAGCAGGCGGCGAACGCGGAATAACGCCGCGGAACCGCGCCCCGGGAGCCCGCAGGTGCCCTCCACCCGCGACGACGTCCGACCCCTGGTCCCCCTGCACGCGCCGGAACTCGACGCACTGCCCGCGGAGATCGACGCGGGCGACGCCTCGCGCCGCGCGCGCTTCACGCCCGACGAGATCCGCGTCGTGCTGTCTCGCTACGACGTCCCCCCGTTCCGCAGCGTCCGCGAACTCCCGCGCGGGAGCGAGCGCTCGCCCAAGGCCCTCGTGGAAACGCCCGACGCGTCGTTCGTCCTGAAGCGATGGACGCACGGGCAGGACGATCCGTCGCGCGTTGCGGGAGCGCACGCCGCCCAGCTCGCGGCACGCGCCCACGGCGCGCCGGTCGCCCCGCTCTTCCCGACCCGGAGCGGCTCGTCGATGCTCGTGGTGGGCGGCTTCGTGTACGAACTCTCCTCATTCATGCCCGGGTCAGCCTGCCCGCGCGACGAGGCGGGCGCGCACGCCGCGGGCGAGGCGCTCGCGCGCCTGCACGCCGCGCTCTCGCGCACCGATCAGGCGTGGCGATTGCCCGACTCGCGTCTGTCCTCGCGAGAGGTCGCAGAGCACGCGCTCCTCGCGCTCGAACCGCGCCTCGGATCGGAGAGCGTTCGCCAGCTCCGCGTCGCGCTCGACGCAACGGCCCACGCGATCGACTCGCTCGCGACGTGCCCCTCCGGCGTCCTGCACGGAGATGCACACCCGGGCAACCTGCTCGCCGAGCGCGCGAGCGGTGCCGTCCGTGTGACCGCCATCCTCGACTTCGCGAACGTGCGCCGCGGTCCGCACGTTGAAGAGCTCGCGCAGGCCGCGTCGCACTGGTCCCTGCAGTCCGCCCCCCCACGGAGTGAGGGCGGTAGCGGGACCTCGACCGACGCTCCCGACGCCCCACCGGAGACATGGCCCGCCGAGCCGAACATGCGCGTGCTCGACGCGCTCGTCCTCACCTACGCCTCCGCCCGCGGCGTCCCGCTGACAGGCCCGGAGCGTGCCGCGCTCCGCCCGCTCATGGCCCGCTCGATCCTGATCGAGGCCTCGGGCCTGCCCGACGCGCCCTCCCCCCGCGGGGGGGCCCGCCCGCTCGCGCTCGCCCTGGCCCGCAAGGCCCTGTGGCTGCTCGAGAACGCCGGGTCCGATCACCAGCGTTGACCCCGACCGCTCCGCACCCCACAATCTGTGCAGGGCGTCCCGTGCGGGGCGTCGCCCCTCGCCGGAGGATGCGTCGATGCAGCGCATTGCGCCAACCCTGCTCGCGACGACGCTGGGCATCGCGCTCGCGTGCGATGTCGTGCGCGCCGAGGTCCCGCCGCGGATCGCCGCGATGGTGCCGCTGCTCGACGCGCCGGAGCTCGCCGTGCGTGAGCGGGCGATGAACGACCTGCTCGACCCCGAGCTTGGCGTGACGTTCGATCAGATCGAGTCGCTGATCACACCCGACCTGTCGCCCGAGCAGCGGGTGCGACTGACCATGCTTGCGCGCGAGCGTTTCCGCACAACGCCCCGCGGCGCGCTCGGCATCCAGTGGAACGCCAATCAGGACCGCGAGGTGCCCGGGCTTGTGATCTCCGAGGTCAAGGACGGGTTCGACGCGCGCACCAAGCTCCGCGCCGGAGACCGCATCATCGACGTCGATGGGGTCCAGATCATCCAGTCCGACGACGTCCGCGCCGCCATCCTCTCGCACGCCCCGGGCGACGAGATGAGCGTCATCGTCGAACGCGACGGCGAAATCGTCGAAACCCGCGTGCGCCTCGGCGATCAGACGGCCCTTGGGCAGGGGGCTCTGCCCGAAATGTCGTACTACCTCGAGCGAGCCTTCCGCCTGCGCACCTCCCGCTGGCCCGCGCCCTCGGAGCAACGCGTCATCTCGACGGGGCTCAACGACGCCGACTGGATCGCCCCCGGCGATGGCGCGTCGCAGAGCGACGCTCGCACGCAGCAGCTCCGCGTCGCGCTCGAGCGTCTCGCGGCGCCCGCGGTCCTCCCGGGCGGGCGCGCCCGCGACGGGTCCGACCGCCTCGACCTGCTCGCCGGCGCCGATACGTGGCAGCTCGCGATGAACGAGCAGCAGGGCCAGCCCTTCCTCCGCGCGTCCGATCCCGAGACGCTGCGCCGTCGCGCCGATCTCAGCATGCTCTTGAACGACGTGAACATGCGGGTCATGCACCTCGAGCAGGCGCGGAAGGCGTCGCCCGATCAGGACGAGCTCCGAACGATCCTGGACGAACGAGCACGCCTCGATGCGCTCCGCGCCCGCCTCGCCAGCGAGCTCAGCCGCCTTGATCGGGCCGCGACCGCGGAGCTGCGCATCCAGCAGCTCGAGCCCTGATCACACGCCGATCGGCCCGCAACGTCCCATAAGCACGCCGTCCCGAACGGGCCGGTTCTGTGCTCCGGACGCCGCACGGGCCGATGCTCCCGAGACGCCGCGGGCATGCGCCCGCGCACGTGGAGCGCACGATGCACGCCCGCCGCGCCCGGCTCGCCCAGGCAAGACCCACCCCGGCACGACCCGATCCGGCCCCCGCCGAGGTCGCCCGTGTCGAACCGTCGCGGCTCGCCGTGCCCCTCCCCGCCCATCCGCTCCGCCTGAGCGCGGTCGTCCCCGGCTCGATCCGCACCCCGCGTCTCCTGCTCCGCCCGATGCTGGATTCCGACCGCGAGCGATACCTCGACGCCCTCCGCGCCTCGCGCGCGGAGCTCGATCGCTGGATGCCCCTGCACCTGGAGGGGGAGACCGACGATCGCCTGTTCGATCGCCAGGTCCGCCTCTGCCGCGACGGGGAGCGAGCGCGCACGTGCTGGCGGCGTGTCGCGATCCTCGACGACGCCTCGCCCGCCGCGGGCGCGATCGCCGGGCAGTTCAACATCAACGCGATCTCCCGCGGGCTCGAATGGGGCGCGGACGTGAACTGGTGGGTGCGGACCGATCTCTGCTCGCGCGGGTACGCGAGCGAGGCGGCGCGAGCGCTCATCGACCACGCCTTCGCGCCGCTGCCGCGCGGGCTCGGGCTGCACCGCCTCTCGTGCGGGATCGTGCCGGACAACCAGGCGAGCGTGCGCCTCGCCCGACGGCTGGGCTTCGCGCGCCGCGGCGACGAGCGGACCTACCTCGCGAGCGGATCGACATGGATGCTCCACGAGTTGTGGTCGCGAGGCCCGCGCGACGTCCCCATAGCGCCCGACACGACGCGAGACGCGGAGCCCGCGGATTGACGCCCGGACGCGATGCTCAGGGTGCGCCGACCGCGCGCACCCTCGCGCACACGCCACGCCTCGTCCTCCGTCCACTCCTTGAGTCCGACCGCGCGGAGTTCATGCGCACGCACGAGCTGAGCCGCCCGCTCTATGACTCCTGGTCGCCGCGCATGATGATGGCGATGTCGAACGAGGAGCTGTTCGAGAAGTCGACCCGCTTCGCGGACGAGGAAGAGCGCCTCGGCACGCGCGTCAGGCGCGCCGCGTTCGAGCGCGCCACCGGACGCCTCGTCGCGATGGTCTCGCTCAATGAGATCGTCCGCGGCCCGTTCCAGAACGCGTATGTCGGCTGGCGCACCAGCGCCGACGCGCTGGGCCTGGGCTATGCGCCCGAGGCGGTCCGTGCGCTGATCGCGCTCGCGCTTACCGATCCCCCGCTCGGGCTCGGGCTGCACCGGGTGCAGGCGAACATCATGCCCACCAACGCCGCGAGCCTGCGCGTCGCTGAAAAACTCGGGCTCCGGCGCGAAGGCCTCGCGCTGCGCTACCTCGAGATCAACGGCGTGTACGCCGACCACGTGATGTACGCGATGACGCGCGAGGAGTGGCTGCACCCGAGCGAGGTGCGCCTCGAGCCCGTGTGCACATGACTCGCTCGGGGCGTGAACTACTCGGGGTCAGCGCCAGCCGGGCCCGCGCCGCCATCATCGGGCAGCGGCTCGGCGACCACGTCCGCCGGCGCCGGCCCGGGCGTCTCGGGCGGATCGATCAGGTCCGTGTCCTCCGCGGGCGCGGGGTCCATGCCCGGGAGGCGTTCGAGGATCCCCTCGACGCCCACGCGGAGCTGGTCCGTCGTCAGGAGATAGTCGAGGATCGCGCCGCGCAGGTCGGTGAGCGCCTGGTCGCGCCGATTGCGGGCGCGGAGCAGCGCGTTCTCCGTGTCGAGTCGCGTCTGCGTGTCGATCTCGTCCGCCTTGATGAGCTGTTCTTCCTGTCGGCGGAGCGTGATCTGGATCTGCTGCTCGGCCAGGCGGAGCTGGAACCGCGCCAGCTCGACCGCGCGCACCGACGCGCGCGATTCCACGATCACGTTGTCGATGAACTGCTCGAGCGAGCGGGCCTGCTGCTCCAGACGGATCGACGCCTGACGCAGCGAGAGCTTCTCGATCCGCCGATCCAGCGGGAGGCTCAGCGTTGCGCCGATGCTGTAGATCAAATCCTCCGGGCTGTAGCCCAGCCCACCCTCGCGCGCGTCGGGCTCGGTGGGCATCGACACCGACCCCTGGACGTCCAGCCCGGGCAGCAGGTCGTTCCGCGCGTTGTCCACCGCGCGGCGTGAATCGTCCAGACGATCACGCTGGTTCTGCAAATCCAATCGATATCGCAGCGCCGCCTGCGACGCCTCCAGCGGCGTCGACTGCGGATCGGGCAGCGTCAGCTCCAGGGGCCCGACCACAACGGGCGACGACGTGTCCATCCCCAGGCGCACCTTGAAGCGATCGAGCTGCGCGATGTACGTCTCCCGCGCACCCGCGAGCGAGGCCTGCGCCTCGAGCACGTCGTTCGTCGCGAGGTTCTGCTGGAACGCCGCCTTGCGCCCCGCGTCCACTTCTGCCGCGGTCTGCTCTTCAAGCCGCAGCAGGCTCTCGAGCTGGCGACGCAGGTTCTCGATCGACGCCTGCTGCTGGAGCAGGCGGAAGTACTCGTTCGCGATGCTCACGAAGTACTCGCGCCGGAAGCGCTCGAACTCCCGCGCCGCGTAGACCAGCTCGCGCTCCGCCGAGATGATGTCCTCGCGCGCCACGGTGCCCGCGCCGCGCAGCAGCGGCACGTTCCCGCTCAGCACGATCGCCGAAGACTGCTCGTACTGGTCGGTCACGCTCGAGCGGAGGTTCTCGCTCGCGTTGTAGAGCCATCGCGCCTCGACCTCGCCGCCGTAGGGCAGACGCTGCGTCGCGCGCAGGTCGTTGACCAGCCGCACCGCGTTGTCGTACGCACCGTCGGTGCCGCTGCCCACGAGCGAGACCGTCGTGTCGTTGAACAGGCGCGGGCCCCAGCGGTGCCGCTCCTGCAGCAGGCGGATCGCGGCGAGGAGGTAGGACTCCTGGGCGGTGAGGAACTCGCGCCCGGTGTGCTGGCTCATCCGCAGCGCGCCGGTCAGGTCGATGGTGATCGCGGGGCCCCAGCCTGCCGCGTCGCCCTGGTCCATGGGCCCGCCCTCGGTCGGGGCCCCCACCGCCGCGGAGGCGAACCGGTCGAGCCGGGCCGCGACGTCGCGGTCCTCCGCGGCCGGGGTGTATCGCAGCTCGCTGGTCGCGGGGTTGAACGTGCCGGGGCGTTCCGCGTCGCGGGCGGAGCGATCTCCACCGGCCTCGTTCATGAACGACCGCTGCGGGGCCGTGGCCTGCTCGCCAAGCCTGCCGCTGGACTTGTCCAAGGCCTTCTGCAGATCACGGTCGATCTCGGACATCCCACCGGAACAGGCGGTCAGCCCGCCCGCCGCAAGGACAAGGGCGAGCGTCGTCCAACGGATGCGCACTCGGGGTGACGAAACGTCCAACTTCCAATATCCCCTGACAAAGCCCGAGTGAACGCTCGCCGGAACCCGCTGCGGCCCGCTCCGCGGCGTGTCGGGGGTTCCGGATCGGCGGCGGAGCATACCCGTCCCGACGCCTCGCGTTGCAAGTATTGGAGTTGCCTCCTAACGTTGAGGCCCTCCCCGGCGTGCTGCCGGTTCGACGGCTGAACTGGTGGGGACACGGACCGTTCACGAAGCACGCCGGACGCATCGCGGCCCATGCCGCCCCGCACATAACCCCCTGTCAATCGGGGTTTTCTGTGCGCTCACGGGAGCCTTCCTCGATGCCGTCGATTACCTATGACGGTCGCAGCTTCATGCTCGATGGGCGGCGCCTCTGGCTCGTCTGCGGGAGCATCCATTACGCCCGCGTCCCGAGCCGCGCATGGCCCGACCGGATCCATGCGGCGAAGCTCGCCGGCGTGAACACCATCGTGACCCCGGTGTTCTGGAACCTGCACGAGTCCAGGCCAGGCAGCTATAAGTTCGATGAACATCTGGACTTGCGCCACTTTGTCGAGCTGATCGGGCGGGCCGGCATGCGCTGCATCCTGCACGTCGGACCGTACGTCGGCGCGGCGTGGGACCTGGGCGGCCTGCCCGCCTGGCTCTCCCAGAGTGTGGGCAACGCCCTGCGTGGGCCCAACCAGGCCTACCTCGAGGCGTGCAGCCGTTTCATCACCGCGGTCGCCGGGCAGGTCCGCGACCTGCAGGCCACCAGCCCGCGCGGCGGGCCCATCATCGCGGTGCAGAACGAGGCGAACTGGACCTGCGGCGACGACCAGGCCGCGACGGCGTACCTGGGCGAGCTGCACCGGTACATCCGCGAGTCGGGCCTGAGCGTCCCGGTCATCAACACGAACAACCTGTGGACGAGCGTGGAGGGCGAGGTCGACGCCTGGGCCGGGTCGGACGACATGCTGGGCGTGGTCCGCCAGCTCGGGCAGGTCACGCCCGACCACCCGCGCTTCGTCGCGAGCCTGCCCCCGGCGCCGGTCCGGACCTGGGACGCGAAGGAGCCCGACGAGCCCACCCCGGGCGGCACGGTGCGCAAGCTCGCGCAGGTGCTCGCGGGCGGCGGGCAGTTCAACCTCGATCCGTTCCACGGTGGGACGACCTTCGGATTCTGGGGCGGGCGTCTGACGGACCACGAGGCCGCGTGGGCCGCGGCGACGCACGATCGCGGCGCGCCGCTCGACGAGGCGGGCGTGCCCAGCGCTTCGTTCCATCACGTGCGTCGCCTGTGCACGTTCGCGTCGCGCTTCACGCGCGTCTTCTCGCACCTCGACCCCGCGCATCGCCCTGTCATGCTCGACCCGGAGGGGCCGGGCGTGTCGGTCGCGCACGTCACGGGCACGCAGGGCGGCGTGGCGTTCGTGTTCGGTCGCCCGGGCGAGAGCGTGAGCCTGCTGCTGCCCGAGGGCGTCGCGCTCTCGACGCCCGTCGGCGCGTCGGGCGTGTCGTGGGTGCTCTTCGATGCGCACCTCACGGGCTACGCACGCCTCACGTACTCCAGCCTGCCCGCGATCGCGTGCATTGGCAAGTCGCTGCTCTGCTTCGGGCCCGCGGGTTCGCGCGGCATGATCGCGATCAACGGCTCGCCCGTCGAGGTCGAGGTCCCGCGGGGCGATGAGCCGCTCATCACCGAGCTCGAGGGTGTCACGCTCGTCGTTGTGAACGAGGCCCTCGCGGACCTGACGTACATCACCGACGAACAGATCGTCATCGGCGCCGCGTTCCTCACGCCCGCCGGCGAGCCCGTCCCGATCGCGGGGCGCAAGCTCGTGTGGAAGATCGACGCGGCGGGGCACGCGCACCACGTCAGCGCCGCGTCGCCTCAGGCGGGCAAGTCGCGGCGAACGACGCTCACGACCTGGGAGTGCGCCCCGGCGCGCGAGTACGTCGATGGCTCGAGCCCCCGCTTCGCCAGCATCAAGGGCCCGGACGACCTCGCGTCGCTCGGCTCGCCCTACGGGTATGGGTGGTATCGCATCCAGCTCCGCTCGAGCGCGGCGAAGCGTCAGCACGTCATGCCCACGCGCGGGGGCGACCGCCTGCACGTGTTCACCAACGGCGAGGGCGCGGGCATCTTCGGTCTCGGGCCCGGCGCGCAGCGTGAGTTCACGCTCGCGCTGCCCAAGGGCGACGCGACGCTGGTCGTGCTCGCGGACAATCTGGGTCGGTACGTCTCGGGCGCGAACATGGCCGAGGCGAAGGGCCTCGCGGACCATCTGTGGCATGTCGTCCCGCTCAAGGCCGGGCGCGCGACGATCGAGCATGGCGATCCGATCGAGCCGCTGAAGTTCCGCTCGCCGCTGTGGGAGATGCGCGCGGGCGACACGACGCACCCCGCGCGCCTGACGTGGAAGCTCCAGCACCGGCGGAAGACGCCGATCATCCTGCTGATCGAGACGTTCGTGCGCCGCGGCGTCGTGATCCTGAACGACGAGCCGATCCACTTCCTGGGGCGCGGGTCGTGGGACCGCGTGCGGATCGACGAGGACAAGCTCCGTCGCGGGAACAACGTCATCCAGATCGCCCTGCTCGATGAAGAAGGTCCCGGCTCGCCCGACACCGAGAAGGCGCTGCACGAGCTTGCAAAGGGCGTGCGCCTGCTCGAGGGGACCAACTGCCTCACCGAGAAGGCGACGTGGGCGTTCGCGAAGTGGGAGCCGCCCTCCCCCGCGAGCTTCGAGCCCGCGACCAAGGCCCGCGGCGACGGGCCCACGTGGTGGCGCACGCGATTCCAGACGCCCGGCGATCGCGCTCCGACGTACCTCGACGCGAGCGGGCTCACCAAGGGACAGATCTTCCTCAACGATCGCAACGTGTGCCGCTACTGGGCGCAGTTCGACGGCAGCAAGGGCGGGCAGAAGCTGTACCTGCTGCCCAGCGCGTGGATGCGCGATGATGGCGACAACGAGCTGGTGATCTTCGACGAGCAGGGCGGGCAGCCCGCCAAGGCGTCGCTGGTCGTGCGTCACGATCGCCCGACGATCGTCGCGTACGCGCACGGCGAGGCGGCCCGCATCGAGCAGGCGCGTCTCGAAGCCGCGAAGGCCGCCCGCGCGGCGCGCTCCGCTCGCGGAGGCGCCGCAACGAGCGACGACGTCAAGAGCTCGACGCACGAGGTGCCCATCGCGCCCGCAACGCCCGCGAAGAAGCCCCGCGTCCGCAAGCGGAAGTAATCTCTCCCGCGCGCGTCACGCCGCGGCGTAATCCTCTGAACCCGCGCGCCGAACGCTCGGCTCCGGCGTACCGGACGGAGCGCTGTCCGTGACGCCATGCACGCCCGCGATCATCCGCCCCGAGATGTCGCCCGCGCCGCCCTGCCACGACGGGTCCCACGCGAGCGCCTCGGGCGTCGAGCACGCGACGCTGCGCCCACGCGCCACCGTCGCGCACGCGCTGGGCCCCGCGGCCCGTGAGCCGGCGAACTGTTCCTCAAAGATCGAGCGCATCCAGCACAGCTCGGGCGTCGTCGGCGCGTCCTCGCCCCAGCGCTCGTGGCGCGACGCGAAGATGTCGCCGTGCTTCTTCAGGGCGACGTCGCGGAGCGTGTCGACCCACGCGTAGCCCACGCCGTCGGAGAACTGCTCCTTCTGACGCCACAGGACGGAGTCGGGAATCCAGGGATCGCGCGGGTTGTCGAACGCCTTGCGGAGGATGTACTTCTCCATGATCGCGTGCCCCTGCTCGTCGCGCAGGCGGAGGTCGATCATCTTCTGGCGCGGGTCGATCGACATGACGTGGTCCACGAACCCGCGATCGAGGAACGGCACGCGCACCTCGAGCCCCGCGGCCATCGTCGCCTTGTTCGCACGCATCACGTCGTAGAGGTGCAGGCGCGTGACCTTGCGCACCAGCTCGGCGTGCATCTCGAGCGCACTGGGCGCCTTGTGGAAGTAGAGATACCCGCCGAACAGCTCGTCCGCACCCTCGCCCGACAGCACGCTCTTGAACCCCATCGAGCGGATCCGCTTCGCGAGCAAATACGTCGGCACCGCGGTGCGCACCTGCTCCCAGCTCTCGAGATGCCGCACGACCAGCGGCACCGCGTCGAGTGCTTCCTCGATCGTGAAGTGGAACTCGTGGTGGATCGTGCCGACGAAGCCCGCGACCTCGCGCGCGGGCGACAGGTCGGGCGCGCCCGCGAGCCCGATGCTGAAGCTGTGGAACCGCCCGCCGTGGTCACCGTGGCGTGACGCGATCGCCGCGATCAGCGACGAGTCCAGCCCGCCCGAGAGCAAGAGCCCCATGGGCACGTCGGACATGAGCCGCTCGTTCACGCTCTCGATCAGGAGATCGCGCACCTGCGCGGGATCGAACGCCTCGAACAGCGCGGCGTCGCCGTCCTCGTGCTTGGTCGCCCACGCGGGCTGGTACCACTGCACGCGGCGCACGCCGTGCCCGTCGCAGAGCCACGCGCCCCCGGGCGGCACGATCTCGACCCGCTCGCAATCGTCGACGAGCGCCTTCATCTCCGATGCGAACCACATCGTCCCGTCGCGATGCCAGCCGACGTACAGCGGGCAGATGCCCATGTGGTCCCGCGCCGCGATCCACGCGCCCGTCCGCTCATCGACGCACACGAACGCGAACTCGCCGTCGATCTCGCGGCACATGCTCGTCCCGCGCAGGGCCCAGAGCGGCGCGATGACGGCGCTGTCGACGTGCGGGAGCCCGTGCAGCGCGTAGCGCTCGCGGAGCGCCTCGTGGTTGAAGATCTCGCCGTTGACGACGCTCGCGACCCCCGCGTGGCGGAGCGGTTGCTTGCCGCCCTGCGGATCGATGATCGCGAGGCGCCGGTGCCCGAGCCAGGCGTGTTCCAGTTGGAGCGTGCCGCGCCCGTCGGGCCCGCGGTGCGTGAGGCGTTCGAGCAGCCCCGAGGCGCGCCGCGCGTGGACCCGCGCTCGCAGGCGGGAGGTCGGGGTTTCAAGGATCGCAAGGATGCCGCACATCTCGAGGCTCGCTTTCTGGTGCGAGCCCGTCTCGGCCGGCGGGGTGCTCAAACAAAGAGCCCCGTCCGGCATGGGACGGGGCTCGCGTTCTTTGCTGGTTTGGGGTCCTTACCCGACCAAGCACAACGCCATTGCCCCGCCGCACATGCGACGATTGCAATTCACGTTGAGGTTGGCCATAAGGACCTGACGCATCAGGGCAGAGAATACGGGCAATCCCGCACGGGTCAATGGGAACGCCCCAACTTCGCGGGATCCTCACGCAGCCGGGCACCCCTCGGGCGTGGTTATCGGGGGCTCGTCGTTCGCGGGCCAGCCCGAGGCCTCGATCAGCCGCTGGCGGAGGTCCGCCGCGATCTCTTCCGCCGACATCGTGCGTGGGAAGATCACGGGGGCGAGGAACCGGACCCGCGAGCGGCTCGTCCGCCACAGGCTGGCCCAGGCGGGGTCGGCCTGCGGGGTGCCCTCGATCCATGCCAGCATGACCGGCGCCCCCGAACGCCGGACCAGCGCCCCCACCCCCGGCTGGAACGGCAGCACCTGGCGCGCGGGCCGCTCCAGCCCGCCCTCTGGAAATACGCCGATGACGCCGCCCTCGTGCAGATGGGCGACGGCGGCGCGGATCGCGGTGCGGTCGCGGGCGTCGCGCTGGATCGGGATCATGCCCACCCACTCCCAGATCCACCTGAATCGGGGAAGCATCATGTCCTGGGCCATGAGCCACCTCGGCTCGAACCAGCACGCCGCCTGGACGAGCAGCGGGTCGACCCCGGCGGTGTGGTTGGCGGCGATGATGAGCGGGCCGGGGGGGTCGATCGCGGGCAGGTGCTCGAGCCCCTGGAACTCGACGCGGTGGAAGCGGCGGACGTACCACCTGATGAGGTGGTACACGAGCCCGGTGATGGGGTCGCCGCGCGGATTGTCGCAGAGCCATCGCGCGATCGCGGCGATCGCGATCAGGACGAGCAATGCCGAGAGCGACAGCGCGACCGCCACGGACGATGTTAGCGAGTACCAATGAAGTTGCGAGGAAGAGATCGGCGGGAATGCCGAGGCGCGATCCCCGACCGCACCCCATGTCCGCATGGAGTGCCGACCGACCCCTGAGCCTCGCGTCTAGCATCGCGCGTGGTGGACGACCTGTGGAAGTCCGGGCGGGATGAGCAGGTCCGCAAGGTCGAGCCGCTCGCGGTGCGGATGCGTCCGCGTTCGCTCGCGGAGTTCGTGGGGCAGTCGCACATCCTGGGCGAGGGGCGTCTGCTGCGCAGGATGCTGCTGGCGGACGCGATGACGAGCATCATCCTGCACGGCCCGCCGGGCACGGGCAAGACGACGCTCGCGGAGGTGATCGCGGCGCACACGAAGCGGGTGTTCGTGCGTGAGAACGCGTCGAGCGTGGGCGTGAAGCGCATCCGCGAGTTGATCGATGAGGCGCGCCTGCGCCTCATGCACCGCGGGCCGCGGACGATCCTGTTCCTCGACGAGATCCACCGCTTCACGAAGGCGCAGCAGGACGTTTTGCTACCCGACGTCGAGCGCGGGGTGGTGACGCTGATCGGCGCGACGACGGAGAACCCGCTGTTCGCGGTCAACGCGGCGCTGGTGAGCCGGAGCACGCTGTTCCGCCTCGAACCGCTGAGCGAGGTGGAGGTCGTGGAGGTGCTCCGGCGTGCGATCGCGGACAGCGAACGCGGGTACGGCGGGCTCGCGATGCGCGTGAGCGACGAGGCGCTGTGGGTGTGGGCGACAAAGTGCGACGGCGACGCGCGGCGTGCGCTGACGGCGCTGGAGGTTGCGGTCGAGTCGCAGCGGCGCGATGGCGCGGGGGCGATCGTGATCGATCGCGCGATCGCGGAGGATTCGATCCAGCAGAAGGCCGCGGTATACGCCGACGACGAGCATTATGACTCGGCGAGCGCGATGATCAAGAGCGTGCGCGGGAGCGATCCGGACGCGGCGGTGTACTGGATCGCGCGGATGCTCGAGGGCGGCGAGGACCCGCTGTTCATCGCACGCCGGCTCGCGATATTGGCGAGCGAGGACGTCGGGAACGCGGACCCGCGGGCGATCATGATCGCGCACGCGTGCTACGGGCTGTGCGAGCGGATCGGCATGCCCGAGGCGCGGATCACGCTGTCGCAGTGCGCGATCTATCTCGCGCTCGCGCCCAAGAGCAACGCGTCGTACCGCGCGATCGACGCGGCGCTCGCCGACGTGCGCGAGGGACGCACGCTGCCCGTCCCCATCGAGCTGCGCGATCCCAACAGCCCGCCGGTGAATGATCCGTCGACGGGTCGCGCCGGCGGCGTGCGCGTGAAGGACGCGGGCGGCGCCACGGGACGCGTGTACGAGTACAGCCACGACGCGCCCGGCGCGATCACGGGGCAGGACTACCTCGGCGTGCAGAAGACGTACTACGAGCCGAGCGAGTACGGCGCGGAGAAGGTGCTCAAGGAGCGGCTCGAGGCGATCCGCAGGCTGCGCCAACTGCGGCGCAATCGGGAGTGAGCGTGCAAGGAGTGACGCGATGAGCGAACCGGGCGGAATCGAATCCGCGAAGCGGGGCCTGCGCACGAAGGTGCGCGACGCGCTGAGCGCGATGACGCCCATCGAGCGGGCCGAGCAGTCACGCGCGGCGTGTGAGCACCTGGCGTCGAGTGACGCGTTCGTGCGCGCGCGGACGGTCATGCTCTTCGCGCCGATCGCGCCCGAGATCGACGCGTGGCCCCTGCTCACCACGGCGATGCGGGCGGGCAAGCGCGCGTGCCTGCCGCGGATCGACTGGGACGCGCGGACGATGCGCCCGGCGGAGGTGGTGCTGCGCGAGGACGAACGCCGGGCCGCGCTGGACGCCGGAAGCGACGGCATGCGCATCGGCGAGGTCATGGAGCGGAACCTCGCGATGCACCGGCACGGGATCCTCGAGCCGGCGTCGGACGCGCCGCGGGCGCCGCTGGAAGAGCTCGACCTCGTCGTCGTGCCCGGGGTGGCGTTCGACCGGGACGGCGGACGCCTCGGGCGGGGCGGGGGGTTCTACGACCGGTTCCTCGACGAGGTCCTCGCGGCGTGGGACGCGGCGGACGCGGGGGCGGACCGGCTGGTGTGCGGGATCGCGTTCGATCCCCAGATCATGGGAGAAAACGAGCGCGTCCCCGGCGCGGCGCACGACGTGCGCGTCGACGCGCTCGCGACCCCCGGCGGGGTGCTGCGATTCCGGATAGGGTGACGGGTCGGTCGATGGAATGACGGACGGGGCGTGCGCGCTTCCGGCGAGTTGGGCCGGGGCGGTGATGCGCCCGCTGGGTGAGTCGCGCGATTTATGCGCGATGCGGCGTGATGGAGCACAGGGCGATGGCACTTCCCTCGCAGTCGGCACGGGGTGGAACGAGGCAGTCGTACGTGACGCGGAGCCAGCGCCGGCGCGCGCCGCTGGGGCTGATCGTCGCGGCGGTGGTCGTCGCGGGCGCGGTGGGCGCGTGGGCGTGGTTCGACTCGGGCGGGGCCCAGGAGGGCGCGAGCGGCAGCCTCGTCGCGAACAACGAGCCCACGATCCGCGACGCGGGCGGGCCTCTGCTCGCGAGTGACGGCGGCGCGGGCCCCGTGACAACACCCGCGACGCGCGAGCCCGACCCGGCGCAGGGCCAGGTCCTGGACGACGTGGTACGCCGGATGGAGAGCGAGCCCACGAGCCCGGACGGACCGACGGGGGCCTCAGCGGGCGAATCGCCCGTGACGCCCGCGCAGGCGGAGCCACGGGCGCAGCAGCCGGTGGTGCGCGAGGCCTCGCGCGGAACGATGGCGCTGGTGGGCGAGGCGGACCGGCGGATCAACGAGAACCGCCCGCTCGAGGCGCGCGAGCTGCTGTGGCAGGCGATGCACGATCCGTCGCTGGGCGACATGGACCGCATGCAGATCATGGACCGACTGAGCGCGATCAACGCGGACCTCGTGTTCGGGCCCAAGATCCTGCCGGGCGATCCGCTGGTGGTGGAGTATCGCGTGAAGCCCGGGGACAGCCTCGCGCGGATCGCGTCGCGGAACGATCTCTCGATCGACTGGCGGTTCATTCAGCGGGTCAATCGCATCAGCGACCCGTCGCGCATCCGCGTGGACCAGCGGCTGAAGCTGGTGCGCGGGCCGTTCCATGCGGTGGTGACGAAGCACCTGTACCGCCTCGACCTGTACGTGGGCCCGCCCGATCGGGAGGGCGAGTGGCTCTACATCACGAGCTTCGACGTGGGCCTCGGCGAGAGCGGCGGCACGCCCACAGGCGAGTTCGTCGTGCGCCCGGACAGCAAGCTCGTGAACCCCGCGTGGGCGAACCCGCGGACGGGCGAGCGGTTCTCGGCGGACGATCCCAAGAACCCCATCGGGGAGCGCTGGCTCGGGATCGACGGGATCGGCGACAGCGCGGTGCACCTGGGCTATGGCATCCACGGGACGATCGAGCCGCAGAGCATCGGACGCGAGATGTCGATGGGCTGTGTGCGTCTCGGGAACGATGACGTGCAGGTGGTGTACGAGGTGCTGAGCGAGGGGATCAGCCGGGTGCGGATCATGCCGTAAGGGGCGGCGGATTCGGGCCTGGGCGGGCGTTGGGAATCGGGGTGAATGAGGGGGTCCGCGACCGGGCGTGCGCGGCGGTTCTCGCCTATGATTCCTGCCGCGAAAATCGGGGCGAACCGGCCCTTCGCGGGGCCGCGTTGAGAGCCCCGATCGCGAGCCTGGAGCGTTGTGCTTGACGCAGGCGGCATCGCAGAGCGAGGCGGGATCCGTAGAGGTCGAGGTGGGCGCGGCGCGTCCGCCCGCGGCGTCTTCCGGTGCTGGTTCGGGCGCGGGCTCCGGGGGCGCGTACGGCGCGGAACAGATCAGCGTGCTTGAGGGGCTCGAGGCGGTCCGCAAGCGCCCGGGCATGTACATCGGCGGCACGGGCATCAACGCGCTGCACCATCTGGTGTACGAGGTGGTCGACAACTCGATCGACGAGGCGATGGCCGGGCACGCGACGCACGTGACGGTGACGATCCAGCCGGACGGGTCGTGCTGCGTGACGGACGACGGTCGCGGCATCCCGACGGACCCGATCAAGCACGAGAACAAGCAACTCAGCGGGAAGCCGGCGGTCGAGGTCGTGCTGACGGTGCTGCACGCGGGCGGCAAGTTCGGCCAGGAAGGCAGCGCGTACAAGGTCTCGGGCGGGCTGCACGGGGTGGGCGTGTCGTGCGTGAACGCGCTGTCGGAATGGCTCGACTGCGAGGTGCTCCGCGACGGCAAGATCATGCGGATCGGGTTCGAGCGGGGGCGCGTGACCGAGACGCTGCACGAGGTGGGCGCGATCCCTTCGGGCAGCCCGCGCCGGCGCGGGACGAGCGTGACGTTCAAGCCCGACCCGACGATCTTCCCCGACGTCGACTTCAGCTTCCAGACGCTGTCGACGCGTCTGCGCGAGCTGGCGTACCTGAACCCGGGCGTGACGATCATCCTGGCGGACGAGCGCGTGGGCGCCGACGGCAAGACCCGGCGTGAGACGTTCAAGGCCGAGAACGGGCTGCTGGAGTATGTGCAGCACCTGATGTCGGGCAAGAACGCGATGTGCCCGCCCGTGTACCTGCGCCGCGAGAACGAGGCGGAGAGCACGGTCGTCGAGGTGGCGCTGCAGTACCACGACGGGTACAACGAGACGCTGCTGACGTTTGCGAACAACATCAACAACGTTGATGGCGGCACGCACGGGCAGGGCTTCAAGGTCGCGCTCACGCGGACGCTCAACGGCTACGCGCGCAAGGCGGGGATCATCCGCGAGAAGGACCCGGTGCCGACGGGCGAGGACCTTCGCGAGGGGCTGATCGCGATCATCAGCGTGAAGCTCCCGAACCCCGCGTTCAACAACCAGCCCAAGGAAAAACTGCTCAACCCGGAGATCGAGCAGGTCGTCTCGCAGGCGGTGGGCGAGGCGCTCGACACGTGGATGGAGGAGCACCCGGCGGACGCGAAACGCCTGTGCCAGAAGGGCATCATCGCGGCGCAGGCGCGGGAGGCGGCGCGGAAGGCCCGCGAGCTGACGCGTCGCAAGACGGCGCTCGATTCGGGCTCGATGCCGCACAAGTTGCGGGACTGCAAGACGCGGGACGTGGACAAGAGCGAGCTGTACCTGGTCGAGGGCGACAGCGCGGGCGGGAGCGCGACGCAGGGTCGCGACGTCGAGACGCAGGCGATCCTGCCGCTCAAGGGCAAGATCCTGAACGTCGAGAAGGCGCGGATCGACAAGGTGCTGGGCTTCGAGGAGATCCGGACGATGATCGCGGCGCTGCGCTGCGGCATCGGTGCGGAGCTCGACATCTCTCGCCTGCGTTATGGCAAGATCATCATCATGACCGACGCGGACGTGGACGGAAGCCACATCCGCACGCTGCTGCTGACGTTCTTCTTCCGTCAGATGTCCGATCTGATCAAGAAGGGGCATGTGTACTGCGCGCAGCCCCCGCTGTATCAGATCCTGCGCGGGAAGAAGAGCCGGTACGTGCTCAACGAGAAGGTGCTGCGCGACTCGCTGACGGACCTCGGGCTCGAGGGCACGCGGCTTGAGGTGCGCACGCGGGACGCGGAGGGCGAGCCGACGCGCGAGGTAGCCCGCGTGCTGGAGGGCAACGAGCTCCGGCGCGCGGTGCACCTGCTCACGCGCCTGGAGGAGCTCGCGGGCATCGCGGAGCGGCGCGGGGCGCGCTTCGGCGAGCTGCTCGCGGCACGTGACGAGCGCGGACGCCTGCCGACGCATCGCGTGTCGTGGCGCGGCGTGGGCGAGTCGGGCCCCATCGTGGGCGAGGCCTGGGCGTGGGGCGAGGAAGAGGCGCTCGAGGTGATCGGGCGGGCCGGGGCGCGCCTCGCGAGCGAGCACGCCGAAGGCTCGACGAACGGGACTACCAATGGCACGCCCAACGGAACCGCGAGCGGCCCATTGGCGACGATGCGCGAACTGCACGAGAACCGCGAGATCGAGAAGATCTTCGAAGAACTCGCGTCGCTGGGCGTGCTGCGCCTCGACACGCTGACGCGGGACCACGCGCGCCGGAGCGAGGAGAGCGTCGCGGGCGAGCGTCTGGCGTCGCCCTGGGCGTGGGTCACGGAGAAGGTCGGTCGCACCAGCGGCGCCCGCGCCGCGCGTGATGACGACGACGAGGCTCCGGGCGAGGAATCAACGGCGCGCGAGGCGGACGCACGCGTCGTCGAGGCGTTCGGCGTGTTCGACATCATGGCGGGGCTGCACGAGATCGGGCGGCGCGGCATGGAGGTCAAACGCTTCAAGGGCCTGGGCGAGATGGACGCCGAGCAGTTGTGGGACACCACGATGGACCCGGCCCGGCGCACGCTGCTGCGCGTGACGTGGGACATGGCGGGCGAGGCGGACTACCTGTTCTCCACGCTGATGGGCGAGGAGGTCGAGCCGCGGCGCCGGTTCATCGAGGAGCACGCGCTCGAGGTGAAGAACCTCGACGTGTAAGCGTTCAGCTCCGGTTCTCGGACGCGGAACGTCGGACCTTGCGGGCGATTCCGGCTGGGACCGCCCGCGAGAGCGATCGGTGCTCCGTGCGTCCGAATCGCATCAACACGGGGCACATTCGTTCCGAGAGTTCAGGATCGCCGCGCTGTTTGCGCGGATGGTGCCACTCCGGAGCACGCCATGCCCAAGCCCACGCCGAGCAACCCCTCGGGTTCCGCCGCGACCCGCACGCAGAGGCTGACGACGGGGGGAGGACGCCCCAACACGGTGGGCCTGCACGCGGAGCAACTGGACAAGCTGTTCGACCAGATGGACTCGCACGGAGGGGGGAGCCACCCGAGGCGGGGCTTCGTGCGCTGGGACTTCCGGTACGAGGCGATCCCGCTGAAGATCGTGCAGCCGGACGGCACGGAGACGTGGATCAAGGTCGCGTGCCGGAACATCTCGCGGGGCGGGATGAGCGTGCTGCACGCGGCGTTCCTGCACCTGGGGACAGAAGTGCTGACGGTGATCCCGAAGCGCGGCGCGGGCGCGGTGCAGGTGGAGGGCGAGGTGGTCCGCTGCCAGCACCGGATGGGGAGCATCCACGAGATCGGGATCAAGTTCAAGGAGCAGCTCCGGACGGAGGACTTCCTGCTGATCGATCCGTTCGACTACCGGTTCTCGCTCGAGTCGGTGGATCCGGACACCCTCGAGGGCACGCTGGTGTACGTCGAGGACTCGAAGCTCGATCAGAAGATCGTGCGTCACTTCCTGCGTGACACGCGTCTGCGGATCCGTGAGGCGGCGTCGACGGAGGACGGGCTCCGCCTCGCGCGTGAGGGCGCGGACGTCCTGCTCTGCGATTACAACCTGCAGGACGGGAACGCCGCGGACATCATCGAGCGTCTGCGGAGCGAGGGCATCCGCACGCCGGTGATCGTCGTGACGAGTGATGCGAGCCTGATGACCCGCCAGCGTCTGACGGCGGCGGAGGCGAACGCGTTCCTGACCAAGCCGCTCACGCAGGACACGCTGCTGCGTGCGCTGGGCGAGTTCCTGCTGACGCCCAACAAGGTGGAGATGAAGGCGTCGGAGCCGGGCAAGGCCCGCGTTCCGGCGGGCGGGCCGCCAGCGCGGGACGTGACAGAGGACCTGCGTGAGATCCTTGAGCAGCTCCAGACGGCGATGAAGGAAGAGGACGCGATGGCGACCCGCTCGATCTGCCTTGGCCTGCGCGGGAGCGCGCCGGCGGTGGGGCTGCCGAACTTGGCCGCGCTGGCCGATGAGGCCGCGACGAACCTGGCGCAGACGATGAGCGTGGAGGAATCGATCAAGCCGCTGAAGGCGATCGAGGTGGAGATCCTGCGGGCCCTGGGCGCTTCGGGCTCGGCTGCCGCGGGGGACGCGAAGTAAGCGTCCCCGCGGGCTGATGGGCCTCGGGGCGAGAAGGGTGACCGACGGGACTCGAACCCGCGACGTCCAGGACCACAACCTGGCGCTCTGCCAACTGAGCTACGGCCACCATCCGCGGACGATCGCGGGGGCGGTCGTCCGGGCAGGGGCAATGCTAGGTCGCACGGGCGGGAACGCAAGCCGCTGGCCGATGGGGCACGGACGGGGCGGGGGCTCGGGGGAAGTTCTCACGGGGCGGGCGTGGAGCGGGGCAGGGCGTGGGGGCTAGGGTACGAGCCCGTTCCCTGCGGGGGAGGAGGCCCAGCCATGACCACGATGTCGCGTCCCACGATCGACCTGAGCTCGAACCGGGTGATGTCGAACCTTCCGCCGGCGGAGTTGATCGAGCGGGCGATCGTGGCGGGCGAGGGGCGTCTGGCGAGCAACGGCGCGCTCGTGTGCATGACGGGCGACCGCACGGGTCGTTCGCCCAACGACAAGCACCTCGAGGACACGCCCGAGATCCACAACAAGATCTGGTGGGGCAAGGTGAACCGCCCGATCACGAGCGTGAACTTCGACCGCGTGCTCGAGATCGCGTCGACGCACCTGAACACGCAGCCCAAGCTCTACACGTTCGAGGGCTTCGCGGGCGCGGACACGTCGCACCGCCTCGGCGTGCGCGTGGTGACGGAGCAGGCGTGGCACGCGCTGTTCGCGCGGACGCTGTTCATCCCGCAGGGCTCGCGCGCGGCCGGCCCGAACGCGAAGTGGAAACACGACTGGACGATCATCAACGCGGGGCGGCGGCGCCTGACCGCGGAGGAGCAGCGCGAGCTGGGCGTGAGCTCGCCGATCATGATCGCGCAGTCGCTGACGCGCAAGACGGTCGTGATCCTGGGCACGGAGTACGCGGGCGAGATCAAGAAGAGCATCTTCTACGCGATGAACTTCGACATGCCCGAGCAGGGCGTGTTCCCGATGCACTGCTCGGCGAACGTCGCGAAGAACGACCCGTCGAACGTCGCGCTGTTCTTCGGGCTGTCCGGCACGGGCAAGACCACGCTCAGCGCGGACCCCGATCGCGCACTGATCGGCGACGATGAGCACGGCTGGGGCCCGAACGGCGTGTTCAACTTCGAGGGCGGCTGCTACGCCAAGTGCATCCGCCTGTCCGAGGAGGGCGAGCCGCAGATCTGGAACGCGATCCGCTTCGGGTCGGTGCTGGAGAACGTGACGCTGCGTGACGCGACGCGCGAGCCGGACTACGACGACGTCTCGATCACCGAGAACACGCGCGTGACGTACCCGGTGGACTTCATCCCCGACGCGGTGATCCCGTCCGTCGGGGTGCATCCGAAGAACGTGATCTTCCTGACGGCGGACGCGTTCGGCGTGATCCCGCCCGTGTCGAAGCTGACGCCCGAGCAGGCGATGTACTACTTCATCAACGGGTACACCTCGAAGCTCGCGGGGACCGAGGCGGGCGTGACCGAGCCCCAGCCCAACTTCTCGCCCTGCTTCGGCGGGCCGTTCCTGCCGCGCTCGCCGATGGAGTACGCCCGCATGCTCGCGGAGCGGATCGAGAAGTACCGCGTCAACGTCTGGCTCCTCAACACGGGGTGGACGGGCGGCCCGTACGGCGTGGGCAAGCGGTTCGACCTCCGATTCACGCGGGCGATGGTGAGCTCGATCCTGCGCGGGACGCTCGCCCGCGAGACGTTCGACCAGGACTCGATCTTCGGGCTGTGGATCCCGCGGCACGTCGACGGCGTGCCCGCGGGCGTGCTGCACCCCGAGGCGACGTGGAAGGACGCGGCGTCGTACAAGGCGAAGGCGAAGGAGCTCGCGGCGAAGTTCCGGACGAACGACCAGCAGTTCGAGATGTCGCCCGAGGTTCGCGCGGCGGGCCCGCGGGGCTGAGCGCGCGAGAACGCCGCGTCCGGCTTCGGGCACGTCCAGCTTCGGGCGCGTCCAGATCGGGCCAAGCGGAGCACCCGGAGCCAACGGTCTTGAACCGGGTTCTGGTTGTGGTACATTGGGAGCCCGGGCGGTCCGCCGCGCCGGCGTCGGCACCCCAATTCGATCGGGTCGAGTCGGTGCCCGTGGGTGCTCTCTTTCGTTGCCCTCATCCATAGCGAACCACTGCGGCGCATCGGCTCCGTCCCCACACTCGTGGAGGAGGGGTTGCGATGTTCGCGCGTCTCGTGGGTGGAAGGGCGTTGATGGCGGTCGCTGGCGGCGTGGCCCTCGGCGGGCACGCGGCGGCTCAGGTGGGCTCATACACGGAGGAATGCCTCGCGCGGGGCGTGAGCTATCTGATTACCGAGGACCAGGTGCAGTTCGGCACGGGCGTCGCGCTGGTCGATCTCGATGGTGATGGCGACGCGGACCTCGTCGCGACCGGGGCTCCGGGCGGCGTGATCGGGCTGTTCGAGAACGACGGCACCGGGCACTTCACGAGCCGCTCCGCGGGCTCGGGGCTGCCCACGCTCTCGATGCCTTCGAGCGTGACCGCGGCGGACTACGACTCCGACGGCGACCTCGACCTGCACTTCTCGCTGCACGGGCCGGCGGACGTGCTCATGCGCAACGACGGGAACTTCACGTTCACGAACGTGACCGCCGCGGCGGGAATCGGCGACACGGGCATGGGCATGGGCTGCGTCTGGGGCGATTATGACAACGACGGATGGATCGACCTCTACGTCGCCAATCGATCCGGTGCGCTCAATAACTTCACACCCAACCGCCTGTTCCACAACAACGGCGACGGGACGTTCACCGACGTGGCGCAGACGCTCGGCGTCGCGGACGGCACGGCGCCCACGCTGCTGTGCACGTTCGTGGACTACGACCGCGATGGAGATGCGGACCTGTACCTCGGCACCGACAAGGGCTCGGGGCTGTTCTGGCGGAATCGCCTGTACCAGAACCAGGGTGATGGAACGTTCATTGACGTGACCGCCGCGACGGGCACCGAGGCGTTCGTCGACTGCATGGGCATCGCCATCGGCGACTGCGACGAGAACGGCTGGCCCGACTTCTACGTCACCAACATCCACCCCGGAAACAGGCTCCTGCTGAACCCCGGCAACGCGGGCGGGGCATGGACCGACGCGACGCTCGCGGCGGACGTGGGGTCCTACGTCGTCGGGTGGGGCGCCGCGTTCTTTGACTACGACCACGACACGCTGCTCGACCTGTACGTCTGCTGCATGGCGGCGAACAACCGGATGTACCGGCACGACGGAGCATGGCCCTGCACGGACGTCGCGCCCGCGCTGGGCATCGACGATCCCGAGACGTCCTATTGCATGGCGATCGCCGACATCGACCTCGACGGCGACCTCGACCTGGTCGTGCAGTCGCACGGCGTGAACCTGCGCATGTACGTCAACCAGTCGGGCGCGAACGGGAACTGGGCGAGGTTCAAGGTGGCGCCCAACAGCGGCAACACGTTCGCGGTGGGCGCAATCGTCGAGATCCTCGCGAATGGGAAGAAGCAGTTCCGCGAGGTGTACAACGGCGCCAACTACAAGTCGCAGAACGAGCACACGCTGCACTTCGGGCTCGGCGCGGCGACCACGATGCAGACCATCCGCGCGGTGTGGCCCGGCGGCGAGAGCCGGACCCTCCACAACTATCCCGCCAACGAGACGTGGACCGTCTACCCCGCCGCCCGTCTGGGCGACGCGAACGGGAACGGCGCGATCGACGCGGCGGACCTTCGGGCCGCGCTCGCCCGCCTGCCCGGCCCGTTCCAGCCGGGCGACGAGGTGTTCGACATGGACGGCGATGGCGACGTGGACGCGTCGGACGTGGGCGCGATGCTCCCGGTTCGCGTGAGCCCGGGTCGGGCCGCCCTGCCATAGCGCGGCCTGATGGGACGGACGAAGCGGAGCCCTTGAACCACGCCGAATATGCGTGGGGTGGCTTTGCGCGCGAGCCCGGAACGCCGGGGGGCGTACCATCGCCCCGGCGCGGGGCATTCGTGCCCCGTGGGTTCGCCCCGCGCCATGGAACGCCCGTGCCACTCGCACGCCGGGCGGCTACGCAGAGGTGGAGATGACGCAGCGGACCCCGATCGTCGGCGGCAACTGGAAGATGAACTCGAACCACCGCACCGCGGCGGAGCTCACACGCGAGCTTGCGGGCGGGCTGGAGCGGGTGGGCGGCGTGGACGTGTTCATCGCGCCGCCGTTCCCGTACCTGCTCCTCGTGGGCGCGATCCTGCGTGAGCGGGGCTCGCGTGTGGCGCTCGCGGCGCAGGACGTCTACTTCGAGCCCGACGGCGCGTTCACGGGCGAGGTCTCGATCGCGATGCTCCAGGACTGCAACGTCCGGTGCGTGATCGTGGGACACTCGGAGCGACGCCACGTGCTCGGCGAGCACAACGAGACGATCAATCGCAAGCTGCGGGCCGTGCTCGACGCGGGGCTGCAGGGCGTGCTGTGCGTGGGCGAGACGCTCGGGCAGCGCGAGGCGGGGCGCACGGACGACGTGAACCGCATGCAGCTCCAGGAGTGCCTCGCGGGGGTGGACGCGGAGCACGCGGAGCGGCTGGTCGTCGCGTACGAGCCGGTCTGGGCCATCGGCACCGGGCGGACCGCGACGCCCGAGGACGCGCAGGACGCGCACCACAAGATCCGCACGGTGCTCGGCGGGCTGTTCGACGCGCACGTCGCGTCGCGCATCCGCATCCAGTACGGCGGGAGCGTCAAGGGCAGCAATGCGCTGGGCCTCTTCGCGCAGGGCGACATCGACGGCGGCCTGATCGGCGGCGCGTCGCTCAAGAGCGCGGAGTTCGTCCAGATCTGCCAGGCGGCGGCGCAGGCGGCCCGGGCCGACTGACGCGGAAGAGAGCGCGGCTCACACGTGTTCGCGGCGCGATTCTCCGCGGGCCTACTCCCCGCGGGCCATGCTCGGGACGCGCGCCCAGTGGTGGTTGGTCGAGCCGCTGAGTATGTGCAGCTTCGCGAGGTATTCCATCACCGTCGAGACGTAGACGGCGTGGCTCCACGTCAGCGGCGACACCGAGATCGGCTCGCCCGTGTAGGGATGGAACTGCTCGGCCATCACGCCCGAGGCCTCGGCCCGCTCGCAGCACCATTCCAGCAGCGGGACGGCGAGGCGGAGGTCCTCGACGTTCGTCGCCTTCGCGATGAGCCACTGGGCCTTCCACAGCGTGCAGATGACCCACGGGTTGCCCGGCACCTGGTCGATCTTCTCGCGCTCGATCATGTGGTAGTAGTCGCGGACGTAGCGGGCCCAGCCGCCGACGCGCGTCTTGACCGACACCGCGTCATCGAGCGACTTCATGTGCGACATGAGCCGCGGATCGTCGGGCGGGAAGACGCCCGCGGCGAAGAGGAGATAGGCGGACGAGTCGGGCGTCATGTCGAGGCGGTAGGTGCCGTCGTCGAGCGGGACGGCCATGCGCGCGAAGCGCTCGTGGTCGGGGTGCCAGAGGTGGCGTCGGATGGCGCCGCGCATGCGCTCGGCGCCCTCGCGGAACGCGGCGGCGCGGTCGGGCTCGCCAAAGTCCCGGGCGAACTGCGACGCGGCCTGCAACGCCGCGACGACGCTCGCCGCGGTGAACAGGTGCACGCCCCGGCGCTCCTCCCACAGGTCCCACGAGGGGTGCGGGAGCCCGTGGTGATCGCGGTACTGGAGCATCCACTCCGCGGGCCTCGCGACGAGGCGCTGGTAGAGCGGCTTGACGAACTCGACGTCGCGGAACATCTCGAAGTGCTTGCGGAGCACCCAGACGACCAAGGCCGTCTCGTCCTGCTGGATGGGCAGCACGCGCTGCCCCTCGAGCTGCCAGGGGTGCCAGCTCGACGCGAGTTCGCCCTCGGGCGTGTACTTGTGCAGGAAGTAGCCCTCGTCCTCGACGCAGCGTTCGCAGAAGCGGAAGAACGAGCGTGACAGCTCGCTCTGGCCCGCCTGGATCAGCGCGAGCGAGACGAGCGCACCGTCGCGCATCCAGCAGTACGAGTAGTGGTCGCCCGCGAAATGCGTGATGTCGGAATCGTTCGCGGCGACGATCGCGCCGCCGTTGTCGACCTGTGTGCGCAGGACGAGCTGCGAGCGGGTGAACATGTCGCGGACGTGCTCGGGGAGGGGGCTGGTGTCGATGCCCTCCTTGCGGACCCAGAGCTTCCAGTACGCCTCGGTGCGCTGGAGCATGCGATCGGGGCCGGTGTGCCAAATGAGCTGGTTGAGGCGCTTGACGTCCTTGTACGAGCGTCCGCAGGCGATCCACGTCGTGAAGTACGCCTCGCCGCCCGCGGGGACGTGCAGGTTGAAGCCCACCGTTGCGTCGACCGAGCCCTGGCTGATCGCGTTGCGACCGAGCTGCCCGTCCTCGGCGTCGCGCCAGGTGCCCTCGGCGCCGCCGACGCGCTTGGCGCCGATCGCCCAGTGGTCGATCCCGCACTTGTGCTGGTCGCACGCGTTGACGAGGAAGTACGAGTCGTCCTTGTAGAACACCACGCTCGAGTTCGCGGGGTCGTAGTTCGCGGTGTCGCCCACGGCGTATCCGCGGATGGAGAGGTCGAGGTGCAGGAACAGGCGGACGTCGCGGGTCTTGCCCAGGAGGTCGCGGACGATGCACTTCTTGAAGTAGACCGGTTCGTTGAAGTCGACCGCGTCGCTGCACGTCAGCTCGAGCCCGAGCTTCTCGTTGACCAGCCTCACGTCGGTGATGAGCGTCTCGGGGCGGTACCGCATCTCGCGGGACCAGCTCTCGTCCTCGATCCAGGCGAACTTGCCGTCGGCCCACACGCCGAAGCGCTGCGGGTGCCCGTCGGTGTGGTTGAACCGCCCGACCCGGGGGTAGTACAGGTCGCGGACGCGGTAGTCCTTGTCGAAGGTGACCAGGAGGTCGCCGTTGCCTACCGGGATATCGCGCGGCATCCGTTCCCCTTTCCGTGCGGGTCCGTCCCGCGCCCTCATTCCCCACGAACATCTTTCGCGTACGAACGCGTGGGGACCGGCCCCGCCGACCACCCTGCCATCATCCGAACACGCCGCCGGTTGCACCGATGGCGCGGTTCTCCGGAACCGTATCGGCCCGGAAGGCGTATCCCCTTTGCCGGGGTTGGGGTGGGTGTCTCTTCTTCTTGGCCTCGATGCGACATCGAGGCGCGTCCGAACCTCATGTTTGGTATTTGTGTGGAATTCACACCGATGGCGTTCCATCGGTGTGAACGGGTCGATGAATGTCGTAGAATCCTGCGGAACAATCCGCCAGATGTTGGCATACTGTCAGGAAGGTCGCGGCGAAGTGCCGCACCCGGAAGGGGATGTGCCGATGAGTCGAGTTTTGAATCGCGCCAAGGGCTTCACGCTGATCGAGTTGCTGGTGGTCATCGCGATCATCGCGCTGCTGATCGGCATCCTGCTTCCCGCGCTGGGCAAGGCCCGCAACGCGTCACGAATCGTGGTGTCCACGAGCAACGCTCGCCAGCTCACGCTGGGCGCCAATCAGCACCAGGTGGACAACGACGGGCTCATGCCCATCCGCATGCTCTGGCCCAGCACGCCGTCGCCCACGGGTGCTGGCTCGTGGGCGACGTGGACGTTCGGCGGCAAGACCTGCAACGCGTACTGGTTCCGCCGCAAGGTCTTTGACGTCCCGATGGTCAATCGCCCGCTGAACCAGTACATCTACCCCGACCTGGCGTTCCCCGACGCCGTCCCGGACCCGGCCAAGGAGGCCGCGGGCGCCGATCTGAGCAAGTACACCAAGATCTTCGGGTGGCAGGGAACGGTGGACAACGCGGAGCGTCAGGCGACCTACCAGCTCGACGCGTTCCGCTCGCCGGGCGACAAGATCTCCCGCCAGCAGAACTATCCGAACGAGAACTCCGACGGCAACTCGTCCTACGACGACGTCGGCACCAGCTACCACTGCAACTTCAAGTGGACCGACTGGCTCGAGCAGAATCTGAATGAGTCGGGCTTCACCTACCGCGTCCACAACGACGGCATGCGCCGCATCGCGCTCGCGTCGGACTTCGACCCCTCGAAGTTCATCTGGCTGTACGACCAGAACATCGACGTGCTCGCCCAGCCGTTCGATTCCCGCGGCATCGTCGACTATAAGAACGAATACGGCGACAAGAACAAGGGCGTCGCGGGCTACCTCGACGGGCACGCCGAGTACGAGATCATTGAGCCGGGCAAGAACCGCACGAAGGACTACACCTTCGTCTTCCCCCGCGCTCCCGACGACATCCCGCCGAACGGCTGATCGCGTTCGTCTGGCATGATCTCAACCCCTCACGCCGCGGCAACCCCGCGGCGTTTTCTTTGCGCGGAGATGAGGGGGCAGGCTCGATCTCGGGAAAGGCGCGCACCGCGAGAGGGTGCGCCGGTCCGCACCGCTGGACGCGGCGCGTCGGGCGGGCCGATATCTGCGCCATGAAGCACACGCCCGCCGCCACGAACCTTCCGTCCCGCCCCACCACTGCTCGCCCCACCACTCGGGCGTGGGCCTCGCTGCTCGTGCTGACGCCCGCGATGCTCCTGAGCGCGTGCGCGGGGAGCAAGGCGGGCTCCTCCGCCAGCCGCTCCGCGACGCGGGCCCCGGTGGGCACGCCCGGCGCGATCGTGCTGGACGGGCAGGTCGATGAGTGGCCCGCGGATCGCTGGGCCATGGCCGACGCGGACTACCTCTACCTGCGCGTGCGGCTGGAGGGCGAGCTGGTCACGCCGCAGGCGAACAGCGAGTCGCTCTCGATCATGCTCGACCTGGACGCGGACGCGACGACGGGCGAGCGTCTGCACACCCCGCGGGCCGCGGAGGGGCTGGGCGCGGACGTGGAGATCGTGTTCTCGCCGCGGCGTGAGGGAGAGGATGGAGACGAGGACGGCGGGCTCGAGCGGGGCGTCGCGGTGATCACGCACCGGACGGACGGCGTCTCGGAGCGGCACACGCACGCGGCGGCGGGGCTGATCGTCGCGCCCACGTGCGCGTCGGACTGGTTCGAGATGCGTCTGTCGCGCCACGCGCTCGCGGGCGCGGGCATGCCGGGGTATGGGCTGGCGAGCGCGGGGCGGGTCGGGGGCATCTCGATCCTGCGCGACGCGAGCGGCGACCTAGTCGGCTGGTCGGACCGGTTCGAGATCGAGGCCCCGTCGCTCTCGTCGAGTGAACCTCGCGCGAGCGTGTCGGTGCCCGTGAAGAAGCCGGGGACGCTGCGCGTGGCATCGTGGAACGTGCTGCACAGCTCGCCCATGAAGGACCCGGGCCCGTTCGATCGCGCGCTCTCGGCGCTCGATCCGGACGTGGTGCTGGTGCAGGAGTGGAACGTCGACGATGAGCAGGAGATCGAGGCCTGGTTCAACGCGCTGATGCCCGACGCGACGTGGGAAGTCGCGGGCAACGCAGGCGGGCTGGACGCGGGCGGGGGCGTCGCGATCGCGAGCCGATATCCGATCACGCGCCGCCTCGATCGCGCGGTGACGTCGAACGTGGACGGACGCGAGCAGCCCGTGCGCGTCGCCGCGGCGGTCATCGACACGCCCGAGGGCCCGGGCCTGTTCGCGAGCATCCACCTCAAGTGCTGCGGTGGCCCCCGGACGGCGGAGGAAACGCGGCGCGTCGCGGAAGCGGCGGAGGTGCAGGCAACGCTGGAATCGCTCGCGCGCGAGGTCGGCGTGATCGAGCTGATCGTCGTGGGCGGGGACTCGAACCTCGTGGGCACGCGCGAGCCGCTCGATGCGCTCCGGCGCGGGCTGGACCGCGACGGGTCGGACCTGAGCGTCGCGCCCGCGATGGTGCTGGGCGATCGCCACTACTCGACCTGGCGCGACGACGACAGCTCCTTCGCGCCCGGACGGCTCGATTACGTGTGCGTGGGCGACGCGGCGTACGAGATCGCGGGCTCGTTCGTGCTCGATGCGCGCGTGCTGAGCGATGGGACGCTCACCCGCCTCGGGATCGAACGCGCCGATACCGACACGAGCGATCACCACCCCGTCGTGGTCGATCTTCGCCGGCGCTGAGTTCGTTAGTCCGCGGCTGACGCACCATATAGCCCGCGCTCGCGGATGATTGCGAGCACGCCGTGGTGCAAGAGGGAGCGGAGCTCGTCGTCGGACGCGCCGCGGGCGAGGGCCTCGCGGGCGTCGGTCGCGCGATGAGCGAGCAAGGGCTGCCCCTCGAGCAGGGCCTCGCCCCAGGTCGACATTTCTTCGTCGCTCCACGCGCCGGTCGCGCGCAGTTGCTCCATGAACCGTGCGCGCATCGCGGGATCGACGCGCTTGTCCGCGAACGCGTGCTCACTCGCGCGGGCGAGCACGATCGGGCGCGCGAGGCGGAGGATTTCGTGCGGCTCGCGCCACTGATGGAGCGAGAGGGCCTGGTCGGTGCCGACGATGAACCAGAGACGCGCGTCCGCCCGCTGCTGGGCATCGAGGAGCGTGCGCGCGCGGCGGAGCGTGTCGACCCAGTAGCTCGCTTCGCCCGCGTCGGCGCGATCGATCTCGTCCGTCCACACGCCCCAGGGCATGGGCTCGGCGCCGTTCCCGAGGCCGATGGGCGGGACCTCGCCGGCCTCACGCTCGCGCATCGCCGCGACGAGCATGCGGGCGCGCTCCTCGCCCGACGCCTCGGGCCCGCCCGGCTTGAAGGGCGAGCGAGCGGCGGGGACGAACACCAGCGTGGTCGAATGGCCGCGGCGGGCGAGCTCACGCTGCGCCGCCCGCGCGAGCGCGATGTGCGCCCGGTGCGGCGGATCGAACGTGCCGCCAAAGAGCAGCACGCCCGCCCCCGGCGGCGCGGCGGGCAGCGGGGTGATGCGCGTCGCGTCGGGCTCGTTCGAACGCGGGGACGGGTCCATCACGAATCTTCGGGGCCCGGAGGCGGCGGGTCTACAATCGCCCGCGACGACCCCGTCGTCTAGTCTGGTCCAGGACGCCACCCTTTCAAGGTGGTTACACGGGTTCGAATCCCGTCGGGGTCGCTTCCGATCGTGATTTGGGCGGCGCGAGCCGCTTGGACGAGCGCACGTGTCGGCCCGGGCTCCGCATCATTTTCCGACGCAGAACGCCGCGAAGACGCGTCCGATGACGTCGTCGGGCGTGACCACGCCCACGATCTCGCCCAGCGCATCGAGCGCCCCGCGCAGGCCCGACGCGACCAGCTCCGGCGCGCGGAGCGCGTGCCCGTCCTGCGCCGCCGCGGCGATGGCGTCGTGCAGCGCGGCGTGCGCGCGATCGAGCGCATGGCGATGCCGGGGCAGCACGCCCGAGCCCATCGCGAGTCGTGACGCGTGCGATCCGATCGCGTCGCGCAGCATGCCCATGTTCCAGGCGTCGAGCGCGCAGACGGGGATCACGCCCGCCACCGTCGCGTCGGCATGATTCGCTCGCGCGGGGTCGTTTGCCGCGGTTGGCAGATCGCCCTTGGTCCGCACGCGGACGACGTGCGTCCCGCGCGGCGCGGCGTGCGGATCGAACCTCCCCGTCGGATCGCACCATACGACGAGCGTCGCCGACTCGATCGCCCGATGCGCCGCGGACTGCGCCTCGGCATCGGCACCGGATGGCTCGTTCTTCTGCGGCACATTCGGCCCGCCCGCTTCGAGCCCCGGCGTGTCGACGAGCTTGAGCGCAACATCGCCGAACGGCCCGCGCAGCACCACCCCCTCCCCCACCGCGTCGCGCGTGGTGCCGGGCGAGGCGTGCGTCACCATGCGATCACGCCCCAGGAGCGCGTTGAAGAGCGTGCTCTTGCCCGCGCTGGGCGCGCCCGCGAGCACGACCCGCGCGCGTCCGTCGAACGAACCCTCGCCGCCCGTGCGGATGTGGGACTCGATCTGCCCGGCGATCACGCGCGTGCGTGCGACGAGGTCGCGCGGCGCGATCGGCACGACGTCTTCCTGATCTGTGAAGTCGATGCCCGCCTCGACCAGCGCGAGCAGCGAGGCGACCCCATCCGACCATTCCGCGAGGCGCCGCCCCCACGTGCCGTCGAGCAGGCGGCGTGCGGCGAGGAGTTCGTGCTCGTTCTGCGCGGCGATGATCGCGGCGACGCCCTCGGCCCGGTCGAGCGAGAGCCTGCCCGTTCGCACCGCACGCTCCGTGAACTCGCCCGCGCGCGCGGGGCGCGCGCCCAGCTCGATCAGGCGGTCGAGCACGCGGGGCACGATCGCCGCCCCGCCCGGAACAACCACTTCGAGCGTGTCCTCGCCGGTGTACGTGCGAGGCGATTCACCGCGGAGCGTCAGCACGGGGAGCGAATAGCCAATCGCGCCCAAACGAAGGCGTGACGCGCTCGCACCGATCGGTAGTGGCGAAACGAACGCCTGATCGCAGATCCGCGCGACGCCCGTACCACTCACGCGAACGATCGCGCGCGGCGCTGCACCCACGCCGCTGGCGACCGCCACGATGGTGTCGTGCTCGTCCACGCGCGGTGCTCCGCGGCGTCACTTCCGGCGCTTGTACTTGCCCGGCTCGCGGAGCGGGCGGGAGGAAGCCTTGGGCACGTTCTTTGACGAAGTGCTGCCCTTGCCCTCGCGCGCCTGTCGCTGCTGCTCGGCGAGCTCCATCATGCGTGCGAGGAAGCCGGGCTTGGCCGCGCCGTCCTTGCGTGCGGGCTTGGCGAGCAGGTCGTTCTTCTTGATGTGGGCGCGGATCCAGCGGTTCTCGAAGATCGCGAGCGTGCTGTTGGTGATGAAATAGATCGCCAGTCCCGACGGCGCGTTGTACATCATGACGGGGAACAGCACCACCATCATCACCTTGATCATCTTCTGCTGCGATTCCTGCTCGGGCGTGAGCGGGGTCGTGGTCGGCGGGGTCAGATACTTCTGGTGCAGGAAGAACACGAAGCCGAGGATCACCGGCAGGATGTTGATCGACGAGATCTGCCCGAGCATCGGGATGGTCGCGATGGTGTGCCCGAAGTAGTAGACCCGGTCGGGCTCGGCGAGGTCGCCCAGGAAGCTCCACGAGCCGCCCGAGAGCTTCTGGAACACGCCGAAGAACGCGCCCTGGTGGCGCAGCTCGACGGCGAAGTAGAGCGTGGCGTACAGCGCGATCCACACGGGCGACTGGAGGAACATGGGCAGGCAGCCCAGGAGGCCCCCGGGGCTGATGCCCTCCTCGCGCCAGAGGCGGGCCATCTCCTGCTGCATGCGCTTGGGATCGTCCTTGAACTTCTCCTGGAGCTTCTTCTGCTTGGGCGCCATCTGCTGCATCTGGTGCCCGAAGCGCTGCATGCGGATCTGCGACCAGCGCATCACCGGGTGCAGGATCGATCGCTCGATGACCACCAGCACCATGATCGAGAGCGCCCAGTCGAACAGCACGTAGTCGTGCAGCGCGTCGAGCAGCGCGATCAGCGCGTGCGTGAAGATGGGGA
>JAVEWV010000007.1:0-161536 GCA_034004365.1 Phycisphaerales bacterium
CTCGTGCGCCCGCGCTCGCTCGACGATCTCCGCGGGTGCCTTGATCTCGACCCCTCGCTCCGCGTCCTGGGCGACGGCGCGAACCTGCTCGTGGACGATCCCGGCGTCGCGGAGCTCGTCATCTCGATGGATGCGCCCGAGGCGAAGGAAGCCGAGATCGACGCGCCCTCCGGGCTCGTCCGCGCCCGCGCGGGCGCACGCCTCCCGGGGCTCATCAACCGCTGCGTCCGCGAGGGGCTCGCGGGGCTCGAGGTCCTCGCGGGCTTCCCCGCCTCGATCGGCGGCGCGATCATGATGAACGCGGGCGGCGCGTTCGGTGAGATCGCCAGCGTCGTCGAACGCGTCCACGCCCTCGATCGGCGGGGCAATCCCGTCACGCTCGAACGCCGCGAGATCCCCTTCGCCTATCGGCGCTCGGGCCTCGGGCGCGGCGCGCTCGACCTCATCGTCTGGGAGGCGGAGCTCCGCCTGACGCCGAGCGATCGCGCCGCGCTCGACGCGCGCCGGCGCGAGATCATGGAATACAAGAAGTCCACCCAGCCCATGAGCGAGAACTCCGCGGGCTGCTGCTTCAAGAACCCGGTGCTGAGCACGCCGCTCCCATCGCTCGGCCCCGTGGGCGAGAAGGTCGGGCAACGCGTGAGCGCGGGGCTGCTCATCGATCGCGCGGGGTGCAAGGGCCTCGCCGTGGGCGGGGCGCGCGTGAGCGAGCACCACGCGAACTTCATCACCACCTCGCGCGACGCCCGCGCACGCCACGTCATCGACCTGATGGACGAGGTCGCACGCCGCGTGCACGCCGCGTTCGGCGTCACGCTCGAGCGCGAGGTCGTGGTCTGGGAGCGCGGCGCATGACACGCGTGCTGGTCCTCGCGGGCGGGCCCGATGCCGAGCGAGAGGTCTCGCTCCAGTCCGGCGCGGGCGTGGCCGACGCGGCCCGTCGCGCGGGGCTCGAGGTCGTCCACGAGACGATCGGTCGCCCGAGCGTGAGCGAGCTTCGTGCGCTCATCGAGCGCGCCGGTGCACAGGCCGTCTTCCCCGCGCTCCACGGGCCGTGGGGCGAGGGCGGCCCGCTCCAGGACATGCTCGAAACGATCGGCGTGGCGTACGTGGGCTGCCGCTCGCACGCCGCACGCCTCGCGATGGACAAGCTCGCGACCAAGCTCTTCGCCGCGCAGGCCGGCGTGCCCACGCTCCCCGCCGCGGTGCTCAACCCGCTCGACGACGTGTGCCCGCTCGCGCTGCCGGTGGTCGTCAAGCCCGTGCACGAGGGATCGAGCGTTGGGCTGCACCTCTGCCCCGACCGGGGCGCGTGGGCCCGCGCGCTCGCCGCTGTGCGAGACGCGCACCACGCCCACCCGCATCGCACGAGCATGGTCGAACGCATGGTCCGGGGCGTGGAGCTCACCGTGGGCGTCTTGGGCGGTGAGGCCCTGCCCGTCGTCCGCATCGAGCCCGCCTCGGGCGTGTACGACTACGACGCCAAGTACGTCCGCGAAGATACACGCTACAGCGTCGCGCCCGAACTGCCCGATGGAGTCAGCGAGCGTGTGCGGCAAGACGCGATCAGCGTCGCGCGTGCGCTCGGCGTGCGCCACCTCTGCAGGGTGGACTTTTTGATGGAGGACGGGGCGGACGGCGTGCGGTACTGGCTGCTGGAGGCGAACACGATGCCGGGCTTCACCTCGCACTCGCTCCTGCCCATGGCCGCCGCGCACGCCGGGCTGGACATGCCCGCGCTGGTCCGCCGGCTCGTCGAGATGGCGACGCACGACGCGGGCGCGAACGGACGGAACGCCCGAACCGGAGGATCGTGATGGCGCGACAGCGCGAAGAGGACCAGGATCGCATCGGCGCGCTGCTCGAGCGCCTCACGCCCACGGGCGGCACGCGCGTCGTCGCGGTCGTTGCGACGATCCTGTTCGGCTCGGCGCTCGCCGCGGTCGGGCTCTCGCGCGGGTACACGCTCCTGACGCGGCGCGCCGAGCACCACGCGGTGCGTCAGCGCCCGCTGCTGTCCGCCGAGCGGCGCGTCGTCTTTGACTGGCCCGCCCTCGCGGGCGATTCCCGCAATCCCGACGGCAGCCTGCGCACCTGGATGCCCCGCGAGTTCCAGGTCGATCTCGTCGATCGCGCCACGCGCGAGCTCGCCGCATCGAGCGACTTCCGCCCCGACGCCCTCGCCCGCGCCGGGCGCGCTCTCGAAGACTCCGGCTGGTTCGAGGGGCATCCGCAGCTCGAGCGTGACGCCCGCGGCGTCGTCCGCGTGTCGGGCGACTGGCGTGTGCCCGCCGCGGTGGTGCGATTGAGCGACGAGTCCGGGCGCGAGCACGATCGCCTCGTGTCGTGGGGCGGCGCGGCCCTGCCCGTCGCCTACACACCCGGGCGGAGCGCGCAGCGCGTCATCCTCGGCGCCAAGCGCTCGCCGGGGCAGGCCTGGCCCCCGAGCGGCGTGTCCGAGGCGCTCTCGCTCCTGCGCGTCTTGGCGGGCGAGTCGTACCGCGACCAGATCGCTGGCGTCGATCTCAGCGACTTCCCGTCCACGGGCAAGCTCGCGCTGCTCACCGATCGCGGCACCCGCGTCGTATGGGGCGGCCCGCCCGAGCGTCCGGGCGTCGATGAGCAGCCCACCAGCGTGAAGCTCGACCGCCTCGCGCGTGTGTATCGCGAGACGGGTCGCATCGACGCCGCCCAGCGTGCCCTCGACCTCTATGGCCCGATCGTGCTGCTCGATCGCACGCTCGATCGTCGTACGATGCCCTGACATGCACGCCGAGGGCGAGACGCCGGCGCAGGACGACGTGCGCGACGAGACGCACGAGGCGGTCCCGATCCCCTCCGACGATCCGCCCGCGACCTCCGAATCTCCCGAGCGCGATCTCTTCGGCAATCCCGCCCCGCGCGGCTCATGGGCCCACCGGCGCGCTGAGCCGCGCGCCTTGGCGCTCGTCTGGACCATCCTCCTCGCGCTCGCGACGGTCGGCGCGTTCCTGTCTTCCACGAGCGTGGGCGGGATCGACATCGACGCATTCCGCGCCGCCGCACGCGTGCTCGCCGCGTTCGTCGGCTTCGGCATCGGCGTGCTCTGGCCCATGGTCCGCCTGAGCCAGGTCGTGCCGGGGGTGCCCGACGACGCCTCGCCTTCGCGCGATGGGCCCGCACGCGCCTGCATCAAGGACGCCATCGTCGTCCTCGCGCCGGCCCAGGCCGTGCTCTGGCCCCAGACGCTCATCGGGCGCTACGGCGTCGAGGTCGCGGCGTGCCTGTCCTGCGGGCTCGCGGCGTGGGCGATCCTGGTCGCGGGCGTGCTCGCCGGGCTGCTCCGCCCGGGGCTCCGGGCCCGCGGGCGTGCGATGCTCATCCTCCTCGTTGCTCAGGCGATCGGGCCGGCGATCGCGATGGCGATCTCACTTGGGCCGCAGGGCGACGCCCCGAGGGGAGTCCAGGCCCTCGCCACGCTCGGCATGATGGCCTCTCCCGGCACGCTCGGGCTGGAGGTGCTGGGGCCCCGTCCGTGGACCGGACGCCCCGGGGCCGTGGTCTCCACCCACTGGTGGGGGGTCGGGGGCGTCCTGCTCCTGGCTGTGATTGCGTGGCTCTGGGGCCTGTCGCGGAGCCCTCGCTCCGGGCCAGTGGTCGCGGGTGCGGGGGCGGAGTAGGGTTTGGGCGTGCGGGCGGGACGCCCGCGGCATGAACGCAGGACTCGCCGCGGGAGAATCCCGCGGTTTTCTTTCTGACCGCCCCGGGGCGAAACGCTCCCGCGTGGCGGAGGACCGGAGGGACCCGGCGATGGAAATCATCACCGAAGCGGAAAAGGCCCAGATCGAGTCGCGCCTCGCGGGGCTGCGGGCCAATCGTCCGATGCTCGCCGAGCGCATCGCCGATGCGCGCGCGCTGGGCGACCTCCGCGAGAACAGCGAGTACCACGCCGCCCGCGAGCAGCAGGGGCTTGAGGAGGCGGAGATCCGCCGGCTCGAGGACCGCCTCGCCCGGGCCCAGGTCGTCGACGAGAGCCGCATGGGCGCGCTCGACACCGTGTTCCTCGGCAGCGTGGTGTTCCTGAAGGACCTCACGAGCGGGCGGGAGGAGGCCTTCCGCCTGGTCGGGGAGGCGTCGGGCGCCGAGGACGAGGACGTCGTCGAGGTCACGACCAGCAGCCCGATGGGCGAGGCCCTCTTCAAGGCCCGCGTCGGCGAGACGATCTCCGTCCGCACCCCGCGGGGGATCAAGAAGTTCGAGGTCGTGCGACTGGGAAGCTGACCCGGCGCATCCCATTTCCCGCCCGAGCGCTGCCCCGTCCGGAAATCCCGGCGGGGGTTTGCCCAAGCAAGCGGCGCTGCGGCGGAGCGTGCGACGCTCCCCGGGGTCCATCCAGGAATGGGAGATCGATATGGTCGCGCGGATGCTCGCTCTTGTGCTCTCGTCGTCGGCACTCGCCGGTTGCGCCTCGGGCGGATGGGCCCAGAACGCGGAGGCGACCCAGAAGAAGGTGCTCAACGCGTCCGTCGCGTTCGATGGTGCTCAGCACCCCGCCCTCGATGTGGCGGAGGGCAACGGCGCGATCAAGGTCGTGCGTGACGACACGCTCGGGCAGGCTCGCATCGAGGCGACGATCCGATCGAAGGACGCCAAACGCCTTGAAGCGGCGAGGCTCACCTCAGCGTTCGAGGACGGCGTCCTCCGCGTGCGGGTCGAATGGCCGGGCGGCAAGGAGATCAACGGCGACGCCGCGTCGTTCGTCATCACCGGGCCCGCCTTCGACGGGCTGACGCTCGAGACCGGCAACGGCGAGATCGAGATCGAGGGGCAGTCGGGCGCTGCGAAGCTCAAGTCGGGCAATGGCAGCGTCGTCGCCACGGCGCACCGGGGCGAGGCCGAACTCCGCACGGGCAACGGCGAGATCGAAGCGAAGGAAATCACGGGGCGGGTGTTCGCCGACAGCGGCAACGGATCGGTCTCGATCGTCGCGGCCGGGGGCGAGGTCACGGCCCGCTCGGACAATGGTGACGTCGCGATCGAGCTGGCGGACGCCTGCGCGGGCCCCGTCACCGCGTCGAGCGGCATGGGCGATGTCGCGCTCACGCTCGGGCGTGGCTTCCGCGGCGCGATCGATGGCTCGACCGGCATGGGCGGCGTTCGCGTGATCGGCAGCAGCCCCGCGGCCCGCGTCGTTTCCAGGTCGAACCGCGCGTTCAACGTCGAGGTCGGGAGCGGCGCCGAGGTGGGCGCCGAACGTTCCCGCGTCTCGTCCGGGATGGGCTCGGTCAGCGTGCGCCTCGCGAAGCCGAACGCCTGACGCGTCGCGCCGCGCGGGCTCGCCCCTCCGGACCGGACTGGAATCGACGCCTTTTCGCACGTGCTCCCACTCCGGCCCGGTGTGCTCAGTGACACCCCTGGGTGTACAGGTTGAGGTACGACAGGAAATCGCCCGAGGTGAGCGAGCCGTCCGCGTCGAGATCCGCCGCAGAGTCGCCCGACGCATAAAGCGTGAGGAACGCGAGGAAGTCGGACGAGTCGAGCACGCGATCCCCGCTGAGGTCCGCGGGGCAGGGCGCGACGCCCTGCTGCACGACGAAGGTGTCGGAGGTGAACCAGCGCCCGTCGATGGCGCGGGCCTCGACGCGGTAGGACACGTCGACGTCATCGGGCGCGTCGGGCAGGGACGCCTCGTACTTGCTCTGGCCCAGGGGCGTCATGGGCAGCGTGGAGTCCTGCCCGCCGATGCTCGCGACGATCCGGACGGACGTGGGGTCCGCCGCGACGCCGGCCTGTCCGACGATCGTCTCCGCGGTGATCGAATCGCCCGGGTTCGTGGGCGTCTCGGGCAGCACGGTGAATCGCAGCGTGCTCTCGCGCACGCAGTCGGGCCAGAGCACGAAGAGTCCGCGGGCGGTGTCGGCGATGAGCACGACGCCGCTGGGCAGGCTGGTGTCGATGCCCCACGCGCCGTTGAAGCGGGCGTCGTCGTCGTTGGGGAAGGTGTCGACGAAACCGATCTCGTGCGCGGTCGCGGGATCGCTCGCGCCCGCGACGATGCGCAGCCCGGAACGATAACCCGCGACGAACACGTATCCGTCGCGGGTCATGAGGTTGTGGTCCGTCGCGGTCGTGCTCATCTGGTAGCTGCCGATGAGCACGGGCGACGCGGGGTTGATGACGTTGAAGACGTACGTGGTGCTCATGGGCACGACGCCGTCCCGCTCGTCCCGCTCGTCGCAGAGGAACAGGCGGGTGCGATCCTCGGAGAGCCAGCACTGGTGGGTGTACCGGCGGGTCGAGTAGCTCACGGACGCGAGCGTGACCATGTTCGACTTGTCGGTGCAGTCAACGACCACGAGCCCGCGCGACGGCGCGGCGCAGAACGCGATCTCGCGCCCGGCGTAGGGCCCATCGGTCCACGTAACGATCTGCGAATCGTGCACGTAGCTCTCGGTCCATGCGCCGGCGATCGCGGGCGCGTCGGGGTTCGAGAGGTCCATCGCGAGGAGCCCGCCGTTGGCGACGTTCGCGCCGTTGACGTAGAGCGTGTTGCTCTCGACGTTCGCCGAGATGGTGTGCGCGGTGGTCTGCCCGCCCTGCTGGACGCGGGCGATCTCGGTCGCGATGCCCTCGTCCACGCGTGAGAGGTCGATGACCTGCACGCCGCCCCCGCCCTCGGAGACCGCGTACGCGCGATCGCCCACGACCTTGACCTCGCGCCAGTAGTTCGCGGGGCCCGGGATGGTCGCGATGATGCGCGGCGAGGCGGGGTCGGTGACCTCGACGACGCCCGTGCCGCCCGTGAGGGTGAGCAGGGCGTACTCGCGTCCGCTCGGCGCGACGTAGCTCCAGACCGAGATTGCGCCGGCGTGGTTGCCCGCGAAGTTGTTCACGGGCACGTTGGAGCAGATCGTGACGCCCGACGCGGGCAGCGGATCACGCGTGGCGAACGGATCGGCGAGGCTCGTGATCGGGCCCGCCTGGATCTTGCCCAGGTCGCGGATCTTCGCCGGGTCCAGGTCGGCATGGGATGCCGACGCGGCGCATGCGAGGGCGATGGCACCCACGCGCGCCCGGAACCGGGTTCGCCCCACGACACATCGCATCGATCCCGACCTCCCCAGGCGACGGGCGCCGCCGTGCCTCCACGATAGCGGCATGGTGTTGTGTATCCAACGGTCTGCGCTTATCAAAGTCGTGTGGAAGGGCGTTCCCGGACTTGTTCAAGGGGCGAAAGGTCCGTAAGCCATGAGCGGCATCTCCGAGCGTCCGCGAAGCACAAACAAAGACCCCCGGCGGGGCTCGCCGGGGGTGTGAGGATGGGCAAGGTTCGTTGTTCGACGCGAGGGCGTTGCGTGCCCGCGCGGCGGCTCAGCAGCCCTGAGCGTAAATATTCAGGAATGCGAGGAAGTCGGACGAGTCGAACGTCCCGTTGCCGCCGGGGGGCGCGAGGTCGGCCCGCGGGTTCTGTGAGGCGTAGTCGTTGAGGTAGGCGAGGAAGTCGGACGAGTCGGGCGTGCCGCCCGAGCCGTCCCAGTCCGCATCGCACGCGGGCGGCTCTTCGCAGGTGCGAGCGTACACGCGGAACGCATCGACGCCGGCCTCGATTACGGAGCCCGGATCGGGGTCCTGCGCGATGAAGCGGATGCGCATGTTGCTCGTCGGGGTGATGACGCTCGCGAGGTCGAAGGACTTCTCGAACCAGCCGCCCGAGGATTCGCTCGAGCTGGGGCCGACGGTCTCGAGGGCCTGCCAGTTCGAGCCGCCGTTGTTGGAGATCTGCACGAGGAAGGTCTTGGTGCCGGGGTTGGCGCCGGTGCCGGAGCCGGTGTTGTCGAACCAGCGGGCGTACGAGACCGCGGCGTCGGGGGCGGTGCCATCGAAGATGGGGGAGATGAGGATGGTCTGCCCACCGTCGACGTCGGAATTGCCATCGACGTTGTCGGTGAGGTAGCACTGGCCCGAGCCGTCGTAGTCGCTGGGCGGATCGCCGCGATCGCCGCCGCCGACGGGCGTTCCGCGGGTCCAGGGTCCGTCGGTGAGTCCGACGTTGGAGACGGTCCAGCCCGTGTTGGTCTCGAAGTTGTCAGAGAACGAGACGACGTCGCTGGTGTACACGCTGTACGTGGCGGTCGCCGACTGATAGAGCTTGCCCGCCTCGTCGCGTGCGCTCACCGAGACGACGATCTCGCTGAAGCAGTTCGCTCCGGGGATCGACGCGGCGAAGCTGCCGTCGAGCTGCTCGGTCGTGGTCACGTTCTGCGGGACGCCGTCGATCGAGACGTTGAGGACGACGGTCTCGTGGTCGAGCGTGACGCCCTCTTCCTCGACCTGGATGTTGACGGGGAACGCGACGCCCGGATCGAGCCGGCTCTCACCGGGGGCGACGCCGACGACACCGAAGGAGGGGACGAGGCGGTTGAAGCTGAAGGACTCGGGGCGGAGGACGAACAGGCCGCTCTCGATGTCCGAGACGATGATGTTCCCGCTGGGGAAGTAGGGGTAGCACGACCAGGCGCCGTTGTAGTTGTCGTTGTCGCTGCTGGGGTAGGTGTCGTAGGAGGCGACCTCGTGCGCGGCGAGCGGGTTCGAGATGTCGAACACGCGGAGGCCCGAGCGATAGTTCGCGTGCAGGGTGTAGTTGCCGCGGGTGTAGTTGTTGTGGTCGCGAGAGGTGTTGTTGTTGGTGTACGTGGTGACGACCACGGGGTGTTCGAGGTTCGAGACGTCCACCACGCGGGTGGTGGTCACGCTGACCGTGGCGCCCTCGTCGAGCTCGTCATTGAGGATGACGTAGCGGCGATCGGGCGTCAGCCAGCCCTGGTGGCAGTACTGGATCTGCGCGTAGCTCGTGCCGCCGATCCGGACCATGCTCGACTTGTTGGTGACGTCGACGATCTCGAGCCCGCGCGAGCCGTTGTAGCAGAACGCGATCTCGTGCCCCGCGTAGGGCCCGTCGGTCCAGTTGACGATCTGCGCGTCGTGCACGTACGCCGTGCTCCATGCGCCGGCGATGATCGGATTGCCGGGGTTCGTGGTGTTGACGGCGACCAGCCCGCCGTTGGAGACGTTCGCGCCGCAGAGATAGAGGAAGCCGGTGTCGGTGTTCGCGGCGATGTTGTGCGTGGTGGTGTGCCCACCCTGGGTCTTGTTCTGGACGAGGGTGACGGTGCCGCTGTCGATGTTGCGGAGGTCGATGACCTGGATGCCCGCGCCGCCCTCGCTCACGCCGTAGGCGTATTCACCCACGACCTTGACGTCGCGCCAGAGCGAGCTGGGCCCGCTGATGGTGCCCACGATCACGGGTGAGGACGGGTTCGTGATCTCGACGAAGCCCAGGGCGTTGGAGAGGCCCATGATCGCGTACTCGCGACCGGACGGGGAGACATAGCCCCAGCAGTCATTGCCGGAGGTGGCGCCCGTGCCGAAGTTGTTCAGCGGGATCCAGCTCTCAAGCACAAGGCCGGCGGCCTCGAACTGGCGCGGGAACACCGGGGTGTCCGCGGACACGATCGGGCCGAAGAAGGGCGACTCACGGTCCTTGAGCTTCCGCCAGTCCTGGTCGTGTGCCAAGGCCGCGGAAGCCGCGAGGAGGGCGAGCAGCGCGCCGGTCCGAGCGTGACGTTTCATCATGAGAGCACTCTCCTCCAGCCGGCGACTTGCATTCCGCCGGGCGAATCACATGACGTCTCGTGCTCCGGGGGAACTCCAGGGCGAGCGCGGGACGTATCGAGCCGAGAATAGCGAGGGAATGCGACCGCATTCCCCGAGAACGGACTTGGGCATCGGTTATCCTGACGCCGGAGATTCGCATGGGATCCGGTCGGGGTTGCGAGGTCATTCATGTTTGGTCTTTGTTGGCATGAGATCGGGCTTCGGCGGGCACGCCCCGGACGTCTCGCGGCTGCGCTTGGCGCGTGCCTGGTTCTGGCGTGTGCCCACGTTCGCGCCGCGGCCCCGGTGGCCCACGCTCCGGTGCTGCTCGCGGACGACTCGGTCACGCCGCATGTGCGTCTGCGCTGGCAGACGGCGTCGGGCTGGACGGAGTTGGAGGCGGACCGGGTGTACAGCTCGCCCGACGAGCACAAGGCGATGGCGGAGAACGTCTCGAGCTTCGTCGCGCTGGGCGGCACGCGCCTGGACCGCGGGGCGGGCGATCCGCGGGGCGCGATCGTGCGCGTGGGCTTCTACAAGGTCGACGCGGGCGCGCCCTTCTTCGCCGGGATGAAGAACGGTGGCGATCTTGAGATCGAGCTGTCGAACGTGCGTTTCAACCAGCCCGTGACGCCCCGCGAGGAGAGCGTGCTGCAGCACCTCAAGTACACCGGCGCCGAGGCGGAGGCGTGCGGGCTGTCGTCGGAGAACGTGGATTTCTTCAACACGTCCGATCCGAAGGACGACCTTCGCGGCAAGATCCCGCACGAGCTCGCTCGGTTCGGATGGATCGAGACGGACGATGCGGGCCCGGCGTTGGCCTCGGACGCGAAGGCGCCGCGGGGGCACGTGTCGATCGCCACGGAGCGTGATGGCACTCTGACGCTGCGGGTGCGCATCCCGTACGCGCTCTTGCGGCACGCCCGCGACCCGTGGAAGTCGACGGTCCCGGGCACGTTCTTCGAGCCGTACCATTTCCACGTCGAGTTCGAGGTGCTGCCCGAGGGCGCCGCGCCGGAGGCGGACGCCGGGCCGCGTGCGGGCGCGGGAGGCTCTGGTGCCAAGGACGAGGACTGAGCCCGGCCCGGAGCGGAGCGCGGCGCAACGCCTGCACCGCACGCAGGCGCTCGCCCTTTTCGGCGTGGCGCTGATGCTCGGGCTGTCGCAGATGGTGGTGCAGTGGCAGCGTTCGAGGCCCGGGCCCGACGCGCGCATGGTGAACATCGCGGGACGCCAGCGGATGCTGTGCGAGCGGATCGCGAAGCTCGCGCTGCAGATCGTGGAGGCGGACGAGATCGGCGAGATCGATCGGCACGTCTCGGACCTCGAGGGCTCGATGACCGCGTGGAAGCGGGCGGACGAGGCGCTCCGCCGCGGGGATCCGGGGCTGGGCGTGACGGCGTTCCGGAGCGACCTGCTGACGTCGGCGCTCGATCGGACGGCGATGCCGTTCCGCCAGATCATGGACTCGGGACGCGAGCTCGTGGTGCTGACGCGGACGGGCGTCACGACGCGACAGCACCTGCGCCCCGCGGCGCTGAACATCCTCGCGCACGAGCGTGTGTACGTGAACGGCATGGACCAGGTGCTTGCCGTGCTGGAGGTCGAGAGCGACCAGCGGCTCGCGAACGCGCGCTGGGTCGAGTTCGCGCTCCTGGGCCTGAGCATCATCGTGCTGCTGACGGTGAGCGCGTACCTCCTGCGCCCGATGGCGGGGCGTGTGGAGGAGCGGCTCACGCGAATGGCCGAGGAGGAGCGCCGCCTGCTCGACGTGCTCGACCAGGTGCCCGACGCGGTGATCCTGCTGGACGAGAGCGGCCGGATCGTGCTCGCGAACGCGTCGGCGCCCGCGCTCCTGCACATCGAGGCCTCGCGTCTGAAGGGCATGCCCGCACGCGAGGCGCTGGGCGGGTTCTCGCCCGAGCGGCTCGCGCACCACGGACTGCTCGTGCTCCCGACGGGAGATCCCCTGCCGGTGGACGTGCGCTCGGTGCCCATCGAGGTCGGGGAGCGACGCCTCACGAGCCTCATCATCCGTGACATGAGCGATCGGGCCGCGGCGGAGTCCGAGATGGCGATGATGCGCGACCAGCTCGCCCACGCCGCACGCGTCGCGACGGTCAGCGAGATGGCTGCGGGCCTGGCGCACGAGATCAACCAGCCGCTGGCGGCGGTGGTGAGCTTTGCGGAGGGGGCGCGTCTGCGGATCGATCGCGACGAGCTGAGCAAGGATCAGATGCTGGAGGTGCTCGGGCGGATCGGGACGCAGGCGCGGCGTGCGAGCGCCGTCATTGCGCGGCTGCGGGCCTTCGTCCGGCGCGAGCCGCGCATGGAGCAGGAGCTCGATCTCGCCGAGGTGACGCAGGAGGTGGGGGAGCTGCTGGGGGCGCGTTTCCGGCGTGATCGGGCGTCGCTGCGCGTGGAGCGTGACCCCGACGCGCCGCTGGCGCTCGGGGACCGCGTGCTCGTGCAGCAGGTGCTGCTGAATCTGGTGGGCAACAGCCTCGACGCATTCGAGCGATCGGGCGCGAGCGAGCGGTCGATCCACGTGACCGCCGGGCGCACGCTCGCGGGGCACGCGTGCGTGCGCATCCGCGATTCAGGTCCGGGAATCGCGCCCGAGCGCAGGGGGGCGCTCTTCGAGCCCTTCGTCGCGGCGAGCGGCCTCGGGCTCGGTCTGCCGCTCTCAAGGCGTCTCGCGGAGGGCATGGGGGGCGGGCTCGAGCTCGACGCGGGCTCCGGGGCCGGAGCGGCGTTCTTGTTCTTCCTCCCCGCCGCCGATACCCTTGCTTCCAGTGGAAGCGGGAGCAACGGTGTTCGTGGTGGATGATGATGCGGCGGTGCGTGAGTCCCTCGCGTATCTGCTCGAGTCGTCGCGCATGCGCTGCGTGGCGTACGCCTCCGCGGAAGAGTTCATCGAGAGCGGACGCTGGACCGAGCCGGGATGCGTGCTGCTCGACCTCGCGATGCCCGGGCTCAACGGGCTGAGCGTGCAGCGCGTCCTGGCCGAGCGCGGAGCCGAGATCCCCATCGTCTTCCTCACCGGGCACGGGGACGTCCCCGCGGCGGTGCAGGCGATGCGGGGCGGCGCGTTCGACTTCCTTGAAAAGCCGTTCGATTCGGACATCCTGCTGACGCGTGTCCGCTCCGCGATCACGCTCGACTCGCGTCGTCGGGCCGAGCGGGGCGAGCGCGACGCGATGCTCTCCCGCGTCGAGCAACTCACGCCGCGCGAGCGCGAGGTGATGGAGCTCGTCGTGCAGGGGCTGCTGAACAAGCAGATCGCGGCTCGCCTCGGGCTGAGCGAGAAGACGGTCGAGATCCATCGCGGACGCGTGATGCGGAAGATGCGCGCGGGCACGGCTCAGGAGCTCGTGCGCATGGCGATCACCGCGTTCGGTGAGAACGCCTCGAGCCCCGCCGCGCGGGCCTGAAGACTTTCCAATCGGGTGCCAGCGGGACATCGCGTGCGATCACGCGCTGGGTGGCCTGCGCCTGAATGCAAAAAAGGAAACGGGCCCGACGCTCCGAGGAACGCCGGGCCCGACGAGGTTGGTGTGCTCCGCGGGGATTCCCGCGGGCGGTTCGATCAGCAGCCGCTCGAGTAGGCGTTCAGGAAGGCGAGGAAGTCGGAGGAGTTGAAGGAGCCGAGCGGGGCGGCCAGGTCGGCGCAGGGATCCTGGCTCGAGTAGGCGTTGAGGTAGGCGAGGAAGTCGGACGAGTTCGGGGCGCCGCCCGAGTTGTCGAAGTCCGCGGTGCAGGACGGGCACGACGGGCCGCCGTTGAGGATGACGAACTGGTCGCCCGTCAGGGTGTTGAAGTCGAGGCCGCGGGGCTCGCCGAGGTTGTCGGTCGCGCCGCCGCCGATGATCTGGTTGGAGAGGAAGTTGATGTCACCGTTGGTGATGAACCCGGCGAGCTTGAGGGGGCTGGTGCCGTCCCAGCCGAGCTCGGCGGCGGTGATCTTGAACTCGAGGCCGGTGGTCACGGACTCGCCGCCCGAGCCGCTGACGTCGCTGACGCCCGCGATGTTGCTGTTATCGAAGTAGACCTCGAGCTGGCCGGTGACGCAGTCGACGGTCGGGAAGTTGATGGGGTCGAAGAAGTTGTTGAACACGGAGTCGCCCGAGAGGCGGGGGGCGTAGTTGCTGAAGATGTTGGCGGTGAAATCGTCCTGGATGTCGCAGCGGGTGTCGGGGTTGCCGCTGAAGGTCACGGGCAGGACGGGGTCGCCCGAGCCCTTGGGCTCGGAGGAGTAGCAGCCGTAGTCGAGGTGGTTCTCGTTGGGCGTCTCGCGGGGGCCGTCGGTGCGGAGGACGGCGCCGTCGACGTACAGGCGGGCGGGGTCGCCGCCGATGTTGATGTTCCACCACGAGTCGGCCTCAAAGCCCTCGTCGAGGATCAGGCCGTCGTTGGACATGCCGACCTGGTCGCTGTTGCCGAGGCGGTTGAGGCGGTTGAAGGAGATGTCAACGTTGTCGCCGCGGAGCTGGTTCTGCCCGCCGGTCTGCGAGTCGAAGAAGAGGACGATCTTGTTGAAGTTCGACTCGATGTTGCCGGTGATCATGACGTACACGTCGTCGTTGGTGTCGATGTAGGCGTACACCGCATCGAACTCGGAGCCGACCGCGAGGTCGCGGTTGGGCACGTTGAAGGGCGGGGCGCCGGTCACGCCCATGGTGTTCGAGTTGTTGATCGTGAGCTGGGCGGCGGGCGCGCCGCCGTCGGCGCCAGTCAGGGCGCCGCTGCTGGCGTACGTGCCCGAACCGAGGAAGGCCTCGGTCCCGGCGTTGAGGTTCGCGAAGTGGGCGCCGAGGGCGAAGTTGCCGAGGCCATCGGTGTCACGCCCGGCGATGTCGATGAAGTAGTCCGCGTCGAAGCCGGTATCGAAGATGTATCCCGCCATGGCATTGAGCACATTGGACTGCCCGGAGCCCGAGGGATTGTCGACGCTGGGATTGGTATTGAAGAGCTCGTTCTGACCACCGCCGACGGTGTCAAAGAAGAGCGCGAGGCCGTTGCCGTTCGCCTCGAGGTTGCCGGTGATCATGAGGTACAGGTTGCCGCCGTTGGTGACGGCGAAGACCTGATCGATCTCGCTGCCGCCGCCGCCATCGACGTTGCCGTGGGTGGCATCGCCGAAGCCGGTGTAGTTGCCCTGGGCCCAGCCGTCCTGCGCCGTGCCGTAGCCCGCGTCACGCGAGCCGTCGACGGTGGGGGCGGTGCCGACCGCGGCGGGCGTGATGGTGATCCACTGCTGGCCGCCGACGGTATTGAAGTCCTTGGGCGGGTTGCCGATGTTGCCGACGTTGGGCAGGCCACCGATCATCTGGTTCGACATGAAGGTGTGGTCGCCCGAGGTGACCCAGCCCGCGAGGCGGAAGGAGCCGGCGGGGTTGCCGATCGCCGACAGCGGGATCACGAGCTCGATGCCGGTGGTCGCGCTCGAGGCGTTGCCCGAGGGGGGCACGTTCGCGGGGTTGTTGTCGCCGAACTGGGTCGCGGTGGTGTTCACCCACAGCGCTGTGCCGTACAGGGCGTCCTTCTGACCGTCCACCGTGGGCTGGGCCGACGCGAGGCCGGCAAGCATCGCGAGACCCATCGCCGAAACCGCAATATTCGCACGCTTCATGGCACACTCCCTCTTGTCTTTGATGATGTCCGAGGCGACCGGGGCGTCCGCCCCCGCCGACACATTCCCTTGTGACGGAGAGGACGCTCCCGTCCCCACCTACGCGGCATGATAAGGGAAAACCCCATGCTCGCCTAGGGCCAAACAGCAAAATCTGCATACGCGCGTCCGGCACCAACGGTGGGAAGGGTTGTACGACCCGGACGGTCCTGTAAGCGTTTCAATGACAATATCTTGTGTTCGATAAGCTCGGTGGGCAGGTTCCAGACGAGCCGCCCGTCCAACCTGCATTCCGTCCGAGTGACGTCCAGAAATTGATGTCCATCCACTCATTCGGGGGTGATTTCGAGGACGCGCCCCGATCCATGCAGCCACGCCCGGCATGACAGCGGCTCGACGGTTCCGAGCGGCGTCGAGTACGCGCTCGAGCCCGCGTTCGCAATCACCTCGAGATGGAAATGCGAACTCGGCAGCGTGCGCGTGAATCGCACGACGTCGTTCCGCCCTGCGTCGGTCCACTCGACCCCGCCACGCCGGAGCAAGTCTCCGACCTCGCCCGAGTCGCTCCGCAGGCGGAGCCAGGCGGCGAACGCGCGGCGGACACCGGGTCGTGCGTCCTCGCGCGGATCGTCGCGCGGGCCGAGGTCGGGCCACGGGAGCGGCTTGCGATTGTCGGGATCGTCCGCGCCGTACATGCCCAGCTCGTCGCCCGCGTAGATCATGGGCGATCCGGGGAGCGTCGCCTGCAGCGCGACGCCAAGGATGAGCCGCGCGTACGCCTCGTCGTTCGGCGGTCCGTCGTTGTACCAGTTGCTGCGGCGCGAGCCCTGCTGGTCGTACCCGCGCGGCGCGATCGCGCCGTGCTCGTCGCGTGGGCCCATGTTCTGCATCATGGATGATGCGCGTTCCACGTCGTGCGAACCCATCAGGTTGAACTGCACGAGCTCGACCTCGCGCCCGTGCGTGTACACGCGCTGCAGATCTGCCGCCAGACTGCGCCGGGGCTCGTCCCCGCGCAGCCAGCGCGTGACGGCGAACGCCCAGGGATAGTTCATCTGCGCGTCGAAGGCGGTGCCATCGAAGTAGTCCTTCGCGTCGAACCAGATCTCGCCCACGATGAGCGCGTCGGGGTTGATGCGCTTGACGTGCGTGCGCCAGCGATCGAGGAACCCGCGGGGCAGTTCGTTCGCGACGTCGAGGCGCCAGCCGTCAACGCCGTCGCTCGGATCGCCGTCGCCGTTGGGGTCCATCCATCGCGTGGTGACGTCCATGAGATGCTGCTCGACGTCGGGCGGGAGCTCGTGGTCGGGCAGGCGTGCGAACTCGGGGAGCCCGCCGTTGCGCTGCCCCCAGCCGCCCCATCCGCGGACGGGCCTGCCGAGGATGGGCTCGCGCGGATCGGCGGGCCCGAAGCGGAAGTCGAACCAGTGCGCGTACGCGGACGCATCGCCGTGCTGGATCACGTCGCGGAAGGCCCAGTACGCGGTGCCCGTGTGGTTCCACACGCCGTCGATCATGACGCGCATGCCGCGCTTGCGCGCCTCGGGCAGGAGCACGTCGAGGAAGTAGCGGTCCGCGGGCGACCATGTCCATGTCGCGGGATCGGGCGTCTCGCCCTGTGGTGTGAAGCGCACGCGTTCGCTTTCGTCGCGCGCGAGTCCGTCGCGACCCACGGGGCCGAAGGTCGGGTCCATGTGCCGGAAGTCCGCGGTGTCGTACTTGTGCAGGCTCTCGCTCGCGAAGATCGGCGTGGTGTAGACGCCCGTGACGCCCAGGTCCTTGAGCTGGTCGAGCGCCTCGACGATGCCCTGCAGATCGCCTCCGTAGCGCCGGAGGTACACGACCTGATCGAGCGGCGAGCGGCGCGGGGACATGCCCTGCCTCAGGTAGGGCGCGGCCATGCCCGCGGCCCAGGCGTGCTCCATCTCCGCGGGGGTGACGTCGTTCCAGGGCTCGTTCCAGGGCTTGGTGAACCAGCCGAGCTGCGCGGGGTCGTTCGCGGGGTCGGCGTTGCGGAAGCGCTCGGGGAAGATCTGGTACCAGACCATCCCCTCGGCCCAGGACGGGGTGTCCATGACGCTGGCGGGCCCGAGGCCGTCGGCGAGGTTGTCCACCGGGGCGTTCGGCGAGCCTGAGGGCTGCGCAACCGCCAGAACAGGGGGTAAGCTGGCGATGAGTGAGATCGCCGTGGCGAGGCGGGCAACGCGGGGATTCTGGGTGGTTGGGCGCATGCGGTTCTCGGCGGGTGGGGGAGCCTGGATCGAGGAAGCGACGGAGAGTTTCGCGTCCGGCTTGACGCTGGGGGCGGTGCATAGTACCTTCCCCCTATAGGGATTGCCCCTGATACGGACCCAGCGGGGATCCGTCGTGGGCATTCTCTCTGCTCGTGGGGCGACAGAGGCTGGGGCAGCGCGGGGCGCGATGCTCCCACGAAAGACGAGGCGCACATGTTTCAGAAGATGGAACGCGGTGCTCGCGGCGGCTTCACGCTGATCGAACTGCTGGTGGTCATCGCGATCATCGCGCTGCTCATCGGCATCCTGCTCCCGGCGCTGGGCAAGGCGCGGAGCGCGGCGCAGAGCGCGAAGTGCCTTGCGAACGAGAGGCAGATGTCTCTCGCGATGAATTTCTACTCGGAGGCCAACGATACGTGGTTTCCGATGACGCCTTTCCAGGCGAATAGCAATAGCTGGCCAAAGTGGAAACGGGGAAGTCGCGACGGCTTCCTGGACAATACCTGGGCCTTCGGCGGGGTCGCCGGGATGTTCAGCTTGTATCAGGAGGGGCAGGCTGGCGCTCCCGGCTGGAAGGGCGGAGCGAATCCAGCCGACGCCAAGTACCCCGATTTCAGCAGCCAGGGCGTTCCGGTGGTGGACGATCGAACGACGCCCATCATGCGCCCATATCTCTCGTCGCTCGAAATCCTGGTCTGCCCCTCTGATAAGTCGGACAATTACTATGGCCCGACCCTCGCGGATCGCCGCTATCCAGGGCGTGGGAATTATACTCCTGAGAAGCCCGGAAAAGAGCAGGACGTTGTTAGTTATAATATAAGCTATCTTTATATCATGGGTTTCAAGCAGTTTGAGGCCAATCTAATTTCTCCGGCCCCGCTCTGGGGCGACGAGACAAATGGGCCGGACGTCTCGACCGAGGCGTGGTACGGCCAGAATACGAGTGGAAACTTTAATTCAGAGAACGCCACTCTCGCCGGAGCAAGTCGGAGTTCGGGATACTCCCCTGTGGATAATCATGGCGATTCGGGCGCCAATTTCGTATTCACCGACGGGCACGGTGAATTCTTCACGCAGGCGGTGCAGCCGATTTTCTTTAGTGGATCGAAGGACTCGGGCAAGAGCATCAACGTTATTGACAAGAAGCGGAGCAATCGCGTTCAGACGATCGACTGATGACGCCGGGCTGATTCGGGCCGGGCGAGATCGCGCCGGATGGACCGGGCGGGGCCCCCAGACGAAGGACTCGTGACGTGTCGAGCGTGCCCGCGGATGCAGCGAACCGAGCCTCGTCGGCGGGCAACACCGACGGGGTGGCGGTACGCTCCAACGGGGTTGCCCACGAGGGTGCCCCGGCGCGTGGGAACGGCCCGGTGCGCGAGATCGAGGCGAAGTCGCCCGTGCAGGCGGGCGGCGCGGTAGTCAACGGCACCTCGTCCGCGGCGGTGCACGGAGTTGGGGGCGCGGTCTTGGGCGGATTGTCGGGCGTCTCGACCTCGGGCTCACATGAGGCGGCCTCCGCGCGCGGGGGCTCGGCGGGCGCACGCCGGAGGTCGGTCCTCTCGCGCCTGTTCGGGGCGCAGGAGTCGGGGCTCGTGCTGGTGATCGCCGCGCTGGTGATCGCGCTGGCGGTCTTCGGCGGGACGAAGAACAAGCGCGTGCAGGACGCGGCGACGGGCGAGTGGACCACGACGCAGGTCAACAAGTTCCTCGATACGTCGAACCTCGTGCTCGTGGCGAAGGACGCGTCGTTCATCGCGATCATGGCGGTGGGCATGACCGCGGTCATCATCACCGCGGGGATTGACCTTTCGATCGGCTCGATCTACGGGCTCGCGGCGATCGTGGGGGCGCTGGTGCTCTCGCGGATGGGCGCCGAGGCGGCGTGGTTCGTGAGCGTGCCGGCGGGCTTGCTGATATGCATGGGCGTCGGCGCGCTCTGCGGGGCGGCGAACGGGGCGATGATCGTCGGGCTGCGGGTGCACCCGTTCGTCATCACGCTGGGCATGCTCGCGGCGCTGCGCGGGCTCACGATCGTCATCCCGAAGGAGCTCAGCGGCACGCAGTCGGTCGGCGGGTTCCCGGCGAGCTTCACGAGCGGGTTCTTCAAGGCGGAGATCGCGGGCGTGTACCCCGTGCCGGCGATCCTCATGCTGGGCGTGACGCTCCTCGGGTGGTTCGTGCTGTCGCGGACGGTGTTCGGGCGGCGGATCTACGCGGTGGGGGGGAACGAGACGGCGGCGCGGTACGCGGGCATCCCCGTGGGGCGCGTGCTGATCCTGGTGTATGCCCTGACGGGCATGCTCGCGGGGCTGAGCGCGTGCGTGTACCTCGGATACCTCGGGGCGGCGGAGACGAGCGCGGGCTCGGCGTATGAGCTGCGTGTGATCGCCGCGACGGTGATCGGGGGCGCGTCGCTCATGGGCGGGCGGGGCACGGCGATCGGGGCGATGCTCGGCGCGGTGCTCGTCGAACTCATCAACAACGGGATGATCATCCTCGGCGTCGATCAGGATTACAATCAGATCGTGATGGGCGCGGCGATCGTCGTCGCGGTCGTCATCGACCAGTCCAAGAGCCGCCTGCGGGGTCGGGGGCGGTGATGCCGGCGGGGCCTGCGTTGCGTGCGGCCTGTGCGGGGCGTCGCCGGAAGGAAGCGGCGGGACGACGAGAGCGGAGCCGAGGAATGCTGAAGAATGTCGAGTGGGTTCGGGGCGCGATGGGGCTGTTCGCGGCGGGCGTGATGGCCTTCGCCGGCGCGTGCGAGAAGTCGCCCTCGGGCGGGTCGAACGCGGGCGGGAACGCCAGCGGCGGCTCGGGCGGGTCCGGTGGGACGAAGCAGGCCGAGTACACCATCGGCGTCGTGGCGAAGAGCCAGTCGAACCCCGTCTTCCAGGCGGCCCGCAAGGGCGCCGAGGACGCGGCCCGCGACCTCTCCGCATCGATGGGCGTCAAGATCACGATCAACTGGCGCACGCCCAACGCCGAGGACGCGCAGGAGCAGGCCCGGTTCGTCGAGCAGCTCGCGGCGCAGGGCGTGGACGGCATCGCGATCAGTTGCACGGACGCGAACGTCGCGACGAGCGCCATCGACACCGCGGTGGGCGAGGGCGTCGTCGTCGTGACCTTCGACTCCGACGCGCCCAAGAGCAAGCGGCTGTGCTACTACGGCGTGGACGACGTGAAGGCGGGCGCGAAGGTGATGGACGAGCTCGCCCGCATGATGGGCGGCTCGGGCGTCGTTGCGGTGCTCGCGGGCAACCAGGCCGCGACGAACCTGCAGGCCCGCGTGCAGGGCGTGCGCGAGGAAGCGGCGAAGCACGCCGGCATCTCGATCAAGGACGTGTACTACCACCCCGAGACCGCGGCGGACGCGGCGGCGAAGATGCAGCAGGTGCAGAACACGAACCCGGACATCACGGGATGGGCGCTCGTGGGCGGCTGGCCCCTGTACACCGACAACGCGCTCGACGGGATCTATCAGAACGCGAAGGTCTGCTCGATGGACCCGCTCCCGCTCCCGATCGAGTATGTCAAGAAGGGGCAGGTGCAGAGCCTCGTGGGGCAGCCGTACTACGGCTGGGGCTACGAGAGCGTGCGGATCATCATGGACAAGCTGCACAACGGGAAGGACCCTGAGAGCGCGTTCGTGACGGCGCCGCTGGACGTCGTGACGTCGGAGAACGCGGACGAGTACGAGAAGAAGTGGTCGCAGTGGCTGCCGAAGTGAAGCGGCCGCGCGAGTGATCGCACAGTGATTGCTGGGGCGGGTTCATGGTGAGTTCCGTTTCGACACGCCGTGATCCCGCTCCCGAGCACGAGGTGCTCCGCGCCGAGGGCATCAGCAAGCGCTTCGGCGTGACGCAGGCGCTCCGCGGCGTGACGGTGTCGTTCCGCGCGGGCGAGGTCCACGCGCTGATGGGCGAGAACGGCGCGGGCAAGAGCACGCTGGGCAAGGTGATCGCGGGGCTGCACCGGGCCGACGATGGCGCCGTGACGCTCGACGGGCGTGAGATCCCCTCGGGCTCGATCGACGCCGCGTTCGGCGCGGGCGTGCGGATCGTGCACCAGGAACTGGCGCAGTGCCCGAACCTGAGCGTCGCGGAGAACCTCTGCCTGCACGACATTCCCCGGACGAGGCTCGGGCTTGTGGACCGCCCGGCGATGGAGGATCGCGCCCGGCGACTGCTCGCCCGCCTCGATCCGGACATCGACGTGTCGATGCCCCTGGGCAGCCTGCCGCCCGGTCGGCGTCAGATCTGCCAGATCGCCGCGTCGCTGGACGATCGCTCGCATGAGGGCGGGTGCGGCCCGCGCGTGATCGTGTTTGACGAACCGACGAGCTCGCTCACGATCGCCGAGACGGAGCGTCTGCTCGCGATCGTGCGCCAGCTCGCGCGCGAGGGCATAACGGTGGTCTATGTCTCGCACCGCATGGGCGAGATCTTCGCGTGCTGCGACCGGGTCACGGTGCTGCGGGACGGGCAGTTCGTGGGGACGAGCGAGATCGCGGACATCACCGAGGCCGACCTCGTCGAGCAGATGATCGGGCGGCGCATCGAGACGCCCACGCGCGGCGCGCACGCCCGGCGAGATTCCGGCGTTCCCGCGCAGCCTTCTTCACGCAACCCCGCGCTGTTCATCCGCAAGGTCCGCTCGCCCGGGAAGCTCCGCGGCGTGTCGCTGCACGTCGAGCCGGGGGAGATCGTGGGCATCGGCGGGCTCGTGGGCGCGGGGCGCAGCGAGCTGCTCGACGCGATCTTCGGGCTCGATCAGCGGGCCTCGGGCGAGGTCGAGGTCTGCGGCAAGCGCGTCCCCATCCGGCGCACGCGCGATATGATCGACGCGGGCGTCGGGTACGTTCCCGAGGACCGGCGCCTGCAGGGCCTGTTCTTCGACCTCGGCATCGGCGAGAACCTGCTCACGCCGTTCATGCCCCAGATGTCGCGCTTCGGCATCCGCAATCTCGCGAAAGAGAAGGCGTGGGTCGAGGAACGCATGCGTGAGTTCCAGGTCAAGGCGGCGGGCCCCGGCGCGGGCCCGGGCACGCTCTCGGGCGGCAATCAGCAGAAGGTGCTGATCGCCCGCTGGATGTCTGACAGCACGCGCGTGCTCCTGCTCGACGAGCCGACCCGCGGTATCGACGTCGGTACCAAGGCCGAGATCTATCGCCTCGTGCGCGAGGCGGCCGAGCGCGGGACCGCGGTGCTGCTGGTTTCGAGCGAGATGCCCGAGCTGCTCGCGCTCTCGGATCGCGTGCTGGTCATGGCGGGCGGACGCGTCACGGGCGAGCTGAGTGGCGAGGAGATGACGCAACGCCGCATCCTCGAGCTCGCGACGCTCGAGGGCGAGCAGGCGTAGCGCTGAACGCTGGTCGGTGTTGTTGAGCGCTGGTCCGTGCTGGTCATCGCCGCAGAATCATCGAAGGCATAAACAAACGGACCACGGCCGCGATCGACCGTGGTCCGCGAACTCTGGTTTCGCGCGATGCGATCAGCGATCGACGCGCTTGGCCGAACGGATGTCGATGTTCAGGTCCTGCCCGTCCTTGCCCTGGGCCACCAGCATGCCGTTGTCGGTGAGGACGTGCACGGTGAGCGCCCGCGGCGTGCGTGCACGATCGCCATCCACGCGGAAGCTGCTGACCCGGATGGTGTTGCCGTCGCGCTTCGCGCGGTACTCGGTCAGGACGAAGTCGCCATCGAGATAGCTCCATCCGTCGCCGGCGTCCTCGTAGAGGCGTCCGACGGCCTCGCCCTTGTCATCGAGGTTGATGGTGAGCGTGAGCGGGTCGAGCGGCTTCTCGCCGACGTACTGCACGACGGGCCCGCTGGGCACGATCGCGCCGTCGCGGAGATAGAGCTCGGGCAGGTCGGGGATCGAGGCGTCAACGTAGTGGACGCGCTGCCAGTCGCCCTTGGGCATGACCGCGGCGCGGTCGGCCTCGGGCGTGACGTGCGCGACGACGAGCAGATCGCTCCCGATCAGGAACGAGTCGTCCTCCGAGCGCAGCGCCGGATCGGTGGGGTCGGCGAAGAACGTGGGACGCGCGACGGGCAGGCCCGTCACCGACGCGTCGTGGAACAGCGTGTAGTAGTAGGGGAGCAGCATGTATCGCTGCTCGATCGCGGCGCGGCAGGTCGCCTCGACCTCGGGCCCGAAGGACCAGGGCTCCTTGTCGATGTTGCCCTTGGCGGTGTGCCCGCGCGCGAAGGGGAACAGCGCGCCGAAGCCCATCCATCGCGCGAACATGTCGCCATCGCCGTTGCCCGCGAAGCCGCCGATGTCCGGGCCCGTGAAGGGCTGGCCCGAGAGGCCCAGGTTGAGCGTCATCGGGATCGAGGCCTCGAGGTGGTACCAGTTCGCGGTGTTGTCGCCGGTCCAGCAGGCGGCGTAGCGGTGTCCGCCGATGAAGTTCGCGCGGCTCAGCACGAACGGTCGCTTGTCGGGATTCACGCGCATCACGCCCTCGCGCGTCGCCTTGACCATGTGCATGCCGTACACGTTGTGGTATCGAGCGTGCGGTCCCTCGCCGCCCAGCTCGGCGTCGGCGCGGTGGATGTTGTCCTCGGGCATGGTCTTGCTGGCGACGTTGAAGACGGCGGGCTCGTTCATGTCGTTCCACACGCCGTCGATGCCCGTCGCCATGAAGTCGGCGTACAGGCCCGACCACCACGCGCGGGTCTCACGCCGGAGGAAGTCGGGGTACACGCACCAGCCGGGCCAGACCTCGCCCTTGTACACGACGCCCTTGGAGTCGAGCACGGCGTGGTTGCCCGCGACGAGCTGGTCGTACACCGGGTAGCCGCCGGCGGGGAACTTGCTCTCGTCGGCGCCGATGCCGGGGTCGATCATCCACACGGTGTGGAAGCCGAGCGCGTGCAGGTCGGAGTTGTGGCGCACGGGATCGGGGAACTCGGTGGGGCTGAAGGTGAAGCAGAAGTAGCTGTCCATGTAGTCGATGTCGTGCCAGATGACGTCGCACGGGATCTTCCGCTCGCGGAAGCCCTTGGCGACCTCGAGCGCGCGCGAGTCGGGGTTGTACGAGTAGCGGCACTGGTGGTACCCGATCGCCCACTTCGGGGGCATCGTGATCCGCCCGGTCAGGTCGGAGAGCTTCATCACGACGTCCTGCGGCGTCGCGCCCTCGATCGTGATGATGGGGAACGCGCGTCCGTCGGCCTCGAAGCGGATGCCGCTCGTCAGGTCGATCGTGCAGCGATAGGTGGTGTCCGCGAGCACGCCGAACGCGCTGCCATCGGCGCGCACGCCCAGCACCCACGGGTGACTCTGGTAGATGCTCGGCGCGGCGTCGTCATATCCGAACGCGTCGGTGTTCCACGCGGTGGTGGTGCGACCGTTCCGCATGAGCTGTCCGGGCACCATGCCCGTGCCATAAAGCGACGTGCTCGCGTCGACGGCGATGGTCGCGACGGACTTCCCGCCCTGCTGCGCGAAGCGGGGCGTGACCTTGGGCGCGGTCCGCGCGGGCATGAAGCGCTCGCGCAGGGTCGGGTTCTCGAAGGAGATCGAGGGCAGGGCGGCGACACGCGCGGCGTCGTCGGCGTCGAAGCGGTACACGCCCCGATCGAGCTGGTTCACGACCTGGGCCCGCGCTGGCACCGCCGCGGCGAGGCCCGCGACGCCGATGGTCAGGGCCAGGCGCGCCCAGCGGGTGGTCGCGAACCCTCCGCGGTGGGCGTGGGCTCGGGCGTGCGTGCGGCGGTTGTGCATGGCGGATTCCTTTCGAGGGGCCTTTCCGGCGGCGGAGCGGGGGCGATGGGAATGCGGGCCCGGCCTGGTCGGGGCCGGGGCCGGTTCCGGGTTTGGGCTTGGACCAAGTCCGGGAACCGGACGAACAGTATGGCGGAAACCCCTATATCCCACAAGGGGACGGTGCCGCTGGCGTGGTCGGCGGCGTGTCGTCCTCGAACCGCGGAAACCCGCTGCGGGGCGGGCGTTCGGGCGTCGATTCTGCTGTGAAACATGGAACGGGGCATTGGCGCGGGACGAAGAATGTTGGATACTATCCGGGACTGCACTTACGAACAGATGCCGAATTTGGAGGTTCGAGATCATGCATGACACGACCCCTCGCCGTGCCGCGGCGTTGGTTGCCGCTCTCGCCGGTCTTGCCGCGCCCGCCGCGGTCGCCGCGCCCGAGGGCCATCCGGTCATCCTGCAGTGGTTCGAGCAGCGCTGGCTCGACATGGAGCACAAGATCCCGGACTATTTCCTGTCGGGGTATGGCGCGCTGTGGCTGCCCTCGCCGTTCCGGGCTTCGGACGCGACGAGCCCGGGGTATGACATCTTCAACCGCTTCGATCTGGGCGGGCCGGGCAACAGCACGGCGTACGGCACCGAGGAGCAGTTCCGCGCGGTCGTTGACGAGTTCCACCGCGCGGGCGGGCTGGTCTATCTCGAGACGATCCTGAACCACAACTCGGGACGGAGCGGCGATCTCGGCTTCCAGCAGGCGGGCGGATGGCCCGGCTTCTGGATGGGCCCGATCGACTCGCCGTTCAAGGGCCCGACCAACAACTGGGGCGACTTCCACAACGGGATCGCGTCGGGCTATTACCAGAGCGAGGATCCGGGCGGCCCGCGCTATGACCTGCACCGCGGCGACCTCGTGGCGCTCGTGGACATCGCGCAGGAGAGCAACAACCAGTACATCCGCCAGCCGGTGGTCGCGGGGAATCCGCAGAACATCCCCGCGGGGAGCGTGTACAACCAGCCCGACGCGAACAACGCACGGTTCTATCCCGATCGCGACCTGCCCGGGCAGATGGTCTCGAACCCCGGCACGTTCCGCACGCCGGGCGTGATCAACCTGACGTTCTATCCGTTCAACGAGCCGAATCCCATGGCGGGCGACGCGGTGGCGGAGAACGCCACGGGCATGCTGATGCGCTGGTTGCAGTGGATGGTGTTCGAGTTCAAGATCGACGGGTTCCGCCTCGACGCGGCGAAGCACACGCCGCCGTGGTTCTGGGATCAGTACTTCGACTCTGCGGTGTACCAGATCCGCAAGGCGCCCGACGGCACGATGACGACGCCGTACTCGTTCGTCGAGGCGGTGGACGGGAACTCGACGATCTTCAATAACTACGTGCGCAAGCCGAACAACTCGAATCGTGCGGGTGACACGTGGGGCAACCGAGACGCGCTGGATCTCTCCGGCGCGGGCGCGCTGCGGAATCTGGTGAATGCGGGCGGGTTCGGGTTCTGGGGCGACGTGATCGGCGCCCACCTCGACAACGTCGACAACTACAACGACGGCACCGTCGGCGTGAATCACGTCACGAGCCACGACAACGGCTCGACCGGCAACGGCTCGTCCATGCCCTCCGTCCCGACGAAGCGCCAGCAGGGCTTCTTCGCGCACGCGTACCTCTTGTTCCGCCCCGGGCCCGCGATCGTGTATCACAACGCACGCGGGATCTCGCGCTCGTTCGGTTTCTTCCCGCGCGAGGGCTCGCCCCTGGCGCTCGGGCTCGATCCGGATCCGGACGGCAACGGCGCGATCGAGAGCGGTTCGGCGACGCCCAACGCGACGCTGACGAATCTCGTGCACACGGCGAACGAGGTGGCGCGCGGGCAGTTCTTCCCGCTGTCCACGGGCGGGGACGTGCTCGTCTACGAGCGCTCGACGCCCACGACCGGGCAGAACTATCCGAACGGTTACAGCGCCAACGTGCTCATCGGCGCGAGCGATTCGTACGGGCAGGGCTTTGCGACGGTCAACGTCACGACGACCTTCCCGCAGGGCACGCGACTGCACGAGATGACGGGCAACGCGGCGGACCCGATCGTGGATCCCACGAGCGCGATCTCGGAGGTGCTCACCGTCGGGTCGGGCGGGCAGGTTTCGATCCGCGTGCCGCACAACACGAGCAGCGCGGGCGAGCACAACAGGGGCTTCGTCGTTTACGCGCCGGCGCTCCCGACGGTGGACGTGCAGCTCACGAACATCGCGGGCACGATCCCGGCGGATCCTGCGAGCATCCCGCCCGCGCGTCGTCGCCTCGCGGAGGTGCCGTATATCCAGTCGGACACGTTCTCGATCAACGTCACGACGACGCAGACGGACCCGTCCGACGCGAATACTGACGACGCCGCGCTGTTCCGCTTCGGGCAGGGCTTCGTTGATCTGAATGGCAACGCGACGGTCGACGTGACGAGCGGCGAGTTCGCGGGATGGGAGCAGTTTCTCACGCTGAACCAGCCGCTGTTCGGCAGCGGGAACGCGAACGGGCACTACGCGCAGACGATCGACGCGTCGAACCTGCCCGAGGGGTACAACTACCTGAGTGTCGCGACGTTCCGGCATCGTCCGGCGGGCAACGCGCCACTCTTCGATGAGGCCCGCAAGGTGGTCTACATCGATCGCCTCGATCCGGAGGCGGAGTGGTCGAACCAGGTCGGGAGCGTCGGGACGAACTCGATCCTGATCCAGGCGACGGGGACCGACAAGACCGTCGAGACGGTGTACGTGCTGCTCGACGTCCCCAGCGGCACGGACCCGCGAACGCTCGTGAACGCCTCGAACCTCGCTTCGCGGCGCGATCGCTCGCTCTTCGAGCGCACCCTCACCGGGCTCACGCACGGGTACCACACGGTCTCGATCGTCGCGGGTGAGGACAGCGGGCGGCTGGGCGTCACGGAGTACACGTTCTTCGCCGACATCTGCGTCGGTGATACGAACGCGGACGGCGTGCTGAACTCGTCGGACTTCCTGGAGTACCTCAACCAGTGGTCATCGCACGATCCCGAGGCGGACCTCAACCCGCCCGGCGGCGACGGCGTGTGGGATTCGTCGGACTTCCTCGTGTATCTGAACTTCTACGCGCTGGGCTGCTGATCGCGGGGATCGGGTCAACGCGATGAGTCTCGAACACAACTGCTTCCATGAGAAAGCCCCGCTCGCGCGGGGCATTTTCTTTCGTGGTGTTGTTGCGCCGATGCGGTGAAGGGGACACGCACCGGATTTGTCGCTTACTTCTCGTGCGAGGGGGTGGAGGAGCGCGGCGGGTACAGCTTGCGGAGCGCGTCCTCGAAGCGCGAGGCCCACGCGGTCTCGTTGTGCGTCGAGTCGCGCCCGATGACGAGCGTCACGTCGCTCCGCCCCTTGCCGCCCGACTTGGCGATCTGCGTCAGCTCGTTCGCCCATGCGGTGTACGTCTTGTTGAGGTCCGTCGCGGAGGCGTCGAAGCCCGCCTCGTGGTCGCCCATGCCGATGAACAGGCGGCTGGGCCACGACGTGGACCCCGTGAGGTAGGAACGCCACTCGTCCTGCGCCCCGCGCAGCGTCGAGACGCTCTCTGCGAGGCAGAGCCCGAACGTCTCGGGGTGCTTCGTCGCCGCGTAGAGCGAGACCACGCCGCCCAGCGACGCGCCGCCGATGCCCGTGCGCGCGGGGCCCGTGTCCACGCGGAACGATCGCTCCACGCGGGGCATGACCTCGCGCTGCATCCAGGACAGGAACTCGTCCGCGCAGGGCTCGACGCCGTCGATCGCGGCGTAGGGCAGATACTCGGCGGCGCGGTTGGGCCCGGTGTGGGGGATGCCCACGATGATGACGGGCTCGATCTCGCCGGTGGAGACGAGCTTCTGGAGGGCTTCGTCGGCGTGCCACTCGTCGGGCGTGCCGGGCATCTTCTCGAAGACGTTCTGCCCGTCCATGAGGTAGAGCACGGGGTAGCGGCGTCCGGCGTTGGCGGGCTCGTCGTAGCCCGGGGGGAGCGCGACGAGCAGGTCACGCACCAGCCCGAGCGAGGGGCCCGCGCCGCCCGTGACCTGCAGGCGCCGGACGTCGCCCGTGACGTTCAGCGCGCGGTACGGCGTGAGCGTCAGACGCAGGTTGATCTCGGGGCGCTGGTCGGTCCACGCGGGGACCTCGAAGTAGAGCACGGGCTTCTCGCCGGGCTTGAGCTTCGACGCGTCGATGCCGGGCAGATGCCGATTCATGGCGTCGGTCAGGTCGGCGTTCACCTCGCAGTTGTCCCAGCTCCCGCGGGTGAACTTGAACTCCATGGGCTCGGTGCTGGTGGGGGCGGGCAGCTCGATCTGCCACAGCCCGTCGGAGCGGGCGCTCATCACCATGTCGCCGCGCCCGGCGTTCCAGTCGATGTGGTTGGAGGCGACGTAGATCGGCGACGACGCGCTCGCGGTCCCCGCCTTGTCCTTCACGAGGATGATGAACCCCGTCGAGAGCGACTCGGGGCGCGTCTGCCCGGCGGGCGTCGGCTGCATCGTGGACTGGGCCAGCGCGGGCGAGACGCCGGCGAGGGCGATCAGCAGGGCGGCGGACTGGGCGAGACGTTGGACGGTGCGCATGGGGGCCTCCTGCCGCGCCGGTCGCGCGGGCACGTCCAATATAGGGGGAAACCCGCGTCGGTTCGCGGGAGGGGATCGGGATCGTGCGGCAGGGAGCCGGCGATCGCGCGGCGGGGGTGGGGAGGGGGCTCCGTCGATCCCGCCCGGCGCGGCGGCTATCGTCGCGCGTGGAGATCTACAAGGAGTTCAAGTTCGAGGCCGCGCACCGCCTGATCGGCGTCCCGGCGGACCATCCGTGCGCACGGATCCACGGGCACTCGTACCGCCTGGTGGTGTACGTGCGGGGGCGCCCCGACGAGCGGGTGGGGTGGGTGCAGGACTTCGGCGAGATCAAGCGGGTGTGCCAGCCGCTGGTGGACCGGCTCGATCATCAGTACCTCAACGAGATCGAGGGGCTTGAGCAGTCGACGGCGGAGCGGATCGCGCAGTGGTTCTGGCGGGGCATCCGCCCGAGCCTTCCCGGGCTGGACCGGATCGAACTGAAGGAGACCGCGACGTCGGGGGTGGTGTATCGCGGTGAGGATGAGTGAGGGCGCATGCCCGCGGGAACAGCCGCGATTGGCGACAGAGTTTGTTTCGGGTGTCTGGGGACGCCGCCCGCCTGCAAATCCGCCTCAGCTGCTAATGATCTGCCCATGCGGACCGAATACTGGAAGAAGGAGGGACGCACGAGCGCCGAACAGCTCTTGGCGGACCTGAGCAAGGATGGCAAGCCCCACGAATGGCTGCGCGCCCCCATGATCGAGCTGAAGATGCGGGCGCTGGCATCGCAGATGAGCCGGAAGTGGCCATCGGGCGACCCGGTCCGATGGGAGGTGCTGCGTCATGCCATCAATGAGTGCATCACCGGCCAGCGACCCGGCCTAGCCGCGTTGGAGGATCAGTTGGACGCCATCTGGGCTGCGAGCCGCCGCTCGATCGCCACCGGCAAGAAGCTCCATCGCATCGTGATTGCCGTCGAGTTCGCGCCCGGACCAGGTGTGACCCTTCCGATCACGGTCGAGTCGCTTGGTCGCTGCTTCGAGATTCGGTCGTTCACGTCTCTCGATGACTGCTTTGGCAAGTCGGCCTCCGATGCCGACCTGAGCCTTCGGCTGCACACAAACGGCCAGCCACCGCCCGCCTATGCGGTGACGGAGGTCAGCGCGGCCAGCGCGCACCTCGCCATCGACGAAGCGTTAGACGCGTTCATGCTCTGGCGATCAATCCTGAACTTCGCTGGGGCGTTTTCCGGTTGGCACATCCAGTTCGTTCCGCAGGCACGGGCCGATGTTCCGCCGCCGAGATGGGTCGTGTCGCTGGCTGAGGGAGAGGAGGCATCACCCGTCACTTATGGCGGGGCGCCACTGATCGCGCCGAAGCGGCCGGCGCGTGAAATCGGTGCGGATCGCCTCCAACTCGCCGCCTGGCTCTTGAAGCCGTTGGTGGCCGACGCGCCCGAATCCTCCACGGTGCGGCTCCTGGCCGACGGATTTCGAATCTTCGGCATGGCCGTCGATCAAGAAGTCTGGCACCAGACCCTTCTGGTGCTCTGGCAGTTGGCTGAACATCTCACAGTGATCGATGGGGCGAGAGAGAAGCACGACGAGATCTGCAAGCGCCTTCCGCAGATGCGATCACCCCAAAGCGCTCGCGACCCCGCCCTTGTGGCCGTGGCGCTCAGGGACATTATGCACATGAGGCATGCGATCGTGCATCGAGGTGCGTTTGGCACACCGGTGGATGACGATGTCTCGTTCCTACAGGACTGCTGCACCGAAGCACTGTGGTGGCTCGCGAAGCACCATGAGACGCTCCAAGAGGTAGAGCAACTTCGAATCTATTTCCAGTACGCCAGCGCGACCGAGACGCAGGTCGGTCGGGTGCAGCACGTCCTATCCAAACTGCCGGAAATCATACAACGTCGTAACCTACCGGACGATGGGGCATTCGCGACCGTTGCGCAGAGTTGATCGAAGCATCAATCTAGCTCCTTCGTTTCTTGCGAGTCGGCTTCTTCTTCGTGGTCTTCCTCGGGCTTCTTTGGCGTGGTCTTGTCGGCTAGCATGTACCTCGGCAGGGCGGCGCCAAGATGATGCAGCGTCCACCGAGACGCCCGACTCTGTGGGCTTCTCGGTGCCATGATGCAGCACTCATGTCTCTCGTGACATCGATGCCTCCCGGTCAAGGTCCAGGGAAAATCAGAGTTGTTCGCGATGGGCTTCGGATGCGGAGGCCTGCGGCGTGGGGGATTCGCTCACAAGCATCGCGCTCGATGCGACGATCGGGCACGAGCCACATCAGCGCGACGGCGACGTAGAGCGCTCCCGCGAGCCATTCGCTGACGAACGCGAGCCCGATCGCACAGACATAGAGCACCGGCGAGAGGCGTCCCTTGGCGTCGTGGCTTACGGCCCGGGCGAGCGCCGACTCGTTGCCATGCACGCGCACGATGCGCCATTGCAGGAGGGAGTATGCCAGGGCGCTCGCGAGGAGCACCACGCCGTAGAGGGCCATCGTGGCGGGCGCGAAGTGGTTCTCGCCCATCCATCCGGTTGCGAAGGGGATGAGCGAGAGCCAGAAGAGGAGGTGGAGGTTCGCCCAGAGGATGCCGCCGGTGACGCGGTGGGTCGCCTGGAGCATGTGGTGGTGGTTGTTCCAGTAGATGCCGACGTAGACAAAGCTGAGGGCGTAGCTGAGGAAGACGGGGATGAGGGGGCGGAGGTCGGCGAGGTGCTCGGCGTGGTGCGGCACCTTCATCTCGAGGACCATGATGGTGATGATGATGGCGAGGACGCCGTCGGTGAACGCCTCAAGCCGGCTTTTGGTGAATGTTGCTCGCATGGCGAAGGGTAGTGGGGGTGGGGCGGGGCACGGCTCGGGAGCGGCGGCGCTGGCGTTCCGGGCGATTCCGGCTGGAATTTCGGCGGGCGTGGAATGATGTGCGGCGTTCGGCGGTTGGTCGTTCGCCACGGGGATCTGTGCAGGCGGTATGCTCAAGTTCCGATAGTGTTGCCCATATGCGTCAAACCCTCACCCTCATGCTGGCCGCGGTCGTCGCGCTCAACGCTCTCCTGAGCGGGGCGGGGGGCGATGGCGTGCTGTGCCTGGGCGGTGGGCATCGGCACGGTCCGGAAGAAGTCCCGCAGTGCGCGTCGGGGTGCGGGCACGAGGCGTCGGTCCTGCCCGTGCGCGCGTGCGAGCACGATTGTGGGTGCATCGACGTCGAGTTCGCGGTCGTGGACGTTCTGACGCATCCGCGTATTGATGATGGCGGTGTGGTCGGCGCAGCGATCGCTCCCGCTCCGGCGTGGGGTGTCATGCTCGTCGCGTCGGGCATGGAGCACCGCGGGCCTCCGGTGCCGCCGCCGTGGTTCGATCCCGGGCGCGCGCAGCGGCTTGCGCTCGTGTCCAGCGTCTGCCTCATCCTCTGAATCCTGTCCGCATCGGCATCGTGCCGCGCCGGGTTCCTCGGCGTGGCGGGTCGTGTTGCGCGTGCTGACAGGAGCGGTTGCAGATGGACATTCTTCGGAGCCCGCGATGCGCGCGGGCGCTTGCGCCGGCGTTGGGCGCGGCGGCGTGCCTGCTCGCGGGCTGCCAGGGCTATGAGCGTGCGCCGATCGATCTCGCCCAGCATCGGGCGCGGATCGACGCGCGGGCCGGTGAGTCGGAGCCGGTGCTGCGGTTCCTCGATCGGCTCGGCGCGGCGGGCAGCGATGTGCCCGAGGCGTTCGATCTTTCGGATGGCCTGACACCGGCCGAGGGCGAGGTGCTCGCGCTGTTCTACAACGCGGACCTGCGCCTCGCGCGGCTGGACGCGGGCGTCGCGCTCGCGAACGCGGAGAATGCGGGGCTGTGGAAGGACCCGGAGTTCGGGTTCGACGCGGCGGAGGTGCTGTCGCCCGCGGGCGTCTTCGAGCAGGGGCTCATGGTCATCCTGACCATCCCGGTCTCGGGGCGGCTCGAGGTCGAGAAGGACCGGGCGAGCGCCGCGTACGAGGCGGAGCTGCGGAAGCTCGTGGACGCGGAGTGGTCGATACGCGCACGCGTTCGCGCGGCGTGGTCGGCGTGGTCGGTCGCGGAGGAACGCCTCGGGCTGCTGCGCGGGGTGATCACGCACGTCGAGCGAGTGGCGTCGATCACGGATCGCCTCGAAGCGGCGGGCGAGCTCACGCGCGTTGAGGCGCGACTCATCCGGGTCGAGCTCGTCTCACTCCGCGGGCAGCACATCGCGGCCGAGCGTGCGGCGCGCACGGCGCGGATCGAGCTGCTCGGGCTCATGGGGCTCCCGCCCGACGCGCGCGTTGACCTGCGGCCCGACATCGCGTCGCCGCGGATTCCTGTGATTGAGGATGAGGTCCAGCGGCTGATCGAGGCGAACACCACGCTCGCGGCGCAGCGGGCGGCGTACCACGTGGCGGAGGAGACGCTCCGGCTCGAGATCCGCAACCAGTATCCGGACATCACGATCGGGACGGGGTATGGCAGCGAGGGGGGAGACGATCGTCTGCTGCTGGGATTCTCGGTGCCGATCCCGATCCTGAACGCCAATCGCGCCGAGATCGCCGACGCGCGGGCGCGGCGTGAAACAGCGCGGGCGGTGGTCGAGACGACGTTTGAGCGGCTGGCGCGCGAGCTCGCGACGGCGAGGGGCGAGCTCGATGGCGCACGCCGGCAGTACGACGCGTACGAGGGCGAGCTGAAGCCCATGCTCGAGCAGCAGTCGATGGAGGTCGAGCGTCTCGCGGACCTGGGCGAGGTCGACACGCTGCTGCTGCTGGACACGGTCACGCGGGCGTACGACGCGGGGAGCACGCTGCTCGACCTGCGGCTTGCGGAGGCGCGGGCCGCGATCGAGGTCGCGCGCCTGCTCGGGCCCGAGCGGGCGATGGTTCCGGCACCGGTCAGGGAATCGAACGACGAGCGGACACGCGCGAGTGACGCAGAGGGCGACACCACGCAGGAGGCAGCCTCATGAGCAGTATTTACCGACTGATTGTCGCGGCGTGCGTCGCGATCGTGCCCCTCTCGCTTCCGGCGTGCGATCGGCACGAGAACGAGGCGCACGACCATGGCGATCATGCCGGGCATGATCATGACCATTCTGACCACGATGGTCATGACCATGGCGATGACGCTGGACACGACCATTCGGATCACGAGGGGCACGATCACGGCGAGGACGATGATCATGCCGGGCACGACCACGGCGAAGACGATGACCACTCCGGGCACGACCACGGCGAGCCCGGCGCGGGGGGCGGCGCGGGGGGCGGCGCGGTGGCGATCCCCGAGGCCGTGCGCTCGAACCTGGGCATTACGTTCGTTTCTGTAGAGCGTCGGCGGATCGAGCGGACGCTCCGCGTTCCGGGGCGCTTCGAGTATCTGCCCACGGCGCGGCGCGAGTACCGCACGCCCGTGCCGGGGCGGGTGGAGCTGCTGGTCGAGCAGTTCGAGCGTGTGGAGGCGGGGCAGGCGCTATACCGGCTCGATTCGCTCGCGTGGCGTGAGATGCAGGGGCAGCTCGCGGACGCGTCGTCGGAGATCGAGCGTCTGGACGCACGCCTCGAGGTGTTTGAGCCGCTGCTCGCGGCGCATGAGACGCACGAGCGGAGCCTGCGGGACAGCGTTGCGGTGTGGGACGAGCGGGTGTCGCAGTTGCTGTCGGTGCGCGAGGCCGGGGGCGGGCGCGTGGACGAACTCACGCAGGCGCGCGCGTCGCTCGCGAGCACGCGGGCGGATCTTGCGGACGTGGAGGAGAAGAAGGCCGAGCTCGTGGCGAGTGAGCGTCAGGCGCACGGCGACCTGCGTGCCGCGCGGGCGCGGATGGACTATCTGCTCGACTCCGCGGGCGCGATCGTGTCGCTCGATCGTGCGTCGCTCGTCGTGCCCGCTGCGTCGGGAGAGCCCGCGTGGTCGGCGATCGATTCGATCGACGTTGTGGCGACGGAGCCGGGGATCGTCGAGCAGCTCGGTTTGACGAACGGCTCGTGGACGGACGAGAAGACGCCGGTGGTGACGATCGTGCGGCCCGAGCGGCTGCGGTTCCGCGCCTCGGGCCTGCAGAGTGATCTTGGCGTGCTGCGCGAGGGCCTGGAAGCACGCATCGTGCCGCCGACACCGACCGCCGGGGGGCGGGCGATCCCGCTGCAGGACACGATGTCGGGCTCGCTCGTGCTGGGCCTCGCGGGTGATCCGAACGAGCGGACGGTTGACCTCTTCGTTGTGCCCGACGCGCTCCGATCCTGGGCGCGGCCCGGCGTGTCGGCGCAGCTCGAGATCGTGACCGATGCTGCGGCAACGTCCCAGCTCGCGATCCCGCTCGCGGCGGTGCAGCGCGATGGGCTCGCGCCGGTGATCTTCCGGCGCAATCCGGGCAACGCGGACGAGGCGATCCGCATCGAGGCGGACCTCGGCAAGGACGACGGGCGATGGGTCGCGCTGCGCGGCGGCGTGCGTGAGGGGGACGAGGTCGTGCTCGATGGCGCGTTCCAGCTCATGCTCGCGACGAGCGGATCGATCCAGAAGGGCGGGCATTTTCATCCGGACGGCACGTTCCATGATGGGGAGCACTGAGCGATGCTGAGGGCAGTCATTCGATTCTCGCTTCGTTATTCGACGCTCGTGCTCATCGCGGCGGTGCTCGTGGTGGGCTACGCGGGGTATCGCCTGCCGCGCATGAGCGTGGACGTGTTCCCTGAGCTCAACGCCCCGACGGTGACGATCATGGCCGAGTCGGGCGGGCTCGCGGCGGACGAGGTCGAGCAGTACGTGACGTTCCCGATCGAGTCGGCGGTGAACGGGATGACGGGCGTGCGTCGCGTTCGCAGCGCGAGCGCGATCGGGCTCTCGATCGTGTGGGTGGACCTGGAGTGGGGGGCCGATCTGTACGACGCGCGGCAGCTCGTCGCGGAGCGATTGGTTACTGCTCGCCAGGGCATCCCCGGCGAGATCGAGCCGTTCATCACGCCGGTCACATCGATCGCGGGCGAGATCATGCTGATCTCGCTCTCGAGCCCGGACGGCTCGGTGGGCCCGATGGAGCTGCGCTCCTACGCGGAGTTCGAGCTGCGCAACAAGGTTCTCGCGGTGCCGGGCGTGGCGCAGGCGGGCGTCATTGGTGGTGAGCTGCCCGAGTATCAGGTCAATGTCGAGCAGGATCGCCTGCGTCTGTACGGGCTGACGATCACCGACGTGGTCGAGGCCGCGGGTGGTGCGCACAGCACGGCGAGCGGCGGGTATCTCGTCGACGTGGGGAGCATGGAGATCCCGATTCGCCAGCAGAGCCGCGTGGATCGTCCTGAGGACATCGCGGGCACGATCATTCGGCATCGCGACGGCGTGCCGGTCACGATCGGGCAGGTCGCGGACGTGCGTCTCGGGCCCGCGCCCAAGCGCGGCACGGCGTCCGAGGGCGGCGAGCCCGCGGTGGTCATGGCGATCCAGAAGTCGCCCGGGACGAACACGCTCGCGCTCACCGATCGCCTCGACGCGCTGTTCGATCAGGTCGAGCCCACACTCCCCGCGGGGGTGGTCCTCAATCGCGACGTGGTCCGCCAGTCGCACTTCATCGATCGCGCCGTGCACAACGTGTCCAAGGTGCTGATCGAGGCGGTCTTCATCGTGCTCGTTGTTCTCGTGCTCTTCCTGATGAACGTGCGCACCACGCTCATCGCGCTGACGGCGATCCCGATCTCGCTCGCGGTGGGCCTGCTCATCATGGACGGAATGAGCCTGGGGCTGAATGTCATGACGCTCGGCGGGCTGACGGTCGCGATCGGCGTGCTCGTCGATGACGCGATCATCGACGTGGAGAACGTCTTCCGACGGCTCAAGGAGGAGCGGACGCGCCCCGAGCCCGAACGACGGGCAACCCTCCAGGTGATCTTCGACGCCAGCAACGAGATCCGTCCCGCGATGGTGTTCGCGACGATCATCATCGTGATGGTGTTCGTGCCGCTGCTCCTGCTGCAGGGGCTCGAGGGGCGGTTCTTCCAGCCGCTCGCGACGACGTACATGGTGTCGATCCTCGCTTCGCTGCTGGTCGCGCTGACGGTGGTGCCCGCGATGTGCGGGTTTCTGCTCCGTGGACGACTCGGCGGGAAGCACGGCGATCGCGACGCGATGCTCGTGCGCGTGCTCAAGCGGGCGTACGAGCCTTCGCTCCGGGCCGCGATCCGCCTCCGCGTCTGGGTGCTCGGCGGTGCGGGCGTTGCGACGTGCGCGGCGCTGCTGCTCGGGAGCACGTTCGGCACGTCGTTCCTTCCTTCGTTCAACGAGGGCACGTTCACGGTCTTCCTGCTCGCGCCGCCCGGCACATCGATCGTCGAGAGTGATCGCCTCGCGACGCAGGTGGAACGCCAGCTCGTGCGGATCGATGGCGTTCGCTCGGTCTCACGCCGGACGGGACGGGCGGAGCGGGACGAGCACGCCGAGCCCGTCAGCAACTCCGAGATTGAGGTGACGGTGGAGCCCGGGCGGAACCGGGTGCGGATTCGCGAGGAGATCGACCGCATCCTCGCGTCGATCCCCGGCATCACGACGATGGTGGGGCAGCCCATCGAGCATCGCCTCAGCCACGTGCTCTCGGGCACGCCCGCGGCGATCGCGATCAACGTGTTCGGCGAGGACCTGTCCGCGCTGCGCCGCGTCGCGCGGGAGATCGAGGGCGAGCTGCGCGCCCTGCCTGGTGCGCGAGACGTGAACGCGAACCGTGAGGTCATGATCACCTCGCTCCCGATCCGCTACCGCCACGCCGAACTCGCCGCGGTCGGGCTGCGTCCGGCCGACGCGGCGGAGCAGGTGCGTGAGGCGATCTACGGCGAGGTTGTCGACGTGGTGAATCGCGGCGCGCGTCGCTACGACCTCGTCGTGCGGCTGGCGCCGGAGGAGCGGGAGTCCATCGCGCAGGTGCGCGACCTCCTGCTGCGCGGTCGGGGCGGGGCGACGGTTCGATTGAGCGACGTTGCCGACATCGGCCCCGAGCGATCGAGCAATCTTATTACGCGGGAGAATGCGCAGCGCAAGGCGGTCGTGTCGCTCAACGTTGCGGAGGGCTCGAACCTGGGCGACCTGGTGTCCGTCGTGCGCGAGCGCGTCGATCCGATCGTGCAGGGTGCGGGCATGACGGTGAACTACGGCGGACAGTTCGAGGCGCAGCGTTCGGCCTCACGCCGCATCCTCGTCGCGGGCTTTGCGGTGGGCGTGGTGATGCTGATGCTGCTCCAGATCTCGACCGGGTCGCTCCGGGCCGCGGTGCTGGTGATGCTCAACATGCCGCTGGCGCTCATCGGCGGCATCGCGGCGATCTATCTCACCGAGGGGCGCGGGCCGATCGCGAACACGCTCGCGCTCGTCGGGATCGGTGGGCCCTATGTGCCGCCCGTCATCTCGATCGCGAGCATGGTCGGGTTCATCACGCTCTTCGGCATCGCGGTGCGCAACGGCATCCTGCTCATCAACCATTACAACCATCTCATGCAGGACGAGGGTGTGCCGCTCGGGGACGCGATCGTTCGCGGCTCGATGGAGCGGCTCGTTCCGATCCTGATGACGGCGATCTCCGCGGCGCTCGGGCTGGTGCCGCTCGCGCTCGCCGCGGGCGCGCCGGGCAGCGAGCTGCTCGCGCCGCTGGCGATCGTGACGCTGGGCGGGCTGCTCAGCTCGACGTTCCTGAACCTGATCGTCGTGCCCGCGGGGTACGCGATGGTGTTCGGGCCGCGCGGGCAGGGGCCGTCGCTCGTCGCGCGGGGGCTGCGCCGGGTGGGAAGGAAGGGGGCGCGAGGGGAGGGTCAGGCGTCATGAGGGCTTGCAATGGGGCTTGATTCGGTATTTGATCGGTGATACATTCGGGAAATGTACGGCGATGACGACCACACCTATCGCGATGCCCTGGTGGATGGACTCGCCCATCGGCGCGGGGCGGGGCTCAATCCCGGGAACCGCTTCGAGGACGTGCGCCTGCACGTTCTGGGCGAGGAACTGGACCGGCGGCTGGTTGAGCGTGAAGAGGGCGACGGCTCGCTCCGGCGCGTGGAGCGGCAGGTCTTCGCCGATCAGACCCGAAAGATCATCAACCGCGTGTCCCGGACCGCGGACGTCCCGTTCGACTGGACGCTCAATCCGTATCGTGGGTGCGAGCACGGGTGCATCTACTGCTTCGCGCGTCCCTACCACGAGTACCTCGGCTTCAGTTGCGGGCTCGACTTCGAGACCAAGCTGGTCGCGAAGCTGGAAGCTCCGGCACTGCTCGAGCGGGAGCTCGCGGCGCCGAGCTGGAAGCCGGCTCCGATCGTGATGTCGGCGATCACGGACATCTACCAGCCCATCGAGCACGAGATGCGCATCGCGCGGCAGTGCCTGGAGGTGCTCGCGAGCTGCGGGCAGCCCGTGAGCACGATGACCAAGAGCGCGCTCGTGCTGCGCGACACGGACCTGTGGTCGAAGCTCGCCGGCATGAACGCGGGCCGCGTGACCGTGACGCTCGTGACGCTCGACGCGGAGCTCGCCCGGAAGCTCGAGCCCCGCGCGACCTCGCCGGTCGGGAGGCTCCGCACGATCCGCGAGCTGGCCGAGGCGGGCGTGCCGGTGAGCGTGAACATCGCGCCCATCATCCCGGGCCTGACCGACGCGGAGCTGCCGCGGATCCTTGAGGCGGTCGCGGACGCGGGTGCGCGGCAGGCCGCGTGGGTCGTGCTCCGCCTGCCGTACCAGCTCAAGGAGGTATTCGCGGAGTGGCTCGCGCGATCGGTGCATCCGGACCGGGCGCGGAAGGTCGAGTCGCACATCCGCCAGGCATACGGCGGGAAGCTCTACGACGCGTCGCCGCGCGGGCGCAGGGGGCGCGGCGATCTCGTCGAGCAGCTTGCGAAGGTGTTCGACGTCTTCACGCGGAAGTACGGGCTGAACCGGAACATCAAGCCGCTCTCCACGGCCCATTTCCGCAGGCCCGACGTCAGCGGGCAGATGGGACTTTTCTCGTGAACTTTGCGCACGATTCAGAGGGCACCATCCGATCGAAGTCGGACGATCGGAAGACTACGGCTTCGGCGGATCGACGATGTAGCGGTTCTTCACGCGGACGTCTCGTCCCGCGAAGGGGCCCGTGCCGAACGGATGGATCGCGACGACGACGTGATCATCAGCGAACATCTTCGAGACCTCGCGGAAGTCCTGGTTGACGCGGAGCAATCCATCGAAGATGGCGCGATGTGCGGTGGCGGGGTCGAGTTCGCCCGCGACCGAGGCGGCTCGTTCCAGATCGACACGCAGCCGCTCGTTGTGCGCGGCGTCGTGCTCGACTCGCATCTGGAACGAGTGGATGCGTCCACGCAACTCCGGATCGCCCGCGATCGCCGCGTCGACGTCCGCCACGTATACCTTCGCGCCATAGAAGCCCACGGTCAGGTCGCTGCGTCCGGCGACGAACAGGAACGGGAAGGCCGGCCCGCGGGGGAGCGTGGTGACGTCGACGCCGTGCTCGCGGAGGATCCGCATGAGGTCGCGATGGGTGAACGTGCCGCCGACGTCGCGCAGGTTGTAGCGGATCCTTGGGGCCGCGTACGCCGGGCGGAGGAGTGTGAAGATCAGTTCGCTCGCGGCGTTCGTCTCGATCAGATAGTCGATCGGGTTGTACTGGAACAGCATGGGCGGCTCGCTGCGTGCGAACACCGCCTGGCAGAGGGCGGGGTCGGCCGCGCACTGCCTGCGGATCGCGATGCTCAGCGAACTCTCGGCGGCCATGTTGATCTCGAGGTCCGACGCGCCGTACGACGAGAAGACGCTCTTGAACGCCTGGAGGAAGCGATCACGCACGGGCTCGGCGATCCCTTCTCCGCCGACGAGCAGGTGCATTTCGTAGGGCGAGAGGTCGAGGGTCGTGGTGTCGAGGAAGTCCTTGATGAAGGGTGGGTAGCCCGCGATCGCGTATTCGTAACGCGTGCCGAAGGTGCGCAGCGTGTTCTCGAGCTTGGGCTTGTCGGGCCCGACGGACTTGACGATGCACCGCGCGGCGAGCGACATCGTCACGTTCATGCCCGTCGCCCAGGGGCCGAGTGCGAAGCAGTTGATCAGGAATACGGGGCGGTCGCGGAAGCGCATGGTCATCGCGTGCTCGAGCAGGCGGCGCACGCCGGCACGCTCCTGCGGCCCGCGGACCCAGTTGTTGGGCGTGCCGCTGGAGCCGGAGGATTCGTCGATGACCACGCCGCGCCGTGGGATCGCTCCGCCGAAGCAGCGATCCTCGATGGAGTAGGCGGTCACGTAGTTCTGCTTGGTGGTCTCGGGAAGAGTGATAAATCCCTTCCGCGACACGTTGCCCGAGATTCCCTGTGCCTCAAGGAATCGGGCGTAGGCGGGGCAACGCCGACGGGCGTCGCGAAATGCGGCGACCGCCCTGCGCTGCGCGATCCGTTCGAAAAGCCGTTGCGCGGGCGCGAGTCCGAGCAACGCATACACGCTGGTGCGGTTGAGCGGCGGCACGCGGCAGGCGCGCAGCGACGCGTCCACGCACCACGCGACCACGTCGTTCATGTCTCTAGGCACGGATGAGGTCCCCGGTGTCCAGTCGGAGGCTGCGCGGCGGGGTCGCGGTGCGCCCGACGCGTGCAACGAGCCACACGCCCTCGATGCCCAGCGCGTCGATCAATCTTCGGTGCGCCGACGGGTTCGTCACAAGATTACCGAATGGGTGGATGGTCAGACCAGTCTCGTGCAGCGCCAACCAGAGGCGCAGGAGCATCGACCCCGCGCGCACGGCGGCGGCGTGCTCGAAGAAGGGCCCGCGGAGCGCGAGGAGCGCGGGGACGACCCCGACCCGCCGCTGGTAGAGACGCTTCATCGCTTGGCGCAGCACCGGCGCGCGCATGAGCCACGGGCAGCGTGCCGAGAGCCACATCTCGTGTGCCGGCACGTTCATGCAGCGGGATTCCAGCCCGTCACGCGTGCGCTCCGCCTGTGCCCGGGTGTAGCGGTACCAGCGGCGGATCTCGGTGCCGTACCTGCTGTCGGCAAGGTCGTGCATGACGGCGTTGGCGTTGGCACTCATCACCGCGGAGATGGTGTCCGGGGCCGTCACTAGATGGACCTCGTGCCCGTACCGGTGCGCGATCTGTTCGATTCGCGCATCCAGTGCTGGCATCGGGCCGGGCAGGCACGCCAGTCGCGACGTCCGCCGCGAGAGGATCGAGTCGTCGGGGAATTCGTCGGGCTCGGCAGATCCGGTGAGCGTGAGATCGGCGAAGGGGATGAGCTCGGGCGTGAGATCGAGCGAGGCTCGCACGTTGGCTTCGAGGCGTCGTCCGTGATTGGCCGCGGCGATCCGCATCGCCTCGATGAAGATGCCCATCGCGCAGACGAGGAAGCACCCCGTGGTGTCTTCGTCCGGCAGGCGGCGCTTCGAGACCATGAGCAGTTCGGCGCGCTCGCCATCGATCGGACGGAGCTGCCACGGCTGGGTGTTGTGCGGCGATGGAGCCCACCGCGCGATCTCGGCGAGGCTATGCCAGACCGTGATTTGCGACCCCTCGGACATGCGCTTCTCGAACGGGCCGAAGCCGGCTGATGGTACGCCAATGGCGCTCAATGCCGACAGAGACCGGCTCGGAGCCGCGCGCCACGTCGACGCTGAACCCGCGAGAGTTATAGGCAGTCCCGCGAATGGTCCATCCGCTGTTCGAGCGGCCTCTGCCTTGGTTGCCGCGCCGGCCTGTCGCCCGATGTGGCCTCCTGCTCGATGCGTGTGTAGTCCGTCTCTTCCGTCGTGCGCTCCCGTTCAGATCCCGAGGGTCTCCATCGCATCGATCAGCTCGGGCACGTGCACGTAGCCCGGGCCGCCCTGCATCACGACCACAACACCGGCCATCTCGAGCAACTGCTCGCGCGTCGCCCCGGCCTTGACGGCCTTCTCGACGTGCGCATACACGCACGGCTCGCAGCGCGTCGCCAGCCCGATCGCCGCGGCGATGAGCTCCTTCTCCCGCACGCTCAGCGCGCCCTCGCCCATGAGCCTCTGGAACATCGCGCCGAAGCCCTGCGCGATCGCGGGCGCCTGCGCCTTCATGGCGCCCATCGTGCCCGCCCAGGTCTCGTAATGCGTCTTTGCATGGCCCGTCATTGCGTTGCTCCCTGGGGCGTCGTGTGCGCGGCGTTACGCTCGCGCAGCATCCCGAGGCCCTCCTTGGTCAGAATGAAACCCGCCATCACCACGAGGAATATTGCAAAACCGCGCTGCAGCAGCCGTTGGTTCATCCGCGATTGCAGCGCACGCCCGACGAACGTTCCCACGATTCCGATCGCGACGAACACGCCCATCACGCTCCACGCGGGAGAGGCCCCGGCGTCGGTGAGCACGTGATGGTGCTTGAGCAGCCCGGTCGCGGAGTTCATCGAAATGATCACGAGGCTCGTCGCGACGGCGCGGCGCATCGGCAGACGCCCCACGAGCACGAGCGCCGGAACGATGAGGAACCCACCGCCCACACCCACGAAGCCCGTCATCAGGCCCACGCCCACGCCCTGCGCCGCGGCGATCGCCGTCGCGGGACGGTGCGCAATCTCGCCCGCATCGACGTGCTGACCGCCGGAGGTGGGGCGCGAGCGACGCCACATGTGCGCGGCCGCTACGGCCATGACGAGCGCGAACACCATGAGCTGGACGTACCCCGCGACGAAGCCCGAGAGCCATGCGCCCACGAACGTTCCGATCATGCCGGGCAGCCCGAACAGCATCGCGAGGCGCCAGTCGACGAGGCGATCTCGTGCGTAGGGCAGGCATCCCACGAGCGCGATGGAGCCCACGATGCCGAGCGATTCCGCGATCGCGACCTTGTCCTGATGATGGAGCAGGTAGACGAGCACCGGGACGGTGAGGATCGATCCGCCCGAGCCGAACACGCCGAGCGAAAGACCGACGATGAGAGCGCCCACGATGGCGTAGATCAGCATGGTTCGTTGCTCTCGGGAAACGCACGTTTCATGCACCCGTCGATGGCGCGACCGCGCAGCTCGTCGCTCCCGCGGGGAGCTTGCCGCGGTTCCAGGGCATCCGCGCCAGCAGCATCGCCATGCCGCACCAGCCCGTGAGGCCCGCGAACATCAGCCCGCACCCGACGAACGCCGAGAGGCCCAGGAACAGCGGCGAAACCGTGACGCCCAGCGCGACGCCCGCCGCTACGAGCGCACCCGCGACGATCTGCACCTGACGCATGATCGGGAAGCCCGCCTTGGCAGGGCGCGCCACGGGAAGCCCCGCGGCCTTCCAGCCCTCGATCCCGCCCGCGAGGTGCATGACGGGCTCGCCGCCGACCGAGAAGCGGCGCGCCGCGTCGCTCGATCGCTTGCCGGAGCGGCAGTGGAAGATGATCCGCTTGCCGGCATACTCCGCGCGGACGCGATCCGGATCGAACCGCGAGAGCGGGCGCGACACGGCGCCGGCGATCCGCTCCTCGGCGTGCTCGAAGTCCTCTCGCACGTCGACAAGCACCGTGTCGTTCGACTTGAGCCAGTCGGACAGCAGGTCGGGCGGCACGTCCTTCACGACACCCGACGCATTGGTTTGATTCTCGACCATTGCCATGTTCCATGCTCCTTTGAGCGTTCAGGCCTCGACCGCCGCGGCGGACTTCTCCCACGCGAGCATGCCGCCCTTGAGATTGACGACGTTGTACCCCGCGCGCTTCAGGAACGCCGCCGCGCGTGCGGAGCGTGCGCCGCTCCGGCAGTTCACGAGCAGCTTCGAGCCGCGGGGAACCTCGTCCATGCGCCCCGCGAGGCGCGTGTGCGCGATGTTCACCGCGCCGGGCAGGTGCCCGCCGGCGAACTCGGTCGCGCGCCGGACGTCCAGCGCCGCCACGCTGTGCGAGGCGACCAGGCCCACCGCGTCATCGATGCTGATCTCGTCGAGCGTCGCGAGCTGCGCCTTTGGCGCGGCATTCACCTCCGCGGGCGGAATCCAGCCCTTGATGCGATCGAGCCCGACGCGGATGAGATCGCGCACTGCTTCTTCGAGTTCAGACCCCTCGATGACGAGGTAGATGTCCTCGGTGTCGCGCACCATCGAGCCCGCGTCCGTGTTGAACGACTTCGTCAGCGGGAACGACAGCGAGCCCGGGATGTGCCCGGCGCGGAACGCGTCCCACCCGCGCGTGTCGATGATCGCGACGGCCTTCGCGTCCAGCTTCGCCATGTCCGCGAACGCCACGCGCGGCGGGATGGGCAGCTTCCCGAGCACGGGTGGGCCCATCTTGTTGTCGCGCTTCATGTTCGCGAAGTACATGGGCGGCTCGGGCTGTCCCGAGAGGATGAAGTCGACGAAGTTCTGCTCGCTCGACGCCGCGCGGATCGCGGGATTGAACCTGCGCTCGTACCCGACGGTGCTCGTCGGGACCGCGCCGAGCGCCTTGCCGCACGCGCTGCCCGCGCCGTGCGCGGGCCACACCTGCACGAAGTCGGGGATCGTGTCGAGCGTATGCACCGTCTTGAAGAGGCGGCGCGCCGAAGGCTCCATCATGCCCGCTATGCCCGCGGCGGACTCGAGCAGGTCGGGGCGTCCGAGGTCGCCCACGAACACGAAGTCGCCCGTCGCCATGCCGATCGGCTCGCTCGCGCCCGATCCGTGGTCGGTCACGAGGAACACGATGTGCTCGGGCGTGTGTCCGGGCGTGTGGATCGCCCTGAGCTCGATGTTCCCGACGAAGAACGAGTCGCCATCCTTGAGCAGCTTGTAGTCGTAGCTCCCGCCGCCGACCTTCTTGTTCAGCCACTGGTACTTCCAGTCGGCGCCGCCTTCGTCGGACACGTACACCTTCGCGCCGATGCGCTCGGCCAGCTCACGCGAGCCCGACACGAAGTCGGCGTGGATGTGCGTCTCGGCCGTCGCGACGATCCGCAGCCCGTGCTCCTTCGCCAGATCGATGTACCGATCGACGTCGCGCTCGGGGTCGATGACCACCGCCTCTCCGGTCTTCTGGCAACCGATCAGGTACGCCGCCTGGGCGAGCTTCTCGTCGTAGACCATGCGCATGAACATCGTGTGGCCTCCTGCGTGCCGCGCCCTCCATGCGACGCGGGTCTATGCAGTTAGAGACATCCCCGGCGCGTCCGCTCCCGGCATCTTGCAGGAATTTTGATTGGATTCTGTTTGGCTCGCGGGCCACGAGCCCGCCCGCTCAGCCGCCCGAGGGCGTCGCCTCACGCGGCCCATCATCGAGGAGGCCCATCAGGCGTCTGCGCACGTCCCCAGGGATCGATTCCCCGCCGATCTCCCGGCAGAGGGAATGCGTCAGGTCGAGGCCATCGAACACCGAGCGGCAGCGTTCGCAGATCACGTCGTCACGGAACGGCACGCCGCGGTCGAGCGCTTCCTGCTTCGCATGGAGCAGGTCCATGCACGTCTGCTGGTCGTACGCGACGGGCGGCGCGGGCTCCGACCCGCGCGGGATCGCGCGATCCACCGCCTCGCGCAGCTTGAGGCGAGCGCGATGCACGCGGCTGCGCACCGTGCCCTCTTCGAGCCCGAGGATGTCCGCGACCTCGCGCACGCTGAAACCCACGATCTCCTTCAGGATCAGCGGCACGCGGAACTCGTCGGGCAGTTGCGTGATCGCGGCTTCCAACTGCTGACGCGCCTCGGTGCGGATCTGCTCCTGGAGCGCGTCGTCCTGCTCGCTCGCCAGCACGCCGACGAACCGATCGCCGAACGGCAGGGCCGCGTCGAGCGACGCGATCCGCTGCGGCTCGCCCGCGCGCTTGCGGTGCATGCGCTGGCATGAGCGGGCCGCGATGCGATAAAGCCACGTCTTGACGTCTGACTCGCCCCGGAATTCGCCCCACGAACGGAACGCGTTCAGGAAGACCTCCTGCACGAGGTCCTCGGCCTCCTCACGCGTGCCACAGAAGCGGTACGCGAGGTTGTAGAGCTCGCCGCCGTAGCGATCAACGAGGCGTTGGAGAGCCGTCGCCGCGGCGCCGTGGGCGACATGTGAATCGTCATGGCTCATGCCGTGATGATACCTGGGAGCGTTGTCAATGCTCGGTGAGACGTTCCGTGAGATCGGGCGGCGAGCGTTGTCATCGGGCAAGCATGGACTCGACCTCGCGCCGAAGGATCTGAGCTTCGAGCCAGTTGTGCAGGTGGATCCGCTCCGGCATCCTCTCGCTCTGGTCCAGCCAATCGGCGGCCTTGGTGATCCACGGGCGCGCGGCATCCAGATCGCCGAGGCTCGCGTAAACCCACGCCAACCACACCCAGTTGATCACGGCGTTGATCGGGTCCGGCCTGGCCTCGATGCTTCGCTCAAACATCGGCACGGCGGTATCGGGGTCGCCTGCGCGACACGCGAGCGCACCACGCGCCGTGAGCGACCAGTGATCCTGGGCGGCGATGTCCAGCTCCCGCACTCCCAGTCGCGTGGCGCGGGCCAGATCTTCCTCTGAGACCGTGCTCAGTGTGCAGGCGCGCGCAACGAGGAACTGTCGGAGGTCGCCGTTCTCGCACCGCTCCAGCATGGAACGGCACGTGCGGCGATACGCCGTCGTGTCTCCTGCCAGCAGTTGCACCGCGGCAAGCTCGAACCACGCCTCACTCGCGTTGGGGCAATATCCATTCAGGGCGCGGGCGTAGAGCTCCGCGGCTTCCGTCCATTCTTTGCGGGCGGCCAGCGCGCGAGCGTGCCGAACCCGAAGCCAGTCTTCCGAAACGCGAAGGTCGAGATCATTGGGATTGGCCGCCAACGCCTCATCGCACGCGGCATATGCATCGGCCCACCTTCCCGATGTCGCGAGCGCGGAGATGAGATTCATCCAGCTCGTCGGGAATGCCGGCTGGATCTCGACGGCCTTGCGGAGGGGCGCGATGGCTTCCTCCGGCATCTTGTTCTCGATCAGCACCGTTCCGAGCGTGGTCCAGGCGGCGAAGTGCGACGGCCTGATCGCCACGGCCGAACGGAAGAACTGGAGTGCCTCGGCTTGCTTCCCGGCGCGGTTGAGCGCGTTGCCGAGTTCGAGGTTCACCCAGAAGTCTGAGGGATCCCGCATCTGCAGATCCCTCAGCATCTCGATCGTTGCGTCGTTTGCGCCGAGGCTGCTCAAGAGCAGGCTCAGGATCACGAGCTCGTGCGATGGTGGTCCTGGGATGGTGGAACGAGCGTCGTGAACCAGTCGCAGCATGCTGTCGAGGTTGCGCCACGAGTCCGCATCCCGAAACCGATCGCGCCACGGATCGGGGTCGGCGGTCCGGGCGATCGTGAGGAGGCGACGGCGTTCGTCGTCGCTGCTCGTGAAGAACTCGGCAAACGCCGCGGTGTCCAGCGCGGTCAGGAGCGAGCCTTTGAGGGGTGATGCCCGCACGCGTGCCGCGGCGGTGTCGACGTCAACATCGCGCCCGATGCCGATGCGAGCGAACACGCGTGAATAGGCGTCGATGGCGGGAAAGAAGGAGTATCCAACGGTTGCCGGCTCGGGAACGGCCTGGCGAATGCGGTCGAGCTCACGCGCAATGTCGAGGGTTTCCGAGGCCGCGGCAAGCTGCGATGCGAGGGTCGACGACTCCGCCTCTCCCAGACGGGCGTTCGCGGCATTCAGCACGCCGGCGGCATCGGACCACTGCCGGCTCTGCCACAGGCGTTCAAGCAAGGGCAGGGCCGCAGCGATCTCGCTGCGTGCGTCTGTCTGGCGGATGAGGTGCTCGGCGCGGCGCTCGTTCCGCAGGCGTTGCAGCCAGAGTCCCCCCGCGGTCGCCGACGCCAGCGCCAGGACAATGGTCACGAGGAGCATCGCCGTCGCGGGGCGGCGCTGGCACCATTTCAGGGCGCGCTCCGCGGCGCCGATCGGGCGAGCGTGGATGGGAGCGCCGCGACTCAATCGATCCAGGTCGTCCGCGAGATCGGCGGCGCTGCCGTAGCGCCGCGCAGGATCTTTCTGGAGACACTTCAGGCAGATGGTCTGCAGATCGCGTGGCACGGTCGGGCTGAGGCGGATCGGCGGAACGGGCTCGTCGTAGAGGACCTGTCGCTCGGTCTCGGCGGCGCTCTCGCCACGGAACGGCGGACGCCCCGTCAGCAGCTCATAGAGCACCGCGCCGAGCGCGTAGATGTCGATCAGCGGACAGAACGCGGTTGCGACGCCCGCGGCCTGTTCGGGCGACATATAGCTCGGCGTGCCCACGTGGGCGCCAGCGAGGGTGAGCGGCCCGCTGGGTTCTGGCTGGTCCGATCGGCGTGCGAGCCCGAAGTCCGCGATCTTCAAAGTTCCGTCCGCGGCAATGAGGATGTTCCCCGGCTTCAGATCGCGGTGCATGATGCCCGCCGCGTGGGCGGCGTGGATCGCTCGAGCGAGGGTCGCGACCTGTGCGGCGGCTTCGCGCGGGCGTCGGGGTCGCCCATCGAGCCGTTGCGCGAGGCTGCCGCCCTCCATGAACTCCATGACGAAGTACGGGTGTCCATCGCACTCGCCCGCGTCGAAGACCTGCACGACGTTCGCGTGGCAGAGCGAGGCGATCGACTCCGCCTCCCGCTTGAATCGCTCGAGCTCGTGCTCCCGGGCGTACTCCCCCGCGAGCAGCATCTTGATCGCGACCGTTCGATTGAGCTTCACGTGGCGCGCCCGGTAGACCACGCCCATCCCGCCGCTTCCTACGACACCCTCGACGTGATAGCCGGGCAGTTGGGGCAGCTTCGTGGCGGGCCGGCGGAACACGCGACGCCCGTTGCGCGATGTCCCCGTGGGGAGCACGGAGTCGAGGTGGTCCTGGAGCGCTCGCGCCTGCGCCAGCCGCTCGCGAACCTGCGGCAGGAGTTCCGGCTGCTCGCGGCAGGCCTCCTCGGCGGACACGTGGGTGTGCAGGATCTCCTCGAGCAACGCCTGGACGCGTGATTCGTTTGCCGACGTGGACACGGCCGCGAGTCCTCCATCTCAGTCCATGCTCGGCGGCAATGCTGCGGTGCGGAGGTCGCCGACCGCCTCGCTCAGGAGGAGGATCGCGCGGTTCATCCGTCGCTGCACCGTCTTCACGGAGACGCCGAGGATCTCGGCGGCCTCGGTGCGCGTCAACTCCTGGATGCGAATCAGGCTGAAGACCTCTCGCTCATCTTCGGGCAGGTCGTCAATCGCCTGGAACAACCGGCGTGCGACGGGACTGATTTGCGAGCCGGAAGAGGCCGGCGGCATCGCCATGCCATCCGGAATGGGCATAGTGGGGGGGTGTTCGTCCAAATGGCGGGCCAGGTCATTGAGCTCCCACCGCATGTGCTGGTTCGCGATGGCGAAGAACTGACGCACGCTGCCCGGCCGTGCTTCGCGCAGCGCCTTCAGGAGTCGCTCGACGACGGCGCTGAGCATCTCCTCCGACTGGAGGTTGAGCGGCGGGCGGGTCAGCCTTGGATAGCTCCGGAACAGCAGCGTGCCGCAGAGCAATTCGAGTCGACCGGCAGACCGCTCGAGCAACGCACGCACCACCGGCTCCACTGGATCGTCGCACCGGAGCCCGGCGAGTTCGTCCAGATAGCCCTGGATCGCGAGGGTGGTGTGCGTCTGCTCCACGGCGTGGATGATACCGCTCGCCCGAGCTGGCCTGTGTACGCACCTCCATGGGGGTGTCCCACCCTCACGCTCAGGACGGGTAGCGGCGCGGGCTCGCGAAATCGGAGGTGACCATGCAACACCCGAACGACACCGTGACCACCAAGGACGGCGTTTGCATCTACTTCAAGGACTGGGGGAATCGCGACGGGCAGCCCATCGTGTTCAGCCACGGCTGGCCGCTGAGCGCTGACGATTGGGACCCCCAGATGATGTATTTCGCATCGCGCGGGTTCCGCTGCATCGCGCACGATCGCCGCGGGCACGGCCGTTCCAGCCAGACGTGGGACGGCAACGACATGGATCACTACGCCGACGATCTGCTGGCCCTGGTCGAGCACCTGGACCTGAAGGGGGCGATCCATGTCGGGCACTCCACGGGGGGTGGAGAGGTCGCTTGCTACATCGGGCGCCACGGGGCCGGCAGGGCGAAGGGGCGTGTGGCGAAGGCCGTGCTCATCGGCGCGGTGCCACCGATCATGGTGAAGTCACCGAACAACGTGGATGGCCTGCCCAGGGAGAACTTTGACGGGCTGCGTGCGGCGCTGCTGGCCGATCGCGCGCAGCTCTTCCGAGAAGTGCCCGCGGGGCCGTTCTACGGGTTCAATCGGCCTGGCGCAAAGGTGTCGCAGGGGCTGATCGACAACTGGTGGCGGCAGGGCATGATGGCTGGGGTCAAGGCGGCGCATGACTGCATCAAGGCCTTCTCCGAGACCGATTTCACCGAAGACCTGCGGAAGTTCACGATCCCGACGCTCATCATGCACGGCGACGACGATCAGATCGTCCCGATTGCCGGGTCCGCCCTGCTCTCGGCCAAGCTGATCCCCGGCGCGACGCTCAAGGTCTACAAGGGCTTCGACCACGGGCTGTGCGCCACGCATCATGCAGAGGTCAATCCCGACCTCTTGCAGTTCATTCGCGGATAACGCCTCAGCACAGACGGCACGCCTGCCGTTCTCGTGTGGGTATGCGTCTGGTCTGAACCATTTTCGGAGTGCTCCGTCTCGTGAGGGGCGCCCATCACGATCGCATCGCAGTAGTAACCGGAGGATCACCCATGTCCCGTCCCAAGCTCAGCGAGAAGGGCCTTCTCACTCCCGACAACTGCGTCGTCGCCATGATCGACCTGCAGCCGCAGATGCTCTTCGGGGTCGCGAGCCACGACCGTCAGACCGTCATCAATTGCAACGTGGCATTGGCGAAGGCGGCGAGGATCTTCGGCGTGCCGGTCGTGCTTTCAACGGTCGAATCCGCGAGCTTCAGCGGGAATACGTGGCCGCAACTGCTCGCGGCGCTGGGCAATCCGAAGCCGATCGAACGCAGCTCCATGAACTCGTGGGACGATGCGAACTTCGTCGCGGCGATCAAGCAGACCGGAAGGAAGAAGATCGTCCTGTCGGGCCTGTGGACCGAGACGTGCGTCGCGCTCCCGACGATCCAGGCGATCCACGACGGGTTCGAGGTGTACGTCGTTGAGGACTGCTGCGGCGATGTCAGCCTGCTCGCGCACGACAATTCCATGAAGCGTGTCATCCAGGCTGGCGCAAAGCCGGTCACCGCGCTCTCGACGATGCTCGAATGGCAGCGTGATTGGGCGCATCGAGACACGTACAACGCCGTCATGGACGTCGCCAAGACGCATTTCGGCGCGTACGGCGCTGGCGTGGAGTACGCCTACACGATGGTGCACAAGGCGCCGCCATCGACGTATCCGGAGTACAAGGTGCCCGCGGGCGGGGCGCACTGAACGGGCGAGGGGCGCGATGTCGGACATGCCGAACATTCTCGGCGCGCTGATCCCGTGGGTCGGGCTCGCGCTGCTCGGGCTGATCTTCATGGCCAACGCGGTCGGCGTGGTCGATCAGTCGATCGCGGTGAACGAACTCGCCGCGACGGGCATGCCCAGGCGTGCCGCGAAGAGGATGGTCGCCGCGGGACGTCTGGTGCAGCTCGTCGCAACACCCTGTCTCTTCATTCATTCCACGCGCCTCGTCGCCGCACTCCTGCTGACGCTCTTTCTGATCGGAGCAACGCTCACGGCTCACGCCTTCTGGCGCAGATCGTTCACCCCCGCGGATCGCAACAGGCACCTCGCCAACTTCCTGAAGAACGTCGCAATCATGGGCGGCCTGTTGCTCGCCGCAACCTGGAGGACCTGACGTTGGCCCCGCGTTCGGACTTTACAAACCCGCCGGACGCGCTGCGGTTCCTGCGTTCCGACGCCGCGGATCCGCCCGTGACGGTGATCCGCGACATACGCGTTCGTGCGGGGTCGGAAGGGCGCTTCGAGCTGCTCATGGGGGCGTTGATCGCAGAAGCAACCCTCCAGCCGGGACACCTGGGCGCGACCATCCTGCGTCCGCAGGGACGGGGCGACGGGCACCCGCCGACCTACCGCTTCATCTACAAGTTTGACAGCCGCTCCAATCTTGTGGCGTGGCACGACTCGGATGCTCGGGCGCGTCTGTTTGAACCGATCGCCGAGCTGGTGCATACCGATCGATTCGCCGAGTATCCGGGCCTGGAGACGTGGTTCGAGCTGCCGCCCGAGTTCAAGCCGCCCAAATGGAAGACCACGCTCATGTCATGGGCGGCGATCTACGTGCTGGTCGTCGTGTTGTCCTACGTGATGCAGTTGCTCGAGCTGCGGCTCCCCATCCCGATCGGTGCGCTCGTGCTGACGGGAGTCATCGTTCCGCTCGTCGCGTACGTCGTCGGCCCCATCCTTGGGAAACTGCTGCGCGGTTGGCTGCACGCTGGCTGTTAGCAACGGAAGAAAGACCATGCAGCGAGCATCGAATCACATCACGAGACGGGAAGCGCTCGGGGCCGCCGCAGCCGCGGCAGCGGGGGTGCTCGCAGGAGGATGCAAGGTGACAAGCTCAGCGGGTTCCGCACGCCACGACGACGCCAGCACCTCTCCCGACCTGATCATTGTCAACGCGAAGATCGCAACGATGCAGAAGCCCGGGCATGAAGCGCATGCGCTCGCCGTCGAGGGCGGGCGGTTCGTCGCGGCGGGTGAAGAGAAGGACATCCTCGCACGCAGGGGCCCCCGGACCCGTGTGATCGATGGCGGTGGGCGGCGTGTGATCCCGGGCCTCAACGATTCGCACCTGCACATCATCCGCGGGGGCCTGAACTACAACCTGGAACTCCGATGGGACGGTGTGCCCTCGCTCGCCGATGCGATGCGGCTCCTGCGCGAGCAGGTGTCGCGCACGCCGCAGGGGCAGTGGGTGCGTGTCGTCGGCGGGTTCGCCGAACTCCAGTTTGCGGAGCGTCGCCTTCCGACCTTGTCCGAACTGAACGAGGCCGCGCCCGACACTCCCGTGTTCATCCTGCACCTATATGACCGCGCCCTGCTGAACCGCGCGGCACTTCGCGCCGTCGGGTACGACAGGAACACCCCCAATCCGCCCGGGGGCATCATCGAGCGCGACCGGGACGGCAATCCCACCGGACTGCTCGTCGCGGACCCCAACGCGTGGATCCTCTACAAGACGCTCTCGCTCGGCCCGAAACTGCCGCCCGAGCACCAGATGAATTCCACCCGTCATTTCATGCGGGAGTTGAACCGTCTGGGCGTCACCAGCGTGTGCGACGCGGGCGGCGGATTCCAGAACTATCCCGAGGACTACGCCGTCATCAACGAGCTGCACAAGCGCGGCGAGATGACCGTGCGCATCGCGTACAACCTCTTTACCCAGCGCCCGCAGAAGGAGCGCGAGGACTTTGCCGCGTGGGCCGCCTCGAACCGCATGTACCAGGGCGACGAGCTGCTGCGCCTCAACGGGGCGGGCGAGATGCTCGTGTATTCAGCCGCGGACTTCGAGGACTTCAAGGTCGCTCGCCCCGACATGCCTGGGGCGATGGAAGCCGAGCTCGAGTCCGTCGTCGGCCTGCTGGCAAGGAACAAGTGGGCCTTCCGCCTGCACGCAACCTACGACGAGACCATCTCGCGAGCACTCGACGTGTTCGAGCGGGTAAACCGCGAGGCGCCAATCTCGGATCTGCGTTGGTTCTTTGACCACTGCGAGACGATCAGCGATCGCAGCATCGAACGGATCAAGGCGCTCGGGGGCGGCATCGCCGTGCAGCATCGCATGGCGTTCCAGGGCGAGTACTTCATCAATCGGTATGGCTCCAAGGCCGCGGAACGCACGCCCCCCGTCCGTCGGATGCTCGAGATGGGCGTGCCCGTCGGCGCGGGGACCGATGCGACGCGGGTCGCCAGCTACAACCCGTGGACCAGCCTGTCCTGGCTCGTCACGGGACGGACCGTCGGCGGCACCCCGCTCTACCCGGAGTCGAGCCTCCTCGCCCGGGAGGAAGCGCTGCGTCTGTACACCGGCGGCAGCGCGTGGTTCAGCCGCGAGGAGAATCGCAAGGGGCGCATCGAGCCGGGCATGCTCGCCGATTTCGCCATCCTGAGCGAGGACTACTTCTCCGTTCCTGCCGAGCGCATCCGAGCGATCGAGAGCCTGCTGACCGTGATGGGAGGCGAGGTCGTTCACGCCGCGGGCGCGTTCACGCCGCACGCTCCCCCGCCCATCCCCGTGCTTCCGGAGTGGTCACCGATCGGCAAGTTCGGCGGGCACTGGCGCGTTGCGGGCGACGCACCCGCGCCCGCGTTCCCGCCATGCTGCCCGCACGGACTGGCGAGCGCCCCGCTCGGGCGCGACGCGCTCGGCGGCGCGGGCTGCTCGTGCTGGGCGTTCTAGGACGGATCGGGCCTTGGCACGTTGCGATTGTTGCTTCGCACTGTGCCCGTGTCTTCACTGCCGCATGACTCAGGGCGTGGAAGCCAGGACGCAGTCCGCGGGCTCCTCGTCCGGCGGAGTCGCGGAGGCCCGTCGAATCGCCTCGCGCCGGCAGAACTCCTCCGAAAGGGCGGCGTGACGCACGGCGGGGATCCAGGCGACCGACCAATGCCACGACCGGGCGGACTCGAGCAGGACGAGCAGCTCCGATCGGATCCTTATGTCGCTGAGCTCGGTCGTTCGGGGTTGGAGCACGGCGTGCCCGATCAGTGAGACGACGCCGCAGCACAGGGCGATCGCGAGTGGGGCCCGGCCTCGATCGGTGCGGATTCTTCGGAACATGGTTGCCTCCTTGGTGCGAGCCCTTCGGCTCTGGAAACCAAGCGGAGCCGCGAGGCGCCGGCTGCCAGGAACAGCGAAGCGGCGGCTGCCAGGATCAGCGCGCCCCGATCCCGGCTGGCAGCGCGATCGCATCGGCTCCGCTTTAGCATGTGGGCATGGAGCACGCCGACGCCGACATCACGCGCATCCTCTCGGAGCCCGGCGGGATCGCTCCCGATGGCGTTGCCGCGCTCCTGCCGCTCGTGTATGAGCAGCTTCGGCGCGCCGCGGCCGTGCAACTCCAGCGCGAGGCGGTGGGGCACACCTTGCAGCCGACAGCCCTGGTGCACGAGGCGTTTGTGCGGCTCGCGGGTCCGCGGGAGATCCCGTGGGCGAATCGCGCGCACTACTACGCCGCGGCGGCCCAGGCGATGCGTCAGATCCTGATCGACCACGCTCGCTCGCGAGGCGCCAGGAAGGCCCGGGAGGCCGCGGTGTCGGCCTTCTCCGACCTTGAGACGCTCGCGAACCAGGAACCGGAGGCGATCCTGGCAGTCGATCACGCCCTGTCTCGCTTGGAGGGCGAAGACCCGGAGGCCGCGGCGATCGTGAAGCTGCGGTTCTTTGCGGGCCTTTCCGTGGAGCAGGCCGCGCTTGCACTTGGGGTCTCCCCCCGCACCGCGGCCCGACTCTGGTCGCTCGCCCGCGCCAGGCTCCACCGCTTTCTGACCGAGGCGGGTGCGGAGCAGAACGATGAATGACGATCTGAAGGCACGGGCGCGTGCGATCTTCCTCGAGCTCTCGACCCTGGACGGCCCGGGTGTGGGCGACGAGCTGGACCGGCTTGTAGGCCAGGATCGTGAGCTGCGCGACGCGGTCGCGAGCCTGCTCGATGCGCGCGAGGGTGCGAACAACGCCGGGCTGTTGTCCGCCACGACCTTGTCGCACCCCTCGGCGCGGATCACGGAGTCCGCGGGTTCGATCATCGGGCCGTACAAGGTCCTCCAGTTGATCGGGGAGGGAGGATTCGGCTCGGTGTTCCTGGCCGAGCAGGCCGAGCCGGTGCGGCGGCGCGTCGCGCTGAAGATCATCAAGCTGGGAATGGACACGCGGCAGGTGATCGCCCGCTTCGAGGCCGAGCGTCAGGCGCTTGCGCTGATGGACCATCCGCACATCGCGCGCGTGTTCGACGCCGGAGCGACCGAGTCCGGGCGCCCCTACTTTGCGATGGAGTACGTCGTCGGCGACGCGATCACGACGTTCGCGGATGATTACAAACTTGACATCGAGGCCCGCCTGGTGCTGCTGTCGCAGGTCTGCTCCGCGGTGCAGCACGCCCACACCAAGGGCGTGATCCATCGCGACCTGAAGCCCGCGAACGTCCTCGTCAGCATGGTGGACGGCAAGCCGTTCGCCAAGGTCATCGATTTCGGCATCGCGAAGGCGACCGCGTCGCCGCTCACGTCAAAGACGCTCTTCACTGAGCATCGCCAGCTCATCGGCACGCCCGAGTACATGAGCCCCGAGCAGGCGGAGGGCTCGCCAGACATCGACACGCGCACCGACGTCTACGCGCTCGGCGTGCTGATGTACGAGCTCCTGACCGGGGTGACCCCTTTCGATGCAAAGCGGCTGCGCTCGGCGGTCTGGGCGGAGTTGCAGCGGATCATCCGCGAGGAGGAGCCGCCGATTCCGAGCGTGCGTCTGAGCCGGGATGCGGCGTTGTCGCAGCGGACCGCCGCGTCGCGCCAGATCGAGCCGCCGAGATTGGCAAGCACCATCCGCGGAGAGCTCGACTGGATCGTGATGAAGGCCCTCGACAAGGATCGGGCCCGGCGATATTCCACACCGTCGGAACTGGCCCAGGACATCGGGCACCACCTGGCCGGTGAGGCTGTCGAAGCCGCGCCGCCGAGTGCGGGATATCGACTGCGGAAGGTTGTTGTGCGGAACAAGGGAGCGGTGATCGCGACCGGGGCGGTGGGCGCCTCACTGATCATCGGCATCATCGGTACGGGGTGGGGCTGGCTCGCCGCGAATCGCGCGAACAGACAACTCAATGAGAATTGGCAGGTTTCGCAGGACGCGCTGAGCACGATCACCGAGATGGCGACCGATGGCAACATGACCATCGGGAGCGCCATGAACCCCGGTGAGGCAGGCCATGACAGTGCGGTCAGAACGATCGCTGACGTTGCGGTTCACAATGTGAAGAAGGCGCTCGAACTACGCGACCAACTCCAGCGACAGAGCGACGTCGCTTCGGCATCCATCGCCGATGCGGTCAAACGCATCCACGAGTCCGATCTCGCCCTCGACGCGAGCCCGCAGGTTCCCGGCTCTCGCGACTGGGTCCTGGCGCCGACCTGGTCCGCCGACGGGTTTGCTCTCAACAAGAGGAGGCTGGTCGATGGCACGCCGGGCCCCCTGGTCCCGCTCGATCCGGACGAGATCTTTCCCGCGATGGCGGAGTATCTGTCACGCTCGCTTGATCTTGCCGTCGACACGAACTCCCAGCTCCTTGATGAGCGGAATCGCCTCGCACAGCAAGCCCAGCAGGCACGCGACGGGGTCGGCGCGATGCTCGGCATCCTGGTCTATGGCGAGCCCGGTGGGCCTATTGACTCGATTGACCCCAGCACCGGCAAATCGATGTTCGAACAGGATCCACTCGGTTCCGCGGTGAGCTTTGGCATCGACCTCGCGACATCGCTCAAGGAAGAGCGCGACAGGCTTCAGAATCAGGCGGATATCGCGCGCGATGGGCTGGCCGAGATCAGCAGGGTGCTGTATGCGTGCGACTGCGATCCCCAAGAAGCGCCGGGTGTAGGCGAGGCGGCGGTGTCCGCGTGGGTTTCGGTCTACGGAGACATGTTCCCCAAAGAGTCGCAGGATGAGTTGAGACTCCGAGCGGTCATGGCGTACGCGCAAGGCAATGCGCGGAGCCTTGTCACCGCCCGCTCCGAAGCCGAATGGTCCGCCTACACGGCCAATCTCGCCCTTGCGCAGAACGCTATGGACGCGGGAGATTGGCCGGGTGCTCGGGAGTCTCTCGCGAAGTGCCCCGAGAACAAGCGGGGCTGGGAATGGCGGTTCCTTGATCGTCGCGCCCGATATGCGGCGTTCAGCGTGTCCGGAGAAGCGTGGGCCGGGTTCAGCCCGGATGGCAAGCGGATCGCGACGTTCGGATTCTCGTCCGAGGGGACGTACGGCATCACGCGAGGTGCGCAGGACACGACGCTGCGAATCCATGATCTGGATGGCGATCGCGATCCGGTCATCCTCACGGCCCCCGCGGGCGGCACGCTGTTCATGAACGCAAGCACGGTGAGTTGGAGCCCGGACGGGAAGCGGATCATCGCCATAGCCGATGCAATGAACGATTCGGGCAGTTGGTCGTTCTCCGCAGAGTCTTCCGGAGGCACGCTGGGGTGGATCTGGAACACGGACGGCAGCGGCGAGCCGGTCGTCATCCGGGGCCCCGAAGGTGCGGGCGCTCTTGCCAAGGTCGCGTGGAGCCCCGATAGCTCGAGCGTGGCGATTGCATTGGCCAATGTCATTCGTATCTGGAATGCGGCAGCACCGGATGCGCTGCGGGTCATCCGATCGACGTCATTCCTCGACACCGTCAACTCGCTCGCGTTCAGCCCGGACGGTTCGCGGCTGGCACTGAACGGCCACAACCGCCTTGCGTGCGTTGCGCTGAACGCGGGCAACGACGAACCCCAGTACGTGGTGGATGCCGGCCTGTCGCACTCCATCGCGTGGAGCCCGGACGGCGAGTACCTCGCGACGCAGACCGAAGGGGTACTCCAGGTTCGGAGATCGTCGGATGGCGCTCTCGTCGCGACCCTCGAAGGTCATACCTACAGCGATGGCTGGAGCAGGTCGTACGCCTTGAGCCATTGGACCGAGGATGGCCGCCTCGCACAACCGTGGCGACACGGGATCGTCTTCTCCTGGGACATTCCTCAGAGCGGTGGGGGCACACCAGAGTTCGACACGCGGATGCTCGCGAAGGACTTCGGCGGCCTCAGCCCCGACGGCTCACGCATGCTCGATGGCCTCGCGTTCTACCGGGACAACGTGCCAGACATGATCGTCGCGGACGCTGGCAACGCTCGCCCGCCCGTTTCATGGATTCTCGGCGATTCGGACTGGCAGGGTGCCCACGTCGCGGCTGAGGCTGGTGTGTTCGGCCCGTGGCCGAATGGTCGCATGTCAATCACGATCGGGGAGCGTGCGGTCCAGGCGGTCGGGCGACTCGTTCAGTTCATCGACGATCGTGGCCAGCCCATCGCGAGCTTCAAGCAGGACGATGTGGTCACGGGCTTGCTGGCAACCCCGGACGGGGCCCGTCTGCTGATCGGCTTGCAGGATGGAAAGACGATCGTGTGGGACATCCGTGATCCGGTCGAGATCGTTGCGCAGGCGGAATCCCTCTGGGCGCAGTTCCCCGCGGCTCAGGAGTGGGTCGAGAACGCATGGTCCGGATCATTGCCGACGGACGAACTCAGGAAGCAACTCGCCGATGAATCATCGCTTACTCCCGGCGCGAAGATGCTGGCGATGGACTTGCTCTTCGATCGCCTCGATCGGCTCGAAACGCAGATCCGATCCGCGTTCAACGACCTCACTCGCGATCAGACGGATTCCGAGAGGGTCCGAGAGGCCGCGATGAATGCGGATCTTTCGCCGCGTGCGAGGGCCGCGCTCATCGCCAAGGCCGAAGCGTGGGAGTATCGCCCGCCCGAGCCGTCGAAGGATCAGGAGCTTACAGAGGAGACCCGCCGCCGCCGATTGGCCGAGGCATCGCTCGCGCTCGCCGAGATGCTCGCATGGGACACCCCGCCGCGTCATCTCGATCCGGGCCCTGTTGAGCGGACCCTCACGACTCGCGAAGAGATCCTCGGTCCGCGTCACCAGCTCACTGCGCAGGCTCGCTGGCTCTACGGCACACTCATCTGGTACCAGGGCAGGCTTGCGGAAGGGCTCGTTCTGCGTCGTGCCGCGGTGGATGATCTGGCCGCTGACGATGAGACTGATCCGAAGATGCTGATCGGGGTCACGTATCAGCTTCTGCAGGCCGAGCTCGCGGCCGGAACGCTTGCCGCCGCCGATCAGAGGCTGCAAGAACTCATTCTCTATGTGGAGAAGCAGTTGCGGTCTGGTGCCGATGAGGCGCTGCTCTTCGACGTGGTGCAGGGTGGGGATCCGTTCACGCCCTCGTACGGTTACGACCGCGTCCTGCAGACGCCACTGACTTCGCGACGAGCCGACTCTACGGACGAGCTTCGGGCGCGGACTGTGGAATGGGTGAATCGTGCTCGCCGGCTCGGGCTGCGCCGCTTGTTGGCCGAGGACAGCACCGGGTATTACATCGTGGACAGGGGATCGGACGAGGAGCCTTACGGCTACGTCATCCCCAACGAGAGGATCGTTGATCTGGTCCGTCTCATCCCCGACGCCATCGAGGTGCGTCAGGCGGACTCGCTGGCACGCTTGCGAGCAGGCCAGTATCAGGAGGCTTCGGAGCTCGCGGCCGAGGTCGAGCGTGCCAACGCCGAAGCGGGCAAGCCCGATCTCGCCATGGCCGTGGCAGTGCGGGCCATCGCGGCCGCGAAGCAGGGCGACGAATCGGCCGCAAGGACATTGCGAGAGCGACTCACCATCCTCAGGCGCCGGTCCGCGGCTGAGCGAGGTGAGAACGATCCGGCTTGGTGGAGCGCGATCGGGCGCTCCGTGAACTCCACTCATGTCATCGACCTGTTCCTGCGGGAGATCGATGACACGCTCGCGGGCACGCGTTCATGGCCGAGATAGGGTCGGGTCATTGCCGAATTCATGTGAGTTGAGCGGCATCCTGGGCCGTCGATGTACACTCCCCGAAACTTCGGAGAGACACCGTGGCCGTTACCGTTTCGACACGCTCTTTGGGTCGCCGCAAGCCCCTTCTGTGCGACTTTGATGTCCCCCCTCCCGACGGGCTCCGCGACGACGGGGATCTCCTCCTTCGGGATCTCATCGAGCACGTCGTCCGGCATCAGGTCAGGTCGTTCAATGAGCGGCAGGAGGCTGCGCGCTTCGATCGCGTCCTTGCCGCTGCGGCGATCGAGCGTGCTGCCGAGGCCGGGAAGGTCGATCCCGCGGGCAGGGTCGGGCGTGCTTCCGCGGACGCCGAAGAGGCGATCGGTGCGGCCTTGCAAGCGTTTGAGGATGGCCTGTATCTTGTCATCATCGACGACGTCGAGAGACGAAGCCTTGATGAGCCGGTGTACCTGTCCCCGACCAGCCGCCTGGTGTTCCTGCGGCTGACGTTCCTGGCGGGGGCATGACGGGCGGAGGGGGCGACGATGGACCTTTCGGATCGCGAGGCTCGGCTCGACGCCGAAAAGCAGGCGAACTGGTTTGATCTTCGCCTTTCGACGCTGTCCCGTTTGCCTGAACCGCGGCAGCAGGACCTGAGGGCGCTGATCGAGAAGGAATACAAGAACGCTTACTACGCCTTCGCCGATCAGAAGCTGGGGGCCCGGATCGAGAAAGCGGCCACGCTCTTTGACAGACTCGATGACCAACAGCGGAGTCGGTTGTGGGAAGGGCTCTTTCCGGGGCTCGCTCCGCACCTCGAGCGTGCATGGGCGACGGCGAACGAGCGCCCGATCTCCACCGACTATGAGTGTGCACCGTTCCGGGCTCCCCATCGCCAGTCCATCGCGCGCGAGCTGCGCGCGAAGTTCTTCCTCTCCATCTGTGATGGCCTGCGTGGGTTCGATCCTCGCCCGGGTTGGCTCGCGGCGTGGGCGCCACACCTGCCGGGCACGTTCTATGACCTGAACGCGAAGAGTTGGCTCCTCGCGTCGGTGCTTCGCGGAGGGGGGCCGGACGCCGACGAGGTGCGTTCGGTCATCGTTGATTCGATCAACGGTACCCATGAAATCGGTGAGATGGGGCACCACGCGATCGCGGCCCTGCTCAACAGCGACGATCGCGCGGACTGGGAGGTCATCGGAAAGCTCCTCCTCGCGGCACAGCGACAGGAGGGGCTCCGCCAGTCCATCCTCGAGACCGCTGACGAGGCGAATCCCGCGGCGTTCCGGTACTTGCTGGGCCTCGTGCTCGAGCACGACCTCGGTCGGTTCAGCGCCGTGGTGCGCGCGTTCGATGTGTGGCTCGGGTATCAGTGGGCGGGAGGGAGCGCGAAGGCCGTTCACGACGGCATTCGGAAGCTCTGCACGTTCATGGACGACGAGGATGCGCGGGGAAAGGCGATCGCGTCGGGAGAGGCGGAGGACGCGTATCTCGCGCTGTGGGCCGAGGCGCATGGCGATGCGGATGCGGCGCTCAAGTCCGCCGCGATACTCGCGAACGATGACGATCCCGGGCGGCGCTACGCCGGGCTGATCATCGCGGCACGCACCGGATTGGTGCCCGAGGCCATCGACATCCCGGCGCAGCGCATCATGGGCGGCGAGGAGCGCGACGATCGCATCCTCACGGTGATCTGCGTGCTGCTCGGACGGATGGACTACAAGGCCGCCGGGTATGAGGTGTCGGACGAGTTGTTCGACGCGGTCGCACGCGAGTTCGAACGCTGCCCTGCAAAGAAGAAGCCGCTCGACAACCTGATCTGGCCTTGGGATGGGATCGTCCGCGAGCGTCGGGATGCCGCGCGTGCGTTGAGCGCTTTCGCCCAGAGCAATCCGAAGAAGATCCTCCCGTTCGCCGATGCGCTCGATGGCTTCGAGTGCGCCGGAATCATCCAAGAGATGGCGGGCATCGGTTCCCGCTGGGAGTACGGATCGAGCGGAAAAACGAAGCGCAAGCGTCGCACGTTGGATACCGACGAGCGTGCGTTCGTCGTTCGCATGATGGTGGATACGCGACAGGACGTCCACTTTGCGGCGTTCCGGGCATTGGAAGGCTCTGCGGTCACGCCGGAGGAAGTGCAGCTGCTGTCGAGCAACCTGCACCGGACTTCCGCGACATTCCGGCGTGGTGCGATCGATCGTCTGCTGGCGCTTCCGCCGAGCGAGCGGCTCGCGGTGGGGGAGCTGCTTCTCGACGCGAAGCAGGCCAAGAAGCGGGTCGCGGGCCTTGAGTTGCTCGAATCGATCGCGCGTGACGCGGACATCGGACGCGAGGTCGTGCGGCGTGTCACGGAGCGGAAGGAATCGTTCGCCGGAGACCCCGAGCTGGAGGCGGCATCGAAGCGGATCCTTGGCGAAACAGGCAGCGTGGTGAGGCTCGACGAATGCCTCGGGCTGGTCGCGCCGGGCTCGCGGGCGGCGCCCATCGAGCCGGTGCACAAGAAGGTGAAGCGTGAAACCGCGGCCGCCAAGGCCTGCCTGAAATCGCTCGCGGAGCTCTTTCTTGAGCATGGTGAGACCGAGATCGAGCTTGGCGCCGACGAGTTCGAGCCCGGAATGGCCGGCACAAAGGCGCAGATCACGTCCAGCTTTCCGAGGCCTGATCGAGACTCGATCGCTCAGGGTGTTCCGTCAAGCAAGCTGCTCGATCGGATGCCGTTGCGTGAGGTGTGGTGCCGCTGGGCTGAGGAGCGCGGGCCGGCGTTGCGGGACGACGACGGCCTCGAGTTGATTCGCGCCTGGGCGATCGTTCACGACGAGAGAAATGTCTGGAAGAAGCACGTGCCCCGAGCGTTCTCGGCGGAGATGGGCTGGGAATTGAGATCGGCGTTCGAGGATCTGGTGGAATGGCTGCCGATTCTTGATGGAAACGAGAACGCGCTCGCGTATCTGGTCCAGAGTGCCGAGGATTGGATCGCGGAGATCAAGGCCGCGAGCGGGATGGGTGGGGGTTACAGCCGTCGGCGCCCGCACCCCCTGGTCTACAACCTGGATGCGATCGAATCTTTGACCTCACTCATTCCGATTTGCGATGCGAACGTCGGCGTGATGGCGCGCCTTGGTGCATTGAAGATGGTCTCCATGGATCTGGAGTACTGCGTCGAGGGGCCATCGATCGACGAGTTCGGCATGGCGTACAACGCCGGGCTCGTGAACGTGAATGATTTCGTCTGGCTTCTCCTCAAGCCCCGCCATTGGGATCGTGCGTGGGGGGAAGACGGAGCCGGTCGTCAGCCCGGTGCGGGCCCGATCCGCGAGGCGACGGGACTCGATCTCACGAAGACCTTTGCGGGCCGACCCGAGCTTGCCCGGGCGGCGGCGTTGGTGCGCGATCGCCTTGTCGAGATCGAACTCACCCGCGGCGAATGCGCCACGCCAGCCACGCGTGGTGCGGGCGAGATTCGTTGCGCAGGCGGAGCAGACGTGCTCTTCCGCCTCATTTCTGCACTGGGAAATGATCCGATCACGCGGCATGAGCAGTGGGGCGAGCCGACGCGGGCGTTCTCGTTCAGCAGGCTCATTTCTGTCACGCTGCCGCAGTCTGGGGATACGGACGAGGTGTTTGGCGAATTGCTGGCACGTCACAAGGTCAAGCCGGCGCGGATGCTGGAGGTCGGCATGTACGCGCCCCAGTGGGCGGGGCACATCGAGCGTGCGATCGGCGCGCGAGGTTTCGAGGACGCGGTGTGGTGGATCCACGCCCATACGAAGCGCAGCGACACCTGGCGGAATCAGGAGATCCGAGAGATCTGGACGGCCCAGATCAAGGAACGGACAGAGCTCGATGCGGAGGATCTTGAAGAAGGCGCGGTCGATGTGTCGTGGTTCAACCGACTGATCGCGACCATTGGCGAGGAGGCGTGGGCGTCGTACCAGAAGCCGGCGAGGTACGCGTCCAACAGCGGCGGGCACAAGCGGGCACAGCTCTTTGCCGATGCAATGCTCAACCGAGTGTCAAGCGAAGATCTGGCGACGCGGATCGACGGGAAGCGAAACCTGGACGCGGTGCGTGCGCTCGGCCTCGTGCCGCTTCCCAAGGAACCAACCACCGCCGCCGCGGAGACGCTGCGGAGATACCAGCGCTTCCAGGAGTTCAAGCGTGAGAGCCGCCAGTTCGGAAGCCAGCGGCAGGCGAGCGAAGGCCGCGCGGTCGACATCGGGATGCAGAACCTCGCGCGGACTGCGGGCTTCCGCGATCCGCGCCGGCTCCAGTGGGCGATGGAGGCCGAGGCGGTCGCCGACCTCGCGCAGGGCCCAGTGACCGTCAGCGTCGGCCCAACGTCCGTATCTCTCGCGATCGACGCGGGAGGGATGCCCGAGTTCACGGTCATAAAGAATGGCAAGACGCTCCAGAGCGTTCCGGCGGCGCTTCGTCGGGACGAACAGATCGCGGAGCTCAAGTCGCGAGTGACCGAGCTCCGCCGGCAGGGCTCTCGCATGCGCTCGTCGCTTGAGGAGTCGATGTGCAGGGGGGACGAGTTCTCGGCGGAGGAGATCGCGGGGTTCTTCGCACACCCGATGCTCCGTCCCATGGTGGAGCGGCTCGTCTTCATCGGGTGCGGCGATGCCGCCAGCGCACTGGTCGGGTATCCGGACAAGGACGGGCGTGTGCTGCGGAGCCACTCGGGCGCACCCGAGCCGGTCGGCAGGAAGGACACCCTCCGCCTGGCCCACCCTTCCGATCTCTTCGGTCACGGCGATTGGCATCTCTGGCAGCGTGAGTGCTTCGAGGCCGAACGGGTCCAGCCCTTCAAGCAGGTGTTCCGTGAGTTGTACCCACGCACCGAATCGGAGCGCGGCGCGACGGACATGTCACGCCGGTACGCGGGCCACCAGGTCAATCCTCGACAGGCGTTGGCGCTCCTGAAGAAGCGACAGTGGGTGTTCGCGTCGGAGGAGGGGTGCCGCCGGGTGTACCACGACGAGGGACTCGTCGCCGAGCTGTGGTTCCAGGAGCACTTCTACACGCCCGCCGACGTGGATGGCCTCATGCTCGAGGGCGTCGCGTTTCGCAAGAAGGGCTCGAGCGGAGAGCGAGTCCCGCTCGCGGGCGTGCCCGAGCGAATCTTCAGCGAGACCATGCGGGATCTCGACCTGGTCGTGAGCGTGGCCCATGCGGGCGGTGTCGACCCCGAGGCCTCGGCATCGACGATCGAGATGCGAGCGACGCTCGTTCGCGAGACGTGCTCGCTGCTCGGGCTCGGCAACGTGCGGGTCGAGGGCCAGCACGTCATGGTTGATGGAGCACGGGCGAGCTACAGCGTCCATCTCGGAAGCGCAACGACCCGGGTCCTTCCGGGACGCATCCTCGTGATCGTGGCGGTGCACAGCCAGTATCGGGGGCGGCTCTTCCTCCCGTTCGCCGATGACGATCCGCGGACCGCCGAGGTCATGGCGAAGACGCTCCTGCTGGCACGCGACACGGAGATCAAGGATCCTTCGATCCTCGATCAGATCCGTGATCGAGTGAGATAGTCGCCGCCACTCCTCAACCAGCCATCAGCAGTGGAATCGTCCGCACGCTGGCGTGGAGAGGTAGCCACGGCTCCTCAACGCCAAGGGCGGTCCAATAAAAACGCCCCTGGCGACTTGCCAGAGGCGTTTTCAAGCGAGGCGGACGGGACTCGAACCCGCAACCACCGGATCGACAGACAGACGGCATAAACGTCACGGCTTCTCTGGCGAAGTGCGGAAACAAGCGGAAAATCACTGGAAAACAGGCCGTTTTCACGCGATACTTGGGTGTGAGCCGTGAGGTTCACGAAGGCTTCCAGAGTCTTCCAACGGCGAGTTTGTGACCCCGCTGTGACCCACCTGCCATGACGATCAGTACCCCGAACACCCATGCCCGGACTGGTTCCGCGCCCAAGCATGAGCGCCCGCTGACCACCGATGCCGACGTGGGCGCGCTGCCCCGGCCCCGGAAGGGACGCCGGGACTACCACGTCCGCGACGTGCCCGGCCTGATGGTCCGCGTGTCGCCTGACAGCGTGCGGTTCATCGTCCGCAAGCGCGGCCCCCGGCCCAACCCGGAGACGCCTGGGCGAATCTGGAAGATCGTGGTGGGCCAGTTCCCCACCATGACCATGCACGATGCCCGCGAGGAAGCCCGCGTCCTGGTTGGGCGTATCGAGCGTGGCGAAGAACCCCGACCACTTCCCCAGCCGATCCGAAGCGCTGTTCTGGGTGGTGTGCGAACTGGTCCGCGCCGGTGTCGATGATGAAACGATCTACGCCGTGCTGATGAACCGCGATTGGCGGATCAGCGACAGCGTGACGGAGAAGGGCAGCGGTGCCCAGCGGTACGCCCTTCGCCAGATCGAACGGGCGAAAGAAGACGCCATCGACCCGTCGCTACGCGAACTGAACGACCGGCACGCCGTGATTGAGAACATCGGCGGCAAGTGCATGGTGATTGAAGAGGTGTGGAGTCCCGTCCTGAAGCGCCCCGTCATGGAGGTTCAGGGCTTCGACCACTTCCGCAATCGGTACATGAATCGCACGGTGAACCTGGGGGAGAAGAAGGACAAGAAGGGCAACGTCATCGGCGATATTGAAATGCCGATGGGCGAGTGGTGGCTTCGGAGCGAGAAGCGCCGCCAGTACCGATCCATCGTGTTCATGCCGAATGGTGACGCGGCGGGTTCGTACAACTTGTGGCAGGGGTTCGGATGCGAAGCGAGGCCCGGCGATTGGTCGCTGTTCCGCGAGCATATCCGCGCCATCGTCTGCGCCGGGCACGATGAACACTTCGCCTACCTGCTGGGCTGGATGGCGAACGCCGTTCAGAACCCCGCCGAGCCTGGGCACACGGTGCCCGTGCTGCGCGGGCCGCAAGGCTGCGGGAAATCCATCTTCGGGCACCACTTCGGGCGTGTCTTCGGACGCCACTACTTCTATGCGACGAAGCCCGAAGACGTGTTGGGCAAGTTCAACAGTCACCTGCGGGAAACGGTGTTCCTGTTCGCCGACGAAGCCTTCTTCGCGGGCGATCCCCGCAACGCTCGCCAGTTGAAGGCGCTTGTCACCGATCCGTACCTGACGATCGAACTGAAGGGCGTCAACAAGGAACAGGCCCAGAACTGCCTTCACTGCATCATGGCCGGGAACGATGATTGGATCGTTCAGGCCGACAAAGACGACCGGCGCTACTTCGTCCTGGACGCCCTGGGCACGCACACAAACGACCATGCCTACTTCGGGCGCATCGCCCAGCAGATGAAGCAGGGCGGCTATGAAGCCATGCTTCACGAACTGCTGACGATGGACCTGACGAGATTCAACGTCCGTGCCAAGCCGGACACGGCTGGGCTTCAGCGTCAGAAGAACTACAGCATGGACCCCGAAAGCCGCTGGGTGTTGCACCTGCTGCGGGACGGGCTGCCGGACTCGGCGATGCACAACGGCACGCCGGACGTGGCGTATCCGGGCGCGCCCGCGGGAACAGCCGCGAGTGTAGACAGACTTTCTTTTGGTGTCCGAGCGCGGTCCTTCGCCCGCGTTGCCCAAACCTTCGGCACCCCGAATTCCCCCCGTTGCGCAAAGCCGGAGCGACAGCCGGGCCGATCACCTATGATGTCCGTCCCGAAGGAGCAGGCGGTGAAGACGCTGGTTGGCACAGGCTCATACGGCATCCCCGAAGCGTCGCGCTTCGCCCGGGTGAACGTACGGACTGCCAGTCGCTGGATCGCGGGAACCGGGGACGACCGGCGCGGGCGTCTGTTCAAAACCGATCTTCCTTCGGTGGGGCATCGGCACGCCGTTTCCTTCCTTGATCTGGTCGACCTCCTCGTGGTCGGACGGTTTCGTGACGAGGGTGTGTCGTTCCAAACGGTCCGCCGCGTGTATGCGCGGCTGCGTGAGTCACTGGACACCCCGCATCCCTTCAGCCACCGCCGGTTGCTTACTGACGGCACCACGATTTTCATGCAGACGCTGGACCAGGTGGGTGACGAGCACCTCCACGAAGTGCTGACTGGCCAGAAAGCCATGCCCGAGATCCTGAAGCCTTACCTGAAGCAGATCGAATACGCCGACGATACCCAGACGGCCGCCCGCTGGAACATTGCCCCCGGCGTTGTGCTGGACCCGGCGCGGGCTTTCGGCAAGCCGATTATCGCGTCGGAGGGGACGACCACGTTCGTGCTCGCACGCGCGTACTGGGCCAACGGCGAGGATGCGGAACTCGTGGCAGACCTCTTCGATGTCTCGCCCGAATCGGTCCACCAGGCCGTGGCGTTCGAGGGCGAGTTCGCCCCCGGACACGCCGCCTAATGCAGTTCTTCATCGACCGCAATGTGCCGATCGCTCTGGCCCGAATGCTGGGTCACTATGACCGCACCCATACGGTCATCTATCACGACGACCGATTCGAAAGAACCACTCCGGACACGGAGTGGCTGTCTGCGGTGGCGACATGGGATCCGGTTCCAGTCGTCCTGTCTGGCGACGGTCGCATCCTTCGTAATCCGGCTGAACTGCAGGTCCTCCGTGGCTTGCCGATCACGTTCTTTCTGTTCGCCAGCGGCTGGTTCGATCTCAGGTGGCCCGAGTTCGCGTGGAAGGCCGTCAAAGTCTGGCCCGAAGTAGTTGCGTCTGCGATGCCTCGCCGCCCCACCATTTTCCGAATCCCGGTCTCCGCCACCAAGGTGGAGTTTGAATCTCTCACGAGCGAATTGGGGGGCGGTCGTCGCGCAAGGTGATGCGTTTCGTCAACTGCGAAACGCCAGCGGCAACCCACCGATAGGGCCCAGGCTCCAGCACAAACTGGCAGAAACTGGTACTATCCACGACATGGCCCGTCCCCCCTTCCGGAGCAGGCAGCCTTCTCCGCCGCCGGCGGTGATGACGATTGAGGAGTTGGCTCGCTATCTCCAGGTCTCGAAGTCATCCCTCTACAAGCTCGCCCAGGAGGGCAAGGTGCCTGGTCAAAAGGTCGGGAAGCATTGGAGATTCCGCAAGGAGTTGATTGATCGGTGGCTCGGCGAAGGGAAGGCGCAGGAATGACGGCACGAGCGGCACCAACTGCGGCCAGTCGGATCGAGGCGCTACGGGAGCGGATCGGCCGCGATGCGCCCGAGATCACGCGTCGGATTCGAGAGGCTGCCTCTGCGAACCCGGGGAATGAGGCCAGGTTCCGGTCGCTCTTCGCCCAGGTGATTGAACCGTGGGCGAACGCACTAGATATCCCGCTGCTGGCACGGGAGGAGCGCACCCTTGCCACTGGGCGCGCGGACGCAACGTACAACCGCCTCGTCATAGAGTACGAGGCGCCCGGGCGGCTGCGCGACAACTGCGAGCATGCGGCTACCGCCCATGCCATCCAGCAGGCGAAGGACTACGTCGAAGGTGTGGCCCGGGCCGAACGTCAACAGATCCACCGCTTGATCGGCGTCGTCATCGACGGTTGCTTCTTCATCTACGTCCGCAAGGTCGATGGTCACTGGACGGACCCTGAGGTCGAGCCAGTGAACGAGCAGTCCGTCGCCCGGTTTCTACGGCTGCTGGTTTCACTCACGTCCGGCAAGGCATTGCTCCCCGACAACCTTCTTCAGGACTTCGGAAGCAACACAATCTACGCGCAGCGGATCGCCAGTTCGCTCTACCAGGGGCTCTCTCGCACTCTCGACGATGGGCAAGTGGACTTGGTCGACAAGCTGTTCGAGCAGTGGCAGACGTTCTTCGGAGAGGTAACTGGTTATGAGGAGGGTTCGCATCCCCTCCGGAATCGCCCGGAACTCCGCGCATTCGCCCGCGGCATGGGGCTGGATGTCCGAACCGTCGATCCACCGCGGTTGTTCTTCACGGTCCACACGTACTTCGCGCTGCTGATCAAACTTATCGCGTACTACGCGCTGTCTCGCTTCGTCTCCGGCTTCGGTACGCGGTTTGGGTCGATGTACCACCTGGAGGACGACGACCTCAAGCGCGAGATGGAGGAACTCGAGCGCGGCGGCATCTTCCGCACGCTGGGCATCCGGAACTTTCTCGAGGGCGACTTCTTCAAGTGGTATCTCGACGCCTGGGATGCCGATGTGGCCCGGGCCATTCGAACATTGCTGGAACGGCTCAAGGACTACGACCCCGGCACCCTAGAGGTCAGTCCGGAGCAGGCGCGCGACCTGCTGAAGCGTTTGTATCACGGCCTGATGCCGCGAGAGCTGCGCCACGACCTCGGCGAGTTCTACACGCCAGACTGGCTCGCTGATCACGTTCTAAACGAGGTTGGGTACGACGGAGACCCCGAGAAGCGACTGCTCGACCCCGCTTGCGGTTCGGGCACGTTCCTCGTGCTGGCCATCCGCCGCCTGCGTGACAAGTGCTTCCGGGAAGGCCGCAACGAACAGGAGACATTGGAGCTCACGCTGCGCAACATCGCCGGCATCGACCTCAACCCGCTCGCGGTGATCGCCGCTCGCACCAATTTCGTTCTCGCGCTTGGCGATCTGCTCGTTCACCGCACTACGGAAATCGACTTGCCGATCTACCTAGCCGATTCAATTCTGACGCCGGCAGAGGGGAGCGATCTATTTCGTCATGATCGCTACGAGCTCAAGACGGTTGTAGGCGAGTTCGAAATTCCGAGCACGCTTCGGCGGCGCGAGCAGATCGATGCACTCTGTCACCTGCTCGAGGAGTGTGTGGTTGCAGGGGTGCGTGAGGACGTGTTCCTTGACCGCGTGCACGCGGCAATCCAGGTCAGCGACGCGGAGTGGCTGGGTGCTTCGGGCGCTGGAGAGGGCGAGGGAGCCCGCTCCATCCTTCAGACTCTCTATCGGCGCTTGTCCGCGCTGCACGCGCAGCGCCTCGACGGCATTTGGGCTCGCATCCTACAAAATGCCTTCATGCCCCTGTTCCTCGGTGAGTTTGACATCATCGCCGGGAATCCACCTTGGGTCGGATGGTCATCTCTTCCTCGCGAATATCGTCAGCGGCTATCGCCGCTGTGGGAACAGTACAACCTCTTCCCACACCGAGGCTTCCAAGCAATCCTTGGCGGTGCCAATGATGACATCTCCGTGTTGATGTCGTACGTTGTGACCGATCGACTCCTCAAGCCAGGCGGTCGGTTGGGCTTCGTCATCACGCAGTCAGTCTTCAAGACAGCGGGGGGAGGTCGTGGGTTCCGGCAATTCCAGTACTTTGGAGAGTCCCCCAGACCTGTCCAAGTCCAGGCCGTTCACGACTTCACGGACTTCCAACCTTTTGAGGGGGCGACGAACAAGACCGCGAGCTTTGTATGGCTGAAGGGGAGCCCTACTCGCTACCCCGTGCCGTACTGCGTGTGGCAAAAGACCGTGCGCGGCGAGTCGATCGACCAGAACGCCTCTCTCGCCGAGGTACTCGGCAAAACGCGGCGGCTTGAGTTGATGGCCGAGCCCGCCAAAATCGGCGAACGCGGGGCTCCGTGGCTGACCTGCGATCCAGCTGCTCGGCCAGCCCTGGCCCGACTACTCGCCCCATCTCGATACCAAGCACGGATCGGCGCGTACACGGGTGGTGCGAACTCCGTGTTCTGGCTCACTCACCAGCACACTCGACCGGATGGTGCGTGGATCGTTACCAACATCACAAAGGGGGCCAAGAAGCCAGTGGAAGCGGTCACCGCGGACATCGAGCCTGACTTGTTGCGCCCACTCGTGCGTGGGCGCCAGATCAGGCGATGGAGCGTTGAGGTCGACTCTTGGCTGCTGATGACGCATGAACCAGACGTGCGGCCGCCGCTTCAGGCGATTCCCGAAGCAGAACTTCAAAGGCGGTGTCCACGGACGTTCCGGTACTTGAAACGGTTCGAGCAGCCGCTTCGTGATCGCGCCGTGTTCGCTCGCTATTTCACCCGAATGCGTAACGGACGAAGAGAGGAAGTGGGACCCTTCTACTCGATGTTCGACATCGGTCCGTACACGCTCGCCCCGTACAAAGCCGTCTGGCACCGAATGGTTACGCCCATAGAGGCCGCCGTAGTTGGGTCGGCACATGGCATTCCGATCATCCCGCATGAGGTACACGTGTTCGTCGGGACCAACCGGGAGGATGAAGCGCACTACATCGCCGCGTTTGTGAACTCCGCACCCTTCAACTTCGCGGCAGTCTCGTACTCGCAATCTGGAGGCAAGGGATTCGGCTCCTCGCACTTACTCGAGCACCTCTGCGTTCCGACCTTCGATCCTTCCTCGCCGGCGCACGCACGACTTGCCCAGTACTCGGTGGAGGCACACGCGGCTGTTGCGGCGGGGCGCGACGAAGTTGTTCCAGCGATCGAGGACCGCATTGATGCCTGCGTGTGCGAAATGCTTGGACTCGATGCTGCCGCCGCGGATAGGGTGCGAGTCTCTCTGAGTCTAATGCTCAAGGATGACTTGAGGACCCACGACGCGTCCGACGGCGATCAGGAGGCCGTGGTCGTACCGGCGGTGACTAACGATACCATCCTCGCGGCATTCGATGGCGAGGCAATTGGGGTAGCCCGCGCGGCGGCAGAGCTGCAAATGGAGGTGGCTGCACTTCGGATTCGCCTCCGAGAGCTTGTGGCTGCTGGCTCACTGGAGCAGATTGGTAGAGGGCGTGGCACCACCTATCGCCGGGTGCGACCGGAGGGACACCTGTGAATCCGTTCTCGCCGCTTCAACCCGCCCTCGAAGCACTGTCGGACGGCCCGGAGATCTTGCCGGCGACTGGACAGGCGCAGGAGTACCTGCAGCAGTTCGATGTGGACGAGTACTACGACCGCATCCGGACGGAGGACGACAAGAAAGTCAGCGAGGTCATGGAAGCACCTGGGGGCAGGCTGTACGTCGAAGTGCCCCCGCTGCCTCGCACGGAAGAGCACATCTTCCAGTTCTTCGTCGACGGCTCGGTGAAGACCTTCTTCCTCGGCACACTCGTCGAGCACGAGCGGAACACGCCCGTGCTCCTGGCGCAGCTTGGCGCGGCGGCGGTCAAGCGCGAGAACGATGGCCGCGTACACGTCATGCCCGCTCACAACAGAAAGAGAATCGTCCTGCTCTTGAACAAATCCCAAGTGTCCGATCCGGTCTGGGCGAAGACCGAGGCGGCGCTTAAAGGCACCGCTTCACCCATCCCTATGGGCCTCATCGACACTAACGAGGACGATCCGCACAACACGAGCAAGGCGTTCGGCCCGAACAAGGAGCCCAGATCGCGGGCCGCCCACAAGGCCAACTGGGAGATGCGGATTCTCGAGCGCGACCTGCTCCGTGACCTTCTGGCCGAGCATGACGCAACTGGAGCGTACATCGCTGTCGATGGCGGCCTCGGCAAGGAGTTCAAGCTCAACGAGTTCAATCGCGGCTTCGTCGGCGTCATCAAGAACTTCAGCAAGGAGCAGTCATTCGAGCTGAAATCTCGCGGGGCCACCAAGATCCTCAGCCTGTTCCAGTTGTTGGCGAATCTCCGAGTGAACCATCGCACGGCCGCTTTCGCTCGCGGCGACGGCCACGTCGTCTTCTGGTATCTGCGAATCCGTGAGCAGCGCCATCTGGAGTACCCCATGATGGGCGTGATGAAGATCGAGCTTCCCAATCCATCGAGGGCGATGATTGACTCCGCGCTCATCGACCGTCTGTCTCGGGCGATGGTCGCAGAGCGGAGCGTCACTCCGCACGGCAAGGACAATCGTTGGCATGCCCACCTGTATCCCATCTACCTCGCGGAGCAGGTCATCAAGAATGGGTTCTTCTCTGACGAGGTCCTGAGAGCCGGCATCAAGTGGCCCGGGCTGGAGCGGAGCGCAGTCGAGCGTTGACGAAGGAACATTCACCCATGCCAAACCAAGATCAGCCCGTCAATCCCGGTCCCACCACGGCACAGCCGCGAGCCGAAGGAACGCCGGCTGGCGCGCCCGGGCCAGCGCCCACACAGCCGACGGCAGAGCAAACGCCTGACCAGGCCATTGGACGAGCGACGGCCACTGAGCGCGCTCCGAACTCGTCCGAGCAGTTCTCGTTCTGGCTCAGGCCGGGCCGGATGATCAACCCATTCGACATTGTCGCCGCGAAGCAGAGCCTCGACGCGAGTACGACCTACGGCCTCATCACCAACATCCACCACAGCACGGACGCACCCAGTCACCTTTCCAACTACATCGCCAACGACTTCGGGGAACTGATCGCAGAGCCGAATACTCCTCGCCAGGGCACAAACGTCGCCGATGTGTCCGTGCTTTCGAATACGGCTGAGACCTACATGCCCGTGCAGAACGAGGCACTCGTGTGGTTCGCCGACGAGAACGGTATCCACGCCGGACTCGGCATTGACACGATGAAGAGAAAGGAGCAGGAGCGCCGAGTTCCAATCTGTGTTCCCGCTGGGCTCATCGAGATGAGCAACGGCACACAGGCTGTTGCCTTCCTCGACAAGGAGTACGTCCTCGGCCCCGAAGGGGCGCACGTCAATATTTCCGGGATCTCGGGGCTGGCGACGAAGACGAGCTACGTCATGTTCCTCATCCAGTCCATCCTGCAGACGATGGACAAACGTGTGAACGGCCAACAGGACCGCGTTCGTTCCAGCGATGTTGCCGTGGTGCTGGTGAACGTCAAGTACAACGACCTGCTCGCGATCGACGAAGCGCCCGATGGAGGCCTTGCGCCGGACCAGATTGCGCTGTGGCGGCGTTTGGGTTTGGAGCCCCAACCATTTCGGAACGTCACCTACCTGTTGCCCGCCGGCAAGGACAGCCTGCGAGATCCGGCCCGGGCGAACTGCTATGCGCCCCAGCCCGACCTCATGAAGTCGAAGATCTTCGCGTATGAGTTGCGGGACTGCATCGACAAGCTCGACGCGATGCTCGCCGATATTCCTGACGAGTATGGCGTGCTGGACGCGATCGTGGGGCTCGTTCGTGAGGGGCTGGAGGGCAACCACCGCGATTGGCAGGGAGTGCGAACATGGCAGGACCTCATCAACAACAGCCCGCTGACGCGGTGGGCGAACGGGCAGGCTCAAGCGCCTGGCGCGCTTCAGCCCCGGTCCATCCAGAGATTCTTTCGCTACCTGCGAAAGGCCGTTTATCATCGGACGACGGGCTTGTTCGTCGACAAGCGGAACCAAGGGTGGGTTACTGTGCGAGATGTCCTCAGCCGCATCCAAGGCGGCCATACCTACGTCGTCGATATCGCCAAGCTCCACGACAACGAGCAGATGCTCGTGTTCGGAGACGTGGTGCGAACCATTTACGGCGTGTTCTCTGGTGCCGGTGAGATGGGGATCGATTTGGGAGACTTCGACGAAGCGAACTACGAGCCGCCGAAGCGGGTCATCATCTTTGTGGACGAGCTGAACAAGTACGCCCCGTCCGACCGCGGCAAGAAGTCGCCGATCCTTGAGGACCTCTTGGAGATCAGCGAGCGGGGGCGCTCGCTGGGCGTCGTGCTCATGTCCGCCCAGCAGTTCGCCAGCGCGGTCCATGATCGGATCATCGGCAACGCCGCCACCAAGGTACTCGGCCGCACTGCCCCCACAGAGCTCACGCAGTCGAGCTACCGCTTCCTCAATGACGACGTCAAGATGCACCTCACGCGACTTGACAAGGGCGACTTGGTGGTCACTCATCCAATCTACAGGCAGCCGATCAAGATCACGTTCCCCAGGCCGGCGTACAAGCAGCACCGATGAGATACCCGTTCAGGACCAGATTGGAGTGGCGCAAATGGGTTGTACCGGAGCCTCTTCGGAGCCGTCCGGTTCACCGTTGGCTCGTCTTCCCACACAGCTTTACCGACGACATCGTTCGCGCCTTGGCGGAAGAATGGCAGCTCGGTACAGACGACAAGATCCTTGACCCCTTCGCGGGAGCAGGCACAACGGTGCTGACCGCGAAGCAGCTTGGTATCCCTGCCGTCGGTTGTGATCTGTCCCCCCTGGCGACCCTTGCGAGCAGCGTGAAGGTCGCCAAGTACGATGTGGACGAATTGCAGAAGGCGTGGAGCAGCCTGAGAAAGCAGGTCAAGCTGCGCCATGCCAACGGGGAGGCTAAGGCCTACCCGGAACTGGTCCGGAGTGCCTTGCCGGGAAAGAAGCTGGCGACATTTCATGGAGCCAAGTCCGCAATCGCCGAGCTCGATGCGCCTCCGCGCGTTCGCTCCTATCTTCAGCTTGCGCTCATTCGTCAGATTCCCCTGTTCAGCAACGCCGTCCCGACCGGTGGATGGCTCAGTTGGCGCCCAAACCGTCGCCCGGCTGCCTCTTTGGCCGACACGCTCTCGGTGACGATAACCGAGATGATTGCGGACCTCGGCGCGGCACATCACCCATGCGGTAGGTGGTCAGCCCGATCCGCCGACGCGAGGTCGCTCCCCCTAGAGGACTCGAGTGTGTCCGCCGTCATCACCTCTCCTCCGTATCCCAACCGGCACGACTACACGCGCGTGTTTGGCGTTGAGCTGATGTTCGGGTTCCTGGACTGGGAGAAGACGCGAGCGCTGCGCTACCAGATGATGCACTCGCATCCCGAGGCAAGACCGAAACGGCCGTCGTCCGACGGCTACTCGGAGCCGAGGTTCATCGCGGATGCCATACGCCAGGTCGCTCAGCATGACGAGCGGGAGCGATTGGTCGCAATGCTCCACGGGTATTTCCTCGACTTGTACTTGGCCTTGCGCGAGATCGCTCGGGTACTCAGGCCTGGGGGCAGAGCCGCCTTGGTGCTCGGGAATGCTCAATATGATGGCGTGCCGATCGAGGTGGACAAAGCGACCGCCCTCATCGGCAGGCAGGTAGGGCTTCATTGTGACGAGATCCGTATCGTGCGACAGCGCGGGAACAGTGCCCAGCAGATGAAGGTACACGGCCGCACTCCCGCAAGAGAAAGCGTCGTGCTGTTTACGCGCACGGCATAATCGGCGTGGCCTGCGGAACACGGGATGACGCTCGACGAGATCAACCAACGCCTCCTGACGATCCTGCGCGGCTTAGCGAGCAGCTGGAGCGATTTTTCAACCGATGCGGATCCGCTGGATGCCGTGGCGATCTATCTCCTCTGCGGTGCGGGCCTGGTGGAACTCCGCATGCGGGGCAAGGCGTGGACCGACCGAAGCGCCATCGAATTCGAGTTTCGGGCATCAGGCGTGTGGATCGATACCGATCGGCAGAGCATCCTGCCCGATGAAATCCGTCGTGCTATTCCGGCTTGGAGCGCATCAGCCGTGGCGGTGCAGCTACAGCCAACCATTCAGGCCAGGCTGACCACATTCGGAGCCTCGCAGTGGTCCGCAATCGGTGCCGATCCTGACGCCGCGGACTTGTTCGCCATGTACCTGGCGCATCACCCAGTCAAAGGTCGCGCGAGCGTCCGATTGCTCGGCTCGGAGTCCGCGGCACCCGGAGCCGTGCCGAAGGACGCCGTCGATACGCCGGGCATCGTGCAGGCGCTGCGCGACATCTAGGCAGCGATTGCTTCCTCGCGTTCGCAGCAGTTGCCGCCAGAGGGTGAGCGCTGGGTGCGAGCCGATACCGCCAGCCGCATGAGCAATCTCCATCCCGACACCATCCGCAAGCGTGCTCAGAAGGAGGGATGGGAAGTGCGGAAGGCGGGCGCCATGAACGTGTACCGCCTCGCCGACCTGGAATCGGCATGGCCGGACAAGACCTTCCTCCAGGAAGCCGGCGGAAACTAGGCGGACAACGGCGGAAGACAGCGGAACGCCAACGCGGATGACCTGACTTCCGATCTACGTGTGCCGAAACTCGGCACATGGATGACAACCGTCCGACGTTTGTGCCCATCAGTCAAGCGGCGGCAGCGCTGGGCGTCCCTCGCGCCTGGCTGCGACGTGAGGTGTGCGCGGGCCGAGTTCCGGCGATCCTGGTCGGCCGTCGATGGATGGTCAACCTCGACGACACACGCGGGGCGATCCTTCACCGCGCTCAGCGGCACGATGCCGTGGGGGTGCGCGATGCAAAATAACGCACGCAGCACCACCGTTGCAGTCGCCGCGCCGACGGACGACGTGAAGCTCCTGACCGCGAAGGAGGTCGCGGAGTTGCTGGGCGTTCATGTCCGCAGCATCTGGCGGCTGTCCGCGACGGGCGAGATCCCGGCCCCGATCCGCCTGGGCGAACGGGTGGTTCGCTGGAGGCTCTGTGATCTCCGCGATCACTTCCACAGCAAGGCGGCGGGCGGGCCGGGGGTGCGCCGATGAGCACCAGCGCCGACGAGAACGCGGTGCCTCCAGGCACGGCCCCGCACGGCTGGCTGGCGATCGGTGCGGAGCGCATCGAGGACGGCTGGCGGTATCCGGAACGAGACGCCCAAGGGGCTCGAATCGGGACGATCACGCGCTGGGACGCGCCGGCGAGGGGGAAGCCGCGCTACACCGCGGCGAAGCGGTCGAAGCGACCATCGACGCCGCCGCGGAGCGGATGGCCGACCACTCCCGCCGCCCGCTGGCCGACCACGTCGCGGACTACCGCACGTTCCTCACCGCGAAGGGCAACACCACCGAGCACACCGACCTGACCGAGGCGCGCATCGAGCAGGCGGGCGAGAACGCCGGCTGGAAGACCATCGCTGACATCGACGCGGCCACGCTGAGCCTGCACGTCGAGCGCCTCCGGGCGAGCGGGCGCGGCCACGCGACCATCAACCACCACCTCCGCGCGGTGAAGGGGTTCACGCGCTGGCTCCTGACGAACCACCGCCTTGCCCGCGACCCGTTGGTCGGCGTAAAGATGCTCAACGTGAGCACCGACCGCCGGCGCGAGCGGCGGGCGCTCGATGACGATGAGCTCGCCCGCCTGCTCGCCGTCGCGGGCGAGAACGAGTCGGTGACCATCACGAAGCGATACAAACGGAAGGTCGGCCCGAAGAAGGGCGAGATTCGGCTCGGCACGCGGACGTTCTCTATCCCGCGGCGGGACGTCCTGTATCTCCTGGCGGCGTCGACGGGCTTCCGCTTCGGCGAGCTCAAATCGCTCACCACCCGCTCGTTCGACCTCGACGCGGACCCGCCGACGGTGACGGTCGAGGCATCGTACTCGAAGCGACGTCGGCGCGACGTGCAGCCTCTGCGTTCCGACATCGCCGATGCGCTTCGGGATACGCTCGACGCCACGCCGCGCGGCGAGCGCGTCTGGCCGGGCCTGCCCGACGAGATGGCCCAGGTCATCGCGGCCGACCTCGCGGCCGCGGGCATCGCTGTCCGCGACGATGCTGGGCGCGTCATCGACTTCCACGCGCTGCGGCACACGTTCATCACGCGGCTTGCCCGCTCGGGGGTGACGCCCAAGGTCGCTCAGACGCTGGCCCGCCACTCAACCATCACGCTGACGATGGACCGATATGCCCACGTCGCCTTGGCGGACACCTCCAAGGCCTTGGCCGCGCTGCCCGCCCTCCCGCTGACCGCGGACGCCAACGAGGCCGCCGTCGCGGCCACGGGTACGCACGGGCAGGATGTGGCCCAACGGGCGGGGTCGGGGGCCGCTCTCGCCCACGGGCCAACGTCGGCCAACCCGGGGGGAACGGGCGGGGAGTCCCCACTGCGGATCGCGTCGGATGCCCCTCCAAAATCGCAGCGCCGGCAGCAGCGCGCAGAGTGCAATCCGGGCCATTCCGCGTCATCGCCCGCCATCAACGGGAGTGCTGCAAAACGCACCGCGGCGGCCTCGGAAGGCCGCCGCAACTCGCGTAAAAATCGGGGTTTATGCGCTCCGGGGCACGCCTTGTCATCGGGTGCCTTCTCGGAGAAAGGAAGCGAGGCGGACGGGACTCGAACCCGCAACCACCGGATCGACAGTCAACGGGGCGAATGCCCGAACCCCCGACAAACTGCGGACTTGCGCGACATCCCGCCCGCGCCAGCAGCGCCGGCAGCAGCGCCCAGGGCCGAATCCCCGTTGCCGCCCGATCTGGCCGCCGTGGTCGCGGCATGGCCGGCGCTGCCGCCCGCCGTCCGCGCGGGCATCGCGGCGATGGTGCAGGCCTCCGCTCCCGGGCGGTGAGCGTGCCGGATCGCCACGCCAGGACCAGCAGCACTGCTGTCCACAGTCCGCCATGTTCGCCAGAGTCGGCCAACGCCGGACCCTTGGCAGAGTGTGCCGAATCTGGCGAACTCTGGCCGCTACCCAGGGCCAACCAGGGACAGGGCCGCGTAGGTACTTCCCGGGCCGGGACGCGAAGAGACGCCCGCGGGAACAGCCGCGCTTGGCGACAGAGTTTGTTTCGGGTGTCCGGAGGGAACTCGTCGTCAGGGTGGCGAAAGGCCATCGCCATATGACGGCGGCCCGATAGACTCTGCAAATGCCCCGTCGCCCAGATGACAGCCCGTTCACAGCCCGCATGTGGGACACGATTGACGAGTGCCTCCGCCTCAGGCCTCCGTACAACCCGGGTTACTTCAGAATGGCACTCGATGCTGCTGAGGGAACCTTCGAACGTCGCGCGAAGCAGATGTTGCGCGAGCACCTTCACGATGGGTTGATCGACTTGGCTGGCCACCGAGACCCGTCAGCGCTTGGTCTCTCGATGGAGGCCGTGATCGTGAACGAGCCACAGTGGCATGCGATCTTCGATGAGGAAGAGCGTGACCTCTGCCAAAAGCGGCTGGCATTGGCCCCCGAGCTCACAAAGTCACGTGGACGCGGACGGAGGTGACAGTTCGTGCAGACATCATCCCCCTCCACGAGCCCCCACAAGACGGTCGATCCGGCCGCGATCGCTGACCTGATCGAGCAGGTCAAGAGACTGGCGAGAGAATACCGCAAGCGAACAGGACGGCCACTCGGCGTGACGGGCGAAGTTGCCGAGTACGAGGCCTGCCGATTGCTGGGACTTTGCCTCGCGCCAGTGCGGCAGGAGGGGTACGACGCTATTCGGCAGACACCCGACGGGATGCGGCGTGTCCAAGTCAAAGGCCGCGTCCTCTTCGCCGATGCGAAGCCAGGTCAACGGCTCAGCAAGATAAGCCTCAAGCACGAATGGGATTCCACGATCGTCGTTGTTCTTGATGAAGACCTGGAACCCACCATCATCTATGAGGCCGAGCGCGCCGCCATTGCCGCCGCGCTGGCGGCGCCCGGCTCGAAATCGCGCAACGAAAGGGGTCAGCTCGGCTTATCCAAGTTCAAGTCGATTGCGAGAGTCGTTTGGAGGGCGGGAGGCACTATTGACCGGTGACCCGGAGTGCCATTGGCTCGTCCACCAGTGGCGGACGCCTGGGCGATTGGGAATGTCGATGTAAACACGACCGAGCAGCATGTGCAGAAACGTGAGAGGGCACCAATCATGCCGGAGAAGCCGACGTGTCGAGTATGCCAGGGGGACCTCACCATGATCGAGACCGAAGACGTTGTGGGGCCGCACTGCGGATCGTGTGGGCTAAAGCTCGTTTCAATGATCTGCGAAGAGTGCCCTAACTGCGGATCCACAGCCATCACCAACCGCTCGGAGACCCGGACTCGAACGCGGTGCACAAGATGCGGGAATGAGTCCAGCACAAGCGGCGTGGGGCCCTGAATGCTCGTCGCAAGGCCTCGTGCCGCGGGTGAGCAGACGGCATCACCGATCATCAGGGCGTGCGATGATCCTGGCACGCCCGGGGGCGAGTGCGACTTGGCTTGAACTCGCCATCCCGCGAACGCCAGGACCTGAGGAATCGCTTCAGCGCTCGCCCATCTGAATCGCTGAACGGGTTCAACGTGTAGCGAACGCGCCTGGCCGATCGACTCCCATCTTCGGTGCCTGCGGAGCCCACGACCCACGATTTCCGGTCGACTCCGGTCCTTCGTAATCCTCGGAACCGGTAAATAAATGCCGCGATCATCGTCTGGCTGCGCTCGCGTCCGATCTTTTCGAGAACGGAGACGATGATCGCCTTGGCCCACTCCCTCCGCGGACACTCCGTCCACACACCCTTGATAAACAAGGCCGTGATGAATCGGTTGTGTGGGTTCATGAGCGCCGCACCGCACACAGCGCGAATCAGCGCCTCGCCAGCGCCACGGTCCGCTCGCCACTCCGCCGTGCGGAGCACCGCGACCATTTCGGCGGCGGACAGCCGGGTGAACGCGTATCCACGATCCAAAAGTCGGGCGAGGACCCGCTCATACATGTCCTCGCCGATGCGGGAGCGATCCATTGCCGCCCGAAATACGGCCTGCGTCCAGACGGTGCGGACACCAGCACCGAGCTCCACCAGGAGTCGTTGAAGACCGAGGTCGTCCGTCCACAGAGGTGCGCCGCGTTTGATGGCCAGTGCGACGGCATCTGTGGAGGTCGAATCCAGGAACTCCTCGAGCTTCTCCTTCAGCTCTTTGGGGAGATCCAAGGTGGCCTCACCGCCGACAACCTCGCAGTGCGAACGGACGAACTGGATCACGCTCTCGATTCGCGCGACCTCCCGCGCGATCTCCTCCGGAGACGGTTCCAGGAAGAAGAGTTTGCCACGATGCAGCCCGATCGTCCCCTGTGGCCTTCGCGAGCTTCCAGCTTCAAGCGACAACTCTCGTAGCTCATCCAGCACCGCTTGCGGGACGATGAACTTGACTCCGAGCGTCGGCAACTCTGTGAGCACATCGAGTACGAGCGCGCCGGCGAGCACAGTGCCATCGAGAACCAGTTCCTTGCAATCGCTGGCCACGACCAGGGCCTGCGGCCACCGCGCCGCTTCGCCGTCGTCGGCGCGTACCCCCATGTTCCGATCGGATGCGAGGTATCTGACCAGGTCGAACACGCGCCGACCGAGCATCGCCGCGAACGTGGCGATCGGTAGCCGGTTCTCCCGGTACATCGACTCCAGCAGCTCTCTGTTGCTCTCTTGCTTTTTGAGCTCGCCGTACATTTCGCCGAGCTTTTCCTCAATCGGCGCATCGGGCGGCGGCGCTGATGGCGCGGAAAACCGTCGGAACGCCGGCTTGTCCGGGAAGTTCTCCTCGTAGCGCTCCATGATGTCGTGGACCCGTCGGAGAATCCGGTTCTCCACACCGAGGATCTCGTACTGGTGTCCCAGATACTCGAACTTCTCACCCTTAGTGCGTCCCCACATCGCCTTGACAAACTCATGGTCGCTCGGGAACTCGCCTCGGGAGGCCGCAGGATCCGGTGCGGATTCGACGTACACCCATCGCGGTGGCTCATCGTGTCTGCGAACATAGACAGCGGCACCGTCCCCAACCCGCTGATGTCGCTCGATCGCGAGGGGACTGGCTGACGGATCGAACACGCATGCCACGAGGGCGCGGTGCGAGTCTGGGTGCTCCGGGAATCGGCGGTACAACGCGTATGCGACCTCGAGCGATCGCTCGGGAGCCGGACCCCGGCGGAGTACGAAGACAAGCGCAGCACCCTCGCCGGGATGCATGACCTCGGACACGGTCGGCAGGCGTGATTCGTCGAAGACCGCGAGCTCTGGCCTGCCATCGCGCAGGGCAAGCACGGACAGATGGAGTACTGCGTGCTTGTCGTTCGGGTGCTTCGCCACCCAATCCGTGAGCAGCGACGTCGCCCGCGCCAGCTCGCGTGATGCAGAAAGAACTTCAACTTCGATCTCGAGGTGTCGCCGCGTGGTGCGGCCGGCCGCACGAACAGTGGCGCACACGTCGAGTACCGTCCGCCACTCCCCAGCGAAGTACGCAGCGCGCACCAAGTGGACTGTGTCCGAACCAACATCATCCGGGGGAAGCACCGTTCGCCACAATCGAACGGCCTCCGAGTGCAGACCGCAGTCCTGGGCAAGTTGAGCCGCCTCGCGACGGTCGAACCATGATGCACTGTCTCCAAGCGCTCGCACCGCTGATTCCGCGATCTTGGTTGCCTCTTCACGACAGCCCGCTTGCAGGTGGGCCCTCGCAAGAAGCGCCGTGCGCTGATGCGCAGGCAGTACGCCATCAGCCAGACCGGTCACGATGCCGGGGCCTTCCGACGAGCGGCCTTGCTCATAGCACACACGCAGCGCCATCCTGACGACGTCTGCTCTGTGGGTCGCAGGCTCAACGCTTGCGAGACGAGCACACAACTGCTCTATCTGCACGCGCGCCTGCTCGATGTCCCCCTCAGCCCGCCGGCGCAGCCGCAACATGACGGCCGCAAGCTGCACTTGGTCCGCCATTTCGCCGTCTGGCGGGAGCGCCAACAGGGCGGTGATTGCCGCGTCCATATCTGGCTGCGTTTCCGCTTCCATCGCAAACCCGAGAGCGATCACAGGCTCTGTGGGATCGAGGCGGAAGGCATCTCGCAGGTCGCGCGTGGCGTCCGCCTCCCGGCCCAGGAACCGCCTTGTGACAGACCGATTGAAATGAAGCCCGGCAAGCCTGCCGGCGGGGTCTCTGGAACCAACCGCATCGATCGCCTTGGAAATCGCGCCCTCCGCTTCGGCGATGAGATCGGGATGTTCAGGAACCAGTCCACGATCGGCGTGGAATGTCGTGAACCGGCGCTCCGACGCAACGATCGCGGCACCCAGCATCGAGAGGGCGTCTGGCCATTCAGGAGATGCGGCGACGGCGGCTCGCGCATGACGCACGTGTGCGTCGAGTTGCCCACAGCGTGCTGCAAGGTCGGCAAGAGCCTGCGCGACCTCGGGATCAGTCCGAACCGTATCCGGAACTGCCGCCTCAACCGCCCCGAAGTCTGCGCCGTCGTCATGCGAGCGCACCCAGATCGACCACGCACGTCCGAAGGCCGGTTCGCTTGCACACAACTCGGCAGCAAGACGCTTCGTCTCTGCGAGGTCTCCTGTGAGGAATTTCCCCAGCAGTTCGATGCCCTTCGCGTCTCTGCTGTCGCGGTAATGGCCCGCCGCACGTAGATAGGCCTGCGATGCCAAGGTTGCCTCACCCTTGGAGTACAGGGCGTTCCCGATGTTGGCTTCCAGCCGATACCGCTGCTTGGCCGTGAGCTTGTCACCATCTCTGGTCCGGATCGCCTCATACTCAGCGATCGCATCGTCAGGCAGCCCACGGGCGACGAGCTTGAACACGGCGTCGATTTCGCGATCAACATCCGTGGTGCTTCCGGCACCGACATCAATGAGAGACACGGTGACGCTGTGCTTGCTGACCAGACCCGGAAGACGCTGCAGCGCGGCTTGCTGCCGATCGGGATCGCCAGGAAACAGCTCCGCGACAAAGTCCTGCAGAGCCGCGGCGGGCACGAGCCCGTTCTTGGCTCTGTGAGCGTCCACATCCGCGCGGAGCTTTTCGATCAGTGTCCAGAGGCCAGAGAAGTCGCCCGTGGCGTTGTCGAAGTACACAGGCTCGATGCCCTGCAATCCGCGCAGGTTCGCGGCTTCGATTCGCTCTGCGTTAGCATCGGCAGGCGCCGCGAGGATTGCGAAGTGCCTGGGCCCAGACGGCTGCAGGCTGCCCTCAACCGCCCGCAGGATGTACTTGAACGCTTCATCAGTCAGGCTGAAGCCGACGAAGACCAATCGCTGTCCAACCAGGAACTCGCGAAGGAAATCTGTGTACCGCTGCTCGTGAAGGTAGCGCTGGTCGTACTCCTCTTTACAGAGGACGATGCTCGCCGGTCGGCCGATCGAGCCGTGGAGGTGCACGTAGGAGCGGGCTGCTCCTATGGCGGTTTGCCGCTGCCTCAGCTCAGACAGCTTCTCCCACTCGTCCGCATCGAAGCTGTTCGCCACCGCACCATGCACCTTGTGGTGCGCCGACTGGAGGACGCCGTCATAGTTCGTGGTGAGGACGTGGCGGAACGGCATCGCCGCCAGGGTTTCGTGTGCCGCGTCATGCGGCGGTGTTCGCGGCGCGAAGGTCTCGCGGAGAATTCGCTGATACTCGTCCGGCCCTAAGACCTTCTTGTAGGTGCTCGCACGCAGCAGCCCGTCAACTCCCTCCACCTCCTTGACCTTCGCCGCATCCACTTTGCGCGCGGCCGTCTCAAGCTCGGAGAGCAGGCCGCCCCACATGGGGTAACCGACCTTCCGGCTGCTTCCCGCGCCAACAAACAGCACCGCTCCACCTGCGATCGCTTCGACCAGCGATCTATAGGTTTGTTCGCGCGGATCGGGCGCAGCCGCCGGGACAGGGTCAGGTGGCACGGTTCCTCCCGGACATGGCCGCCAGGCGGATCGGCCGAACTATCACGGCAGGCTGGCCCATCGCGACATCGAACTTCGAGCTCCCGGGCACATAGGCGTTCAGCAGCGCCTTGAAGACCCGACCGTGCGACGAATATCGCAGGTGCAGGAGCTCATGCACGATCACGAAATCCTGGAACTTTGATTCCTGGTCCGCCAGGTCCGCGGCGAGGGTGATCGTGCCGCGCGACGTGCACGAACCCCACTTCCGCCGCATCTCCTGCACGCGCACCACCTTCGGGTTCACGCGGAGCTTCACAGCCCACGCATGCGTGCGGCGGCGGAGCTCATCGGCTGGGTAAAGGGAAGACCTCATGCCTCCTCCTCGGGCAGCAGGTGGGCCATCGCGATCCCCACCACCCGCGCACGGTCCTCGTTCCCGAGCTTGAGGACCAGCGGATACAGCGCCGCACGCATCCGCCGGCGCTCCTCCGGGTTCACAGCCGCGTTTGGGAACCGGCCGAGCAGCTTCTCGGCCTCGGCGGCCGCCGCCATCGGATCGATCCCGGCCGTCTTCATCGCGGCATCGTCACGGAGCGACCAGAACACGCCGAACGCCCGCGCAGACAGGCCGCTCTCGCGTGCCGACTTCATCGCCGCGTCCTTTTCGGCGGCGAGCGCGGCGATCTCGTCCATCGCGGCCATGCCCGTGGTCTTGCGCTCCTCCAGGTCCTTCAGAATCCGCTCGGCCCGATCCTTCAGAGGCTGGAGCACCGCAGCCGCGTCCGGGTTCTCGTCCATCTCCTTGTTCAGGCCTCGCACGAGGTTGAAGACCTTGCCCTCGTCCGGCCCGCCATCCTTGCGGAGCGATTCCAGCGTCTTCACGTCGAACGTGACCGTCTTCGTGATCCGGCCCAGGCCCTCCTGAATCGCACTCTCCTGGATCAGCCGCTCCGTCTTGTGCGCAAGATCGACCGCGAGACCGGCCTTGTCCGCATAGGCGTTCCGCACGGCGGCATAGAGCTGCGTCAGCTGCTTGTAGGACTGAATGTGGTCACGCAGCTCCGGCGACGGCGACAGAATCTCCCACAGCGCCTCAATCTCCTTGAACGCCTCAAAGAACGCTTTCCGTGCCGCGGGATCGAGGAATCGCCCGAAGACGAGCCGCTCCAACCGCTCGTCCGCAGTGCCACCTTCGCCGGCGTCCAAATACTTCTTCTCGGCATCGCGCATGCGCTGGCGGAAGTCCTGCAGCAGCACGTCGAGGTCCTCGATGACGCCGCTCACATCGCCCGAGTCGAACCTCAGCGCCTTCCGCAGTTCTCGCAACACGCCGACGAAGTCCACGACCAGCCCGACGCGCTTGCGGATGCCGGACTCATCCTCATACGGCCGATTCACGCGGGCGATGGCCTGCAGCAGCACGTGGTCCCGCATCGGCTTGTCGAGGTACATGCAGTACAGGACCGGCGCGTCGTAGCCGGTCAGCAGCTTGTCCGTGACGATCAGGATCTTCGGGTCCTTGTCGGGCCGCGCGAACAGCGTGCGGGCTTCGTCCTCCCGCTCGTCCGACACCTGCAGTTCCGCCACGAGCGGGCGGTCCACAATGTCGTTGGCATTCTCGCTGTAGATCGGGACGCTCCACTCGGGCGGGAGGTGTTTGTCGAGGGCCTTCTTGTACTTGGCGCACGCCTCACGGTTCACGCCGACCAAGAACGCCTTGTAGCCCAGAGGCAGCACGTTCTCACGGAAGTGCTCCGCGACGAACGCCGCGACCTTCTCGATCCGGTCATCCGCCGTCAGGAACGTCCGCAGCCCCACCGCGCGATCAAGTACCCGGTTCAACTCTTCAACGTCGGTGACGCCGTCGGCCGCGGCGAGCTCGAAGAACTCCTTGTCCAGCTGCTCGGTGGGAACATGCACCTCGCTGGGTGCCATCATGTGCTTGATCGGAAGCGTGGTCTCGTCCTCGATCGACTCCCGGATCGAGTACTTGTCGAGGTATCCCGATTCGTCCTGCGCCCCGAAGATCTTGAACGTTCCCTCGCCCTGGGCGGTCTTCGCGATCGGCGTGCCGGTGAAGCCGATGATCGTGGCCTTCGGCACCGCCGCCATCAGATACGTGCCCAGATCGCGGGCCACCGACCGGTGGGCCTCATCGATGAACACATACACATTGTCGCGCGGGCAACTGTCCTTCCGGATCTCCTCAAACTTGTGGATCATCGAGACGATCAGCCCGCGGAAGTCGCTATCCAATAGCGCCTGCAGCTCCGCCTTGGTGTTCGCCCGGCGGACCGGGATGTCGTGCTGCTGCACTTCGCCGAGCAGGCGGTCCACCCAGCGCCGAAGCTGCCCCTCGAGCTCGATCCGGTCCACCACGACGATCACCGTGGCATTCTGGAACCGATCCTTGTGCTCCAGCACGAGCCGCGAAGCCGTGAGCAGCGTGAACGTCTTGCCCGAGCCCTGCGTGTGCCACACCAGCCCGCGCTGGCGCTGCGGGTCCAGGCATCGCCCGACCACCGCGTCGATGGCCCGCCGCTGGTGCTGGCGGAGCACCGACTTCTTCGTCTCCCCGTCCTTGACGTAGAACAGGATCCACTGCTGCAGGGTGCGGAGGAAGTCCGTGTGCTCGAAGAACGCCTGCACGGCGAACCGATACGTCTCCTCCGGGGCCTGCTTCCAGCGGGCCATGTCGCGCCGGCTCGCGGTCCAGGTCGCCCCGTACCAGTAGTCCAGCAGGTGCGTCACGTTGAACAACTGCGGCGCGGCCAGCAGTTCGGGCGTCTCCAGTTCGTACCGCTTCAACTGCTTCACGGCCCGGTCGATCGCATCGCCGAGCTTGGGGTTCTTGTGCTCGACGATGCACACGGGGATGCCGTTGACCAGGAACATCACGTCGGCACGGTTCCCCTTCCGCGCCGGCGGCTTGATCTTCCACTCCCACGTCACGTTGAACATGTTGAGCCCGGGCTGCCCGAACTCGATCACCTTTACCGGGCGCTGCCGCCTCTCCTCCTCGTCGTACCAGCCGCGCTCGCCACGCAGCCACGAGAGCATCTCCCGGTTGCCCTCGATCGTCGGCGGCAGCGCGTCCAGGGTTTCGACGATCGAACGGATGCCGTCCGCCGTCAGCCACGGGTTGAACTCGGCCAGTTTCTGCTCCAGCACCTCGCGCAGGAACACGCCCGCCTCGCCGCCGCGAAGCGTGAGCGCCTGCTCGGGCGTGATGGCCTCCCACCCGATCTCGACCGCGTGCTTCACCATCGGGAACTGCACGGTCCCGGCCTCGCTGATCTTCACCGTGCTCATGAGCGGGCCTCCTCGGGTGCGGGCAGCGCGGACAGATCGAGGTCAGCGACGCGGATCTCGCCCGTCATCAACTTGTGCAGCAGCGATTTGAACAACTCCTCGAGCACGGCCTTCTTGCGCCGATGAAGGTCGATCTTCCGGTCTATGGCGTCGAGGATGGCAACGATCTCGCCCTGCTCTTCGCGGGAGGGCGGAACGGCCACCTGGAAGTTCCGGACGATGTCGATGTTCAGGTTCTGCTGCTGACCGCCGTGCGCCAGCTGGCGGAGTTCCTCGTACTTGCTCGTGAGCAGGTGGTAGAGAAACCGCGTATCGACTCGGTCATTGCGGGGCCGGACTGCAGCGCAGGCTTGGTTGCAGGTCGCCTCGATTCCCAGGATCGCTACTCGTCCGCGGGTGACGCCCTGGCCGAACATCGCAATCAGGAGTGTGCCAGGAGGAAGGAGCCTCGCGGAGGAGTTGTCCATCCCCGCCTGCGTGATGTGCTCCTCCGTGCTGCGGATCACCGAGTAGTTCACTTCGCCAGTCTTGACCCACGGGATCGTGCCACCCGCCCAATACGCGTCGACCGATCGGAGTGGCGTGCCGCCCCCCGCGATGTCGTGGTCGTCTTCCAGCCGACGAACCTCCCAGCTCGCGGGCGCGAGGCCTACTTCGGTGTCCTTCTGTGGCTCGCTCCGCAGGCCGCGGGTGAAGAGCTCTCGCATCGCCGCACGTTTCAGGACTTCAGACTCTGCCGCGAGCCCATCCTCGAGCAGCAACGACTTTCGCACGCAGTTCATCGTCGCGGCGATGTCGCCCTGCACGGGCAGGGGCGGCAATGGGATCATCTGATCCAAAACATCGGAATCGCGTACCGCAGGGTAACTCGCACCAGTTTCGAGGTCGGCAACTCGCTCGACGAAGGGCCGATTGGTAACGGCAAAGAAGAGATAGTCCGGATGGACAAGCTCGCGATTCGGCCTCAGGACGCAAAACGCTGTCGAAGCGATCTCGCCGTCAAGTTCGTTCGGCACTTGGGCGATGCGAGCGAGCCCAGGACGAATAGTCGCGAACAGCGTGTCCCCGGTCTGAACGATTTTGCGGGCTCGACTCGATGCCTGATTCGCGGGGACCTGTTCGGCGGCGGTAATGGCGAGCCTTTCGCGCGAAACTGCGGAGACGTCGACATACCGGATGTGCGTTCGGGGCATCGTCGCTGGGTACCAGGTCGCGGTTGGATGGACGAGTGACCGAACAGCAACAGTGGGCCATGTGGTGACCGTCATGTATTGGCCCCTGTCGCCAACGGCTTGAGCATTCGAAGCAACGAGTCGCCGACGACCTGAGCCTCCAGTGAGAGCTGGCCAAGTTGCTGGATCAGTCCAGGAAGATCCGTTTCACCAGACGTCTCGCCATTCGCTACCCACCGACTGGGGCTGAGGTTGAAGTCCGTTTCTTCCACCTGCTCGCGCGTGATCACAGCGACCTCGCCGTCCACTATCTCGCCTCGGTTGAACAGTTCAGCCAATGCACGCCGATCCGCGTCGATCAGGTAGTTCTTCGGCCGCCCTTTCGTGAACCGCTTGCTGGCGTTGAGCAGCACAAGCTTCCCGCGCCGGGCCTTGGGCTTGCGCTTGTTGAGGACGATGATCACACCGGCGGCGGTCGTGTTGTAGAAAAGGTTCTCGGGCAGCAGGATCACACCCTCGATCAGGTCCTGCTCGACGAACCACCGCCGGATGTTCCGCTCCTTGTCATCGTTCTTGGAGCCCGAGCCACGCGTCACCGCGCCGGTGTCGAGCACGACGGCGGCACGGCCGCTGTCGTTCATGCACGCCAGCGTGTGCTGGAGCCAGGCCCAATCGCCCCTGCCAGTGGTGATGCCGCCCGCACCGCGGAAGCGGTCGAACGGGTCGTTGGCCAGCGTGTCCAGCGCAAACGGCTGGTTCCACATCGGGTTGGCGACGACCAGGTCGAACCCGCGGATGCGCCCGTCGGCGGTGCGGAACTTCGGGTTGATCATCGTGTCGCCGCGCTGCAGGTCCACGTCCATGTCGTGGATGATGGCGTTCATGCGGGCGATGGCGTAGCTCTCGGCCTGCAGTTCCTGGCCCGTGAGCTTGAGGGGCACCTTGCTTGTCGGGTCCTGCTCGCGCGCGGCGATCTGGAGCTTGATCAGGAGCCCCGCGGAGCCGCAGGCGTAGTCGTGGCACTCCTGGCCGGGCCTGGGCTTGAGGATGTAGGCCATCAGGAACCCGACATTGGTCGGCGTGAAGAACTCGCCGGCGCTCTGGCCCGACCCCTCGGCGAACTTTCGGAGCAGGTACTCGTACGCGCGGCCGAGGAAGTCGGGGTCCACATCCGCCAGGCCCAGCCGGTAGCGCGGGTCGGAGAAGGTCTCGACAACGTCGCGAAGCTTCGCGGGGTTGATGTCCCGCTCGCCGTTGCGCTCGGCGGCGAAGTCGACGACATCGATCACGCCGGAGAGCGAGGGGTTGTGCTTGACGACCGCCCGCATGGCCTTGGTCAGGTGCTCGCCGATGTCGCGCGGCTTGTCCTTCGGGGGCCAGTTGAACGCCTCTCGCCCGTTGATCACCGCCCAGCGCGCCTCAGCGGGGAGGTAGAAGCGGAGCAGAGAGTGATCGGCGTCGGCGATCTGCAGCGCCGTGGCCCGGTCGCCGTAGTCCTCGGCGAGACGATCGATCTCGTCGTCGAAAACGTCCGACAGGCGCTTGAGGAACAGCAGCGGAAGGAGGTAGTCCTTGAACTTGGCCGCGTCCTTCTCGCCGCGGATGGAGCACGCCGCGTCCCAGAGCATCTGCTCCATCGGCTTGGTGGTCGTGGCCTGGGACCCCGAACCCTTCCGACGCCCGCGACGCGGAACCGCCGGCGTCGCCTCAGTCCCGTCCGGCGCGACGCCGGCCTCGGCGGCAAGAGCCGTGATAGCCTCCCATGCCGCCTTCTGCGGTTTCACCTCGCCGCCCTCCCAACGATTGACGGTGGCGAACGAGACGCCGAGCTTCTCGCCGAGCTGCTCCTGGGTGAGATTCAGGGCGGCTCGAACGGCGCGGAGAGTGGCGGGCAGGTTCTCGACTGATTGTGCCATGTCTGCAATATATGCTATATCGCAGATGGCGTCAATTCGGTGTCCTTGACTCGCCAGGGCACTTCTGTGTCCGAACACAAACCATACCAGCGCCCGCCCCGATGGGTCGCTCGGGATAGAAAAAGAGCGGCGGGTGCGAGATTCCTGCACACCGGTCGCTCCATTTGCATAAGTAGCAGGTAGAGGATCGCACTCGTCGCCGCGTTGGCCTGAACCTGCACAAAGCGTCCTTGTGGGTCGTCAACCGGCTCGCCAACCGTCGAGATGATCTTTGGCGAGATCGCGCAACAGGGAGGCGGATTGGACAGAGGGGTACAGGGTAAGGCCATGACGCACGATGACGGGAATCACACAACGGCGCGACACTCTTCCGTGCGCGCGCAGATATAGGAACTGCCGGGGTGCCTCAGAGCCCCGGCAAGTCCGCCAGTGTCTTCGCCACTCCGCGTGGCATTTGCGTAGATGGGTGAGGCGCAGCCTCACCTGATCGCGCACTCAATCGACTCAGCCACCGACCAATCCAGCCATCGAGCCACCCACTTGCCGCCGCGACGCACGGTGCGTCCGCGGCTCCAGTCGTCCTGCGCCACGACGGCGCTCTGGGTGTGCACTCATGGATGAGATCAGGAATCGGATGGCCGACGTCGCGGTTGTCAGCGTCCGCGAGGTGGCCGAGCTCTTGGGCGTCAATCCCCGCACCGTCTGGCGGATGGCCCAGACGGGAGACATCCCCGCGCCGATCCGGCTGAGCGAGCGGGTCGTCCGCTGGCGGCTCTCCGACCTCCGCGAGCACCTCGACCGCAAGGCCGCCGGCGCGAGCGGGGTGCGCCGATGAGCCAAGGGCCCGACAAGAGCGCAGTGGGCGCGCCGGCTGGCCAGGGGGACGAAGCCGAGTTGCCTGGTCCCGTGCTGCGGTGCCTCGCGGATGTCGAGCCGCGCGAGGTGCGGTGGCTCTGGCCTGGGCGCGTGCCGCTGGGCCGCATTTCGCTGCTCGTTGGTCGGCCAGGGGAGGGGAAGAGCTTCCTGACGACGGACATGTCGGCGCGCGTTTCGACCGGGCGCACCTGGCCCGATGGCAGCGCGTGTCCCGGTGGATCGGTGATTCTCGTGTCGGCCGAGGATGATCCGCATGACACGATCCGCCCGCGGCTCGATGCGCACTGCGCCGACGTGCGCCGGGTTCATCTGCTGGCCACCGTGCGCCGGCGCGGCGAGCGCGGTCGGCTCGTGGAGGCGATGTTCACGCTCGAGGACTTGCCGGCTCTTGAGGAAGCACTGCAGCGGCAACCCGACTGCCGCCTGATCGTCATCGATCCCATCGGAAGCTTCATCGGCGGCGGAACAGACTCGCACCGGGATAACGAAGTTCGTGCTGTGCTCGCTCCCGTGGCACAGTTGGCGGAGCGGTACGGCCCGGCGGTGCTGATCGTGGCACACCGGCGCAAGAGCGCGGGCACGATCGCCGACGACCTGGCCATCGGCAGCAGGGCGTTCACGGGCATCGCACGCGCCGTGTGGCATCTCACTCGCGACACCGACGACAAGCGACGGCGGCTCCTGCTGAGCGGCAAGAACAACCTCGCTCCCGAGGGAACCGGCCTGGCGTTCGACATCGGCGGCATCCCGCCGGCGATCCAGTGGGAGCCTGGCCCGGTCAACCTGCGCGCCGATGACGCCCTGGCCGCCGAGTCTGAAGGCGGCGGTGGCGATGGTGGCGCACTTGCCGAAGCAACGGACTTCCTGCGCGCGGAACTGGCCCACGGCCGCAAGGCTGGGAGCGACGTGAAGGCCGCGGCGAAAGCGGCAGGAGTTAGTGCTCGCACGCTTGATCGGGCTCGCGCCCGGCTCGGCGTCATTGCCGCGCCAGACGGCTACCGGGGGCCGTGGACGTGGGGGCTGCCAAACCACACCGCGCCAGATTCCGCCAACTCTGCCGAGCAAGCAGCCTTGGCGAACTCTGACGGGTTTGGCGAAGTCTGGCCCGGCGCTGACGGTGCCGCGGAGTCTCCCATCGGAGGGAGCCCATGCTGAAGTGGTCCTCCTACTGGGTGACGGCCGATCGAGATGGCCCCCACATCGACGGCCGACGCGAGGGAGTGCGCGTCGCCCGTGTGGTTGCATGCCGTCGCCTCGCGTCTATGCCCGTGCTGTGTCATCCCTGCGGTAGGGAGCGGCGCCTCTACCTCGGGATGGTCTACCGCGATCACGGCTGGCAGGTCGCGGGTGTCTATGGCTCCGCTGGCGCGGCGCAGCGTGCATGCGCCAACGCCTTGGGGGAGGTGCCATCGTGAACCGATGGACGCTTTCGCTCCATGAGGCTGGCCATGCGGTGGCCGCGTCGGTGCTCACCGGCACGCGAGCCATCGCAACGCTGCACGACGGCGGCGGTGGCGCGGCGTGGCCCCTCGATGACATGAGTCCAACCGACCGGGCGATCATGACGGCGGTGGGCCCGCTGGCCGAGGCCCTGGCCCACCGACACCCCGCGCCAGGAATCTCGCGGCACGCCGTTGACGACACGCCGTCGCCGGCGCTGCCGACCATCGAGACGATCGCCGGCGTCGAGATGGCCACCGATCTACGCCGCGAGATGTCGCGCGTAGTCCCCGATCATGTCGCGCTCGCGAGGTTCTGTGTCGCGGGCATCGAGAATCAGCCCGAGCGCTGGGCCCAGCGGCACGCATGGATTCAGTCGCTGGCCAAGCGGCTCATCAGCACACACGAGAAGTCGATCGTCAAAACCGCACGGGTGCTGTACCTGCGCGGCGTGGTCTCGGTCCCACTTGAAGAAAGGAACGCCTCATGACAACCCTCACGCAGATCACCCAGAACAAGAAGGTGCAGGCCCGCGCCGCGTTCATTGACGCGGCCTGGGCGGACGAACCGTTCGACCGTCTGGCCGAACTGGCCCGCGACGCCGGCATGGAGCCCGGCGTGGCCGACAAGATCATCGCTCGGATCGCCGAGGCCCGCGCGGACATGAAGTCCGCTGGCGACGTCGTGCGCCTGCGCCGGTCGGCGATGAAGACCAAGGCCCATGCAGACGCGACCCGTTCCCAGGCGGAGGCGGCGATCGAGAAACTAGAGGCCGAAGTCGAGGCGGCCGCTCAGGGTGCCGACGCGGCCCAGCGGGAGTTGAACACGGCCGAGTCGGCGGGGCGGCGGGTGCTGGCCGTGTACGACGAAGGCCTTCTCCCTGCGTCGCGGCTGCCGAAGGGCGTGCTGGCGATGATCGCGCGTCGCGAGCAGGAGGCCAAAGCCAACCAGGCGCACGCGGCGATGATCGCGGCGACCAACGAACGCAACCGCGTGCGCGATGACGTGGAGCGAATCGAGCGGAAGCACCGGAAACTCCCTCTGTCCCGCGACAGCAAGGAGCAGGAGACGCTGCTGAAGGAGGAACTCGAGCGGGCCAAGGCCAGCCTGACCGCGGCGGAAGCCCGGCTCTCGGACGCCGAGCGGGCGCTCGCAGCGGCCCGCAAGGGGCTGTAGTCCCGTCGTCTGGCCCACATTTTCGCCTGAATCGCCCCCCTGGCCTACCGGCCGGGGGGGCGACTTGACCCGTGCCCAGTGCCGCCCCTCACTGTGGTTCCGCCGTCGCCCCTGGACGGCCCGCACGAACGGAGTTCTCCATGCCCACCGTCTACAAGACCGCGTCGGATCGCACGAAGAAGAGCGCCCGCTGGATGGTTGCCTGGACCGACGAACTCGGCCGCCGGCACACCCGCCGCGGCTACACCGACAAGGCGCTTAGCGAACGCCTGGCCCGCCAACTCGAGGACGCGGCTCGGGCGCGCCGCGAAGGAACGATCGATGCGGCCGCGGAACGCATGGCCGACCACTCGCGTCGCCCGCTGGCCGACCATGTCGCGGACTACCGCGTGTACCTCGCCGCCAAGGGCAGCACAGAAGAGCACGTTGACCTGACCGAGGCCCGCATCGAGCAGGCCGGCGCGAACGCGGCATGGAAGACCATCGCGGACATCGACGCCGCCACGCTCAGCCTGCACGTCGAACGCGTCCGGGCGAACGGGCGCGGCCACGCGACGATCAACCATCACCTCCGCGCGGTGAAGGGGTTCACGCGCTGGCTCATGACGAACCACCGCCTCGCCCGCGACCCGCTGGTCGGGGTGAAGATGCTGAACGTGAGCACCGACCGCCGGCGCGAGCGGCGGGCACTTGACGACGACGAACTCTCGCGCCTGCTCGCGGCAGCCGCGGCGAGCGATTCGGTGACCATCACGAAGCGCTATCGCCGCAAAGTCGGACCGAAGAAGGGCGAGATCCGCCTCGGAACGAGGACGTTCGACATCCCGCGTCGGGACGTGCTCTACCTGCTGGCCGCCTCGACTGGCTTCCGCTTCGGCGAGATCAAGTCGCTGACCACTCGCTCGTTCGACCTCGACGCGGACCCGCCGACGGTGACGGTGGAGGCGTCGTACTCGAAGCGACGCAGGCGCGACGTACAGCCGCTGCGGCCCGACTTCGCCGATGCGCTTCGGGAAACGCTCGACGCCACGCCGCGCGGCGAGCACGTCTGGCCGGGCCTGCCCGACGAGATGGCCCAGGTCATCGCGGCGGACCTGGCCGCCGCCGGGATCGCCGTCCGCGACGACGCCGGGCGCGTCATCGACTTCCACGCCCTGCGGCACACGTTCATCACGCGCCTTGCCCGCTCCGGAGTGACGCCCAAGGTCGCCCAGACGCTGGCCCGCCACTCGACCATCACGCTCACGATGGACCGCTACGCCCACGTCGCCTTGGCGGACACGTCCAAAGCGCTCGCCGCGCTGCCCGCCCTTCCGCTGGCCAACAGCGCCGCCGCCGAGGCCGCCGTTGCCGCCACGGGTACGCACGGGCGGGATGTGGCCCGACGGGCGGGGTTGGCGGCTCGTTCCGCCCACGGGCCAACGTCGCCCAACGGGGCGGGAACTGGCCCGGCATCCGCGCTGCGAATCGCGCCCGAAGGCCGCCAGGAATCGCAGCGCCCGCAGCAGCGCGCAGGGGGCAATCCGGGCCATTCCGCGTCATCCCCCGCCAATGACGCGAGCGCCGCAAAACGCACAGCGGCGGCCTCGGAAGGCCGCCGCAACTCGCGCAAACGTCGGGATTTGTGCGCTCCTGGGCACGCCGTGTCATCGGCTGCCAACGCGGAGGTTCTAAGCGAGGCGGACGGGACTCGAACCCGCAACCACCGGATCGACAGTCCGGGACTCTAACCAATTGAGCTACCGCCCCAAGTTGTTCGTCGGTGGGGCGGAGGCGCCACACCGAGGCACGCCAGCCCGGCGGCCGTCGTGCGGGGGAAATGTACGCCCCCCCGGGCGTGCGTCAAGTCCCCCCGCCTCGTCGTCCGGGCTCCGGAGGCGGGTGGTGCGGGCTCGGGGGGAGGGTGGGGCCGAGAACGGGCGGCCCATCTCACGGGGGATGGCCGCTCGCCTCATCGCTGAGGATTCGCTATGCGATGGTTCGTCGCGGTGAGCAACCATCGCCGAGCTGCTCGCGCTGCCATCGGTGCAAATAGACGACACGAAAGTAGATATTCCGCCCTCGCTTGTGGAGTTTCGGGATTGGATGAAGGTGATCAAAGAGCCGTTGTCTCCGAGCGACCTTCGAGACTTGGCGACGATGAGATTCCGTGGGGGTCAACCACGGTCCAAGGAAGATTGGCACGACCTCTACCGCCTCATGAAGCGCGCGATCAAGAAGGAGTGACGCAGGATGCATCCGCACGTCAAGGCGATCATGGATGAGACAGGGGAAACTGATCCGATTCGAGCCGTGCGTGCCAAGGCGAGAGAGGTCGTTCTGCAGTTCGTTGAGATCTTCGGCGGCGAGCCACCATTCGATCTCGAAGCAATGGCCAGCCTCCGCGGATTGTTCGTGTCACGCGAGGCTCCTCAGCACAGTCCGGACTCTGAGATCGCTCCCGAAGGCGGTCGTGTGGTGCTGCGTATTAACCGGAATCGCCCGCTCGTGCGACAACGATTCAGCATCGGCCACGAGATTGGGCACACGTTGTTCCCCGATTACCAACTGGCGATCCGGTGCCGAAAGTCTCCAGATCGCGACTGGGCGGATCCAAACGATCAGATCGAAACCTTGTGTGATGTCGCCGCCTCAGAGATCCTGTTTCCGGCGCCTTGGTTTGGTGGAGCTGTCGAGGGCATGGCGATCTCCGGATCGGGCTTGGTCGAATTGGCGAACAGGTTTGCTGCCTCTCCCGAGGCTACAATCAGGCGCTTTGTCGAGATTCGAACCGATCCTCTTGCAGCAGTGTTTTGTTCTTGGAAGCTGAAGCCTACCGAGGCTCGGAGGCTGGCCGCCGATCGCCATCAAGCACGCATGTTCGGCGGAGACCCCGCGGCTCCAACGCTAAAGCTGCGCGTAGACTACTCCATCCTGAATGAAGCCTTCCGGTCGAGTTGTGCCGACCATATCCCGAAGGACAAATCAATGCCTTTCGAGGGTTCAGTACGACAGGCAGCCCAAGCACAAATCGCTTGCGACGCAACGCTGTCGATCGACTTCGGCACCACTTCGGGGGAGTTTCGAACGCACGCCGTCCCAATCTTCACTCCCGAAGAGCGCATTGGCCCGGATGGGGCGGTTTCGGTCGCTGTTGTTGTGCAGCCTACTTGGTTCCGGAGGCCATGCCAAGAAATCATCAAGCCTATCGCGAGCGCCCAATGAACCGTGAATGCTGACGGTGCCTTCGCCGGAGGTCTACTCCAAGTGGAATGCCGCGTCGCGAGCCCGGTTCTAGATCCCGACCTGCAAAGAGAGGATCGGGGTAGCGTACCGGAGTTACAGCAAAAACGCCTCCTTCGAACGCGCCGCTGCTGTTTGTGACCGGCCACGATTGCGTGCGGTGTGAGTGGGTGCAGTATCGTCTGGCGGCATTTCCTCCCCATTTAGGGTACAACATAAGAACTTCACGAAGCTGCCCGCAACTTCGCGGCGATCCGCGCGTATGGATCGGTGCCCATTCCGATGTGTGCAGAAGGAGGAAGCTCGATGGGACGACGGCAGGCCGGTTCGTGGGTGTTCTGGGGGGCCGCTCTGGCGGGTCCGGTCCTCGGCGTCCCCGCGTTCGCCCAGGTGGGTCATCGTCCGCTAGGGACTCCCGACGCGAACGGGTTCTACTGGACCACCGTCTCGGGCGGGGCCAACCCGGCGTTTCACAGCGACGATTTCAACACGCCGTTCTCCAACGGGCGGGGCAGCGTGTCGTACGACTACCGCCTGTCGCGTCTCGAGATCTCCACCGCGCAGTGGCTCGAGTTCTACAACGCGATGGGCGACACCGCCGACGTGTTCACGACCGTCGGCCTGCCGCCAACGTTCTGGGGCGCGACGCGCGACACGAGCTACAACGGGCCCGGGCGACAGTACAAGCTGATCAACCATCCCGACGCGGCGAACCTCCCCGTGGGTGGCATGACGTGGCGGCAGGCGGCGCTGTACTGCAACTGGCTGCACAACGGCAAGCCCGACGACTTCGCCGACATCGCACGCGGGGCGTACGACACGACGACGTGGGGCATTGATCAGGACACCGGTCGATACAGCGACGCCGACACGCACGAGCCCGGAGCGAAGTACTGGATCCCGTCGCTCGACGAGTGGATGAAGGCCGCGTTCTGGGATCCGCGCAAGGCGGACAACAACGGCTGGTGGCTCCAGCCCGGCACAAAGGACGAGGTCCTCATCAACGCGCCCCCGTGGGAGGGCGGCGAGAGCAACGCGGCGTTCAGCCTGCCGAACTGGGGCGAGATGGAGATCCCGATCGGGAGCTACGTGGACGTGCAATCACCGTGGGGCCTGTTCGACGCGTCGGGCTCGTCCTCGGAATGGCTGGAGAGCTGGGGGCTGCTCGGTGGCGTCGGCGATCCGCAGCCGTACGAGCGGATGTATGTGGTGTCGTATGCCGGGGGGCCCGTCGAGATCTACCCGTGGGGGTGGGGAAGCCTCGATCCGGACTCGCCCAGTTCCAGAATGTCCTTTCGCATTGCGTCCCTCGTGCCGGGGGTTCCTGTCATTCCGGGCGTCGCGATCGGCGCCCTCGTCGGCTCGTGGCGGAGAAGGAGGGTCAGAGTATGAAGCGGAATTACCGTGGTATGGCTGGTTGTGCGGTACTGGCAACGGTTGCCGGATCGGCGTCGGTCGGGCTCGCGCAGAGCGGCACGATCTACTACATGAACGGCTCCACACAACTGGGGACGGATTCGTTCAGCGCCACGTCGCTGTTCGTGCCCGTGTCGACGCAGCGTGTGGTGATCGTGCCGGACTCGGGCAACGACATCCCGCAACTCACGTTCCAGGGCAGCTCCGGGCTCACGGGGACCGTAAGCTTTATCCTGGGCACCTCGAACGCCGCCGTCTTCGTCAATACTGATATTCAACCGACACTCGTTGGGGGCGACTGCGCGGGCATCGACGCGCAGGGCGTCGCGGCGGGGGCCACGACGCAGTTCTACGGCGGGATCGCCGGCGATCTGACGGGCGAGCTGCAGTTCGATCGGTTGTCGCGTTTCGACGTGGGCGGCGAGATCCAGGACGACATCGAGATCACGGCCCCGTCGAATGCGACGATGGGCATCATCGTGGAAGCGGGCGCCATCACGAGCACGGGATCGGTGCGATTGACGAACGGCAAGATTGGGCGGGTGCGCACGTTCACAACGGGCGGCAACACGGGTGATATGGCGGGCAGGATCGTCGCGTCGGGCTCCGATTCGATCACAGGATCTCGAATCGAGAACGTACTCATCGAAGGCGATGTGACCGATTGCATCGAGGCGCCGAACGGAAGTATCGACACGATTGTGGTCGATGGCGACCTCGGCGACGCCACAACCGTCGGGGCCGTGCTCGTCGATGCTGCAACTGGCGTGCGGAGCATCACCGCGGCTTCGATCTCGGGAAAGATCATGACGGCGGATCTGCCCCTCTACACCACTGCGGGCTATCTCCAGGAGTTGATCACGACTTCGGGTGGTGTGAAGGGGTTGATCTCCACCCGCCAGATTGTGGTGCTGCCAATGGGAACAGAAATTGGCGTGGACATCGCGGGTGATCTGGAAGCGGACGTCGAGGTGTTCGGGCCGCTCGCCGCAGATTTTCGCGTACGGGGGGATGTCAAGTCGAGCGCAAACATCAGCGTAGTCAGAATCAACTCCGGCAGGAGCGTGATCGTCGACGGTGCCTTTGAGGGCCAGTTGGATGTAGTTGGTGGCATCTTCGAGGGCAACGACATACCAGGAAGCCTTGTCGGCACCATCGACATCGGCGATGAACGTGGACTCGTCGGGCAGATCAATATCAATGCGCGCAATCTTGGCTCTCCGTATACCGGCGTCTGGGACTCGGGCGCGTCCGTGACCGTCGGTTCTAGCAGCGGTACCACGACCATCACGCTCGCGCCCGAGCCCGACTACGACGACCTCGCCGACAACTCCGGCTCACCCACCGTCTACGGCACCGGGCCCGGCGCTGTGGGCGTCGTCCCCTTCGATCAGCACCGCCTCGACTCCATTCCCGAGGACGGCGTCGAGTACTGCGGCCTTCCTCTGGTCTCGCCGCCGTGCACGAGCGGCGTGACGCGCGCGATTCGCCTGCGTCACTATGGGCCGGTGATGGACAACGGGAGCGGCGACTTTCCGGTGACGTTCAAGCACCGTCCCGCCGCGGGCGGAGCGTGGACCACCGTCGACGACAACGGCGAAGGCTGGAGCTGGTGCATCGACGGGCGCGACGTGTACTTCTGGCCCACCAGCGGCACGTGGCCGAGCCTGCCGCGCGAGTACGAGATCACGAAGCAGGCCGGTCGCCTGCGTTGCGCGAACCTGCCCGATACGGCCGGAGGGAGTCCAGTCACGCCGGACGTGGACAACTACACCTACGACTTCATCATCAAGCTGTGCTTCGGCAGCTTCGACCTGAACACCGACGGCAACCTCGATTACCTCGACACGGCGACGTGGATCGCCGATCCGTCGGACGTGAACCTGGATTCGAGCACGGACTCGCAGGACCTCGCCGACCTGAATCAGGCAATCGCTGACTACAACGACTGATAGTCACAGCGGGGAGGGCGAAGGCTCGTCCCGCTGATTGACAGTGGCATGCCGCCCGACGCGTTGCCACCGTCTGCTCTTGCCAATTCACGCTGCCAACGAGCGCGGGCGATGCCATGGCACCCAATTGAGTGCAGCATTTGGCCGGACCTGGCCCGGGCGCGCCAGGCGAACTAGGCGCCACATCATCGAGTGGGCGGGTCGGCCCGTGGCCTGCGTCAAGCGATCCTTGGCCAAAGCTCCCCGCGCCGCCGGCCTCGCGACCGTCACCCCGCAGGTGCTGCGCCGCACTGCCACCTGCTCCTGGCCGACCACGGTGTGTCCATGCGTCAGATCGCCGGTATGCTCGGCCACACCCTGCTTGCCGCCACCGAGCGCTACGCCGTCCACGCGCCCGAATACCTTTCCGAGGCCGCTAGCGCTCTCGACCCCCTGTGAGAGCGTGCCATAAAGCCGCGCAACGGAAGTACCAGATGGATGATTCTGGCGCCACGGCCCTGATCAGCGATACCCTCCAAGTCATCAGGGCTCCGCCATCTGTCGGAGTGGATGCCGGGCAACCAGAACTGGTAGCGGATCTACGCCGACTGCAGCACATATGCAAGAACGGACTCGCATGTGCGAGCCCGTTCCCGCAGGCACGTCAGCTCGGTTGAGCCCTTACGAATCACCGGCCGCGAACGTTGCGACGACGCCGAGATCCAAAGAGCCCTGCGGCGGAGAGGAGGCACGCCGCGCCGGGCGCCGGAACCGTCATGGTCGAGAAGCTGTGGCCGACCACCACGTCCGCCGCGACCAGTTGCAGCGGACTGTCGATGGTGATGCGGATTGCATTCACCTCAAGCGATGCGGTAATTCCATCGTTGTATGCGATCTGTTCGTTGAGCACAATGCGAATACCAAGAGCATCGAGGAGGACGGTGTTCGGAGCCGCGTTGGCATCGACCAGGATCGAGCCAATCCCAGAAACGCTCAACATCGCATCCTCGATGACGATGCCGCCCAAAGAAGCTAGATTCGAGCCGTCGAACGATACAGTGGAATGCGAGCCGATAGTGACGGCTTCAAGCCGCAGCAAGTCCGGGATGAACAGCACGCCCGGCACGACTCGGAGGAGGAGGTCGTCGACGGTGGCGTCCGCGTGCGTGTGGCCGTTCAGAGCTCCGAACGAGAGGTTGGAGTCCGAGTTGGAGGCCAGGACGCCCGTGCTGAGTATTGCGACGCCCGGCGCCATTGCATTCGCGGCCAGTACAGTGTTCGTAAGTCCGTACGATCCGGGAGCAGATCCCGCCGTGCCAGCAAGCGGTCCTACGCCGATGCCCACCAGGCTCGCGACAAGGTGAACGTCGGCGCTCAACGCGTGGCCATTGCTGGCGCCAACGATATCTGCCGTCGCGGGCACGGCCGCCGCACCTGCCGTAGCGATAGCACAGAACATGCCGCGGAACAACTTCGATGTTGCCATGTCTCTTTCCTCCGTATGTATTGGACGACGGGTGTACTTGCTTATCGAAGCTGCTCGGTGTCTCATGCCGAGCTTCCCGTTCGCCCATGTCTCTCTTGGAGTAATTTACAACATCATGGCATACTTACAATGCTGCGATCACCATTGATCGAACTTTCAGGGATTGGCCTACACGCGGGCGGCGCATGCCGCCGTGAGGGGCTGCTGCGAGCTATTTATCCAGATCGGCCGATCGCGTGGTAATCCCACGGGCAATCTCCGCCCGGCAACGTCCGAATTCTTCTTGAAGGCACGTGACGCCATCGGCCTCGTCGCCCATGACGTCCTCTGGGCTGTGCTCAATGGATCGGGCGATACGTGCCATGTGCTCCGCCCCCACTTGGGCTGCGCTGCCGGCGATTGCGTGCGCGATCTCGCTTACAAGATTGGCGCGACCGGAACGGACGGCTTCGGTCAATCGCTCAAGATCGCTGAGCGTCGCCTGCTCGAAGAGCGTAAGCAGTTGCGTGACCATTGATTCATCCTGCATGCATCGTTGGATGACGACGCCCCACGAGATTGCGTGTGATTCCGGATGGCGCTGCGGGTTGTCGATGGTGGTTGGAGCGTTCATCTCCGACGCTGGCGATGAACCCGCCGCGGGCCCCAAGGGGATCTTGAACGCTTCGGCCAAGGCACGAGCCAGCGTCGACTTCTCGATGGGCTTGGTCAGATAGTTGTCCATCCCCGCACGGATGCACTTCTCTTGGTCCTCGGCCAAAGCGCTCGCGGTCAGCGCAATGATAACGCTCCCTTCCCTGCCCGACGCGAGTTCCTGCTCACGAATGCGTCGAGTGGCTTCGAACCCGTCCATCCCGGGCAGGTGGCAGTCCATCAGGATGACGCGATACTCTGTCGCACTTGCCATCCGGACGGCCTCGGCGCCGGATCCCGCAACGTCCGCTTCTAGCCCCATGCCGCGAAGGTACTCGAGCGTCACGAGTTGCCCGATCGGATGGTCTTCAACGACGAGGACACGGGGGGCGCATGCCGCATCAATCACCAAGGATTCCTCATCTGGCGCACGCTCGGTCCCGCTTTCGTCCCCGCGAATAGCCGCGGCGAGCGACGAGGGCGACACCGGCTTGACGAGCCACGCACATACCAGCCCTGGAGCGTGGCGCACGGCATCGATGTCGACCTCGTGCATCGTGAGTGCGATGATCTTCAGTTCAGGATTGGCCTGGCGAAGTTGTTCGGCGAGTCGAGTGTGGGAAGCATCCCACCGAACACATCCGATGATGACGACCCGCGTCGGCACGGCGGCGAGGAACCGGCCCGCGGAGTCCGCTGTTTCTTCGGAGGTTGCTGTCGCCACACAATCGACGCCGATGGCCATCAGCGACTCGGACAGCGCGCTGCGCGATGTGCCACACGAATCGAAAACGACCGCTCGCACGCCTGCTGTTGCCATGGCCAGCGGCAATGCCTCGGCTATCGGCAGCGTGACGTTGAATGTGAAGGTGGAGCCGATACCAGGCGTCGACGTGACCCAGACGTCACCATTCATCATTTGCACGAGCTGTCGTGAGATAGCGAGTCCGAGGCCCGTCCCTCCGTAGACGCGGCTGGTAGACGAGTCGGCCTGTGAGAACGACTTGAAGAGCCGATCGAGGCGGTCCGGCTGGATACCAATGCCGGTGTCCCGCACGACGACACGTAGCTCCACTTCGCCCGATCTCGCGACAACTGTCTCCGCCACGCACTCAACTTCTCCGTGCGAGGTGAATTTCACCGCGTTGCCCACCAGGTTAATGACGACCTGTCGCAGGCGACCGGGATCGCCTCGTAGATGCTTTATACCAAGGGCACATCGGAATATCAGCTCGATCTCCTTCGCGCGGGCGGCGGGCGCCACGATACAAAGCGCGTCCTCAATGCAGCGTTCGACATCGAAGTCGACGTTGTCTAGGTCGAGCTTTCCTGCTTCGATTTTGGAGAAATCGAGAATATCGTTGATAAGATGAAGAAGCGATCGAGCAGATGTTTCCGCCGCATCAACGAACCGACGCTGGCGTTGACCAAGTTCCGTCTCGCCAAGCAATGATATCGATCCGATCACACCATTGATGGGAGTGCGAATTTCGTGGCTCATGCTTGCCAGAAATATGCTCTTGGCACGATTGGCCTGGTCCGCCGCATCTCGCGCGGCAGCGAGTGCGCGCCGCTGACCCACCAGCTCCGTCACATCATCGAACGTAATGATCGCGCCGAGCGATCGACGCCGGACGCTGATTCCCATGCACGCGACGTTCATCGCGCGTGACTTGCCGTCCCCGTCAACCAGCGATGCGTACGCCCTGAGCACCTCGCCCGGACGACGCATGGCATCACGCCATGGGGGTATGGTGATCCCATCGTTCTCGGCCTCGTGCCGCCACCAGGGCATGTCTCCGATCCGAGTAGGCCGTCCTCTCGCGGGCTCCCCGACAATCGAACGCAGCGCGCTATTCATATAAACGATTGTGCCTTTGGAATCCACGATAATTACACCCGCGGACAGGAAGTCGAGCGTTTGCGTCACTCGTCGCCGTGCGGTCGACCACGTTCCGCCGAAGCCGCCTTGGCGTTCCCCGGACGGCGTGACGAATGCGATGCCAAGCAACACGGCCCCGAGCATCGCGAACGCCAGCCATGCTTGCGCGGGCGTGGCCTTGCGTCCTTGCACCGCGAAGTGCGCGTGCCCGATCACACGACCGGACTGGATTATGCTTAGCTCGGCCCCCTGGGCATGGCGATTGTCGATCCGCCATCCCGCGTTCGGGATCTTCGTGCTGCGACCATCACCATCCGTCAGCGTGAGGCACGCTGGTGCATCGATGGTTCCGATCCACCGTACTGCCTCCCTCTGTAGTCGATTCCATTCGATATCGCCTGTGTGCAGCGTGCGTGTTGCGAACGTGTTGAGTAGCCGTGTGGCATTGACCGATGGATCGCCTTCCTCCGCTCGCAACGAGGATATGACTGCGGCGAAAATCACCGTGAGGTACACAAACAGGAAGATAAATGCACGGCGCCTTGTCATGCTGCGTCCCTCGCCATGGTCTCGTGTGCATGGTTCGACGCCCGCTCCCATTCTTTCAGGAGTGCCACCAGGTCGAGTCCATGCAGTTCGTTGAGTCCTCGCGCCGCCCCGTTGGACGCTATCGCACCCACGACTAGCCATCCCGCAAACAGGGATACGGCCGTGGCGGTCGTTGAAGCGACGAGCACGATCACGCGCGCGCCATCCGCCCCGAACACCTGCTCCATCAGGTCGCCCAGTTCCTGAAGGTTTGGCGTCATGCCCGCAATCCATACGGGGCCGACGTCCGATGGTGTCGAAACGAGGAGCACATGCACGCCATCGGCGGCCTTGGCTGCAGCGTCGGTCCCGTCACTTGCCTCGACAGCCGCCCCACCGGAGTCTTCGGTTGTTCCCTCGGATTGAGGAAGCGACTCCGGCTGCTCGGCCGGCGGTGGCACAAGCGGCTCGTCACGCCCGTCATTCCCGGGCCAGTCGAGATCGCGTGATCGTGGACCCGTGGGCCCTGCCTGATCGGGCGTCGGCGCATCGACCTCGGCACTACCCGATTCGTCCGACCCATCCACTGAATCGCTCGGCACGCCGACGCCGTTCCTCTCAGGGACATCGATCGGCACTTGTGGTGATCCCGGCACTTCATCCTGATGTGATCGGATCCCACCGGCGACGGACGGCCCACCATTGCTGTCCGAAGCACCATCGCGTCTCTGCACGCCGGTCGACGGCTCCTCATCCGGCGGGTTATCTGTCGGCGGATCGATAAACGGCGGTCCATCGACCGGTGGATTGTCGGTCGACGGCTCCTCATCCGGCGGATTGTCTGTCGACGAGTTGTCGGTGGTGGCTTGGATCGTGAGATCGATGTTCGCGGAGTCGGAGCTACCCGCCTGATCCGCGATGTGCAGCACGATCGTGAAGTCCATATCGTCCGCAAGCAGCCCGAGGCGACGCAGCACTAGCGATGCGATCGTGTCTTCGTAAGTGTCCGCCGTACCCACACCTGTGATCACGAGTCGCCCTAGCGCGCCGTCCCATGTACTCGTCAGACCACTCCCGAGAACGTCAAGCGTCACCTCTACCGATGGCGGCCACGAAGCGCCTAGAAACTCGATTACCGCCTCGACCAGCGGGAGTGACTCCGGATTGCTGATCATGAGTCCTACAAGCGGCATGATGAGGGATTCGTCCTCGCCGAGCACCGCGGCGGTCGCACCCGGCTCTAACACCGGCGCGTCGTTGACGGGCGTGACGCCCAGGTCGAGGGTGTCCTCGACCCCGTCATCGACCCCGTCGTTGGCACGCAGGCTCAGCGTGCGTGCCAGCGGAGACGGCTGCTCGGACGTGTTGCGGTACGCGACGGAACGCAACGCGTCCTCGTACGCCGAGATCGTCCCCACACCGCTGAGCGTCAGCGTCCCCGTCAACGCGTCGTACGACCACGCCAGCGCCCCGGGCGACGACACCCGCAGCTCGTCCTCCGACGAGGACAGCCCCGAGCTGATCCGCACCGTCGCCCACGACAGCGTCAACCCGTCGGGGTCCGACAACGACACCCCGGGGTCCAGCACCAGCCACCCGTCACCCTCCGTGTACGACACCACACCAACAGACCACACCGACACCGGCGCGTCGTTGACGGGCGTGACGCCCAGGTCGAGGGTGTCCTCGACCCCGTCATCGACCCCGTCGTTGGCACGCAGGCTCAGCGTGCGTGCCAGCGGAGACGGCTGCTCGGACGTGTTGCGGTACGCGACGGAACGCAACGCGTCCTCGTACGCCGAGATCGTCCCCACACCGCTGAGCGTCAGCGTCCCCGTCAACGCGTCGTACGACCACGCCAGCGCCCCGGGCGACGACACCCGCAGCTCGTCCTCCGACGAGGACAGCCCCGAGCTGATCCGCACCGTCGCCCACGACAGCGTCAACCCGTCGGGGTCCGACAACGACACCCCGGGGTCCAGCACCAGCCACCCGTCACCCTCCGTGTACGACACCACACCAACAGACCACACCGACACCGGCGCGTCGTTGCTGAGGGTCAGACCGAACACACCTGAGTCATCCCCAGCTCCATCGCCGGACCACACCACCGCGTATCTGCCGCTCCCGGTGCCCGACACGCTCGGGGCGGCCTGATTTCCCGTTGTCGTCAAGTTGGCAAGACGCTGATCGCTCTGTGGCGTGCCATCGGGCCAGAACGGCCGCCAGTACACGCCGGATGTATCGCCGGTCCCCTCCCCTGACCATGCGACGACAACCTCATCATCCCCATCTACGCCAAGCGATGGTCCCGTCTGTGCTCCTCCGAGTTCGGTGTTGACCGGGACCTCACCCGTCAAGGCGGCGCCGCTCGCGTCGAAGACTCGTAGGTACACCCCTTGGGCGTCGCCCGGCCCGTTGCCCGACCATGCCACGGCGAATCCGGAGGACATCACGGCGACAATGGGTTCTGATTGCGACCCCGCCGTCGTCTCGTTGGCCCTTACCTCGCCGGTTGTGTCCGTGCCGGCGCTGTCGTATGCACGCACGAACACCCCGGACGTGTCGCCCGAGCCGCTCCCCTCCCACGACACCACGAACGATCCGTCTTCACGCACCGAGACGCGCGGCGATGTCTGTTCTCCAGTTGTGGCCGGATTCACGCGGAAGGCCGCACCCTTGGCAGTTCCATCGGCGTTGTACCGCCTCGCGAACACCCCCCGGCTCAGCAGGGCGTCGGTCGCTTCATACACGACAACGAAGTCCCCATTGCTCGCCATCCCGATCGATGCGTTCCGGACGTCAAGGAGGAGGGACCCCGCAACCCCGATCTCGCCGCCCACGGGCGTCCCGTCCGCCGCGAACCGTTGCACATAGACGCCCGGGAACAGGCCGAGCAGCCCGCGTCCGTCCCACGCGACCGCGAACGGACCCGACGACGACATCGCCACGCTGGCTCGCTGTTGATTGTCGAGCAGTGAGCTTGTGTTTACTAAAAACTCCGGGCCGATCTTGCTTCCGTCGTCATCAAATCGCTGCCCGTATATATCCCATGTCAGAAGTGATCCCTGATTGTAACTTGCCCATACGGCCACGCCCCCGTCGATTCCATAAGCGACGGACGATGGGGACTGCGCCGCCTGCTCGCCGGCCAGATAGGTATTGACCAGGAATTCACTGGACTGGACAGACGACAGCGCGATTCGGGGCTCTAGCCGCTCGAACAGCATGACATCGACGAACGTTCGACGCCGATTCGCGGCCGGCCTTCGACGAGCAGCGGGCTTCCACGGCTGGCTGCGACCCATTAGCGGCCTTCCTCCGCGCCGGTTGTCGGCCAGTGATCCGCGCCTCCGCAAGGATGCTCCCACGATCACGTGCCGATTCAGGGGGATGCCTCGCGTTGCGGTGAGGAGCCTACAGCACAATGCGGTGGATGCCCTGCATCGAGACCCTGCATCGCATCACGTATTTGGCTAGACGTCATGATTCTGATGTTTATGCAATAAAGCAATCATGTGCTAATACCACGCGCGCAATGTAATCAATTACGTTCAAATCATCCAGAATGGAATAGTGGCGCGACATGCTGAACTCGTCGCTGCGAATGTGCCGATACAGCCACTTGCTAGGAGGCGACTCATGGCAACCCATTCCGGGGCGCTCACTCACGAACAGTTCTCGACCCCCCCTGCGCACAGGGGGCCCGAGCCGCTTCTGGCGAGCTTCCTGCTCGTGGATGATCATCCCGTTGTGATCCATGCGCTCCGCCACATCATCCATAGCCGGCCCGGGTGGAAGGTCGTCAGCCAATGCGAAACGCCTGAGCAGGCCCGCACGGCTTGTCGCGAGTTCCGTCCCGACATCGTGTTCCTCGACCTGATGTTCCCCGGCGAGAGCGGGCTCGACTTCCTTGGGTGGCTTCATGCGGAGCTGCCACGCACGCGATCGATCGTCTACAGCATTCAGCCCGACACCGTGTATGCGCCCACGTGTATCCGCGCGGGCGCGGCCGGATACGTCGGAAAGAGCGTGCCGGTCGAGGTGATTGTCACGACCGCTTCGATGGTGCTCGAGGGAAGCACCGTTGTGAATGGGAACGTGATCAACCGCCGTGCCGCTGGTTTTGCTGGTGGGACCGCGGTGTGCGGCCTGAATCAGCTTTCGCGCCGCGAGCTTGAGGTGCTCAATCTCATCGGACAGGGCTACAGCAACAAACGTATCGCAGAAATAATCTGCCGGAGTGCGAAGACCGTAGAGAGCCATCGCTATCGGATCTCCAGAAAGCTGAAGATCGACAATGGCCCGGCCCTCATGCGCTTTGCGATGCAGCATCAACTGGCGAACGAAGCAATCGCGCAGGCGGTCCACCGAGGTGTCAGCGGCGAGAACGAGGAGAAGAAATAATGCTCAACGCAATGATCGTCGACGACCACGCCGTCTCACGCCTTTACACTGACCGACTCGTCCGCAATGAAGGCCTGTACCCCCTTCAGGCCTCCAGCGCGCAAGAGGCCCTCGCGATCGCTGGAACTCGTCCGGTGGACATATGGCTGATTGATTGGATGATGCCCGGCATGAGTGGTGTGGAGCTTGTGCGGTCAATCCGTGCCCAGCCTGATGGACATCTCGCCTATATCCTGATGGTCACCTCGAAGGGGGAGCTAGAAGACGTTGCTCGTGCCTTCGACGCCGGAGTGGATGATTTCCTTCGCAAGCCGATTGAGCCCGCAGAGTTCTGCGCACGCTTCCGCGCCGCGGTTCGTATCGCTACCGTGAACCGAGAACTCAGCGCGAAGATCACCGAGATCGAAGCGCTTAACGCGAATTTGGAAGCCATGGCTAGCACAGATGCGATGACCGGCCTTTTCAATCGACGAGCCGGAATGTCTCGCCTTGCCGATCGCTGGGATCTGGCAGTGCGCGACGCCACGGACCTCAGCGTCTCTGTGATCGACATCGATCGGTTTAAGAGGATCAACGACGCCTTCGGCCACGCACGCGGTGACGCTGCCATCCGGTTCGTCGGCAGCGTGATAAGCGAATCGCTCCGTGACATGGACTTTGTCGCGCGTATTGGGGGAGAGGAGTTCCTCGTCGTCCTTCCCGGTACCTCGCTGGAAAGCGCCGCACGCATCATCGATCGATGCCGCGATGCCGTCAGCAAGGGACGATGCCGCGCGGAGGGGCGCGTGCTCGAAATGTCGATCAGTGCTGGCGTTGCCTGCCGCGATCCATCGATCGAATCTTACGAACAGCTTGTCCATCTTGCCGATGCCGCGCTCTACACCTCCAAGCACGAGGGGCGGAACAAGGTCAGTTGTGCGGAAAACCGCAGGGCGGCATAGCCAGTAACGGAGCAGCCCGATTGCGAACGATCATCGTCCGCAGCCACCAAGTTACCGAGGGGCCCAATGCACGCCGCCGAAACGTTGGCCGCAGAGCCTGGGCACAGGCTTCGTGCCGGGCCAGATCTCTCGCGCCGCCCGACGGTGACCCCCAGCGGCCTGCACACCGAAACCGCCGACAAGCTTTTTCGAGCTCGAACTCGGCTGGCGTGATGTACTGATGATCTCTGCAGCCCCATGCATTGAAGGCCTGGCTTTTCGTGTTGAGAATGCTGAATGGAAGCAATGCTGGAGAACCGCAAGAGACAAAGCCGTGTTCTTAAATTGTGCAGTGTTACAACAATCGTGTTCGTTTCCTCACAACGACATGTTCTTGGCCGCGCTGATGATGCCGGTTTGCGGGTCGTAGATGCGGAGGACGGGCCGGGGCGCTGCGCGATCCGGACCGCCATCTCGAGCGCGTCGGGCCCGTCGTCGTGCGCGCCGCGGTATGTGAACAGGCACAGCTTGCCGAGCTCCAGCCAAATCTCGTTCGGCTGGATCGGATGGTCGAAGTGCTTGCACTGGTACACGTCCAGATCGCAGGCGGAGTTGGGTCGATCTGTGAAGGCGACGATGTCGCGGCCCTTGTCGCCGGTGCCCCCCACTCTGTCGATAAACGCGTAAGGCGGATCAAACGCGTTGGCCCATTGCAGCGCAAACTGCTCCCACTCGGCATCGTCATATGTCTGGATTACAACTGCTGGCGTCAGCACCGATGGCGAAACGAGGTGCGCTACTTCGGAGATGGTCTTGGAGTGGGAAGGGCGACATGTCATCGAATGAATCTGCCAAACAAATCGCGAATCTGCAAGGGCGCACCGGCTGAGGCCCGGGCCGCTGTACTCCTTATCGTCCATACCCTCAACACCATGTGCCTGTCCACGATGATGCGTCTGGCTGTCGGTGCATGACCGGTAACGACGTAGGCATGTGTCTAACACTGACAGGCTCTGACGAAAGGTGATCAGAAAATCTGGATGGCTGTCACCGGCCGCGCGGGCGCAGCCGATGACGACGTTTACACCGAGAGGGTCGGGAGTTCGAGTCTCTCATCGCCCACCAGCGGTTTCTCAGGGGTTGCGGACCGCGTTTCGGGACGGACCCCGGGCGTTTGGCGCGCACATGGCGCGCTAGGCCTTGGTCATTCCCCGCGCCTTGCGCGGCAGGATGCGAAGCACCAGTTCCGCGTCGGCGATGCGGTTGAGGCTCTCGACGATCTCCGCGTACTCATCGCCGAGCACCTGCGGGTGGTGGATGACCACCTGCTCGCCGGCCTTCAACTCGCCGCACATGCGGATCAGTTCCTTGAATTTCGTCGTGTAGGCTTCTTGGTGTTCCATTGCACGTTCTCCTCTTGGCGAACATGCCACGGGAGAACGCGAGTGTCAATCCGTATGTGCCGCGCCCGATCCCCCACGGATCGAGCGGCGCTCGCCCAACCAGGTACGATGCGGAACGACAAGCAAAAAAGGTGGCGGGTCACCGAAGTGAGTCCGCCACCCTTCCGGGGGCATTGCGATGGACACAAAGCTACCGTCACGACCCGCGCGCATCAACCTCATGCGAGGTGCCCACACGGGATTTTCATGATGCACCACCCTGAGCAGGCGTCTCACTCGGTCGGTCACGATCGATCAACCGCGGCGATCGAGCGTTGCCCCCGGGGCGTTCCAGCCCGCCGAACAGGGCTTCGAGCCCGTCCCTCGCCCCCGCCAGGTACTCCGGCGTGTGCTTGGCGTAGATCTCGGTGGTGCGTGAGATCGAGTGCCCGAGCATCCCCGAGATCTGCCACAGCGGCACGCCCGAGCCGGCCAAGAGCGTTGAGCCGGTATGACGCAGCACGTACGGCGTCACCCCCGGGAGTTGGGCCCTCTGGCACGCCGCGGCGAACGACCGCTTGACGGATCGCACGGGCTTTCCCTCGTACGCGATCACCGCGTCGCAGCGGGCCTCGCGCGACGCGCGTTCCAGCACGCCCGCGAGCGTGCGTGTGATCGGCACCACGGGCCGGCGCTTGCGGGTGCGCGGGCGTCCGGGCGGGTTGAAGTCGATCCGGCCCGCGGGGAGGTCCACCTGCGACCATCGCAGGTCGAACACCGCGCCCGGGCGCTGCAGGGTGTGCAAAGCCAGCATCACGAACAGGTGCAAGTGCGGCTCGCGGCACGCGCCCAGCAACCGCTCGACCTCGTCCACGCGCAGGAACCGGTCCCGGGCGGGAGGCCGCGCCACGAGACGGACGCCCGGGACCTCGGCGACCATCCCCTCACGCTGCGCGAACCGCAGCGCGGCCCGCAGCACCTCCAGGTCCTTGTTGATCGTCCCGTTGGAGAGCTCGCGGCCGGTGCGCCGCGCCCGCTCGCGCCGCCAGTGGACGTAAGCCCGCTGCATCGCCGGCGTCATCGACGCGACGTGCACGAGCCCCTCTCGCTTGGCGAACTCGTCGACCACGCGCGCCACGCTGATCGCGTCCTGACGGGCCTTGCCGGCGAGGTGCTCATGCACGTAACGATCGAGCACCTCGCGGAGCGTGACCTCGTCGGCGCCGCGCCGTCCCGGCACACGCCGGGCGTCGGCGAACGCGACCAGCCGACGCTTGGCCAGCTCGGCGTCGCTGGTGCGCGTGCTCCGCCGGAACAGCTTCCGCGAGCCGGGTGGGCACCAGGTGATGTAGTACCGGTCGGTGTCGGGGCGGCGCACCAGCTTGTACCGCTCGTAGCTCCACACCGGCGTGTAGAACGCGGTCATGGCCCGCCCGCGCGGGTCTGGCGGCTGCGCACGTAGTCACGCACCTGCGCCTCGGTGAACAGGACCCGCGTGCCGATCCGCACGCACGCGAGCCGGCCCGCGATCCGCTCGCGGTCCACGGTGTGCCGGTGCACCCGGAGCAGCCGCGCGACCTCGCTGGTGTTGAGCAGGTTCGGCGTCATGTGCCCTGACGGCAGTTGTTCCACTGGTTCCTCCATAGGTTGTTCCGGGTTGTCTTCCGTCGGTCCATGACGCGCGCGCTCGGCGCCCGTTGTCAACGCGCTCGGCATCGGTGCGCCGATCGCGCCGCGCCACTGTGGCGCACGATCCACGCCGGTCATGGCAGGTTCTCCACGCCGGGGTACGCGATCGGCGGATCGCCCCGCTTGCGCAGCACGTCGTTGGCGGCGATGACGATCCGTCTCGGGTCGGCCTGGCGGCCGTCCAGGAGGAACGTGCCCGCGGGCGTGAACCACGCCCGGCCGCTGAGCACCTCGATCGCGCGGAGCACCGGGGCGCTGAGCCGGTCCGACGCGGGCGTTCCGGGCGGCTCGGCCGGGCCGTCGCCGCTCCAGGGCAGCACCAGGCGCATGGAGCCATCGGGCCGCGGCACCTGCCGCGCGCACTCGGGCGGGCTGGGATCGAGGAAGTCTTCCAGGCGCACCCGGCCCTTGGTGAGCTCGAAGATGCGTTGCAGGCGGTGGGGTTGGGGGATCCGTGATCCGATCAGGTAGCGGTGCACGGTGGTTCGATCGACGCCGAGCATCCTTCGGAGCTGCCCGGGCGTCACGCTGCTTTCGTACAGCCAGTCGGCGAGTTTCATGGGAGGGAGGTAGCACAACTTGCAGTTGGTGTGAACATGCCGTTGCCAGCACGGCGCGTGCTCACCGCGTCCGCTCCGACAGCCGACGCATCGCCGCCTCCGACTCGCCGTCATGCAGGTGGTAATACAGGTCCAGGATCGCGCTCGACGAGTGCCCCACCCAGCTCAGGCACAGCCGGGTGGGCACGCCGCTCGACGCGCACATCGACACGAAGTGGTGCCGCAGCCCGTGCGTCTTGCACCCCGGGCCCAGGCCCAGCTCGCGTGCCAGCCGCTGGACGCGGGCCAGGAGCGTTCGTTCGCGCAGGTCGGGCAGCACCCGGTCGCTCACGCGCGGCAGCGCGTCGATGATCGGCCGGATCCTCGGATGGATCGGCACGAACCGGTCGTCCTTGTCCTTGGGCGCGTCGCACGCACCGCCCCGGCGCACGTGCAGCACGCCAAGCTCGCCCCGGTCCAGCTTCACGTCCTCCCACCTCATTTCCCGCAGCTCTCCGACCCGCAGGCCAGTGAACGCCAGGATCGCGATCGCGTCGTGCGTCGATCGCCATCCCGGACGCCCGGCGCACTTCGACAGCATCGCCTCGACCTCCTCGGTCGTGAACCCCCGCTGCGGGCGCGGCCTCCCGATCGGGAGCGCCGCGGCCTCGATCGGGTCCTCGCCGATCAGCCGCTGCCGCTTGGCCCACTTGAACAGTTGCTTGGCGACGGTCAGGGCGGTGTGGATGGACTTGGGCGCGTACGCCGCCGCCTGCTTGTGCGAACGCTCGCGCAGCCATGCCCCGTACCGCTGGAACGCCTCTTCGGTGAACGCCGAGGGTGTGGCGATCCCTTGCTCGGCGCAGAACATCGCGAGCTTGGCCAGGTCGGCCCGGTACTTGGCCAGCGTGCGCGGCGCGAGGCCCTTGCTGGCGCTGAACGCCTCGTACCGACCGATCAGGGTCACGATCCCGATCCTCCCCGGGACTCGCAGCTTTGCGCCCTCGTCGAGCCGCTTCTGCAACTCGATCGCCAGCCGCCGGGCCTCCCGCTTGTTGGTCGTGCCCAGCGCCGCGAACCGGCGAAGCCCCTCGGCATCGCGGTACTCGGCCGTGTACGTGCGCGAGGTCCGCTGCGCCCGCGCCCCGGCATGGTCAGTGCGGAACTGGACCTTCCGCCCGATGGAAATCGACGTGCCGTCGACCACCTCGCGGTCTGCGAACTTCATCCCTCGTGGTTCCCTCGTTGGTTCAGAACATGGCTCGGATGTACAACAAGTCCGCCCCGGTGTGAACCATCCGTTGCCGATCAGGCACGCCGCCGTCCGAAGAACTCCAGCGCGAGCAGGTCGCGGTGCAGCCGCAGCGGCTTGCCCCGGCGCACGGCGCTGCGGTACCGGCCCATGCTCACGTGCTGGTACAGCGTCGACCGGCTGATCTGCAGCATCCGCGCCGCCTGGTCGGGCGTCAGGATCGGCGGGAACGACTCCAGCCCCGCGGTCACGTCAACACGTTCTCGCTCCACGCATCCTCCCAACTTCGAACACGCCCCAACCGGCCCGACGTGCGCCCTCGCGCGTCGTCCGCGCTCGGGCCGAGTGCTGCTGCGGACACCGGCCGCTCCACGACCGCCCCGATCCCCGGACCATCCAGCACGAACATCGAGACCTCGATCACCGTTCCCATCACGGACCTCCTTCACAGACCGTCGAACAACCCCGGCGTCCCCGCGACGCCCTCGACCGGGCGCTCCGCCGCGCCCATCGCCGCCCGACCCGCGTCTTCCGCGCTTGCCTGCTGCTCGAGCATCCCGTCGGCGAGCACATGGGCGGACCATGCCCGGCGCACGTGCGCAACCGCCAGCGTCAGCAGCATCGAGCTCGCGACCAGCACCGGCACGAACGCGACCTGGGACATCCGCACGCCCAGCGTGAGCGACAGCACCGCCTCGGCGCCCAGCACGACCAGAGCCGTGGCAAGCGCGATCAGCGGCTCGATAAGCTCCTCCCGATCGCCCACCACCCGGTGCACCGCCCGCGGCGCGTGGTTCCACAGCCACACCACGTGCGGGCCCAAGGTGCCGGGCGCGTTGCGGTGCACGTGCTGGCCCGCGCCCGGGCCCGCCCCCGGAGCACGCACCAGCCGCACCGCGGCGAGGAACGTGTGGTACACGCACAGTCCAGCCACCCACATCCACCACGCGAACAACAAGAGCAGCCCCGGCACGTTGCCCGCCATCGGGATCGCCAGCCACCAGAACGTGAGCGGTCCGAGGCCGAGCATGAGCAGGGCGTAGACCAGCCCGACCCGCACGCGCATCAGCGCGCGGCCCCACGTCGCCACGCCGAACGCGACGAAGTACACGAACAGCCCGAACAGCGCCGGCACGAGCACCGCCAGCCGCACGATGGACACCAACGCGTTCTTGACGTTCGCCGCCTGCGCGATCAGGTCCTGCGCGCCCGACTCGTCCGGCCTCGAAGTTGCCCGTGCCATGCGTCCCTCCCGTGTTTCCAACGCGCGACGTGCGCGGTCCGCCGCGACAGAACTCAGATTTGCCGGAACGCGACCTTGATCGACGTGGTCCGGCTGCCGCGGAACACGCGCCCGCCCGCGGTCACGAACGCCTCGACCACCATCCCGTTGGCCGGTCCCCCGCGCCGCAGCCGCGCGATCTGGTACCCCGGCACGTCCGGACGCATCTCGATCGCTAGAGAAGTCGAGCGGTCCGTCCCGCCCGCCCGTCCGGGCTCGCCACGCCCACCGCGCTCGCTCTTGCCCAGCGTCGCGCTCACCTGCGGCGTCGAGGTCATCGCCTGCTCGGCGAACCGGAGCGTCTCCGGGTCCGTCGACGAGCAGAACACCTTGATGCCCGCCAGCCCCAGGAGCGCCGCCGCCACCGCGTGCGGATCGCGCGCCTCGCCGCACGCCATGACCACGTTGGAGACGCACTGCGTGGCGCCCACGACCGCCGCCCACCGGTCGCGCAGCGTGCGCATCGCCTCGGGATCGCCCTTGGGATCGATCAGTTCCTGCATCTCGTCCTGCACCAGCAGCACCGGGTGCGACGCGCGGGTGAGGTCGCGGGTCCGCAGCGCGTCGAGAAGCTCGCGCTTGATGAGCCGCTGCATGACCCGTCCCAGCGGCCCGTACACCTGCGTCGAGCAGTCCAGCACCAGCACGCCCGGCCGGTCCACCACCCCGCACGGGCTCCACGACGCGTCGGGGTGGTTGAGCACGTCGCCGATCTCGCCCCTGACAAGCTGCGAGAGCGGCCCGTTGAGCGAGGCCTCGATCGACGCCGCGGTCTTCTCCGGCGTGCGGCACGCGTCCGAGAGCAGCCACGTCCCGGCCCGATCCAGGTCGGCACGCTGCGAGGTGGTGAGCTCGCGCTCCAGCGCGGCGCTGAGCGCCACGCACGCCGGGCTCGATCGCTGCCACGCCGGATCGGCCGCCTCACGCGGCGAGCGGGGCAGGGCCCGCACGCACTCGAACACCCAGCGGAACGACAGCGGCGTGCCGCTCAGCAGCGCGAGCGTCAGCACGTGCGCCGCCCGGTCCTCGGCCAGCGCCGACCAGAACGGCGCGTCGCCCGACGAGCCCTGGTGGAGCTGACGCACCGGGTCCATCACCAGCTCGACGAGTTTTTCGTGCTGGCCGAGGGTGCCGTGCCAGCGGCGCTGGGCGTTCCGCAGCGGGTTGAACGGGGTCTCCAGCGGACGGAACACCTCGACGTCCGTCCGCCCGCACCGCCGGGCCAGGTCGGCGTAGCCCGCCGCGTCCCCGGGCTTGACGGCGAAGCACACCAGCGACGCCCCGCCCCGCATCGCCGCCGCCGCCAGCACTCGCAGGATCGAGCTCTTGCCCGACCCCGTGTCTCCCAGCACCACGCACGAGGTCATGAGGTCCCGCCAGGTGATCCCATCGCCGAGCCGGTTGAACGCGAGCACCGCGCGATCCAGGTCGTCAGCGCGTGCGCGTCGCTGGCGAGAGAGTGTCCAGGCCATCGGTGGTCCCCGTGCGCGCACCGATCGCCGCTCGACGAACGCGGGGTCGAGCGCGTTGATGCGTATGGAAGAGGTGAATGCCGCCCCGCGCCGGTGGGCGCGGGACGACCGGGCTGGTCCGAAGGGCGTCGGACCGTGCGAGCCTCAGCTCGGGCGGCACACGCCGTTGTCATTGCGGTAGGTATCGCCCCAGAAGTTCTTCACGGGTCGACCCCATGAATCGACGACCTCGCCGTTCCAGTTGGTTCGGTAGCCGTTCTTGTAGGCCTCGCTGTAGTGCTGCCCGTCATGGACCCTCTTGTCAGACATGGCTTGCTCCTTTCTGTTGACACCGCCATTCGCTTGCCCTGCACGCCACGCGCGGCGGAGCGTTCGACCATCGATGCGGGTCGGTGCGAGCCAACCCGCTTGAATCACGCGCTCGCACCCGCGCGGCCCAGCACACGCCGGGTGTGGGCGAATTCAAGGGCTTGCAATCTCGCGTGTCAAAACATAACCTCCTTGCTGGGGCGCACTTATCGAATATGGGGCGCATTTGGCGGCTGTGGGGCGCGGATTCTCAACTCCGTGGGGCGCACAAAGTGCGGGGGATGCAGATGGGCGCGAAGAAATCGCCAGATGGGTCGAGCCGCGAGCGTGTCGCGACGCCTGACGAGATCAGGATGGTTGTGGAACGAATCGCGAGCGAGCCCGATGTGCTCGGCGATGCCATTTTCCAGGACCGTTCAGACTACGCCAGTCGCTGGGGGCTAATCCGAGAAGGCTTCCCCTCATGGGCACAGGAGGCGCTCGAGAGTCCAGACGGATGGGTTCGAAGAGCAGCGTTCAACAAGAACCAGACTGCGGCTCTGAACCACTACTTCAGGAAATGCGATCTACCGATGCGCATCGAGCGGATGGGGAAAAAGGGCCGCCGCGGAGAGACGGTCAATGGCGAACGCGAACGCCTTCTGACAACGATACCCAGCCCGGCAACAGCGCCTCGACGTGATCAATCGTTGTTGACAGACTCGCAGGAGGCCGTCGCGAGTCGGCTCTACAAGCATCTCTGCGAGTCAACTCAGCCTGCGTGTCTGATCGGGCCACCGTGCTCTGGCAAGACCACAATCATCGAGTCCGTTGCGAAACTGGTGAAGTCTTCCGGGGGGCGGCGAGCCATCCACGTGCGGAATCCCGGTGACGATCTCTTGATGGCACTCGCAGCATCGATCGTTGCGGGGGGAGGGGCAAAGCGGCAATCACAATTGGACGTGCTGGAATGGTTGTCGAAGCACCATGCGTGCCTGATTCTGGACTATTCATCCCGCCCGAACGCGTCGCACGCGCGAGTGATCAGCTTGATTCGCCTCGCCTGCCCGAGGGTGCCCATGGTCATCTCTAGCGTCGAAGCCCCTGTCAACGTCCCGTTCGAGAAGTACGACGTACCGCACCGTGACCTGACCGACTCTGAGCTCCAATCTCCGGCATCGCTCAGAGGGTCCGAGGAATGGCAGTTCATCACGCGCTGGATCGGAAGCGCGAGAGCGGACGAGATGCTGTCGCCCAAGCACTTCCTCGCCCTGACGTCGCTCCTGCGCCGATGCCGCGGAGGCATCGCGTGGATTGCCTGGGTCGCGCGCGAGTTGTCAACCAGAACCCCGGAGCAGATCGCGACCCACTTCGATCTCGATCGCGAGATCGGGCCCGATGAGCTCTGGGATCTCCGCGCTCAAGGCGCTCGGGAACGGATCGATCCCGAGATCCTCGAACTCCTCCCCTTCTTGCCGAATCCGTTCGCGCCGGGTGATCTTGCGAGGCATGGCGGTGTCGCCGACTCGCGGGCGAGGGCGGTGGCCGATCAGCTCGTTGCGTCGGGTGTTGCACTCCCTTCAGGAGATGCCTTGATCGTTCCGCGCCAGGTCCGCGACTTCATCGCGAGAGCGCGCACCCCGAGAATGTCGCTACTCGCGGACTCAACCCTTCGCGAGGTCGTAGAGGCCTATGAACATCAGGACGCGTCACTCGACGATACGACCGTAGACCGAGTCCGCACCTCGATTGAGATCGTCGATGCCCTGTCCACGCACGTCATTGGAGTGCTCGGCAAGATGGTGCGAAGAGGAGCGGGTGACCACCGGCTCCGCTGGTCCGGCGTGCTCGCGGTCGCGAAGGCCGTTTGGAACCGGTGTGAGGACGAAAAGCAACGCGGGGCTGCGGCAGAGCTCTGCCGAATGGCGGGCGTGGCTCGGCATTATTGTGGAGACGCAGACGCCGCCCAGCACTGGCTTCGCGAACTCAGGGGGTGTGCTGTCAGCAAGGTCGACGATGCGAATGCGCACAATCTCGATGCCGCCTTGCTCTTGGCGCGTGACCAGATCAAACGGCACGACGTCGATACGGCGATCGTCATGTACCAGCGGGCGATCACGCTCATGCAGGACGTGTGCGCCGAGGAACGCGCGGAGACACCATCAAACGAGCACGATCGCGTGCTCACGCTGAAGATGAATCTCGCGCAGATGTACGAGTCGCTCGGCGATCTCTCCCGTGCGCGTCGGGAGCTGGCGATCGAAGTGCCGGCCAAGCAGGAATATCTTGCGATGCAGCGCGCCAAGGTTCAGGCCATGATCGCCATGAGAGAGCGGAAGCTGGAGGAAGCTCGCATCTGGCTCCGCACCCTCTCTCCTGACTTTGTAGACGGGGAAGAATGCCGATTCACGACACTCCTCCTGCTCGCCTGGTTCGTGGCATGCAAACACGGCAGGTATCCGCCCACGAGTCGGTTTCACGGCGTGGATACACCGCCTCTCGCTCCCAGCGAGTTCGATGGGCGGACCGCCGCCCTTGCTCTCCTTTGGGGGAACGCGAGCACGAGGGCGTACACGTTCATTGAACGTGCCGACCTCAAGCATCTCCTGGATGCGACTCCCGTACCGCCGCTCGATCTGGAGCGGTTTGTGACGTCGTTACTGCCCTCCAAAGAGTTCGAGCGTGTGGTGGGCACCGACCACCAATGACGCAACCCAGGACGCTGCGGCTTGACGAACGGCATTGACATCGGGCAGAGTAGTCGGATGTTGTTGAACCGACCGCCCACCGATTCCTTCCTGCCGGACGCCGATCCCGGCCACCCGATCTTTGCGACCCTGCCGCTCTGCGAGCAGCACGCGTGCGAGGTCGCTCGATTGCTGGTCGCGTCCAAGACTCTACCGCCAATGGACGAGGTTCCGTCGGACCATCTGTCGGACGAGGAGCAGTGCGCTCTGCGTGATGCAGACCCGCAGCGGTACTTCGATCGGCTGTCGCCGCCACTGCGTGCGGCCGCATCAATGGCGGTCATGGCGCTCCATGGCAACAGCGCGGTCGAGGGGGACTCATACAACGATGCGATACGCCTGATCACGCAGCCGTGGATCGAGCACCTGACCGACAAGTACAACCGAGACCTCATCACCCCCGATCCCGTGACAGAAGTTGAGCAGAGCATGGCGGCGAAGGCGGTTCGGACGGGAAACATGTTCTATGAGCACGAGGACGTTGCCTGCCGGCTGGTCCGTGTTCACTTGTATGACGCGATGCGGATCATGCGACGCGTTCCGCCTGCACGGGCACTGCTTCGCCTCGAACACAGGGTCGATGATGTGGACGACCTTTGTGGGGTGTTGTGGACTTCCGTCCGGACCGCCGTGGATCCATTCCGCGTCTTACCCTTGGTGCAACCAGAATCATGGGACGCCCTCTCCAGTTGCAGAGCGGGCGGCGAAAGCCGCAAGCTAACCGCCAAGACGTGGATGACGCTCTGGGAGACCGAAGTCGAAGCGATGCTTGCGCACGCGGGCGACCAGGGGCCTTCGGGCATGATCGCGGTGGCCTCCGCGTACCTGGCCTCGCGATGGTCCTGTCGGCCACACGATCCGCGAGATATCGAGTCCACCACGGACATCAGCTCGCTGAGCGTGCTCAATCCACTCGTGGTGATCGAACGCCTCCGAGGAATCTGCCGGTAGGCGGTGCGCCGCGCGGCGGGGCACGCCTGCCCATGGAGCAGGTTCGGTACGAGGCGGAGAGTCTGCCCGGAACTCGCTCCGAGGTCGCCGAAACGTCGTTCCGGGAACTCATCTGGAACTCAGTTCGATTCATCAAAGAAGAAACGGCCTCCACATCGCGTGAAGGCCGTTCGTCTCAATGAAGCGGGGTTGGGCCCCGGATGGGTCGGTCGGTCTCTGGGGCGGGTCCCGGTGCCGTCGAACGTGTCAGGACGAGGGGCTCGCCGGGGGACGCAACTCCAATCGCCGCAGCCCCTTCTGCGTGTCGGCCCGGGATGGGGTGACATCGCTCCCGACGGGCGCTCGCGGGCCCCGGCTAAATATTAGACGTGTTGCATGGTACGACACGTCAGCTTGAATTTTTGACTCACCTGTTGCATTATGCAACAGGTCCATCATTCGCGTTCGCGCGTTGTGTGATCGATTTCGATATTGCCGATTTTCTCCGCATTTGACGCGGGTATCCGTCCGTCATAGCGTGCAGCCTGTGCGCACGAACATGATCCAATGAGCGTGGATCGTGCCGCATAATGGTGCATTGAGGAACGGAGCACGAATTACATCAATCACACGTCGCCAGGGAGGGCGAGCATGGACTTCAACCGCTGCAAGACCGTGACCATGGCGGTGCGGGACCTCGTCCCGTCCGAGCACAACCCCCGGAAGCCGCTCAAGCCCGGCGACCCCCGGCACGCGACCCTGCTGGCCAGCCTGGCCCGGCACGGGTGCGTCCAGCCGCCGGTGTTCAACACCCGGAGCGGGCGGCTCGTGGCCGGGCACCAGCGCTGCAGCGTGCTGCGACAGCTCGGGCAGGAGGCCGTCGACGTCGTGGTGATCGACGTGCCCGAGGCCCAGGAACGGGAGCTCATGATCGGGCTCAACCAGATCGCGGGGGAGTGGGACCAGGCCAAGCTCGCCACGCTCCTCGCAGAGCTGACCACCACGCCCGAGTTCGAGTTGGGGGCCACGGGCCTCCTCACGGCCGACGTGGACCGCCTGCTGGCCGAGCACGCCCCACGGATCGACCCCGTCGGCGATCCCGCCGAACCCGGGGAGGTCGACCACGACCGCGACCCCATCACCCAGCCCGGCGACCTGATCGAACTCGGCCCGCACCGCCTCCTGTGCGGTGACTCGACCAACCCGGAGCACGTTCGTCGGCTCATGGGAGGCGAGCGGGCGGTGCTGTTCGCGACCGACCCGCCGTACTGCGTGGGCTACGACGGCACCAACCACCCGACGAGCAAGGCCGGCGACCAGCTTACTGCCCGGACCCGCTCGAACGCACGCAACAAGGACTGGTCCGATTCGTACGGCGTGACCTGGGACGACGCCGAGCCGAACGAGGACCTCTACGACGGGTTCGTGGCCGCTGCGCGGGGGGAAGCGATTACAACTAACGCTGCGTGGTACTGCTGGCACGCCAGCCGGCATCAGGCCATGGTCGAGCGCGTGTGGGAACGGCACCACGCGTTCGTGCACGCGCAGATCATCTGGGCGAAGAGCCGCCCGGTGCTCACGCGCTCGTGGTACTCCTGGATGCACGAGCCCTGCCTGTTTGGCTGGCAGCGCCCTCCGCACGGCCGCGCCCCGCACCGCAATCGAGGCGAGCCCGTGCTGGGCACGGTCTGGAGCGTCGATGGCATCCCGAGCGGTGCCCGCCGTCCCGACCACCCCACCCCGAAGCCACTCGAACTGTTCGAGATCCCGATCCGCCAGCACACGCGCCTGGGCGAGGTCTGCTACGAGCCGTTCGCGGGCTCGGGCACGCAGTTGATCGCGGCGCACCGGTTGCAGCGCCGCTGCTTCGCGATCGAGATCTCGCCGCGCTACTGCGACGTCATCGTGCGGCGGTTCATCGCCACCGCCGGCGCGGCCTCGGTCGACGCCGATCTAGCGAGGCGATACGCCCCCCGGAACCCCCGGAACCCCCGGAACCCCCCGAAGACCCCGCGGAACAACCCCCAGCAGACCTCCCGGCACGCCCCTGCAACGACCGCCGACTCGACTTCCAAAGCCCACTCTCGCCCTCAGGCGTGAACACCTGGGCCACGCCCCGCGCGGATCCCCAACACTCAGCGCGTTCGAACGCCCCACGCAGTCTCGCGCGAATGGCCCGTCCGCTCCTTCGGCCCGCGCATCGCACACGCAACCGGGCGCACGACGCGTCCCCGAGAGCTGATCATGGACGATCTGGCGTCACCACGTTCGGCGCTCGACGCGATCCGCGCGATCCGCGAGAACACCCTCTCCGGCGCCGACCTCACCGTCGAAGATCGTCGGCGGTGCGTCGCGCACCTGCTGGCCGAGGGCTACAGCGTTCCCGAGATCGCGGAAGTGCTCGGCATGAGCGAGCGGACCGTGCAGCGTGATAAGGCCGAGGTGCGGCGTGGGCTCGCGCTTGAGCCGGGACTCCAGCTCGCTCGGGAGGTCATCGGGCACCTGGTCTGGACCGCCGAGTCGCAGGTCGGGCACCTGAGCCGCCTCGCGCGGGATCCGCAGGCGGCCGCCGCCGAGCGGATCGAGTGCCGGCGGCTGATCTGGACGATCACACGCGAGTGCGTCGAGCAGCTCCGCCTGACGGGGTTCCTCCCGAGCGCGACGCAGCGTGTGAGCGCCGATCTGCGCGTCAACGCTGCGCTGCCCGACCTCGACCAACTCCGCGCGATCGTGCTCGACGCCGGTTTAGGCGACGATCCCCTCGCGCTCGAGATTGGCCGGATCGAGCGGCTCATCTCCGGGGCCATGGAACCACACGATCCCGGTCCGACTCCCCCAGGACCTCGTGAACCCACATACCCCGCACCCGCGGGCACGAGCGATTGAACCGCCGCCCAGGCGAACACTCCGCATGACCCCGATCGAGCCCCACGTTCCGAGCGTCCACGATCCCGACGTGGGATCGCTCCGCGCTGCAGTTGCGGAGCAACTGCGATCGGCGCTCGTCCTCCAGCAGTGCCGACGCGCCGCGTCCGCATCGCTCGCCGTGTTCGCCCGGCTGGTTCTGCCCCATCACTTCACGCTGCCGCCGTCGGCCATGCACCGCGAGATGTTCGACTTGCTCGGACGTGGCACGGAGCAGCGCGGCATGCGCCTCGCGCTCGCGGCGCCGCGCGGGCACGCCAAGAGCACGATCGCGTCGTTGGCATACCCGCTCTGGCTCGTCGCCACGGCCCGAGAGCCGTTCATCGTCATCCTCTCCGCCACCGCCGACCAGGCCCAGGAGCACCTGGGGCACCTGCGCCGTGAGCTCGAACATGAAGCCCAGCTCTCCACGCTGTTCCCGCAGGCCGCGGGGCCGCCCAGCGTGCCGCCCTGGCGCAAGGACGAGCTCGTCACACGCGGCGGCACTCGGATCAAGGCGCTGGGCGCGGGCAGCCCCGTCCGCGGGCGACGTCATGGCGCGCATCGCCCGACGCTGATCGTGCTCGACGACGTCGAGGACGAGCAACTCGTTCGCTCGGCGGACCGGCGCGCGCAGCTCGCCGAGTGGTTCCGCTCGGCGGTGGGGCAGGCGGGTACCGCGTCGACCAACGTCGTGGTCATCGGCACGCTCCTTCATCCCGACGCGCTGCTCGCCACGCTCGTCGATCCGATCCGTTCACCGGGCTGGACCGGGCGGGTCTACCGTGCGGTCGAGTCGTGGTCCGAACGCCCCGACCTCTGGGAGAACTGGGAGAACCTCTACCGATCTCCCCCCGGAACTGATCCTGCACCCGCCCCCGGAAGTCAGGCCCCCGGTACCTCCCAACCCGAGACTCCCGCTGCCAGCGCTACAACCCCAGCAACACCTGGGGCGTTCTTCGAGGCCAACCGAGACGAGATGCTCCGCGGCACGCGCGTGCTCTGGCCCGAGCGCGAGCCCTACATCGATCTCATGGCGATCCGTGTTCGAGACGGCGTGCACGCGTTCGCAACCGAGAAGCAGAACGAGCCCTCCGACGCCGGCGACCGGGTGTTCCGTGAGGAGGACCTCCGCGTATGGGACGACCTGTTCGCCGATGAGCGGGCACTGATCGCGTCCATGCGAGGGCGCGGCGAGGTGTTCGGCGCGTGCGACCCCAGCCTCGGCAAGCACACGCACAAGGGCGACAGCACGGCGATCGTGACCGTGCTCCGGCATCCGGGCACCGGCGTGCTGTACGTGATCGGCGCCGACATCCGCCGCCGCACGCCGGACGAGACGATCGAGACGATCCTCGCGCTGCACCGCGTGCACGACTACGTGCGGTTCGGGATCGAGTCCGTCCAGTTCCAGGCGGTGCTGGCAACTTCGCTCGTGAAGCGGGGTCGCGCCCGCGGCGTGCACGTGCCGGTGGTCGAGCTCTCGCAGATCGCCGACAAGGTCTCGCGCATGCAGCGATTGCAGCCGATCCTCGCCAGCGGCGGGATCCTGCTCTCGAGGCGACACGCCGTGCTCATGGACCAGCTCCGCCAGTTCCCCCGCGGCGCGCACGACGACGGGCCCGACGCGCTCGAGATGGCGGTCCGGATCGCGCAGCGGCCCAGGCCCGTCCTCCGCATCCACGACCCGAGTACCGGCATCATCAGTGAGGTCAAGAGGAGGTGATGAAAGATAGAAAGCCGTACGCTTCGCGGGACAACCCCACTCTCTACGCCCGACCCGCGTCTACAATGTAGGCGTGCGAGTTGTAGGAGCCTACGTTGTACAACAGCGGTGGGGGCAGGCATGGCGAGCAATCATCGCATTTTCATTAGCTTTGCTGCTGAAGACACTTGGGCGCGGGACTTCCTGGTCGGCCAAGCCAGAAACGAGTACAGCCCCTTCTCCTTCGTCGACATGTCCGTGAAGGAGCCATGGAGCGAGTCGTGGAAGACGAGTTGTCGCACCAAGATCAAGGGCTGCGACGGGATGATCGCCATGGTGAGTCCGAACACCCCTCAAGCGGCGGGCGCGCTCTGGGAGATCAGTTGCGCAAAGCGCGAGGGTGTTCCAGTCCTCGGAATCCACGTGAGTGAGAAGGATCGCTTGTGGATCCTTCCCCCCGAGTGCTTCGATGTTCGCGTCGTTGCTTGGACGTGGGACAACATCAAGAATTGGCTCGGCACGCTCTAAGGATCGCGAATCCCTTTAATCCCTCGGTGCGGAGGCATCGCCATGCGGAAGGCACTCGTCGTCGGCATCAACCACTACGACCATGTCAGCTCTCTGTACGGCTGCGTGGACGACGCGCATGCCGCCAAGCAGATGTTGGAGCGCAATGGCGACGGCACGATGAACTTTGGCGTCAAGCTTCTGACTGGCACCGGGCCGAAAGACCGGATCATTCGCCCCCAGTTGAAAGACGCGGTTTCAGAGCTCTTTGAGGACAAGCATGAGATCTCGCTCTTCTACTTTGCCGGTCATGGTCACATCACGTCGACAGGTGGATACATTCTCACTAGCGACGCGACCCGAGGCGATGATGGTGTATCACTAAGTGAGGTGCTTGCACTCGCGGGGAAGTGCGAGTCCGACAGCAGGGTGATCATCCTCGATAGCTGCCACTCGGGGATTGCAGGAACCCCGCCCGGCGAGCAGAGTGTGGCCGTTCTGAAGGAGGGGATGACCATACTCACAGCGTCGACCGAGGCACAGTATGCATCGGAACAGAACGGCTCGGGTGTATTCACTTCGCTGCTTGTTGATGCGCTTTCTGGACCCGCGGCCAATCTGATTGGTGCCATCACCCCGGGCAGCATCTACGCCCACATCGATCAGGCTCTCGGGCCATGGCAGCAGCGTCCCGTGTTCAAGACCAACGTAAAGAACTTCGTCCCGATTAGACGGGTTCAGCCCCCAATCTCCCTGGAGGACCTGCACCGCCTCGTCGACTTCTTCCCACAACCCGGAGTCGCGTTCCCGCTCGACCCATCGTACGAACCGGAGACGCGGGGTCGGGAGCCGGGCATGGTTCCGCCGGACCCGGAGAACACGCGCAAGTTCGCGATTCTTCAGCGATTCAATCGCCTGAACCTCGTGGTGCCGGTCGATGCCCCACACATGTGGCACGCAGCGATGCAGAGCAAGTCGTGTCGCCTGACCGCCGTCGGAGAGCACTGGCGGAAACTCGTCGAGAGGAAACTGATCTGACCATTCCAGCTTCATCGAGACCAGTGGCGAATCGCATTGACGATAGTGCTCGTTCGCCAGCCCACGATTTCGGCCGAGTTGTCCTGAACGACAAGCGGAGTGCGGCTGTTGCCCCATGGCTTGATGCCGATGATTGGCGTGCCAATCCGTCGGGCGAACGCCATTTCCCAATCCATCCACCGGCTCCGGGCAGAGTACATGCCAGCAAGAACGAGCAGCACGTCAGCGGGTCTGATCTGGTTCCTGAGGTTGTACTCCAACTGTTCGTCGGTGTCGAGAGGGTCGTGCTCGGGCACGCTGAGATTGGTCCAGTCGAAGAATGGTGCTACATTGAGGAATCCGCAGACGCGGTGATAATCTTCACTGTACTCCCAGTCATGACAGATGAACACGGAGTACATTCGCAGTGGTGGCATTGCTGACCCTCCCCAAAGGCCACGAGCCACGTATAATAGCAACTCTCGATGTGCGCTCGCTAGACACGGGCCGGCTCGCCAGTGCGATGCGAGGAAGCGGACAATGCCGAAGCAGAAGGTCTTTATCTCGTTCGATATCGCCGACCGGGATGTCAAAGAAGGCTTGGTAGCACAGGCCGCCGATCCGAGATGCCCATTCTCGTTCACTGACAACTCGATCAAGCAGGCACTCACGGAGCCTTGGGTTGCCGAGGCCCGACGCCTGATCGGCGGTTCAGATTTCGTTGTCGTGCTCTGCGGGGATCAAACCCACCAGGCAAAGGGCGTCGAAACCGAGCTCCAGATCGCGAAGGAACTCGATAAGCCGTACGCGCTCATCAAGGCCACTCGGAAGTACTCCGCAACTCGCCCGCGGTCCGCCAGCCCGGCCGAACCCATGTATCCCGCTACTTGGCCCACGATTGCTGCGTTGTTGCGTGGAGAGACGCCCCAAGTAGGATAATGTGATCCTCCGGCCGTGACTCCGTTGGGATCGCGTGCGGCGAGAATCGCGAATAGGTGGTTTTAGCGGTTCCACTAGATACTCGGGCTTGGACTGCGAAACCTTCTCGTTGGGATTGGGTAGGAACCGAACGATGGCGCGTCGGATCAAAGCCGACCGGCTCACCTCGATCTCAGCGGTGACGAAGTCTGACCCTTCGATCAGTTCATCCGGCAGCACAATGGCGATGTTCCCGTGGATCGTTCGGACAGCATGTCGGCACTCTATTGCCTGTCAGCGGCATTGGGCAATTCATTCACGGAGCAGGAGTTGTCCGATGTTGATCCAGCTGCACTGGGGTGCTAGGCGCCGATGTGACAACTTCATCGAGTGCGATAGCGCCCGTTGCCACGAAGAGCGCAGTGATGGCCGCCAGAGAATGAAGGCTCAATAGGGCATTGGGAACCCAGATCTCCCGTGAAGTGAAGGATCGGTAGATCTTCGGATCCTCGCCTCTACCCAACGCTTCCCATTCCGCAGCATATACCGCGACCTTCAGATGATGCTCGATGGTGTTGATGACGCGGAACTTGCCACGGTTCAACTGACCGAACGAAGTGATTAGGCTTCTCCATGCTAAGCAGAGTATTACGCCAGCCAAAGCCAGAACGAGGATGCCCCAGCTGGTGAACTGATCCGCACCAGTACCTTTCACGATCAGGCCCGACGCCGTCAGCAAGGCTCCGTTGATCGTCAAGAAGAACGTGTTCACTGCTTGACGTCGACCGACGAGGCTCTCTGAGCTTTCGACCATGACTCTATAGAGATCTAGCGTTTGCTGATACTCCGAATCGTTCTTTGGCGGCCCAGAAGGAAACAGGATGTCGGAGAATGCAGCAGTCGATCGGCCATCTACGCCTAGCTCGTCGGCGGCACGGCGAACAGCGGTCGCGAAGACACGATCCTGCTCTCGCACCTTTTCATCCAAATCGTCATAAGGAAGCAAGGATTCGTGGTTGTTGTCTTGGCGAACCATCCATGCCGACCACGCATCGTGGATGTCACCATTCGTGACATGTGAGCCCTTGGAACGAAGCAGTACAGCGTACAGACGAAACAGTTCATCCGTATTCCCAGTGGGTATGTGTTTCTCCGGGACATGCGCCCTGATCGCGGCGGCGATACTGTCAAGGTACATCCGCGCACCTCAAGTCCAGGTCTTCAACCACATGATGATCTGGTCAAAATCCCAGCGAATGACGTTGCGCTCCGGGAGACCCGCCGGAACTCTGTGCGTCTTGTCTTTGTTGATCTGGATTCCGAAGATGTAGTGACCTTGACGCGTGGTTTCAGCGATCTCCCACAACACGGCGTCAGAATTGTATGTGGTTGGCCCCACCATTACGATTGTTCCCTTGGTGAGCCCGATCCGCATCGCGCACTCGGTTTTCCATCTCGTGCCGAATGGATCTTGAACTGAGTAATCGTAGAAGGCGATCTCGTTCTTCTCGTCTCTTGCCTGCTGGACCAGGAAGTCTCGCGCGTATCGATCTTCCATCTCAAAACTTATGAATGCTCTCGGCACCATTAGCTGTCATACCTCACCGGCGAGCCATTGCTACCACTTCGGCCTCACGACAATTCTAGCACTGCAATCTCTTCCCGCCCGACAAGAGTACGCAGACCGGGGACCACAAATGGTCCCCTAGGCAGTTCCTCACGCGCTGGCCGCCGGTTGATGGGGCCGATGCGGCTTGCACCGCAATCGCCTTCGCAGCTACGGCAGGCGGCTGCCTAACGGGGTCATGATGCGGGCGTGCGTCACCGCGATATCAAGCCATCCAATGTGCTCCAGGACGCGATGGGTCGGCTGATTCTCGTCGACTTTGGATCGGCGACGTTGACGGAATCCGACGACCCGGCAGGCATGGAACGCTGGCATTCGTCGCGCCCGAGCAGTGGCACGGAACCGAGTCCCCGAGTGGCGCGCCGACCGACGTCTAATAGCTCGCCGGTACCTTCCTTTGGTAGATCACGCGCCGGGCGCCGAACGGCGAAATTCGAGAAGCAGCTGAGCGAGCCTTGGCGGATCCAATCGAGCATCGGGTCGCGATTAAGGAAGCCCTTGCCGATGTTCCGGACCGGACGCTCGCATCGATCCTGACGCGCGGGCTCTCATTCGACCTCGCCCAGCGGCATCGTGACCTCACCGAGTTGGGCGAGGACCTTCGTCGCTGGCTGTAGGACGAGCTGCTGTCATGGGCGCAGTCCAGACCGCCCAAGCGATTCTTTCTCTGAGCGCGCGTCAACCTCGCCGGACGTTGCTGGAGGCAGCTTGCGTTGTGATCACTCTCGTGCTCGTGTCCGAAGCAGTGCGCGGTCGGATCAAGGCGTACCGAGAGACGGAGCATCGGCAACCCCTGAGAAACCGGTCGTGGGCGATGAGAGACTCGAACTCCCGACCCTCTCGGTGTAAACGTCGTGATCAGCTGCGCGTGATCAACCCGCGTACCGAAGCCGACACCCTTGGTCTGCCCAAGCTCTTTCGAAGTCGGTCCGGAGATCATCCGCGGCCACCGGCTCCTGCATACTGATCCCAGGACACATTAGCACTTGAGCACAGAGCCTGCAAGCCGATTGCGACGCCGCCTACGAGGCATCACACACACTGCTCCCAGCATCGGCACCACGCAACTCGGCATGGGAACCAGTGTTCCATAGATGTCAAAGGCAGCAGTGCCCGTGTCATAGACCCCCGGAAACTTGGATACCCAATCAAATGTGCCAAGGCCCGACACATAGCCGTAGTCGGACCCATTGGGGGATTGCAACCTGCTCTGCACCCATCCAAAAGTCCCACCAGCGCTGTCGAAGCTCGAGACCGCGATAATGTATTCCTGGTCGGGTGCGATCTGGATGTTGAGCGAAGAGACGTCAAAGTCGAAGCGGTACGCGTTGTACACGCCGATGTCGCCAAGCCCTGATTGCATTCCCCACAGGACCCTCGAATCGGCGATGATGGACGCAGAGAAGACATTGCCGGTCAAGGGTGAAGCATCAAAGCTCGGCCGACCAGACCACACGTCGAGCCGAAACCCGAGGCCCGGCACCCCCTCGGTGGGACTAAACCCTCCGACGCCGATCAAGCGACTCAGCACCACCTCCGAGTGCGATTCCACGCGCATCCCGGTCCTCGTCCGGTTGTTGGAAAACTCCTCGGACGCAAGCGTGCGACGACCTTCGGTATACGTCGCGCCTTCACCCACGCGGGCCGTGAGCCGGAGCGGCACTTCACTCGCGGTAGCCGACCAACTCAGGAGCGCGCATAACGCGATCCCACAGGGCTTTGGACGAATTCGCACTGTTTCTCTCCTCGGAAAATCGAACAGCTCGACAAGAGGATAGCGGCCGAGCAATCAACATGCAAGAGGGTAATCTACTGGCGCTACCGCCGATGTAGAATGATCGTACTGTGCTGAAACGCGATCGAAGGCGGTCAACGCTCGGCCCAGTTCGGGGCGATCTTGAGGCAGCTTGGAACAGCCACACGTCCTGAAGCGGACGTACTATCCAAAGCGCGGCACGCGGTGCACCGCAGCTTGTTCGTTAGGATTTTGATAGCGTGACAACGCCAACCAAGAGCGCGTTCTGAAGGCCAAGGCGACACTGCGTAGCCGCGCAGCCGATCATCGAGGGGAGGCCAACTCCAGTCAGGGCGTTTCGGAGCGAGAGGAATTCACCACCGAGCACCAGATGCACCAGATGCGCCAGCGTGCCGAGTTCCCTGCATGATCGAAATGGCACGATCGAAGAGAACCACCCAGCGAGCGGCCAGGCACCATGCTCGTGCCGTGGTGACGCGAGCACAGCCAAGGCGTGACAATGCGTCAGAAGCAGTTCCAGATCCTCCTGTGACAGGCAAGCAATGGCAAGAATTACAAGGACACAATCTGAACAAGTCATTCTCGCTACGCTAATTATTTATAATGTCTACATTGTCGCAGCGTTGCTTTCATGGATTCCGCCGCCACTCACGCATCTAATAAACTACAGCCTCGCGATCTCTATCAGTTTCGGAAATGCCGTGCTTCTTGTGCGCGACCTTCGTTCTCAACATAGGCGATCATTATGCCTCACCTTGCTTTGGGCTGCGGTTCTGTGTCAAGCATCAGTAGTGTTCATGTGGGCCGGAGTATACTCAGACCTCAAGGCGCCTGCCGGTCTTATTTATTCTAGAACTATAATAATGCTCCACGCAGCCCAACTCTTAAGTGCTGTGCATAATATGCTTGTGGCGCACGCGATAAGACTGCGGAGCGCCCGCTCAAATCTGGAGAGCACGAGCCGCTTGCATCAGTGTCTGAGTAGCTTGCAGGCGTTATTGTTTGGCGTGTTATTGCTACTATTCTTGTTCTATACATTCATTCCGTTGATTGGCCCCATTATTCTTATTTTTATGCTCATTATTACCATTGTGCTGCTGGCGTAATTCTTGTATTACGGAATAGCGACACCCCGGGGGTGTTCCCTGTGGAACAGTCGCATTGCGGCCACGTTGGGGCCAGAGAAAATGAACTGGTGCGCGTCTTGCTGTGGGGCGATCTTTCGACGCGATCCCCCTAAATAGGCCGCATGACTTGGGAAGTGTGTCGCAGAATAAGATGCCGTGCTTGACCCATCGCAACATACGCGATAGACGATCCGGCGGCTGATATAAGGGGCGTTGACGCCTCCAGTAACGATCTGATTGACGATCTGTCCGTGCCATCCGACTCTTGAAGCCATCTCGATGGAAACTGTTGCGCAATTGCCGTTGATCGCGACGCTTGGCGTGCCGTCTATTGAAGGGTGTCTTGGAGCAGGATCGTCTCCGAATGGACCGAAATCTGTGTACCCTGGATTAGAACCATATGAAGCAAGCGAGAGTCTCATCGCGGGTCCGCTCTTTGAACAGCACTTGAGCAACGGGGCGACAAAGATATACCCGCGATGCTTCTTCGAGTTCCAAACCAAGGGTCCGTACAGGCCGGCAAGCCGCGCAGGTGGGTCGGGGTTATGGGTGGCCCAGAGAGCAGCGTAGAACTTCCAGTACAAATGGTGCAACTCGATGAAGCGGGGATCGTACCATCGCTGCGTATTGGGGTTGCCGTATAATGCATAGCCAGCTGTATCGCGAGCATACTTGCTGACATCAAATGCGGCTACCCAGGAGATGATTGCTGCTTCAGGGAATAGCCATCTCGTGATTAATCCTGATGGATCGATTCCGACCAACGGACGAGAGCCCACATAAGCATATCCTGACTCTCCGCTAAGCGTGCCACTGGGGTCCCTCTGTATCCAGTATCCCAAATTTGGATCATAGACGCGGAATCTGACGTGGTACTGTCGTGTGGTAGGATTGATCTGGTATCCGCAGTACCCGAACGGATTGTCGGGGCCGGCGGGATCGGAGATCGCGCCCGCGGGAAGCGCAAACGTACCGGAAGCAGCGAGGATGTTGCCGACTTCGGTACTCGTAATCGTTCCATCTCTATCAAGATCGGCGTCGGCAAGGTAAGCTGGGTCACCCAAGTCGGGTCCTAGCGTCTGAGCATTGAGTGCAATTAGATAATCACTACTCGTGATTGCACCATCCCGATCGACGTCGCCGAGCCAGCTGTGGCGGGCCATGCCGTAGGGCGTGTAGAACGTGCGTTCGGTCACGGTCGCCTTCTCGGCTCCGGTGGCGATCATGGCGACCGTCGAGAACTGGGCATCGGTCACATGGTACCGCTTCGTCGAGTCGTTCCACGTCGTCGTGCCGCCGGTGATCGTCCGGTCCACACGCCGGTGGACCGGGTCGTCGATGTACCGCAGGCCCCAGAACTGCTGGGTCTGCACGTCGGTCGCGTGGGTCTCACCGTCGTAGGACGTGTCGATCTGCTCCTCGAGCACCTGCCACGCGGCGGAGTAGGCGTACAGTCGTTGCTCGTCGAGCGTGTCGTCCGCGGGGACCGACGTGTCGCGACGCTGCACCGTCCGCCAGTGCAACGCGTTGTACTCGTGCTCGGACAGCACATACTCCGGCGGGGGGCTGCCGGAGCTTGCCACGGCGGTGGTTCGCACCAAGCGGTTCCAGGCGTCGTAGACATTGACAGTGTCGCCGGAGCCGTTGTCGATCGAGATGAGGTTGCCCGCGAGGTCGTATTCCAGCGGCTGGGCTGGCTGCGGCGACGAGCCGACTGCGGTCAACTGGAGCTGGGTCAGCTCATTGATGATGTTGTGCGTGCGGGTCTCCGTGGTATCGCCGGTGTCGTCGGCGTAGTTGCCATCTCCGAACAGATCGAAGTCGTGCGTGTTCCAGTTGCCGAGGATGTCGAGGGCCCACTTCTGGCTGCCCGGCGAGGCGCTCCAGGTGCTGGTGTCAACGCGGATGCCGCGGCGGGCCTCGATGAGGCGATTGAGGCCGTCGTAGGAGAACTCGTAGTCGCGACCCGGCACGGCGGCGTTGCCGTAGGCGCCGGGGCGGGCGTCGAGGCGGGCGATGCGGTTGGAGTTCTCGTCGTAGGCGTAGGCCTCGGCGACGATCGGGGGCATGTCGGGCAATGATCCGCCGGAGTCAAGCTCACCGTCGATCCAGGCCTGGAGCGTCACGCGCCCGAACCGGTCCATCGAGGGGTAGACGCCGGCGGACTGCGTGGTGGTGCCGGCGGAGCGCCGCTTGCCGTCGGGGGAGTAGGCGCGGTCGAGCTGGACATCGGGCAGGATGTAGTCGACAACGACGGGGGTGCCGACGCCGAGGTACTCGTAGCGGACGTGGGGCTTGTTGATGACGACGGTATCAAAGTTCCACTTGATGCCGCTGGGGCGGCTGATGCGTCCGGCGAGGTTGGTGACGTTGGGATCGAGGTACTGCACATCCATCGTGTTCGGCGACACGGTCATGGCCGGATAGCGGATGCCGGTGAGACGGCTGTAGTTGCTTCCCGCGCTGGAGGTAGAGGGCACGGCGGAGGCGTAGCGATACTGCGTGTCGTACGAGCCGCTGATGACCGTGAGCACGCCGGAGGACTCGGTGACGGCCTCGCCCGCGACGTTCTGGAACACGTTGGCGACCTGCCAGAGCGGGGTGTACGCGAGGGCGACCTCGTTGAGCGGCGTGGTGCTCGCGTAGGAACGGGCCCGCTGCAGGCGGCCGGACGCGTCGTAGGTGTACGTGAGCTTGGTGACGGTGTCGTCGATGTCCGTCCCGAACGTGTCGACGCGATCGGAGGTGATGCGACCGACGGCGTCACGCTCGTAGACGTGCAGCGTGCCGTTCTGGTCCGTGACCGATCGCAGTTCGCCCTGGGCGTTGTACGAATACTCGACGCGGCCTGAGTCGGACCCGCCGCCAAGCTCGTGATCGGGATACTCCACCGCGGCGAGCAGGTCGGTCGAGCCGAGCAGGCTGTTGGTGGTGGTGCCCACGGAGCCGACGGTGGTGCCGTACTCGTAGGTCGTGACTTGATAAGTTTCGCCCGAAGACATGTCGGGGATGTGCGCGACCTGCCTGACGACGTTGCTGTTGGCGTCGTAGGCGAACGAGGTCACGCGATCGGTGCTGGGATCCGACGCGTCGTACACGCCGCTGGACACCGTCCAGTGCCCGAGTGTGCCGTTCCACGCGAGGGCGGAGCGGACCACGTCATCGCGGTTCTCGACCACGGCGATCCGGCGGGAGAGGTCGTCGTAGAAGATGGCGGTCTCGAGGCCCTTGGGATCGGTGGACACCGAGACGAGCCCGCGCTCGTCGTACGCGGTCCGGGAGATCAGCGGCGTGGTCGTGAACGACGCGGATTCGGGCAGCGTCCCGGGCGGCCAGTCGGGCGCAATGCCACCGGTGCTGAACTGGTCGCTGGCGAGGTTGGTGCCGAACTGCGCGGTGCGGATGCGCCGGGCCGCGTCGTCGTAGTAGAACGCGGTGTAGGTCGCGACGGGCGCGACGTTGGTCGGCGTACCGTCGATTGCGCCGGTCCCGGTCGCGGTGTGGTCGCGCATGAGGTGCGTGACCATCAGGAGCTGTCCGGTCCAGGGATCTTCGCCCTGCGCGTAGGTGTACATCGACTGCTCAAGCACGATGTCGCCCGTCACGTCGTCCGCGTCGGCGTGGGAGTCCACGCTCGTTGTCGCGGGCTGTGCGTCGCCTCCGCGGTCGGTCGCGTAGGTCGTGACCACGCGGCCCAGGCCGTCGTACACGCGCTTGCTCGCCGGGGCATTGGGGGCCCACTCCGCGATCGGACGCCCATCAGGATCGCGCCAGACGTGCGTCTCCAGGTACGTCGGCGAGGACTGGGTCGGATCGATCGCGACGCGCTGGCGGAACGACATGCCGCGCTGCCCGTAGCTCGTGGTCGAGTACATGGTCCGATCGCTCACGTTCGTGGGCGCCGCGAGGTCGTCGGGCGTCGCAACGAACATACCGCGCGAGATCGGACGATCGAGGTTGTCGTACCCGGTCCAGTCGTACGGCGGGAGCGGACCCTTGACGATCACGAGCCGGTCCCGCTCGTCGAAGATCCGCTCGATGTCACGCATTGCGGCTCCGAGCGTGCCGTTCTCGCCCGTGAACGAGCGCACGAGCGTGAGGTTGCCGTTGCCCGCGCCGGACACGGGATTACCCATCACCAGGGCGTGGTCGTAGTAATACTCGCGGACCGTGGTCATCGTCGGGGTCATCTCATCGATCCCGACGCGCTCCTCGATCACGCGATTGAGCACGTCGTAGTCCCGCTCGATCGCGGTCCCCATCGCATCAACGATTCGCGTTACGCGGCCGAGTTGGTCGTACTCCATGACAGATGCGTACAAACCGGTTCCGGCAACATCATGGAACTGGAGGCTCGCAAGCACGATCCCCGCGTGGCTGTGCAAGATCCGATTACGGGAAAGCTCCGTGTTCAGTGAGAACATCGGAACGTACTCCCCATCCAAAGGAGTCTCTGGGTCAGGAAGCACGGAGTAGCTGCTGGTCTGCGGCGTATACGTGCTAACGCCAATCGACTTGCCAGCAGCATTTGACCACGAGACTGTGGCGGGACCATCGAACGCCACGCCCCCTCCCGACAATGCCATTGGCAGGCTGATGGTCGCGGGATACAAGAAGTAAGGGCGCAGTTCGATCGACTTCAACTCATGGCTGTAAGCGTGAGCGACGCCGGAGGGCTCCGTGCGCGACCTCAGCCTTCCCTGTGCGTCGTACGTCGAGATAGAGACCAGTTCGCCGCCGCTCGCCGTGGTGCCCCATCCGGTCACGGACAGGCCTTCAAAGTCCGCGCCGCTCAGCGCACGCGATGAATCACCGTTCGGCCCCGACGGATCCGCGTTCTGCACGATGATCTGGAGGCTGTCCGTGCCGGCTGCGTACTGGTAGTACGTGAGCGAGCGATCCGCATCGGCGGCCCATACGAGTCGTCCGCCCTCCGCGTCGTACAACTCATACTCGTCGTAAACATCATGCCCGCTGTACGTCACGCCGGTCGTAGAAGGGCCGTTCTCGCTCTCCAGTTCGGCCTCGCGGATCGTGCGACGCCAGGCAAGGGACCCGTTCGAGCGGAGGCCGAACTCGTACCATGTCGTCTCGATGTCGTCCGCGGCGCTGGAACCCGCAACTCGGAACTGTTCGACCTTCGACGCGAGATGCTCCTCGCCAAAGGTCGTCGAATAGGTGATACGCCGCACCAGCGTGCCGGGGTCCGAATCGCCGTCATGGATGAGGACTTCAGAAAGGCGCAAATTAGAGTCGTACTCGTAGCTCGTGCTCAGCCCGGAAGACCGCAGGCTGATCGTCGGCCCCACGCTCCCCGAAGTTGGAACGTACGCCGAACCATCGACCGCCGCCGGCGTGTAGGTTCTGGTGAGCAGGTTGCGATCGGGGTCCGTGTTCGAGGCGTACTCGTACGCGGTGACCCAGGTGCGGCCTGAACCCGATAGATCCTTGACCGCACTCGCGATCAGGAACGTCGTTGCTCCACGCACCTCCAAGTCGAAGTGTGTAGAACGGTAATCAACAAACTGCATTCCATCGTACACCTGTTCAACGATGCTCAGCCCTTTGTAGCCGGTCGGCGCAAAGTAGGTGTAGTTCATCCTCGCTGACTGCGCGCTCCCGCTACACCCGCAGCCCGCGAGAAGGTACTGCGTCGTGACGACGTCCGAGTACGATCCGCTCGTGCCATAGCTCAGGATCTTCGCGGCCAGTTCCCAGACGTCACGAGGAATGCTGTCAGTGTCGACAAATGCCTCGTCCAGATCATCGAGCGTGAGCAATCGCTCGCACGCCGCCTCCATCGCCTTATCGCCATCCATCGGCGACATGCTCGCTTGATTCCACTTCTGCGCGTAGTACTCGATCTGCTCGGGCATGAGGATCGACTTCAGTTGATGCGCCGATCCGACCACGTTGCTGCCTCCCGGCACGCCGCTCGCGGCCGCGGCGCCGTCGTGGTACCTGTACTGGCACGCTGTCAGGTAGTACGGTGAGGTCGCCTCCGAACCGTCCATTCGTGTGTACTTCTTGACCTGGACGAGATCGCCCTCGGTGCCCACGTCCGCCGAGAACGCCCATGTCGCCTCGGGGTGGTATGCCGCGCCCCCCGCGTCCGCGTGGTACAGGTACTCAACGCGTTGCGTAGCGATCATGTTTCCATTTTCAAGCGGACGGTACACGTTCAGCGAGCGGAGTTTGCCGTTGATCGCAGCGTCCCACCGCTCATCTCCGCTATTGCTATCCACGGGTGCCGGGCTTGGGGGCATGTACCATCCGAGCGTGATGATCGCCTCGGCGCTCCCGTCGGAAAGGTACTCCGGATTCAGCAAAATGCGGGTGAGCCTCACCGTACGTGGAGCGCCTTCGCAGTTCTGCGGATCGGGGTCGCTCACCAGTTCCTCGCAGGGCGTGATGTACTCGTAGACCGCGGAGTTCTCATAGATGTCACGCTCGATGATCAAGCGTCCGAGCATGGCATCACGCGTCAGCACCTCGTCCTCATCGCCCTCCGGCTCTTCGGGGACGTCGAAGAACTCGTCGGTGTTCGCGCCCGCCGCAAGGAAATCCTTGCTCCAGGCGCCGGGCTCGATCAGGCGCCATACGTCCACCGTCGATTCCTGGTAGCTGGCCGTCGCCTTGACGAATCGCGCCGTCGACGCGCGACCGCCCTGCGTCCAGACATCGGTGGATGACTCGGTATAGTGGATCGAGTGGCGGATGTGGCCGGGATAGAGGCGGAGTTGCGGCGACATGGTCTCCGAAAGATCTTCCAAGTAGGCGAAGATCGACATCGACCAGTTGTTGCCGAGAAGGTTCGATACACCGATGCCGAGGTCGCTTGAGTAGTGCCGCGTGACCACGAAGTCCGGCCCACTCACCGACACAACGAGGTCCGTCTCCTCGATCAGCTTGTGCCCGTCAGCGATCTCAACGGGCTCCCCCGTCGCAGGGTCGCTTGTGTCTGGGCAGTCGCCGCACCCTCCGTCACCCGCCTTGTCGGGCCCGGTGCGGTTCGGGATCTCCGGGCGTTCGCCGCCACCCGATCCGCCGCCCCCACCCGCGCCCTGCACACCACCTGCGGCCCCACCGCCCGGCGCCCGCTGTCCACCGACGGCACCACCCTCGCCATCACAGTCGCCAGAGCCCTCATCGGTATCAGGCACTTCGACCGGAGGCACGCCGAACTCGCAGCCGCCATCTTGAATGATGTCGGGCCAGCGATACTCAACGATCGTATTCGGTCCTTCGAAGGTCCAGCCCCACTGTGCGGTAATGATGTCGCATTCCCCATAGAACGGAAGATCAGAACATGAAATTGTTCCGAGCGAACTCGTGCCGGAGCCAATAATGGTCGTCGACGCACCCGGAGCCGTACCAATTCGATGTATTATCAAGGAGTCCGATGCATATTGATTCTCGACAGGGCCCCATCCCATCCAGTTGTCGGCAGGATTATAATCGTTATCAACGAATGGTCCTGCGGCGGCATACACTTCGACCACTCGGTATGGAGATGATATTTCATACTCGAAATCAGCACGTGAAAAATGGGCAGATAGATCCGTCGTTATCAAACACGGATCTTCAATATTCATTGCGCATTCGACATGCGCCGTGTTTCCAGATATGTTGAGATCGTCGCTCGCGTCCCACGTGTTGCACCAATCACCAGCGGTAACACTCGGGTCTGGTGTCCAATGGAATTCGCAAAAATTAGGACAAGGTCCGACTAACGGTTCACACGGTTCATCAGGACAACTGCTTTGCAGCCGAGGCATCCCAATCAAGCCTTTGCTCGATTGACTGACTTCATCATTGCCAACACCAACCGCTCTGCGGTTCATTGCTGACACCGCGTTTAGCATGGCACTGACCACCTCGGCGTAGTTGTCGGCGTTGATGCTTCCCGTGGTTGCGGGCACACTATATGTCGTGTATATATATGTATTCGTAAATGTTTGCAGTGTTGGCCAACTCCGGCTCGGAGATAGTTGTTTGCCGGCGTAGGTTTCGCCTGGTAGAAGGTAGGTGGTAAATGTGCTCATCTTAGCGATAAATACCGTATGTACACATTTCACGATGGGGACGGCAAACTCGGGATCCATCATGTAGTCGCCAAAGAAATTATCTGGCGGGAACCGAGGCACGGCGGATCCGAGAGGACAATCACAGTCGTCATTGAGGGTCCACTTGATCCAGTCGTTGGTGTCGTTCTCGTTCGCAGGCCAACCATCAGCGCTATCCGGAAATGCTCTGTGCTGTATCTCCCGCATGAGCCGCTCGATCGGCGGCCGCGCCTGGGCGAATCCCAGCCGCGGCGTAACGCCGAGCACCAACGCGAGCAGGGCCAGGAACGCACGAGCAAGCGAGTCAGGGCGCATCAGAGTTTCCCTTTGCCTACAACGCCCGAAATTGGGCGGGCGAGAGCCTCCCGACTTTTCGCGCGGCTGTCAAGACAGTTCTCGCTTGACAGTGCGCGTGTTCCAACGGATATTGCGTCGGGCCGCTCCAGCCGCGGTTCCCGGGAGCACCTGAGATGGGGAATGGGATCGCCTTGGTTTGGCGTATGGTCGCCTCAGTCCTTGTGCCGCACGTCCATGCAACCGACAATTCGGGAGACGTGTGCCGCGAAGCGTTGTCGGCGATCGGCGTCACGGATGTGAGCCTGGCCGGCGCGGGTGTCACCGCGAGCGCAACCACGCAGTTGGTCGCGGATTTACGCGAAGATTCCGAAGCGACCGACGCGTTCGTGCAGGCCCGCGCGACGGTGGAGAGCGCTCGAGCGGAGTTCGTCACCGCACGCGAGCGGGTGATCCAATCGCCGACGGATGAGGCGGCGCGATCGGCCTTCACGCAAGCTTCACAGGCGTTGTTCAGCGCCGAGGCCGCGTGCGCATCCGCCTGCTCGGCGTTCCATCAGGTTGTGGACGGCGCGATCGGCTCGAACCAACGCATCGCACTCCCACGATTCGCTCGACATGCCGCGCTGGGAGGCAACGCCGCGAACGCGGCACTCGATTGGAGCGACCCCGATCTCGAAACCCTCGGCGTCGCTCTGACGGCCGAGCGCCGCTCGGCGCGGGAGGGGGCACAACTCGACCCCGAACTGGCGGGGATCCTCACGGCGGCACGTCAGGACCAGGGGTTCATCACCGCCAGCCTGGGCATCAGCACCAACCGGGCCGCGATTGCGCAGGCTCTCGCGGGGCTGGACCAGCCCGAGTAGTGCGCGAACCACGCTCGATCTCGGGGCGTGGTACCTTGTGCCGCCATGCACCGGCGTGAACCATTCCGAGACGGATTCGGTGTGCTACGCCGGGTGGTCCGTGGCGTCGCATGCGCAGTGGTCCTGTCTTTCATCGTCGTGGCGGTGATGCCCGTACGCGCCCTCGCCCAGCCTTCTCCTTCCATCGTTCCCGCGGGTCAGGTGGAGTTGGCGCGGCTTGTCGACCTCGCGGCTCAGCAGCTCGCGCTCAACATCGAGTACGACGCGACCACGCTCAAGGGGACGGCGACGCTCCGCCTCGACGGCGGGCTCAGCGGCGAGGAGCTCTGGGAGCTGACCAATCGAACGCTCGCCGCGCGTGGGTTCACGACCGTGCGTCTGCCCGGGCGCAACGCGTACGGCGTGGTGCGACTCAACGAGGCGGCGAACGCATCAAGGGTGTGGGATCTCGGCAGTGCGCCCGAGGGCCCGCGGCCCGGGTTCGAGTGCGTGGTGGTGCAAACGAGCGTGCGTGCCGCGCGTGATCTCACCGATCCCGTGTCGAAGGTCCTTTCCAAGCCCGGCGGGAGCGCGACCGCATTGAGCGACCGCGGCATCCTGCTCTGTGATCTCTCGCACCGCATCGACACGGCGCTCGCGCTGTTGCGTGTCATCGACGTCGCCGGCACGGGCGTCGAGGTGCGCGAAGTGACGCTGTCGAGCGTGAGCGGCAACCAGGCCGCGGTGCTCGCGACGCAGGTGCTCACGGAGCGTGACAAGTCTTTCCTCGGCGGGGCCGGGGGAAAGCCCCTGACACCCTCGGGCACGGTGCTGATCGGCGCCGATCCTCGCTCGGTGCTCGTTGTCGCGCCGCCGGAGTCCGTGTCGTGGCTCGTCGATCTCGTCCGGGGGTTTGATCGCGCCGACGCGGCGATGACAATGACCTATGCCCCGGCGCACCATACCGTGGCGGATGTGGCGGCGCTGATCGAGCAGGTCATGCAGCCCGCGCGCGGGGTGCAGGGATCGGGAGCTGGCGCCGCGGCACGGGTCGTCGTCGATGATCTGACCCAGAGCCTGATCGTCACCGCGAGCCCCGCGATCCATGAAGAAGTGGCGCGGCTGATCGCGCGGCTGGACGCGATGCCAATCTCGGCACGCCGCCCGGTGCGAACGTTCGTAGTCAAGAACCGCCCCGTAGGTGAGGTCCGCGCGGTCCTCGAGGAGTTGCTGGCGATCGGTGCGCTCGACGCGGGCTTCGACGCGGTGGAACCATCATCGGGTTCGCCGGCGGACGCATCGCTCTTGAACCCGGGCTCGGGCGAAAGGCGTGAGGTCGGAACAAATACAACGCTCGACGGGACTCTTCCGGGGGATGTGCCGCCGTCGCCGCCGACATCCATCTCACGCCAGCGGCCGAGTGCATCCGGAGGCATGCGAGGAGGCGATGCGCGGGACAGGCCGCTCGTGCTGACTATCGACGAGGGCACCAACACGCTGATCGCGGTGGGCGAGCCGCGGCTGCTGGCCGCGGTCGAGTCGCTGCTGACGACGCTCGACGTGCGGCAGGCGCAGGTCATGCTCGAAGTCATGATGGTCACGCTTACCGAGGGCCAGACCCGCTCGCTCGGCGTCGAGCTCGAGAAGCTGTCGAGCTACGACGACGCGCAGATCCGCCTGTCGTCCTTGTTCGGGCTCGGCGTGCGCACCGGCACGGGCGACCTTGATGGTCCCACCGACGCCTCGGGCTTCACCGGCGTGGTGCTGAGCCCGGGCGACTTCTCGATCGTGGTGCGTGCGCTGGAGACCATTAACGAGGGCCGCTCGCTGAGCATGCCCAGGCTCCTCGTCGGCAACAACGAGCAGGCGAGCCTGGAGTCGGTCGTGCAGCAGCCGTTCGCGAGCGTGAACGCGTCGAACACCGTGTCGACCACCTCGTTCGGTGGCACGCAGGATGCGGGCACGGTGGTCACGCTCCGCCCGCAGATCGGCGAGGGCGAGCATCTCCTTCTTGAGTATGCGGTGTCGCTCAGCTCGTTCCTCGGTGCGTCATCGAGCCCCACGCTGCCGCCGCCGCGCCAGCAGAACCGCGTGCGCGCGGTCGCGACGATCCCCGACGGGTTCACGGTAGTGGTGGGTGGGATCGAGCTCGAAGACCGCTCGAAGAGCGTGTCGCAACTGCCGATCCTGGGCGACATCCCCATCCTGGGCGAGGCGTTCAAGAGCCGCGCGATCTCGAACTCGGGCTCGAAGTTCTACGTGTTCATCCGCGCGACACTGCTCCGCGCCCGCGGGTTCGAGGACCTCAAGTATCTCTCTTCTACTTATACACGCGAGCTGGAGGTCGACGACGGCTGGCCGGCGCTCGAGCCGAGGATCCTCAAATGAGCCCCGCCCCCGGAACCCCCGGAAGAGCCCCCGCTCTGAAGGCCAAAGCCGGGGGCGATGCCGAGCCGTCGGACGAACGCATGCCCGATGCGTCTGACACAGCGCGGCCCGTGGCGCCGCTCGATCCGGACCACGCAGTCGCGAGCGCGCTGTTCCTGGACCGCATCGACCACGAGTTCGCGCGTCGGCACCTTGTGCTCGGTGTGGAAGTCGGGCGCAACGACGTTGGCTCGGATGAACCCGACGAGCGCCCATCCGAACGCGCCGGCCCGATCGCAGACAGCCCGCGCATCGTGCTGCTCACGTCCGACCGCACGCCGGCGCTCATCGTGTTCAATATCGGCGTGGCGCTCGGCATGGGCGCGGATGTACGGATCGGCCAGCCGCTGCCGACGCACGTCGTGCCTTCGGACCGCCTCGCCGCCGCGATCGACCGGGCCTATGCGCACCGCAACGCGCGGGTCGATCGATCGTCCGACGCTCCCGCTATCGCCATCCAGGGCAATGAGGGCTCTGGTGACGTTGCCCGCGATCTCGACGCGGCGCTCCGCGAGGCCGAGGGCGACCTGCTCTCGACGCATGGCAAGGCTCCCGTCGTCCGCCTCGTCGACCTGCTCCTGTTCGAGGCGCTGCGCCGGAGCGCAAGCGACGTGCACGTGCAGCCCGTCCGCGACCGCACGCTGGTGCGCTACCGCTTGGACGGCACGCTGCACACCGTGCGTGAGCTGCCCGCGCAGCTCGCGTCCTCAGTCGTCAGCCGCGTCAAGGTCATGGCCGGGCTCGACATCGCCGAACGCCGCGCCCCGCAGGACGGCCGCGCCGCGGTCAGCGTGGGCGGCTCGGGCCGGCGCGTCGACCTGCGTGTCAGCACGCTGCCCAGCACGTACGGCGAGCGTCTCGTCATCCGCGTGCTCGACCCCGCGAGCGCCCCGCACCTGTCGAGCTTCGGCGCGCTTGGCATGGCCGAGGACATGCAGCGCCGCTACCTCGCCCAGTGCGCACGCACCAGCGGCATCGTCCTCTCGACCGGGCCCACGGGCAGCGGCAAGACCACCACGCTCTACGCCACGCTCGCCTGGGTCAGCGCCTCCAACGCGGGTGGTACCGTGCGCGGGTGCGAGCTCAACATGATGACCATCGAGGACCCCGTCGAGTACGACCTCTCGGGCGCGGGCCTCGCGGTCAGCCAGACCCAGGTCGATCCCAAGAAGAACGTCACGTTCGCCGCGGGGCTGCGTCACATCCTTCGCCAGGACCCCGACGTCATCATGGTCGGTGAGGTGCGCGACCACGAGACTGCGAAAATCGCGGTGCAGGCGAGCCTCACCGGGCACCTCGTGCTCTCGACCCTGCACACCATCGACTCGGCGAGCGCCGTCACGCGCCTGCTCGACCTCGGTGTCGAGCCGTTCCTGGTCTCGTCCTCGCTCTCGGCGGCGCTCGCGCAGCGCCTGGTCCGCCGCGTGCACGCGCCCTGCCGCGGACAGGGATGCCCCGAGTGCCTGGGCACCGGCTACATGGGCCGCACCGGCGTGTTCGAGCTTCTGGTGATGGACGAGGCTGTCCGGCGCCACGTCGTGCAGCGTGAGCCCGCCACCGTGATCGCGCGGGCCGCGCGCGACCGCGGCATGCGCACGCTCCGCGAGGCCGGCGAGGAACTCGTCGCCCGCGGCGTGACCTCGATGGAGGAGATCGCACGAGTGATCGACGCGGGGGACGAGCCATGACCGCGCGCGCGAGCATGTTCGTGATCGCAGCGCTCGCCGTGATGCTGATCGCGTGCGGATGGTGGTCGGTGCGCCCGCTCCCGCCCGCGGAGTCCGCGTCGGTGATCGTGGCTCGCGCGATGAGCGAGCGAGACGCGGCGCCCACATCCACAACCGCCACCGCACGTGACGACGCCGCGTTCCGACTGCCCATCTGGGTCGCTCCCCCCCCGGAAGAACCCCCGCCCCCGGAAACCCCGCCTCCCCAGAAACCACCGCCCCTGCCCAGGCTCGATCTGCAGATCGTCGCGATCCTGCGCGGCGAGCCGATGCGTGCCGTTGCGTACGACCCGAGCGCCGACGCGCTCCGCACGCTCGTGGTTGGTGACGAACTCCCGCACGGACGCACGATCGAGTCCATCGACGACAACGGGATCACCATCCGCGATCGCGAGGGCGTTCATCGCATCCAAACACAGCCGGCTAGTTCAAAGGAGTCCGGGCGAGGAGGTGCGCCGTGAGCGCGATCCCCGATGCGCCGAGCGACGGGACCTCGTCGCTGCGCTGGCCCGCTGAGCGGTTGTACTGGGTGGTCGTGAGCGAGCCCGGCTGGCGCCGACGCGGCCCGCTGCCGCCGGGCCTGCTCGCGCGCGTCGCGCCCGACATCCCCGCGCCGATCGAACAGTTGCACGCCGTTGGTGTGACGTCCCGAGCCGCCGCCCCCGGAACGGGCTCTGGCAATCCGCTCGTCGTGTGCGCCGCGCCAATCGAAGACCTGCTCGCACTCGATCCGTCGATCCGCTCGCTCACGCCCGTCGCGCTACCGCCGTGCCTGGGCGTCGAGGTCGATCCGCACGAGCTCGAACTCCTCTGCGGGCGGTTGGAGCCGCGAGCGCATCAGCGAGCGAGGCTCGTTCAACACGCCGCGATGGCATCATTCATGGTGCTCTGCGCCGTCATGCTCGCCGTGGGCCTGTCGCAACGCGCGGACCGATGGAGCGACGCCGCGCGGGAGCTGGACGCTGCGCGCGTGGCGTTGCTCGATGCCGCGGGGCTCCCCGCCGATCCGCTGGATCGTCGGGACGCGCTCGACACGCTCCGCGCCACGGCCCGCGCACACCGTGATCGCGGCGCGCGCCCGCACGCCGATCGCACGCTCGCTTCGGTGCTGTCGATGTGGTCTGGGGCGCATCAAGAGAGCACGGAGCTGCAGCGGATCTCGATCGGCGAGGAGTCCATCGGCCTGTCGATCGTGACCACCGCCGATCCCGCCGAACTCCTGGCGAGCCTGCACGCGCCCGAAGGATGGGCGATCGCCAGCCCCCGCCTCGCCGCGCAGCGCGGACCCGACGGCACGCTCACGCGGATCTCACTGGAAATGACCCCCCAGGTACTTCCACGGGCCCGGGAGTCCGAGCCATGAGCACCGGCATGATGATCCGAAGCGTCTGGACGCTTGCGATCGTGGCGGCGCTCGTCATGACATGGCTCTCTGCGCCCCGCGCGTTGCGGTCGCAGCGCGATCTCGCGCGGGCCCGTGTGCAGCTCGATCTCGCTGCGCAGGACACCGCCGAGGCCGCCACGATCACCGCCGATCTCGATGGCCTCGTGCCGGACCGCAACCCGAGCACGCCGAGCGAACCACAGCGAGGCTCGCTCGCCGAACGCGCCGCGCGCGCACTCGCCCGCGCCGGGATCGATCCCGCTTCGCTCGTGAGCGTGACCCCGGCGCCGATCCCGGGAACGAACGCAACGACCGACGAGCGTGCGACGGTCGTGCTGTCCGGGGTGACGCTCCCGCAGCTCGGCCGCCTGCTGACCACATGGAGCGACGCCGAGCCCGGCCTCGCGTTCCGCGCGATCGACCTTGAGCGTGGTCGCGACGAGGACGCCGCTCCGGGCCAGGACGTGCCCGCGCGGGCCGTGCTCACGATCGAGGGGAGCGTTCGTTGATGACCTGTGTTGGCAGATCAGTCTCGTGGCGCATCGGTCACGTGCTGCGATCGTGTACGTTCTGCACGTTGCTTGTTGTGTGCGCCATCGGCTGCGCAAATACGTCTCGGAACGATCCAATTCCTCGTGATCCGCAACGGTCCCAGGAACTCACCCGCCGCGCCGCGGAGCTCATCCCCACCGAGCCAGACAAGGCCGAGGAGATGCTCCGCGAGGCGCTCCGGCTCGACGAATTCAACGGCCCCGCCCACAACAACCTCGGCGTGATCGCGCTCAATCGCGATGACCTGTACGAGGCCGCGACGCGGTTCGACGCCGCGCGACGGCTCATGCCCGCCCAGCCCGATCCGCGCGTCAACCTCGGCATGGTGTTCGAGCGCGCCGGACGCATCGACGACGCGCTCGACGCCTACCGCTCGGCGCTGGACGTCCAGCCGGGCGACATGCACGCGGTCCAGGCCCTGACCCGCTGCGAGCTCCGCCACACCCGCGCCAACGACGACACCCGCGCCCGGCTCGAATCGATCGCCCTCAACGGCACCAGCCAAGCCTGGCGCACATGGGCGGCGAGGGAACGAGCGATCCGGTGAGCCGTGTACCCATGCGCATGTGCGCCGCTCCATTTCACACCCGGCACTATGTACCCAACACCAAGGGGCACGAAGATCTCGCAAGTCAACGCCACGAACGGACGCCGCTATTCTGTTCGAAATGTACGCCCACACGAAGGGGCCCAACCCAGAGGACTGGGAGGACCTTAAGGACCACCTGAACGCCGTGGCCGAGCGTGCATCGGAGTTCGCACGTTCGTTTGACGCCGCGGATCTTGGGCGGGTTGCCGGGCTCTGGCACGATCTCGGGAAGCACTCGCCTGCGTTCCAGGAGCGGCTCCTGCGGATGGCTCGCGGCCTCCAAGCGCCCCGGGTTGACCACTCCACCGCCGGAGCATGGCATGCCATACAAAGAATGCAGAATGAAGACCAGGCACTGGCGCTGGCATTCGCCATCGCCGGCCATCATGCTGGGCTTGCCGACTTTGGGACGCCGCAGAGTAGCGATGGGTCGTGCCTCGCGATCCGCCTGGGCCGTGCCAAAGCAAGCCACGCCATCCGCGACGCCATCGAGCGTGCGGAAGCCGACATCACAGAGCCGCCCACTCCACCGCTCCCCTCATGGTACGTTGAGTCCGGTGGCGACTCGCCACTGCGGCTCTCGCTGCTGACCCGCATGCTGCTTTCGTGCCTCGTCGATGCCGACCGCATCGAGTCGGAACGCTTCAGTGATCCCGATGCAGCAAAGGAGCGCGAGCAGCCATACTCCTCGCTGATCGATCTGCGGGCTCGGCTCGACGAGCACCTCGCGACCCTCTCCAAGCAACGAACGCCCGCAAGCGAGGTCGTGTCGCGCGTCCGATCGCAACTCCTTGAATCATGCCGCACGGCAAGCCTCTGCCCGCCGGGCATCTTCTCGCTGACGGCGCCGACCGGTGCGGGCAAGACGCTCTCGTCCATGGCCTTCGCCCTTAACCATGCCTCTCGTCACGGCTTGACGCGTGTCATCTACGCCCTGCCCTTCACCAGCGTGACCGAACAGGTTGCCCGCGAGTTCCGGCAGGTGTTCGGCCCATCGTGCGTGCTGGAGCACCATTCTGCCTTCCAACCCCCCGCGTCGCAAGCGGATGCCGCGTTACAGGACAGCGAGGCGCGGATCGAACGCTGGCGTCAGAACGCCTCCGAGAACTGGGACGCACCGATCATTGTCACCACCAACGTGCGCCTGCTCGAATCGCTCTTCGCATGCGGCACAAGCGATTGCCGCAGGCTCCATCGCCTCGCCCGTTCGGTCATCGTGCTGGATGAGGCGCAGGCGCTGCCCGTGGACCTGCTGCGCCCCACGCTTGCGGCATTCAAAGAACTTACCGTGTCGTATGGAACGAGCATCGTCGTGTGCACCGCAACAATGCCGGCGGTACGCCATCGTCCCGAGTTCCCGATCGGGCTTCGTGACGTCCACGAGATCGTGCCCGACCCCGCGGCCATGGCTCGATCAATGCGGCGTGTTCGCGTGAGGTTCGCCGGCATCCTCCCAGACGAAGATATTGCCCAAGCATTGATGAGGTCCAAGCGGGCGATCGTCATCGTCAATTCCAGGCGCCACGCGCGACGACTCTTCGATCGTGTGCGTGAGCAATGCCCGGACGCACTCCATCTGAGCGCGCTCATGTGTCCCGCCCATCGCGCGGATCGGGTGAAAGAAATCCATGCGCGGCTGGCAAGCTCCGATGAGTGCCGGGTGGTCAGCACGCAGGTCGTTGAGGCTGGCGTCGACATTGATTTCCCGATCGTCTACCGTGCCCTGGCCGGGCTGGATTCGATCGTGCAGGCCGCCGGTCGCTGCAATCGCCACGGCGCTTTGGCCAAAGGCGAGGTCTGTGTCTTCGAGCCCGCCGATCCGCCTCGCATCCCGACCTCGATCGAGCAGGCCATCGGCGTGACGCGCCAGATCATTGCGGCGCGCGGCGGCGCAGATCATGTCGACCTGCTCGATCTTGAGACCATCGAGCACTACTTCCGGCAGTACGTTTGGGAGAGGGGCGGTCCCGATCCGATGTGGGACGGCCCGGTGGGCAGCGATGGCCGTCGCGTGGGCATCACGAATCTCCTGAAGAAGGATTCACTCCAGTTCCGCGAGGCCGCCGCCCATTTCAAGCTCATCGACGATGGGTACTCCACGCCCCTCGTCGTGCCCTACGACGATCGGGGCTCCTCGCTCCGCGAGCGGATCTACCGCGTCCAACTCAATACCACCCAGTCGGTTGCATCCCTGCTCCGCCAGGCCCAGCCCTTCACCATCAACGTGCCCCACAAAGTCGTGGACGACCTCGTCCAAGAGGGGCACGCCTTGCGCACAGAACTTGGGCCGGCAGTGCTCACGACGTTCGCAGAAAGTTCGTTATACTCACCCGATGTTGGATTGATGCTGGACGAGGACGCCCGTTCCGGCGGGCACGTCATCTAAATCGCGACCTAAGTTCGCGCACCGTCCGGTGTTGCAGGCCGGGCTCGGACCGAAAGTCGTGGGAGGGCTCATGGGGCAGTTCGGCGTTGCATTGCGTGTCTGGGGGCCACTTGCCTGCTTCACCCGCCCCGAGATGAAGGCCGAGCGGGTTTCCTACGACGTCATTACTCCCTCGGCTGCGCGTGGCATCGTCGAGGCGATCTACTGGAAACCGCAGATCCGCTGGGTCATCGACCGCATCCACGTCATGAGCCCCGTCCGCTTCCTCTCTATCCGCAGGAACGAGCTCGGCAGCAAGATCCCGGAACGCACCGCGCTTACCGCAATGCGGGCCGGCTCGGGCGCGCTCGGCATCGTCGTCGAGGACGATCGGCAGCAGCGAGCGTCGATCATGCTGCGCGACGTGAACTACATCATTGAAGCGCACTTCGAACTGCGAACGCCGGAAGACACGGATAACCCCCGGCCCGAAGCGAAACACCTCGATCAGTTCAATCGGCGTGCCCGGGCGGGGCAGTGCTTCCAGCGTCCGTATCTGGGCTGCCGCGAGCTGGTCGCGGACTTTGAGCTCGTCGAGAGTCCCGTGCCGCCCTCGCCGCTCGCGGGCACGCCCGAGGGCGATCGCGACCTGGGCTACATGCTGCACGACATCGAGTTCACCCCCGATCCGGACGGCTCGGTCATCGAGGGCTCACGCGGGCTCCGCGTCACGCCCACCGCCCGCTTCTTCCGTGCCGTAATGCGATCCGGCGTGATCGACGTTCCGCCGCTGGACCATCCGGAGGTCCGCGCGTGATCATCCCCGCCCTCGTGTCGCTCTACGACCGCCTTGCCGAGGATCCCGACTCGGGCCTTGCGCCGCTCGGTTATAGCAGGCAGCAGGTCAGCTTCAAGGTCGTGCTCCGCCCGGACGGCACGCTCGTCGCCTTCCAGCCGGTGTCGGTGCGGATCCCCGTCGTGAGCAGGTCGAAGAAGAAGTCGGCCGACCCGACGGAAGTGAAGTACGTCGAGCGGGCGGCGCAAGTCGTGCTGCCCGGACAGAGCAAGCCCACAGGGTCCGGCATCAACCCGTGCTTCCTGTGGGACAACGCGGCGTACATGCTGGGGTTCAAACCCGACGATCCCAAGCCGGAGCGCACGCGCGAGTGCTTCGAGGCCTTCCGCTCCCACCATCTCTCGCTCGAATCCGCGATCGACGACGCGAGCTTCCGTGCCGTCTGCGCGTTCCTCCGCTCCTGGGATCCCTCGCACGCCGCCCGCCACCCCGAACTCGCCGACATGACCACGAACTTCGGCGTGTTCCAGATCGCGGGCGAGCAGGCGTACGTACACGATCACGCCAGCGTTCGAGCGTGGTGGGACGCGCAGCAGAATGCAGCCACCGACTCGGCGGACGCCCATGTTGCGCCCGACCTCGCCCGCGGCGTCCCGTCCCGAATCGCTCGCCTGCACGAACCCAAGATCAAGGGTGTACTCGGCGCCCAGTCGTCGGGAGCGACGATCGTCTCGTTCAACCAGGATTCCTTTGAGTCTTTCGGCAAATCACAGGGCCACAACGCCCCCGTGTCCGAGGCCGACGCGTTCAAGTACTGCACAAGCCTCGGCTTCCTGACGACGAGCGATGCGCACCGCGTCCGCATCGCCGGCGATACCTACGTGTTCTGGGTGGACGCCCCGCGCAAGGACGCGGGACTGCTCGACACCATGTTGTCCTTCCTCTTTGACGATCGAGCCAAGGCGTCCATCTCGGATCGAGAGCTGGGCGACATGATGCGCCGCCTCCGGGCCGGACAGCCGCTCGCGGACAGCTTGGATCCCCAGACACCCTTCTATGTGCTCGGGCTCTCTCCGAACGCGTCGCGCCTCAGCGTGCGGTTCTGGCTCACGTCCACCGTTTCGGCGATCTCCGACCGCGTGCGTCAGCACGCCGACGCGCTGCGGATCGAACCGTCAAACGATCAAGATCCCGTGCCATCGATCTCACGCCTCGTGGCCGAGACAGCGCCACCCAAGGGCGGGTTCCCCGACGCGGACCGCGTCATTCCCACGCTCGCCGCCGATCTCGCCCGCGCCGTCCTCACGGGCCAACCCTACCCACGCGCCCTGCTCGCCGGCATCATCACGCGCGTCCGCATCGAGGGCCTCGCCGACCAGGAGTCGCGCAAGGACTTCCGTGATGCACAGCACCGTCGCTGCGCCATCATCCGCGCCATCCTCGTCCGCAATCATCACCGGGAGGTGCCCGTGTCACTCGACCTCAACCGCTCTGATCCTCCGTACCTCCTCGGCAGGCTCTTCGCCGTGCTGGAAGAAACGCAGAGGAATGCCCTCGGCAAAATCAACCGAACGATCAAGGACAGCTTCTATGGCGCCGCGAGCGCAACGCCCGCGAGCGTGTTCCCCCGCCTGCTCCTCAAGCTCCATCCCCACCACCTCGCGAAGATCGAGGTGACAGGCCAACGCGTCAATCGAGACAAGGAGCTCGGCTCCATCATGGACCAGATCCACGGCTTCCCCCGCATCCTCTCGCTTGAGGATCAGGGCCTCTTCGCCATCGGATATTACCACCAGAGGCAGTTCTACTTCGCGAAGCCCGAAGCCGCGGCCGAATAATTCCCCGAGCAATCGCCCATCCGGAGGCCCACATGCCCGCGACCGACACAGCCATCGCCAATCGCTACGACGTTGCCATCTTCTTCGATGTCACCGACGGCAATCCCAATGGCGATCCCGACGCCGCCAATCTGCCGCGCATCGATCCCGAGACCCAGCACGGGCTCGTGACCGACGTCTGCCTGAAACGCAAGCTCCGCAACTACGTCGCCCTCAAACACGCCGGTAAGCCGCCCCACGAAATCTACGTCAAGGAGCGCGCCATCCTGAACGATCAGCACGCGCGGGCCTACGAAGCGCTCAAGCTCAAGCCGGGAGATTCCAAGGCCACCAAGGACGTCGAGAAGGCTCGCGCACTCACAGCGTGGATGTGCCAGAACTTCTTCGATATCCGCGCCTTCGGCGCCGTCATGACCACCGAGGTCAACTGCGGTCAGGTCCGCGGCCCCATCCAGCTCGCCATCGCACGGAGCGTCCATCCCATCTTCACACAAGAGCATTCCGTCACTCGCTGCGCCGTCACCACCAAGCGCGAGTCCGAGGCCCAGGACGGTGGCAACCGCACCATGGGACGCAAGTACACCCTGCCCTACGCCCTCTATCGCACCACCATGTTCATCAACCCGCTCCTCGCCGACCCTGAACGCAACGGCACCGGCTTCTCCGAGGACGACCTCGCCCTCCTCAAAGAAGCCCTCGCCAACATGTTCGAGCATGATCGCTCCGCCGCGCGCGGCGTCATGACTCCCGTCGCCATCATCGCGTTCCGCCACGACAGCCCGATGGGCAACGCTCGTGCGGATCAGCTCTTCTCTCGCGTCCGCTGCACGCCCGTCGAGGGCGTCGCCGCAACGACCGAAGCCGCCACCACGGGCAATCGTCCCCCGCGGTCGAAGGCCGACTTCGCCATCACCGTCGATGAGTCCAGCCTGCCGAAGGGCGTCACGATCGAACGTTGGTTGTAGCTTCGTCAGAACGAGCACGCCATGCAGCGCGAATCGATCCCTATCTCCGCGCTCCAGCACTTCTTGTTCTGTCCCCGCCAGTGCGCGCTCATCCACGTCGAAGGACTCTGGGCTGAAAATCGCCTCACCGTTGAGGGCTCGCGCCTGCATCGTCGCGCCCACGCCGATGAACGCGGCCCCCGAGGCGCCGGGCGAGCCGAGTCGCGTCCCGGCGTGCGCGTCACGCGTGGGCTCTCACTCGTCTGCGATGCCCTGGGTATCCACGGCAAGGCCGACGTGGTCGAGTTCCACGATCCCCCGCGCGAATTCGCCCCGCCAGGATTACCTGAGCCCTCACCCGCATCGCCCATCCCATTCCCGATCGAGTACAAGCGAGGGCGCCCCAAGAAGCACGACGCCGATCGCGTCCAGCTCTGCGCGCAGGCGTTCTGCCTGGAAGAGATGCTCAGGCTCCCGCCCGGCGGCGCGCCCCTCGGCGCCATCTTCTACGGGCAGACCCGCCGACGCCTCGACGTCGCCTTCGACGACTCCCTCCGCGCCCGCACGCTCGACACCATCGAGCGATGCCGCGCCATGATCGAGTCAGGCCACACCCCGCGTGCCACGCGTGAGAAGAAGTGCGAACGCTGCTCGCTCGTCAACCTCTGCCTGCCGGGTGCAACGCAACCACTCACCTCTGTCGCCGAGTTCGCCGATCGCGAATTGAGTCGTTCACTCCATGCCCTTAGCCTATGAAACACCACCTCAACACACTCTTCGTCTTCACACAGGACGCCTACCTCGCCAAGGACGGTGACGCCGTTGCCGTTCGCATCGGGCACGAGGTCAAGCTCCGACTTCCGCTCCACAACCTGGGCGGCATCGTCTGCTTTGGTCGCGTCGGCGCCAGCCCCGCGCTCCTGGGTGCCTGCGCCACCGTCGGCGTCGCCATCTCGTTCTGCACCGAGCACGGCCGCTTCCTCGCACGCTGCTCCGGCTTCACCACGGGCAACGTCCTCCTTCGCCGCGAGCAATACCGCTGGGCCGACGATCCCGCCCGCGCCGCCCCCGTCGTCCGCTCCATCCTCTTCGCCAAGCTCGCCAACGCCCGCACCGTGCTCCTCCGAGCCGCCCGCGAGCATCCCGACGCCGACGCGGCGCAGCGCCTGATCCGCGCCGCCAACGACCTCGCATCCTCAATCAATGCCGCCCGGACCGCTCAGAGCGTCGACGCGCTCCGCGGCGTCGAGGGCGATGCCGCGAGCACCTACTTCGCCGTCTTCAACGACCTGCTCCGCCCGACGTCGTCCGCGGCCCGGACGGCATTCGCCTTCCACAATCGCTCTCGTCGCCCACCGCTCGATCGTGTCAATGCGCTGCTCTCGTTCCTCTACGCACTCCTCGCGCACGATGCCCGCACCGCCTGCGAATCCTGCGGCCTCGACCCCGCCGTCGGATTCCTCCACGTCGATCGCCCTGGCCGCCCGGGCCTCGCGCTCGACATGATGGAGGAGTTCCGCGCCTTCCTTGCCGATCGCCTCGCCCTCTCGCTCATCAACCTCGGGCAGGTCAAGGCCTCGGGATTCGTCGTCACAGAATCCGGCGCCGTCGAGATGACCGACGCCACCCGCCGCGAGGTCGTCGCCGCATACCAGAAACGAAAGCTCGAAACCATCACCCACCCATTCCTCAACGAGAAGACCACCGTCGGCCTCCTCGTCCACCTCCAGGCGCGACTGCTCGCCCGCCACATCCGCGGCGACCTCGATGCCTACCCGCCCTTCAGCTGGAAGTGACCCGTCATGCTCAGCACATGACCCCGCCGCCATCCCTCACACACCACACACGGAACCACGACGCACATGCACGTGCTCATCACCTATGACGTGTCCACCGTCACGCCCGAGGGGCG